>CAXHZK010000006.1:0-144892 GCA_964021915.1 uncultured Roseobacteraceae bacterium | reverse complement strand
TGACTCTTCAAAGTCAAAACGCCTACTGTCTCAAACTATATGATGACGGACAGGCAACTACGCTGCGAGTTTCGAACCCACTATTCTCTGCAAATCTTTTTGTGGCGTCATCCAAGGCATACACAACGACTGATTTGCGCTTAATCTTGCGCATAGTTGCCAACCAATTGGCCAAAACCGGAATGTAGTTAGCGTTCGCGAACGTAATCGTTTCCATTATGCTAATACTCCAAATAGGACATTTCCACGCCTTTGGGTCTCATACCCTAACGCCAAAAGCTCTTTTTCAAAGAATTCACTCGGGCTTTCCAAATCCCGCTCGGGACTGACGTCGATTGCAATTTTCTTCGGACGTACTTTGCCTAGTCCCTGAAAAACTTCTATTTCAAAGCCTTCCGCTTCAATTTTCAAAAAATCGACAGAGCCCAAGTTATTGTCTGAAACAAATGTTTCGATTGTGCGGACATCGACCTCAATCCGTCCAGCAACGCCACCGCGATCAGGTGCCAAAAACGAGTGCTCCACACTGCTTCGGCTGAGGTTCAATTCCAACGTTTCATTTTGTTTTCCCAGACCCATCGCGCACGCATGGATGTTTGGAAATTGTGTCACACATTTTTCAATACATTGAAAATTGTTTGGTGCTGGTTCAAAGCTATACACCGCCTTGGCCACACTGGCCGCCGCCATTGAAAATCCGCCAACATATGCACCGCAATCAAACACAATATCACCGTCTTCAACCTCGCAAAATCCAGGTAGTGAATATTTGCGCTTTAGCCACTCAACATAGTTGTAGGCTATTAGAACAAACTTAATTGGGGGAATGCCGCGCGGAAAATGTATATCGACGCCAGCTTGGCTGACAATTGCGAATTGGTCCGTAAATTCAGTAGAAAAAGGCGTGAGTTGATCCGTCTTTTGGCAAAGCTCCGCAACATTCTTGTGCGCTTCTGTTTCGTTTGACGACGCTTTGACAGTTTGCCGAATTTTACTGCGCGTAGGTTGGTCAAGTGGTGGAAAATACCTCAAAACTGCATCCTTATTATTGTTGGATCATTATGAAACTGATTTCCGAGATCAGGCAAGTGAAAACGATGTCGAGCCGACGAGTGAACGCTAACCTAGGTTGCCATCCGCTAAAATTCATCAACGTTTTCAACGCCCCAACGTCGATCGTTCCAGTTTCATTTCTGCTGCGAACGTTCAAATTGAATCAAATTGCCTGCCGGTAACGGGAATTGAACTGGTCACAATTCCAAAACCTCAACGCCTATGATCAGTCTCTGCGGGTCACGACATATCTGCCGCCTGCACCATTCAACGCACGCGAATAAATCGTCTCGAAATCCTCAAGGTCAATATCTTTCAGGTCCTTGTCTCTTGTCGCAACAACGACGCGGCGCTTTGATTTCAACAGCTGTTTCAGCTCGTCAGCATTGTCGATTTGCACCACGTCGCGTCCAGCATAATATGAAAAAATGCCCGGATATGTGCGGTAAGCAACGGGTACATACCCCTCTTGCGCCAAACGGCCCAGATGTTCTGCAGGGACGCGAGTCGAGGTGCTGTTGTTTAACCCCGGTAGCAAAAATGCGGCCAATAGCATGCTCCAGATCAACATCGCACCGGACAGAAAAATCAACATAGACCGCTTCCCGTTCCGCAATGTGAACATCACAATGCCTGCCAACACTAAAAACGCGCCGCAAATGGCCGCGCCAGTCTGATATTCAACGGCCTCTTTGGTGAATGACAGCGCAATTAGGGCACCGCCAAACATTGCGACCATCACGGCCACGCCAACCCACCCTCGCAACAGCGGGCGCGCCACGATCAACGCGCCAATCATCAGTGACAGCTGCACCAATATCGGCAGCAAATACACGCCAACCTTGCCATCTAACGACGACAACATCGCAAAGTGCAGGAACGATCCAATTGCCAATATGCCAACAGGCCCTAGCTCGGACCGCTGCGTCCAAATTTTCGTTGGCCATTGCATGAAACTACGCCATGGCAACGCTGCCGCCATACCAGTCCATGGCAGCAACAACAGCGGCAGTAAAATGAAGTAGAAACTTAGCGGTTCGCTGTGGTGGAACGTATCAGTCGCCCGTTCCAATACCTGTTTGCCGATGATCTGATCGCGAAAGAATGACCATCCTTCAACCGCAACTATGCCCACGGCCCAACTCGCCATCAATACAATAGAAACAATGAGCCCGACCAGCGTGGGCAAACGGACAATCCTGCCACCCTTACCTGCCCAGAGCGCCGTGCCCCAAACCGCCACAAGCGGTAACAGCAAGCCAAGTGGCCCCTTGACCAACACGGCCACCCCCCCAAGCGCAAACCCCAGATAGGCATGCTTGCTCGGCTCACCACTATAGTAATGCCTGTGTAACTGCGCCTGTCCGGCTAACATAAAGGCCACAAACAACAGATCCATCCGCACATAGTGCAGCAGAATGATCATCCCAAATAGGCAAAGCTGCACAAGAATTCCTGCAGCAAACCCTTCTTGGCCAACCCCAACGGCACGGGCTAGGCTGCGCATCGCGAATAGTAAAATGATCGCGGATCCAGCCGATCCCAGCCACATCACATCGGGCATATGCACGCCGGGGATCAAGTCTAGCAGCGCAAGAAATAAGAAATAGACGGGTGGCTTATCGGGGTATGCCACACCATTCAGATTGAGAACAATCCAATGCCCTTGTTCGACAAGGTTGGAATACACTTCTGCGTAACGGACCTCATCCGAAAACCAAAGCCAGCGACTGTCAAGAAACGGCAGCGTCTGGGCCAGGATAAGCGCAACGCCAACCATGATTGGAAAGCGCACGATAAATGACCATAGCTGCGTCATACGTCCGACATCCGTTCACGGCGAATGAGCCATAAGTTACGTGAATAAATGAACAGCCCCATTGATTGGCCCAGAATAAATACTGGGTCTCCACGGTAGATTGCATAGGAGAGCAAAACCGCACCACCCACTATCGAGAAATACCAAAATGCCAACGGCACGGTTGATCGGCCCGCCTTTTCAGACGCAATCCACTGCGCGATAAAACGTGCGGTAAATGCCAGTTGTCCACCAAGCCCGACCATAAGCCATGTGAATTCTTTCCAGCTTTCGACGTTCAGAAATTCAAACATGCCGTTACCCTTCCTTGCCGTCGCCGAGGACGTCGGACATCTTATTGACCACCTTTCGGCGGCGGATCAGCCAAGTCACCCCTATTAGATCAAATATACCAACAAAACCGCGTTGCAGATTGTTGTATTTTGACCGACCTGCCCCGCGTTCTCGATGTGACACGTCCACATGGCTAATATCCCAGCCATCACGCTGAAACAACGCTGGCAGATAGCGGTGCATATGGTTGAATACAGGCAGCGCCAGATAGGCATCGCGCCTGAATGCTTTTAGTCCGCAACCCGTGTCGCGCGTGCCATCCTTAAGCAAAGCGGACCGCAGTTTATTGGCAAATTTTGACGCAAGCCGTTTGGACAGCACGTCTTGGCGCCCAACGCGCTGACCGGCCACGAGAGCGACTTTGCCCGGGTTGTCGACCAACAGTGGCGCCACAAGATTTGGCAGTTCCGAAGGCGGGTTTTGGCCGTCCCCGTCAAGCATCGCAATAATCGGGGATGTGGCGCGCAAAACGCCACTATGGATAGCGGCACTTTGTCCGCCCACATGTGCATGGGTCACAATCACAATACGCGCTTCTTCTTGCTGCAATGATGTCAGAATTTCCTGCGTATTATCCGTCGAAGCATCATCAACGAATATGACTTCATGCAGCGAATATGCATCCTGCGTTTTGAGAATTTCTTCTAATAATGATTGAATATTTTCCGCCTCATTGTGGACAGGCACGACGATTGAAACATTTTGCATAAGGTATTCTAATTCTTCACAGCAGATAGGGAAAGATGGCCCAATTTCATTGATGTCAGCTATTTCCGGCCATAGCGCCACCTGTTGGGCTCATAGCAAGGGTTATAATTTCCATATAACTAGCGGGTCTGACCATAAAATAAAACACCAAGTTTCCGCATTGGAATTGGTGCAGCAATCGCAGCTGCTAAAACTTAACATCAAGCATGTTTGGGAGCCGTCACCACGCTATGCGCAGGTTCGACTGCCTATAGATCTAGCTAGGGAAATGGCAGGCGACGTCATGCGCCCCTATCGTGCCAAGCTGGGGGCGGTCTGTTTGACAAATCGCTTGGGCCTTGGGGCAACGGGTGGCGAACAGGCAACCGGTTGGCAGGGCCGTCGGGCTGGGCAGATCACCATCAAGCGTTTGCGGCGTGATTTTCTTGTGCGGGTCGGGCACGGGGATCGCGGAGAGCAGGGCTTGGGTATAGGGGTGTTTGGGCCCTGACACGATATTGCGGGCGCCGGATGTTTCCATCATGCCGCCCAGATACATTACCAGAATGTCGTCAGATATATGGTGAACGATACCCAGATCATGGGCGACAAAGATCATCGACAGGCCCATTTCGGCCTGTAGTTCCATCAGCAAATTGACGACTTGGGCCTGAATAGACACATCCAATGCGGACACGGGTTCATCACAAAGCAGGATTTTGGGTTCGCTGATCAGGGCGCGGGCAATGCCGATACGCTGACACTGACCGCCGGAAAATTCATGCGGGTAGCGGCCGAAATTGCGCTGTGAAATGCCGACGCGATCAAGCATCGCGAACGCCTTTTTGCGGCGCTCATCAGGGGTCATGTCGGGGAAGGCGAATTGCAGCGGTTCTTGCACGATTTCGAGCACGGTCATGCGCGGGTTCAGGGATGCAATCGGATCTTGAAAGATCATTTGCAGGCTTTGAACCAGCTTCTTTTTCTGGGCTTTGTCAGCGTAGTTGATGTCTTGACCGTTGACCGATACGGTGCCGTCAGACAATGGCGCGAGGCCCGCGATAGCGCGGATCAATGTTGATTTGCCGCAGCCGCTTTCGCCGACAACGCCGAGGGTTTGGCCGGCTTGCAAATCAAAGCTGATGCCATTGACGGCGCGCAATTTCTTGGGCGGGGTCCAAGGCCAGCCGCCTTGCGAGATGTCGAATGTCACATGCAGATCACGGACGCTAAGAAGGGTGCTCATGGTGTGACGTCCTCGATCGGGCGAATGCATGCGCGGTGCGGTGCGGTTGTTGTCAGTTCTGGCAATTGGGAATGACAGGCATCAATCGCCAATTCGCAGCGCGGGGCAAAGGGGCATTGTGTCGGGAATTGCGATGCGTTTGGCGGGCTGCCGGGGATCGCGGACAGGGTCGCGTCCTTGTCTTCAATGTTGGGGATCGCATGGAGCAGACCCTTGGTATAGGGGTGCGTGGGGCGATCAAACAGGTCGGTGGTTTTTGCGCGTTCCATCACGCGGCCACCATATAGCACGACGGTTTCATCACAAAACCCAGCCACAACGCCAAGGTCATGGGTGATCAGCATGATGGCGGTGCCGCTGTCGCGCTGGATTTCATCCAACAGCGCCATGATCTGCGCCTGAACGGTCACATCAAGGGCGGTGGTCGGTTCATCCGCAAGGATCAGTTTGGGTTTGCACAACAGTGCCATGGCGATGACCAAACGCTGACGCATCCCGCCGGAAAACTCGTGCGGATATTGGCGCAGACGGTTTTTGGCGTCGGGAATCCGCACGGCATCCAACACCTCAAGCACGCGCTTACGAGCATCACGCGAATTCAGCCCTTGATGCAATTCCAACACTTCGCTGAGCTGACGTTCGATCCGCATGTAGGGATTGAGCGATGACATCGGGTCCTGAAAAATGATCGAGATGTCATTCGAGCGGATTTTATTGAGGTGCCGCTGCGAGGCGGTGAGCAAGTTTTCACCCTCAAACATGACCTCGCCCGTGGCGGTGCCGTTCTTGGCCAGCAGTTGCAGGATGGAAAACGCGATTTGCGATTTGCCAGATCCGCTTTCGCCCACAAGAGCCAGCTTTTGCCCTGCCTCAATGTCAAAACTGACATTGTTGACGGCGTGCACCGATCCTTCGGTCAGGGTAAAGCTGATGTTCAGGTCTTTGATAGACAGCAGGCTCATTAGCGGTCCTTTGGATCAAGGGCGTCGCGCAGACCGTCGCCGATGTAATAAAGTGAAATCTGGGTCAGGGCAAAGATCGCGGCAGGGAAGGCAAACTGCCAAAGCGTGCCGAATTGCATGGTGCGCGCACCTTCTGCGATCAGTTTGCCCCAGCTTGTTGCCGGTTCTTGGATACCCACACCAAGGAAGGACACGATGCTTTCGAACATGATGACCTCTGGGATGGTCAGCGATGCGTAGATGACCACAATGCCAAGCATGTTGGGCAAGATGTGTTTGCGGATGATCTGAAAATCCGACAGGCCCATCAGACGGGCAGCATCGACGAATTCCTTTTCCTTGAGCATCATCACCTGACCGCGCACAATGAACAGCCCTGCGGACCAGTTCACGAGAATCATCACGATGATCAACTGGCTGGTGGAGCGGCCAAAGAACGCCTGCCAAACCACGAAAAAGATGATGTAGGGAATAGCGGTTGTGATCTGGCTGGCGCCAAGGATGACCGCATCAAGACGCTTGCCGTAATACCCAGCGATAGCCCCCCAAGTGGCGCCGCTGATCAGCGCAAAGATTGATGCAATCACACCAACCGACAGCGAGACCCGAGAGCCTTGGACGACGCGGGCATAGAGATCGCGGCCAAGTTCATCGACGCCAAAGTAGTGACCGGATGCGATGGATGGCATGCCTTCGGTTTTGACTTTGCCGAGAACGGACCAGTCGATTTCTTCGTTGCTCCATTGTGCGAAATAGCCGCCGAAAATGGCAAACAGGACAATCGACAACAGGATAAAGCAGGATAAAACCGCCATCTTGTTTTGGAAGAAGCGAATGCGCGCATCCTGCCAGAACGAATTGGACTGAATAATCTCTTCGGCCAGTTCTTCGGAAAACGCCTTGCTGCGCATTTTGGTGCGAAACGAGTTCATAGCGCGCTCCTTACCTTGGGATCGACCCAAGCGTAGATCAGATCCATCAATAGGTTCAGAACGATTGTGAGGGTGATGTAGAGCAGGGCAAGCGCCATCAATACCGAATAATCACGTGAATAGGCACCGTCGATAAAATCTTGGCCAATACCACCGGTGGAAAAGAACACGTCGATGAAAACCGAGCCAGTGATCATATAGACGAACACAGGGCCCATGTAGGACACGACAGGCAACAGCGCAGGCTTCATCGCATGACGCCAGACGATGGTGCGTTCCGACAAACCCTTAGCGCGGGCGGTGCGGATGAACGGGGAATTAAGAACCTCGAGCATTTGACCACGGGTCAGACGCGCGACGCTGGCCATGTAAGATGTGCCAAGTGCCACGGCAGGCATGATGATATATTGCCATTGCCCCCCGTTCCAACCGCCACCGGGCAGCCAACCAAGGACGAGTGTGAACAGCAGCACCATGAGCGGCGCGAGGACGAAATTGGGGAAGATTTGCGAGAAGATCGCGAGGCCGGTCATCGTGTAATCCCAAACGCCATTGTGGCGAAGGGCGGCGATGATACCAAGCGGGATACCAAGCAGTAGAACGAACACCGCAGACCAGAAGCCATAGGTGATTGTGACAGGGAAACCGTGCGCGATGATTTCGTTCACCGAGCGGTCCTTTTGGGCGAAGCTGGGGCCAAAATCAAAGTGGAAGAACAGGTTTTTGAGGTAGGTGCCGAACTGCACATAAAGCGGTTGATCCATACCGTAACGGGCAAGCACGTTTTTCATCACGCTTTCGGGCAACGGCCGCTCTGCGGTGAACGGGCCACCGGGGGCCAGTCGCATCAAAAAGAACGCGATGACGATAAGTGCAAGAATTGTGGGAATAGCGACCAAGAGGCGCTTGAGGCTGTATCGGAGCATGTAAACCTGCCGGATAGAGGAACCCCGCCGATGTGACACCGGCGGGGAAGGGGTATTTTATTCGGCTGTTTTATACAGATCCTTGGAATACCAAGTCTGTTCTACGTTGCCGACAGGCCAGCCCTGCACGCTGCTGTCCAACATCATGTTGGTTGCATAGTGGTAGACTGGGATCACTGGCATTTCGTCAGCAAGGATACCTTCTACTTCTGTGTAGAGAGGGTTTGCATCCTGAGAAGACTTTGCGCCTGTCATCAGCTCATCAACGCGCGCGTTGGAGAACTTACCATCGTTATAGCCTGATGGCGTTGTCAGCAGGTCGAGGAATGTTGAGGCTTCGTTATAGTCACCACACCATGCGCCGCGTGCCATTTCGAAGTTTTGCGCGCCACGGTTTTCAAGGAACACTTTCCATTCCTGATTGGCGAGCGTGGCTTCGACACCCAGCTTCTGCTTCCACATCTGTGATGCAACAATCGCAACCTGCTCATGTGCTTCTGATGTGTTGTAGAGGTATTCGAACGACAGTGTTTCGCCGTCTTTGCCGTAACCAGCCTCTGCCATCAGTGCCATCGCTTTTGCGTCACGATCAGACTGGGACATGTTGGCCAAGTCGCTGTCTGGTGAATCAAAACCAGCCGTTGCCGCAGGCGTAAAGTTATACGCTGGGAATTGGCCACCCTGAAGAACCTGATCCGTGATCACGTTACGATCAAGAGCAAGTGCAAGCGCCTGACGCACGCGCACATCTTTGAACGCTTCTGGGCCGTCGTCGGACATGTTGAATGTGAAGTAGTAGTTACACAGACGTGGCAACGCATAGGCTTCGTCGCCAAACTCGGCTTTGAGTGTTGGGTACTGGCCTGCTGGGATGTCAGTTTTGTCAACCTCGCCAGCTTTCCAACGTGTCAGACCCTGCACATCGTCGCCGATGACCAATGTCACAACCTTATCAAGCACTGTCGCGTCGTTGTTCCAATACATTGCGTTACGCTCACGCGTGGAACGCTCTTTTGGGACGTGCTCTGTCAGGACGTATGCGCCGTTAGACACAAGGTTGCCCGGACGTGTCCATTCGCCGCCATGCGCGTCGATTGCCCATTTTGGTGCAGGGAATGTTGTCGCGTGGGATACCATTTTGTCAAAATATGGCAGTGGAGCAGAGAGTTTCACAACAAATGTATGATCGTCTGGTGCGGATACGCCGAGGTTTTCAATCGGCTGTTCGCCTGCGATGATTGCTGCGCCATTTTCAATGGACATCAGCTCAACATACCATGCGTATGGTGATGCCAGCTCTGGATCGACAGCACGCTGCCATGCGTAGACAAAATCACCAGCGGTGACGGCTGTGCCATCTGACCATTTGGCGTTGTCGCGCAATTTAAATGTATACATCATGTTGTCATCGCTGACTTCATGGCTGACGGCGACGCCAGGGACGTTGTTGCCGTCTGCGTCTTGGTTATACAGACCTTCGAACAGGTCGCGCACAACTTCGGAACCGTTCACATCTTCGACGACCTGAGGGTCAAAAGATGAAAACTCATCCAGAACACGGTAAGTGAAAGTTTGATCAGTCGCGAGATTTGTGCCTGCTGGCACCTCGGCTGCGGTCGCGCTAAATGCGATCGTTGATGACAACAAAGTTGCCAATACGAATGAACGACGTTTCATTGAATTCTCCCATTTTGTTGGATTTGTGCGGAGAGGCTATCACGGGTTTTGGGAATTACCAGAGGTAGAACGCCAAACAATTCGGGCGTCGCGACGTCACCCTGGATTGTTAGCGCTGACATTTTCCGCCACCTGCAATCATTTTGTTTCTTTATATGTAAGCTTTGGTGGTCAGAAACACCTTGCAGATATTCGGTGCTTATAAGCCAAAATTATTTTTTATTGCGTCAGTTTATAACCTCGGCCGCCTAACGACCTATACTTACCCTTTCTGGACCACTATCCTTTTTCCCGACACATATGCATTTGAGAAGGACTATCCATGTCATCAACTCGCGTAACCCGTGCCGATCTGAACGTTGCGGCGGAACTGGCGTCCTTTATCGAAGATGAGGCGATCATTGGCACAGGCGTTGACGCCGATGCGTTCTGGAACGGTCTTTCCGCCCTGATCCATGACCTTGGCCCCAAGAACACGGCGCTGCTTGCCCGTCGCGAAGAATTGCAATCGCAGATCGACCAATGGCACCGTGACCGCCGCGATCAACCGCATGACCCCAAGGCGTATAAGGCGTTTTTACAAGACATCGGTTATCTGCTGGCCGAAGGCGATGCGTTTGAAATCGACACCGCCAATGTCGACCCTGAAATCGCCACTGTCGCAGGCCCGCAGCTTGTTGTGCCCAGCACCAATGCGCGGTTTGTCCTGAATGCCGCCAACGCCCGTTGGGGCAGCCTTTATGATGCCTACTACGGCACCGATGCGATGGGCACTCTGCCCAAACGCGGCTCGTTTGATGATGGTCGCGGCGCGCGCGTTGTGTCCCGTTCCACGGTTTTGCTTGATACGTCATTCCCGCTGACCGCCACCAGCCATGGCCGTGCGGCGCAATATAGCATCAAGGATGGCGCGTTGGATGTTGATGGCTCTGCGCTGCTCGACCCCACCAAATTCTGCGGTTATCGCGGCGATGCGGCTGACCCGTCCGCCGTGTTGCTGCGCCATAACGGCCTGCATGTGGAGTTGGTGTTCAACCGCGACCACCCGATCGGCAGCCAGACAGCATCGGGCCTTGCCGATGTTGTGCTTGAATCCGCCATGTCCGCGATTGTTGATCTTGAGGATTCCGTCGCATGTGTCGACGCCGAAGATAAGGTCGTGGCCTATCGCAACTGGCTTGGCCTAATGAAGGGCGACCTTTCGGAAACATTCGAGAAAGGTGGCAAATCCGTTACGCGCAAATTGCACGGCGACCGCACCTATACCGCGCCCGATGGCTCCAACCACACGATCAAAGGCCGCGCACTTTTGTTGGTGCGCAATGTGGGCCACCTGATGACGAACCCCGCCATTCTGGACCGCGATGGGAACGAGGTGTTCGAGGGCATGATGGACGCGATGATCACATCGCTGATCTCCATGCATGACATCGCCAAATCATCCGGCCCCCGCAACGCGACCCAAGGCTCGATGTATGTCGTCAAACCCAAGATGCACGGCCCTGATGAGGTCGCCTTCGCAGATGAGATTTTCGCCCATGTCGAGGGCGCGCTTGGCCTGCCCGCCAATACCGTTAAACTGGGCATCATGGATGAGGAACGCCGCACATCGGTGAACCTCAAGCAATGTATCCGCGCCGCCAAATCGCGCGTTTGCTTTATCAACACAGGGTTCCTTGATCGCACTGGCGACGAAATCCACACCTCGATGGAGGCAGGACCGTTTAGCCGCAAGGACTTCATCAAACGCAAAAGCTGGATCGGCGCCTATGAAAACCAGAACGTCGATATCGGGCTGGAATGTGGCCTGTCTGGCCGTGCCCAAATCGGCAAGGGCATGTGGGCCGAACCCGACAGCATGGCCGCGATGATCGAAACCAAGATCGGCCATCCACAATCAGGTGCCAACTGCGCGTGGGTGCCGAGCCCCACCGCCGCGACATTGCACGCGATGCACTATCACAAGGTCGATGTGTTCGCCGTGCAGGCCAAGCTGCGCGCTGGCGGCCGCCGTGCCTTTGTCGAGGCGGTGCTTGATATCCCCACCGCGACATACCGCGCATGGACCCCTGCGCAAATCACGCGCGAGGTCGAAAATAACGCCCAAGGCATCCTCGGCTATGTGGTCCGTTGGATCGACCAAGGCGTCGGCTGTTCCAAGGTCCCCGACATCAACGACGTGGGCCTCATGGAAGACCGCGCCACCTGCCGCATCTCTGCGCAGCACGTCGCCAACTGGCTGCACCATTCCGTCGTGTCCGAAGCCGAGGTGATGGACATCATGCGCAAAATGGCGCTGGTCGTGGACCGCCAAAACGAAGCCGACCCCGCCTACACCCCCATGGCACCCGCCTACACCAGCATCGCGTTCCAAGCGGCGTGTGATCTAGTGTTTAAGGGCGCTGAGGATCCTTCAGGATATACAGAGCCGACGCTGCATAAGCGGCGGTTGGAGCTGAAGGCGAAGGTGGGCTAACCGACCATCCAAGAAACATACGCCACCCCAGACGGTCCATCGACGGCCCGTGGGGTGGCGATCAGACGTGGCTCCTGCCGCACTTTATGGCAGCCAAGCACATCTTCCATATGAACCCCGCACCACATCATCAAATCGCCAGCCCGTCGGGGCGGGCCGTCGATGGACCGGCGCCTGCGGCTTGATTCCGGTCCATGTGTCAACAGCCCATACATTGAAGATATGGAGATGTTAAATTCCTAAAGCGGGAACTCACCGCTATCGAATACAAGTTCACCGTTCAGAGAAAATATAGAAGAGTATTTCGCTGAATTAACGCCAGTTCTTGTAAAGTTTACGCCGGACCCTTTGCCATGAACTATGCCGGACGTGCAGGTCGCCTCAAACACGTTCTGGCCATCGACCGCAGCTTCGCCATAAGTTGCCAACTGCGCATCAACGCAGCTAAATCCAGCCATCTTACGAGCATTGGCCTGCGTGAACCCAGTAGGATCGTAACGGCCCGAAATCTTGTCACCATCGACAACGTCGGTCACGACCACATTGGTCTCAACTGAACTTTCAGATGATGGTCCACCGCATGCGACCAATAAAAGTGCCGCCGCAAATCCAAACGCATTCTTATTCATTTTTCTTCCTTCAAATTTTCAATAGATCATCATTAGCTGCCCCCCTAGCATTGCAATCATAGATAGAAAGATTGCACCGCTCCCCAAAACTCTCAAAAATTCCCAACAACACCTGTCGCAACGTCGGTAATGGTGCGACACTGCCTCAACGCCCATACTGCCCCTATTCCAAGTGTGAGAAATAACATGTCAGCAAGCTACTACGCCCCAAAGGGTGGCCACCCGCCGCAGACGCAGCTCTTGACCGATCGTGCGGTGTTTACCGACGCCTACGCCGTGATCCCCAAGGGCACGATGCGCGATATTGTGACCAGCTTTCTGCCGTTTTGGGATAACACCCGCCTTTGGGTGCTTGCGCGGCCACTGTCGGGCTTTGCGGAAACATTCTCGCAATACATCATGGAAGTGTCGCCCGGTGGCGGATCAGACAGACCAGAGGAAGACCCAGAGGCCGAGGGCGTGTTGTTCGTGGTTGAGGGCACGGCCACGCTGACGATCAACGGCGAAACCCATACGTTGACCGAAGGTGGCTATGCGTTTATCCCGCCCGCGTCCGACTGGACGCTGCATAACAAATCCGACGAAATGCTGCGGTTTCACTGGATCCGAAAGGCGTATCAACCCGTCGAGGGCCTTGATTACCCCGAGGTGATTATCGCCAATGAGCGCGACATCGCCCCCACCATGATGCCCGGAACGGATGATAAATGGGGCACCACCCGTTTCGTCGATCCATCCGACATGCGCCATGATATGCATGTGACCATCGTCACGTTTGAACCGGGCGGCGTGATCCCGTTCTTGGAAACACATGTCATGGAACACGGGCTCTATGTGCTTGAGGGCAAGGCCGCCTATCGCCTCAATGCCGATTGGGTCGAGGTCGAGGCAGGTGATTATATGTGGCTGCGCGCGTTCTGCCCGCAGGCCTGTTATGCGGGCGGACCAGAGCGGTTCCGATATCTGCTGTATAAGGATGTGAACCGGCATATGCCGCTTTAGTCCGGCTCACTATCTGATGGCGTGGCGTTCAGTGCCGCGGCCATTTCGGATATCAGCCTTGATCCGCGTTCTTCGCGATGTTCCAGAATGTGCCGGACATAGGCATCGTTTTCTGCCGCTGGCAATGCAGGGTCATAATGTGATGCGGCGGCCATCATGATCTCTTGGTCAATGGTGTCGAATGCGGCAACCGCCGCGTGTGCGTTGGCAGGCTGAGCGCCAAGAGCCTCTAGCGCGGAACGCCCCATGCGCAATGATCCGTCGTAAATCTCGCGGATGATATCGTGGCAACCAGCGTGCCAAAGATCGTAGTAGTGATTGCGGTCAACCGCGCGGGCGACGATGTGCAAATCAGGGTAATGCGAGGCGACATACCGGACCAATGCGGTGATCTGATCCTTGCCATCAATGGTCACGATAAACAGGTCCGCGTCCCCGATGCCCGCAGACTCGAGCAATGCAGGGCGGGTCACATCACCGTAATAGGACCGCATCCCGAACTTGCTTAGCATTTCGATCTGATCACCGCTAAAATCAATCTCGGTTGGGGTGTAGCCGGCACCACGCAGGATGCGGGTAATCAAACTGCCCATGCGGCCATGGCCTGCGACGATGATTTTGCTATCCTTGGGCATTTCATCCATGTCGCGCGTGGGCTGATGGGAAAAACGTGGCGCGGCCCAACGTTCGAACACGATGAATAACGCAGGCGTCAGCAGCATCGACAAGGCAACAACCAACAAAAGCTGATCGGCCAGAGCCGTGGGAATAACCCCGCTGGACACCGTGAGCGACAAGAGAACAAATCCAAATTCCCCCGCCTGCGAAAGCCCGAGGGCAAACAGCCAGCGACCTGATCCTTTGATCTTGAATACAAATGCCAAGATCGCCAGAACCGATGCCTTTGTCGCTATCAACCCAATAGTAAGACCGAGAGTCAGCAGAGCATTTTCATACAGCAGTAGGAAATTAATGCCCGCCCCAACGGTCATAAAAAACAGGCCGAGCAGCAGCCCCTTGAATGGATCAATGTCGCTTTCCAGCTCGTGCCGGTATTCGGAATTGGCCAGCACCACCCCCGCAAGAAACGTGCCCAATGCAGGTGACAACCCGACGAGTGACATCAGCAGCGCAATCCCAACCACAATCATCAAAGCCGTGGCCACGAATAATTCGCGTAGGTTTGCCGCTGCAATGTATCGCAACAGCGGGCTCGTCAGCCGCGAGCCCACGACAATCACGGTGCCAATCGCACCGAGCGTGATCAGCGCGGCCTGCCAGCCGTTCATCCCCGCAACAAGGCTCATCCCGCCACCGTGGGTATCCGCCCCGCTCTGCCCCGCATGCGATTGGACCTGCTGCAATTCGGGCAACGCCAAGAGAGGTAACAACGCAAGCATCGGGATCACGGCAATGTCTTGGAACAACAAGACAGAAAAGCTCGACCTGCCGCCATCCGACCGCAGCAGGCCCTTTTCGTTTAATGTTTGCAGCACAATCGCCGTTGATGACAGCGCCAGCACAAGACCCACGGCCAAAGCCACGCTCCATTGCAGGCCGAACAACAGACCAAAACCCATGATGGCAATTGTAGTGATCCCGACCTGACCGCCGCCCAGACCCACCAGCTTGGCGCGCATCGCCCACAGCAGCTTTGGCTCAAGCTCGAGCCCCACAAGAAACAGCATCATCACGACGCCAAATTCCGCAAATTGCTGGATGGCAATGACATCAACATGCAACAGCGTCAGCACCGGACTGATCACAATGCCTGCAATCAGATAGCCAAGCACCGACCCCAGCCCAAGCCGCGCCGCCACTGGCACCGCGACAACGCCAGCGACCAAGAAAATGAATGCCAGCAATAAGAAATCGGTCATTGGTGTCGCCCCTTTTGACACGCCCAGCATAAAGCAGCCCGCCAAAAGAAAAAGGCCCCCCGATGCGTATGCACGGAGGGCCCCTTTATTAGGTTTTCAGAAGTTTAGTCGATTTCTTCTGGCAGAACCAAGTTCAGAACAATCGCCATCAGCGCGGTTGGCGCTACTGCGGATGTTGCAAGGATCTTCACCACACCTGGCAGATACTGCACAGCAGTTGGCACAAGGTTCAGACCCAGACCAAACGCGAGTGATACAGCGATGATCACCATGTTGCGGCGGTTCATGTTGATCTCAGACAACATGTTCAGACCTGCAGCAGCAACCATACCGAACATCACGATCACACCACCACCCAGAACTGGCAACGGCATGGACGCAATGACAGCGCCGATTTTTGGCAACAGACCACAAACGATCATGATCACACCAGCGATTGTCACAACGTGGCGTGACATCACGCCTGTCATACCAACGATGCCGACGTTCTGGCTAAAGGATGTGTTTGGCAGACCACCGAACACGCCAGCAACCGCAGTGCCGAGACCATCCGCATAAGTCGCACCAGAGATTTCTTCGTCTGTTGCGTCACGGCCAGCGCCTGCTTTGGTTGTCGCAGATGCATCGCCCACTGTTTCAATCGCGGATACGATGGATACCAGCGTGACAGCAATCACAGCACCAAGGCTAAACTCAAAGCCATAAGGAAAAGGCTGGATGGATGTGATCCAAGACGCTTTTGCAACGCCGCCAAAGTTTACCATGCCAAGCATCCAAGCCAACGCGTAACCAGCCAGCAGACCAATCAGGATCGCAGATTGGCTAAGCGGGCCTTTTGCAAAGAACTTAAGCGCCAAAGAAACCACAATCACAGTCAGTGCAACTGACCAGTGTTTCATGGAGCCAAAGCTTTCAGCGTTCATTTGGAAATCAGCGGCGCCACCAGCGGCATATTTGATCGCAACTGGGATCAGATACAGACCGATTGCAAGGATCACCAAACCAGTAACCAGCGGCGGGAACAACCAACGCAGGTTTTGGATCACGGAACCAAGTGCAAAGTGGACCACACCACCAATGATACATGCAGTTAGCGCCACGCCCATACCTTGTGTCGCAGCAACACCAGCAAGCACGCCGACGAATGCAAATGATGTACCTTGCATGATCGGCAAACGAGCACCCACTGGACCCATGCCAATGGTTTGGAACAGTGTCGCGATACCCGCAAACAGCATCGCCATTTGGATCAGGTAAATCTGTTCGGCACCGCCAAAAGCAAGGCCAGCAGCACCTGCAACGATAATTGATGGAGTCACGTTAGATGCGAACATCGCCAAAACGTGTTGAAATCCGAGCGGGATCGCCTGCCCCATGGGCGGCGTCACATTCGGATCGCTATAAGAAGTGTCTGTCATTTTATTCAGTCCCTTGTTGTATTTAGCCTGCTTCCCCGCAGGTCTGGTCGTTCTTAGTAATCCACGGTGTAAGGCGTGGAATAGGTATGTTCTTCTAGGTTTGGCGTATCGCCAATGCGGTCTATGACGACAAATTGGCCGCTGCCCTCCAGCGGCGTCAAGACGCCATGCCAAGTGCCCTTATGAAAGTTAACGCCCTGTCCCTTTGTGGTCACAAACGCGTGAGGCACTAAATCTGGCCCTGCGACGATCACAAGGAACGGATTTTCGCACATCGGAAAGAACGCTTGGCTGCCATCTGGGTGACGTTCAATCAGGTCAAGCGTGTAGGGCAACTGGCGCAATTGCGATTTGAACAGGTTGATCCCGACCCGCCCGTCATCGCCCACATCCACGTTGGCACGATCATGAAACCGTCCGCATAGACCCGCATTGATGATCTTGTCCGGCTCGCCGCTGCAATCAATCACATCGCCATAGGGTGCAAATGCCTCGGGCGTGAGCGGTTGAATGCGGATCACCTCGCTCATCCAAACTTCTCCTGCAGGCGCAATTCTGCGATGCGTTCCACTTGCTTGCAGGCTTCGGCAAACTCAACGTCGCGCGCGTTGCCGATCCGGCGGTTGAACGCCGCAAGGATCGACGCCTTGTCATTGTCCTTTACGGCGATGATGAACGGGAAACCGTGCCGTTCCACGTATTGCGCGTTCAACGCTTGGAACGTCGCGCGCTCGGCGTCGGTCAACAGGTCAAGCCCCGCGCCCGCTTGTTCCGATGTGCTTTCCGCCGTCAGTTGACCCGCAGCGGCCAATTTGCCCGCCAAATCAGGGTGCGCATTCAACACACCCAACCGCTGTTCCTCGGATGCGGACCGAAACACGCGCGCCAGCGCATTATGCACGCCCGCCGCATTATCATGCGTTGGACCCAACTCTAGCGCCCAAGCACCTTCTGCAATCCAAGCAGAGTGTTCAAAGATACCGCCGAACGCCGCAACAAACGCATCGCGCTTCATTTCCGACGGACGGCCCATCGCCACTGGCGGGTTAACCTTGGCCCAGTGATCGGCAATCTGTTCACGTGTCGCGAACCACACACCGTCATGCGATTTGAAATGCTCGATCGCGCGGCGCAACGCAGCCGCCCTGCCCGGACGTCCAGCAATCCGGCAATGCAGCCCAATCGACAGGATCTTGGGCGCACCCGCCGCGCCCTCTTCATACAAATAATCAAAGCTGTCCTTGAGATAGCTTTCAAACTGCTCTCCGTTGGTGAACCCTGCCTGAATGCCAAACCGCATATCGTTGCAGTCCATTGTATAGGGCACGATCAGCTGGTCTCGGTCCCCGAACTGCATCCAATACGGCAGATCATCACCATAGCTATCGGCGACATAGGCAAACTGCCCCGTCTCCGCCGCCAGCCGCACTGTGTTGTTTGAACAGCGCCCCGTATACCAACCGCGCGGCGCCTGCCCCACGACCTCGGTATGCAGCCGGATCGCCTCGGCGATCTGTGCGCGTTCCTCGTCCTTGGGCATGTCCTTATGCTCAACCCACTTGAGCCCGTGGCTGGCAATCTCCCAACCTGCGGATTTCATCGCGGCCACCTGTTGCGGCGCACGCGCCAGCGCCGTCGCCACGCCATAAACTGTGAGAGGCAAATCAGCCATCATCCGGTGCAACCGCCAAAACCCGGCACGAGAGCCGTATTCATACAAGGATTCCATGTTCCAATGCCGCATCCCCGGCCACGGCTGCGCACCTGTGATCTCGGACAAAAACGCCTCGGACGCCGCATCACCATGCAGGATGTTATTCTCGCCACCCTCTTCATAGTTCAGCACAATTTGCACCGCGATCTTGGCCCCATTGGGCCACGCAGCGTTGGGCGGCGTCTCGCCATGCCCTGTCATATCTCTTGGGTAGCGGTTCACTGGCGCAATCCTTGCTTGTTGGTAGCCTTGTATTCCAAAACAATAGCAGCTGTTTTCAAAAAAAACACGAAAGACTGTTGGGGTGTTAACGCCTTCAATTGCCCCGCTACTTTCCAATCCGTTTGCGGTATCGCGCATAGAGCCGCTTATTCAGCTCAACGAATTGCGTAAACAGTTGCCCGAACGGGCCCACAGAATTGTCAGTCAGATAAAAATAGCCTGCCGCGCTGGCGATGGCGCCGCCAATAGCGTCGATCATCAGGTCACCCATCGTGTCGTTCAGTCCCGATTTTTGCATGTTCAAGCCAAACGCCAGATCCATCACAAATTCGAAAATCTCCCAGACCGTGCCGATTGTCATCGCCACGCAAAACGTAATGAATGCAATCGCCGAGGCAGGCGCGCTAAAACGGTCACCTTCAAACAGCATGAAGACGAACAAAAACCCCATCATGCCAAAACTGATCGACGCTGTGCCGTGCAACGCCAAATCCCACCACCACAGGCGCTCATAGAAATCAAACGCTTCGCCGAGCAATATCGAGGCGATGCAAAACAATGTCGTTGCCAGCAAAAACGGGAGCGGAAGAGACAGCTGCCACCGTGATGCGGCCAGCAGCGGGACCAATGATAATGCCAATGTCGCCAGACTGATAAAACCCAGTGACCAGCGTTCAAATACAAACGACATCACACCGACGATAGCCAATGCCGTCCAAATCGCCAGCATGATCTTACTCGTGTTCTTGAACGCAATTATGGGCATAATCTTCATTCTGATCAATTCGTGCCTATATATCAAGAATGGGACAAAACACACTGCGCATCGCCAGTTACAACATTCGCAAGGCCCGGGGCCTTGACCAAAAGGTGCGGCCTGATCGCATCTTGAATGTGGTCAATTCAATTGCCGCCGATGTCGTCGTTTTGCAAGAGGCCGACAAACGGCTTGGCGTGCGCGAACCCGCCGTCGGCCGTGATATGATTAGCCACGAAACCGATTTTGAGCTGGTTGAAGTTTCGCAAAACCAAATAAGCCTTGGGTGGCACGGCAATGCCATTTTGTTGCGCAAAGGTTTAAACGTCGCGTCGTTCGAACGTATTGATTTGCCCGCTCTTGAACCGCGTGGTGCGCTGCGTATCGACCTTGACGGTTTTGCCGATCTTAGCATTGTGGCAACCCATCTGGGACTTCTGCGTCGCAACCGAAACGCACAACTCAAAGCGATTGATAATGCGACGAAAGACTGCGGCCATCTTGTCATTGCGGGTGACATGAACGAATGGTCAAAACACGGCGGATTTGCACCGCTCAAAGAGCGTTTTGATGTGCTTTCCCCCGGTCATAGCTTTCACGCAAAACGGCCGATCGCGGCGCTCGATCGGTTCGCACTGAGCAAGCAAGTGACGCTCAATGACGCAGGCGTCGTTCAAACCGCACTTGCAAAACGCGCATCAGATCACTTGCCCATTTGGTGCGACGTCAGTGTTGGTGACGGGTCGGCGGACAGCAGGCACCCAGCTTAACCCCCTGCGACAACACCCCTGATCCGTTCGATCATGAACTCCATGAACAGTCGGGTTTTGGGGTCTTGCTGCTTACGGTGGGTGAACAGGCATGCCATTTGGATCGACGCGGGGGGCGTTTGCTGACCCACTTCGACCAAACGTCCTACTTTGATATGTTCGGCCACTTCGAACACGGGTTTCATCGCGATCCCCTGCCCTGCCAACGCCCATTCGGTGAGCACATCGCCGTCGTCGCATTCATAGCGGCCGCTCACACGGAATTTCTTGGGGCCGTCGGCTGTCATCAAGGGCCATTGGAATTCGGGTGCTCCGGGGAACCGCAGGTTCAAACATTCGTGCCGCTGCGCGACGATGTCATCGCCGCTGTTTGGGGTGCCACGCGCCGCGACATACGCGGGTGACGCGACCAAGACACGCACCACATCCGCGATCTTGCGCATCCGCAGATTACTATCTGCAGGCTGGCCAAGGAAAAATGCAAGGTCCAAGCCTTCGGTCGTCAAATCAACATTACGATCCGTCAGGCGCAGCCGCACCGCAACCTCTGGATATTCCGCAAGGAAGGCTGGCACCTGTGGCGCAATCAAACGACGGCCAACACCCAAGGGGGCCGCGACGAACAATGATCCCTTCGGGTTGTCGGTGATATTGACGACCTGTGCCTCGGCGCTCTCGACCTTTTCCAGCACCTCACACGCGCCTTTGTAAAACGCCTGCCCTTGTTCAGTCGGCGCAAGGCTACGGGTGGTGCGCTGGAACAACCGCGCGCTGAGGTGGTCCTCAAGCTGCGAAATTCGGGCCGATGTCACGGCAGGTGAAATCCGCAAATCGCGGCCAGCGGCGGACATGCTGCCCAGCTCATAGACACGGACAAAGGTGCGGATATTTTCGAGATAGGACATTGTTCTGGTTTTTTTGATGCTGATTGGTATTTTGTGGCAATACCAGAAAAACCAAGCACCGCCTAGTCTGGGTGAAACTTGCCGAACAGAGGGATGATGAGCCATGTATGACGTCGCAATTTTATGGGACTGGATCGCATTTTCGGTGCGTTGGCTGCATGTGATCACCGCGATGGCGTGGATTGGCGCTTCGTTTTATTTCATCGCACTCGACCTGATGCTCAAACCCGCCGATGACATGCCAGAGGGCGCGTTTGGTGAGGAGTGGGAAGTCCACGGCGGCGGTTTTTATCACACCACAAAATACCTCGTGGCCCCTGCCCGCCTGCCCGAGCATCTGACATGGCATAAATGGCAGAGCTATTCGACGTGGCTATCGGGCGCTGCATTGTTGATGATCGTCTATTGGGTCGGCGGTGAGCTGTTTCTCTTGGACCCGACCAAGGCGGATATTTCGCTGTGGCAAGGCATCGTGATTTCCGGCGGATCGCTGACCATCGGTTGGCTGTTCTATGATCAGATGTGCAAGCGCGGCCTGAAGGAACATCCGACGATCCTGATGCTGCTCTTGTTTGTGCTGCTGGTGGTGATGTCATGGGGCTATAACCAAGTGTTCACAGGTCGCGCAGCGCTGCTGCACCTTGGGGCGTTCACGGCCACGATCATGACGGCCAATGTATTTTTCATCATCATGCCAAACCAGCGGATTGTTGTGGCTGATCTTCAGGCCGGACGCACGCCCGATGCCAAATACGGCAAGATCGCCAAGCTGCGATCGATGCATAACAACTATCTGACTTTGCCCGTCGTGTTCCTGATGCTGTCGAACCATTACCCGCTGGCGTTCGGGACGGAATACGCTTGGATCATTGCATCACTGATTTTCCTGACAGGCGTGACGATCCGGCATTATTTCAACACCATGCATTCAACAGGCAAAGGGCCGCATTGGACTTGGGGCGTGACGGTTGTGCTGATGATCATCATTGCTTGGCTGTCCACCGTGCGCACCCATGAAACATATGAGCAAGCACAGGCGCGTGAATTGACGGCCTATGAGCAGCAATTTGCGTCTGCTGACGGGTTTGATGATGCCTATAATGTGGTGCTAGGAAATTGTTCGATGTGCCATGCCCGCGAACCAAGCTGGGGCAATATGCAATGGGCGCCCAAGGGTGTTTTCCTTGAATCCCCAGGTGACGTCGCACGCCACGCCAGCCAGATTTACCTGCACGCAGGGGTGAGCCGCGCAATGCCGCCGCCCAACGCAATCCAGATGGATGTCGCAGACCGCGCGACATTGATCGCATGGATCAAAAACGCCCGCGACGAAGGTTAGCCCAACCCACCCTCAAACGAAAAACGGCAGCGCGACGCGCAATACCATAGCCAATCCCACCTTTCCCCTGCTATCAATTCTAAACAAATATTTTTCTCGACCGAAAAGCGTTCAAATGACAGCCAAGAACTCTAAAAAAATTGACAGCAAATCCGTCGGCCTCGACATTGGACTTTCATTTTCACGCTGGCTGACAGGACATGAAAACCTGCATTACGGGCTTTGGACGGGACTAGAGATTAACGCCGGCAACGTCGGCCCGGCCCAAGAGGCTTATACCACCAAACTATTCGCTCTGCTGCCAAAGGGGACATTGCGCATTCTCGACATCGGCGGCGGCGCGGGTGAAACAGCGCGCAAATTGGTGGCATTAGGACACACCGTCGAAATTGTTGTGCCAAGCGCGTTTCTTGCTGATCGCTGCCGCCGAAATGCCCCCGAGGCCACAGTCCACGAATCCACGTTCGAGGATGCCAACCTGAGCGGCCCGTTTGACGTCTGCTTGTTTTCTGAGAGCTATCAATACATCCCTCTGGCCGATGGACTTTCCAAATGCCTCGATCTGCTCACCAAAGACGGCACCATTATCATCGCCGATTGTTTTCGCAGCGAAACATTTGCACCAGACGCGATCCACGCGACCGTCGGGGGTGGCCACCCGATTGCCAAATTCCGCGCGCTCGTCGCCGATTTGCCCATTACTGCCACCTCAGAAGAGGACATCACTGCTGCTGTCGCTCCCTCCATTGATGTGGAGCAAGGGTTGTTTAACGTTGTGGGTTACGGCCTGACACGCGCGGATGAACAACTGTCCGTCCAGCGCCCGCGCACGCGCAAAATCATCCATTGGGTTATGCGCCGCTTTTTATCAGAACGCAGGCGTGCCCGTCTTGATCAACGGCTCAACCAACAAACCCGTACCGCCGCGCATTTCATGGCCAATAACACCTATCTGATGATGACGTTCGTTCGAAGCTAGCTATCAGTTCCGAATGTTCAAACGAAACTGCTTATGCAACAGGGCTTCGACATGCGTGAATTCTTAGATCTTGAATCGTTTCCAATCGATCAACCGAATAGCGGTGCCTACCGTGCGCTGGTTGCGCGTTGCCGTGCCGAAATGGCTGCGGACGGTATGTTCAATCTAGACGGTTTCTTGCTGCCTGCACATGCACAGGCAGAGGCAATCGCCCATACCCCAGCGATGGACAGCAGCAGCTTTAACCACGCGCGTGAACATAACATATACTTTCTAAAATCTGTTCCCGACCTTGCGGATGATCACCCCGCGCTGCAACGGTTCCAGACCTCAAACAATACGCTTTGCTCTGATCAATTGCAGGGCAGCATCGTCCACCAGATTTACAGCTGGCCTCCGCTTCAGGCATTCTTGGCCGAGGTCATGAACAAAGATGCGCTTTACCCCATGGCCGACCCACTAGCCGCATTTAACGTGATGCGATATCAAGAGGGCCAAGCATTGAACTGGCACTTTGATCGTTCTGAATTTACCGTGACGCTGCTGCTCCAAGCACCGGACAAGGGCGGTGTGTTCGAGTATCGCACCGATCTACGCACGACTGACGATCCTAACTATGATGGCGTCGCAAAGCTATTGGCGGGTGATGATCCTAAGATGCAGCAAATGAATGTCATAGCTGGCACGCTCAACGTGTTTCGCGGGGTGAACACACCGCACCGCGTTACGCCGGTTGTCGGTGACAAGGCCCGCATGATCGCAGTGTTGACCTATTATGAAAAACCGGGTGCGATGTTCACCGAAACCGAGCAACTCGGCTTTTACGGACGCACTGCTTAGCCCATGGAACGTTTGTCAGGTTGCACATGTAGGCAGGTCAAAATCACAACCACAGGTGAACCTGATCGCGTCGGCATTTGCCATTGCCTGAACTGCCGTAAACATCATGGCGCTGTATTCTATGCCGCCGCAATATTTACGTCTGATGCGGTCTCAATCATCGGGGATACGCAGCATTTGGATGGCCGCCACTTTTGCCAAACATGTGGATCATCCGTTTTCGCTGTGTCGGACCATGAAGTTGAAATTCACCTTGGCGCATTCGATCTGCCCAATCAATTTATACCCACATACGAGACATGGGTGTCGCGCCGTGAAACATGGCTGCTGCCGATTGCTGGCGCCGCGCAATATGAACGCAATCGCGACTAATTTTTTTGCGCAACTAAGCATAGCTTGGTGCACATTGTTTCTGATAGAATTGACCTATGAATAATCGTGAAATCATCCGCATCGGCTTTCTCATTTTCCCCGGTTTTCCGATGTCTGCCCTGACCTCGATGATCGAACCATTGCGCGCCGCAAATGAGATTACGGGCCATGATACTTTCGCTTGGTCACTTGTTTCCGAGAATGGCGCCAAGGTAACAGCCAGCGCAAACGTGGGGTTTGATCCCGATGTATCCTTGGCCGACGCCGACGGTATTGATCAGTTGTTCATCCTGTCCGGCCCGTCCAGCACTTTTGAAAATGCCACATCATCCGATGGCCGCCTGCGCAAACTTGCGCGGCACGGCGTCGTTATGGGTGCTGTTAGTGGTGGCATCTTCCCTCTCGCCCGCGCAGGCTTGCTGGGCCAACATAAGACCTCCGTGCACTGGTGTTATGCCGCCGCGTTTGACGCCGAATTCCCCGACCTTCCCAAGACCGACGACGTCATTTCAATCGAGCCGCGCACCATCACCGCGTCAGGCGCCGCCGCGGCGTTTGATCTGTCCTTGCACCTGATCGAGGACGTGCTCGGCGCCGACATCGCAACCGAGGTCGCCTGCTGGTTCCAACACCCCCTCGTGCGTGGCAAGGGCGTGGTCCAACGGATCCCGACGGTGAACAGCGCCAGCACCGATGACATGCTGCCGCCCATCGTGCGCGAAGCCGTTGAGATGTTCGCCACCCATATTGAGGACCCAATCAACGTCGCTGATGTCGCCGACGCCATCGGCGTATCCGTGCGTCAGGTCGAGCGGATGTTCAAGAAAACGACGGGCAAAAGCCCCCTGCACTACTACCGCGCCATACGCATGAAAGCCGCGCGGCAGTTGGTGCTCTATTCCAATGACACGATGATCGAAATCGCCCTCGCAGTCGGCTACGCATCCGCCACGCCCATGATCCAAAACTACGAAGAAGTATTCGGCGTCCACCCCCAAGAAGATCGCACCAAGGTCAACATGTTCCGCGTGCGGGACAATGCGATTGTGCCTTCGGCTTAAAAGGTTTGATGTTCGTGGCGTGTAGCTGATTTGAATTTTTATGCAGATCTAGCCAGATAGGCGGCGTGCGAGCGGACCATCTTTAGCGGCTAATAAAGACCACCCCGGTTTTGCACCCGCACGAAGATGAGCAAATAGTTGGTTTCGAATGAAGACATCGACACCGTTCTGACCCCACTCCACACGCACTTCTTTTGATGATTTTATTGGCTCATGTTCCATCATAAGTTCGGAATTCACAAAGGTATCCGTGTTTGCAAATGGCATATTCTTGGGATCATACCATTCATTATTGACCGGCGCTGAACCATGATTGTACAGCCAGCAATCCCCTACGATTTCACCATTTTCATCCAAAAGATATGCGTAGCAGGTACGTCCGTCATCATCGACAAGTAAGGCAATACCGTCTTCATCCGTTTTAAAATACTTCAGGCAATGGGTCATGAAGTTAAGTTATAGACGTCTGAATGACTTGCAATCACTCTCATGGTCATTTTACCGAAATCAAAAATCCGCAAATCGTAAATCACGAAACCCTTGATAACCGTTCACCTACCCAACAGAACCCGCAGCAGCCACCAGCGCATGATGCAACGATCCAGCGGACGCCCGTGGCCCTAAAATCCGCAGGTGGTTGTCATCGGCCCGACGGATCACGAAACAGCCCAAATGGTGGATCGTGGTGCGCTGCGCGTCGCCTGAAGCCATCTGGCGGATTGGTAGGGCGCAGAGGCGCTCGCTGAAATCCTCGACCGCATCGCCGACAACATCAAACACGACCCAGCCACCCGATTGTTCTGTCACTGATGCGCTGTCGCCCATCTGCGCCTTGAGCTGATCTGCCAGCAATTCATGCGTGGCCATCGGTGCGCCGATCATCCACTGATCAGGGCCCATCCAGAACCCTGCTTCAGGGTCGTTCAATTGCACTTTGCCCGGTCCCGGCACAGCACCCAGCACCTTGGCGAGCGCCTTGCGACAGGCCGCTTCCTTGCCCAACCGTGCGGCGACGGACGCCAAGGCGACGCCTGCGTTTTCTGTTATCGTCAACCCGCCAATCGTATCACTGCGGGGTGTCGTGCCGCCCAATGCGGTCACTGGTGTTAGATCATGCACGGAGCCGTTCCCCCTCTGGATCAACGAAATGGGCGCTACAAATTTCAACCGATGTTTCAACACCCGTCAGCGGCGACACAAGGCGCATCACTTCGCCGTAGCGGTTGCTGCCATCCTTCACAAAGCCCAGCGCAATCTGGTGGCCCATATCCGGCGAATAGGCCGATGATGTCAGATACCCCTGATCATGTGCCGCATCGACGGGGCCAGTTGCGTTCATCAAATGCGCCCCTGCCGGCACCGGATCACCCGCATTCACGGGCTTCACACCAACCAGCCGCAGATCGCCATCGCGGTTCATCCCCTCTCGCTCTGATAGGATCGAACCGATGCTGTCCTTCTTCTTGCTCACCATGCGCCCCATGCCAAGGTTCTGCGCGCTCGTGGTGCCGTTCAATTCATTGGCAACCGCGTGACCCTTTTCAATGCGCATAACGCTCAGCGCCTCTGTGCCATATGGGGTCACGTTAAACTCGGCTCCGACGTCCATGATCTTGCGCATCAACGCGTCGCCATAGGCCGTTGGCACGGCAATTTCATAGGCCAGCTCACCGCTGAATGAGATGCGGAACAAGCGCGCGCGCAAGCCGCCGCAGACGGTGATATTAGCGCAGGCCATGAATGGGAACGCCTCATTGCTCATGTCCTGATCAACGATCTTTTCCAACAGCTTGCGGCTGTTTGGCCCCGCGACGGCATATTGCGCCCATGCTTCTGTTGTTGAAATCAGCTGCACATCCATATCAGGAAACAGGCATTGATGCACAAATTCCATGTGGCGATAGACGGGCAATGCGTTGGCCGTTGTCGTGGTGACAACGAAATGATCCTCGGCCAGACGCGCAGCAGTGCCGTCGTCCATCGCGATGCCATCCTCTCGCAACATCAGGCCATAGCGCACCTTGCCCACGGCAAGTTTGGCAAACCCGTTGCAGTAGATCTTATTGAGGAACTCAGCCGCGTCCGCGCCTTGCACGTCCACCTTGCCCAATGTCGTCACATCACAAACGCCCGCGGATTTACGGGTGGCGATCACTTCGCGATCCACGCTTTCACGCCAGTGGGTTTCACCCGCAATCGGGAACCATTGCGCACGCATCCAGTTGCCAGCCTCAACAAACACAGCGCCGCGTTCTTCGGCCCATTTATGAGAAGGTGTCAGGCGTGTCGGCATGAAATCCTTGCCAACCGACCGCCCCGCCAGCACACCAAGTGACGTCGGTGTATAAGGCGGACGGAAAATCGTCGTGCCGGTTTCAGGAATGGATTTACCCGTCAGCTCGGCCATGATCGCAAGGCCGCTGATGTTTGACGTTTTGCCCTGATCGGTGGCCATGCCCAGCGTGGTGTAACGCTTGAGGTGCTCAACCGAACGGAAACCCTCTTGATGCGATAGCTTCACATCCTTGACGGTGACATCATTTTGCTGATCCAGCCAACCGCGCGTCGTGCCCTGCACATGCCAGAACGGTTGCAAGTTCACAGGCGCATCTTCGGCCTGCGGCAACCGCACGGCTCTGGCGTTGATCCCAATGTCACGCAACGCGGCAGCGGCGGTTTTGGCACCCGTCTTCAGCGCCCCTGCGGTGCTAAACTGCCCATCAGCCGCACCAGCAACGGTCATACCCTGCGGCAGCTCACCACCCGGCACAAACGCCGCCAGCGCATCATCCCAAACAGGCCGACCACGCTGATGACAGGTCATATGCACGTTCGGATTCCAACCACCCGACACACCCAATGCACCAACCTCAAGCGTGCGCTTTTCACCGCTCGCCAATGTCACATCAGCAAAGGTCAGGCCAAGACGACCCTTAGTATCAGTGACCTGCGCACCGGCCAGCACCTCATAATCTTGCGACATGGGCGCATCGCTACGCACATCAACCACAGCGGCGATTTTCACACCCTTGGCATGCAGATCGGCGGCCGTGCGATGACCGTCGTCATTATTGGTAAAGATCGCGACACGCCCTGCGGCTGTCACTGCCCAACGGTTCGCATAGGACCGCATCGCGCTCGCCATCATGATCCCAGGACGATCATTGTTATCAAACGCAATCGGGCGTTCGGTTGCCCCCGCACACAGCACGCTGCGCTTGGTGTAAATCGTCCATAAAACTTGACGTGGCTTACCAGCAGCAGGTGCAATCACATGATCGCTAACGCGCTCAACCGCACTAAACACGCTATGATCAAACGCACCGATGACCGATGTTCGCGCCATCAATCGCACGTTTGGCATCGTGGCAAGTTCGGCCACTGTGGCCATCGCCCAATCTACACCGGACTGATCGCCAATGCTCAGGTTTTCACTGTTCAGGCGTCCACCAAATTGGAAATCCTCATCCGCTAAAATCACCTGTGCACCCGCACGACCAGCGGTCAGCGCAGCAGCAAGACCAGTCGGCCCAGCGCCAATGATCAACAGATCGCAATGCAAATACCCCTTGTCATAGGGATCAGGATCATCCTCAAGCGAAAGCGACCCAAGCCCAGCAGCATGGCGAATAATCGGCTCGTAAATCTTTTCCCAGAATGCTGCGGGCCACATGAATGTCTTGTAATAAAACCCTGCCGTCAGGAAATTTGAGAACCGATCATTGATCGCCATAAAATCAAATTTCAGGCTCCCGATCTTGTTCTGGCTTTTCGCGACCAACCCATCATACAGCTCGGCGGTTGTCGCGCGCGTGTTCGGCTCTTGCCGCCCACCCGTGCGCAGTTCCACCAGTGCATTCGGTTCTTCGGACCCCGCGGTCAACGGCCCCCTCGGGCGGTGGTATTTGAACGAACGGCCCATCAGCCGCACGTTGTTGGCCAGCAGGGCAGAGGCGAGCGTGTCGCCCTCATGCCCCTGATATGACTTACCATCGAACGTAAAGTTCAGCGTCTTACTGCGGTCAATCTGACCACCCTTGAGGCGATTGATCTGGCTCATTTCGAACGCCCCCGCTTGCGGGCCACATCGCGGGCCAATTCCACTTTGCTGATCTCATGGGTCAATGTGTTGCGCGTCACGACCAACCATGACCTGTCGCCACCCTCATGAAACCACAACTCTTCGTGCCAGCCTGCGGGGTTATCGCGCAGATACCCGTATTCATAGAAATCCTGCGCTGCGGTTGCGGATTGCCAATCAGGCCGGTCCATCAATTTCGCGTCGCCCAGATAGGTAAATTCCGATGCCGCGCGTGGGCCAAGAAGGGGGTGATTAATAATCATCTGTCGTCACCTCAATGCAAATTGGGCTGATTGCCCATGCCCTTTTCGTCGATCATCAACCCCTTGGAGAAACGATCAAAACGATAGGCTTTCGCCACCTCGTGCGGCGTGTCAGTGGCCAGCAAATGCGCAAAGCACATGCCCGATGCAGGCGTCGCCTTGAACCCGCCATAACACCAACCACCGTTGAAATAGAGCCCGTCAATATGCGTGCGATCAATGATCGGCGATCCGTCCATCGACATATCCATGATCCCGCCCCACATCCGCAACAGACGCGCGCGGCCAAGCATCGGGAACATCGCCATGCCGCTTTCCACGACGTGTTCGACCACAGGCATATTCCCGCGCTGCGCATAGGTGTTGTACCCGTCAATGTCACCACCAAACACAAGGCCGCCCTTGTCCGATTGGCTGCAATAAAAATGCCCCGCGCCATAGGTGATCACACCAGGCAGCACAGGCTTCAGGCCCTCTGATACAAACGCCTGCAAGACGTGGCTTTCGATTGGCAGACGCATGTTCGCCTTGGCCATCAAACGCCCCGATGATCCGGCAACCGCACAACCAACCTTGGCAGCCCCGATAAACCCCTTTGTCGTCTCAACCCCAAGACATTTCCCGTTCTCGATCTTGAAACCAGTCACTTCGCAGTTCTGAATAATATCCACACCGCGGCTATCGGCCCCTCGGGCATAACCCCACGCCACCGCATCATGACGCACTGTGCCGCCGCGATGCTGGGCCAAACCCCCCTTGATCGGGAACCGCGCGTTATTCACGTTCAGGAACGGATATTTCTTCTGGATCGCTTCGGTCGACATAAACTCGGCATCTGCGCCGTTCAGGATCATCGCATTGCCGCGCCGGATCGCCGCGTCACGCTGGGCATCCGAATGCACTAGGTTCAAAATCCCGCGCTGACTGACCATGGCGTTATAGTTGAAATCCTGTTCCAACCCCTCCCACAGCTTTAGCGAATACTCATAGAACGGCTCATTCCCATCCAGCAGATAGTTCGAACGAACGATCGTGGTATTGCGGCCAACATTCCCGCCCCCGATCCAGCCTTTTTCCAGCACCGCGATTTTTTTGCCATCATACTTTTTGGCCAAATAATACGCCGTCGCAAGCCCGTGACCACCGCCACCAATGATGACAATATCATAATGCTGTTGCGGTTCTGGATCGCGCCAAGCTGGTTGCCAGCCTTTGTGGCCTGTCAGGGCCTCTTTGATCACTCGAAATCCGGAATAGCGCATGGTTTATCCTCTTTGAGTAAACGATGCGCGTTTACGGCACAGGAATCACCCTGAATTTGGACAACCCACATTGCAAATGCGACATCGGCTTCTCACAACGTAACGCAGCGGCATTTCGCCCTGTGACAATCGCGCCTCTGGCATCCCGTCATTCTGCGACATAAGTCTGACAAAACAACCACTCTAAGGCGTCTCGCGATGAAAAACCTACTCCTCTCATTGGCTCTAATGGCAGCCCCCGCGCTGGCGAATGCAAATGATTACCAAATTGGCGATCTGACCATTTCGCACACAGTTGCACAGGCCACCCCAGCCACGGCCATGACAGGCGCGGGCTATTTGGAAATCACCAACAACGGCGCTGCGGATGATTACCTTGTTGCTATCGAGGCCAGTTTTCCCCGCGTCATGGTCCACAACACCAAGGTTGAGAATGATGTCGCCATGATGTTTCACGTCGAAAATCTGGTGATCCCTGCGGGCGAAACCGTCACGTTTGCCCAGGGCGGATTGCACGTCATGTTCATGGGCCTGAACGGCGATCCATTCCTTGTCGGTGAAACCATCCCCGCCATGCTTATCTTTGAAAATGCAGGTTCAGTTGCGATTGAGTTTGATGTCAAAGATATGAATAATCACTAGCTGACTGGCGCAAAAACCTTGCCGCGCTATCTTTGCCCAATGCCAACGAACGAATGGATGAAACGAATGAAAATCAAATCTCTTTGCGCCATTGTGGCGCTCGCCGCTTCTCCTGCTTTTGCCGACAGCCATGCGATGACCTTTCAAGGTGACGTGGCAAATGGAGAAGAGCAGTTCAATCGTCAATGCGTGGCCTGCCATGTCGTCAAAAATGACGATGGCGAAACGCTTGCCGGTCGTAACGGCAGATCGGGCCCGAACCTATTCGCAATGGCCGGTCGGACATTGGGCACCGTTGACGGCTTTCGCTATGGCAAAAGCATCGTCGAAGCCGGAGAGCTTGGCGCGATTTGGACCGAAGAAAATTTCGTGGGTTATCTACAGGATCCAACAAATTGGCTCCGTGAAAAGCTAGACGACAAAAAGGCCCGCGCCAAGATGTCGGCCCGTGTCCGCAAGGCAGACGACGCCTATGATATTTTCGCATATGTCGCGACATTTACTGATCCGACGGCGCTGAAAACGGCCCTCGACGGTGCTGCGCAAGCGGAAATCAATAACTAAACCCTCTTGAACCATCTCCAATTCGGTGAAAGTCTTGGGGATGGAACATCACATCAAATCATGGGCCGAACTGGCCCCGCAATTGGTTGCCGTTGCCGCAGGGCGCGCGGCGGCCGACCTTGTCGTGCGTGGCGGTAGGCTGGTCAATGTCCATACCCGCGAGGTGCTCGATGGCTGGCAGGTTGCCGTAGCCGGCGGCCGTTTTGCCTATGTTGGTCCCGATGCATCGCATTGCATTGGTCCTGATACTCAGCTGATCGAGGCAGATGGCCGCTATCTGATCCCCGGTCTTTGCGACGGTCATATGCACATCGAAAGCGGCATGTTGACCCCCGCCGAATTTGCCGCCGCCGTGATCCCCCATGGCACCACAACCATGTTCACCGATCCACATGAAATCGCGAATGTGCTTGGCCTTGATGGTGTGCGCATGATGCACGACGAGGCATTGATGCAGCCGATCAACATCTACACTCAGATGCCCAGCTGTGCGCCCTCCGCCCCCGGATTGGAAACCACGGGATTTGAAATTAGCGCCGCTGATGTGGCCGAGGCCATGTCTTGGGACGGGATTATCGGCCTTGGTGAAATGATGAATTTCCCCGGTGTCATAAATGGCGATCCGCAAATGCTGGCCGAAATGGCCGCAACCATGAACGCCGGTAAAACAGTCGGCGGCCACTACGCATCGCCAGACAAGGGCATTCCCTTTAGCGCCTATGTCGCTGGTGGTGCCGCCGATGATCATGAGGGCACAGCCGAGGCGGATGCGCTCGCCCGCGTGCGCAATGGCATGAAATCCATGATGCGCCTTGGTTCTGCTTGGTACGATGTCGAAAGCCAGATTACAGCCGTCACCCAAAAGGGCCTCGACCCGCGCAACTTTATCCTCTGCACCGATGATTGCATGGCAGGCACATTGGTCAACGACGGCCACATGAACCGCGTCGTGCGTCACGCGATTGACTGCGGCTGCGATCCGTTGATTGCCATTCAAATGGCAACGATCAATACCGCCACCCACTTCGGGCTTGAACGTGAATTGGGCAGCATCGCACCCGGCAGACGCGCGGATATGATCCTGACCTCTGACCTGAAAACGCTGCCCATCGAACAGGTCATCGCGCGGGGTCAAACCGTGGCCATGAATGGTAAAATTACCGTCGATTGCCCCCACTACCCATGGCCGGACGCTGCCCGCCAGACCGTCCATATGGGCAAAACCGTGACTGCCGCCGATTTCGAAATCGCAGCCCCCGAGGGCCGTAATCAGGTCACTGTCAAAGTCATCGGCGTTGTCGAAAATCAGGCCCCAACCGAGGCATTGACCGCGACCCTCCCTATCGAAAACGGTGTCGTTGAAGGTACTGGCATAACCTGCCAAATCGCCCTTGTCGAACGCCATCGCGCGACGGGCGATGTGTCCAATGCGTTTGTCTCTGGCTTTGGCTACACTGGCAGTATGGCGATGGCGTCAACTGTGGCACATGACAGTCACCACATGATCGTCGTCGGCACGGACCGCAAAATGATGGCGCAGGCTGCAAACCGACTGGGCGAGGTTGGCGGCGGTATCAGCATATGGAAAGACGGCGCTGAAATCGCCTTCATCTCACTGCCGATCGCGGGCCTGATGTCTGACCGCCCCGCCGCTGATGTCGCCGCCGATGCGGGCCGCATGGTGCAGGCTATGGCCGAATGCGGCTGCACATTGAACAATGCCTATATGCAGCATTCGTTGCTGGCGCTTGTCGTCATTCCATCGCTCCGGATTTCTGATCTGGGCCTTGTCGATGTCGATAAATTTGAATTAACCGACCTATTTGAGGATAGCGAATGACTGCTGATCTGCACACGCCTACCGTGCCCCAAGCCCAAAGCTTTACCGATCCCAAGGCCGCTGTTGCGCGGCTCCAAGAGATTTATCAAACCTCTTCCCAATTCCTCGTGCAAGAATTCTCGGCCGCGATCACAACTGGTCAACCTGCTGTGCGCGTGCGGGCCTATTACCCGGAAATCCGGCTTGTCACGACACGCTACGCGAAAACCGACAGCCGCCTGTCATTTGGCCACGTCTCTGAACCGGGGACATATGCCACAACCGTCACTCGCCCCGATCTGTTCGCGCATTACCTCGAACAACAGATCGGCCTGTTGATCAAAAGCCATGATGTTTCCGTTGAAATCGGCATTTCTTCGACACCGATGCCTGTGCATTTTGCCGTGGCAAACGACACCTCGGTTTCCGTCCCCCAAGACGGCGCATTGGAATTCACATTGCGCGATAGCTTCGATGTGCCCGATCTCGACACGACACATGATGACATCGTTAACGGCACTGGTTTTGCTTTCCCTGATGGCTCACGTCCTCTCGCGCCATTTACTGCCCAGCGTATTGACTACTCATTGGCGCGCTTGTCCCATTATACAGCAACCGCCGCGGACCATTTCCAAAACCATATCCTCTTTACCAACTACCAATTCTACGTTGAGGAATTCGAGGCTTACGCGCGCCAAATGCTCGCTGATCCCAGCAGCGGCTACACCAGCTTTGTCGCGACCGGAAATATCGAAATCACCGATCCTGATACCCCGATTGAGGCACCTGCCAAGCTGCCGCAAATGCCGACCTACCACCTCAAGCGCAAGGGCGGCGGCGGGATCACTTTGGTCAATATCGGTGTCGGCCCCTCAAACGCCAAAACCGCCACAGACCACATCGCCGTGCTGCGCCCACATGCTTGGTTGATGGTTGGCCACTGCGCAGGTCTTCGTAATTCGCAACGCCTAGGTGACTTTGTCCTTGCCCACGCCTACCTGCGCGAGGACCACGTTCTTGACGACGATCTGCCCGTTTGGGTGCCAATCCCCGCCCTCGCCGAAATCCAAATTGCGCTTGAACAGGCCGTGGCATCCGTGACCGAACTTGAAGGCTTCGAGCTCAAGCGCATCATGCGCACAGGCACCGTCGCGACAATTGACAACCGCAACTGGGAACTGCGCGAACAATCCGGCCCTGTGCAACGCTTGTCCCAATCTCGCGCGATTGCCTTGGATATGGAAAGCGCCACAATCGCGGCCAACGGCTTTCGGTTTCGCGTTCCCTACGGCACGCTATTATGCGTCAGCGACAAGCCCCTTCACGGCGAATTAAAGCTCCCCGGCATGGCCTCAAATTTCTACAAAACGCAGGTTTCACGTCATTTGCGCATCGGAATCCAAGCCATGGAGCACCTCAGAGAGATGCCTCTGGAGCGCATCCACAGCCGTAAGTTGCGTAGTTTTGAGGAAACTGCCTTCCTCTAAACTAAGGAAAATCGGCAAAAACATGCGTTTTTCTTAAAAAAACGCAGACTAATTGTTGTGATGCGCCACAAGATACAGTTAGATGTGCGAGTAATAAGCCCAAATAGGTTGGGTAGCATGAGGGAGACACAACAATGGCAAAACCAATGACAAAGGCACAGCTTGTAACAGCTTTGGCCGAAGAAATGGGCGCAGACAAAAAAGCAGCGGGCGCAGCGCTTGACGCAGTATGCAGCCTGATCACACGTGAAGTATCCGGCGGCGGCGCTGTCACACTTCCAGGTGTTGGCAAAATTTATTGCCGCGAACGCCCAGAGCGTATGGTTCGCAACCCAGCAACGGGTGAGCAGATCAAGAAAGATGCTGACAAGGTTGTCAAAATGACAATCGCAAAGGCACTCAAGGATTCCGTGAACGACTAATCGTCTTCACAACCGATTTGCGAAAGGGCTGTCCACTTGGGCAGCCCTTTTTGCATTGCAGGCCAAGCATTGATCGTCCAACGTCCGAAACATGGATATCAAAGCAATTTTTATGGGCCTCGCTTTTGCGGCAATGTGGTCATCTGCATTCACATCGGCACGAATTATCGTCGAATACGCGCCGCCTTTGACCGCTCTGGCTTTTCGCTTTCTCATATCAGGCCTCATTGGTGTGGCCATCGCGGCAGCGCTCGGTCAATCTGCCCGCCTCACGCGTCGTCAATGGTTGGGCGTGCTGATCTTTGGCATTTGCCAGAATGCTCTCTATCTGGGTCTGAATTTCGTTGCGATGCAAACGATTGAGGCATCACTGGCCGCGATCATCGCGTCAACGATGCCACTGCTCGTCGCGCTCGCTGGTTGGCTCTTTATGGGTCAACGCCTACGTCTGCTTGGTGTTGCAGGGCTAATTGCGGGTGTCGTGGGCGTCGCCATCATCATGGGCGCGCGGCTGAATGGCGGCGTAGATGTCTACGGGTTGGTTCTTTGCATCATTGGTGTGTTTTCACTGACCATCGCCACGCTTGCCGTGCTTGGTGCATCGTCGGGCGGCAATGTCCTGATGATCGTCGGGCTGCAAATGCTGGTTGGCAGCGCCATTCTGTGGGTGCCTGCGCTGGCACTGGAAACCTTTGACATCACTTGGTCATCGCAACTTATCGTGGCCTTTGTCTACACAACTATTGTGCCGGGGCTGATCGCGACTTGGGTCTGGTTCAATCTGGTCGGGCGCATCGGCGCCGTTAAGGCATCGACATTTCATTTCCTCAACCCGTTCCTAGGCGTAGCAATCGCGGCTGTGCTGTTGGGTGAACGGGTCACCGCATTGGACGTATTCGGCGTGGTCATTATCGCAGGTGGCATTCTCGCCGTGCAAATCAGCAAGCAGCCAACCTAGCCGATCTGCCCACGTACGCCGCCCGTCTGCCCACGATCCAGCAACAGATGATCCAGCACCACACAGGCCATCATCGCCTCGCCCACAGGCACGGCACGAATGCCGACACAAGGATCATGACGACCCTTGGTGATCACTTCGGTAGGCGTGCCATCCATGCGGATCGATTGACGCGGTGACAGGATGGATGACGTCGGCTTTACCGCAAACCGCACGACCAAATCTTGCCCCGTGCTGATCCCACCAAGGATACCGCCCGAGTGGTTTGACGAATAAACAGGCTGGCCGTCATTCCCCATGAAAATCTCGTCCGCGTTCTCTCGTCCTGTCAGCGCAGCAGCGGCCATGCCTTCGCCAATCTCGACACCCTTCACCGCGTTGATTGACATCATCGCAGCTGCCAAATCAGTGTCTAACTTGCCATAAACAGGTGCGCCGATCCCAGCGGGCACGCCGCGTGCAACCACCTCGATAATCGCGCCGACAGAATTGTGGTCATCCTTGCGCAACCACGCCAGATAATCGTTCCACTCCGCCGCCGCATCCGCGTCAGGGCAAAAGAAATCGTTTTGGTCAATCTGATCCCAGTCGATCTTCGTCCGGTCAATCTGCTTGGCACCCATCTGGGTCATGTACCCACGGATTTGTACATTCGGCGCAATCGCCTTGATCGCCTCACGCGCAACACCACCAGCAGCAACGCGGCTCGCTGTTTCACGTGCGGATGAACGCCCGCCACCACGATAATCGCGCAACCCGTATTTCTGGTGATAGGTAATATCCGCATGGCCAGGGCGGAATGTATTGGCGATATCGCCATAATCCTTGGACCGCTGGTCGGTGTTTTCAATCATCAACTGGATTGGCGTGCCGGTCGTCTGCCCTTCAAACACACCTGACAGGATTTTCACCGCGTCCGGCTCTTGCCGCTGTGTTGTGTTCTTGTTCAGACCGGGGCGACGCTTATCCAGCCATTGTTGGATCATCGCTGGCTCAAGCGCCACGCCGGGTGGGCACCCGTCAACCGTCGCGCCCAGCGCGGGCCCGTGGCTTTCGCCCCAAGTAGTAAACCGGAAAAGGTGGCCAAAACTGTTGATCGACATATCGTATGCTCCGTTGTTACCCCCGCGATATTGCATTGCGGCGCTTTGGGAAAGCCCTCGCAGCTTGACACTGGTCCTCATTGTGGCCGAACTGCCAATATGCTTACAAACCGTGACCTATTTGAACTCACCTCCCTGCGCCGTGACTTGCATCGCAGGCCAGAAGTATCCGGCGAAGAAGTGCAGACCGCTGCCGCGATCAAGCTCGCCCTCACCCGCATGAAACCAAGCCGCGTGATCACCGACCTTGGTGGCCACGGCATCGCCGCGATTTTTGATAGCGGGGTTGAGGGGCCAACCGTCCTATTCCGTGCCGAGCTCGACGCGCTCCCGATCCATGAGGTGTCTGACAACGCTTGGCGCTCGCAAATCGATGGCAAGGGGCACCTTTGCGGCCACGACGGTCACATGACCATGCTGCTGGGCCTTGGTCGGCTTCTGTCCCGCTCGCCTATCGCGACAGGCCGCGTGGTCCTTATGTTCCAACCCGCAGAAGAAGACGGCAGCGGCGCGCGCGCCGTCGTCGCTGATCCGGCTTTCGCGCAAATCGCGCCCGACTACGCCTTTGCGATTCACAATGAACCGGGCCGCCCGTTTGGCCATGTGTCCACGCGCGTGGGCTTGATCAACTGCGCGTCCCAAGGGCTCGCTATTCACCTCTCAGGCAAAACCGCCCATGCCGCCGAACCAGAGGCAGGAACATCCCCTGCCCCAGCGATTGCGTCGCTGATTCCAGCGTTGTCCGAACTGGGCAAGGGCGGCGCATTGGACAATGATTTCAAACTTGTCACCGTCACCCATGTCAATATCGGCGAACCTACGTTTGGCGTCGCCCCAGCCGACGGCGTGATCTACGCCACGCTTCGGGCATCGGACGACGGCAATATGGCAGGCATGGTTCAGGCCGCCCGCTCTCTTGCCCAAACCGCCGCCAACGATCACGACCTATCTGTCCGGTTCGATGACCGCGACATATTCGCAGCCTCTGTCAACGACGCCGAGGCCACGCAAATCGCACGCGCCGCGATGGATGCCATCGGCGTCACACATGGCGAAGACGACCTGCCCATGCGCGCATCAGAGGATTTCGGCGTGTTTGGCTGGAACGCTAAGGCCGCCATGCTTTGCCTCGGGCCGGGGGTCGATCACGCGGCACTCCATAACCCCGACTACGATTTCCCCGATGATCTTATTCCCGTTGGTGTCTCAATCTTTGATCGCATCGCCCGCGATCTTCTCGGCACGGCGACGGCGCAGCGCGACAAAGTTGGAGACAAGCAAAGCACCAATAACGATCATCCCGCCGACTAACGCCCATGTGCCCGGATATTCGTTGATCACGACCCAAACGAGGATCGGCGCCAGCACCGATTCCAACAACACCAATAACGTCACCTCCGCCGCGCTAATATATCTCGGCCCAATCGTCAGCAGGCAAGTACCAGCCCCGATGAATAGCCCGTGCATGATTAACAACGGGGCTTGTTCCTCGAAAATCGGCCACGGATCGACAAAAATCGCAATCAGCATGGCCGTGCCGATATAGGCAATCGGGATCGCGGGGATCATCGATACACCTTTGACCCGCCGCACCAACGTCAACGCCATCGCATAGGCGGCGGCCACATAGAGCGCGAACAGATCACCGACCCAATGCGCAATCTGGCTTTCGCCCGACCCATAGGCGATTACCGCCAAGCCACCGCCCACCGCGACCATCGTCCAGATCATGCGACTGCTGACGCGCTCGCCCAATAACAGCCAACTAAACACCATCGCAAACACAGGCATGGCCGCAAAGATGAACACCGCATTGGCCACGGATGTATATTCAACTGCAAAGACGAAGGCCAACGTCGTAGACCCAATCAAAACGATATACCCAACACCGTTCCATCCCGTGCCAAGCACCGCGCGGAACCCTGCCATACCTTGGAACAACAGCACATAAACCAACACCGCACCGCCCGATATCAATCCCCGCCAAAACGACGTCACAATTGGATCAGCCCCGATCAACCGCACGAACAACGAATCCGGCGTCACCAACAATATCGCAAGCGTTGTAATCAACACGCCCTTTAGGTGTTCGTTCAATTTTCGCCCCTCGGTAAAACATGCTATGATGCGCATTAACGCGCATGCTGAGGTGTACCATGACCCATCCGACACGAAACCGCGAAGCATTTTTTGAGGGCCAAGCTCTGCACGCCATCAGCCTTGCTTGCCTACTTGCCCTCCTGACCGCCGCCACCATGCTGGACGGATTTACAAATGGTGATTTTCTGGGCGTATCAACATCCATGTGGGTCATTGCTGCGGTTTCAAACGCGATCATCCATCAGGTCTATGTTTGGCTTTGCTGGCGATTTGAATTGGGCACGCAGGCGTTGACCCGCGTTTTTGGTCAGCGCGGGTTTCTATTCTACCAAATCGGCTTTGCGTTCTTAATTATCGCGCGCCCCATTCTCGCCTTTGCACTTTCTTGGGCAAACCGTAGCACTGCGCCTATCGATCCGCTGCTAGGTTATATTGTTGCCGGCATCTGTTTTACCCTCGCTGCCTACATGATGTTCAGCGTTAAGACATATTTTTCCTTTGAGCGCGCCTTTGGCATCGACCATTTTGATGCATCATTTCGGGATAAACCGCTTGTGCGGCAAGGCATGTTCCGTTGGAGCCCAAACGCGATGTACGTATTCGGATTTTTGATCCTCTGGGCACCTGCGTTTCTATTCCAGTCAACCGCTGGTCTGGTCGTGGCCGCGTTTAGCCATGCTTATATCTGGGTGCATTATTTCTGCACCGAACGCCCCGATATGCGCCGCATCTACGGCTAACCCTTGCCCTTTCGCACATAGCCGACTACCTAAGCCCTACCTCGGGGGGCCTGACAAGGCTGAGATTGCGAAAGCTGACCCGTTGAACCTGAACCGGTTAAGACCGGCGGAGGGAAGGTTAGCAATCACGCTGTCCCCCAATCCGCCCGTCGCATTTGGAGGATATGAAGTTGAAACCACTTTTTCTTGCATCTGTTGCGGGGCTGAGCATGGCCACTATCGCCACGGCTGAGACCCCCGTTCTAACAGTAATGACATACGACAGTTTTGTCAGCGATTGGGGCCCTGGCCCCGCAATTGAGACTGCATTCGAAGCGACTTGCGCCTGCGACCTGCAATTTGTTGGCGCGGGCGACGGTGCCGCACTTCTGGCGCGCTTGCAGCTAGAGGGGCCGCGCACCGACGCCGATATCGTGCTGGGTTTGGACACAAACCTCACTGCCAAAGCCCGCGAGACGGGCCTTTTTGCGCCCCACGGTGTGACCGCTGATCTTACCCTGCCAATCGCATGGGACGATGCTGAGTTCCTGCCGTTCGACTGGGGCTATTTCGCATTTGTCGGCAACGCGGGCGCAGATGCACCCACCTCGTTCCGCGCACTTGCCGATAGCGACCTTAAGGTTGTGATCCAAGATCCTCGGTCATCCACACCCGGCCTTGGCCTGATGATGTGGGTCAAGGCGGCATACGGCGACGAGGCGGCACAAATCTGGGCTGATCTAGCTGACAACATCGTCACCGTCACACCCGGTTGGTCAGAGGCATATGGCCTCTTCCTTGAGGGTGAGGCCGACGCAGCACTTTCCTACACCACATCCCCCGCCTATCACTTGATCGCCGAATCCGACGACAGCAAGGTCGCTTGGGCCTTTGACGAAGGCCACTACATGCAGGTCGAAGTCGCGGGCAAAGTTGCAGGCACGGATCAACCCGAACTCGCTGATCAATTCCTCGCCTTCATGGTGTCCGACGGGTTCCAATCCATCATCCCGACGACCAACTGGATGTATCCAGCCGCAACACCTGCGGATGGCCTGCCAGACGGGTTTGACACATTGATCACACCGGCAACGTCACTGCTATTTTCAGCCGAGCAGGCGCTAACGCTTCGTGACGCGGCGCTGAATGAATGGCGCGTAGCGCTGTCCAAATAAACCCTCGCTGGCCCGGCGGTATTGCCGCTGGGCTGGTGGCTTTTCTGACGCTGGGCACGCTGGCGGCAGTCGCCAGCCGTGCGCAATGGGCAAACGGGCTTGGCCCCGCTGATTGGGCCGCGGTGCGGTTTACAGTGTCCCAAGCATTGCTCTCCGCTTTCCTTAGTTGCCTGCTTGCTATCCCTGTCGCTCGCGCCCTTGCCCGCCAGCACTTTAAGGGCCGCAGCTTGGTCATAACGCTGCTCGGCGCACCATTTCTATTGCCCGTTGTCGTCGCCGTTTTCGGGCTGTTGGCCGTGTTTGGCCGTGGTGGCATCGTCAATGTTGGTCTGGGGTGGCTTGGCCTGCCCGAAGTATCGATCTACGGATTTCATGGCGTGGTCCTCGCGCATGTGTTCTTCAACCTCCCCCTCGTGACCCGCCTCTTGCTCCAAGGGTGGATGTCGATCCCATCCGAACGGTTCCGCCTCGCCGCAAGCCTGAACGCACCTATTGGCCCACTACTCGAACGGCCAATGTTGCGGGCAACACTGCCGAGCGCATTTCTCGTCGTGTTCCTGATCTGCCTTACCAGCTTTGCAGTCGCCCTCACCCTCGGCGGCGGACCGCGGGCCACAACGGTTGAGCTTGCGATCTATCAGGCGCTCCGGTTCGAATTCGACCTTGGGCGCGCCGCCCTGTTGGCCATGGTGCAATTCACTCTATGCGCTGTCGCGGCGCTGTTCACTTGGCGGGCACAGGTGGCCCATGCCATCGGCGCTGGGTTTGATCGGGTCGTATTGCGGTTCGATGGTTCGCGGACGCTTGACCTATTGATCATTGCGGCTGCATTTGCATTTCTGATGGCGCCACTGCTCATGATCGTCCTGCGCGGGGTGCCAAATCTCGCCCTACTGCCGTCAGATATCTGGTGGGCGGCTCTGCGCTCGCTGACCGTCGCCTCTCTCTCGGCGATCATTTGCATCACCCTTGCGCTTGGCCTGTCGCTGCGCGGTAGCGCTCTTGTTTCCATCGTCGGTGTCTTGCCGCTGGCCGCGTCATCGCTGGTGGTTGGCACGGGGCTTTTCATCGTGATCTATCCATTCGCGAACCCGACCCTGTTCGCCTTACCGGTCACTGCCATCGTGAACGCGACGCTTGCCCTACCGTTTGCCCTGCGCGCCATTGCCCCTGTGATCGACGGGATCAGCCGTGACTATGGGCGCTTGGCCATCAGCCTCGACATGGGTAAATTTACGTGGATTTCAAAGGTTCTATTGCCCCGCGCCCGCAGGCCCATCGGGTTTGCGATTGGCCTCGCGGCAGCGCTTTCAATGGGCGATTTGGGCGTCATCACATTGTTTGCAGGCAACGCACAAGAAACGCTGCCACTTGCAATGTATCGCCTGATGGGTGCCTATCAAATGGACGCAGCCGCCGGTGCCGCAACCCTCTTGCTTGGGCTGACATTGACGGTGTTTTGGATTTGTGATCGCGGGGGGCGCATCAATGCTGAAGTGTGAAGAACTGAACATGTCGCAGGGCGCGTTTCAGCTCAGTGCTGATGTTGCTTTTCCATTGGGTCAGATCACCGCAATCATGGGCCCATCGGGCGCGGGCAAATCAACGCTCTTGTCTGCTATCGCGGGCTTTGTCACCCCACAGTCAGGACAGGTTTTATGGCATGACCGCGTCATTAGCGGTCTTGCCCCCGGCAAGCGCCCTGTTTCGATCCTGTTTCAAGACAACAACCTGTTTCCGCATTTGACCGCATTTGAGAACGTCAAATTGGGCCTGCCCAAGGGCCATGCAAAAGCCAAGTCCTCTCATCAACAGATCAGTGATGTTCTGGGTCAAGTCGGGCTTGGCGATCTGCACTCTCGCAAACCTGCACAATTGTCAGGTGGACAACAAAGCCGCGTAGGCATTGCCCGCATCATGATTGCCGCACGGCCTGTTGTCTTGCTCGATGAGCCGTTCGCAGCGCTCGGCCCCGGTCTCAAGGCCGAGATGTTGACCCTGATCCGTAAGATGCTGCTGGACGACCCGTCCATGTGCGTCGTGATGGTCACCCATGATCCCGAGGATGCCAAACATGCCGCTGATCTGGTGGCTTGGGTTGATCAGGGCCACGTGGCCCAACCAGCGCCCGTTGACCGCTTTTTTGCTCAACCATCCGCCGCCGTCGCGCAATACTTGGGTACTATCAAACCGACCCTTTGAAACGAAAAAGACCCGCTGAAAATCAACGGGTCTTTTAAAGTAACTCAAGCAGCGGTGACGCTTACTTTTTGTTTTTATGTGGTGCCCACAGACGCTTGTTGGTCAGATAAAGCAGCACTGACAACAGGGTCAGGAACAACACGCCAGTCAAACCGGCCTGCTTGCGCGCCATCATCTTTGGCTCAGCCGCCCACATCAAAAACGCAGCAACGTCTTCTGCTTGGTGGTGAAGATCGTTCGAATGACCATCGTCAAATTCGATATCGCCAGAATAAAGCGGCTGGCTCATCGCGATCCAGGAACCTGGATATTTGTGCGACCCATCTTCGTATTTGCATTCTTCTGGGTAACCGCCAGCTGCAAACGCGCTGTTGTATGTGCCGTCGAAATCATCCGGCGCACATGACGGTGTTTCTTCGTAGCCGACCATCAACGATGCGATGTATTCCGCGCCGCCCATGCCTTTGAACAACTGGTTCAAACCAGTGCCGTATGGGCCGTGGAAACCAGCACGCGCCTTGGCCATCAACGATAGGTCAGGTGCGCCAGCGCTTGTCACCGACGGGAACTTGTCCGCTGGTGTCGCTGGGCGAAAATCGCCTTCGCCGTCGTTTAACGCTGGATCAAACACTTCATAGCCTTCGGCATATGCGCGCATCTGGTCCTCGGGCAACGCAGGGCCGCCCTCGTCATGCAATGTGCGGAACGCGACCAAATCCAAACCGTGGCATGCGGAACATACCTCAGTATAAATTTTCAAACCGCGCTGAAGCTGGTTTTGATCATAAGAGCCAAATGGCCCTTCGAACGAGAAATCGAAATCTTCGATATGCGTTGCAGATTCTGCTGATGCGATTGTCGCAGTGACAGCCATAACAGCAGCAAGGGTAAGTTTACGGATCATATTCTCTATCCCTCTTTACTCGGACTTGGTGGCATCGCCACCGCCGTAGTGCGCATTAAAATCGTCTTCGATCGTGGCTGGTGGTGTCAGCGGCTTCTCAATCACGCCAAGCAGCGGCAAGATGATCAAGAAGTAGGAGAACCAGTAAGTCGCGCCAATCAGTGAAATCCAGTCGTATGGGAATTCAGCAGGACGGGCACCGGCCCACATCAATACGATGAAGTCGATAACCAGCAGCGCGAACCACCATTTGAACATTGGACGGTAACGGCCGGAACGGACGCTTGATGTATCCAACCACGGTGCCAACGCCATCACAAAGATCGCGCCAAACATCGCAACAACACCAAAGAATTTCGCGTCAATGATGCCAAAGCTCAAGAAGTTGACCAGTTGCACAGCCCAAACATCCGCCGTGAACGCACGCAAGATTGCGTAGAACGGCAGGTAGTACCATTCCGGCACGATGTGTGCTGGCGTCGCCAATGCGTTGGCTGGGATGTAGTTGTCAGGGTGGCCAAGGTAGTTTGGCATAAAGCCGACAACCGCCATAAAGATCGTGAGGATCACAGCCAATGCGAACAGGTCTTTGATCACAAAGTATGGCCAGAACGGCAATGTGTCTTTCTTCACTTCTTCCTTAGAGGAGCTGCGCGGCTCAACGCCCGTTGGGTTGTTGTTGCCTGTTGTGTGGAACGCCCAGATGTGGACGATCACAAGACCGGCAATGATAAACGGCAGCAGATAGTGAAGCGAGAAGAAGCGGTTCAAGGCAGGTTGGCCAACAGCGCCAGCGCCCAAAAGCAATGTCTGCAGGCTATCACCCACAAACGGGATCGCGCCGAACAGGCCAGTGATAACCGCTGTGCCGTGGAATGACATCTGACCCCATGGCAGAACATAGCCCATGAAACCCGCACCCATCATCAGGATGTAGATCAACATACCGATGATCCACGTGATTTCACGTGGTGCTTTGTAAGAGCCATAATACAGCCCACGGAACATGTGGATATAAACAGCAAAGAAGAACAGCGACGCGCCATTCATGTGGAAATAGCGGATCATATGGCCGCCGTTCACATCACGCATGATGTGCTCAACAGATGTAAACGCCAGATCAACGTGTGGCGTATAGTGCATCACCAAAACGATGCCCGTCACAATCTGAAGCGCCAGCGTGAACGTCAGGACAATGCCCCAGATCCACATCCAGTTCAGGTTCTTCGGCGTAGGCGCCGTCAGCGTGGTGTAAAGCAGGCTGATAATCGGAAGACGGGATTCAACACCTTTGGTGAAGTTCGACTTCGGCTCATAATGGTCGTGTGGCAGGCCAGACATGGATTGCGCTCCTTAACCGAGTTGAATTGTTGTGGCGTCGACGAATTCGGCGACAGGCACAGGAAGGTTGCGAGGCGCTGGGCCCTTACGAATACGACCGGATGTGTCGTAGTGCGAACCGTGGCATGGGCAGAACCAACCGCCAAAGTCACCAGCGTCGCCCAAAGGCACACAGCCAAGGTGCGTACATACGCCCATCTGAACCAACCACTTGCCGTCTTCTGACAATGCGCGGTTTTCATCCGTCGCAGGTGCCTCATTGGCGAGGTTGTTGTTGTTTGCTTCTGCGTCAGGCAGTGCAGACACATCAACGGCACGGGCTTCTTCGATTTCAGCCTCGGTGCGGTTGCGAATGAAAACAGGCTTACCTTGCCACAGAACAGTGATCTGCGTGCCTGGATCAACAGCGCCGACATCAACGCGGATCGAGGCCAGCGCAAGCACGTCGGCGGATGGGTTCATTTGATTGACAAGGGGCCAGACAGCAGCGCCAGTAACAACTGCGCCAGCACCAGCGGTGGCGTAGTAGATAAAGTCGCGGCGTGTGCCCTGATGGTCGTCTGCATGTGACACGGGGTGCATCTCCGGTTTGTTTGGGGCCAAGGCCCACGCGAATAGATAGAAAACGGTTGCCCGCCATCCACTTTGCCGCTGTTTAGCCGCCAAAACCGCATCCGTCCAGCGGACAATAGGGCGCAGGGCCGTTATAAAGGCGTCATATGACAAGAAAGGACAAACAGATGATGAACGCAAGCTGCCATTGTGGCGCTGTGAGAATCAAATACGACGGTGTTCCTGCGCGCCTTGTGTCGTGCAATTGCAGCATATGCAGGCGCTTGCGTCCGCTTTGGGCTCATGGTCCACAGGGCAAACTTCAGGTGATATCCCCAGCGAATGCGACCACAGCCTATATTTGGGGTGACAAATCGCTCGCCTTTCATTCATGCAAAATATGTGGCGTGACGACACATTGGATGAGCTTGGGCGCAGAAACGCCTCAGAATATGGCGCTGAACTTTGCGCTCATGGATGATGCACAGATTCGCGATATCCCGATCCGCCACTTTGACGGTAATGACACATTTACTTTTTTTAGACTAACTGCGAATTGGGTCACCTGTTTGCCTGCTTCTCCAATTTGATTATCTGTTGGGTATTAGCGATTCTTTATTTGGCGCGTATCATGCACCGTTCGACATTTTATTTATTTGCCTTTGTGAGCTTTTGTGCTGGACCAGCAATGGCGCAGGTTGAGCTCAGTTTTTATGGTGGGCTTCAGTCTGTGGAGCCATCCGACGTCGTAATATCCGGCGACTCTGTCCTACCAGATGAAACCCACTCCATGATTTGGGAAGGGAGTTCATTTGATCCTCAATCCTACTATGGCGTTCGCGCGACAATTTGGGATCGCACCAAATTTGGCTATGGAATAGATTTCACTCATGCAAGAGCTAACTCAACTGAATTGCCTTCAGGATATAGTCGCCTTGCATTTGCCGAGGGCTTGAACACTTTAACAGTCAATGCATACCGGCGTTGGGACGAAGCATTTGCAGGATTATCCCCATATGTTGGTGGCGGATTAGGTATGGCCATTCCCAATCTAGAGGTTGGGTACGGAGGCTCTGAAACATCAGGGCTGCAAGTGACTGGACCAGCCGCGACATTTTTGGCTGGTGCCAGCTATCCTGTAACCGACGAATGGTCGCTGTTTGGTGAATACAAAAGCACCTTCAGCAGCAATATCGGTGACCTCAATGGCGGAGGCACTGCTTCTTCCGATGTTGTCACCAACGCATTGAACTTAGGCGTCAGCTTTAATTTTTAGGCCGCCGTGTCATTGAATGATGCACGTTCAACCATCGTCATGTGCCATTTGGCTAGCGCATCATTTCCCAGCCGCCATGCTCTCACGTCGTGCCGCAGGTCAATATAGGATAACGCACATGCAACCGCGATATGGCTCATGTCCATCGGTCCTGACAGATGGCTCATCCAACGGTCATTGATCGCGGAAATGGCACGGCCGGCTTTGCCCCACTGTGCCTCTACCCAGTCGGGTGACTGTTCATTTTCCGGGCGCAAGCGTGTCTCATATGACATCGCGACAGTTGCATCCATGATCGCATCCGCAGTGGCCTCGAGCGTTAATACCTCCCAAATACGGGTTTGGGGGTAAAAACCTGCATTGGCATGATCATCAAGATAACGGGTAATAACGCGACTATCATAAAGCGCAGGGCCATCATTACGCAGGAGTGACGGGATTTTGCCTGTCGGATTGGCCGCAAGCGCCTTGCTGTCGGACTTCAGCGGCGTCGTGGCGACAGCGACTTCTTCCACAACATCCAGCAAATCGGCCTCTCTGATCAACACGCGGACTTTGCGCACATAGGGTGAGGCGGCGGACATGATGAGTTGCATGGCGTTTCCTTAGCTCGGTGTTTGACCAAACATGACAGGATCATCGCCCTCCTGCCAAGGGGTGTATTTTTGCATGATAGATAAAAACGCCTGACTTTCGGTAAACCGATTGAGCCAATCAATAAGGTGTGGCCAGTTTTGCGCATCAAACCAAGCGCGGTCGGTATTCGCGAATTGCCGGACAAACGGCAGGATCGCCATATCAGACAGCCCCTCTTTGCCAAATAACCACGCCTGACCCGCAAGCCGTTGATCCAGATCATTAAGGTATTTCGCGGCTTCAAGCTGGGCCACTTCGCGCGTGCCATCAGGGTGACGCGTGAAATATTTGTAGCGATCAAGCGCGGATTTGAATGAACCGTCGCATTGCGCAATCAAACCCATCGCCTCGTCTGGCTGATCCAGCCAGCCGCGGGGGTCTGATCGCTGAAGAGCCCAGGTCATAATGTCAAAGCTTTCGTCGATGACAACAGACCCGGCATCGAGGCAAGGTACGGTTCCGCTCATCGAGGTGGCTAGAAATGCAGCGGGTTTGTCGCGCAACAGGATTTCACGCAGCTGCACATCCGCACCACTGGCCTGCACCGCCAAACGAGCGCGCATTGCATAAGGGCAGCGGCGAAAGGACCAAAGGATCGGTTTTGGTTGCATGGCGAGGAGCCTCCGGCGGCCATATTTTTTCTCAAGAGAAAGATGAGGCGATCAAGTGTTTGTCTGTCGCGGCTTTCAGGTTGGCAGTCACGATTTCGCTGGTTGGTTGATCGGTGTCGAAGTGCACTTCGGCAAATCCGGGTGTGCGGCCCATGCGGGGGTTTTCCATCAAGATGGCTTGGGTTGTGTGGAGCTGCGCTTGAAGATGGCGGGTGACTTGGGCGTCGCCAGCGGCACGTAATCTCGCGGCACGAGATTTGATGTCACGGCCATTGACAGCAGGCATTTTGGCGGCAGGTGTGCCGGTGCGGGCCGAATAGGGAAAGACGTGCAGCCATGTGAGATTGCAATCGGCGATCAGTTTGAGCGAGTTTACGAACATCGCTTCGGTTTCTGTCGGGAAACCTGCGATGATATCCGCGCCATAGGTCATGTCAGGGCGCAGTTTGCTAGCGTCTTCGCAAAAACGGATTGCATCGTCACGTAGGTGGCGGCGTTTCATACGCTTCAGGATCATGTCGTCGCCCGCTTGGAGAGACAGGTGCAGGTGGGGCATCAGGCGTTGTTCTGTGGCGATAGCCCGCATCAGGTTGTCATCAACTTCGATGCTGTCGATACTGCTGATCCGCAGTCGCGGCAGATCAGGGACGAGGCGCAGAATGCGCATCACCAGATCACCGAGCTTTGGCGTCGCAGGCAGGTCAGCGCCCCAACTGGTGAGATCAACCCCAGTCAGAACGACCTCGCGGTAGCCCTTGTCGACAAGGCGTTTAATTTGATCAACCACAACGCCAGCAGGGACAGAGCGGGAATTGCCGCGGCCATAGGGGATAATGCAGAATGTGCAGCGATGGTCGCAGCCGTTTTGGACCTGCACATAGGCACGACTGCGGGTGCCGAATCCATCGATCAGATGGCCCGCTGTTTCTGTGACTGACATAATGTCATCGACTTGGACCGCTTCGGTTTGGCCGATCAGATCGGGGGCAAGCCCTGCCCATGTCGCGGCCTCCATTTTCTCGGTATTGCCGATGACTTTACTGACTTCTGGCATATTTTGAAACGTGGCAGGTTCGGTCTGGGCCGCACAGCCCGTCACGATGATTTGGGCGTCTGGATGAGCGCGGTGTTGCTTACGAATGTCTTGTTTGGCCTTGCGAACCGCCTCGGCAGTCACGGCGCAGGTATTGATGACGATCGCGTTTTCGACGCCTGCGGCGGTGGCCAATTCTTTCATCGCCTCGGTTTCGTAGGCGTTAAGACGGCAACCGTGGTTGGAGAATGTAGGCGGCTTCATAGGCGCCACTTTGCATCAAATAAATGGGCGGTGCCGCCGGTCATCCAGATGCCATTTTCGCGCCAATCAATCATCAACGTGCCGCCATCCAGATCAATCCGAACACCCTTACCCGTGATCCCACGGCGCGCGGCGGCAACGGCAGTCGCGCAAGACGAGGACCCAGAGGCCAGCGTCGTGCCGACACCCCGTTCCCAGACGCGCATGCGCAGGTGGTTTGGGGCGATGACTGAGGCGAATTGAACATTGGTGCGTTCAGGGAACAGCGGATGGTTTTCGATTGAAGGCCCAAGCGTTTCGAGTGCCACTTTTTCAGCGTCATCAACAAAAAACGTACAATGCGGGTTACCCATGCCTGTGGCGACAGGGTCGCCATCGATTGGCAAATGAAGCGTGTCCATTTCATGGGACAAAGGCACATCCGCCCAATTCAACAGCGGTTGGCCCATATTCACCGACACGAGGCCCTGCCCCGCATCAACAGCCTGAAGCGTGCCGCGATCGGTGCTGATCGTCAGAGAGGTTTGTCCGGTTTGATCCATCAAATATCGGGCGATGCAGCGGGTCGCATTGCCACATGCCGCCGATTGTGAGCCATCAGCATTCCAAAACGTCAGATGAACATCAAAACCGTCACGGTCAGACAGGGTCGCGAGCTGATCGAAACCAACCCCACGGTGCCGATCCGCGATGGCAATAGCCAAGGCAGCGTCGACAAGAGGGCCTGATTCCCTTTCATCGACGACGACGAAGTCATTTCCGAGGCCGTGCATCTTCATGAAGGGCAAATATGAGGCAGTTTTTTGGGTCATAGGGGCGCATATAGACGCTTGGATGCAATGAATCTAGTGGATCAGCTATTTCAGGGTTGACCCCGTCGCCGCACCTTTCTAATACCCGCCCTTAGTGGGCCGTTAGCTCAGTTGGTAGAGCAACTGACTTTTAATCAGTAGGTCGATGGTTCGAACCCATCACGGCTCACCACTTTACCCAATCATTTTAATAGCTTGATGCATATTCTGGTCGCTAGGACGATAAGCAAAAAATCACCGGAAGCTTATCGGAAGCCGTTGAATTGCGGTGTCGTAGAAATCAAGACCAAGCTCTAGTGTTTGGTCAAAGGGAATCACGTTTGACGCTCGCTGAATATATGGGTCGCTTCCAAGGCCGCGGTTGACTCAAACTGGCAATAAATCCGCATTGCCACTGCTGAGCTTCGAAGGCCTACAATCCGACAGTCTTTCTTCCAACTATGGCTCGTCTGACATCAATTCAAAAATGGCGACGCCCGTTGAAAAGCGGAATGCTGTGGTTCATTTGATGGCGGTGAATAAGGTGAGCCAATGCAGGGTTCAGCTTTGTCAAATTCAAGACGCTATGTTGAAATTTAACTCCTCTAATTCCGACGACGCGTGCGAACCTAGCTGAGTTTCCGGAATGAAAGGCATCAGTTCGGCCAACGGTAGTGGGCGCGAAAACAAATACCCTTGAAGAAGGTCATATGCCTCTTCTGTCAGCATGAAACGTTGGCGCTCTGTCTCAACTCCTTCAGCAACTATGCGCATATCTAAGGACCGAGCCAGATATACGAGGGCCTTCATCAGGTTTTCATTATTGTCCGCCACCCCGATGTCGTCGATGAAACTCTTGTCGACTTTGAGTTTATCAAACTGGAATTTGCGAAGGTACCCAATAGATGAATACCCGATTCCGAAATCGTCCAACGCTAATCCAAATCCCTGTTTCCTAAGACTATCGAGAAGGAAAGCGGTCAATTCGGGGTCCTCAACCAAAACGCTCTCGGTCACCTCGAACGTTACTCTGGTCGGTTCGATACCGTGCCTTTTTGCTAAACGTTCAATATCTTTTAAGATGGATTTGCTGCGTAATTGAACGGGGGACAAATTGATACTGACGTTCAAATGCGGCACATCTTTTAGGTCATGAAATACCATGTCGATTACTTGCCGCCCGATTTCAACGATCATGCCTGTTTTTTCAGCCACTGGAATGAAGACGCTTGGCGGCACCGACCCAAGTGTTTCTGACTTCCACCGAACCAACGCCTCGGCCAGCTCCATTTTGCCGGATGCCGCGTGGACAATTGGCTGATAAGCTATCGTTAACTCATGTTTTTGCCTAATTGCGTTTTCAAGCGCGCTGGTGATTTCAGCCTCGCGCAACTTGTCCAGTTCGAGTGATACATCGTATCGAACCGGATCAAGCGTTTTCCCATTTTTGGCCGTGTACATCGCATAGTCAGCTTGGCGCATCAGTTCGGACACGCTTGTTGTTCGACTTTGCCCTAGCGTAAACCCCATCGCGATCTTGGGTTGGAATGCCAATTTATCAATCTTGATTGAGCTCACCAAACGGTGGGTCAAACTTTTGCAAAACTCAAGGCATACTTGTTCTGCATCGTCTCCGGGGAAGATGATGTTAAATTCATCGCCACCCAATCGCGCAATAAGATCCTGATCCGCTTCAAATTAACGGCTAAACTCGCAATTTCCTGAAGTATTTTGTCACCGATTTCATGGCCATATTCATCGTTTATCGCCTTGAACCCATTTAAATCCATAAACAACACGGCGAGCCGCGTATCGGCTTTACTAAGATCCGCGAGAGCCTCATTGAATGCCATGCGGTTTGGCAGGCCCGTCATCGTATCAGTGCGCGCAGCACTGGAGGCTTCTTTTTCGCGGACAACTAAATCAGCTGCGTTTCGCTTTGCGAGCAACGTAACCGTGCCTGAAAGGCTTAAAAACAAGATCAACCCGATTGAAATTGGGAGTGCGGCAATTCTCACCAATTCGTCACCTGGTCGCGGCGGTGTCCATTGTAAATGGGCAATGATCTGCCCATCTACATCAATGATAGGAATGCTAGGTTGGTCCATTGCCGGCGGCGAGATTGCAAGTGCTAAGTCACGGATCAAAAATGTTGATGCAAGTCCATTAAGGGTCTCTTCGGATAGCAAATACGCCATGACGACGACGGGCAATTGATCGTCGGGAACAGGAGCTTCGCCTTCGAACGGTTGCAGTCGAGATGCCGAAACCAAATAAAATTCATCGCCATCGTTGAATGCAAAATTTTGCGTGTCTTGTTGACCAAGGTCAAACGTCTGAAGGCGACCGTGGATGCTTTGTACAACATCTAGCGGTATTTTAGGAGTTTTCAAAGGCTCGGCTTCGCTCTCGTTGACTGCAACAGTCCAAGTCAAGCTTGACCAATCTGAGGGCCAAAATATTTCCAACACGTGAATGGCCACACCATTTGCGCCCGTTCCCATGTTTTCATAGAGCCAATCGACATCGCGTTTGAGGGCGTTTTCCATTGCCGCGGTCCACGACGAATAGTCATAGTTCAGCGTTTCGACATTGTGAGCCAACGCATCAAAGCCACCCCGCACCATAAGCAAGCTATCTTCCGCTGCACGCTGGTTGTTTTTTTGTGCTGTCCAAGCCGTTATTGCGAGCACCATAACAACACTCATCAACATCGCGCTCATCATCATCCACGTAATCTTTTTTACAAGCATCGCTAACTCCTGAAAATTGGTCGCGACGCTTGTGTGACTGAGCAGGCCCTATTTTTCAGATAACAGACCGCGTTTTCGGCAGCTAAAAATGCATCAAGTTTTAAGCAGTTCTTTTACATTCAATTAACAGGTAGGAAGCAATGATAGCGAGAATGCCCAAAAAACGCATTGCTTCCACAGCCAGCTTTCCGACATCAAACAAAGCTAAAGCAGTTTCTATTTTTAGATCACGCAGCAAGGAGTGGCATGTTTGATAAAGAAGACAACTGCGCTTTAAGCGCTCCATACAGCGCTTTTTCCATCCAATTTCACTGACCCCTAGACCAAATGGAGCCGCAGGCGTCGCATAAATAACCACACTGTCAGCAAAATAATCGGAGTAACGCCCGCCGCCAGAAGCGTTTTTGAAATCTCGAAATACTTTTCAACAGGGCCCAACAAATACAACGCGATATTCACCGCGTAGTAACTGACAGCGACGACCGACAGGCCTTCGACGGTTTTCTGCAACCGCAATTGAAGTTCGGCACGCTTATCCATTCGCGTCATCAAGGCTTGGTTTTGGTCCGATCGCACAACGTCAACTTTGGTGCGCAACAGATCACCCGCTCGCAGGGCGCGATCGGATAGGGTTTGCAAGTGGCGCTCGGTCGACACGACGGTTCGCATGGCAGGGTCAAAGCGCCGCATCATAAATTCGCCAAATGTTTGGCGGCCTTTGAACCGTTCTTCGCGCAACACATCGACACGCTGATTGACAATTTCTGCGTAAGCACCGGTTGCCGCAAACCGGTATGCAGATTGCGCACCCAGATTTTCGACTTGTCCCGAAACATCTAGCAGCTTGGCAAGAATTTCAGGCGGCTCTGCGGGCGTTTCTGCCATATCGGAAAGCAGGCCACTCAGCGTGCGGTCAACCTGCGCCAACTGACCGTTGATCCCACGGGCATGGGCCAGCCCCAGCATTGCCATCGTTTTATATGTTTCGATTTCGCACAGCCGTTGGATCACACGACCAACCCGATGTGGCCCGACATCAGGCTTTGGAAAAGCCGCGAGCCGCATGTGACCAGCGGGATCTATTCGAAAATCTGCCGCAATGACCAAGGCATCATCCAGCACCCTACTAATGGCAAGGCTTTCGGGTACAAACCATTTCGCTGCAGCAGCAGCAATCGCATCATCACCTGCGACGGTTTCGACACGAATAAGGGCGGATGTCACTCGCTGTCCCGGTGCCGCAGCAAGCCAGTCATCAGGGAAAACCGAAAACGCATTCGGGGCAAATGGCTCTGCATCTACTCCGTCGTCAAAGATCGTATAGGTCACAAATTCCGTGTGACTTTCCCACTTCAATTGGTGCCGACCCAACATACCGGAATAATGGTTTGCGCCAGGTTGTGGATGGCTGGCACCGTAACGATCCAACAGATCAAGAAGGTGGGACCACTCTGCCGAACGATCACTCTCACCATCCAGCGACATGGCAAGGTACGCCGCCTGACTGGGCATCGACACGGTTGGAAACGGGCGCGCGTGAAGTTCGTTTGCCAAGGCGTATCGCAACGGATGATCGTGCAAGGATGACATGAGCTGTTCCTAATTGGACTGTTGTAATACATTCCTATCGCGACGCCGCTAGATTTCAAGAAAAAATCGTTATATCCCAATGCGTTATGGGCATGCCATTGTATACAATGCCACGATTTCATTCTATCAATCCCGATAATCCTAGCGCGGCGTCAGCGCCATGGCCGCGTCATATTGCGACAAAAACACCTCACCGTTTAGCTCGTCGATAAAGTGAGAGGTTTTAAGGCGGTCCATGACGGGACCCTTTACCTCTGACAGGTGAAAGCCAACGCCAATATCCTTCAGCCTTGCATTAATCGCCTCAAGGCTTTCAAGTGCCGAATAATCAACCTCGTTCACTGCTGAGAACATGAGAATGACATTCCTAATGTCGGTCCCTTTGGCAACGCGAGCCTGAATCAAATCCTGCAAGAAACGCGCGTTGATAAAATACAGGCTTTCGTCGACGCGCAGCGTGAGCAGTGTAGGATCTGTCACCACCTCATGGCGCAGAACATTTCGAAAATGCTCACTGCCCGGAACAAGCCCGACTTCGGCGACGTGTGGCCGCGATGTCTTATACAGATGCAATAGAATTGAAATCGCCACGCCGCTGGCAACGCCAACCTCAACGCCCAAGCCCAAGGTCAGAACGATGGTCGCCAGAACAGCGACGAAGTCGTCGCGATTGTAGACCCACGTTTTCTGAAGGATGGAAAAATCAACAAGGCTAAGAACCGCCACGATGATCGTAGCTGCGAGCGTGGCTTTGGGTAGAAAGAACACCAATGGCGTCAGGAAAACGGCAGCGATTGCCAACCCGACAGCGGTGTATATCCCTGCTGCGGGTGTTTCTGATCCCGCATCAAAATTAACGACCGACCGCGAAAATCCGCCCGTCACTGGGAAACCACCCGTAAAGGCCGCGCCAAGGTTTGCAGCGCCAAGCCCAATCAGCTCTTGGTTCGGATCAATCTGTTGGCGCTTTTTTGCGGCCAAGGTTTGCGCGACAGAAATGCTTTCGACAAACCCGATGATCGAAATCAGGATCGCAGGCACCAAGAGCGCGCCAATGAGGTCGGGTGAAAGGCTAGGAAGCGTCAAAGGAGGCAGGCTTTGGGGCACATCGCCCACAATTTTCACGCCACGCCCGTCAAGGCCAAGGCCCCAGACCGCCACAGTTGTACCCACGACAGCGGCAACCGGCCCAGCCTTGGTCAGAACATCCGCCATGAGAGGCGACAGACCGAGCCGAAGCAACAATGGCTTTAGGTTCTTGCGGACCCAAAACAAGAACGCGGTTGCCGCGCCCCCGATCAGAACGGTGATCCAGTTCACCTGATTGATATGCTCAAAGATTGATCCAAGGATTTTGGGCAAGGTGTGCCCGTGCGCATCAACGCCAAGGATGTGTTTAAGCTGGCTAGTCGCAATCAAGATGCCAGTCGCAGTGATAAATCCTGCGATGACGGGATGGCTTAGAAAGTTTGCCAAAAAGCCGAGCCGGAATACCCCAAGCAGAATGAGGAAACCGCCGGACAAAAAGGCCAAAGTCAGGGCAGCTACCGCATAGCCAGCCGTTCCCGTTTCAGCGACCTGACCAATGGCGGATGCCGTCAGCAACGACACGACCGCAACAGGGCCAACAGCCAAAGCACGGCTGGTCCCGAATATGGCATAAAGCACAATCGGGACGATTGATGCGTAGATGCCTGCCTCCGGCGGCAACCCCGCCAACAGCGCATAAGCAAGCGATTGCGGGATCAGCATGATCGTCACAATCACGGCTGCGATCATATCGTTCGAAAGAGCACTGCGGTCATAGTGGCGACCCCAATCAAAGATCGGGAAGTATTGGCTGAAACGGTTCATTGGGTTTTTCCGTGAAAAATGCAGTCTGTTAACGTGAAGGCCTCATGCGACCCAATGGAGGCTTTGATCAGGTTTCTGACTTCGCCAATTGGTGGTCCTGATGCAGGGACCAAAGCATTGCGACCCGCGCACCTGACCTGCAATACCCTAAGATTGGCCGCGGCAAATCATCGAGAGTTGTGCTTAGGTCTATCACATCTTGCTCGCAAATATTACCCGCCTCTACAGGAAGATACGCCGCGACGAGACCAGCGGATTTAGCCGCCTTTTCGATCTCCTCAAACGCGGGCTGATCTGCGCCCTCACCGTTTGGACGGTGACAGATAATTGCTTGAAACCCAGCGTCCTTGATTGCGGCCACGTCAGCAGCAGTGATTTGTGGTGCGACAGATATTTGGTCTGTCAGTTGTCTAATTTCCATAGCCTTGACCTCGTTTATAATCCGTTGATGGGAACCTTGAGCATTGGGTTACCGTCTTCATCTGTCGGCACCTCGCCGGCCCGCATGTTCACCTGCAACGATGGAATGATGAGCTTTGGCATCGCCAATTGCGCGTCACGCTCGGTCCGGAATTTGACGAAATCGTCCTTGGACTTGCCGCCACCAACATGGATGTTGCTGGATTTCTCCTCACCAACTGTTGTTTCCCAAGCGATGTCGCGACCACCTGGGCCATAGTCGTGGCACATGAAGAGGCGCATATCGGTCGGCAGGCTCAAGACCTTCATAATGGAATCGTAGAGCACAGCCGCATCACCACCGGGGAAGTCAGCACGCGCTGATCCGCCGTCGGGCATAAACAGGGTGTCACCGGTAAAGGCCGCATTTCCAATCACATGAACCATACACGCAGGCGTATGACCGGGCGTGAACATGGCGAAGGCTTGCATATTACCGATTGAATACGTGTCACCATCGTCGAACAACGCATCAAATTGCGAACCGTCGCGTTGGAATTCGGTGCCTTCGTTGAATATTTTTCCGAATGTTTCCTGAATGATCATGATACCGCTGCCAACGCCGATCTTGCCGCCCAATTCCTGTTGGATATAGGGGGCAGCACTTAGGTGATCGGCATGGACATGGGTCTCGATTATCCACTCGAGGGATAAGTTGCGTTCCTTGATGCGGGCGATCATTTGGTCGGCGCTGTCATACGTGATCCGCCCCGCAGCATAATCCAAATCCATGACGCTATCGACAATAGCGCAGGCATCAGATGTCGGATCTTTGACGATATAGCTGATGGTATTGCTCGGCTTGTCAAAAAACGCTTCAACCTCGGGTACAAGGTCCATGTTTACGGGATAGCTAGTCATGAGAGTTCTCCTTTTTGGGAAATCATTAGTTGTGAGTACGGCCCTCGGCGGTCATCATTTCGTGCACCGCTGCCATGCCGCGATCAGCCATTGCCGTGACTTCGGCTGCATGTACCTGCAGTGCCGCGACGACTTCGGGATCGTCGGAAGTCTGGACCACGACCAAACCTTCATCCTCGACAGATACCTCTGACACGATGTTTTCACCGCGCACAAAGAAGATATCGAGTGTCGGGCTTTGGATCATGATTTTTGGGTCGTCCAATTGCCCGACGCGATCAATCATACCAACCGAATGGCTGACGAGCGCATCCATAACAGCGGGGTCCGAAGAGCGCGTGACCGTGCGGATACCATCAGGAAGGTTTTCAACTTCTCTGGTGATTGTATCAAAGCTGCGAAACAACACAGCCAATTCGGCGCTTTCTTCGGCCGATGCGTTATCTCCGCGCAAACCGGGCATAGTTGCCTCGTCGTGTTGCATCCCGCCAGCGTGATGACCGGCCATCGTGTCGTGCGAAGACATTGCAAAATACATGCCCCCTGCCGCGGTAGCGCCAGTCAGGACCATTGCGGACACAAGCAAAACCACTTTTTTCTTTGAAACATTTGCCATTGTTATGCTGCCTTTGTGCTGAATTGAACCGACGTCAAAAGCCGCCGCAAATAGAAACCCGCGATGACTGCCGCGAGGAATAGAACAACCTCCCATCGGCCAGTGCCGAGCGCGGGAATAGCGCCGCCTGGACAGAAGCCTGAGATGCCCCAGCCAACGCCAAACAGTGCCGAACCGCCGATGAGCTTTGCGTCGATATCGTTCGATGTCGGTATCTGAAATTGCCTTCCAAACAGCGGGGCACTTCGACGCCAAACCAAACGGTAGCCGATAAAGGTGACAATGACCGCACCGCCCATCACAAAGGCAAGGCTTGGGTCCCAAGTCCCTGTGACATCAAAAAAGTTGAACACTTTGGCAGGGTTCATCATGCCAGAGATTGAGATCCCGACGCCAAAAACAATGCCGGTCATGAGTGCATAGATCAGTTTCATATCATTATACTCCAAACACGTGGCGCGTTAAATAAACAGTAATTGCAGCAGTCAGCATGAACGTAGGGACCGCCACGATTGATCGGGTTGAGAGACGCGACAATCCGCAAACCCCGTGCCCAGATGTGCAGCCGGAACCCAGGCTCGCCCCGAGCCCGACGATGACACCCCCGATTGCGATCATAAGAGGGCTGACGGCAACGGAAATTTCAGGCATCGAACCCGTACCAAAATAGATTAACCCCGGCGCCAAAATCATGCCAACAACCATCGCAGCACGCCAGCTGAACTCTTCTCGGGTTTGTGCAAAAATGATACCTGACATGATGCCAGTCGCACCAAGGATGCGCCCCAAACCAAGCATAAGAAGCACGGTGCCAAGGCCGATCATCATGCCGCCGCCCAGCGACAAGAATGGCGTAAAAACAGTTTCCATCTTAGCAATCCTTGCAAGTCTTGAGGCCCACAATCGCATAGATCGGGCACATTCGAATGGTTGATGTCGCGAGCAAAACAAGAGCGACAGCCACCGCAGCGACTTGGATGAACGCGCCTGCGAACATTGACAGGCCGCTGAACAATGCAAGGTATAGCAAAGTAGCGGCTATCGTTATGCGCAACAAACGGTCAATTGTTCCAATGTTCTCGATCATGATCTTCTCCTCAACAATAACATAAGGCTGAGATAGGATGTCATGCGCGGTCCGTCTGTGACATTGTCACCTAACGGCTAGATTGCGAAATTTGGGTTCAAGGAGCTGCTGCGATAGCTTCAAGCTCGGCCTTATTACGAAAGGTGATCAGGCCGCGCGATTGCTCAATCAAACCCCGCTTTTGAAAGTCGTTCAGTACGCGCGAAATAACCTCTCGGGCAGTTCCCAACTCACTTGCCAGTTCCTGATGGGTCGCCCGTACTTCCTTAAGACCCTGCCCAAGTGTCAAAAGCCTATCGGCCAGACGCACGTCGATACGGCCAAAGGCCACATCATCAACCACCCGCAACAAATCGATCAGCCGTCGAGAGTAGGCGGCAAAGACGAAGTTGCGAAAACTGTCTTCTTCTGCCGACAAACGGTCAAATGTCATTTTTGGCAGTATCACGACCGTAACGTCCGTCTCGGCGACGCCTTCTGCGTTATAGGCTTCTTCAGCGAGCATGCAGGCTGTCGTTAAAACACAACTTTCGCCAGCATCGACGCGATATAGTACGATCTCTCTGCCCGAATCCGAGCTTTGAGAAACACGAATACGACCCTCGTAAAGAAACATCAGGCCATCAGGAATTTTGGTTGGTCCAAAAACCCGCTCACCCTTTTTCAGGTGCTTAATATGCGCAGCCTTGTTGAGCCGTTCGCGCACACGCGTTGGCAATGCGGCTGTGCCGCTAAACCGTTGGGTCCAGTCAAGCGTCGTCATGTTTTCGCAGCGTCGTCATAACGTCATCCAATTCTGCCCTTTCCTCGGGTGAAAGTGGCTCGGCGACAGGTCTAGGCGATTTGATAAACCGCCATGATACAAAGAGCGCCAGCAACAAAAGGAATGGCGCCGCCAACCACAACGCCACATTCGCGCCTTTGGTTGTAGGGCGCATCAACACCACTTCGCCATAGGCGTTAACGAATACGTTTAACACATCATCCTCTGTCGCGCCCGCATCGAGCAATTCCCTCACGCGCAATCTTGCGTCCCGCGCCCAATCCGCATTGGATGATGCAATGGATTCTGATCGGCATTTCACGCAACGAATGATCTCGTCCAAGGCTTGTGCTTTTGCTTCCAAGGCCGGATCAGTTAGCATTTCATCAGGCTCTACCGCCCAACTCGCCGTTGCCACAAATAACCACAGGACGAACCATCTCATGTCTGGGCCGCCACTGCCTGCGTCGACTTTCGTGCACCAGCTGTAATGCGCACCCGGCGATCTGACAGTGACAGAACACCGCCGAACGCCATCAAGATTGCACCAACCCATATCCAGTTTGCGAATGGTTTAATGTGCGCGCGCACGGCCCAACCACCAGCATCCTGTTTGTCACCCAAGACGACATAGATATCAGCAAAGACACCGTTGCGGATTGCGGCTTCTGTTGTTGGGGTGCCTGCCACTGGGTAAAATCTTTTTTCGGGAAATAGGTTTGCAACCAGCTCCCCGTCCCGTTCAACGCGCATATTTGCACCTTCGCCAACATAGTTTGGGCCGTCAATGCGCTGCACACTTTCCATTGTAACATCGTAGTCACCAAGCTTGAACGTCTCGCCAATATTGGCGACGCGAATGACCTCAACCTGCCAAGCAAGCAAAAGAGCTACGCCAAGTGTCGTCACACCAAAACCCGCATGGGAAACCGCTTTGCCAAAATCAGCACGCGGGAGCCGCGTTAGCCGCCGTAGCCGTGCAGCGGCACTGCCTCGACCTGTCCGAGAGATGAGATCTGCGAGTGAGCCAAAAATGAGCCAACTTCCCAGCGCCGTGCCTATCGGCGCAAGTAGACTTCGGTCGGACCCAATGGACCAGACAAACATCGCCAACAGCGCAGCCAACAGGAACGCAGGCCAAGCAAGAATAGCAGTCCGACCAAGCTTCGCACGTTTCCAAGGCAGGATCGATCCAATCGGCAAAATGACAGCGAGGCCAATCATGAACGGCGTGAACGATGCATCAAAAAACGGCGGCCCCACGGAGAGCGTGCGCCCAAATGCCATTTCAGCGATGAGGGGCCAGATTGTGCCGATGAACACGACAAACGCCGACACAGCAAGAAGGACGTTATTGAGAATCAAGGCGCTCTCACGGCTGACAAATGCAAATGCGCCATTCGCCTTGAGGGTCCCTGCCCTGATCGAAAATAGGATCAAGGCGCCCCCAATGAAAAACCCTGCAATGCCAAGCAGGTAGACACCCCTCTCAGGATCGTTCGCAAAGGCGTGCACGCTGGTCAAGACACCGGACCGAACGATGAATGTGCCGATCAAGGAAAAGCCGAATGCAAGGATCGCGAGCAGGATTGTCCAGACCTTCAACACCTCTCGTTTTTCGACGACGATGGCAGAATGAAGCAACGCAGCAGAGATCAGCCACGGCATAAAGCTTGCGTTCTCAACCGGATCCCAAAACCAGAAACCACCCCAACCAAGCTCGTAATAGGCCCACCATGATCCAAGCGCGATGCCAACGGTCAGGTTCAGCCATGCGAGCAGTGTCCAAGGCCGGACCCACCTGCCCCAAGCGGCGTTAACACGGCCCTCAAGCAATGCGGCAACTGCGAACGAAAAGGTGGTCGAAAGGCCGACATAACCAAAATATAGGAACGGCGGATGAAACGCGAGACCGGGGTCTTGCAACATCGGGTTCAGCCCTGTGCCGTCGAAGGGTGGAAACTGTAGGCGCAAAAACGGGTTGGACGTAAAGATCAGAAAGCTGAGGAATGCGACGCCGATTGATCCCTGCACCCCTAGCACACGGGCAATGAACGTCGTTGGCAGGTGCCGCCCGAACAGTGCGACCAACGCGCCAAATAGCGCGAGGATCAAACACCATAACAACATCGATCCCTCATGGTTGCCCCAGACGCCCGTGATTTTATAAAGCATCGGTTTAAGCGTGTGAGAGTTCTTGACCACAAGGGCGACCGAGAAATCCGAAACGACAAATGCATACATCAAAATCGAAAACGAAACTGATAGCAGGATAAGTTGCAGCACCGCCGCAGGTCGGGCGATAGCCATCCATGGCCCATAGCCCTTATATGCACCGTATAAGGGAACAGTTGTTTGAACCAAGCTCACGATCAACGCGAGTAAAAGTGTGAAATGCCCAAACTCGACTAGCATATCGGTGTTCCCTTTCTAGGACGCAGACAATTGGGTTTGACGATGTGATACGCCAATCGTTGTTTCCGGTTTTCCTTAATCAACAGTCGCAGCATCATCTAAATACTTGCGCATTTTCGTGTCGAGAACGGCCTGTGTAACCGGCCCGGCAAAACGGTAAATGATTTCGCCACTTCCGTTGACAATGAACGTTTCGGGAATTCCGTAAACACCCCATGAAAAGCCGTTGCGCCCTGCTTCATCAGCGCCGATTGCGGTGTATGGATCACCAAGTTCGGCCAAAAATTCCAATGCGTTTTCGGGCGTATCTTTGTAATTGATGCCAATGATTGGAATGCCTTCGGCGGCCAAATCCATCAAAATCGGATGTTCCACGCGACAGGGCGCACACCAACTTGCCCAAAAATTTACGATCTTGATGGTTTGGGCTGATAGGTCTTCGCTTGATGGGGCCGGTTTATTACCCAGCGCAACAAGCTCTAGTGCTGGCGCTTGACGACCGATAAATGCGGACGGCAGGCTCCCCTGATCATCCTTAAGCATGCCGGAAAAAAAGATGCCGACAAACCCAGCAAAGATGATAGGCGGCATCAATGTAAGCCATGGTATCTGGCGGCGGGCCATTATTTTTCAGCCTCAATAACTGCGAGTTTCTTCAATGCACGTTTATGCGCAGCGATCGACGCCACCACAAATGCAATGATGATCGCAAATGACCCAACATAGGCCAATGAGACTTCGAGTGCATATTTTCCAAGATCGGGCATCATCCGCGGGCCTTTCTTTTAAAGATTGCATCAACCCGCCGTTTTGCAATTTCAGTGCGTGTTCGCATCAGCACCAGCGCCACAAATAGCAGGACAAAACCTATGATCGATACAAGAAGTGGAAAGAAAAATATGTTTGATACTTTTTCTTGGGTGTCGGTTCCAGTGACCGCGCCAACGCGCGCGATCGAACTGCCTTGATGCAGGCCTTGGTTCCAGAATTGCACAGCGTAACGCGACAAAATGGCAAAAACCGACCCAACGATGCAAAGCACAGACGTCAGATCAGCGGCGGTATCAGCGTCGTCGATGGCCGCCCAAAGCGCCATGTAACCAAAGTAGAACAGCAGCAAAATCAAAAATGACGTCAGGCGCGGATCCCAAGCCCACCACGTGCCCCACATTGGTTGCCCCCAAAGCGCACCCGTCAAAAGGCCGATAAGCGTAAACATCGCACCGATTGGTGCGGCCGCGCGGGCAGCGAGAGCAGAAACATGATGCCTGCGAATGAGCCAGATCAGCGATGCAACCAACATCATGATCCAGCTGTTAATTGCCATCATCGCAGTCGGGACATGCAGGTAGATGATCTTCACCGTGGAGCCTTGGCGATAGTCATCAGGGGTCAGGAAAAACCCCCACCCCACACCGACAACAACAATGGCCAATGCCGCCCACAGCATTGGCCAAACAAGCCGATCTGTAAGTCGCATAAATTGCTTGGGATTAGCATACTGCCAAACAGACATATTTACGGTGCGCTTTCATATTAGATTTCTTGAATACCTTGTTAGAATGGATTAGTGAAGGCAAGCAAGGAATTACGTTCCGCCCACACCGTTTTCGCACAAAACATCAATCCTAGGGAAAGATAGACCACTATGTTTCTGATCCTCGCGGCTTTAACATTTGGTGCCATCGCCATTTTGTTCCCGTTTTTTGTACAGGCATCTGGCAATGCAAATGTTGATGACCAAAACGCGGATTTGCAGGTCTATCTAAGCCAGTTGGACGAGGTTGAGCGCGACTTGGCCCGCGGTGTCGTGTCGCCGGATCAAGCCGAAGCAATGCGCACGGAAATTGGTCGCAGGGTGCTGGCGGCCAAGGCAAAATTGCAGCGAACCGCGCTCGTTCAGACGGGATCAACGCGTTGGCTTTTGATCGCGCTGTTTGGCTGCGCCGTCTTAGGCACCGCAGGTCTCTATGCTGGCATGGGTTCTTTTGGTTATCTTGATGTGCCGCACGACGCCCGGATCGCTGATCTTGACCAGCAGCGCGCAACGAGGCCGACGCAGATAGAAGCAGAGGCCATTTCGCTCACGCAAATGCCAGCCCCGGAACCCGTTACACCTGAACATTTGGCAATGGTCCAACAATTGCGCGAGGTCGTGGCCACGCGTCCGAATGATCTCCAAGGGCTGCGGCTTTTGGCACAACAAGAGACAGTGCTTGGAAATTACGGCGCTGCTCGGATAGCACTTGAAAATGTGGTTTCAAGCCAAGGGGAAACACCCGAGATTGAAGACCTCGTTCGCCTGTTTGACGCGATGTTGTTCAACGCCAACGATTATATCTCGCCCGAGGCGGAGACAATTCTCAACCAATTGCGAGCGCGAGCGCCAGAGCTGCTGATCGGCGAATTCTACCTTGGCATGATTGAAATTCAGAACGGTCGGTATGATCTTGCCTTTCCTATTTGGCGTGACCTGATCGCGAAAACGCCTGCGGACGCGCCTTGGTCCGAATTCGTCCGTGGTGAAATGGCCAGCATCGCAGCTGCCGCAGGTGTCTCATATGAATTGCCACCGCTTCCTGTGACAACGGCGGGCCCGTCTGCTGCTGATATTGAGGCGGCCGAAAGCATGACAGCATCAGACCGGCAAGCGATGATCGAGACGATGGTGGATCAATTGTCACAGCGCTTGGCAAACGATGGCGGGTCTGGGGATGAGTGGCGTCAATTGGTCCGCGCCTTGGTCGTTCTAGAACGCGCTGAACAGGCCAAAGCTGTTTTTGAAGAAGCGTTACAAGTTTTCCAAGCCGATCCCGTCGAGACGGATGCGTTTATGCAACTGGGGTCGCAGATGGGCCTGAATTAGGGTCATTTTTCGCGAAACGCGCTCTAACAACGGGAAATGGTCGGTCACGCACGCAATTCCTTGCGTTGGTCCGCAAAGCCAATCATATTCACATTACCGAATTTAAATGGAGCCGATCATGTCGCTTACCCGAAGAAGATTTATTCACAGCGCAGCCGCATCCTCTTTCGTGGGCGCGCTTCCACATATCGCGCGGGCCGACCTTGCGCTTGGATCAGCAACTCTGACGACTGTGAGTGATGGTAATCTGATCCTCCCCGGCGATTTTATCTTTGGGCCAATGCCGCAAGACGAGCTCGCCCCGATCCTTGCCGAGTATGGGGTATCAAGCACGCAAGTCACGCCGGAATGCAATCTGGCCCTCTATCGTGATGGCACGAATACGGTCTTGTTTGATGTGGGTTCTGGCCCCGATTTTGTGCCGAGCGCAGGAACGATCGTTGATGGGCTAAGCGCAATTGGGCTGACACCTGATGATATCACCCATGTCGTGTTTACCCATGCTCACCCCGATCACATTTGGGGGCTGCTGGATGATTTCGATGAGCCGCTCTTTTACAACGCGACCTACATGATTGGTCGCGCTGAATGGGATTATTGGTGGAACCCTGAAACGGTCAATACAATTGGCGAAAGCCGTGCCGTCTTTGCCGTAGGCGCCAAGCGCAGGCTAGAGGCGATAGAGAATTCTGTTGTTATGTTTGATGGTGGCCAAGAAATCTTGCCCGGTATCGCTGCGGTTTCATCACCGGGGCATACCCCGGGGCACATGGCTTTTGAGGTCAGGCAAGGTTCGCAATCCGCGCTTATTCTTGGTGACGCAATCGGCAATCACCACGTTGCATTCCAACGCCCACATTGGCCCAGCGGTTCAGACCAAGACGCCGAAACAGCAATCGCGACGCGCAAGATGCTGTTTGATCGGTTGATTTCAGAGAAGATGGCACTGGTTGGTTTCCACCTGCCCAATGGTGGCATGGGGCACGCCGAAGTTGATGGCGACGGTTTCAGGTTCATAGGAGAATGATCATGCGTTGGTTGGCACTTTCACTACTGGTCGCGGCACCAGCATTCGCGAGCGAAGACATCGCGGATCAATATCCCGCCTCGGCGCTCTATTCCAAACCTGTCGAAGTGATCCCACATGTGTGGTCGGCAATTGGGGCCACAGCCCCACCCACCTATGAAAATTCGGGCCACAACAACAACCTGAGCTTTATCGTAACCGGCGACGGGGTGATCGTGATCAATGGTGGTGCTGCGTATATTCTGGCCAAGGCCCTGCATGATGAAATCAAGCAGATCACGGACCAACCTGTTAAGTTGGTGATCGACGAAAACGGTCAAGGTCACGCCATGCTTGGCAACTCCTATTGGCAGGAACAGGGTGTCGCAATCCTCGCGCATGTTGATGCGGCGCACGAGTTTGAAGAACGCGGTTCACAGATTCTAAACGGCATGAAACGTTACAATCTTGAAAAGGCAGAAGGCACATTTGTCGCCCTACCCACCGAAACGTTTGACGAAAAGCGCATCATTGAAATGGGTGATTTCACGATTGAGGTCATGCACCTCGGCCCATCCCACGGCCCCGGTGACACGCAGGTTTGGCTGCCTGAACAGGGAATGGTGATCGCTGGCGACATGGCATTTCACGAACGCATGTTGCCAATATTTGAAGACACGATTGCATTGGACTGGATTGAAACTTGGGACAACGGGTTCGAGGCCTTGGGCGCCACCTATGTGATCCCCGGTCATGGGCATCCGACCAACATGGATCAGGTCCGCCGGTATACGCGCGATTATCTGGTTCACTTGCGCACCGTTGTCGGAGAGCATCTTGATAACGGCGGCGGCTTGGCTGACGCCTATTATGTAGATCAAAGCGCCTATACCAACCTTGATACGTTCGAAGAATTGGCAACCAAAAATGCGGGTCGCGTCTATGAGCAGATGGAATTCGAATGATAGCGCTGCGACGAGGGACCCGCATCATCGCCGTGACAATTGCGGCAGTTTTGATGACATTTAGCACAGCACTGGCTGACGTGCCTATCCTGAGTGCCAGTGATGCGTCGACCAAGGTTGCAGCAGGCGAGATCATCTTGCTCGACATTCGCACGCCCCAAGAATGGGGTGAAACTGGCCTCGCTGATGGTGCGTGGCCTGTTTCGATGCACTCTTCTGAATTTCCACAGCAGCTTCGCACGATCTTGACCAAATACGAACCTGACCAAATTGCTCTCATATGCGCCACGGGCGGGCGAACCGCCTATGTTGCCGAAGTATTGGAAAAAAATGGCATCACCGGCGTTGCCGATGTGTCCGAGGGCATGATGGGCAATGGGCGCGGGGTTGGCTGGATCGCATCAGGGCTGCCCTTGATCACAACACAACAGGCAATGGCGCGTTTTGATGCGGCCATGAAGTAACGGTCAAGGGCCTAAACCCAGCGGCGCGTCTGTTTCAAATATTGATCCGCTTCATCGCCGAACGTTTTGCAAAGCAAAGCCTCTTCCACGGCGGCAAAACGGCGATCAAGCACCCACCACAATGCAACCGCGCCAAGCAACCCGATCACTGACCCGTTGCCCAATGCCGATGCCACTGTGAGCAGGACGAGCCCAAGATAGATCGGATTGCGCGATAGCCGGTATGGCCCTTCTACGATCAGTGTTTTTGGGGTGTGATGCGGTTCAATAGGCGTGCGTTTGCGCCAAAACCAAATCGCCGACCATACGAGCAACAAGAGTGCCGCTAGGAAAATGCCGCGCGAGGCAATGAACAACGCGGGGATCTGCGGGTGTAGTTCCGGCAATGCCCATTTCGCCGCATAGATAATCCCGATGCTCATAGCCCACCAGATTGGGGGAAGATCGGGAAATCCTTTCACTATTGCGCTGCCACTGGCTGTCGGGCCAATTGGCATTGGGTCCAAAGCGCGCCAAGTGCATCGACCAGCTTTTCAACATCGCCATCGCTATGCACCGGTGACGGCGTAATACGAAGCCGCTCTGTTCCCTTTGGGACAGTCGGATAATTGATCGGCTGGATATAAATCCCGTAGTCACGCAACAGCGTATCGGAAATGAATTTACACTTCACAGGATCGCCCACCATCACAGGGATGATGTGGCTTGGGTTTTCGATATGCGGCACACCAATTGAATCAAGGCGTTTGCGGACCTGTTCAACACGAGACTGTTGAATTTCCCGCTCGGCACTGCTCTGTTTGAGATGGCGAATTGATGCCGCAGCCCCCGCCGCAACCGATGGCGGCAACGCAGTGGTAAAGATAAAGCCGCTCGCAAATGAACGGATAAAATCACATAGTTCGCAAGAGGCCGCGATATAGCCGCCCATAACGCCAAATGCCTTGCCCAGCGTCCCCTCGATCACGGTGATCCGATCCATCAAACCTTCGCGTTCCGCGATGCCACCACCGCGCGGGCCATATAGGCCAACGGCATGGACTTCGTCCAAATAGGTCATCGCGCCATAGCGGTCAGCAAGGTCGCAAATTTCCTTGATCGGGGCAATGTCGCCATCCATTGAATACACGCTTTCAAACGCGATCAGCTTGGGCTGGTCGGTGGGAAGTGCGCCAAGTTTTGCCTCTAGATCATCCAAATCGTTGTGCTTCCAAATCACCTTTTGCGCTCTGGAATGCTTGATGCCTTCGATCATTGACGCATGGTTCAATGCGTCTGACAAAACGACGCAATTGGGTATCCGCGATGCAAGCGTTCCGAGTGCCGCCCAGTTCGACACATATCCAGACGTAAACAATAGTGCCGCCTGCTTGCCGTGCAAATCCGCCAACTCAGCTTCAAGCAAGACGTGATCATGTGTCGTTCCCGAAATATTTCGCGTGCCCCCAGCGCCAGCGCCGGTGCGGTCAAGCGCGTCATGCATGGCGTCCAAAACCTTGGGATGCTGCCCCATGCCGAGGTAATCATTAGAGCACCATATCGTCACTTCGCCCTGCCCGTTATGGCAAGTTGCGGTCGGGAATGCGCCGCGGTGGCGTTCCAGCTCTGCAAATTCACGATAGTTCCCGTCGTCCTTAAGAGCCATGAGCTCGGACGCAAAAAACGCGTTATAGTCCATTAAAAATCAGTCGCCTCTTCTACGATGTCTTTAAGCAGTGTTTCAACAACGTCCATCGGTCCATCTGGGTAATCCCGATGCCCAATCACGACCTCGCCACCGATTTGGGTGACAAAGATACCATAGGGACAGTGCTGAATGTTTGTTGGATCCGCTTCCATAACCTGGCGCGATACAACAGCCGAACAAAAGAGAAAGACACTCGCATTGTCAAAAATCTGCTGGTCGCTACCGACATCAGCAGCCGTTCTGTTAAGCATGTCACCCACATGGCTGACATAGTCGATCACAAGACCACGACCAACGATGGCATTTTCGACGGCAAAAGTTGCGTCATCAAAGCTACCGTCAAAGCGGGTTTGGATCGGGGCTTCGGCCCATGCGGGCGTCACGGTCATGACCAGTCCAATAATCGCGTTGCGCATGTGATCTCCCGTTTTGAATACTCTCGGACCAGCGAACCAGTCCGAGAGCCTAGTGGTTTAGCCGAACATGTCAGCAGTGATACCAGCGTACCAGCCTTCTGACTCTTCATAAGTCGACTGGCGAACTTCTGCGGATTCGCCCGTCGCCGAGATAAACCCACCAATATTTGCGATTTTCTCGTCAGTTGCCTCGTAGTTTGCACCGACTTTGACGCCGTCGTTCTCAGCGATGAGTGACCAACAAGTATTGGAGAACTTCGCAGGGAACACACGGCTGCCTGTCAGCGCACCGCGGATCGCGTTTGCGCAAACCTTGGCTTGGCTGTTGGCTGAGAAGCCGGATTTAGGCATGTCACCCTGTTGTGATGAATCACCCAAGACGTAGACATCAGCGTCGGCCTTTGTTGACATATCGATCGCATTGACGGGCGCCCAATTGCCATCGGTTACGCCTGCGATTTCAGCAATACGGCCTGCCTTCATCGCGGGGATGACGTTACAGACATCGACTTTGGTGACTTCACCATCAATCGAAAGGGTCATCGCATCGGGGTCAACCGACACAACATCACCACCAAAGTCTGATCCGATCCAGTCGATCATGCCTTCATAGTGGTTCGCCCAGCCTTCTTGGAACAACGCCATTTTGGAAAATTTTTCCTTTGGGTCAGCGACAATGATTTTCGCTGTTGGATTGTTCTCTTTTAGGAAATGCGCAACCATTGATACCCGCTCATATGGGCCAGGAGGGCAGCGATACGGGTTTGGCGGAGCGACCATCGCAAATGTCCCGCCTTGGGGCATGGCCATCAGCTGAGATTTCAAAAGTTCGGTTTGTGATCCAGCCTTATAGGCGTGTGGCATTGCGTTTTGTGCCGATAAATCCCAGCCAGAGACCGCACCTTCGACAAAGTCGATACCGGGGCTAAGGACAAGCTTGTCATATGACAGCGTTGAGCCACCAGCCAGCGTGACCGTTTTCGCGTCGCGATCGACGCCGATCGCCCAATCATGCACGACATTCACACCGCCGGCAGCCAGACCACCGTATGAATGGCCAATATCATCAATTTGCTTAAATCCGCCCAGCACAAGGTTCGAGAAGAAGCAGGTGTAATACATCCGAGATGGTTCAATCAGTGTAACCGCGACTTCGCCCTTGCTGTCATTGGCGATATAGCGCGCAGCAGTTGCACCGCCAGCACCCCCGCCAACGACGATCACATGCGGTTTACCGTGGCCAGCCGCATATGACATTGGGGCTGCCAACGCGGCAGATGCTGCGATTGATGTTCCTAAAAACTTTCGTCTATTCAGTGTCATTAACTTTCTCCCTTTGTAAAAAGCCTAGTTTTCTAGGTCTTCAAAATATGCAGCCAATGCTGCGATCTCTTCATCGTTCAATCGATTTGCAATGAGTTGCATCACTTGGTTTTCTCGAAATTTTTCGCGATATGCGTGCATCGCGGTGGCGAAATCATCTGTCGCAAGGCCAACGATATTTGGAATTCCGTCGTTATCACCGCTTGTTTGGTGGCAAGTCTTGCATTCGCTACCAAGGTATTCGCCGTATTCAACATCCCCTTCGATAGCTAAAATGTCGGCATCAACATTAAAGCCAATCTCAATCGCTGCGTCGGACCCGCCCTGTGAAAATGATTCGAGATAAGCGATGACGTTGATGCGGTCATCTTGATCCGAAAGTCCGCGAAACGACATGCGATTGCGGGGGAAAAACTCACGAGGATTAGCTAGAAACGCATCCAACGTTTCCTGATCCCAATTTCTGCCATCAAGCCCTGCTGTTGCCAGCACATCAGAGTAGCGAAAATCCGGCTGGCTTGCGATCTGCGCCCCAAACACATTCGTGAGGGCAGGGCCGACCCGATTGACCGCGCCTTCGCCGATCGTGTGGCAGCTCGCGCATTTGCGAAATACCTTTTGCCCAGCCTCAATGTCGCCAATCGGATCCGCGAACGCGATGTTCGCAGACCCTATTGTAGCCAAGACCAGCAAAGAAACGATCGCGTTCGTCATCGATCATTCGCTCGCTGACTGAAGATAAGCGATCAGCGCAGCGCGGTCCCCTTCATCCGTCAAACCACGGAACGACATTTTGGTGCGCGGGAAGTAGGATTTAGGATTGGTAATAAAGGCGTCTAAGCTTTCATTATCCCAAAGCCGTCCTTCTTCCTTGGCTGCCAAAAATACGTTCGAATACCGAAAACCATCAACTGATCCGATTGCACGGCCCATAAGCCCATTGAGCTGTGGCCCTGACTTATTTTTAGCGCCTGCACCAATTTGGTGGCACGATGCACAACGCTTGTACACCTTTTCACCAGCAGCAACCAATGCGGCATCGCCGCCTGCAGCGGCTTCTACCACGACATCAGCTGCCGCGGTGCTTGCCTCTTCGGCAGGTTTTGCCGCAGCTGCTGGAATAAACGACGGACCGTCGGCTGAGAACGTCGGCAGCCCATCAACGGTCGCATTGTTCACAACCGATTCAGTTCCACCCTCGGCTGGCGTCCCCACGAGGAACACAGAACGCATCGTAATCTCAACACCATCTTTGCAGTTTTCCATACATGGCTCAGTCCGCCATGCTGTGTATTCCTGCTCAGGGCGATCATCGATGACAAAGCCGTCAGCATTGTGCATTTTAACATCAGTAAAGTTTTCTTGGCTCAGGACAAAATCATCATCAACCATGTCATTTGAATACATCAGGTAGGCAACAATTGCGTAGGTTTCATCCGCCGTTAGCGTGCCGGCTTCACCAAAGGGCATTGAGCGGTTGATGTAATCCCAAGAGGTCGAAAGATAAGGCCAGTATGACCCAACAGTCTTGATCGGATCCTCATCGCCCAACGTGTCAAATCCACCTGCCAACACAGGCCAGTTATCAACACCTTCTGCAAAATCACCGTGACATGATGCGCAGCGATCTACAAAAACCTCTTCTCCGGTAAACACGTCGCCGCTTCCTGCGGGCAACCCGCGACCATCAGGAAGAACATCAACATCCCATGCCGCGATTTCCGCCTCCAGCGCAACACGCCCAAGTTTGAGCGCCCCGTCACTATGTGGTGCCGCTTGGGTCAAATCGGCCATTGCTTGGGCTTCTACTATTTGCAGCTCAAGTTCCGCCGCACGATCATTTGCCGCGCCCGTTGTTTCGCGTGCAGCAACTACCGATGCTTCTGCCTGAGACACACGGGTTTCAAGCATTTCGATTTCATCAGCCGCATAGTCGCGCGCTGTCACACCATAGGCCACCGCGAGCAAGAGCACGGTGCCGCTTAACGCCGGAATAAAAATATTAGGAGACTTCGACATTCTCAGCGATCCCTTCTACGTCCACGTACCAAGTCTGGATACAGTTGTTGTGATAAACAGAGTTTTCGCCGCGTTGTTCACGCAGCTGTTCTTTGGTCGGCTGGACATATCCAGTGTCGTCCATCGCGCGTGCTTGCAACAGCATTGGCGCCCCATCCCAATTGGTATCAAGATAGAAACGCGTGAGGGCTTTGGTATCGCCCTGCTTGCCCAATCGCGCAGTTTCCCAAGTTATGCCGCCATCCTTGGACACATCGACACGTGTGATTTGACCATGGCCCGACCATGCGAGACCAGAGATGACCAGCGGACCCTTGCCGTGGGTAATTGGCATCTGCGGGCTTGGCGATGTGATGACGGATTTGGCATCCATGACCCATGTCCATTTACGCGCGGTGCCGTCTTCCATGACGTCCGTGTATTTGGATGTTTCTTCACGGCTTTCAACGGCGCGATCGACAACCTCGATCCGGCGAAGCCATTTGATCCACATGTTGCCTTCCCAACCGGGCACAACCAGTCGGACAGGATAACCATGCTCAAGGCGCAACGCTTCACCGTTTGCCTTGAACGCAACAAGCACATCATCAAGCGCCTTTTCCATCGGAATAGAGCGCCCGTTTGACGATGCATCCGCACCCTCAACATAGACCCACTTATCAGCGGACATATCAGCGCCCGCTTCCTTGAGTAACGCACGAAGCGGAATGCCCGTGTATTCCATGTTGTGGATCATACCATGGGTGAACTGCGCGCCGTTCAACTGCGCACCTGCCCATTCCATACCCGTGTTCGCCGCGCATTCGCAGAAATACACATGGTTTTCGCGCGGGAAACGCTCAAGGTCTTCGTAGCTAAACACCAGCGGTTTATCGACAAGCCCGTTGATCATCAGACGGTAGTCGCCTTTGCTCAATTCAATCGCACCTGAATGGTGACGTTCAAACGCGCAGCCCTGCGGTGTGATCGTGCCCTCTAGCGCGTGAATGGGCGTAAAGTTGATCGACGAAATGGGTGACGCCGTCAGCCACTCAACATTGCGACGTACGACATCCCTCTCGAACTGGATCGGAAGGCCGTAAGGCACCTCATCAACGCCAATTCCTGTATAAGAAGCCCAATCTTGAAGCTCAGTGATAAGCGGGTCTGGGGTGCCTTCAGCGGCGCTCGCACCGGCGACTGATCCAGCCGCCAATGCTGCGCTACCTCTTAAAAAGGCCCTGCGGGAAGGTTTCAATTTCGGTTCCATTTCTATTTCCTAGTTCGTGCCGTGGTGGTGCCGATTATGGGCGAATGTAGGCAAAGCCGTTTTCCTGAAGCGTGATCAGCTGAGCAATTCCAAGCTGCACAAAAGAGATTTTTCGCGACATTCATCGTGAATTCCTTTGACGTTAAATCCCCGTGACAGTCACAGAGTTGTTTTCTGGCACAGTGACAGTGCCCATCTTGGCAATATGATTTTCAACGACATCCCAAATCTGGGGGCCTTCAGTGCCTTCGTTCACACTGGCCCAGCCAGCGACGACGTATGATTTCGACGCCTCAATCGCTTCGCCTGTGCTGAGCAGTGTCATGTTTGTGATCCGCTCGCCCTGTGGTTTGGAAACATCGATGTGATAGCCAAGCCCACCAGTGCGGACCATGTCGCCGCCCTGTTGGTAATAGGGGTCAGGGTTAAAGATGTTATCGGCAACGTCCTCGAGGATAATGTTGAGGAATTCACCCGTCATTTCGGTGCGGTATGCCTCACCATAAGTCATCGCCGTGACGCCATAGATGTCTTCGCGCTTGATGTCCTGACCTGGGATCAATGATGGCCCCCAGCGCACACCTGGACTCAACGCGATTTCGGCTTCTCGCTCATTGATCAGCGCATCACAAATCAGATCATCCCATGATCCGTTGAAATTGCCACGGCGATACAACAGGCTATCGGTTTGGCCGATGACCTCTGCCATTTCGGCCTCATAGGGGGCGCGTTGCGCGTCAATCACAGCGGCAGTTTCTGGATCAGGTGTAATCACATCAGAAAAGATCGGGATTAGCTTCGTGCGATAGCCCATCATGCGGCCATCGCGAATATCCAGATCGACGCGGCTGACAAACTTACCGTTTGATCCTGATGGCACGATGATAGTCTGTCCAACGATTGCGGCCTCTGGCAGGGCGTCGTGTGTGTGACCGGACAGAATTACATCGATACCAGGCACAACGCTTGCCATCTTTTTGTCCACGTCAAAGCCATTGTGGCTTAGGACAACGACACATTCGGCCCCTTTTGCACGGACTTCGTCGACCATCGCCGCCATGTTTTCATCGCGGATGCCGAACGCATATTCGGGGAACATCCATCCGGGATTGGCGATTGGCATGTATGGGAACGCCTGTCCGATAACGGCGATCTTGGTGCCGCCGCGCTCAAACATTTTGTAGGGTGGGAACAGCTCTGCTGGTTCATCCCATTCTGCGTCAAAAATGTTTTGCCCAAGGGCCGCGAATGGCAGGCCTTCTACGATCTCTGCCACGCGGTCACTGCCCAGCGTGAATTCCCAGTGGAACGTCATCGCTTCGGGTTTGAGCATGTTCATCACGTTGACCATGTCCTGCCCTGCTGTTTTCAAACAGGTATATGAACCGTGCCAAGTGTCACCACCGTCCAGCAAGATCGCGTCTGGACGATCCGCGCGAATAGCTTTGATGACCGTAGCCATCCGGTCAAGGCCGCCAACACGCCCATAACCCTGGGCCAAGGCAGAAAAGTCGCCAGAGCTCAGTGCGTAATGGCTTGGGCTGCCGTCTTCAATGCCGTAAAGTTTACGGAAATCTGCGCCCGTGACATGTGGTACGACGCCCTTGTTTTCGCCAACGCCAATGTTGACTGATGGCTCGCGGAAATGGAGCGGTTTAAGCTGGCCGTGAATATCCGTGATGTGGATCAATGACACGTTGCCATATGTATCAAATTCAAGCAGCTGATCTTGGCTCAGTCGTTGCTGGGCTGCCAATTGCGCCCAATTACCAAAGCCAGAGCCGCCTACGATAGCAGAGGCGGCCATTCCAACCTGAAGAAAGTCACGACGAGAGATCATCTGTTATTGCCCTTATACATATTCAAGTTATTGAATAATTTTGAAGAAGCAAAGGCCCGAAGTCTGCTGACTTCGGGCCTTTGTTATTGTGTTGTTTAGTTGCGGACCGAAGGTGTTTCGATCATTAGACCCTCACCACGTGATGCAATGTAAAGCTCGAGCGCTTTGAATTCATCGCCGCCCTCTTTGAACGGTGTCGCCCGAATGTTGCTCATGCAGCCCTTAAAGCGTGCGTGAACTGAATTCAGTTTTGCGTTCTTTAGACGATACGTTGGGAAGCCGTTGATTTGACCTTGGCTCAAGTGATCCGCACGGATCATCACGCCATAGTTGTCTTCGTGGCAATTCGCACATGCCATATCAAGCTGACCAACACGCTGGTAATAAAGCTCTTTGCCCTGCTCCCAGAATGGCGCCGCGTCACCGTCAATTGTGACGTTCACTGGCATCCCGCGTGATTCCAGACCAATAAGGCCTGTCATTGCTGTCATTTGCGCACCTGACCACTTCCATGGCTCGGCACCCATATGTTCAACACGGCTTTTGTTGATCAACTCTTCGAGCGTCACCAGTTCACCGTTTTCGACGCGTGGTAGCGTAGCGCGAAGACCCGCAAATTCAGCGACATCCGCGTGACAAGACGCACATGATTTGCCTTCGGTGCCATCAACAGCACTCCAGAGATCAATCGCCTGATCAATAAAGATGAAACTTGGATTGTCGAAGTCATCCATTTGAAGGGCTTGTGTTTCCGTAGACCGGAAGCGCCACCCTGAATAGACAGTATTCACATATTCCAGATGTTCAGGCGCCGCAGCCTCTGTGGCAATGGTATCACCATTCACCGACAACGTGCTGCTATCTTGTGCCTGAGCTTGCGCCCCTGCAACCAAGAACGCTGAACCTAGCAAAGCTTTGATTATTGTTTTCATTCCGACGACTCCTCCCAGCCGATTGAGGCGATCAAGAAACCTCGATTGCCTTAACTTCTTCGTAGACTGATCCATCATCATCGTACCAAGTGAACTTGAACTCACCAGATTCCGGAACGACAGCATCGAACTCAAAGAATGGATTGGTTGAAATTGCTGGCTCAAGCGTCACATCGATGACGTTTTGACCGTTAAAATCAACGACAAAGCGGTTGATGATTGAACGCGGAATTGCATTCCCGTCACCATCTTTGCGCTGGCCACTTTCCATCTTGTGACTGATCAGAGTCTTGATGGTAATTACTTCACCTGCCGAAGCGGTTTTGGGAACCCTTACGCGGGGTTTTACACCAGATGCCATTTTTTATTCTCCTGAAATTCGATCAGCCGCCACAGCCGCCGATAGTAACTTTGACGTTTGCTTTTGCCATTTGGAAAGAACCGTCTTCCATCTCAGCGACCGCAATCACATTTTGGGTGCCAGCAAGGCGAATACGTGTCGCCGCACTGCGTGATGCGCTAAGCGGGCCAAACTTAAATGTGGCAACGCTAGGCGTCGGGTTACCCTCAGCAAAAAGCGTGATCGCAACCGCACCCGGTGCATCGACGCTAATCGGCACTGTGTTACCGTTTTCAGCGATTTCCGGTGCTGTCAGCGTGATTGCCCCCTCACCAAGAGATGCGCCACCTGTCAGTGCAGCAATGGCATCGTCAGTTGCATTTGCGAATGCTGGCAAGCCTGCCATCGCAGTAGCAGCAAAAACGCCAGTGCCAATTGCCAGAACTCTACGTCGTGTCAGTTCCATATTATTCTCCTTTGTCCCACTTACTCGTAAGTCAGGGTTTGTAGATACGCGACAATGTCTTCAACTTGTTGCGCGCTTAGGATGCTCTTGCCTTCAAATTTCTCGAGCGGGCGGCCATAGCCGCTGTCGACATAAAATGATGGCATGATTGTGCCTTCGAACATCATCTTGGCATTTGTTACAATGCCGCGAAGTTCGCCAGCCGACCAACGTTCAGCAACGCCGTCGAGTGGTGGACCTACTTCGCCGTGAAAACTTTGCTCGGACCAGTCTTCGTTTGCGTGGCATGCAAGACAGTTGCCAAGTTTGCGATCAGCAAACACACTGCGGCCTGCTTCAACGTTACCCGCAACACCAGTGAGCGATTGCTCGACTGCGCCGTCGCTAAAGCTAACTGCTGATGGCGCCAGTGTTTCTGCTGACGCTGATGATACGCCGAGCGCTGCGGCCGCGGCTATAAATAAGATACGCTTCATTGTTCCTCCCGTGGGTGAGTCTCCGTCACCCCATCGTTGTACACTACGGGGCACAGCGACCATTACGCAACAACAAATTCAACTAAATGAATTTTTCTATCTGTTCGCTAGTGCAGCATTTTCTGTTGCTCCCGCAGCATCTGGCGCCCTTTACAGCTGCTCTTGCAGCATACGCGCATGATACTTTTGAAACGGCTCATCACTGTTGTAACCCTCTTCGACGACCCAGTTGAGCATGTTAAGCGTTGTCCAGCGACCAAACGCCCCCGGCATATGCGCCACAGCGGCTTGGGTGGCTGTCATTGCCCCATCAACCTGGTTCGGGAAAAAGTAGATGCTGGGCGTAAACAATGCCCCCCACCGACGTACCATTTCTTTTTCAGGCAATGTCGTCCCGTCAAAGTCGGTCACCTCGACATCACCAAACATATTGATCTGCACAACAAAGAAGTTGTCGTGGATATATTGATCGATTTCAGGCACGACGAACACTTCTTCATGCATCTTCTTACAATAGATGCATCCGCGCTGTTCGATGATGATCATCAAGCGTTTGCCTTCGGCATTCGCCTCTTCAAGGTCTTCGTTCAGGTCCTTGAACGTGTCGCGCATCCAATCGGCTTTGTGCAGGCCATCATCACCGACTTCTGCCGATGCAACACTTGCGCTGACGAAAAGAGCGCAGAGAAATGTAAGTATCCGTTTCATATTTTTCTCCTGTCTAATTAGCCAATTGAGCTGAACCACGGAATATATTCCAGCATCCATAGGGCAATAATATTGATCGAATTTGTCCCGATGAGCACGCCGAACAACACAAGGAACGCGCCCATAATTTTTTCCACCAGCCCAAGGTGGCGCCGAAATTTCGACATCCACTTCATGAACGGCCCAATGAAAAGCGCGGCCACAATGAACGGCAGCGTCATGCCTACCCCATAAGAAAATAGCAGAATCGCGCCTTGCTGCGCCGTTTCCTGCCCCGCCGCTGTAAATAGGATCGCAGCAAGGACCGGACCAACACACGGCGTCCACCCGAATGCAAATGCAAATCCAATGACATATGCCCCAATATAACCGACCTTTGTCGTATTGCCCGCGTCCGCCCTGAACTGTCGGTAGAGAATCCCAATACGGATCACGCCCAAAAAGTGCAGGCCCATTGCTATAATAACGGCTGCCGCGACCCATCGTAGTACAGAGAAGTATTCCCGAACCATGCCGCCAAACGCCGAGGCCGACGCACCAAGTGCGACAAACACGGTAATCACGCCCAACGCAAAACAACAGGCTGCAAGGACAGCGCGCAACCGGACGCTACGCGATATTTCAGCCTCCGCCGAAATCTGGTTCATGCTGACACCAGCGAGATAGCTAAGATAGAACGGCACGATCGGCAGGATGCACGGCGATAGGAACGACAACAGCCCCGCTACTAATGCTCCGATAATTGTCACATCAAACATAGTTCGACCGCCCTTGCCTTGAGATATTCATAAATTAGATTATGATTAGATGAGCATGAACGTCAATAACTGGGTCTTGGGATATGATAAGAGCATTTGCGATCATTCTATTATCACTTCTTCCGCTCAATGCGGCAGCCGACCCCGTTCTATTGATGGCAGAAGAAGACGGGTGCGCTTGGTGCGCCAAATGGAACAAAGAAATCGGCCCCATCTACCCAAAGACGGCAGAAGGGCGGACCGCGCCACTTGTCCGGTATGACATCCATGATGAAACGCCAGACGTCGCGTTCGCCCGATCCGTCCACTACACGCCTACTTTCATTCTCGTCGAGGACGGGACCGAGGTAGGCCGGATCGAAGGATATCCCGGCGATGAATTCTTTTGGGGGCTATTAGGAATGTTGTTTGAACGGGCGAAAATCCCCTTGGATCAAGCGAGCTAGACCAGTATGACACTACATATGACAAATATTGACCCATCGGCCCCGCAGCCATCACGGCTTCCTGTTTTTGACGCAAACATGTGTTCCGAAGATATGGATCGCATGATGGACAACGCGTTGCGCGCGTCCAATTTCCTCAAAGCAATTAGCCATGAGGGTCGGTTGATGATCCTGTGCCATCTCGCCTCTGGTGAAAAATCAGTCACCGAACTCGAGGATTTGCTGTCCGCACGTCAGGCCGCAGTCTCTCAGCAATTATCACGCCTCCGGCTCGAGGGTCTGGTGACCCCGCGCAGGGAAGGCAAAGCAATCTATTACCGATTGGCCGACGATAGACCCAAGCAAATCATAGAAGTCGTCTACGATTTGTTCTGTCGGCAAGACTAGACAGTTGCCTCGTCAGTCATCATCGCAGGGGCCACGCAATGCTTGAACTCGTTGGTGAAGAAAACACCTCTGCGTTAATCGGCTTATTGGGTGGCATCGCTCTTGGGCTTGCGGCCCGAATTGGCCGATTCTGCACGCTCGGCGCGATTGAGGATTGTCTTTATGGCGACGATGATCGCCGCCTGCGTATGTGGGCAATTGCGATTGGCGTTGCCATCATTGGCACGCACATTGGGATCACATTAGATATCTTCGAGGCTCGTCAGACAGCCTATCTTGATCGCATCTGGAATCCGTTAGCCACAATCATCGGTGGGCTGATGTTTGGTTACGGCATGGCGCTCAGCGGCAACTGCGGTTACGGCGCGCTTGCTCGATTGGGCGGGGGCGATCTTCGGTCGTTCGTCATCGTTTTGGTTATGGGCCTGTCCGCATATTTTGTGATGTCCGGCCCACTGGCCCATTTCCGCGTTTGGCTTTTCCCGGCCGAGGTAGATGCAAGCTCTCCACAAGGGTTTACCCAACTCTTGGAACTACAAGGCATTACACCACTGATTACCGGATCGGTGGCCGGTGGCGCGCTATTGGTCTGGGCCCTGTCAAAGGCAGAAATGCGCGCCTCCCGTTCACACATTGCCTGGGGTGCAGTTGTTGGCCTCGCCATCGTTTCAGGTTGGCTCGGTACGTATTGGGTCGCAGAAAACGGATTCGAGGCTGAACTCGTCGAAACACACACCTTTGCAGCCCCGATCGGCGATACGATCTTCTATGGCATGACTGCGTCAGGCAATGCGCTATCGTTTAGCGTAGGGTCTGTTGTTGGTGTCGTCATAGGCGCCGCTCTCGGTTCCTATTCCAAGGGCCACTTTCGCTGGGAGGCCTGCGATGACCCCCGGGAATTGCGCCGCCAACTATTCGGTGCCGCATTGATGGGACCGGGTGCAATTTTGGCGGTTGGTTGCAGCGTCGGTCAAGGCATCTCCGCATTCTCCGTGCTTGCTTTCAGCGCTCCGCTGGTATTCGTGGCAATTTTCATCGGCGCCGCGATTGGCCTAAAGCAGCTGATCACTGGGTTTTCACCAGCGGCAATGGATTAAGCGAGCATGTTCGGCTGTTAGCCACTCGATTGTCCGCGTGACTATCATCTAACCTCCCCGCAATTGGCCCTTTCAAGCAAAGCCTATTTGCCAATTGTTGCATTTATCAGTGTTTGGTCGAACTCAAAGTAAGAGGCCGTCATATTGTTTTGATCGCAACGTCGCGACAAATACCGCCATGCCGCACAGGCCATGAGGAAACAATCGCACAGTTTTTATAAGTGGGCCTGATAAGAGCCTGCAGACGCGTCGACCTTGTTCATGCGATGGCTTAATCTAGGCGGCTTCTCGTTGTGCAGCTTCTTGGCCGAAATGGTCGGTGGCCGAGATAAAGGGCCAGCGTTATTTCTCCAGCCGCAAGACTTACCTCCAAACGCGGTAGATCAAGTCTTTCTAACCCGAAAATGTATCGGGTTCCCTTGGCTCCATGAGATCGCGGCAGCGTCAGTTTTGCTTTGTATAGTGGAGCATGGGACCCCAGATGCTGTTCCCTCATCTGCGATAGCCGCGGTGATATGCTGTTTCGACGACTTCGTCGCACTCTCCCCACTCCAAGTTTTCTGGTAACATCCACGCAGCAACCACCAGAGATAATGAAAATGATCGAAGAGCTTACTCTTAATCAGTAGGTCGAAAGTTCGCACCCATCACATCATCACCATTTCACCGTTAAGTTATTGAAATCATGTGTTCCGCATGCGGAACAATTGGTATTTTCGATTTCTTGCGTGAATTTACGAATCGAAACGTGACCGCACCGTACGGTGTATTCACGGATAAATGACGCGCGTTTTCAGGCGCATCATCTATTTTCATGCAACCGTAGTATGTCTGTTTAATCGTAAGCTGCGTCGACCAAAAATTCGACTTTAAGTTCGGCACGGGCCAGCTTGGCCTCACCGCAGGCACGGGCGGGTGCGTGGCCTTCGGGAACCCAGTTGTTCCAGACCTCGTTGAGACCTGCAAAGTCGGACATATCAGCAAGCCAGATGGTGACCCGCAGCATTTTCTCACGGGACGATCCTGCCTCGATGAGCAGGGCATCAATCTTATCAAGGCAGATTTGAACCTGCTCTTGGATCGTTTCGCCCTCGGCCACTTGACCCGTCAAATAGGCGACGCCGTTATGTTTTACGATCCGAGACGAGCGGACCCCTGTGCCAATACGTTCGATCATGCGATCCATCCTTTGTGTTTTGATATCGACGCATACCAAAGCAATGCAACCGCGACCAGCGCGGTGTAGATCAATGTCAGCCCGGCGCCTGCCCCTACCGTATACCAGCAAATAGAGACTAATGCGGGGTATTATTGGCCAAGCAGGTTGATTTTTATGGCAATTGCGGCGTGCTATAGTGACAGTGTAATGCACACATATGCCGCAAGCGCTATGCACGGCGTTTGTTGAACTGAGGAGATTGGAATGCCCGAAATCGCGCATACTGCACACGATATGATTGCTGGCATGACACCTGAACTGCGAGGCGGGCAATTTGTATTCGCATGCATCACGAATGAAAGCGCGCTGACGGCTTTGTTCCCGAAATCGATTGCGTCGTTTCAAGAGGCCGAAGGCATGTCGCTGATTTTACCGCATGATGTTGCCGAAGCTGCAGGAGAGCCGATTGATGCGCCGATGCGGTGCATAACGTTGAATGTGTATTCATCACTTGAGGGTTGCGGATTGACGGCGGCCGTTGCGACGGCGTTGGCTGACGCGCAAATCGCCTGCAATATGGTTGCGGCACATCATCACGACCATGCGTTTGTACCCGCTGATAAGGCCGAAGAGGCGTTGGCAATTCTTGTCGGGCTTCAGGACCGAACGATGCGCAGCTGATAGCAATTGTTGCGGGCTGACCGAACATCGACGAAGGCTATGTCATCACGGGACAGCAAAGCGGAGGCATAGGATGATATATCCGAGGCGGGTGTGATTTGTCCGGTGCCGTATTTGATCCGTTCGTCGGACGTGTAAGCCTTGAGCAAGTAATCGGGGCTCGTGGTCAGAATCGGCGGGGCGTCCTGTGCTGACCAAGGTGCGCAATCGTCAGCGCATAAGAAGATAGGGCCGGTTTCAACATAGGGGTTGACCGTGTCAAAGGGGCGGTAGGACAGGACGAGCATCGCTGCATTCAAGGGAATATCGCGCAGGCAACAGCGGCACGGGTTACCGCCGCCATCGGAGACATGGCGTTCGGCTGGTTGCCCGTTTGCATCCAAGCCGCCATTGCGAAATAGGGTAGCTGTGGATGCATCGATCGGTTGGAAAGTGATGTTGGTCATGGCGGTCCCCTTGTTACAAACAAGGTAGCGGGGAACGAGCCCACCAGCGACCCGAAAGTTGCGCAACGTTGCAATGGCGAGGGTCTAAACCAGCCGCCTTTGACGCGCATGGAGATGAATGTCATCCACGATTTTGAGGTGCGCGCGCTGTGAAGGCGCGCACCTCGGTTAGCGCATCATTCGGCGGCGACTTGTCCTTCGAATTTCTCGACCTTGACGGCAGAGAATTTGAATTCCGGGATTTTGCCGTATGGATCAACCGCTGGGTTTGTCAGGATGTTCGCCGCTGCTTCGACATAGGCAAAGGGCAGGAACACCATATCGGGGGCCACGGCGCGATCTTCACGGGCCATGATCACGATAGAGCCGCGACGTGTGGTCAGGCGGATGTGACCACCAGCGACAACGCCGAGTTTGCGCAGGGTGCTGGGGTGAAGAGAGCAGTTCGCCTCTGGTTCCAGCCCATCGAGCACCTTGGAACGGCGGGTCATTGACCCTGTGTGCCAATGCTCCAATTGACGCCCCGTTGTCAGGATCATCGGGTAGTCGGCATCGGGTGCTTCATCCGGCGCGATCACGTCGGCGGGGGTGAATTTGGCGCGTTTATCAGCACGAGGGAACCCGTCAGAGAACACAATCGGCTGACCCGGATCATCGGGTGTCAGCGATGGGTATGTGACCGCGTTCACGTTCTCCAAACGATCCCACGTGATGTTGTTGAACGATTTCATCAGCTCGCCCATTTCGGCGAATACCTGTGATGGATGCGTGTAAGTCCAGCCAAGGCCAAGGCGTTTGGCCAGCTCCACCTCGATCCACCAATCCTCGCGGGCGTCACCTGGAGGGGCAACAGCAGGGCGACCCATTTGGACCTGACGGTTGGTGTTGGTGACGGTGCCGGATTTTTCGGCGAACGCGGATGCGGGCAGGATCACATCAGCATAGTTTGCCGTTTCCGTGATAAAGATGTCTTGCACAACGAGATGCTTGAGCTTGGCCAAGGCATCTCGCGCATGTTCAACGTCAGGGTCGGACATCGCGGGATTTTCACCAAGGATATACATGCCGTGAATGTCGCCATCGTGGACCGCATCCATGATTTCAGTGACTGTAAGACCCTTGTTAGGGTCTAATGCCTCGTTTACGCCAGCGTCTCGCGCCCAAACCTCGGCGAACGCATTTCGCACGCCTTCATCCGTAACCGTCTGCATATCGGGCAGGAACATGGGGATTAGACCCGCATCAGATGCGCCCTGCACGTTGTTCTGACCGCGCAGAGGGTGCAAGCCAGTGCCGGAGCGCCCCACGTTACCTGTCATCAACGCGAGGCTGATCAGGCAGCGCGAATTATCGGTGCCGTGGATGTGCTGTGACACGCCCATACCCCAGAAGATCATCCCCGCCTTGGCGTTCGCGAATGTCCGCGCAACGTCGCGCAGCACGTCAGGTTCAATGCCGCAGATCGCGGACATTTTCTCTGGTGTGAAATCAGCGAGGTGCTTTTTCTCGGCTTCCCAGTTTTCGGTGAACTGGCTGATGTACGTCTCATCATAGAGACCCTCTTCCACGATCACATTACAGATCGCGTTCAACATCGACACATCCGCACCGGGGCGGAATTGCAGCATGTGGGACGCGAATTTGCGCAGACCAACGCCGCGTGGATCCATGACGATCAGCTTGCCACCGCGTTTGGTGAACTGCTTGAAATAGGTCGCCGCAACTGGGTGGTTTTCAACAGGGTTGGCGCCAATGACGATAGCGACGTCAGCGTTTTCAATCTCGTTAAACGTGGCGGTCACAGCGCCGGAGCCGACGTTTTCCATCAACGCGGCCACAGATGATGCGTGGCACAGGCGGGTGCAGTGATCGACGTTGTTGTGGCCGAACCCCTGGCGGATCATCTTCTGGAACAGATACGCCTCTTCGTTGGTGCATTTGGCAGAGCCAAAGCCCGCAACAGATGCGCCGCCCTTTTCCTTTTTCAGGTCCAGCAGGCCGTTTGCCGCGAAATCGAGAGCTTCATCCCATGATGCTTCGCGGAAAAACTCCGCCCAATTGTCGGGGTGCACGTTCAGGCCCTTGGCCGGTGCGTCATCGCGGCGGATCAATGGCTTGGTCAGGCGGTGATCGTGGTGGATATAGTCGAAACCAAAGCGGCCTTTGACGCAGAGGCGGCCCTCGTTTGCGGGGCCGTTGATGCCCTCCACGAATTTGACTTTGCCGTCTTTGACCTTGAGGCTGATTTGACAGCCGACGCCACAGAATGGGCAAACGCTTTCGGTTTCAGAATCATAATCCGCGCTATCGCCAACTTGGTTTTCGTCCGTCACCGTGGCGGGCATTAGCGCACCTGTTGGGCAGGCCTGCACACATTCGCCGCACGCCACGCAAGAGCTGTCGCCCATCGGGTCATCCATATCGAACACGGGGTATGCGTTGTGGCCGCGCCCTGCCATGCCGATCACATCGTTGACCTGCACTTCGCGGCAAGCGCGCACACAGAGGCCGCATTGAATACATGCATCAAGGTTGACCGACATCGCAACGTGAGAAGAGTCTAACAAAGGCACATGGTCCGCATCCATTGTTGGAAAGCGGCTCTCGGATACGTCTTGTTTCGCGGCCATATCCCACAGATGGGATGATTTATCGTGGGCGACGTCCTGCTCGGGCTGATCCGCGACGAGCATTTCCATGACCATCTTGCGGGCCTGTTTTTCACGAGGCTGATCTGTGGTGACAACCATGCCTTCGGATGGTTCGCGGATACAGGATGCGGCAAGCGTGCGCTCGCCCTCAATCGCGACCATACAGGCGCGACAGTTCCCATCAGACCGATAGCCCGGCTCAGGCTTGTGGCACAGATGCGGAATGATCAGGCCGCGACCATTTGCGACCTCCCAAATTGTCATGCCAGCGTCGGCCTCGACTGTGTTCCCATCAAGGGTGAATGTAATTTTATCGGACATTAGATTTCATCCTTGAAGTGGGTCATGACCATCTTGATCGGGTTTGGCGCTGCTTGGCCAAGGCCGCAGATTGAGGCGTCGACCATGGCGGTGGACAGCTCTGTGAGCAGGCTTTGGTCCCATGTATCGGCTTGCATCAGTTTGACTGCTTTTTCACAGCCGACACGGCAAGGGGTGCATTGGCCACAGCTTTCATCCTCAAAGAACCGCAGCATGTTGAGGGCGGCATCGCGGGCGCTGTCGTTTTGGGACAGGACCACCACGGCGGCGGACCCGATGAAGGTGCCGTGCGGTTGCAGTGTGTCAAAATCGAGCGGAATGTCGTTCATTGATGCAGGTAGTAGACCAGAAGACGGGCCGCCGGGCTGATAAGCCTTGAGCGTGTGACCGTCGAGCATACCGCCGCAAGCGTCGATCACATCCATGATGGTGGAGCCAGCGGGCAACAGGTGAACACCGGGGTTTTTGACGCGGCCGGATACGGAATAGCTGCGCAGGCCCTTGCGGCCATTGTGTTCAACGGAATTGAGAACTGTCGGCCCTTCGCGGCACACACGCGCGACCCAGAGCAGGGTTTCGACGTTATGCACGAGGGTTGGTTTGCCGAAGACGCCGACTTGGGCGACGAATGGTGGGCGGTGGCGAGGGATGCCGCGTTTGCCTTCGATCGACTCGATCATCGCGGATTCCTCGCCGCAGATGTAGGCACCAGCGCCGCGGCGCAGATCGATGTAACCTGCGGGCACGATGCCTGCCTGTTCTAGCTTCGCAATCTCAGCGGCAAGGATGTGCAGCACGGCAGGATATTCGTCGCGCATGTAGATAAAGCAGGTTTCCGCCTCTACCGCCCAAGCGGCAATCAACATGCCCTCAAGGAACAAATGAGGTGTGCGTTCGAGGTAGTAGCGGTCTTTGAATGTGCCCGGCTCGCCTTCGTCACCGTTGACGGCAAGATAGCGCGTGCCTGCGTTGGCACGCACAAAGCCCCATTTGGTGCCGGATGGAAAACCAGCCCCGCCAAGACCGCGCAGGCCGCTTTCTTTGATTTTGGCTTGTACGTCTTCCCAATTGCCATCGGCACGCAGGGATGTGAGTTCACCGTAGCCGCCATCGGCAACATAGGCGTCATAGTCCTGATACTCTGGGATGTGCGCGTGGGTGTCGCCAGCGGCGATTGCGGTTTCGACTTTTTCCACGGTGGCGTGATCGATATGGGCGTGGCCCAGCTCCAACACAGGCGCTGTATCGCAACGGCCCATGCAAGGCGCACGAAGGACGCGGACCTGTGCAGCGTCGAGCCCGTCTTCGAGGGCCTTTTGCAATGCCTCTGCGCCAGCGAGTTCGCACGACAGGCTATCGCAGACGCGGATGGTGAGCGCGGGGGGGACGGCCTCGCCTTCTTTGACGACATCAAAGTGGGCGTAGAATGTCGCGACCTCATAAACCTCGGCCTGACCGACACGCAGGATTTCAGCCAGTGCGCGCAGGTGGGCGGCTGACAGGCAGCGGTGCGCGTCTTGGATCAGGTGGAGATATTCGATCAGCAGGTCGCGGCGGATCGGCATATCACCGATAAGCGCCTGCACTTCGGCCATTGCCGTATCATCCAGTTGGCGGCCTTTTGGGGTGTGACGCCCCTTGCCCTTGCCGGATTTCCAAACGCCTTTGCGGTCATCCAATGCCATGTGCCTACCATCCTTCATGCATGAAACTTGGCTAACTCTAATCAATGCAATGAAATGCGAACAGCGCAAATGCGACATTCGCGGTATGAGTTGCGTTCATCTGGTGAATTTGATCGTGCGGCCCATTTGCAAATTTCTGCCTGTTTGGCGGAACGAAATCACTGGTTGGGCGTTGATGAGATGACAATCAGAACATTGAGGTACGCCGGATGACACCGTGGACGATCACATATTTCGCATTTGCAATCGTTGCCGCAGTATTCGGGTTTGGGGGCGTGGCGAGCGCATCGGCGGGTGTGGCGCAGATCCTGTTTTACGTGTTCGCAGCACTTGGTGTTGGATCCGTATTTATAAGGGTGATCCGGTAGTCGCCCGCGCTGTGGCCAACGCGGGCAAATTCTTATGATGCATGCAGTGTTTCGGTCGAGGCAAAGAACATCGCCTGACTGATTGCAGATTCGACCTGTTCCTCTTTGTAAGGCTTGGAAATAAGGAACGCGGGTTCAGGTTTGTCACCTGTCAACAGCCGCTCTGGGAAGGCGGTGATGAAGATAACAGGCACATCACCCATTTGCGCCAAAAGATCGTTTACGGCGTCGATGCCAGACGAATTATCGGCAAGCTGAATATCGGCAAGGATCAGGTCGGGACGCTCTGACATGCCAAGGCTGACAGCATCGGTGCGGGTGCGGGCGACGCCTGTCACCGTATGACCCAGATCGGTGGCAATAGCGGACAAATCGGCGGCGATAATCGCCTCGTCCTCGATGATCATGATTTTACCGCGCACGCTATCCTTCATGTCGCGGCGGGCCGCTTCGAGAAGGTGGCGGACCTCGTCACGGTCAGTGCCCATAATCACGGCGATGTCGGAGATTGTGAAATCCTCGAGCGTGGAAAGCAAAAGCGCCTCGCGGGTGTTGAGGGTGAGACTGGCAAGATGGGCCTGCGCCTTGGTCTGGATCGCGCCGTCAGACAGATCATCAGGTGAACCGCTGCTTGTCCAGATTGCATGAAAAAAGCGAAACAGACCAACGCGGACGGAATTGCCATCATCAAATGACGAGCGGTCCTGTAAGATCGCCTCGAGGGTGGCGACGGCATATTTATCGCCACTTGTCTGAGAGCCGGTCAGCGCACGCGCATAGCGGCGAAGATACGGCAATTGCATTGCGATCTGATCGGAAAGGTTCGCCGCGTTTTCAGTCTGGTCCATAAATTTTGGCCTTTTTGTTACTTTTCATGGAACCAAACGCGCCACCAACTGTTTGGTTCCTGATAAATGTGTCTATATGGGCAAGTTTTTAGTCTTGGGACGAATAGATGGATAAAACACAGAAAAATCAAGAAGGCCGGATTGATGATGTGATTAATCGCAATCTCAAGCTGTGCTATCCTGATCTGGCGCAAGACGAGTTGCCGGACAGGTTCAAGGATTTGCTTGCTGTGCTCAAGGCGCAGGATGCCGACCAGAATGCCAAGAAATGACGGGTGTTGATCCCAAGGATGAGTTGGTCACCCATCTACCTGCGCTGCGGTCATTTGCGCTGAGCCTGACGCGCAACAGGGCGACGGCGGATGACATGGTGCAAGACACTGTTGTCAAAGCATGGACCAACATCGACAAGTTTCAGGTGGGCACAAACATGCGGGCGTGGTTGTTCACGATCTTGCGCAATAATTTCTATTCCAGCCGCCGCAAGCTGAACCGAGAGGTCGCGGATGTGGACGGGGTGTTTACGCAGACATTGTCAGTCAAGCCGGACCACGACGGGCGCATGCAGCTAGCCGATTTCAAAAAGGCGTTTGAGCAGTTGCCGGATGAACAGCGAGAGGCGCTTATCCTCGTGGGGGCGTCAGGATTTACCTATCAAGAGGTGGCCGACATGACAGGCACGGCTGTTGGAACAGTGAAAAGCAGGGCCAACCGGGCAAGAGCAAGGTTGACGGAACTGCTGCACCTCGACGAGGGTGATCAGATGGAATTGACCGATGCTGCGACAATGGCGGTGGTCACGGGTGTGAGCGGCAATAGCAAGTGATCAGCGATGGGCTTATTGTTAAACGATGGTTGAACAGCCTGCGCTGGCGCATGATGCTGATGATGACGCTTGCGCTGTTTCCGATCGGATTGATCGCCGTTATTCAGACCAATGGGCTGACAAAATCCGCAAGAGAGGCCGCCGAGCTATCGCTATTACTGTTAACCGAACAAGCGGCGCTGACGCAGCGGTTGGAAATTCAACGCGCTATGGGATCGGCCAAGGCATTAACAGAGCTGATGCCAGAGCTGGCCGACGATCACGACGGCTGTGTCGATACGCTGTCGAAATTCCAGCAAAGTGACGCAAGTTATGGCCTGATCGGGATATTGCCAAATGATGGCCATATGCGCTGTGCATCGTCGGGGCGGTCCTTTGACTTCACCCCGTTTCCAGAGTTTTACCGGACATTCGAGAAGGCCAAGCCATCCATCACGGTGAACATTGAATCGCCGATAAGCGGCAAGTCGGAAGTGATCGTTTCCCACCCGTATTTCGACACAAACGACAAGCTGGCGGGCATTGTTATGTTGTCGTTGCCACATGATGCGCTGCCGACACCGGACAAATCGAGGGCGGGCGACGGATTGATCAATCTTGTGACGCTGAACCCTGACGGGATGATTTTGACAGCCTCCGCAGGGCGACAGATTGTTGCCAGCCAATTGCCCAAAGACTTTGACCTTGCGGAGGTGGCCACGTCACAGGCGGGGGCGTTTTCGGGCAAGAGCGTTGAGGGCACAAACCATATTTACGCTGTCGTGCCGATCAAAAACAGCCCGCTGTCAGTGCTGGGGATTTGGACCGAGAAAACAGCGCTTGGCGGGCAACTACGGGCAACGTTACCGGCGGGATTATTCCCTGCGCTGATGTGGTCGATGTCAATGGCCGTGGCGCTATTTGCGGTGCACCGATTGGTGACGCGGCATATCAAATTGCTGGGGCGGCAAATGGCGCATTTTGCGGCCAACAGGCGCGCGGTCAAAGCGGTTTCAAAGGCGGAAATGCCGACAGAGCTGCGCGATATTCAAGACAGCTTTTTGCAGATGGCCGTGTCAATTTTGCATGATGAGGCGCGACTAGAGGATGCCGTCAGAGAGAAGAACGTATTGCTCAGGGAAATTCATCATCGGGTGAAAAATAACCTTCAGCTAATTTCTTCTATTGTGAATATGCAGATCAGGAACACCCCTGATCAAGAAACCAAACGCATCCTGCGCCGGATTCAGGATCGCGTGCTAAGCTTGGCCACGATCCACCGTGATCTGTATCAAACATCATCAAGCGGGCGGGTGAACGTCGGGCATTTGGTTAAAGAAATCGTCGAAAAGTCGGTAGATATTGCCGTGGACGATGGCAAGAACGTGGACATCACGACCGATATTTCCGATGTGTTTTTATACCCTGATCAGGCCGTTCCGCTGTCATTATTGGCATCAGAAGCCGCGACGAATGCGATGAAATATCTTGGCGCGCATGGGGATGATACGCCCTATCTGACGGTTTCTCTGGCGCGTGATAACGACGGCAAATGCGACTTTGTTTTTGAGAATTCGGTGGGTGGGCCAACGGATGCCGAAAGCTCTGGCCTTGGTGCGCAACTGATGAATGCATTTGCGATCCAGCTAGGGGCAAAGGTTGATATAGATCAGACCAAGGATGTGTACCGCATACACGTAAGCTTTGTGACCGAAGATTTTGAGCCGGAGCCGGTTGATTATTGACGCGTTGCGTTAAACGTAAACAACTGCTGGTCGTCTACCCTGTAGCCGTTGATCAACTGCTGCGCCGTATCACCCGTGAGCCAAGCATCCAACGCGGCAGCCGCATCAGACGCAACATGAGGGTGGCGGGCCGGATTGACGGGCAAATAGGCATATTGGTTGAACATATGCGGATCACCCGAAAACAGCAGCGCCAGATCGCCTTTGTTGGCGAACTTGAGCCAGCTTGCGCGATCAGCGAGGATATAGGCGTTCATACCCGAGGCCGTGTTTAAAGCGGCACCCATGCCAGAGCCAACAGGGCGATACCAAGTTCCGAGCGGTTGCTGATCTGCGGCTTGCCAAAGGGAAAGCTCGGCCTTGTGGGTGCCGCTATCGTCGCCGCGGCTGACGAATGGTGCGCGCGCATTGGCGATCAACGCGAGGGCATCAGCGGCGGTTGTTGCGGTTGAAATACCAGCGGGATCAGCAGCAGGGCCGATCAGGACAAAATCATTATACATCACTTCGGTCCGGTGGGTGGCATGGCCATCGGCAATGAATGCCTGTTCTGCCGTAAGTGCGTGGACGAGGATCGCATCAACATCACCAGCCGCACCAAGGCGAAGCGCCTGCCCCGTGCCCACGACCAACAACTGCACAGTGATGCCAGTGTCAGCGGTGATTTGGGGGAGCAAAACATCGGCAAGGCCAGAGTTTTCAAACGACGTGGTCACAGCCAGCCGCATGGATTCGGCATAGCTGGCAGTTGCTGCACAGAGCAAGATAAGGGCCGCCGCCAGTCGGGTCATGTGACAATGTCCCCCGCAAGATAAGCGCGAAGCTGCGGGGTATTCGGGGTATTGAGCAGGTCGGTCATCGGGCCATGTTCGACGATATTGCCATGCATCATGAACATTGCGTGTTGCCCCAGCCTGCGCATTTGGCCGACATCATGGGTGGTCATGATGATCTGCGTGCCTTGGGTATGGGCGGATAAGAGCAGCGCCTCAATCTCGCGGGTGCTTGCGCCATCGAGGTTGGCGCAGGGTTCATCAAGGAACAGCACCTGAGGCTTGGTGATCAGGGCGCGTGCGATTGCGAGCTTTTGCTTCTCACCACCCGAAAGCCGCGTGGCCCGTTGGCCCAGCGCATCCGACAGGCCAATGCGGGCGGCCCAGTCAGCGACCAGCGAAAGCGATGTTGATTTGTCGAGACCTGCCAGTTTCAGGGGATAGCGCAGGTTTTCCCCCACGGTGCGGCGCAGCATGATGGGGGTTTGGAACACATAGGCCTGTTTTGATTGCGCGGTGGCGGTGGGCACGGCCCAATCCGCGCGCCCTGATGACAGGCGCTCAACCCCGTGCATCACCCGCAAAAGCGTGGTTTTACCAGCGCCGTTAGGACCAAGGATAACCGTGATGCCATGGGCATCAAGGGTATGGTCAATCGGGCCCAAGAGCCGCTTACCTTTGCGGCGGACCTCGGCCTTGTTCAATGTGATGGGAAAGAGATCTACCATCTGCCGCCCTGTTCCGTTTGTGACAACCAATGTGTTGCGACATTGACCGCAAGGGCGATGGCAATCAGCACAAAACCAAGGCCCAGCGCGAGGGCAAAATCACCCTTGCCCGTTTCCAAGGCAATGGCCGTTGTTAGCACGCGCGTCATATGTTCGATATTGCCGCCGACGATCATGATCGCGCCCACCTCGCCAATGGCGCGGCCAAATCCTGCAAGGGCGGCGGTCAACAAATTGCGCCGCCCGTCCCAGATCAGCGTCGCGATGCGCTGGCGTTTGGTGGTGTTCAGCGAAATGAGCAGATCGTGGTATTCTGACCAAAGCTCGCGCATGGCTTGGTGTGTGATCGAGGCGATGAGCGGTGTGATGATGATGACCTGCGCAATGATCATTGCGGTGGGAGTGAACAACAGGCCCAGAACGCCCAAGGGGCCGGAACGCGACAAGACGATATAGACCAGTAGCCCGACAACCACGGGCGGCAGGCTCATCAACGCATTCATGATCGTGATCACGAGACGACGAAACCGGAACCGTTGCACAGCGAGGTAAGTGCCAAACGGCACCGCGATCAAACATGCGATAAACAGCGCCGTCAGGCTGACCTGTAGCGATCGCAGGCTGATTTCGATCAGTTCGGCATCGGCAGATATGATCAGGCGGCCAGCAGCAGCGAGCCCCGCGATGAGATCATTCATCGCCCTGCCCTGACTGTTGTTGATATATGTGCACGTCCAAAATCATGGGCGGATCATCCCCAAATTCCCGCCGATAGCCAGATCAAATGCGACGTTGCAGGGGCGGCATGCGGAATAAGGCTTGACCTTCCAGTGACTGGAGGCCCTATCTACGCGTTGAAGCAAGGGAATAGTATCATGGTAGCAGTCACCCATCGGTTTGATATTGAAGGCATGACCTGTGGGTCATGTGTGGGGCGCGTTGATCGTGCGTTCATGGCCGTGGCCGGCGTGGAATCGGTGTCGGTCAACCTTGCGCAATCGCAGGCGGTCATATCGGCCAGCGAAAATGTGACGGCGGACGCATTGGCCAAGGCAAGTAGCGATGCAGGGTATCCGGCGACCGAGGTCAGCAGCCCCGATACCAGCAAAGCCAGCGACAGGCAGGCAAAAGAAGCGATGCACCTGAAACGCATGACGGTGATTGCCGCGATCCTGACCGCGCCTGTTTTCGTGATGGAAATGGGCGGGCATATTTATCCGCCGATCCATCACGCCATTGCCAATACGATTGGTCAGCAGGCAAGCTGGATCATTCAATTTATTTTGGCGTCAGTGGTTTTGGCATGGCCGGGGCAATCGTTTTATACCCGTGGCCTGCCCGCGCTGTTGCGCCGCGAGCCGGATATGAATTCACTGGTGGCGCTGGGCACATTTGCGGCGTGGTCCTATTCGGTGGTTGCGACATTCCTGCCCGGTTTATTACCTGAGGGCACCGCAGCGGTTTATTACGAATCTGCGGCGGTGATTGTGACGCTGATCCTGCTTGGGCGCACGCTTGAAGCAGGGGCAAAGGGACGCACGGGCGAGGCGATAAACAAGCTGGTCAGATTGCGGCCCAAGACGGCAAATGTTGAGCGGGACGGCCAGTTCGTGACCGTTGATCTGGATGAAATCGTGGCCGGAGATGTCGTGCAGCTAAAACCCGGTGAGAGGGTTGCCGTTGATGGGATCGTGACGAGCGGTGACAGCTATGTCGATGAAAGCATGATGACAGGCGAGCCATTGGCCGTGGCCAAAACGATTGGCGATCAGGTAATCGGCGGGACGGTAAACACCACGGGTGCGATGGCTATCCGCGCCACGTCTGTTGGTGAAGACTCAGTCTTGTCGCAGATCATCACAATGGTCGGTGACGCGCAGGCGGCGAAACTGCCGATCCAAGATATTGTGAACCGCGTGACGCTTTGGTTTGTGCCAGCGGTGTTGATTATCGCGCTTGCCACCGTGATTGTTTGGTTGGTGTTTGGGCCAGAACCCGCGCTGCCGTTTGCATTGGTGTCGGGTGTTTCGGTTCTGATTATCGCCTGTCCATGTGCCATGGGATTGGCCACGCCAACATCGATCATGGTGGGCACCGGTCGCGCGGCGGAAATGGGTGTTTTGTTTCGGCAAGGCGACGCTTTGCAAGCGTTATCAACGGTCAAGACAGTGGCATTCGACAAAACCGGCACGTTGACCAAGGGCAAGCCCGAACTGACCGATTTTGAGGTAGAGGGCGGATTTGATCGTGATGCAGCATTGCGGGATATCGCAGCCGTAGAAGCACAATCCGAGCATCCGATTGCGGATGCGGTTGTCCGGTATGCGGGGGAAAACCTGCCGAGGGCCGAGGGTGTTGAAGCCATCACCGGATTGGGCGTGATCGGATTTGTTGAGGGCCGCAAAATCGTGATTGGCGCACGCGCGATCATGGCACAAGAAGGCATCAGCACGGACGGATTGGGCGATGTATTCGATGGGCTGGGCCAAGCGGGAAAAACCCCGTTTTTCGGTGCCATTGACGGGAAAATCGCGGCCGTGATGGGCGTATCAGACCCGATCAAGGATGAGACGAAGCAGACGCTGGATGCGCTGCGGAAACTGGGCCTGAACATCGCGATGATTACGGGTGATCAGGCGACAACAGCCAAGGCAATTGGCGATGCGCTGGGCATTGATCATGTTCTGGCCGAGGTGTTGCCAGCCGACAAGGCCAAGGCCGTTGGCGCACTAAGTGGACCCGTGGCGTTTGTGGGTGATGGGATCAATGATGCGCCTGCATTGGCGCAGGCCGATATCGGGATTGCGATTGGCACGGGCACGGATGTTGCCGTTGAGGCCGCAGATGTCGTGCTGATGTCAGGTGATTTAAGGGGCGTGGCGAATGCGGTCGCGATTAGCACGTCAACGATGCGCAACATTCGCCAAAACCTGTTTTGGGCATTCGGATACAATGTCCTGCTGATCCCTGTTGCGGCGGGTGTGCTCTACCCTGCCACGGGACTGTTATTATCGCCTGCAATCGCCGCGGGCGCGATGGCGTTGTCGTCAGTGTTTGTATTGGCCAACGCATTGCGGTTGCGAATGGAAAAAGGAGTGCTGAGAGCATGAATATTTCAGATGTCGCCAAGAGGGCCGGATTACCGACCAAGACGATCCGCTATTACGAAGACATCGGGTTGGTTGCGCCGGATCGCGGAGAGAACGGATACCGCCAGTTTGCGCAAGCTGATGTGCATAAGTTGGCGTTCATTGGTCGCGCGCGCGCATTAGGATTTTCGATCCCTGACTGCCGCAATTTGCTTGAGTTGTGGGAAGACCAGAACAGGGCCAGCGCAGATGTCAGGGAATTGGCCAAGGAGCACCTGACGAGCATCGAGACCAAGATCGCAGGCCTGCAAGAGATGCGAGACACATTGGCGGAATTGGTGCAATGTTGTGCGGGTGATGATCGGCCTGATTGCCCGATCCTTGGATCGCTCGGAAAGAACGCCTAAGCGGGCAAATTTTCGCCCCAAGGCAAGGAAAAGCGCTTTTCAATTTTGTAGATTGGCCTAGATTGCGGACAGCACATTTAGAAACATTCTAAACCCATTCGACCTGCGGAGGAAAAGATGAACGATAGCGTAAGCAAATGCCCCGTCATGAACGGCGGCGCGAGCCACACGAAAACTGGTCAGACGGCAAATGCCCATTGGTGGCCGAACCAGCTGAACCTAAAGGTATTGCAGCAAAACGCGCCGCAAGCCGACCCGATGGGCGAGGGTTTTGACTATGCTGAAGCGTTCAAGAGCCTTGATCTGCAGGCCGTAAAGACCGATCTGACCGCATTGATGACCGACAGCCAGGATTGGTGGCCTGCGGATTATGGCCACTATGGCCCATTCTTTATCCGCATGGCGTGGCACTCGGCTGGCACCTACCGCACGGGCGATGGCCGTGGTGGTGCGGGTGCGGGTGGTCTGCGGTTTGCGCCGCTCAATAGCTGGCCTGATAACGGCAACCTCGATAAAGCGCGTCGCCTGTTGTGGCCGATCAAACAGAAATACGGCAACAAGATTTCTTGGGCCGACCTCATGGTTCTGACGGGGAATGTCGCGTTGGAAAGCATGGGTTTCACGACACATGGTTTTGCCGGTGGTCGCGCGGATACGTGGGAGCCTGAGGATATTTACTGGGGTCCAGAGGACGAGTGGCTGGCCGATGAGCGCTATGAAGACCCGCGCGAATTGGTCGGTGTTTTAGGCGCTGTGCAGATGGGCCTGATTTACGTCAACCCTGAGGGACCGAACGGCAACCCTGATCCGCTGGCGTCCGCCAAGGACATCCGCGAAACATTCGCGCGTATGGCGATGAACGACGAAGAAACAGTTGCACTTGCCGCTGGTGGTCACACGTTTGGTAAAGGCCACGGCGCTGCGGATGCAGGCAAATATGTCGGACCAGAACCAGAAGGTGCGCCGCTTGAAGAGCAGGGCACAGGTTGGAAGAACAGCTTTGGCACGGGTAAGGGCGTTGATACGATCACGTCGGGCCTTGAGGGTGCATGGACGAGCAACCCGACACAGTGGGACAACGGTTATTTCGACAACCTGTTCGGCTATGAGTGGGAGCTTGGCCAAGGTGCAGGTGGTGCGCAGCAGTGGTATCCAAAAGAGGATAGCGCAAACGGCACCGTGCCAGATGCGCACGACCCAAGCCGCAGCCACAAACCAACGATGTTCACCGCAGATATCGCGCTGAAAGAAGACCCTGCATATCGCAAGATTGCAGAGCGGTTCCACAAGAACCCTGACGAGTTTGCGGCGGCATTTGCCAAGGCTTGGTACAAGCTGACGCACCGCGACATGGGCCCTTATGCCCGTATGTTGGGTGCTGAAGTGCCGGCCGAGGCTGAACTGTGGCAAGACCCAGTGCCAGCGGTTGATCACGATCTGATTGATGATGCGGATATCGCGCAGCTCAAATCCGATTTGTTGGCGTCTGGCCTGTCGGTTTCCGAATTGGTCAGCACGGCATGGGCCGCTGCGTCCAGCTATCGCGGAACAGACATGCGCGGCGGTGCCAATGGTGGCCGTCTGCGTCTGGCGCCACAAAACGGTTGGGCTGTGAATGACCCTGATACGTTGGGCGCACGCATTGCCAAATTGGAAGCCGTGCAAGAGGCGTTCAACGCAAAATCCGGCAGCAAGAAGGTATCATTCGCTGATATCGTCGTGCTGGGCGGTGCTGCAGCGGTTGAAAAGGCCGCGGCGGATGCGGGTCAATCCGTGACCGTGCCATTCACACCGGGCCGCACGGATGCGACGGACGAGATGACAGATGTTGAAAGCTTTGGCGCGCTGGAATCGCGAGCCGATGGTTTCCGCAACTACCTGTCGGATGGTTTGACACGTGAGCCTGCTGATATGCTGGTTGATAAGGCGCAACTCTTGATGCTGACCGCGCCGGAGATGACTGTGCTCGTTGGTGGTCTGCGTGTGTTGGGTGCGAATGCGGGGGGCGCGGCGCATGGTGTGTTCACCGATCGTGTTGGCACGCTGAGCCGTGATTTCTTTGTCAACCTGATGGACCTGAACACAACATGGGCGCCGACATCGCGCACCACGTTTGAAGGCCGCGGCGCGGATGGAAACGTGAAATGGACAGGCACATCGGTTGATCTGGTGTTTGGGTCCAATTCAATCCTGCGGGCATTGTGCGAAGTTTATGCCTGTGACGATGCGGATGCGAAATTCACCAATGATTTCGTCGCAGCATGGACCAAGGTGATGGACGCGGATCGTTTCGATCTGGCGTAATTGCCGCCCGATTTACGAATTGTTGAACGCCCGTGGTATAGTGCTGCGGGCGTTTGCGCGTGTAGGCTTTGTTGCGGTTTGACGCAGGACCGCTTATCTGCGGATAGGAACACTAGTGCGAGGACCGGAATGGCCAATCATCTTTATCAAAACGATCTGCCTGACGGGCTTGATCTGGGGCCTGTTGTGGCGATCGACTGTGAAACGATGGGGCTGCGCCCGCATCGGGACCGTCTGTGCCTGATCCAGATGTCTGGCGGGGACGGTGAGTGCCATTTGGTGCAGGTTGCCATGGGGCAGACCGAGGCACCGAATTTGGTGGCGATGCTGGAAAACCCTGATGTGCTTAAGCTGTTTCATTTTGGGCGTTTTGATATTGCGGCATTGATGCATACGTTTGGGGCCACGACGGCACCTGTGTATTGCACCAAGATCGCATCCAAGCTGGTGCGCACTTTTACGGATCGTCATGGCCTAAAGACACTGTTGCAAGACATGGTTGGCGTCGACATTTCCAAGCATCAACAACAAAGCGATTGGGGTGCGGAAATGCTGACCGAGGCGCAGCTGAATTATGCGGCATCGGACGTTTTGTATCTGCACCAGTTGCGCGACAAATTTGATGCAATGCTCGCGCGTGAAGGCCGCGCCGAGATAGCGCAAAGCTGTTTTGATTTCCTGCCGATGCGTGCCAAGCTGGATCTTGAGGGTTGGCCGGAACAGGATATTTTTTCACACTAATGGAAAATCATGAAAAATTCCGTGCCACCGCAATACGCGTGATTGGCGAAGAAGCCGCAGCCTTAAACGCGCTGGCGGAAACGCTTGGCCCCAGCTTTGGTCAGGCGATTGAACTGCTGCTCGCGGCAAAGGGCCGGATCATCGTGTCTGGTATGGGGAAATCGGGGCATATTGCCCGCAAGATGGCCGCGACATTTGCCAGCACTGGCATGCCTGCGCATTTCGTGCACCCCGCCGAAGCGAGCCATGGTGACCTTGGCATGATGACTGCGGGTGATGTAGTGATTGTGCTGTCTAATTCAGGCGAAACGCCTGAACTGGCAGATTTGGTTGCCTATACACGACGGTTCAATATTCCGATGATTGGTGTCGCCAGTCGCGCAGAAAGCACGTTGATCCGGCAGTCGGATGTCGGAATTCTGCTGCCGCAATTGGGCGAGGCATGTGGCACAGGCGTTGTACCAACGACGTCAACCACGATGACATTGGCGTTAGGTGATGCGATGGCCATCGCGTTGATGGAACACCGCGCATTTACACCCGAAAACTTTCGGGAATTTCATCCCGGCGGCAAGCTGGGCGCGAAGCTTTCGAAAGTGCGTGATTTAATGCATGGCGGCGATTCTACGCCACTGGTTCCTGCGCATTCAAGAATGAGCGATACGCTATTGGTCATCAGCCAAAAGGGATTTGGTGTGGTTGGCGTCACGGATGATGCAGGCCGGTTGGTCGGTATTATCACGGATGGTGATTTGCGGCGACATATGGACGGATTGCTAGACCAAACAGCCGGCCAGGTGATGACAGAGAACCCAAGCACAATCGCGCCAAATGCGCTGGCCGCTGAGGCGCTGGCCGCGATGCAGGGCAAGATCACCAGCTTGTTTGTCGTAAACCCTGATGATGGCACTGATATCCAAGGTATTTTGCATATCCATGATTGCCTTAGAGCTGGGGTAGCCTAGAGCCATGGAACAACCCAGCGACCGTCATTCGACTATCGTAGGTTGGGCAAAGATCATCTTGCCGGTGATCGGCATCGCGTTGTTTTCAAGCCTGTTTTTGTTATCTGATCCGCAGGGAAAGGCAGGTGACATTCCCTTCGCCGAATTGGAGCAGATTGCGTTAGAGCAAAGGATTTCTGCGCCAAAATTTTCGGGGGCTTTAAAAGACGGGTCAATTCTGGAGATCACAGCCAGGTCGGCCAAACCGCAACAATCCGATTTTGCGTTACTTGAAGTGGACCACGTCGGACTGACGCTTGACGGTGCTCTTGGAAGTAAGGTCGAAGTATTTGCAGGCAAGGGTGAAATTGATGGCAATAATCAGACAGCGCGCTTGACCGGATTGACCCAAATCGACACGTCTACCGGATACAAAATGGAAACCGAGGGATTGATCGTCGACATAAAGAATGGCGATCTTTCATCGCTTGGGACTCTCGAGGCAAGGGCCCCTTACGGGCACTTAACTGCTGGGCAGGTAGATTTTCGGCAAGATCCGGCGACCGGGAAGCAACAGATGGTGTTCACACAGGGCGTTCGGCTGATATACACACCCACAACAGATTTGACTGATGAGGCTTTTGAATGATGCGCATACTCTATTTCGTGATTTGCATGTTTGCGGCGCATTCCGCCGTTGCGCAGACGAGCGTCAACCTTGGTGGGTTGAGCGCCGACCCAAGTGCGGCAGTGGAAATTGCGGCGGACAGCCTTGCGGTCGACCAAGCAAGCGGAGCCGCCGTGTTTGAGGGCAACGTCGTCGTTGGCCAAGGTGCATTGCGCCTGTCTGCCGGACGTGTCCGCGTTGTGTATGACGACGCCACGGGCGACATAGCGAACCTAGAGGCATCCGGCGGCGTGACATTTGTGACCGACACAGAAGCCGCCGAAGCCCTGACCGCGAACTATGATCTTGGGAATGGACAGCTAATCCTGACGGGCGACGTTTTACTGACGCAAGGCGCGTCTGCGATTTCGGCGGATGAGATGATCATCAACCTTGAAACGGGCAACGCACAGATGAACGGCCGCGTGCGCACAGTATTCAGCCAAGGTGCGAGTGAATGAGCGATGGCCCCACACTTACCGTGACCGACGGCCAAGCCGGCTTGGAAGTGATCGGCCTGCGCAAGAGCTATCGCAAAAAGTTGGTGATCCGCGATGTGAGCCTAAAGCTGGGCCGTGGTGAGGTTGTCGCGCTGCTGGGACCAAACGGATCAGGCAAGACGACGTGTTTCTATTCAATTGCCGGCTTGGTCACGCCAGAGGGCGGTCAGGTCATTATCGACGGGCGCGATGTGACCGCGTTGCCGATGTACCGACGGGCGCATTTGGGGATCGGGTATCTGCCGCAGGAAATGTCGATTTTTCGGGGGATGAGCGTCGAAGACAACATCATGGCGATCCTCGAAATTGCGCTACCGGATCGTCACAAGCGGCGTGAAAAGCTTGAAACGCTGTTGGCCGAATTTTCTATCGAACACATTCGTCGTGCATCCGCGCTGGCGCTGTCGGGTGGTGAACGCAGGCGAGTCGAAATTGCACGGTGCCTTGCCGCTGGGCCGAAATACGTTTTGCTGGATGAACCGTTTGCGGGCGTCGATCCGATTGCGGTCGGTGAGATCAGGCAACTGGTGGCAGAGCTGAAGACACGCGGCATTGGTGTCTTGATAACAGATCACAATGTGCAAGAGACGCTTCAAATTGTTGACCGCGCCTATATTTTGCACGACGGCAAGGTATTGATGAACGGAACGACCCAAGAGGTTATTGCCGACGAAAATGTCCGGCGGGTCTATTTAGGCGACAGTTTCCGCGTCAGCTAATTTTCGCAAGTTGTGGATGTGAGCATTGACAAGCATCAAATTTAGGCGCCCAATAGCCTTGATGATACCGATGATTTCTTTTTCTTATCAACGGCGGGCGAAACACCCGATGGTTAAGAATAACCTAACGAAATCCGTGTGTTATCACTTCCTGACTGCGTAGATATTTATGGATTCGTAATCTTTGCGAACTATTTATTAACTACGTAAATGCATAATGAAGGAGAAATGATGCAGTACCAAATCAGTGGCAAACAAATCGATATTGGCTCCGCGCTTCAAACACATGTTGAAACGGAGTTAAGCGGTATTTTGGACAAATACGCAGGCCGACCGACCGATGCGCATGTCATTTTTTCAAAAACCGGTAGCGAATATAAATGTGAAGCGATCGTTCACCTATCCACCGGACTGACCGCGCAAGCCACTGACCATGCTCATGAAATATACGCCGCTTTTGACGGTTGCGCCGATAAAATGGACAAGCAATTACGCCGCTATAAGCGCCGCCTGAAGGACCATCATAAGGAACGTGAACATCCTGTTGAACTTTCTGATGCAGGGTCCTATATCCTCGCCTCAACAAGTGATGAGTCGAATGAAGCGGAGAGCGACACAACGGCACCAATCATCGTGGCAGAGATGGAAACGAAAATCCAAGCTTTGTCAGTCGGTGAAGCCGTGATGCAAATGGAATTGGCGGCCAAACCGGCCCTCGTCTTCCGCAATGAGAAAAATAACGAAATTAACGTCGTTTATCGGCGGGATGATGGAAACATCGGTTGGGTTGATCCGCGCTAGGACACCCAATGTGGTGTTCTTTGAAAGTAGTAATATGCAAATTGGCGATATCCTTAACTTGGAAGCTGTGAAAACGATCAGTTCTTGCACGAGCAAGAAGCGGTTGTTTCACGATCTGGGGGATCTAGCTGAAAGCTGCTACGGCTTGGACGCCACAACGGTTATTGATGCGCTTGTTGAGCGTGAGGGGCTGGGCCCAACTGGCGTCGGACACGGCGTCGCCCTGCCCCATGCGCGGCTTGACTGTGTTGATAAGGTGAGCGGCATATTCCTTAAGCTGGAACGGCCACTGAATTTTGACGCGGTTGACCGCCAACCTGTTGATTTGGTGTTTGCGTTGCTTGCACCAAAATCGACGGGCGTTGAGCATTTGAAAGCGCTGGCGCTGGTGTCACGTACATTGCGCAATCCGCAGTTCTGCTCAAAGCTACGGGCCAATAGCGACCCCAGCACGCTGTATACGATTTTGACAGAAGCAACGCAGTCGATGCAGGCCGCTTAAAAGGCGGGTTTCCAATCTTCGAAACCAAACGCGAGGTAATCGCGATTGCATGCGTCACGCGCGGCGGATTCTATTTCTGCATTGTAGGTCAATGCGAGAAGATCCGCGAATTGATCTGTTTCGGTCATGGGTTCCGGCATGCTTGTTTTACCGATCTGGCCAGCAAGCATCGCGAGATCGGCGCGCAGTCGGTCCTCGCGCAGGATGAGATCAGGCAATTCAACGTTGGACATGCCCTGCAATATCATGTGCTGGCTGGCCCAAGCGGCATCAATACGGATCGATGTCTGGCTGGCGAGATTGGCCTTGAGAAACGCAAGGAATGCCAAAAACGCCTTGCGGTGGTCGGTGATTTTATAATCCGCGTCATTGCGTGGATCGGCACCGTGGGCAGGGATGGGTAGTTTGTGAACGCGGCGTAACGTGTCGCGAATTTCTTTGAAACAACCCGGCCCTGTTTGAAGGATATAGTGGCAAAACGCAGCATGGGCCCGCGCCACCGGATGGCGCAATACGGTAAAGCTACGGTGGCCATTGTTCTGGCGTCGCCATTGGCGGAGTGTTTTTTGGTTAAATCCTGATTGTGTGTCCTCGGCCGACAAACCATCAAGGCGCCCCATCCAATCAAGAACCGCGCCCTCTGGCCCGCTTTTGATTGGCAGATAGAGGAGCGGTGACGTGGGCGCCGCGATGAATTGCGGGATCATCGCGCCGCGGCGAGGCTCAAAATTCGGCGTGCGGTTCAGGTCAAACCGATCAAGCCGCGCGAGCGCTGTTTCCAGTTTACCAAAGTCCGTTACCTTTTCCGGCAACGGCATCGGATTCTGTTTCTTGAGGCTTTTATCAAGTCGCGGGATACGGGCATCAACGCCAAGATAGGCAGCAAGGCCATTCATCACATCGACGTCCTGCAAATCCTCATATCCGATATAGAATGCGGTTTGCCCGAGTTTTTGCAGCGTATTGAGCAGCCGCAACTGAAAGGCTTGCAGCGCATTGATATGAGTCTCGAACTCCTCTTCTTTGAATTCAATCTTGCCCGTGCGCGCCTTGGCGACATTCGTCAGCTTCCATTGCCCTGTTGATTGAGCGATTTTCCAACTGACAAAGCTGTCGATTGGATTGCGAGTGAGGATAATTTTGGCGCAACGCGGATCAGGCAGAGCGATGTCCAAAACACGTGGGTCATGATCATTAAAGAAGCGAAAACCGTTGAGCCCGTCCGCCTCTTTCACGCGATCAATAAGCAAATTGGCATCGCTTTCACGCTGTTGCTGCGTGACGCCAAGAACCGTTTCGGAATTGGGGTAGCCGATGAAATGGGGGTTAAACGCTTCGCCCAAACAGGCCAGCCCATCAAATGAATTCAGGTTCGCCTCTAGGAAATTTGAGCCGGTCCGCATTTCGGCGAAGACGACAAAGTAGTCGAACTTGGACATGTTTTACCTAACCAAATAGGGCTTGCGCGGCTTCGGTTGCGGATTGACTTGGGCGTCTTCGACTGGAAAATCGCCCATAAGATAGGGGTGCATCCCTTGGTTTTTCAGGTTTTGGAGGAATTGCCCAAAGCCGGACAGATCAACCATGCGCGGCGCTTCGGAAAGGCGGCGGATGGATTTTCCGGTCATTTCGTCAACAATGGTTTGCAGTGGCTCCATCGGGGATTGAATAAACTCAGCCAATGTCCATGTGCGCACCTTTGCCTTGGTCCAAGGCGAACGCAGGGCAGTCAGGTGATCATTTTCAATTTTTTGCAAATTTGCAGCCTCGGTGCGGAGATCACCGAAATTGCGGTTTGAATTGAAGAGCTTGATTGCCCAAGCGCCCGAAATCACCGATATCTGAGCGTTCGGGTCCATCGCCAACTGCCAATTGATAAATTGGCTGTCGCGGGGGCCGTATTGAAAGCTTTGCCGTGCGCCGCGTGTATTCCAGATCAGGCTCGTGAGGAACATTTGAGCATGATAATCGCGCAAATGCGGGCTATCTGACAAAGCGCCAGCAAAGGTCGATTGCCGCCCTTCAAATTCAACACGGTCGGGATCGAACAGGTGACCGTGCACGGTGGATTCGGTCATCCGCGCCAGCCAAGGCTCAAAATCTTCGAAGAGCTCTGTAAACCCTTCGAACACGGAATAGGGTGACGCGGTGACAGTGTTTTCCCACTCGCGGCTTGGGTAACGGCTTTGCATATATAGACCCGGGCGGCCACGCATACGCCTTTCAACTGCCTTGGAAAAGATGCGGTCAATTTTACCTGGGTTCGGCTCTGTTTGATCAACGGCGGTGCCACCATCGCGCAAAAACGTATCGTATAACCGATGTGCGTTCGGCCAAATTTTGCGCGCGACAAAACAGTCGGACCGTCGCAGTAATTGCAGATGGTCGTCGTAGAAAATGTGCGGTTTGCCCTGAAAATCGAACTTTGACAGGGTCAAAGAGCGGCTTTCGATTTTGCCGGAATACATGCGGACAAGCGTTTGGAAATAGCTCTCGTCAGGGATCCAAACCTTGCTGAAGTATCTATCGTATGTTTCGCGTTCGGGATCCTGCAACATAGCGGTAAGGGTTTGGCGCGTCATGCACCACCATTGGGACCCCATGTGCGGCACAAGGCCCGGCGGGATACGCCGACGGAACCGGATCAGACGTTGGAATTTCACATAGCCATCAAACAGCCGACGGCGGGTTTTCCATGAGAACGGAAAGCGGAGTGTAAAGCGTTCGTGGTCGAGGCCGCCGATTGTCCAAGGCACCTCGGAAGTTGTGGCGCTTTCGATGAAGTCCGTGCGCGGGCGACTGTCGAGATAAGCGACAAGTTCGGCAACAGGCCGCAGCGGCATACATGAACCAGATGCAAGATAGACGTGCCGCACCTGTGGGAAGCTGCCCAGCAATAATTCGGTGGCTGACTGCGTGCCAGCAACAATGCCCCAAGTACCCCATTCACAGGGATGGCGTTTGGAAAACTTAACGGTCTTGAGATCGGCAAGGCTTTTGACGAATGCCGCATTTTGGCTGTTGGCTACGTTTTTATCGACATGCACGACAACGGGACAACCACCCGCAACCCAATGGCGGATGATTTGTTCGGCGCGGTCAAACGCCGTATGAACCAACATGACAACGCCAACCGTCATGCCCAATTCCCCTTGGACATCAGGCCCAAAATTTCAAGCTGGCGCCAGTTGATGTATTTCTCGCTCCACTTGCACCAAAGGTCGGGGCTTTCGCCGCCCAATGCGTAGGCCTTGTATTCCGCGCTTTCGGCGTAGTGTTCACCGCGTTCCATTTCTTCAAGCGCTTTGTCGTTGAAGGTGTTGAGGAATTTGGTGTGAAGCAACGCGCCCGATGCCTTTTCGCCGCCATCCTCGTCAAAAACGAGGTTCAGGCCACGGGGCAAGACAGTATGGGTCGAGCTGGCATAGGTATATCGACGCTGCCATTTGACCAGTGGCGTTTTGTTCAGGGCTGGTGCGTCCTCTGGTGTGTCAGCAAAAAAGGCGCGCGCACGAGGACCGCCCTGAATCCAGAGATTCCAGTATTTCCAATTGCGTTTGATCGAGTAGTTGCCGCTATCGAACCAATTGGTAATTTCTAGCGGGTCCTGGCCAGGCACATAGGTTGTTTGATCAATTGGGCCCTTTGGATACATGTCAATCAACATAGCGCCAAAGGATCGAATCGCACAAGAATCAAGCCAGTCCGTCAATGCGGGCAAGGGGCGGGTGTCGCAGTAAGGGTAAACAAAAAGTTCATCCGGATCGACAACAAGCGTCCAATGATCATGGGCGTATTTGCTTTGTAGGTGGTTCAGCCAATCGACGCCAAAGCGCGCCTTTTTATAGCTGGCCTTCGTTGTCCAAAGCGAAACATCAGGCTGCTTTTCGAGATATTCGCGGCCGCCATCTGTGCTGTTATTATCGACCAGTATGAAATGCTTGATGCCCAGCGAACGGTAATACTTGAGAAAGTAAGGCAGGCGAACAAATTCATTGCGAAATGTTGAAAACAGCAGGACGTCTTTTTTAGCGATATCCCCTGTCCGGTTGACCACGTTGCGCAGCTCTTTGGATTTGCGCAAGGCACGGAAACGCCAGCGCTGGCGCGCTACGCGAAGGCGATATGATTGCCAAATGCCCACTGAGCACAATCCGATCCGTTGTCGTTTCCCAAATAGGTTTGAAAGCCGCTAAATTGCCATGTTGGAACGTCAAGGAACCCCCAAAACAACAGCGCGCAAACCAACCGTGATCACTATGACACAGATTCGGGCAATTTACGTTAATTTTCAAGGGGAACTAATGCGTTCAATCGTCAATGTTTCCGAATTGACCCCAATCGCCCGCTGACATCAGATTCAATGCGAGCAATTGATCCGGCCCTTTGTATTGGAATGCCTCGGGCGACCACAAAACCGGATCGCTGATAACAGCATCATAGTAGCTGCGATATTGTGCCGGATCAGCGAAATGTTGTTGGCGGTCAAGCTCTTCTTGGGCCTTGGGGACAACCGTATTGAGGAACTTGGTATGTAACAGAACGCCCGTTGCCTTGGTCACGCCGTTCTCATCATAGGTGTGATTTAGTTGCCGAGGCAGAATGTTATGCGTCGAGCTGACATAGCAATAACGGCGGGACCAATCGACCAGCGGCACCTTGTTGAGCGTTGGGGCGCGGGTTTGATCATCGGCAAAGAACACGCGGGCACGAGGGCCACCTTGAAACCAGAGATTTTCCATTTTTGGCTGCAATTGTGCCCAGTACGGATAGGCGTCAAACCAGCCAAGTTTAGCTATAGGATCGTCGCCAGCGTTAAACATGGTTTGACCGACGGGCCCTTTTGGGAACATATCCAGCATCAGCGCGCCAAAACTGCGGTGGCCCGACTGCCGGAGCCAACTGGTAAGTGATGGCAGATCATGCGTTTCGCAGTGCGGATAAACCAGAAATTCATCCGCATCGACCGTCAGGCACCAATGCCCGCCGCCGTGTTTGATTTGGAGAGCACCGAGCCAGTCCATACCAAAGCGAGACAAGCGATAGCTGTGGGTCGTGTGCCAAAGCGAGACATCCGGCTGTTCCAGCAAAAACGCGGTCGTGCCATCATCGCTGTTGTTATCAACGATGAGAAAATGCCGAACACCAAGTTTGCGGTAATGAGCAAGCCAGGCAGGCAACACAGCAATTTCGTTGCGTATGCAGGCAAAGGTCAGGACGTCATCGGGGCGGATCGTTGCGGTCAGATCACGACGGCATGTCAGCTGCCGCCGTTTGATCCAAGAGCGAATGAGAAGCCTTCGCCGTTTGTGGCGGAGCATATAGGCGCGCCAAAGGCGAGACACCTGCCCCTGCCGTGCCACGCCTATTGCGCAGCCTTCTGGGATGCGACCAGTGTTTCAAGGAACGCGCCGAACTCGTCCTTCAGATCATCGCGCGCGAGGGCGAAAGACACCATCGCCTGAAGATACCCAGCCTTAGAGCCGCAATCAAAGCGTTGACCGGAAAAGCGGTAACCGAACACGTCACGGTTTTCGACGATTTCGCGGGCAATCGCGTCGGTCAGTTGTAATTCACCGCCAGCGCCTTTTTCGACCTGATTAAAGTTCTGCAACACCTTGGGCGTCAGAATGTAGCGGCCAATCACCGCGAGGTTTGAAGGTGCTGTTCCAGCTGCTGGTTTTTCAACCATGCCTTTTACGCTTACGACGGGGCCGTTTTCGCTCGCCACATCGAGGATACCGTAGGAGGATGTTTTCTCGGGTGCGACTTCCATTGCGGCAACCATCGCGCCGCCTGTTTCCTCATAGGCATCAACCATTTGCTTGAGGCAAGGCGGCTCGCCCTCGATCACGTCATCGGGAAGAATTACGGCGAATGGCTCATTCCCGATCAAACGACGGGCGCACCAAACGGCATGGCCAAGGCCCATAGGCTTGTGCTGGCGGATATAGGCGATCGCGCCACTGTCCATGTTCGTGTGCTTGATGGTTTCAAGCAGATCATCTTTGCCGCTTTTGCGTAAAGTCGCCTCGAGGCTGGGCGCGTGGTCGAAATAGTCTTCGAGTGCAGATTTGCCGCGTGACGTCACAAAGATGAATTCCTTGATGCCCGCCTCGCGCGCCTCGTCGATCGCGTATTGAATGAGCGGTTTGTCAACAAGCGTCATGATTTCCTTTGGCACCGATTTGGTGGCAGGCAGGAATCGTGTTCCCAGCCCTGCGATTGGAAAAATGGCCTTAGTGACTTTTCTTCTCATTGACTCGAAACCTCGATTTTTGACTCATGTAACAAATTACTAACTAAAAGGGATCGCTAAAACGTTTCCAAACAAGGTGTTTATTCATTTCCCATATCAGATAGCATTTTTTCAATCTTGTCGACATCTTGCGGGTTATTTAGCTCCCAAAACTGCCGACCCCGAGCAGGAACCTCAACGCAGAGCGTTGGAACAGCGCGTTCTAAGAAACGGAGTTGTTCCAAGCCTTCAAGCTGTTCAAGCGGGCCAGCTGGCCATTTAGGGTAGGCTGCTAGGGCGGAAGGGCGATAAGCATAGACACCAACATGGTGAAAAACGGGAGTTTCCTCATTATCGGCGTAGGTCTGGCCAGTGTAGGGGATAACCTCTTTGCTGAAATACAGGGCGTTGTGATCTGCACCAAATACGGCGGTTGTGCCGCCGACCCGACCAGCGGCCCGATCCGCCAAGAGGCTGTTGAGGGTTTGCCCGTCAGTGCGCAAAACGGGTGTTGCGATCTCTGCAACGGGATTGGCGCGCAAACCGGCGATCAAATCCTCGACAAACCAAGATGGCGTCAGTGGCGCATCGCCTTGCAAATTGACGATCACGTCAAAATCAGCGCCGAGTGTGGCCAGTGCTTCTGCGCACCGCTCAGTGCCATTTTGACATTCGGTTGACGTCATAACGACCTGACCGCCAAACGCTTCGACGTGGTCCTTGATGCGTAAATCATCCGTCGCCACAACGACCTGATCCACGCCCGCCACGGACATGGCCGCGTCCCAGCTGCGTTGGATTAGCGATTTGGAAACGCCGCTTGCGCCACGCAATTCAACCAAGGGCTTGCCAGGGTAACGAGTGGACGCAAAGCGCGCCGGAATGACTATGAGAACGGACATTAAGGTGCCTTTAATTCCACGCCCGGGGCGGTTGCGATAAAGAACGGGTTTTCGAATATCGGCTTGCCATAAGTCAGTGGTGTGTGGTCGTCAAAACGAACAACCTGACCACCTGCACCCGTGAGAACAGCATGACCTGCGGCCGTGTCCCATTCCATCGTGCGGCCGATACGCGGGTAAAGATCCGCCTCGCCCGTGGCCACGAGGCAAAACTTAAGAGATGAGCCCGCGCTCTTGCTGTCTACGACGTTGTATTTGTTGATGTAATCGTCTGTTGCCTGGTCACGGTGGGATTTGGAAGCCACGACCAAGAGCGCGTCATTGTCGGATTCCTTGACCTTGATTTGGTCTTGCTTTCCAGCCGCATCTTTGGCGAACGGGCCCGCTTCTTCGACTGATGTGCCGTCAGCCAGCGTATAAAATAGCCGGTCCCGAGCAGGGGCATAAACGATGCCGCGAATTGGCGTGCCGTTTTCAACAAAGGCGATATTTACGGTGAAATCGCCGCGGCGTTTGATGAACTCTTTGGTGCCGTCGAGCGGGTCAACAATCAAGAATGTGCTGACGTTTTGACCGTGGCTATCGGATTGTTCTTCGGTAACAAGTGGAACATCAGGAAAGGCCGCACGAAGGCCCGCGCTAATGATCGCGTCTGCGGCTTCATCCGCTGCGGTGACGGGGCTATCGTCGGATTTTGAACGGACATCGAAATCTGGCGCAGCATAAATTTCCATGATTTTATCGCCGGCTTCGAGAGCCAAATTGCGCATCACGTCGACTAATTTCTGATGGTCCAACTTATATTCCTTCGTAATTTATTCGTTTGGTGGTGTTTCAATTGAAAATTAGTCTGTTTTGCAATACATATATGCGAAATAGGCCAGCAATAAAAACACGAAACTAGTCAAGCAGCCCATAAACACAGGTCAATATGTTTAGAACCCGTCACCAGCGAAATAATGTCACTGTCGCATTTCACATGGTCGAGCTTATTTACCATTCGATTGTGCGGAACCTGCGCAAGCAACATCGAAGTGCGGTCATCGGTCTGCTTATGAATGCGGTGCAAGGCGCGACCATGATCGGCGTTTTCTACCTTATGTTCCAGCTTCTCGGGCAGCGCACAGCCCCGATCCGCGGCGATTTCATGCTCTATATTATTTCCGGTGTGATGGTTTATATCATTCACATCAAATCAGTTTCAGCCATCGTCGGGGCCGAAAATTCCACTTCGGGAATGATGCTGCACGCGCCGATGAATACGACCATTTCGATAACTGCGGCCGCGATTTCTACTCTCTATACGCAAATATTTTCGCTCGCGATAATTTTGACGTTCTATCATCTTGTTGTGACCCCGATTGAAATTCATGCACCAGTTCAGGCGCTCGGTATGGTCATTGCGTCGTGGTTCACAGGCACATCTGTCGGTTTAGTTTTATTGGCCTTAAAGCCTTGGTTTCCAACTGCGGTTCCAATTGTCGTTACATTGTATACCCGCATGAATATGATCACGTCGGGCAAGATGTTTGTTGTGAATACCTTGCCTTCTACCTTGTTGTCGGCGTTTGATTGGAACCCTCTCTTTCATGTGATTGACCAAACACGTGGATATGTTTTCCTGAATTACAATCCAAATTTTACCACTGTTTCTTATCCGCTTTATGTTGGCGTCGCATTTGTTGTCATTGGGTTGATGGGCGAATTTTTCACCCGTCAAAGAGCGTCAACAAGCTGGGAGGCCGGACGGTAGGCATCATTATGACCTACCAACCGCGAACCGTCCGAACGTTTTTGCGCAAAGACCGTGGGTTGGCAGCTCAATACAGTGCGAAATTGGCAAAATGCTGACGGTTAACTCAAATAACGGTATTAAAATCGGGATATTCGCGTTCTGATTTCACAAAGTTGCATTTTATCGCATTGAGTCCGCTTCGTATGCTTGCAGGCTACAAATCACATCCCTATATACGCCAAGATCGTTTCAAACGGGCCATTTGGGCCATTTGGGACAAAGTGAAATGGCGTGAATGCCGAATAGGGTTTGCGCTGCTCAAACCGCCTCATGAAAAGGGATTTGAAAATGGCTAAAGTTATCGGGATCGACCTAGGTACAACCAACTCATGTATTGCCATTATGGATGGCTCTAAACCGCGCGTTGTTGAAAACAGCGAAGGCGCACGCACGACACCGTCTATCGTCGCGTTTACTGACGATGAGCGTCTTGTCGGCCAGCCGGCGAAACGCCAAGCGGTTACAAACCCAGAAAATACAATCTTTGCTGTAAAGCGTCTGATCGGTCGTCGTTTTGACGACAAGGACCTTGCCAAAGAAAAGAAGAACATGCCGTTCGAAATCGTCGACGGTGGCAATGGCGACGCATGGGTTGCGGCCAAGGGTGAGAACTACTCCCCGAGCCAAATCTCTGCGTTTATCCTTGGTAAGATGAAAGAAACCGCCGAGAGCTATCTTGGTGAAGAAGTGGCGCAAGCGGTTATCACTGTGCCTGCGTATTTCAACGATGCACAGCGTCAGGCGACAAAAGACGCCGGTAAGATTGCGGGCCTCGAAGTGCTGCGCATTATCAACGAGCCAACAGCGGCTGCGCTGGCCTATGGCCTTGATAAGAAGGACACGCAAACCATCGCGGTTTATGACCTTGGCGGCGGTACATTCGACGTCACGATCCTAGAAATCGACGACGGTCTGTTCGAAGTAAAATCCACCAACGGTGACACGTTCCTTGGTGGTGAAGATTTCGACATGCGCATCGTGAACTACCTTGCCGATGAGTTTAAGAAGGCCAACGCAGTTGACCTGACCAAAGACAAGATGGCGTTGCAGCGTTTGAAAGAAGCGGCTGAAAAGGCGAAGATCGAGCTTTCTTCTTCTTCCAGCACTGAAATCAACCAACCGTTTATTTCTATGGGGTCAGACGGCCAGCCGTTACACATGGTGATGAAGCTGACACGCGCGAAACTGGAAAGCCTTGTGAGTGATCTGATCAAGTCTTCTATGAAGCCATGTCAGGCAGCGCTCAAGGATGCGGGTTTGTCCACATCTGACATCGACGAAGTCGTGTTGGTTGGTGGTATGACACGTATGCCACGCGTCAAAGAAGAAGTGACAAAGTTCTTTGGCAAAGAGCCGCATCAGGGTGTGAACCCGGATGAAGTTGTTGCCATGGGTGCCGCTATTCAGGCGGGTGTCTTGCAGGGTGATGTTAAAGACGTGGTTCTGCTAGACGTGACACCATTGTCACTGGGTATTGAAACGCTCGGCGGTGTGTTCACACGCCTGATCGATCGTAACACAACGATCCCAACCAAGAAGTCGCAGACATTCTCAACAGCCGAGGACAACCAGAACGCAGTGACACTGCGTTGTTTCCAAGGTGAGCGTGAGATGGCCGCGGACAACAAAATGTTGGGTCAGTTTAACCTCGAAGAAATCCCGCCGGCGCCACGCGGCATGCCACAGATCGAAGTGACATTCGACATTGATGCCAACGGTATCGTTTCTGTCGCTGCAAAAGACAAAGGCACTGGCAAGGAACAGTCGATCACGATCCAAGCGTCTGGTGGTCTTTCAGAAGAAGACATCGAAGCGATGGTGCGCGATGCAGAGGACAACGCCGAGGCCGATAAAGAGCGCCGCGAGCTGGTCGATGCACGCAACCAAGCCGAAAGCCTGATCCACTCTACCGAGAAATCGCTAGAAGAGCACGGCAGCAAGGTTGACCCGACAACGGTTGAAGCGATTGAGCTGGCGATTGCCGCGCTCAAGGATGATCTGGAAGATGAGAAATCCACTGCTGATAAGCTGAAGTCTGGCGTTCAAAACGTAACAGAGGCCGCGATGAAGCTGGGCGAGGCCATCTATAAGGCCAGCCAAGAAGCCGAAGACGGCGAGGAAGCACCGAAAGAAGCGGATGATGACATCCTTGATGCTGATTTCGAAGACCTCGGCGACGACGAAAAACGCTAAGGCAACAGCCTGACACATTAGACCGGCCCGAGGAACCGGGCCGGTCTTTTTACATTCCCGAAGTGGAACGGACATATGTCAAAACGTGATTTTTACGATGTGCTGGGGATCTCGAAGGGCGCTGACGCCGCCGAGATCAAGAAAGCCTATCGCCAAAAGGCGAAAGAGCTGCACCCAGATCGCAACGCAGACAATCCCAAGGCCGAAGATCAGTTCAAAGAGGCGAATGAAGCCTATGAGATTCTGAAAGACGCTGAGAAAAAAGCAGCTTATGACCGCTATGGTCATGCCGCATTTGAGGGCGGCATGGGCGGCGGTGGCCAGCGCGGTGGCGGCCAAGGCGATTTCGCTTCTGCGTTCTCTGACGTGTTTGACGACCTGTTCGGCAACTTTGGTGGCGGCGGCATGAGCGGCGGGCGCAATCGTGCGCAGCGCGGCAATGACCTACGGTATAACCTGCGCATCAACCTCGAAGATGCGTTTGCAGGCATGCAGAAAACGATCACCGTTCCGGCGGCGTCATCATGTGGATCATGCAACGGCACGGGCGCAGAAGACGGGTCCGAACCCGTCACTTGTCCCACATGTTCCGGCATGGGCAAGGTCCGCGCGCAGCAGGGCTTCTTTACCGTTGAGCGCACCTGCCCGACCTGTAATGGCATGGGCCAGACGATCAAAGACCCCTGTAGTGCTTGCCGTGGTCAAGGCCGCGTCGAGAAAGAAAAACAGCTATCGGTGAACATCCCTGCGGGCGTTGAAACCGGCACACGCATTCGCCTAGCCGGCGAAGGCGAAGCCGGAATGCGCGGCGGACCAACGGGCGATCTGTATATCTTTATCGAGGTAAATGATCACAAGCTGTTCGAGCGCGACAACGTGAACCTCTATTGCCAAGTGCCCGTCAGCATCGCTGCGGCGGCATTGGGTGGTGAAATTGAAGTCCCGACGATTGATGGTGGTCGCAGTCGCGTGAAGATCCCTGAAGGGTCGCAATCCGGCCGTCAGATGCGCCTGCGTGCCAAGGGCATGCCCGCGCTGCGCGGTGCCGGATCAGGCGACATGTTTATCGAGCTGATGGTCGAGACACCTGTGAACCTGACAGCGCGTCAAAAGGAAATTCTGCAAGAGTTTGATGAAATTCAGGCCGAGAATAACCCCAAGGGCAGCAGTTTCTTTAAATCCGTCAAAAGCTTTTGGGATCAGATGAAGGGTTAACTTGGTTTAACCATTTGTTCATGGCTTGTTCTGCACAGTGGCTGCATGAAACATTTTGCCGAATCTTTTTCGCTGTTCACTGAATGTGATGAGGTGCCGCCTAATAGGGCGCCTCATGCGCAATCTTATTTGACGGATCATCGTAAGCGGCTGCGAGCGCGGTTTGATGATGGCGGCGCGGCAGCGATGCCTGATTATGAATTGCTGGAACTGCTGCTATTTCGCGCGATCCCAAGGCGGGATGTGAAACCGATTGCCCATGCTCTTTTGTCTCGGTTTGGGGACTTCAATCGCGTGATTTCTGCATCTGCAACGCAGCTTTGTAAGGTTCCAGGATGTGGGCCTGCGGTGGTAAGTGAATTGAAAATTGTCGAAGCCTCAGCGCATCGACTGGCCCGTTCAAAAGTTATGCAGCGACATGCCGTCAGCAGCTGGACCGCGTTATTGGATTATTGTCATACGGTCATGGCGCACCGCGAAGCGGAGCAATTTCGCATTTTGTTTCTAGACACCAAAAACATGGTGATCGCCGATGAAGAACAGGCAAGAGGAACGATAGACCACGTACCAGTTTACCCCAGAGAAGTGGTGCGGCGCGCGCTTGAGTTAAATGCCGCGTCACTGATCCTTGTTCATAATCATCCGTCCGGTGATCCGACCCCTTCACAGGCGGATATTGAAATGACCGAACAGATTGAAGCCGCCGCAGCCGCATTGGCAATAACGGTGCATGATCATTTGATTATCGGCAAAGAAAAAGAGCTGAGTTTTCGCGCTGAAGGGTTGTTGTAAGCGATTATTGGGACACCCAGAGTTCCACCCGACGATTCATCTGTCGGCCCCATTCTGTATCGTCACAACCAAGCGGGAGCGCCTCTCCAAATGCTTCGGTTTCGACAAGAACACCATCGGGTAATGCGCCGCCAATGACCTGTTCCAAATTTCGAAGAACCGTCTCTGATCGGTCCGCCGAAAGCGAACGATTGGCAGCCGCTCCACCACGTCCATCGCTGAAACCAACAAGCAGCAGGCGGCGATCTTGGTATCGACCATCGCTAATGGCCTGCGCGAGGTTAAACAGGTTTGAGCGCGATTGCGCGTCTAGTCGATTTGATCCGACCTCAAACCGGAAACTGGTCGAAAGCCGCACATATTGCCCCAAGACCCGCACCATACGTTGGAGTTCGGACAACGGCATATCAGACCCCGCCGCCGCAATCGCGTTTGCAAAACGCTGGCCTTGGGCATCAAGGGGAATAGGCACAGGACCTTGATCAACGAAACCAGCGCGCCGGACGATGAGTTGCGCCTCTGGGCTACGCAGCCAAGCAAGAAATTCGCGCCCGAATTCGGGCAGGCGCCATTTGGGAAAATACAAAAACAGCGGCGCAGTCAGGGGATAATCTTCGGTCTTGAGGGTCAACACATTAGGAGCGGAGATAAATCCGCATTTGTCGCCCAGTGCAATTGCCCGACCATTGCCAATGTCACGGTAGGGCAAAATGGAAACAGCCCCTGGGGTTGACGCGATGGCCAGCGCAATTTCGTCTGCGGCGAGCCCCTGATCAACGTTTGCTGACATTGGTGTGTCGGAAATGCCCAACACCCCGTCAACAAAACGCTGTGTCATGCCGTCTTCGGGTGACCCTAGGAACGGTTTGATCGCCCGCTTTTCGCCCCCGATCGCTGACCAGTTTGTGACGTCGCCCGAAAAAATGGAGGCGAGTTGAGACAATGAAATGACGGGGAGATCGTTTTGGGGTGCGATAACGGGAACGAGCGCGTCGAGCGCGATGATGCGGCTTTGGCGTGCTTCATCTAATCGGCCCAATCCCGCGTCTTGGCCGCTGGTGACTTCGGTTGGGCGTACTTCACGCACGGCCATGACGATGTCAGCCTCGCGCGCAAACAGATCGGCGAAGCCGTTGTCGGTATTGGTGGCGCGAAAATGAAACGCTGCAACAGGAACGCCATCTTGCAACAACGTCTGGCGCAGTTGCCCTGTGTCCAGATCAATGCTTTCGGTTTGGAAACCTTGGGCGCGCGCGAAACCTTCAACGAGCGCGGGCATCAAAACATCCGACATTCGCGACGCACCAGAAAGCCGTAACGTCGGTAGAAAATTATCGGCGGTTGGGCATGCCTCACCCTCGCAAATCAACTGACCGAGACGCATGGCCAAAATACCGTAGTCAGAGTCGATTTGGATTATTTCACCGTCAAAATTAATGAAGCGCCCTGACAATGACAGCCCGCCACCCTCGGATTTGAGGGTAATGGTTTGCGCCTGAACAACGCCACCCGCAATGAAAAGCGCGGCGCAAAGCACCGCACGTTTCAAAATTTGACCAAACTGGTTTGATTGACTGCGTTTCATGTTGATCAGAGTGTCAGGTCCCCGAACATGTTTTTCAACTGAAGATAGCTGCCGATTGCATCACAGTCAGGAAGTGTCATTGCAAGGTCACTTGTTTCGCGATCTTGGCCCTTGGAAATCTGCATACCGGACACCGTTATCGACTGACCACAGTTTTCAGCTGTGACGGCGATGTCGACATTCAGTTCAACCGTGCCCGAACGGCCAATTTGGCTGGGGATTGTATAAACCTCGGCGAGATGGGGATTTGCCATGTCATCGTAACCAAGTGTCATCATAAACCCGGAGGTTGGTGTTGCACGGAAATCAACGTCGCCGGCCTTTGCATTCCAAATATGACCATCAGAATTATACGATGCACCAAATTCCAACGCATGGAGTTCGGCGGCACGCGGACCATCCCACTGCATGACAACGCGGTCAAAGAGCGCAATTTCCGGCACATAGGAGCTTGCCACAGCGCCATCGCCGTTTGCGAGCGTCACCATGAACAATGCCTGTTCAGCCAATGCGGGGGCAATCGCTGTGGCGTTGCCGTCTTCATCCGTCATTTGCGAAAATGTGATTCCCTGATGGTGGAATTGCACCGACGACATCGGATCACAGGGCGCAGAAACGGACAGGGCCACAAATGCCATCGGCAATGTTTGGGCCGTTACCGAAAACGAACAGTCGCGCAAAACAGCGGTGTCATCAGCGGCAAATGGTTTGCTGAGGCTGATCGGCACGATTTTTGGTGTGTTTAGTGCGCTATCCGCCCAAGAGAAAAGTGCAAGCTCTCGTTCCGGTTCTGTTGTCGGTTCCGGTAATTCTGGCTGATGCGACATCGAGGCTATAACGCCCTCACCGGCGATGCGGTCCATAATCACTTCACCGTGCTGCAAGTAAATGCCAAGTGTAAGCGCGACAAAAAATGTGCCGGTTGCTGATGCTATATTTTTGGTGCGCGGCGTCATAACTGCCTCCGAATCTATCATTGAATTCGGAAACAGTTTGTTTCTCTAGCTAGGCCATAGAAGGGCCACCAAAAGGTAATCCCGTGGCACGATTATGGCAGTCTAGCCGAGACGGCCATGGCAATGTTTGAACTTTTTCCCAGATCCACAGGGGCATGGGTCATTGCGGCTTGGGCTGCCCCACGTGGTTGGATCATCCTCGACAAACCCCTCGCGGGCGGTGGCGCCTTCGGGTGTTACTGAGGATGTAGCACGGGCGACTGCGCCTTGTTCTGCGGCTGCAGCGGCTGCCTGTTGTTCACGCATTTGCGCGACAAGCTGTGCCTGTTCTTCGGCTGACATCGGGCGGATTTGGGACAGTTTTTGTGTCACGTCTTCGCGCAAGCTATCGAGAAGGCGTTCAAACAGCTGAAAGCCCTCGGTCTTGTATTCGTTCAGCGGATCACGCTGGGCGTAGCCACGGAAACCAACAACAGCGCGTAGGTGTTCAAGCGTTAAGAGGTGTTCGCGCCACTTGCCGTCGATGGTTTGCAACAGAACCTGCTTTTCAATGTTACGCATCGTTTCGTCGCCGAAGGCTGCGTTTTTCTCTTCCATATAGCTGTCGGTGGCCTCTTCTAGGCGCTCGCGGATGGTGTCATCGTCAACGCCCTCTTCTTCGGCCCAAGCCATCACCGGCACGTCGATGCCCAATTTCGCGATCACGTCGACATAGAGCGTTTCGGTGTTCCACTGTTCAGCGTAGCTGCGCGGCGGCATGTGCTCGTGAACCATGTCGTCGATGACCTGATGGCGCATATCGGCCGTAATTTCAGACACGTCTTGTGCTTCCATGATTTCACGGCGTTGGCCAAAGATGACCTTGCGCTGTTCGTTCATGACGTCGTCGAATTTCAAAAGCTGTTTGCGAATGTCAAAGTTGCGGCCTTCGACCTTGGCCTGCGCACGTTCGAGCGATTTGTTGACCCATGGGTGAACGATGGCTTCGCCGTCCTTCATACCGAGGGATGAAAGCACTTTGTCGAGACGTTCGGAGCCAAAAATGCGCATGAGGTCGTCTTCGAGGGACAGGAAGAATGACGAACGGCCCGGATCACCCTGACGGCCGGAGCGGCCACGCAGCTGGTTATCGATCCGGCGGCTTTCGTGGCGTTCAGTGGCGAGAACGAAGAGACCGCCAGCCTTTTTGACCGTTTCTTTTTCCTCGGCAACTTCGGCCTCGATCCGCTTGCGCACTTCTTCTGGGTCGGCATCCGCGTTTGTGGAAAGTTCGGCCTGAACCCGCATTTCGACGTTACCGCCAAGCTGAATATCGGTGCCGCGACCGGCCATGTTTGTCGCGATTGTTACCGCATTCAGGCGGCCGGCATCTGCGATGATCTGCGCCTCTTGTTCGTGCTGGCGCGCGTTGAGGACATTGTGAACAATACCTTCGGCTGTGAGCAGCTGCGCAAGGTATTCGGATTTATCAATGGATGTAGTGCCCACGAGGATTGGCTGACCTGCGGCATGGGCCGTTTTGATTTCAGCGACAACACCTGCAAATTTTTCTGTGGCGGTGCGGTAAACTTGATCGTTTTCATCGACACGGGCAACGGGGCGGTTTGTTGGAATTTCAACAACGCCAAGGCCATAGATTTCCATGAATTCGTCGGCCTCTGTCAGGGCGGTGCCTGTCATGCCGGATAGACGATTATAAAGGCGGAAATAGTTTTGGAACGTCACCGATGCGAGTGTGACGTTTTCAGGTTTAATCGCGACGCCCTCTTTGGCCTCGATAGCTTGGTGTAGGCCGTCGGACAAACGACGACCCGCCATCATGCGACCGGTAAATTCATCAATGATGACAACTTCACCGTTGCTCACAATATAGTCGCTATCGCGAGTGAACAGCCTGTGCGCGCGCAGACCTTGGGCAAGGTGGTGAACGATCGTGCTGCTTTCAGGGTCATAGAGCGACTGGCCGTCAGGAAGCAGGCCGATAGCGGCAAGGCGCTGTTCAAGAAAATCATTGCCCTCGTCGGTATATGTCGCCGACTTGGATTTTTCATCAATGGTGTAGTGCTGTTCTTGCAGCTCTGGGATCACCTTGTCGACCTGACGGTACATTTCAGCGCGGTCCTGCGCAGGGCCAGAGATGATCAGCGGTGTTCGCGCCTCATCGATGAGGATACTGTCGACCTCGTCCACAACAGCAAAATTATGTGCGCGTTGCGCCATTTGCGAAAGTTCGGAGCGCATGTTGTCGCGCAGGTAGTCAAAGCCAAGCTCGTTGTTGGTGGCATAGGTCACATCACATGCATATGCGCCGACTTTTTCTTCTTCTGGCTGGCCAGAATATACAACTCCCGTGGTCATACCCAAAGCGCCGTAAACCTTGCTCATCCATTCAGCATCGCGTTTGGCGAGATAGTCATTCACCGTCACGATATGGACGCCCTGACCGCTGAGCGCGTTCAGGTAGGCGGGAAATGTCGCAACAAGGGTTTTGCCCTCGCCTGTTTTCATTTCAGAAATATTGCCCTGGTGCAGGAAAATACCGCCGATCAATTGGGTATCAAACGCACGCAGGCCGAGCGCGCGCTTGGCAGCTTCGCGACAGTTGGCGAATGCCTCTGGAAGGAGGGCCTCGAGGCTCTCTCCTGCCTTGGCGCGTTCAGAAAGCGCTTTGGTCTTGGCGATGATGTCCTCATCCGAGAGGGCCTGATATTCAGGCTCTAATTCGTTGATTTTCGCAACTGTCTGACGGGTCGCTTTTACCTTGCGGTCATTCGCGGTGCCAAACACCTTTTTCGCGATCGTTCCTAAACCAAGCATCTTCTCTCCAATGGCGTAATCACGCCTCGTAATCATCTATTTGAGCGAGGCTTGCTTGTCGTGCCGCCCTCGGCCACATACAAAGGCAATAGCCCGCCCTTTATCAGGCTTTCATCGGATGTAAGGGGCCATATATGCACTGTCAACGTCACGTACCCACGTGATTCAACAAGGGATCGTTTAATGCTGAAACATGTTACATTTTTGGGTGGTTTTGCCCTCGCCGCGTCTGTTGCCACCAATTGTGCGGCGCAAGACGCCAGCACCGTCGTCGTAACGGTCAACGGCACGGGCATCACGCTCGGTGAAATGATCATTGCTCGCGGGCAGTTGCCGCAGCAATATTCACAATTTCCTGATGATGTTTTGTTTCAGGGTGTGATGGATCAACTGATCCAACAACAGCTTTTGGCGGATGCGTTGGATAACGTGCCTGCCCGTGTCGATTATGCAATGGCAAATGAGCGGCGTTCATTGATCGCAGGCGAAATGATCGACGAGTTAACCGAAAGCGCCATCACCGATGACGTGGTGCGCGCAGCATATGAAGCAAAATTCGCGAGCGCTGAACCGCAAACAGAATACAACGCCTCTCATCTGTTGGTGGAAACCGAAGAAGAGGCAGTGGCCGCAATCGCAAGAATTAATGACGGCGAGGCGTTCTCCAATGTGGCCCGCGATGTTTCAACAGGACCAACAGGGCCAAACGGCGGGAACCTTGGATGGTTTGGCGCAGGCCAGATGGTGCCAGAATTTGAACAGACCGTCATGGCGTTGGAAGTTGGAGAAGTTTCTGATCCAGTTAAGACCCAGTTCGGCTGGCATGTCGTCACATTGCTTGAAACCAGAAATCAGGAAATTCCAGCGTTTGATACAGTGCGCCAAGAGCTATTTGCAGAAGCGCAGGAAGTCGCGATTCAGGCCAAACTAGCCGATCTAACAGATGCAGCGGATATTGACCGCCCAGAGCCAGGTGCGATTGACCCTGCCCTGCTGACGAACTTTGAATTGCTAGGCCAATAATCCATGAATGTTTCTCCTTTGGCGCCTGTGGCGTTTCCTGATCTCCCTTCCATCGAGGGGGTGCGGTTCGCTACGGCTGCAGCGGGTGTAAAATATGCCGATCGCCCCGATGTCATGCTTGCGGTAATGGACGAGGGGTGTTCGGTTGCTGGCGTTTTCACACGGTCGGCAACACGGTCCGCGTCCGTGTTGGATTGTCAGGGAAAAATCGGGCAGTCGGGAACTGGCCCAGCGGCAATCGTGGTCAATTCTGGTAATTCCAATGCGTTTACCGGTCGCGGCGGGGCTGACGCGGTTGATGCGATTTGCAAGGCAACAGCTGCACAAATCGGCATTGATGCCCAACGGGTATTTACCTCTTCAACTGGCGTGATTGGTGAACCGCTCCCGTATCAGCGGATCACCGATTGTCTGCCCTCTCTGGCCGCAGGTTTGTCCCGTGACGCGTTGGCTAACGCAGCGCAGGCAATCATGACAACGGATACATTTGCCAAAGGTGCGGCACGCACGCTCCAAATAGATGGCAAACCTGTCAAAATCGCTGGGATCGCCAAGGGATCAGGAATGATTGCGCCCGATATGGCCACGATGCTGGTTTATATCTTCACAGATGCAAAGATTGCTCAGGGTGAATTGCAGCGGCAAGTGTCCACATTGAATGACCGGACGTTCAACTGCATCACAGTCGATAGCGATACGTCAACGTCGGATACATTGCTCATCGCGGCCACCGGCGCGTCAGGTGTTGATGTTGCTGGCAACGATGACTTTGCCAGCGCTCTTCATGACGTGATGCTTGATTTGGCGCATCAGGTTGTGCGCGATGGCGAAGGTGCCACTAAATTTATAACTGTCGCAGTGACGGGCGCCGACACAGATGCAGACGCACGTTTGGTTGCAAGCGCGATTGCAAACTCACCCTTGGTTAAAACGGCCGTTGCAGGGGGTGATGCCAATTGGGGCCGCATCGTGATGGCGGTGGGCAAATCGGGCGCTGTTGCTGATCGCGATGCTCTGACGATCAAGTTGGGCGATATGGTTTTGGCGGAAAACGGGTGGCGCGCACCCAGCTACGACGAAGCTGCCGCCACCGCGATGATGAACAATGATGATATCACATTTAACGTCGATCTGGGGGTTGGTGACGGGGCCTGCACAATGTGGACCTGCGATCTGACCCATGGCTACATTTCAATCAACGCAGATTATCGGTCATGAAAACGGTTTTAGTCAGCGCTGTAGCGCTCATTGATGTTGATGGCCGCGTCTTGTTGGCACAACGGCCAGAGGGGAAATCCATGGCCGGACTATGGGAATTTCCGGGTGGCAAGGTCGAACAAGGCGAAACGCCAGAGGTCGCCTTGATCCGCGAATTACAAGAGGAGTTGGGCATCGACACATGGTCGTCATGCCTTGCTCCACTTACATTTGCCTCTCATAGTTATGATGACTTTCACCTTCTGATGCCGCTGTTTGCCTGCCGGAAATGGGATGGCACGCCGCGCGCCCGCGAGGGGCAAACCCTGAAATGGGTCAAGCCGAATGCACTGCGTGATTACCCAATGCCCGCAGCTGATGTGCCGCTCATCCCGATACTGCGCGACTGGCTTTGATTTCTCTTGAGTAAAAATATGGCCGCCGGAGGCTCCGGCGACTACCAAGAATACTAACGCTTAAAATGAAAACGGCCCCGCTGATGCGAGGCCGTTTTTTCATTCGTTGTGCCGCTTACAGGCTGCGTTCGACTTCTTCACGCTCAAAGATTTCGATCACATCGCCTGGGCGGATATCATCGTAGCTTTCAAACGCCATGCCGCATTCTTGGCCTGATTGCACTTCTGCAACTTCGTCCTTGAAACGCTTGAGGGTCTTTAGCGTGCCTTCGTGGATCACGACGTTATCGCGTAGCAGGCGCACACCAGCAGAACGGCGTGCAACGCCTTCGGTGACGATACAACCCGCAACCTTGCCCACGTTGGACACTTTGAACACTTCTTTGATGTTCGCGTAGCCAATGAACTTTTCTTTGATTTCCGCAGACAACAGGCCAGAGGCCGCTGCTTTTACGTCATCCACCAGATCATAGATTACCGAATAATAACGGATCTCAACGCCCTTTTGGTTGGCTGTGTTACGCGCCGATGCGTTTGCACGGACGTTAAAGCCAATGACAGGTGCGCCAGATGCCTCGGCAAGGCCAATGTCAGATTCCGTGATCGCGCCAACACCTGAGTGCAGAACACGAACGCGAACCTCATCGTTGCCGATTTTTTCCATCGCTTGCACGATTGCTTCGGCAGACCCTTGCACGTCAGCTTTGACCAAGATTGGCAATTCGCTGATGTCTTCGTTCGCTTTGGCATTCGCCATCAGCTGATCAAGCGTTACCGCCGCACCAGCAGCTGCACGTTTTTCTTTGGCTGCTTTCTCACGGTATTCCGCAATTTCGCGCGCTTGTGCTTCTGTGTCAACGACGTTCAATACGTCGCCTGCTTCTGGTGTGCCGTTGAGGCCAAGAACCTCAACAGGAACAGACGGGCCAGCCTCGTCAACGCGGTCACCTTTGTCATCAATAAGCGCGCGGACCTTGCCCCACTGCTCACCTACAACAAAGATATCACCGCGGCGCAATGTACCGTTCTGAACAAGAACAGTCGCAACAGGACCGCGACCCACATCAAGCTGTGCCTCAATCACGGCACCAGATGCGGCGCGTGCTGGGTTTGCTTTGAGTTCAAGGATTTCCGCCTGAAGCGCAATCGCCTCGAGCAGTTGATCAAGGCCTTGGCCAGTGATCGCAGACACTTCGACGTCTTGCACCTCACCAGACATCGCCTCGACGATCACCTCGTGTTGCAACAGATCGGTGCGCACCTTCATCGGGTCGGCACCTTCGCGGTCAATCTTGTTAATCGCGACGATCATTGGCACTTCTGCGGCCTTTGCGTGGGCAATCGCCTCAACCGTTTGTGGCATCACGGCGTCATCGGCCGCAACAACGAGCACAACAATATCAGTGACCTGAGCACCACGAGAACGCATTGACGTAAACGCCGCGTGACCCGGAGTATCGAGGAATGACAGAACCTGACCACCATCGGTCGTAACCTGATAGGCGCCGATGTGCTGTGTAATACCGCCAGCCTCGCCAGCCACAACGCGCGCGTTGCGGATCGCGTCGAGAAGCGATGTTTTGCCGTGGTCAACGTGGCCCATGATCGTGATGATCGGCGCACGGGGTTTCAGGTCTTCGTCTTTGTCATCAACAGCGGCGATGACCTGTTCAACATCGGCATCAGACACACGTACAACGGTGTGGCCAAATTCTTCGATGATCAATTCCGCAGTATCCGCATCAATTGTCTGGGTCTGTGTCGCCATAATGCCGTTTGTCATCAGCGCCTTTACGACGTCAGACACACGTTCGGTCATACGTGCCGCAAGTTCGGACACGGTAATCGCTTCGGGCAGGGCCACTTCGCGGTAAACCTTTTCACGTTCAGCGGACAGGCCCATCGCTTTAGCGCGGGCTTTGTCTTGTTTACGCTTCATCGCAGCCATTGAACGCTGACGACCACCGTCACCACCGCGCATCGCGTCGTTCAATGTCAGCTTACCAGAGCGACGATTGTCGCCTGCGCCGCTGCGGCTTGGCTTGCCTTTAGCATCATTGCCACGGTTCGCTTTTTCGCGGTCCGCATTGCGAGGAGCGGCCGTTGGGCGTGCAATAGCTGTTTCACCTGGCGGTGCGGCAACTGGTGCCGCAGCAGCAGCCTTTGCATTCGCGGCTTTTTGGCGCTCGCGCTCTTCTTCTTCGGCCTTGGCTTTGGCGCGTTCTTCACGAGCGCGGTCCTCTGCTTCTTTGGCTTCTTGGGCGGCACGGCGTGCTTCACGCTCTTCGGCGCGGGCCTTTTCTTCGGCGGCACGTTTTGCTGCGTCTTCTGCTTCGCGTGCTTTTGCGGCTGCAAGTGCCTTCATACGGCGCGCGAGCTCTGCATCAGAAATGCCTGCCGGGCGCTTGGATGGGTCACCGCCGATGACCGGCTTGGCGCCAGCTGCTGCCGCCGGCTTAGCCGCAGTCGGTTTGGGCACGACAACGCGTTTGCGTTTCGTTTCTACAACCACATTCTTGGTGCGTCCGTGGCTAAAGCTTTGCTTTACATTGCTGGGGCGCGAACCGCCAAGACCAAGTGTCTTTTTGCCGTCGTTATCGCTCATCTGGCTCTTTATCCTTCCCGGCGGATGTATCATCGCCGTCTATCTCGCGTAGGCCACGCAGCTTTGTGGCCTCCTCTACAACACGGTTGGCAAGTTTTCCAGTCGATAGCGCACCATGTATTGCGCTGCCTCGTCCGAATGCCAATCCTAGCTCTTGTGAGGTGAAGCAGCCAAAATACCGCGCCCCCTCTGGTGTCCATAGTTTTGCCTTGCCGCGTTCTGACCCGTCAGAGGCCTGTAACAAGACACGGACCCGCTCACCACCGGCGAGCCAACCCTTCACTTTTTCAAATCCGCAGACCGCACGGCCCGCTTTACGGGCCAAGGCGATCAGGTCGACAGTGTGGCGCGCCACTTGGCGTTCGACTTCCTCAGTCAAACCCTCAGGCACGGTCACGGCTTGTTTCGCACTCCGCGAAAATTGCCCGCGCCCTGCCTCATCCAAAGCAGCCCTTGTCGCTGACACATACATACCACGCCCGGGCAGTTTCCCCAAGATATCGGGATAAACCATGTTTTCCGGCCCAACGACAAAGCGGATCAGCCCAGCCTTTGGCTGCACTTCACCAGTGACGATGCATTTGCGCTCCGCCTCTTCACCTTTGGGTGTGTTGTGACCGCCACGTGCCATCTGTCAGACCATCCGAGGCCTGAAATCAGACCTCGGCCTCTTCTGCCATGTCGGCATCTTCGGTTGCGGTTTCAAGATCAGCCGGATCAACCCAGCCCAACATGACGCGTGCGGTCATGATCATATCTTGTGCTTGTTCGAGTGTGACTTCGAATTTCTCTAATACGCCGTCATCTTTTTGGCGTTCGCCGTTTACTGTGGTCCAGCCACCGGCCAGTTCCCAGTCAGCGCATGTTGCGAAATCTTCGAGTGTTTTGACATCATCGTTGGCCAAAGCTTCGATCATCAGCGGTGTCAGACCCTCAAAGTTCACAAGGCTGTCTTCGACGCCAAGGGCGCGCGCTGCTTCCATTGCTTTGTTATTGATCGCCTCAAGATAGTCGCGGGCACGTGCCTGCAATTCACCAGCCGTGCCTTCGTCAACACCTTCGATGACGAGCAATTCGTTCAACTCAACATAAGCGACCTCTTCGAGGTTGGTGAAGCCTTCGGATACCAGAAGCTGTGCAAAGAATTCGTCGAGATCGAGTGCTTCCATGAACAGGCCAGTGCGAAGTTCAAACTCGGCCTGACGGCGCTTGCTTTCTTCTTCTTCTGTCAGGATGTCGATATCGAGACCTGTCAGTTGAGACGCAAGGCGCACGTTTTGGCCACGACGGCCAATTGCGAGTGAAAGCTGCTCGTCTGGAACGACGACTTCGATTTTGCCAGCTTCTTCGTCAAGAACAACTTTGGTCACCTCAGCAGGCTGCAAAGCATTCACGAGGAATGTTGGCATATCTTCATTCCATGGAATGATGTCGATTTTCTCGCCCTGCAGTTCGTTGACCACGGCCTGCACGCGTGAACCACGCATACCAACACATGCACCAACCGGGTCGATCGAATTGTCATAAGAAATCACGGCGATTTTCGCGCGTGAACCCGGATCACGGGCAACAGCCTTAATTTCGATCACGCCTTCATAGATTTCTGGCACTTCCATTTTGAACAGCTCTGCCATGAAGTCAGGGGCTGTACGTGACAGGAAGATTTGCGGACCGCGCTGTTCGCGGCGTACTTCTTTGATAAAGCAACGGATGCGATCGTTCGGGCGATATGCTTCGCGGCCGATTTTCTCATTGCGGCGCAAGATGGCTTCGCCAGCACCCACATCAACGATGACATTGCCATATTCTTCGCGCTTAACAGCGGCGTTGATGATCGTGCCTGCCTTGTCTTTGAACTCTTCGTATTGCTTGTCACGCTCAGCTTCGCGGACTTTTTGAAGAATAACCTGCTTGGCGGATTGTGCAGCAATGCGGCCCAGCTCTACAGGTGGGACTTCTTCGATCAGCTGCTGGCCGATTTCAGGTGAGTCCATGTAATCTTTGGCTTGTGCGATGGTGAATTCCGCTTGGTAGTTTTCAAGCTCTTCTTCAGCCACGACAGTACGCACACGTGTAAATGTTGCTTTGCCCGTCTTGCGGTCAATCGCGACGCGAATGTCCATCTCGGCGCCGTAGCGCGACTTGGCCGCACGCGCGAGCGATTCTTCCATCGCTTCGACGACCAGATTTGGGTCGATCATCTTTTCGCGGGCTACGGCCTCTGCTGTTTGCAGCAGCTCAAGCTGGTTTGCGGATGTAATTGCCATTTAGTCTTTCTCCTCGCCATCAATGATGGTTTCGATTTCGTCAAACTGGGCCTCGTCAATTTGGCCCGCATCTTTACGTCCGCGCAACACGTCGCGGATCAACTCATCTGTCAGAACCAATTTGGCATCTGACAGCCATTCAAATTTCAGCCCGATTGTGCCCTCGGCGATGGTGATCAACACTTCATCATCCTGCGTGCCGGCCAATTCGCCCTTAAAGCGACGGCGACCATCAATCAGCTGTTCTGTTTCAATTTTGGCCTCAAACCCCTGCCACTGGTCAAAATCCTTGAGCCGTGTGAGTGGGCGATCAATGCCCGGGCTGGATACTTCGAGGTTATACGCCTCGACAACCGGATCTTCGACATCAAGCACAGCAGAGATTGCGGTGCTGATTTCGGAACATTTATCAACCTCGATTGTGCCGTCCGGCTTTTGGGCCATCACCTGCAAAATCGTTTCCTTGCCGGACATCAGGCGAATACGCACGACCTCATACCCCATGTCTTCGACGACGGGGGTGATGATCTCGGCGATGCGGCGGTCAATGGCCGCTTTGGCAACTAGATCGTTCATCTTACTTCCAAGCAAAAAAAAACGGGCGCGCGGCCCGTTGTCATTTCGGTGTCGCAGGGGGTGGAAGCCTGCGCCGCTGTTGAACACGATATAGACCCGCTTAATGCAAACTGCAACCCCTGCTTGGGTATGGGTGAAATTACTGCGCAGAGGCAGGCGCCTGACGAATTTACAGATCCAAGAGTGCGTGAAGCTCGTTGATCGCCGCCTTGGAAAGCCGTTTGCCGCCTGTCAGGTTCGCGAGTGCAGCGTTTTGGCCTGCCGCGGATGATTTTACGGCCTGATCAAGCTTGTCGATTCTGTTTTGTGTCACCGCAAGCGCTGTCGCGTAATCAAGATTGGGGTTCAGTTCTTTGAATTCCGCTTCTGTCAGTCCTTGTAGGGATGACAACAGAAACTTTGCCTCGGTCAATCGCTGACGTGTTTCACCAGCTGCGAGCATTGATTGCTGATAGGCATAAAGTTTGCCTTCCATGCTGTTTGGTGATGCTTTTGCCAGACCTTTTGCGCGGGCGTGCTCCAAATTGAGGCCGCTCAATTCCTTGGCCAGATTTTTCTGTGTGCTTCCCGTGGCTTTTGACGTTTTCGCCTTGCTGGGTTTTTCGTCTTTCGACTTGCCCTTATTTTCGCTCTTCCCGTTATTGGCGTAGGCGTCAGTCGGCAGTAGCGTCAGAGACGTAGCAAGAAAGCCCGTGATCAATGCCATGGACAATGTTGAGCTGAGCAATGCTTTTACAGCGTTTTGCATTTTTGCCTCCGTAGCAATTCAGTATCCCGCATTATGCACACTATGTCGTCAGATCGCAAATATTTCCAGTATAATCGTAGTTCAATGAAAATCACGGGATTTGGGGATAATGCGGGCGTTGCGGGGGTGTGTGGCACCGCCAGTTTGATAATTGGCGGATGTGGTTGTCGCCGCTGCCGATACGTCTGACAAACCAGCAAGCCGATCTGTGCGGTTTTCAATGGCGTTGGCGACGATATGGATCACGCGACCATCTGTTTGCACACGGCCATGCACCACCATCAGCCGCGATGACATGATTGTTGCGCGGTTTGCCTTGAACATCTTGGGCCAGATCACGAGGTTTGCGATGCCTGTTTCATCCTCGAGCGTGATAAAGCAGACGCCCTTGGCGCTCCCGGGTTTTTGACGCACCAGCACGAGGCCCGCCAAGGACACGCGTTGGCCATGGCGCATTTTGACCAGCTCGGACGCGGGCCGATACCCTTGGGCGCCAAGGCTGGAGCGGTAGAACGCTAGCGGATGCGCCTTAAGCGAGAGGCGGAGCGTTTGGTAGTCGGCAACAACCTGTTCGGCCTTGGGCATTTGCGGCAGCGTGACCTCTGGCTCATCGCCATATGTCGACGCATCCGCATGGTCAAAAATCGGCAGGGCTGGCGCATCTTTGATCGCTTGGGTTTGCCAAAGCGCCTGTCGGCGGTCGATACCCATGCTGCGCATCGTATCAGCGGCAGCGAGAATGCGGATCGCCTTGGCATCCAATCCTGCGCGGGCTTTCAAATCGGCGGCATCGTCATAAGGCAAATCGCGCTTGTCCATGACGCGTTGCGCCGCGATCCGGTGCATTCCTTCAACCTGACGCAGACCAAGGCGCAGGGCAAAACCACCCGCGCAAGGCTCAAGCGTGCAGTTCCAATCAGAGTAATTCACATCCACGCCACGCACCTCGACCCCGTGATCACGGGCGCAGCGCACGATTTGCGCGGGGGCGTAAAACCCCATCGGTTGCGAATTGAGCAAAGCGCAGGCAAAGGCCGCAGGGTAGTGGCATTTCATCCAGCTGGAGACATAGACAAGCTTGGCGAAGCTGGCGGCGTGGCTTTCGGGGAAACCGTATTCGCCAAAGCCCTTGATCTGATCAAAACACCGCTGGGCGAACACAGGGTCATAGCCCCGCGCGACCATACGCCCGACCATTTTATCCTGTAGCTTTTCAATGGTACCGCGGGACCGGAAAGTCGCCATCGCTTTGCGCAGCTCATTTGCCTCGGCTGATGAAAACTTGGCGGCATCAAGCGATATTTTCATCGCCTGTTCCTGAAAAATCGGCACGCCGAGTGTGCGGCTGAGGATATTGAACAGCTCGTCTTGGGGGTGTTCAGGCCCGGGGGCGGGATAGGCCACGCTTTCCAGTCCCTGCCTGCGGCGCAAATAGGGGTGAACCATATCGCCTTGGATCGGGCCGGGCCGCACGATGGCGACCTCGATCACCAGATCATAAAACCGCCGTGGCCGCAGCTTGGGCAACATCGCCATTTGCGCACGGCTTTCGACCTGAAAAACGCCCAGACTGTCACCAATGCACAGCATATCATAGGTCGCGGTATCATCGGCTGGCACGGTCGCGAGCTCTTTGACGTCGCCGTAATGCGCCGCCATCAGGTCAAAGCATTTGGCGATACAGCTCAGCATCCCAAGCGCGAGGATATCGACCTTGAAAATCTTCATCGCTTCGATGTCGTCCTTGTCCCATTCAATAAAGCTGCGCTCTGGCATGGCGCCGTTACCGATGGGCACAATTTCGGTCAGGGGGCGTTCGGTGAGGATGAAGCCGCCGACATGCTGTGACAGGTGGCGCGGCATTCCGATCATTTGCTTGGCCAGCTTCAGGACCATGCGCAGATAGGGATCAGACAGATCAAGCCCCGCCTCGCGCGCGCGCTCTTCGGCGATTTTTTCCTCAAAACTGCCCCACATGGTGCTGGCGAGTTTCGATGTCACATCCTCTGACAGCCCCATCGCCTTGCCCACCTCGCGGATGGCGGAACGGGGGCGGTAGTGGATCACGGTCGCACACAGGCCAGCGCGGTGGCGGCCATATTTGCGATACATATATTGGATCACCTCTTCGCGGCGCTCGTGTTCAAAATCCACGTCGATATCGGGCGGCTCGTTACGTTCTTCGGACAAGAACCGTTCAAACAGGACCTCGTGTTCATTTGGATCAACAGACGTGATGCCAAGGCAGAAACACACCGCGGAGTTTGCAGCAGACCCGCGCCCCTGACACAGGATCGGCGGATCCGCCTCTTGGCGTGCGAAACGCACGATATCGTTGATGGTCAGAAAATACCGAGCAAGGTCCTTGCTGCGGATCAGGGCGAATTCCTTTTCAATTGTTTGCACGACGTGATCGGGCACGCCATCGGGGTAGCGGATATCAGCCCCGATCCACGTGAGGCGGTTCAACTCTTCCATCGGGGTTTTGCCGTTTGGCACAATCTCGTGAGGGTATTCATAACGCAGATCGGTAAGCTGAAACGTTATCTGATCAGCCAGCGCCCGCGTTGCGGTGATCGCATGGGGCCAGTGGGCAAAAAGGCGGCACATTTCGGATGGGGTTTTAAGGTGGCGTTCGGCATTTGCCTCGAGCAGATACCCCGCCTTGGCCACGGTCACGCCTTCGCGGATGGCAACCATCACATCGTGTAACGGGCGGCGCTGAGGCGCATGATACAGCACATCATTGGTGGCCAAGATCGCCATGCCGGCCCCCTGCGCCAATGCGTCCAGCCGGTTAATCCGCGCACGGTCATCGCCGCGATATAGAAACGTCGCCCCGATATAACGCATGTTCGGCAAGGCCCTGATGAGACGCGGCAAACCAGCGGCGAACAGATCAAGGTTTTCAGGCGGCATCGTGATCAGGTGGATACCCTCGGCATAGGCAGCGAGCATTTCGAGCGTCAAATGCGTCGCGCCCTTTTCCTGCCATTCGCCATCGGCGGTTTGCATTTTGCCTTGGGACAACAGCGTAGACAGGCGGGCGTATCCAGCGCGGTCTTGGGGGTAGGCCAGAAACTGTGCGCCGCACAACAACACCAGCCGCGCGCCGATCAACGGGCGCAGGCAGGCCTTGCCCGCTTGGGTATGCATGCGCACGACACCCGCCAATGTATTGCGGTCCGCGATGCCGATACTGTCATAGCCCAGCAAATTCGCCGTCGCCGCGAGATCACAAGCATCAGAGGCTGCATGAAGAAAGGAAAAGCAGCTGGCCAACCCAAATTCGACATAGGCCGAAGGCGGGTTTGGGGTGAACGCAAGGTCATCATCCAAGGTGCGGGGTGCGGGGCGGTCCTGTTCTGGCATCAGGCGAAAAACCCGTGCAAAAACCAACGCGGATCATCGCCGCGCCCATCATGAACAACACCTTGGCGGTAAAGCCAGAACCGCCGCCCGCCCTGCACCTCGACCTTGTAATAATCGCGCAATCGCGTGCCGGGGCGGTCAAGCCACCACTCCGGCGCGATCCGTTCCGGCCCCGCATGGCGCTGCGTTTGATAGACAACACGTCGCCAGCGAAATTGCGATGGTGGGCCCTCTGGCACGGCATAAATCACACGCACCTCTTCGGCGGGATTCAGGATACGGATCGGGCGTTCGCGCACCAATGTCGGCGCCGGAGCGGGTGCGCCAACCAATGCAGGCACCTGCCCTTGGACGCGTTCGGGTTTATGGGTCTGTTTAAAGGTGGACCACGTCACATGATCCCGCCCCAATCGCGCCGTCAGCCGATCCAAGAGCCCCGCGACATCCGCGTTGGCATCGCGCTTTCCATCAAGCCGATCCTGGATCAGGGACACGGGCTCAACCCCGATCGCCTCGAGCGTCAATAAGTCAAAGCCGAAACCGGGGTCGATGCTCTCGAGTTTGCCATCAAACAGGCGCAGCAGATGTGCGGCATCACGGCTGGCGCGGGCTGTGGCGAATTGCACGGTGCGATATTCGCCATCAATCCGGTAGATCGTGAACCGCAACCGCCGCGCGCCCTGCTCTGCCTTGGCAAGCTGTTGGCAAAGGTCATCAACAATCTCCTTCAGGTGCGGGATCGGGTCAATCACGGGTTCGGGCAAACGCGAACGGGCCATCAGTATTTTATCGTCAGCGGGCGCATTAAGAGGGTCAGCCACCTGCCCCAACGCACGATCCAACAGGATCAATGGATTTTGATCCGCGGGCATATGGGAAAAGCGGCGCATCAATGACACGCGCGGCACATCCATCAATGCGCCAATCGTCTTAAGACCCAAACGGTCCAAAAGCCGCACGGTTTGTGCATTGATCCGAAGCGCCGACACCGGAAGCGGCGACAGCACAAGAGCGAGGTTTTCAGCGTTGCTAATCGTGGCAGCACCGCCAAAACGCGCAAGCGCCTGCGCCGCACTCCGCGTGGGGGCCATGGCGACACGCGCGGTCAGGCCCTGCATCGCAAACCGTTGCGTGATGTCGCGCAGCATGGCTGCGTCACCACCAAACAAATGGGTGCTGCCGCTGACATCAAGGATCAACCCGTGATGAGCATCAAGCACCGTCCAAGGACACCACCGCCGTGCCCAAAACACCAGCCGCTGCAAAAGGGCGTGATCCCCGTCGATATCGACGGCCTCAACATGCAATTGCGGATGGATCGCCTGCATATCGACGATGCGGCTATTGGGTGTGATGTTCAGCGCTTGCGCCGCAGGATTGACCGCATGGACAATAGGGCCGTGTGTGCCATCGGTGGACAGGGCCACGGGCACATCAGGCGCGGGTGCGGTCCGATACTGGCTGATCACCCGCCGCCAGCGTTCGATCGGGAACGCGGGAAACCAAACGGAGACGATCTGTGGCGGTGGTGGCACGCGGGTCATATTGCGCCACCCAACGGCCCGTGGCGGTATTGCGCGCGCGGTAAAGATCGGCGTCCCAGCGCAAGGCACCAGCGGCCAGACTGTCGTGCGGATGCGCGGTAGACGGCAGGCTGCCAAGCCGCCAGCGCATCCGCGCCGCACTGAGACCACCCGCATCGCCGCTGCGGATCAGATAGAGCGGCACGCCAGATGTATCGGCGCGCATCGCCAGCCGCTTGGTCGCGGTGAAATCCAGCACCGCAGGCCCGCCGTGAATTTCGCCAACAACGGCCGAAAGGCTCCCGCACGAGGCCCCTTCTTCCATCGCCCAAAGCACGTCGCGCGCGGCGCTGACGGTGACTTGCAAAATGTCCTGCGTCACGCCGAACCCGTGCAAGCCGGGTGTATAAAGACAGCCGTTCTCGCGCCGAGAGTTGAAATCCTGCACCCAGAGGATTGGCCCCACACCATCGGAGATCATAGCACTCACAAATCCCGTGGCCGCAGGATCGGCAGGGCCAAGCGGAAAGACATCCGTCAAGGTATGCCGAGATGTCAGAACATCCGCATCTTGGGGCCGCGACCTGACCCGCTTTGGCAGACGTAAAATCTGCCCATATGTAGAATCGTTTGCCATGCACCTTTCTATATGTTCACATTTTGTTCTCTTTTTGAAGAGATAAATATGTGACGGCGATTATTGGCCTGTTGGGTTATCAGCCAACAAAAAACCGCGCCTTAGCATGGGCCAAGGCGCGGTTTCCGCGATCATAGTTTGATCGGGATTATTTAGAGCCGCTGAATGTGGTTCTAACACTGCCAGCAGTCGCATCATTGATCGTACCAACACCGCCCATTTCCTCGGCGGCAGGGCCAGCAAGACCAGCGATCACATCAATACTCGCGCCCGTTAGGTTCAAGCTCTCGCTTGCATCCCCAAAGCCTGTCACAGAAGCCGTGCTGCTACCGCCATCAGAGATTGTGCCGCCCGAGATGGACAACCCGTTGAATACGATTTCTTCAGAGCCGGTTGCGGTATATGCAGCTGTCGGGCTGCCGACGGGCGTGACCGTCGCATCACCATCCACAAGACCATCAATTGTCAGCGTCGCGCTGCTTGATGATCCGATTGAAATATCAAGCGTAACATCCATTTCGCCATCGTATGTACCGGCATTTGCCCCGCCTGCCACAACGACAGTAAACTGTGAACGTCCAGTGTAAGACGCCGCACCCGTTGGCACATCAGCCGCCGCAGTTGGCGCGATCACAATCCGATTATCGCCAGCACCTGACAAGGCGGCCACATAAGACAGCGACCCCGTCAAATCAGAGGCACCATCAGAAGAAATATCAGAGCTGTCGATTGTCGCGATGTCGGTCGTCGCGTCATATGTACCTGTTGCACTGCTCACAGTGAAACCACCGGACACTTGTTGGAATGCCTGAATGGCAATCGCCGTTTCGGTCGATGTTGTGAGGTTTTCAAATGTCGCCTCTTCGATAGGATCGTCCCCCCCACCGCCACAGGCGGCTAAGGTTGCGATTGTGCAGAATGCGGCTGTTGTTTTCAAAAATGTCATAAAATCTCTCCTAAAACCTAAACAAAATCAAATGATGAGGCGTCGAGATCTGTCGACGTGATGCCATAAAGTTCGATCGTGCCTTGGCCCGTGTCGACAAGCGTGCCGTTGGCATTGTCTGTGATCGTCAGATCGGCAAACCCGATTTGGGTCGTGAAGCCGGAGAGATCAATCATATCAACACCGATTTCAAAATCAGCCACACCTGCGACCAATGGAATAGTGTCAATTGTGAACGGGCCCGCCCCTGTAAAGAACGCATCAAGATCGACACGCGCGATAACGTCATCACCGTGGCCATCTTCGAAGATAAACGTATCCTCGTTGCCAGCGCCCTGCATGATATCATCACCTGTGCCGCCGTTCATCCGGTCCTTGCCCGCATAGTAGATTGAACCGATGTCCCCGATCAAAAGATCATGGCCGCTGCCTGAATTCATAGTGTCATCGCCGATACCACCACAGTAGAAATCATCCAGCCCGCGGCCGACCTCATCCCCTGTGCCTGAATCGTCGAATGTGTTGTTACCGGACAGGGCAACACCCACGTCAGCACCATCGCCACCGTCAATCGTATCATTGCCAGCGGTGTTAAAGATTTCATCATCGCCAGCGCCGCCGGTCACTGTGTCGTTGCCAGAGCCTGTTACGATATCGTCGTTACCAGAGCCGGCCTGAATATCATCATCGCCACCAGCGGCATCGATCTCTTCGTCTTCGGTTGAACCGCTCAAATCAATTGGATCAGCATCATCCGTCGCGCCGGTCACTGCCTGCGCAAAGCTGATCGTTTGATCCGCGAATTCAAGATATTCGACATTCTCCAACGTATCAGTAAATTGATCGTTGCCGACCGAGCCGGAAACTTGGACTTCTGTAACACCGTCAATAGTTACGCTTTCAATCGTCACATCGGCAAAATCAATGTTCCAGTATCCAGCGGTATCTTCGCCTTCGCCACCATCAAAACTGTTGGTGCCCATGCCGCCCCAGAATTCATCATCACCAGCGCCACCGACGGCGGTGTCATCGCCGCCTAGCAGCGACATAACCAAGCCATCATCGTTGGCATAAACCGTATCGGCAAAGTCCGTACCACGGATCATTTCGATTTCTGTCACTGTATCCGCGTCGCCAAACCCGTCTGTGACCTGATCAGAGTTCGCTAGGTCCGCGAATATGCCTGATGTGCCGCCTTCGTCTTCGTCGCGCGAATAATCAGCGATGTCAAAACCACCGACCCCGCCCTGAATAGTGTCAGTGCCCGCAAGGCCACGGAACCGTTGGTAATCGGAACCATCCGCGCCAATAAACGTATCAGCAAGCGATGTGCCGCGCACCGCGTCGATATCGATCAGCGTATCTGTGTCGCCAAAGTGGTCAGTCGCAACACCCGTGGCAAGATTGACAGAAACGCCATTTGTCGGAAGATCCTGATACTCGGCTTCATTTTCTTCCCAGTTATACATGACCTCATCAAAGCCACCGTTACCGTCGATAATATCGTCGCCAGCCATGCCGGCCCAGCCTTCCCAGTTCTCATTCGCGGAACCAGTCAGCGAATCCGCAGACATCGTTGCACCAACTGCATGCACGCCAGTAAAGGTCGTGTTCACCGAACCGTTGCCCGTGACAGCCGTACCTGCGCCGATATCCGTCATTGTGACGGTCAGGCCGCCATCGTCGTTGAAATCAGACATATCAAGGTAGATGCCAGCGTTACCAGAGCTGAGATCAGGCCCAATGATGGTGTCGGTCCCCGTGCCAGGGTTTACCGCTGCGTACCCTGCATCACTCGCATCGACCACATCGTCGCCATCACCCGCATCAACGTAGTCATTGCCTTCGCCAGTAATGATTGTGTCGTTTCCGCCTTCTCCGAACAGCCTGTCGTCACCGCCAAGGCCGGAAATCGTGTCATCAGCGGACGTTCCCGTGATTTCGTCGTCCTCTGCCGTGCCGACAAAATCAGTGATGTTCAGAAGCTCTGCTACGGTCACTTCTTCGTTGCCGTTACCGTCTTCAGCCGCGAAGCGCACACTTTCAAATCCGTTGATGCGACCAATCGTTTCACCTGTCAGCCGATCAATCAGCGCAATAGAGCCTTCATTGCCCACGGACAGCGCGACCAACGCATCAAATTCTGCGCGGGTCATGCCGAAGGAGCTGTCACCCTCAATTTCAAGCTGGTAAACTTCGAGAACGTCAAAGCCACCCTCACCGCGCAGGTCAAAGTAAGACGGCAGCAGGCGTAGTTTCAGTGTATTGTCGTCGTCGTTACCGAAGAACATCAAGCTGCCCTCGTAACGGGTTTCGATGCGTTCTACGTCTACGATTTCGCTGGTGTAATAGACCGTTGCGGCTTCTGAATGATCAGAGCGGCCCAATATCAGTTGCGTCGTGCCATCCGGCCCATCCGCGAGATTAATTGCCATCGCTTCGGACGTTTCGTCGCGTGCGACAACGGTGTCGTAATCGGCACCGCCATCGACGAAATTTTCGCCCTCGTATATCTCGATATAATCATACCCGGCGCCGCCATAAATGGTGTCATTGCCCCCTGCAGAATCGATGAAATCATCGCCGCCAAGGCCATAAACTGTGTTGTCTAATTCATTGGCAGTGATTTCGTCATCAAGCTCTGTTCCAGTGAATTCAGTAATGCCCAACAGCGCAGAGAAGGACACGACTTCTGACCCGTCTACGCCGACCTTAAAGCGAACCTCTTCGATGTCGCGCACTTCGCCGACAACCTCAGTGCCATAGAGGATCTGGTAGAACCCATCATTCAGTTCATTAAATGTGAACAGCTCATTGAATTGCGCCAAGGTGAGCCCGTCGTAGGTAGCCGTTAGCGTTTCGAGATACATGCGGTGCACTTCGAGGCGATCATAATCGCCACCGCCATCGAACGAGAAGAAATAGGGGGCTGTCGACAGTGTCAGGCGATCACGGTCTTCGCCGCCGGTGATATAAATTTCACCATCAATGCGCGATTCGAACTTCTCGATGCTGGTCGTATCCATCGTATAGAGAAGCGTTTCCCCGTTATACGCAGCATACAGGCCTGTCCCAAAATCATACTCGATGACGATATCAAACAGGTTGTAATCATATTCTGTGACTTGAAGCTCGTCGAAGCCCTCACCACCGTTTATGGTCGTCGCGGCGGGCAAAGAGCCAAAATACGCATCTGTCGCGGCATCATAGGTTTCCCATTCATCATCACCGGCACCACCGTTATAAATGGCAGTGTTCGCGTCGACCCAGCCAGCCCAGACATCTTGGTTATCGTTGTCGTCGCCTTGAATGGTAACGGTATCAAAGGCAATCGACGCCTCGTCAGTCACTTCGCCGGTAAACTGCAACATAACTTCGCCAGAAGCCGCGGTGATGGTGAGCCCCGTGATGCCAAGGCCTTCTATCTGACTCAGGTCAAAAATAGCGCCCTGAGCGGCGATATCGAGGGATGCTTGCATGACATCCGCAATGCTTTCAGTGGGGAAAGTTCCGGCTAACTCAAACGTAGCGCCCGCCAATTGAAACGTTAGCGCAGTAGCGCCAAGATCAATTGACGCGATAACATCAGCACCGTCGGTGACCGAAAATCCGCTGATGTCAAAATTCGCCATGGAAGTTAGCAATGCGTTAATTTCATCAGCAGAAAGCAGGCTGAACCCATCCACCGCAGATAGCAAAAAACTTTCCAATTCGATCATTTCATTGAACGAACCCGGCAAGGTCCCATCGACCGAGAAAACCAGCGATCCGCTAATCAATTGATACGATGTCTCGGACGCAGTAATCGACAAAATCGTGGCGCCATTGTCGACAAAATCAATGCTATCAAAGCTACCGCTTAGCATTGCGTCATATTGCTGTTGCGTCAGATCTTCGAGACTAGTCACGCCTGACAACGACAATCCAGTCATTGAAATCCCAGTGCCAGTATCGGGGTTTCCAAATTCAATTGTTGTCGATGTTATGGATGTCGGGGCGCTCGTTTCTAACAAAATCGCGAGATCGCTGGTTCCCGCGATAAGCCCATCCAGTTCCGCCTGATAATCAAGCGTGACACCGTCAAGCAGAGCCATGTCAAATACAGTATCGAGGAGAACTGCCTCATCTTCGGTTAACAAATTGGATGAAATGGTGGCG
>CAXHZK010000005.1:0-167467 GCA_964021915.1 uncultured Roseobacteraceae bacterium | reverse complement strand
CCCCACCAGGAGCAATGCCAAATAGGGGCCCCATGCAGCAATGCGCGGGTGTTTGCACCGCGAGGGCCCGGGTTGGCAGCTAGAGACGCATTGGCAACAATGCGCCCAGATGAATGATCGTCGACGGCTTCGGCCTGAACAGAATCCGGCTTATAGACCCTCCGCGCATATTATTTTGGAAAATGACGTCAGGATCCGCATTGCTTTGCCCTTTCCGGTTGACAGTGCCAGCCCTGCGGGTAAAAGGCAGCTTCAGTACATAAGCGTCGTGCAGCGCGCGGCCCGAACCCTCAAGGAAGATGTGACATGGCGAAGCCTACCACGATTAAAATCCGCCTGAACTCAACAGCAGGCACCGGGCACTTCTACGTAACAAAGAAGAATGCTCGCACCATGACAGAAAAAATGGTCATCAAAAAGTATGACCCAGTTGTGCGCAAGCACGTGGAATACAAAGAAGGTAAGATCAAGTAATTGATCCTCTCTTTTCTGGACCAAAGGCCGCGCAAATTGCGCGGCCTTTTTCGTTTGGGCAAAACAATCGACCAACAGGAATGCGTAAGATCACTCTTGTAATGACGTCGCGTTTCCGCGGCTAAATGCGCGCTTTTCTCTCCACCGCCACCATTGCGCGCCCCATTGTTCTGGCAGCAGCCCTTCAAGAAAATGCCTATGCTATGTCCCGCGCGGGCTCGCAGGGTTTCTCTTGAGGGAAAAATATGGCCGCCGGAGGCATTGGTTTTGCTCTTGCAAAGCCAAATAAAAAGGGCCGCTGCAATGCAACGGCCCTTTGATCCATAGCGCTATAGCGCCTGATTATTCACGGCTGCCCATGAACTGCAGCAGGAACATGAACATGTTGATAAAGTCGAGGTATAGGTTCAACGCACCCATAATCGCTGACTTCGCCAACCATTCCTGATCTCCGTGCACCGCATGCGCGATATAATCGTTTTTGATCTTCTGCGTGTCATAGGCTGTCAAACCAGCAAAGATCAGCACACCAATCGCAGAAACCGCAAACATGATCGCAGGCGACTGTAGCCAGATGTTTACAACACTCGCAACGATAAGGCCGATAACACCCATAATCAGGAAGCTACCCCAGCCAGAGATGTCTTTCTTTGTGGTGTAACCCCAGAGCGAAAGCCCTGCAAAAGCGATTGATGTCACCAAAAATGTCTGCGCGACCGATACGCCTGTAAAGATCGCGAAGATGTAGGAAATGGATATGCCCATCACCGCAGAAAACGCGTAGAAGAAGAGTTGCGCGCCAGCGGCGGACAAGCGGTTAATCATCGCACCAAATGCGAAAACCATGATCAAGGGCGCGAACATAACGATGTAGCGTGTGAACCCTGTGAATAGGGTGCTCATCATCGCAGCATTGTTGCCAACAGCCCAGGCCGCCGCAAATGTCAAAAGCAGGCCAACGGACATCGTTCCGTAAACCTTATTCATATGGGCGCGCAGGCCCTCGTCGATTTCTGCAGTCCGGACACCGGCACCTGCACGAGTTGCTTGAAATTGAGCCATTGAGACCTCCAATGCTTGTAACAGCGCCACCATAGCGCCTTTGGTAGCAATATTGGCTGGATCGGGCTTGTTTTCAAGTGGCTTACGTCTGAATTCGATCTATATTCGGCTCTCATTACCCATTGTGATCACTACTTTTCCGGTGGCTTTGCGACTTTCGAGTAATTTAAGCCCTGCGCTAGCCTGCGTCAGTGGCAAGCAATGGCTGATATGTGGTTTAACGCGGCCGCTTTCGTACCACTGGAACAACGTCTTGAGGCTATTCATTACGGCGTTTGAATTAAACTTGAGGTAGCCGCCCCAATAAAAGCCGATGACATCAATATTTTTGACCAAGATGATATTGGCAGGGATTTGCTGTGTCGTGCCTGCGGCAAAGCCAATGACCACCATTCTCGCGCAGCGATTGCAGGCGCGCATTGCTGCCCGAAATGTGTCGCCGCCAACAGGATCATAAACGACATCCGCACCGCCCAATGCTTTGACCTCTTCGGTCAAATCTTGTGATGTGCTGTCAATGAGGTGGTCGGCACCCGCAGCTTTGGCGATGGCCAGCTTTTCAGGCCCGCGCGCGACAGCAATCACCGTAGCGCCCATTGCCTTGCCAATCTCAACAGCTGTCAACCCAACACCACCAGCGGCACCCGTCACCAATAACGTCTCACCAGCCTTCAATTTTGCACGATCTGCCAACGCCAAATGCGATGTGCCATAGGCCACGATAAAGCCGGCAGCGATATGCGACGGCATTGCATCAGGGATAGGGCAGCATAACGCTGCATCAAAAACACCTTGTTGGGCCAAGCCACCGGCACCGCCAAATACGGCGACGCGTGTTCCAATTGATGGCGCATCCACAGCCTCACCGTGGGCTTTGATTGTGCCGCAAACCTCCATGCCAAGTGTGAAAGGCGGTTCTGGTGTATCCTGATAGGTGCCTTTGGCCATCAACAGATCAGCGAAATTTAGCCCACACGCCTCAATGTCAATTAAGACCTCGCCTTTAGCAGGTAGGGGTGGTTTGATGTCATTGATTTCAGGTGCTTGGCTAAATGCCGAAACTTGATATGCGCGCATTGGTGAACCTTTTCGCAAAGAGTTGCATGAAAAGCCTTAAAATTTGAGGTAATCTTGGCTCTTGAGAACACAAATCGGGCTTCTTTTTGTTTTTGTAAATATCAAATTAGTAAAAGTACCTATCTTTAAGAATAGGTCACGGACTGCAACCGTTGCGTGTCTTTGGTTGTTAGTGGCAATCACGAGTTCAGTAACGCAGCGGCGTCAATTTGGCGCCTGTTTGCTGTAATGACCCGAATTGAGAGGACGAATTATGAAGCATCCCGTAGACGTCTACGTCGGCAGACGCATCCGTCAGCGTCGTTGGATTAACGGCACGACGCAGCAGCAATTGGCCGGGGCCGTCGGTATTAAGTTTCAACAGATCCAAAAATATGAAACGGGTATGAACCGCGTCAGCGCATCCCGCCTTTGGGACATCGCGCATGTATTGGGTGTCGACGTATCGTTCTTTTTTGAGGGCCTCAATGAAGACGGAACAGTTGCCGCGCCAGCATCTGATGTCCCAAGCGATATCCTGACAGACAAAGAAGCGCTGGAACTTTTGCGGTCCTACTATTCGATCCCTGAAAACCAGCGCCGGCGCTTGTTCGATTTGGCGCGTGTTTTGAGCGAAGCTGCCTAACTGCGGTTGCTCTGCGTGTTGCTCCGGTTTACCCATGGCAAATGGGAACCGAGGGCGACAACATGATCATTGATAATGACACGCAACGCGATGTGATGCGCGTTGCGCATCTGATGGCCGATGCAGCGCGGCCTTTGATCTTGCGATATTTTCGCAACCCAGAAATCCAGACAATGAATAAACCCGGTCACGCCTCTGGGTTTGATCCTGTGACCGAGGCAGACCGCGGCGCCGAAACTGTGATGCGTGCAATTCTTGCAACTGAGCGTCCCGATGACGGCATTATTGGTGAAGAACACGGCAATCAATCCGGCTCAACCGGCATTACTTGGGTGCTTGACCCGATCGATGGCACGCGCGGTTTTATTAGCGGCACGCCGACATGGGGTGTCTTGATCGCGGCCTCGACGGTTGAAGGCCCGCAATTTGGTATTATCGATCAACCCTATATCGGCGAGCGCTTTGTTGGCGGGTTTGATGCGGCTGCATTGGATGGCCCCCATGGCACATTGCCATTTGTGACACGCCAAACGACTGACCTGTCGCAAGCGATTGTTATGTCTACATTTCCAGAGGTCGGCACCCCACAAGAACGGGCAGCGTTTCACGCTGTCGCCGATCAGGCCAAGCTGACGCGCTATGGCACGGATTGTTACGCATATGGGCTGCTTGCGCTGGGTCAGATTGATCTGGTGATCGAGGCCGGATTACAGGCTTATGACATCCACGCCCCGATAGCGGTTGTGCAGGCCTCTGGCGGGGTTGTCACCGATTGGTCCGGCGGCCCCGCACATACCAGCAGTCGCATTATCGCAGCCTCGAACCCTGAAATTCATGCTGCGGCATTGGCCGTTCTACAGGCAAACTGCGATGATTGAACTGCTCATCAAGAATGCCGACATCATCCTGACAATGAACGATTCCCGCCAAAGGGTCTCGGGCGGCGACATCCATATTCAAAACGGTCAGATCATTGCCGTCGGACAAAGCATTGACGCGCCATCGGCCAAGCTGATCAATGCCGCTGGTTGCGTGGTGACACCGGGGTTGGTCAACACCCATCACCACCTTTACCAAACGCTAACCCGCGCCGTGCCAGGGGCACAGGACGCTTTGCTCTTTGGTTGGCTACAGCGGCTTTATCCCATTTGGCAACGCTTTGGCCCAGAAGAGATGTTTATCTCTGCTCAAATCGGCCTTGCCGAACTTGCCCTGTCTGGCTGCACCCTGACATCTGATCATCTATACCTTTATCCCAATGGCTCCCGTCTTGATGACACCATTGCAGCAGCTGGCGAGGTCGGTTTGCGGTTTCATCCGACGCGTGGCGCAATGAGCATCGGCGTCAGCGATGGTGGTTTGCCACCCGATGATCTGGTCGAAGGCGAGGCGGCAATTTTGGATGACTGCATCCGTGTCATCGACGCCTTTCATGATCCAAACCCCGGTGCGATGGTGCGGGTCGGCGTGGCGCCATGTTCTCCGTTTTCTGTGAGCCGCGATCTGATGCGTGACGCAGCTATTCTTGCCCGCGACAAAGGCGTGATGTTGCACACACATCTGGCCGAAAATGACGAAGACATCGCTTACAGCCTTGAGAAATTCGGCTGCCGCCCGGGTCAATACGCCGAAGACCTCGGGTGGACAGGTGCTGACGTTTGGCACGCGCATTGCGTCAAGCTGGACGGTCAGGAAATTGACCTGTTTTCACGGTCCGGCACAGGCGTAGCACATTGCCCTTGTTCTAATTGCAGGCTCGGTTCGGGCATCGCGCCCGTGCGCCAAATGCGTGATGCGGGTGTGAAGGTGGGGCTTGGCGTGGATGGTTCCGCCAGCAACGATATCGGCAATTTGATGGGCGAAGCACGGCAAACCATGCTGTTGCAGCGCGTGCAAAATGGCGCTGATGCAATGTCCGCCGACGAGGCGCTATATATCGCCACGCGCGGCGGGGCAGAGGTGCTGAGCCGTGACGAGTGCGGTCAAATCACTGTTGGAAAACGCGCCGACATCGCTATCTGGGACGTGCAAGGCGTCGCAAGTGCAGGAAGCTGGGATCCAGCAGCGCTTGTGCTCGCAGGTCCGAACCAAGTTCGCGATCTGATCGTCGAGGGGCGGCATGTTGTGGCTGACAGTCGGATCACCACCATTGATCTACCTGCGGTGATCACACGTCAAAATCAGCTGGCGACGGCTTTGGCCGACTGACACGCTTGCCCGCAACCCAAACGTCGTGAATTGCGCGATCGTCACCCATCATAATAGTCGGAAATACCGCATCCCAAATGTCGCGGGCTTGCACCACGCGTTGGGCAATCGCCGCTGTTGATGCCAGATCAAGCACAACAATATCCGCGGCGGCGCCTTGCCCTAAGTGACCGATGTCACCCCCCATATGCAATGCTTGCGCGGAGCCTTCTGTCGCCAGCCACAACAGTTGCGCAGGGTGCAACGCCGCGCCGCGCAATTGCCCGATCTCATAGGCCGCGGCCATTGTGCGCAGCATTGAAAACGATGAGCCCCCGCCTGTATCAGTGGCCAATCCGGTGCGAATGCCCCTTGTCGCGAGGCCCGTGCAGTCGAACAATCCCGATCCGATAAACGTGTTGGACGTCGGACAATGCACCACCGCTGCACTCACATCCGACAACCGGTCGATCTCTCGTGGCTCTAGGTGAATAGCATGCCCATAAAGCCCCCGTTCCCCAAGTAGACCAAACGCTTCATAGGTATCCAAATAGTCGCGCGCATTTGGAAACAAGTCTTTGACCCATGCAATCTCATCAGGTTGTTCGGACAGATGCGTTTGCATCAGACATTCTGGGTGCTCTGCCCATAACGCACCCAATGCCTGCAATTGCTCTGGTGTTGAGGTCGGCGAAAACCGCGGCGTTATCGCATAATGCGCCCGCCCGACGCCGTGCCACTTTTCGAGTAAACGCTTGCTGTCGTCATAGGCCGATTGCGCGGTGTCGCGTAGATTATCAGGCGCATTGCGATCCATACAGGTTTTGCCAGTGACCACTGCCATGCCTCTTTCAGCAGCGGCCGCGAAATATGCATCCACGCTTGCAGGGTGGATCGTCGCAAAGCTGACCTGCGTCGTGGTGCCATGCGCCAGCGCCAGATCAAGCGTGCGCCCCGCAATCAATGTAGCATAATCAGGGTCAGAGAATTTTGCCTCTTGCGGGAACGTGTAAGTGTTGAGCCAATCAATCAACCGCTTGCCCCAACTGGCGATCATTGCCGTCTGCGGATAGTGCATATGCGCGTCTACAAACCCCGCCATGATCAGGCGATCCCCGTAGTCATGCCTTTCAACCGTTGGATGGGCTGCGCATAGCATATCACGGTCACCAACTTCGGCGATATGACCACCGACCACTAACACAGCACCGTGGCTGTCGTGGATTGTAGCGTCTTGCCATCCCTGTTGAAACGGATTGCCCGTAAATCGAAGTGTCTGACCGAGAAGGAGTGATTTGTTCATCCCAGCAGCTTATCCCGCGCTCTCCGGACGGTAAATCAACAAAAACAAGTTGCTGTTGCTTGTGCCTGTATCAAACCCCGCTATGTTTTGCGTCAACTGTAGGAGGCAATCATGACCAATGTCGACGACAACATCGAAGACGAAGCCTTTGGTATCTCTGACAAACTTGTTTCCGACATCCGCGATGCGGTGGACACAGGCGATAGCGCACAGGTCGAGGCCATTCTTGATCCGCTGCACCCCGCTGATGTCGCCCACCTGATCGAACAGATCGATGGGCGGGACCGCAGGGACCTGCTCAACGTTTGGCAGGGCGGGATGGACGGGGAAATCCTGTCTGAATTGGATGACAACCTGCGTGAACAGGTCATCGACAGCCTCGCTCCTGACGAGCTGGTCGAAGCCGTACGAAATCTCGAGACCGATGATGTTGTCGATCTGGTCGAGGATCTGGGTGGCGATCAACAAGAGGCCGTGCTTGATGCGTTGGATGCGAGCGATCGTATCGCGGTTGAGCAGGCGCTGTCCTACCCAGAGGAATCGGCTGGTCGGCACATGCAGTCAGAGCTGGTTCGCGTGCCCGACCACTGGACTGTGGGTGCCGCAATCGACTTCCTGCGCTCGGACATTGAACTGCCTGACCAGTTTTACCACGTTATCCTTGTTGATGCCCGCCTCAAGGCCACCGGATACGTCACTCTCGGGCGCATTCTTTCGTCGGGGCGCGACATTCTTATGCGTGACTTGGTCGAAGACAGCTTTCGCACGTTCCATGTCGCCCAGGATGTCGAAGACGTTGCCCAAGCCATCAACCACTATCACATGATCACGGCCCCCGTCGTCGATGATGATGGACGCATTGTCGGCGTCATTACGATTGATGATGCGATGATGTTCCTTGAAGAAGAAGCAGAAGAAGACATTCTGCGCCTTGCTGGTGTTGGTGAAGGGTCATTGTCCGATCGTGTCTTGGAAACGACCCGCCAGCGTTTTCCTTGGCTTGCGGTAAATCTGCTGACTGCCATTCTCGCGTCGCTTGTCATTGCCATGTTTGAGGAAACGATTGCAGGGCTGGTCGCGCTTGCGGTTTTGATGCCGATCGTGGCGTCAATGGGCGGCAACGCGGGCACCCAGTCGCTGACTGTTGCTGTGCGTGCCATTGCTACCCGCGATTTGACACCTGCTAACGTGTGGCGCGTGATCAGGCGCGAGGCGCTCGTGGGCCTTGTGAACGGGCTTATTTTCGCTGTCGTCATGGGGATCGTGGGCGTTATTTGGTTCGGCACTCCGATGCTGGGCGCGGTGATTGGGGTTGCGATGGTGATCAACTTGGTCGTTGCTGGCCTCGCGGGGACAGGCGTGCCTGTTGTGTTGGAAAAAATGGGCATTGATCCTGCGCTGGCGTCAGGGGCGTTTGTCACCACTGTTACCGATGTCGTTGGCTTTTTTGCATTCTTGGGATTGGCGTCACTATGGCTTCTTTGATTGACCTTAAAACCCAAGCCCGCAAGGCTGCATTTGCGCGTCGTAAACTGGCGTTCGACGCAGGGCAGGGCACGGCGGCACACCTCAGTTCCGTTCTTGCAGGGTATCGCGGCGTGCCAATTGCGGGTTACATGGCTATGCGCACCGAGCTTGACCCAACCCCCGCCATGGAAGAGGCCAGCGCACACGGGCCTGTCGGTGTTCCTGTGATCCTTGGCGCTGGGCAGCCGCTAAAATTTCGCGCATGGGCACCAGATGCCGAAATGATCGATGGTGAATTTGGTGCACGTATTCCTGCATCCGGCGATTGGATCACCCCCGAAATTGTCATCGTGCCGCTCGTCGCATACGACATGAACCGTGGCAGGCTTGGCTACGGCGGTGGCTTTTATGATCGCACCCTTGAGGGGCTGCGCGCTAACCGCCCGACGCTTGCCATCGGGTTTGCATACGCCGAACAAGAGGCCCACGACCTGCCGCTTGAGGCCACAGATCAACCGCTTGATATGATTATCACTCAGCACGGTATTACGACCTTCTAAGACCATTCGTGACAAATTGCCGATTTACCTATGGCGCTGCTTGTCACACCCGTTAAATTGGGCACATGAGAATACTTTTCCTAGGCGATGTGATGGGCCGTGCCGGACGGCAGGCCATCACCGAAAAATTGGCGAAACTGCGTACCGATTGGCGGCTCGATTTTGTTGTTGTGAATGGCGAAAACGCGACGGGCGGCATGGGGCTGTCTGGTGCCCATGCCAAGCTGATATTTGACGCAGGTGCCGACGTTATTACCCTTGGCGATCATGCTTTTGATCAAAAAGACATGATGACGTTTATTGCCAACGAACCGCGCATCATTCGCCCGATCAACTTTTCCAAGGCAGCGCCCGGTGTCGGTGCACGCGTGTTCAACGCCTCTCGTGGGCGCAAGGTTCTCGTGGCCCAAGTCCTTGGGCAAGTGTTCATGAAACGCCCCTTTGATGACCCGTTTTCAGCGCTGGATACCGTGCTGCGTCAATATCCGATGGGCGGTGCTGTGCAGGCCAGCCTGATCGACATTCACTGCGAAGCCACATCCGAGAAAATGGCCGTGGGTCACTTTTGCGATGGCCGTGCCAGCATTGTCGTGGGCACCCATACCCATGTGCCCACCGGTGACGCGATGATATTAAATGGCGGCACGGCGTTTCAGTCTGACGCTGGCATGTGCGGCGATTACAACTCTGTCATCGGCATGGACAAGGGCGAACCTTTGCGCCGCTTTATCACGGGCATGCCCAAGGAACGGTTTTCCCCCGCCAACGGCGATGCGACGCTATCGGGTCTTTTCGTTGTGACCGATGATTTGACTGGCAAAGCAACAGAGATTTGCATGGTGCGCCAAGGTGGACGCCTGCAACAATCCGGACCTGCGTCATGACCGATCTCATCAGCCTTTCGCAATTCCAAAGCGCCTGGCTGACAATCGCCGTTGTGGCGATCATGTTCGTGATGTTCTTGCGCGAGATCTATCCCACAGAAGTGGTCGCCATGATCGGCGTGATGCTTTTGCTGGTCACGGGTGTTCTCGCTTATGACGATGCGGTTGCTACCTTCTCCAACCCCGCCCCTTGGACGATTGCTGCAATGTTCATCGTGGTTGGCGCATTGGTGCGCACAGGTGCCTTGGATGCGATGACCCGCATGGTCGAGGCACAGGCCAAGATCAGCCCGGCCCGCGCCATCGGCGGCAGCTTGGTCTTTGTGGCCCTCGCCAGCGCGGTCATGAATAACACGCCGCTCGTCGTTGTGATGATCCCCGTATTTGTGCAATTGGCCCGCAGCTTGGGTACTTCAGCGTCTAAACTGTTGATTCCACTGTCCTATGCCGCAATCGTCGGTGGCACGATGACGCTCTTGGGCACGTCTACGAACCTGCTGGTTGACGGGGTTGCCCGCGCATCAGGGATGGAAGCATTTGGCCTGCTCGAAATTATGCCGGTGGGTATCGTCGTCGTGCTTTGGACGTTTCTTTACCTCTATATCGCAGGTCCACGCTTGTTACCTGACCGCTCCAGCATCGCGGGGCTCTTGTCGGACCGCTCTAAAATGCGCTTCTTTTCCGAAGCGGCAATCCCAAAAGACAGCGACCTTATAGGTCGTGATGTGCTGAGCGTGCAGCTATTCAAACGCGATGGCGTGCGCCTGATTGATGTTATTCGCGGCGATACATCCCTGCGCCGCGACCTCAAAAACGTGAAGCTGGAAAAAGGTGACCGCGTCATTTTGCGCACCGCAATGACAGAGCTTCTCTCGCTCCAGGCGACACCGGAATTGCGCCGCGTTGATCAACTTTCATCAGTTGAAACCACCACCGTCGAAGTGCTGATCACCCCAAACTGCCGCATGGTCGGCCGCCGTCTGTCATCCATGCGTCTGCGTCGCCGCTACGGTATTTACACGCTCGCAGTGCACCGTCGTGACACAAATATCGGCCAACAGATAGATGACTTGATCGTGCGCGTTGGCGATACTTTACTCCTCGAAGGTTCACCCGATGATATCACCCGCTTATCGTCCGATATGAACCTTGGTGACGTGTCCAAACCGTCTGAGCGCGCGTATCGCCGCAACAAAGCCCCGATTGCTATCGCATCATTGCTCGGTATCGTCTTGCTTGCCGCCCTGAATGTGGCGCCTATCCTGATGTTGGCGATCATCGGTGTAACTGTTGTTCTCATGACGGGCTGTATCGACGCAGAAGAGGCATTTACTTATGTCGATGGCCGTCTGCTCACCCTGATTTTCGCAATGCTCGGGGTCGGGGCTGCGTTGCAATCCTCGGGCGCTGTGAACATGATTGCTGATGCAATTTCCCCGTTTATGACGACATTGCCGCCATTTTTCATCATCCTCGCAGTCTACCTGCTGTCATCCGTGCTGACCGAACTGGTCAGTAACAACGCCGTTGCCGTTGTCATGACGCCAGTGGCCATTGGGCTTGCTACGGCGCTTGGTGTTGATCCTCGGCCCTTGGTTGTCGCCGTGATGATCGCGGCCTCCGCCAGTTTTGCGACACCTATCGGCTATCAAACAAACACGCTTGTCTATGGCCCTGGGGGTTACAAATTCGCGGATTTCTTGCGCTTTGGCATCCCTCTCAACCTGTCGCTTGCACCGATTGTCAGCTTTGTAATTCCAATCATCTGGCCGCTTTGATCAGCACCGCTTGAACCACAACGCTGTTTTGTCCTAAGTAGGCGCAAACCATAAAACGAAGGATCGCACATGGCCGGCCACTCCAAATGGGCAAATATCCAACACCGTAAGGGACGTCAGGATAAACTCCGCTCCAAGCTTTTCTCAAAGCTGGCAAAAGAAATTACCGTTGCTGCTAAAATGGGCGACCCCGATCCCGATAAAAACCCGCGTTTGCGTCTTGCCGTTAAAGAAGCGAAATCAAGTTCTGTCCCAAAGGATGTGATCGATCGCGCGATCAAGAAGTCCCAAGGAGGCGATGCCGAAAACTATGATGAAATCCGGTATGAAGGTTACGGTCCAAACGGTGTGGCTGTGATCGTCGAGGCGATGACCGACAACAAAAACCGCACCGCCTCAACTGTCCGTTCTACGTTTTCCAAAAACGGTGGCAACCTTGGCGAAACTGGTTCCGTCGGTTTCATGTTTGACCGCACAGGCGAGGTGGTTTACCCCGCATCGGCAGGCGACGCTGATACCGTGATGATGGCCGCTATCGAGGCTGGCGCTGATGATGTGCAATCGGATGATGAAGCGCATGTGATCTATTGCGCTGACACGGATTTGAACGATGTCGCAACCGCGCTCGAGGCTGATCTCGGCGAATCCCAGACGACCAAGCTGATCTGGAAGCCGAACATGACCACCGAGGTCGACGCCGAAGGTTTCGCAAAACTGATGAAGCTTTTGGACACATTGGAAGAGGATGACGATGTGCAGCGCGTCACCACCAATATGGATGCCTCTGACGAGGTTATGGACAGCTTCGAAGGTTAAATATCAGTGATAATGGCGTGCTATCCCCGCGATATGCACGCCATTATTTTGTCGTCACCCCGGCATCTCGTAACTGTGCATTACTGGGAAACCACATATCTTCATGCGCCACGGCCATGGCTTCGATCATAAAGGCAAGGTCTACGCCTTTCGCCAAAAAACGCGCGATATCCACATCTTGCTCTTGGGTCGCGTCAATCGTTTCTACGCGGCTCATTAACCTGTATTGATGGAATCCGATCTTGGCCGTGTCCCCCAATGTGCGGTCTTGACCTGCAATGAAAACAATTGTGCAGGCCGATGCGCATACGTCGTCTACATGCGTATCTAGCCCCGCCTCGGTGATCAAACGCGCAAGCCCCCGTGCGGCAGGGATGCGTCCTCCGGCACTGTTTATGGTGACTTGGCTTGCCTTGGGATAGGCTGCCAGCGTGCGCTTGAGCGTTTCAAACGTATCAAAGTCAACCACACCATCGATATGAATGGTTGTGCCAGCAATCGGGAATATGGCTGGTGGATCGGGCACGGGCGGGGGGTCTTGTAATGCGTCTGCCGCTTGATCCATGATCTGCAACGCAGTCGATGCCGCAATTATAACTGCGCCCAATCTTAACACGATCCCAAAGCCGCCGATCATGCGCGCCGCCGCCCGCCAGACCAAAACTGTAGTGATCAACAGCGACGTGATGTCCCAGACAACCAACACTTTTAACACCCAATCGGGCGCCTCAAACAGTGAAAGTGCGGACCACCCTAGCCAAGCCACGAACCTTGCCAGAGCAAAATATAAAATCGCAACTGAAACGGAACCTTTGTGCATTTCCATACCAGACCACATGATTGCTGCCTTGCCAATCTCACGGTGGCCTGTCACGGCTAGTGCATGGATGACACTTCACAACCATCGCCCGTTCTTGGCATCTTTTGGATGGTCATCACCGGTGTCATGTTCGTGGCCGTGACTGCAATCGTCAAACATGTCGGTTCTGCATTGCCCGCCGCTGAAGGTGCATTTTTGCGTTATGTGCTTGGGCTTGTCTTTCTAATCCCGATGATGCGCCCAATCATGCAGGCGCGGCTGACACGGCAGCAGCTTATCCTGTTCGGTTGGCGCGGCGTGGTGCATACGGGCGCGGTGATCCTTTGGTTTTACGCCATGTCGCGCATCCCTTTGGCGGAAGTGACTGCGATGAACTATATGTCGCCAATCTATGTAACCATTGGTGCCGCCGTGTTGCTGGGTGAACGCCTTCCTATGCGCCGCCTTGTTGCGGTTCTCATTGCTCTACTGGGTGCATTGATCATTCTTCGCCCCGGCCTTCGTGAACTGAACTCTGGCCACCTCGCGATGGTGTTTACCGCACTTGGTTTTGCCGCTGGATACTTGATTGCCAAGCGTATGTCGTCTGATGTCTCGCCTGCTGTGGTCGTGGGCATGCTGTCGATCACGGTCACTATCGGGCTGGCACCCTTCGCTTGGGCTGTATGGATCACCCCGACATTGGCCCAAATCGGTTGGATGTTCTTGGTCGCGTGTTTTGCCACAGCAGGGCACTACACCATGACACTTGCATTTAAATCTGCGCCATTGACCGTGACCCAACCTGCGACGTTCCTGCAACTTGTCTGGGCCCTGACCCTTGGCGCTGTTGCCTTTGGCGAGGCCGTGGATGCTTGGGTCGTGCTGGGGGGCATTATCATTATGGCCGCCGTCAGCTTTATCACTTGGCGAGAGGCCGTTGCCCGGCGTCAAGTGACGCCACCGATGCCCGCCACCAAAGGGTAGGGCTCGCAGATAAAATGACGCTATAAGTTCGGTTTTGCGATTGCTGCAACCTGCGCAGACAATAGACTGGCGCAAACCAGGCAGGAGCGACCGCAATGACCCAACCTAACATTCTTATCCTTATGGTCGATCAGCTGAACGGCACATTGTTCCCCGATGGCCCCGCCGATTGGCTCCATGCGCCCAACCTTAAGAAATTGGCCGCGCGCTCAACACGGTTTCAAAACGCCTACACCGCGTCCCCCTTATGCGCACCTGCACGCGCTGCATTCATGTCCGGCCAATTGCCCAGCCGCACAGGGGTCTACGACAATGCAGCCGAATTCCAATCGAGCATCCCGACCTACGCCCACCACCTCCGCCGCGCGGGTTATCAGACATGCCTTTCGGGCAAGATGCACTTTGTCGGCCCCGATCAACTGCATGGGTTCGAGGAACGCCTGACAACTGACATTTACCCCGCTGATTTTGGTTGGACACCCGATTACCGTAAGCCGGGCGAGCGGATCGATTGGTGGTATCACAATATGGGCAGCGTCACTGGCGCGGGCGTCGCCGAAATCTCTAACCAAATGGAATACGATGACGAAGTGGCCTATAACGCGACCCGCAAGCTTTACGATCTATCCCGTGGCCACGACGCGCGGCCTTGGTGTCTGACGGTCAGCTTCACCCACCCGCATGACCCCTATGTCACCCGCCAGAAATACTGGGATCTGTATGAGGATTGCGACCACCTGATGCCCGACATCGGCCCGATCCCTTACGATGACCAAGACGCCCATTCCAAACGTATTCTCGACGCGAATGATCGCGATAACTTTAACATCACCGACGACCACGTCGGCCGCGCCCGTCGCGCCTATTTCGCAAATATCAGCTATATCGACGATAAAATCGGCGAGGTATTGCAAACGCTCGAAGACACCCGCCAAGACGCCACGATCCTCTTTGTGTCCGACCACGGCGATATGCTGGGCGAACGCGGCCTATGGTTCAAAATGTCATTCTACGACGGATCGTCCCGCGTGCCCCTAATGATCGCAGCCCCGCAAATGGACGCAGGGCTGGTCAAAGCGCCTGTCAGTAGTATCGACATCCTGCCGACGATTTGTGACCTCGCAGGCGTTGATATGACCGAAGTAATGAACTGGACCGACGGCCAATCCATTGTGCCATTGGGCCAAGGGCAGGGGCGCGATGCCCCCGTTGCAATGGAATACGCAGCCGAAGGCTCATACGCCCCGCTCGTGTCGCTGCGCTACGGCAAATGGAAATATAACCGCTGTTCTCTCGACCCGGATCAGCTGTTTGATATGGATGCCGACCCGCATGAAATGCACAACCTCGCGGATGAGCCGGCGCACCAAGGCACCATCCAACAGCTGCGTGCAAAAGCGGATGCGCGTTGGGACCTTGACCGTTTCGATGCCGATGTGCGGCATTCCCAAGCAGGCCGCTGGGTTGTTTATGAGGCATTGCGCAACGGCAATTATTACCCTTGGGACTATCAACCGCTGCAAAAGGCGTCAGAACGCTACATGCGCAACCACATGGATCTCAACGTGCTTGAAGAGGGTCAGCGTTTCCCGCGCGGTGAGTAATTAGGCGTTCACCTGCCGCAACAACATATCAAGCGTCATAATGGCGTCATTGCGGGCCAGTGCTGCATTCGCCTTGCGCCCGCTTTGTGCCGTTTCGATCCACACGCCATCAAGATAGGATTGCATCACACCGCGCACGGTCTCTCTCGCAGCCTCATCAGGGATCAATTCGCGCAAACACGCCCCCATATTCGACGCTACCCTCGCGCGGTTGATGTTTTGCAGTCGCGATAACCCCTCCGCATATGGCGCCGCTGACCAAAACTGGACCCAAACGCTACATTGCTCCGTGGTGAATAGCGCGTCCGAGAAATTAGCCGCAATCACCGCATCCAACCGCTGCCTTGGCGTTCGGGCCTGCGCATATCCCTGCTGCATTTCCCCCTGCAAAATGCGCATCAAATGCCGCATCGTCGCCTCAAGCAGATGGTCCTTGGTGCCAAAGTAATAATTTACGCTTGCCGCAGTGGCGCCAATTTCCTTGGCAATCTGGCTGAGCGTCACCTTGTGAAATCCTTGTTTGTGCAGAGCAAAAACAGTGGCTTCGATCAATTCAGCATGACGAATATCGCGGATACGAACAGGTTTCATTTTCTCATTTAACCCTGTTTATGGCTCAAACACAATAAAATTAAATGGTCATTTAATTATTTGTTTTGCTGTTTAAATAATTACTGATAGGCAATTAAAAATCGATTCCAAAATCCTGGGGCCAGAAATGAAAGCTGATTACATCATCGTCGGAGCGGGCAGCGCAGGGTGCGCCATCGCTTACCGTCTTGCCGAGGCCGGCAAGCAGGTTCTCGTCATTGAACACGGCGGTTGGGACGGCGGACCGTTTATTCAAATGCCCGCCGCACTTTCATACCCAATGAACATGAAAACCTACGATTGGGGCATGGCAACAGAGCCGGAGCCACACCTCGGCGGCCGTAGCCTCGTCACCCCGCGCGGCAAAGTCATCGGCGGCTCGTCCTCGATCAACGGCATGATCTATGTGCGCGGCCATGCACGCGATTTTGATCATTGGGAAAAATCCGGGGCCCAAGGCTGGGCCTACGCTGACGTTCTACCCTATTACAAACGCATGGAGAACTGGCACGATGGGGGGCACGGTGGTGATCCTGCTTGGCGCGGCAAGGATGGCCCATTGCATATTACCCGCGGCCCACGCACCAATCCGCTCACCCGCGCCTTTGTAGAGGCAGGTAAGCAGGCAGGATACCCAACAACCGACGATTACAATGGCCAGCAACAAGAGGGATTCGGCCCCTTTGATTCCACTATTTGGAAAGGCCGCCGTTGGTCAGCAGCAAACGCCTACCTGCGTCCTGCACTCAAGCGCCCAAACTGCACACTCACCCGCGCCTTGGCGCGCCGCATCGTGATAGAGGAGGGCCGTGCCGTCGGTGTCGAAGTCGAGCGCAACGGTAAAGTCGAAGTGATCCGCGCCAATGTCGAAGTGATCATCGCCGCATCCTCGCTCAACTCACCGAAACTGCTGATGTTATCTGGCATCGGCCCTGCCGCACATCTGGCTGAACACGGCATCGACGTCATTGCTGACCGGCCGGGTGTTGGGCAAAACCTGCAAGACCATCTCGAGCTCTACATACAGCAATCGGCAACAAAACCGGTCTCGCTTGCCAAACATTGGAATATTTTCAGCAAAGCCATGATCGGCGCGCGCTGGTTGTTCACCAAAACAGGCCTTGGCGCTTCAAACCAATTTGAAAGCGCCGCTTTTGTGCGATCCAAAGCAGGTGTCGAATATCCCGACATTCAATACCACTTCCTTCCCATTGCGATCCGCTACGATGGTCAAGTCGCTGCAGAAGGCCATGGATTTCAAGCCCACGTTGGCCCCATGCGCTCTGTGTCGCGTGGCCAAGTCACACTGCAATCCAACGACCCAAGCGATAATCCGAAAATCCAGTTTAATTACATGTCCGATCCATCAGATTGGGAGGATTTCCGCACTTGCATCCGCATGACGCGTGAAATCTTTGGCCAAGACGCTTTCGCACCCTACGCAGGTCACGAACTCCAGCCCGGTGCTGACGCGCAAACCGATGCCCAGCTTGATGACTTCATCCGCGAACACGTCGAAAGCGCCTATCACCCCTGTGGTACCTGCAAGATGGGCAGCTTGGATGATCCGATGGCCGTGGTTGACCCTCAGGCCCGCGTGATCGGTGTTGATGGCCTTCGCGTGGCCGATAGCTCAATCTTCCCGCGCATTCCCAACGGGAACTTAAACGCGCCATCCATTATGGTGGGGGAAAAAACTGCGGATCATATCCTTGGGCGCACGCCGCTGCCGCGTGCAAATGACGAACCTTGGATCAATCCCGATTGGCAGTCGTCACAGCGCTAATCCTGCTGTTTTCTGTGTCCAGATAAACTCATCCCATAGGGCCGATTAGCAATCTTGCTGTGCGGCCTCTATTGCGTGCTGGAAATTTTCGAAAAACTGGTCCGCCATTTTTTTGGCAAACCCACCGACCACTCGGCTGCCAAGTTGGGCAATTTTTCCGCCGACCTTTGCCGTTGCGATATAGCTTAGCTCAGTGCCCTCAGGGACGGATTTCAGCGTGACATCTGCGCCGCCTTTGGCAAACCCAGCAACGCCGCCTTTGCCTTCACCGACCAATGTATAGCTGTGTGGCGCATGCACATTTTCCAATGCAACGGCCCCTTTGAACGTCGCTGACACGGGGCCTACTTTGGCTTTGACCTGCGCTGCAAACCCATCTTCGGGCGAGCCGTCCAATGCCTGACATCCCGGTATTGCTGCGCGCAATGTGTCTGCATTGTTCAAATGCGCCCAAACGGTTTCAATGTCCGCATTCACGATTCTCGATCCGGTCAGTTCCAACGTGACGCTCCTTTCGTCTAATCAACTTGATAGGGCAACACACCCCGCCGGTTGGGATCAACCCGCAGTTGCCGCTCCAATGGTGGGACAGATCGTTGATGGCAGTGCTTTCGTTCGCAAATGCGGCATGAAATGCCAATTGGCTCATAGGCTCCGTTGCCGTTTGTATCCATGTGATCGGCATAGACCAGCGCACTCGCATGTTTGACCTCACACCCAAGGCCAATGGCATAACGCCGTCTTGGCGCATGATAGGATCCGCCGGACTTCGACACATCTCTCGCAAGGCAAAAATACCTTGCACCATCGGGTGTTTCTGCCAATTGCCGCAGAAACTGGCCAGGTGTTTCAAACGCGGCATGCACATTCCATAGCGGGCAGGCACCGCCATATCGGGCAAATTGCAATGTGGTGGCCGAGTGTCGCTTGGTAATTGTCCCCGCCTGATCGACACGTACGAAAAAGAACGGGATGCCTTTTGCACCATTGCGCTGCAAGGTTGATAATCTATGTGCAACTTGCTCTAGAGACGCGCCAAATTGCGTGGCCAACACCTCAAGATCGTGCCGTGTTTCCTGTGCCGCCGCGAGGAATTCAGCATATGGCATAACCGCAGCGCCGGCATAATAATTGGCAAGCCCGACTTTTGCGATGGACCGCGCCTGCGGTGTCTGAAACCGCGCAAGATCAAGCGTCGCCTCAAGCAGTGGTTCTTGAGTCAACAACGCCAGCTGCAGCAACAGTTGAAACGCCTGCGTTTCTTCTGGCGCCTGCGCTGAAATCCGCAGTATTTTCGCGCCTTCATCAAAGTCTCGCAGCGGCGCATCAGTGACAAATTGCACCGTCACCCCCATACCCCCAAGGATACGGATCGCGGCTTTGGCCTTTGTTTCATTATCCTTGCACTTGGCTGCAAACCGTTCAGCTGCGCGATCAACCGCATCAATGTAGTTATCGCAGTAATGGAAAAAGTCGCGCACTTCCTCCCACGGACTTGGCTGCAAGCGGGCGTCCTCTCGGCCCAGTGCCTCATCCAGACTGGCCAGCCGCTCGTGGGTTTGGCGATACGCTGCGTGAAGGTCCAAAAACGCATGGGCCAGCGCAGGCGCATTCGCTGCCGCAAGCCTAAGATCGGCCAATGCAGGTGCATCGCTGGTGAACACAGGATCGGCGAGCGCCTCTCGCATGTCACCAACCAATCGGGCCTCGTCACCCGATTGCAGTTCGGTGACATCGAAGCCGAACTCCTGCGCCAACCCCAACACGACAGAGGTGCTGACAGGGCGGTTGTTGTTTTCCATCTGGTTTAGATAGGGCAGGGACACGCCCAACCGTTCGGCAAAGACCTTTTGCGTCAACGACAACCTGCCGCGCAGGCTGCGCAACTTGGCTCCGGCATATATTTTCTGAACGGCCATTGGCCACCTTTGCAAATTTGCTGTTCTTGCGTGTTTAGCGCCTGCAAAACCTGCAAAGCAAGGCTTAGCTTACTCTTTGTTCCCGCCAAATGACGAACAAAACGCTCAGCAGGGCCGCGATTGCCGTGGTGAACATCAACCATTGCAGTGGCAATGCTCCTGTTTCCGGCTTTAGCACGCTACCGGCAATTTGCGCCAATATCGCCCCGCCGCCAACCATCATGGCCCCGCCAAGCCCCGATGCCGTGCCTGCAAGGTGCGGCCTGACCGATAGCAGGCCAGATGTGACATTGGGCAGTAATATCCCGTTGCCCAGCCCTAAAAACGAACATAACCCAAAGAATATCAGCGGATGGGTAATCCCCATCAGTGCCAGCAATAGCGATAGCCCAAGTCCAAAAATAATGACGATTGAGCCGCCAAGGGCCATCGCGTTTATGCCGAACCGTATCGAATATCGCCCTGCGGTAAAATTCCCCAATGTATAGCCGATGGCGGGCGCGCCGAGTGCTATGCCCGACCACATTGGGCTCAGCCCGAAAACCGTGCCCGCCACAAACGACGCGCCCCCGAGCAACGAAAAAAACGAACCTGATGCAAAAGCAGCAGAAAGCGCATAGCCCCAAAATCTTGGTGAGTGGAACAGTTCTGGATAGCTGCGCAACTGTTCTTTGAATGATAACCCGCCTTCGGCCAGCGTTTCACCCTGATCGTTATATACTAAGACAAGAACACCGACGCCACATAGCGTAAGTAGCAGGAAGATAGACTGCCAGCCAAATGTTTCGTCAATCACGCCGCCGATCATCGGGCCTACCATTGGTACCAGCGCCATACCCATGGTGACATACCCAATCATGGATGCGGCTTGGGCTTGTGGCACCATATCCCTGACCACGGCACGGCTCAGCACGATCCCAGTCACAACAGTTGCCTGCAACATGCGAAACGCTAAGAATGTTGCGATATGGGTTGCAAAAAATGTGCCGATGCTCGCAATGATAAAAAATGCCAATGCCACTATCATCACAGGTCTACGGCCGTATTTGTCCGAGATTGGCCCAATAATGAGCTGCAATATGGCTGTCGCCGCCAGATACCCCGATAATGCGATTTGCATGACCGCATAACTGGTGTTGAAATAGGCCGTCATCGCCGAAAGTGACGGCAGAAAAATTGACATATTAAGCGCGGAAATACCCGCGATAAGGATCAGCGTCGAAATATGGGGCGGGGTGGTGCGATCAAAAAATCGCGCGTCATTTCGGGTGTTCATGGTACACAGCTAGCCCCAGAGTAGGGACTTGTCCAACTTTCAGTTAATTTGCAAGTTTGCTAAATAACGATCATGCTAAATCTATAATTTGCAAATATCCCTCTTCGGGCTTCATTCTATTGTGCGACTGCGATAACGTGGTCCAAACGAAGGAGCAGCGACATGGATGTTTTGCAAGAACTTGAACAACGCCGCGAGGTTGCGCGGCAGGGCGGTGGTCAACGGCGGATCGACGCCCAGCATGCCAAGGGCAAGCTGACAGCGCGTGAACGCATTGATCTGTTGCTTGATGCGGGTTCATTCGAAGAGTTTGACATGTTTGTTGCGCACCGCTGCACCGATTTTGGCATGGAAAGCCAGCGCCCCGCGGGTGACGGTGTGGTCACAGGCTGGGGCACAATCAACGGCCGAATGGTCTATGTGTATAGTCAGGATTTTACGGTTTTCGGCGGCTCCTTGTCCGAAACGCATGCGCAAAAGATTTGCAAAATCATGGACATGGCGATGCAAAATGGCGCGCCCGTCATTGGTATCAACGATTCCGGCGGCGCTCGGATTCAAGAGGGGGTCGCGTCTCTTGCCGGTTATGCCGAAGTGTTCCAACGCAATATCATGGCATCTGGCGTCGTGCCTCAGATCAGCCTGATCATGGGGCCATGTGCGGGGGGTGCAGTATATTCGCCCGCGATCACTGACTTTATTTTTATGGTCAAAGACAGCTCTTATATGTTTGTCACCGGCCCTGATGTGGTCAAGACTGTCACAAATGAGATTGTGACAGCCGAGGAACTTGGCGGCGCGTCAACGCATACCAAAAAGTCATCGGTCGCTGATGGCGCGTTTGAAAATGATGTCGAGGCGCTGGCTGAATGCCGCCGCTTGATCGATCTGTTGCCGCTGAATAACCGCGAAAAATCACCCGTTCGCCCATTCTTTGATGATGTGAACCGCATTGAAAACAGCCTTGATACGCTGGTCCCCGATAACGCGAACACCCCCTACGACATGAAAGAGCTGATCAACAAGGTGGCCGACGAGGGCGACTTTTTTGAAATTCAGGCTGAGTTTGCAAAGAATATCCTAACAGGTTTCATTCGCCTCGAAGGCTCTACTGTCGGCGTTGTGGCGAACCAGCCCACCGTTTTGGCGGGTTGCCTTGATATCGACGCCTCTCGCAAGGCGGCTCGATTTGTGCGGTTCTGCGATGCCTTTGAAATCCCGATCCTTACGCTTGTGGACGTTCCTGGCTTCCTGCCCGGCACGTCACAGGAATACGGTGGTGTGATTAAACATGGTGCCAAATTGCTGTTTGCCTACGGCGAGGCGACAGTGCCCAAAGTAACCGTGATCACCCGCAAGGCCTATGGTGGCGCCTATGATGTGATGGCGTCCAAACACCTGCGCGGGGACTTTAACTATGCTTGGCCCACTGCCGAAATCGCTGTGATGGGTGCCAAAGGCGCGACAGAGATTATTCACCGCGCTGATTTGGGTGACGCAGACAAAATCGCCCAACACACCAAAAACTACGAAGACCGCTTTGCCAACCCGTTCGTCGCAGCCGAAAAAGGTTTCATCGACGAGGTCATCATGCCCCAATCAACCCGCAAACGCGTCTGCCGTGCATTTGCATCATTGCGTGGCAAACAACTGCAAAACCCGTGGAAAAAACACGACAATATTCCTCTCTAAGGCAAAGTAAAAACCGCGCAATGCGGCATACGTCAGTCCGCTGGGACGTTGGTTATGGGACACGTGAAATGGGAAATGACAAATGATTAAACACCGTGGTTTTCCTGGCCGCCTCCAAGGGACTGATTTTCAGTTCACCATCAGGCGCGCCCACAAAGAGGGCCCAACGCCGCTGACTGCGCGCGAACGTTTCCGTGATCGCAGGCCACCAGACCGCCGCGCCGATATTGGCTTCATGAAAGCGCTTTGGCAAAATTTCGGTGATCAACCCTTTGAGCGCGGCAACCTTGATGCCGGTCGCCTCAGTTGGTTGTTCGATCGCGAACTCAAACCAGCCGAGGATCCCTTTGATCCCGCCGATTACGAGGCGTTGCTGATGATTGACGAAAAAATTGCCCGCGTCACATTTCCAGAAGCCTTTGAAGAATAACGCAAGACAATGGCCCAATAGCCGAAGGACAAGAAACACATGTTCAAGAAAATCCTGATTGCCAACCGTGGTGAAATTGCCTGCCGCGTGATCAAAACAGCCCGCAAAATGGGTATCAAAACGGTCGCCGTTTATTCTGATGCGGATCGCAATGCGCTGCACGTTAAAATGGCGGATGAGGCTGTGCACATCGGACCACCGGCCGCGAACCAATCCTATATTGTCATCGACAAGATCATGGACGCGATCAAACAAACCGGCGCCGAGGCAGTGCACCCGGGCTATGGCTTCTTGTCCGAAAATAGCAAATTCGCCGAGGCGCTCGAGGCCGCAGGCGTCGCCTTTATCGGGCCACCAAAGGGCGCGATCGAGGCGATGGGCGACAAAATTACGTCCAAAAAACTGGCGCAAGAGGCGAATGTTTCCACAGTCCCTGGCTATATGGGCCTGATTGACGATGCAGAACATGCCGTAAAAATCGCCAATGATGTGGGTTATCCCGTGATGATCAAGGCCTCTGCTGGCGGCGGCGGTAAGGGCATGCGTATTGCTTGGAATGACCAAGAGGCGCGCGAAGGCTTCCAATCGTCGAAAAACGAGGCTGCAAATTCATTTGGTGATGATCGCATTTTCATAGAAAAATTTGTCACACAGCCACGCCACATCGAAATTCAGGTGCTGTGTGATAAACATGGCAATGGCGTTTATTTGCACGAGCGCGAATGTTCCATTCAGCGCCGCAACCAAAAGGTAATCGAAGAGGCACCAAGCCCGTTCCTTGATGAAGAAACCCGTGCTGCCATGGGTGCACAATCCGTAGCCTTGGCCAAGGCGGTTGATTATTCTTCCGCAGGCACCGTTGAATTTATCGTTGATGGCGACCGTAACTTTTATTTTCTCGAAATGAACACACGCTTGCAGGTGGAACACCCTGTGACCGAGCTGATCACTGGTGTTGATCTGGTCGAACAGATGATCCGCGTAGCTTACGGTGAAACCCTGCCGATGAAGCAAGACGACCTGAAAATCAACGGTTGGGCGATGGAAAGCCGCCTTTACGCCGAGGATCCATACCGTGGGTTCTTGCCATCCATTGGCCGTCTGACCCGCTACCGCCCGCCAGCGGAAGAGGCGACAGAAACCCGTGCCGTGCGCAATGATACCGGCGTATTCGAGGGGGGTGAAATCAGCATGTATTACGATCCGATGATCGCCAAACTCTGCACATGGGCACCAACACGTCCCGCCGCGATTGAGGAAATGCGCCTCGCTCTTGATGCGTTTGAGGTCGAAGGCATTGGTCACAACTTACCGTTCTTGGCTGCCGTTTATGATCATGAAAAATTTACGTCCGGCAACATGACAACGGCGTTTATCGAAGAAGAATTCCCAGATGGATTCGGCGGGGTTACCCTCCCAGACACGGACCTTGATCGCATTTCTGCGGCAACTGTCGCAATGTTCCGCGTCTGTGAAATTCGCCGCGCGCAAATCTCTGGCCGGATGGACAATCACGAACGCAAAGTTGGCACCGATTGGATCGTCACAGCTGCGGGCCGTGCATCTGACGCAGTTGTCGCCGCCGATAAACAAGGTGCGAACGTCACCATTGATGGCAAGGATTTCCGCGTTGAAAGCGATTGGACACCGGGCCAACCGCTGGCCAAACTGTCGGTCAACGGCACGCCTTTGGTTATCAAAGTTGGCCTGATTTCTGCAGGCTTCCGTGTGCGCTATCGCGGGGCCGATATTCAGGTCCACGTCCGGACCCAACGTCAGGCCGCACTTGCCGCATTGATGCCGGAGAAAGTTGCCCCAGATACATCCAAACTGCTGCTCTGCCCGATGCCCGGCTTGATCGTTAAGGTCGATGTGGAGGTTGGCGATGAAGTGCAGGACGGCCAAGCCCTCTGCACTGTTGAGGCAATGAAGATGGAAAATATCCTGCGCGCAGAACGCAAAGGTATTGTGTCCAAAATTCACGCCTCCGCTGGCGATAGCCTCGCTGTGGACGAAGTAATCATGGAGTTCGAATAGCGTGCAACTCTACGGATCACGCCTATCCTCTATCTCTTGCTGGCGCAGCGGCATTTTGTCGATGGTGCGGGATAATTCCCGCACGTCCCATGGCGCGGGCTTGCGCAGCTTGGTCCGCCCGTCCTTACCAATCAGCACCATCATAAACGCGCGTGGCCGCAGCTTGGTGCGCAGGTCGGATGGGTCGTTGGGATTGGTATCAGTAATCAAAATGATGTCACGCTCGGCCAGCCGCTCAACGTCACGTTCAAACAGTTCAAGCTGCTGTTTGAACAACGGATCAAGCGGCGAGTTGGCGAACACAACAACGGGGCGTAGCACCCATTGCAGATCATCCAGCGTGATCTCGGACGCCTCAAACACTTGGGTCGGGTCCTCTTGCCAACGGTCAATGACAGATAGGTCCTCTGCCGCAAGCGGCGTGGCCAAGAATACAAGCGGTGCAATCAATTTTCTTATCATGCTTAACAACATAGGCGTGAACACAACAAAAACGAAGGTTTGTGCGATGAATTTTTCACAACCTCGGATCGGAGCGTAAAAATGGCCAATTCAGAAGACTGGAAAAAGATCGCTGAAAAGGAATTGCGCGGTAAGCCTTTGGCGGATTTGAACTGGAAAACCCTCGAAGGCATCGACGTCAAACCGCTGTATACTGCCGATGATATCGCCGATCTGCCCCATATGGGTGGCGTGCCCGGTGCCGCACCATTTACACGCGGGGTCAAGGCGACGATGTATGCTGGCCGCCCTTGGACAATTCGCCAATACGCTGGTTTTTCCACGGCCGAAGAATCCAATGCATTCTATCGACGCAACCTCGCTGCTGGTCAGCAGGGCGTGTCCGTGGCCTTCGATCTGGCCACACACCGTGGCTATGACAGCGATCATCCGCGCGTTGAAGGCGATGTCGGCAAGGCGGGCGTTGCGATTGACAGCGTTGAGGATATGAAGATCCTGTTCGATGGCATCCCGCTGGATAAGGTTAGCGTGTCGATGACAATGAACGGCGCCGTCATCCCGATCCTCGCGTCCTTTATCGTCGCAGGCGAAGAACAAGGCCACGACAAATCCGTCCTCGCGGGCACCATTCAAAATGATATTTTGAAGGAATTCATGGTCCGCAATACCTATGTCTATCCGCCGGAACCATCCATGCGGATCATCGCGGATATCATCGGCTACACGGCTGAAAATATGCCGAAATTCAACTCCATCTCGATCTCTGGCTACCATATGCAAGAGGCGGGCGCGAACCTTGTGCAAGAGCTGGCCTATACCCTCGCAGATGGTCGCGAATACGTGCGCACAGCAATTGCTGCTGGCATGGACGTGGATAAATTTGCGCCGCGCCTGTCGTTCTTCTTTGCCATCGGTATGAATTTTTTCATGGAGGCCGCCAAGCTGCGCGCCGCGCGCCTGCTTTGGCATCGCATCATGTCTGAATTTGATCCTCAAGACGAAAAATCCACAATGCTGCGCACCCACTGCCAAACATCCGGCGTGTCGTTGCAGGAACAAGACCCATACAACAACGTCATTCGCACAGCTTACGAGGCAATGTCAGCCGTCCTTGGCGGCACGCAGTCGTTGCACACCAATGCGCTTGATGAGGCCATCGCACTGCCCACCGATTTCAGCGCGCGCATCGCCCGTAACACTCAGCTGGTCTTGCAAGAGGAAACAGGCGTCACCAACGTCGTCGATCCCCTCGCAGGTAGCTACTATGTTGAGGCGCTGACCGATCAGTTGGCCGAAGAGGCATGGAAACTGATCGAAGAGGTCGAAGAGCTAGGTGGTATGACCAAGGCGGTGGCCTCTGGCATGCCTAAACTGCGGATTGAGGAATCCGCCGCCACGCGTCAAGCGATGATCGATCGCGGCACCGAAGTGATCGTCGGCGTCAACAAATACCGCAAAGACAAAGAAGACCCGATTGATATCCTCGACGTTGATAACGTGGCTGTGCGCGAAGCACAGATCGCACGCCTGACATCCACCAAAGCAAACCGTGACCAAGCAGCCTGCGACGCGGCATTGGCCGAAGTCACACGCCGCGCTCATGAAGGCGGTAATCTGCTAGCGGCCGCCGTTGAGGCCGCCCGCACCCGCGCAACAGTCGGAGAAATTAGTATGGCTATGGAAGACGCATTTGGTCGCCACCGCGCCGAGGTCAAAACCCTCGCAGGTGTCTATGGTGCCGCATATGAAGGCGACGAAGGCTTTGCCGCAATCCAAAAGTCGGTAGAGGATTTTGCCGAAGAAGAAGGCCGCCGCCCCCGCATGCTCGTGGTGAAAATGGGACAGGACGGCCATGACCGCGGTGCCAAGGTTATCGCCACCGCCTTTGCCGATATCGGATTTGACGTGGATGTTGGCCCCCTGTTCCAAACCCCTGCCGAGGCCGCGCAAGACGCCGTTGATAACGACGTGCACGTGATCGGTATCAGCAGCCAAGCGGCTGGTCACAAGACCCTTGCACCGCAATTGGTTCAAGCGCTCAAGGATGCGGGCGCAGACGATATCCTTGTGATCTGTGGCGGCGTGATCCCACAGCAGGACTATCAGTTCCTCTATGACGCTGGCGTCAAGGCGATCTTCGGCCCGGGAACAAACATCCCGCATGCGGCCGAAGATATCTTAAAGTTGATCCGCGCGACCCGCGATTAATCGGTTGCTGTTGCACCATCGACGAGGTCTTCTTTGCCCTCGTCGGCTGTGCGGCTTGCGATCATTAGGGCGGTATAGCCCAAAATGCCCGACAGGATCGATCCTGACAGCACGCCAACACGCACTTGGTTCATCAGGTCAGGATCATCGAATGACAGCCCGCCAATGAACAGCGACATGGTAAACCCGACACCGGCCAAGCACGAAATACCATAGATGTGCAGATAGTTCGCACCATAGGGCAGGCGGGCAAAGCCCAGCTTGACCATCGCGATTGTTACGCCAAACACACCCACTTGCTTGCCCACCAGAAGACCCAAGGCAATGCCCAACGGCAATGGCGCAAGTAGGTCGCTCGGCGACAGCCCAGTCAAGTTCACGCCAGCATTGGCAAAGGCAAAGATCGGGATAATTCCGTATAGAACATATGGTGTTAGACCATGCTCAAGCGAATGCAGTGGTGATTTGCCGTAGCGATCAACAAGCGGAATACAGAACGCCGCGATCACACCAGCAAGGGTCGCGTGAACCCCTGATTTCAGCACAAGGAACCACATGATGACGGTGAGCAAAATCGCCGGCGCAATACGGTGCGCACCGCGATAGTTCAGGAACAGCAGCCCCGCCAACGGCAAGAGCGCCAGCATAAGATAATCCACCTTCAATTCGGCGGTATAGAACAAGGCGATGATGATAATCGCACCAAGGTCATCCAAAATCGCGAGCGTCAGCAAAAACACCTTCAGCGAAACAGGCGCACGACTGCCAACAAGCGCAAGAATACCAAGCGCAAACGCAATATCCGTGGCTGCCGGAATGGCCCAACCATCCAGCGTGGGCAAACCCCAGTTAAAATATGCAAAAACAACAGCAGGCAGGATCATACCACCAACCGCCGCTGCCCCTGGCAGGATGACATCCCTTGGATTGCGTAATTTCCCCTCAAGGATTTCGCGCTTTAACTCCAAACCGATCAGGAAAAAGAAGATCGCCATCAATCCGTCATTGATCCAAAGGATCAGCGGCTTGGCAAGGCCCTCGCCGTTGATTTTGACCTCAAAATAGGCCGATAGAAAACTGTCGTATAACCCGGCCAACGATGAATTCGCGACCAACAGCGCGGCCAACGCCGAGACCATCAATAAAATACCGCCAAATGCATCATGGCGGAAAAAGCGATCAAGCGAAGCACGTAGGCCCATTGGGATAATTCCTGACTATTATGTTATGTTGCTTTAAATCTAGGTCGCTAACCCCTTGCATCAAGTGCATCAGCAGGGTCATGTTGCAATTATTTCTGCGGGGTTGAAATGCTTGCTCTGGATCATTTAGCAATTGTTTGCGCTGACTTGCAACAGGGCGTGAACTGGGCCGAGGCACGGCTTGGCGTGCCGTTCCAATCTGGTGGCCAGCACCCCCGATTTGGCACACACAATCGTCTGTTGGGGCTCGCGGACGGCCTCTACCTCGAAGTAATCAGCCCTGATCCTGATCCTGATGCGGTTGTGACTGGCCCTCGTTGGTTTGGCCTCGATCATCCGCCGCAGTCGCCACAATTGGGAAACTGGATATGTCAGGCCGAGAACTTGGACAAACATGCCCCGCATGCAGGCCATGCTATCGCGTTATCGCGTGGTGACTTGGAATGGCAAATCACGGTGCCAACCGACGGCAGCCTGCCATATGGGGGCGCATTTCCGACACTGATCAAATGGGGCGTCGGTTCGACACATCCCTCGGCCACGCTGGCCCCGAGCGGCCTGCGACTAACCGCGCTTCATGTGCATTGCACTGGCCTTGCGCCAGACCTGTCGATCGACCCTCGTGTTGTTTTCCACCCCCATGCGGATAGGGTAAAACTGACCGCTGATTTCGAAACCGATACTGGGGGGCAGGTTTCGCTATGATCCGACTTGCCACACCAAATGACGCAGCTGCGATCGCAGCCATCTGGAACACCGCGATCCTGAACACCACGATCACCTTTAACCCCGATCCAAAATCCGCAGCCGACGTCGCCGCACTCATCACCGAAACCAACCCATGCCTCGTTTACGAGGATGCAGACCGCGTCCTTGGTTTTGCGCGCTATTTCCCGTTTCGCGGCGGTCGGGGCTATGTGCATACGGTTGAACTAACCGTCATGCTACATGACGACGCACAGGGCCACGGGGCAGGGCGTGCATTGGTGAATGATCTATGCGAATTGGCCCAAAAAGCAGGCAAACGTTCAATGTTCGCTGGGTGCAGTGCGGAAAATCCGGGCGCGGTTGCATTTCACGCCAAGCTTGGATTTGAACAGCTTGCGATCTTGCCGCAGGTTGGGTTTAAGTTCGGGCGCTGGATCGATTTGGTCTTGATGCAAAAGCGCCTCTAAAAGGAACCACTCACCCCAATGTCACTCTGGTCCCGTATTTCTGACGCGATTTCTGCACTTGCCGCGGGCGAAGGCCTGTCCGAGGTTTTTGACAGGTTGCGTGGCTCTGCGGATAAATCCGTGGCCTTTACCATCGCCGTGATCGCTTTGGGCGCCAAAATGGCCAAGGCCGACGGTGAAGTGACCCGCGACGAAGTATCGGCCTTTCGCGAAGTTTTTCACATCCCCGCTCACGAGGAACAAAACGCCGCGCGTGTATTCAACCTTGCCCGTCAGGACGTCGCAGGGTTTGAACATTACGCCGCCCGCATTGGCCGGATGTATCATGACGACCAAGAACCTTTGTGCGACCTGATGGAAGGGCTATTTCACATTGCCGTCGCTGATGGGCGTTATCACCCCAACGAGGATGCGTTCTTGGCCCGTGTTGCTGAAATCTGGGGCTATGATGCGCGCCGCTTTAACCGTATCCGCGCACAGTTTGTGCCCGATGCCGAACGCGATCCTTACGATGTGCTTGGCGTTGAGCCTGACCAACCTCTCGACGACATCCGCACGGTTTGGCGCGCCCAAGTCCGCGCGAGCCACCCTGATCAACTCGCCGCGCGTGGTGTGCCTGTCGAGGCGGTCAAACTGGCCGAAAAACGCCTGATTGCGGTCAATGATGCTTGGGCCAAAATTCAGGCGGACCGCGCATGAGAATTGCCACCTATAATGTTGAATGGTTCAATCGTCTTTTTGATGACAACGGCGCCTTGATTGACGACGGCAGTTGGTCAAGCCGTTGGAACGTGACCAAACGCGATCAAACCGCTGCGTTGGGTGCTGTGTTTCGGGCCATGGATGTCGACGGCATTATGGTCATCGAGGCCCCCGACAGCAGCCCCACCCGCGACAGCACGCTTGCCTTGGAAAATTTCGCCCGTCATTTTGATTTGCGTACCAACCGCGCGATTGTTGGCTATGAAAATGATACCCAGCAGGAAATCGCTTTCCTCTACGACCCGACGACCCTGACGGCACGCCATGCCCCCATGGGCGAACCTACGGGCAAGAAGGGCAGCGAGAATGCCCCTCGTTTTGATGGTGTATTTCGGCTTGATATCAACGTGGATGCTGCACCTGATCTAATCACTTGGTCCAAGCCACCGCTCGAAATCGAGGTCACATTGCCCACGGGCGCTGCTTTGCGCCTGATCGGTGTGCACGCCAAGTCCAAAGCCCCCCACGGTGCCCGTAATGACGCCGAGGCTATGCGCATTTCTATTGAAAACCGGCGCAAACAACTGGCGCAATGTATCTGGTTACGCCAACGCGTTGATCAACATATTGCCCAAGGTGATGATCTGATGGTCATGGGGGATTTTAACGACGGCCCCGGCCTTGATGAATACGAAAAATTGTTCGGCCGATCCGGTGTTGAAGTGGTTTTGGGCGAGGGCGACGCGGTTCGCTTATTTGACCCACACGCCCATATTGCCCTTGGCCAGCGGATCGGTGCAATGCCGTCCACATCTCGGTTCAAACGCAAGGGGCAGCCCTATCTTCAGGCTTTACTCGATTATATTATGGTCACGCCCAGCCTGCGGGACGCGGGGCCAAATTGGCAAATTTGGCACCCTTTCGATCACCCTGACTGTTATGAAAATGTCCCTCTGCGCGAGGCGCTGTTGCTCGCGTCTGACCATTTTCCAGTTGTCATTGATATCAACCTTTAGCCCGCGCCTTCAATTACCGGTCTTGTTCAAAACGGACATCACAAGTCGCACCAAGCGCAGATGTCAGGGCTGCCAGCCTTGCCTCGGCCACTTCTCCAAACAATGGTCTCGCCTTATCTGTCAGCGTCAGCTCGAGCGCCTGTTCGCTTGGGTCCCACGAAATTCGACCAGGCGCCTGATCGGCATTTACCCATAACATAGCACCCAGCCGCATGGCGCGTCCGAGCACCTCAGCTTGCTTGATCTTATCGGCATTTATCAGCGTCATTTCCGCGTCAAATCTTGTGCTGCGGCGTTTGGTATAGCGGTGCAATAGTGCCAATCCTAGGAAAATGCGTTCACTATGCTTCAGCCCCCCAAGATGGGCGCGTGTGGCGAAATCAAACGTCACCTCACCGCGAAAATCAGGATGCGCCCGCCAACTAATATCGTGCAGCAGACAGGCCGCTTTAATTATGCGTTTTTCCTGCCAATCGGCGCTTGGAAACAATGGCCTGACAAAATCATAGAGGACCTTACCAAACCCGGGCAGTCGCGCATCCTTGTCTTCGATAAACCTTGCGGCCTCAATCAGCGGATCGCGGTCTCTTAGCTCCTGCGGCATCTGTTCATAGAGCATACCCTCTCGGATACCGTATGATGACACCGTTATATCCTTGGGTTTAAACGATTTAAGGAGCGTTTTGAGAACAACAATCGCCTGTGGTACGAGCGACATCCGACTGTCTGAAATGCCGCAGGTTTTGCGCAGTGCATTGTGGTCTACTTCCTCGAGGTATTGCGCGGTCGTGCTAATATCGTCCGCAGTCATCCGGTATTCATGTAGCACCCGCAACGGATAGCCACGCCGCTCCATATCGATCCTTGCAATTGCCCGCCATGATCCCCCGACAAGAAACAAGCGCATCCCCACCTCTCGGCGCATCTGCTGATGCAAATCCGAAACCGTGTCTTTGACATAGGCTTTCACGGCCTTTGGCCCGCCCTTTATCTCTCGCAATTTTAATGGGCCAAGCGCCGACGTTAAGCGGTGCCCGACCACGCCGTCTTGAATATCGGCTAATTCCATTGATGATCCACCGATGTCGCAGACCAATCCGTATGATCCGGGCCAGCCAAGGAGCACACCCTGCGCCGAGAGCCGCGCCTCTTCTTGGCCGTCGATCACCCAAACACGCACGCCTGTTTGCGCCAGAACCTCTCGGCAAAACGCTTGTCCATCGCTGGCTTCTCTTACGGCGGCAGTGGCGACGGCTGTCAGCGGCGCAATCCCCATGCCGTCGGCCAATGCCGCAAACCTGCGGACCGCTGATACCGCCCGTTTGCGCCCCTCAGGGCTGAGATGCCCCGTCTCAGATAAACCCGCGCCCAATGCGCACATGATCTTTTCGTTGTAAAAATACGCAGGCGTCCTTGCCGCGCCATCAAACACCACCAACCGGACAGAGTTGGAGCCCACATCAATCACGCCCACCCGGCCGAGACCCATGGCCGCTGCATCCTCAAACAAGGGCCGGCCAAAGCCGCCCCATTCGTCGTTTTGTGGCAACTCAGTCATCTGTATGTGTCAATTTTGGCACGTCTGACGCCCCCGCTGATCCCCGCCCAGACAGCGAGGGGTTTTCCATGAAAAATCTGTGGCAGTTGAATGCAAAAACATCGTCCGGCACAGGGTCTCTTGTGAACGTGCCATCGGGCGACATCACCCAGCTTTGTGCCACGTCTGCCATGTTGGCCGCCATGATTTGCCCTACGATCTGGGCCTTAACAGTGGCGTTTTGAATTTCAACCAATGTTTCCACGCGGCGGTTCAGGTTTCGGCCCATCCAATCGGCTGAGCTAATATAAACTCTCGCCTTTCTGCTTGGCAGCGCCTTACCGTTGGCAAAACACACGATCCGGCTGTGTTCCAAGAACCGACCGACAATGGATTTTACGCGGATGTTTTCGGATAATCCCTTCACCCCGGGACGCAGGCCGCAAATGCCTCGGATCACAAGACTTATCTGCACACCCGCCTGTGATGCCGCATACAGCGCATCAATCACGTCGCCTTCAATCAGCGAATTCATCTTTGCCCAGATCATTGCAGGTTTGCCCGCTTTGGCGTTCTCGGCTTCGTTTGCGATCCGTTCCAGCAGTGTGGATTTCAAATCAATCGGTGAAATAGCGAGGTTTTCCAAATCTTCCGGCTGCGCATAGCCTGATAGATAATTAAACACTTTCGTCGCATCGCGCCCCAGCTTGGCATCACAAGTAAAGAGCGAAAGATCGGTATACACTCTTGCCGTGATCGGGTGATAATTGCCGGTGCCAAAATGGGTATAGGTCACGAGCCTGTCACCCTCTCGCCTGACGACTGTGCTGATCTTGGCGTGGGTTTTGTAGTTGATAAACCCGTAAACAACATGCGCGCCAGATCGTTCCAACCTGCGTGATTGGCGAATGTTCGCGGCCTCATCAAACCTTGCTTTTAGCTCGATCAACGCGGTCACAGATTTCCCGTCTTCTGCCGCTTCGCATAGCGCGCTGACGATCGGTGACTTCTTGGATGTGCGGTAAAGTGTTTGTTTAATCGCCACCACGTTGGGGTCGCGCGCAGCTTGCGCAAGAAACCTGACAACCATGTCAAATGTTTCATAGGGATGGTGCAGCAGCATGTCCTTTTGCCGGATCGCTGCAAACATGTCGCCTTCATGGTCTTGCACCCGTTCGGGGACCCTTGGCGCGAATTTCGGCCACAGCAGATCAGGACGATCATCCAACACGAGCTCATCCAAGTCAGCGACACCAATCAGGCCGTCCACCTCGACCACGGCATCATCAGTGACGTGCAGCTCTTGCATGATCATTGATTTGAGCGCTTTGGGCGCTTTGTCCGACAATTTGAGCCTGACAACTTCACCGCGCCTGCGCCGCTTGAGCGCGACTTCAAACTCGCGCACCAGATCTTCGGCCTCATCTTCGAGTTCTAAGTCACTGTCCCGCAATACTTTGAACGCACATTGGCCCTTTACGGTATAACCAGGAAAAAGCCGATGCGCGAAAAGTAAAAGCAGCTCTTCAAGCGGCAAAAATCGATGTCCGACTTTGGTCGGCAAGGCAATGAAACGGTCAATTTGCGCGGGCACAGGCAATAATGCCCGCAGTGATCTCTTGCCTGAAATCTGTTCCATCTGCAGCGCCAGCGCAAAGCCCTCGTTGGGCAAAAACGGAAACGGATGTGCGGGATCAATCGCAAGCGGTGACAAAACCGGAAACACCTGATCGAGGAAAAAGGTCTCCAAGAATGCGGTGTCTTCGTCCGACAATGCCTTGCGGTTCAACAGCGCGATGCCTGTATCCGCCATTAGTGCCACCAATGATGTGAACACGGCTTGCTGGCGCTCCATCAAAGCACGGGCATTTGCGTTAATCTCAATCAACTGCTCTGCTGGCGATAATCCATCAAGCCCTGGCGCGGTCTTGCCTGCCAGCGCCAACTCTCGCAGTCCTGCCACACGCACCGTATAAAACTCATCCAAATTCGTAGCCGAAATTGACAAAAACCTAAGCCGCTCCAGCAATGGCACGCGCGGGTTTTCCGCCTCTTCCAGGACACGCCAATTGAAACGCAACCAGCTAAGTTCCCGGTTCATAAAGCGCGCGGGACCAGCGGTATCGATATCCAGCTCTTGGGCTTTTGGAAACGGACTCTCTAGGAAATTTGTTTGCATAGTCTGGCCTTATCTACGGATGCTCATCCGCTTTGACTGACTATCGCCCGCCTTAGGTGCCATTGTCCAGAAGCCGCGCGGCCAGTTTTGTCGTCACCGCTACGCCTTCGGCCAATGCCGCGCGGTCCAGCGCCGCTACAATATCGACAGCTGCATCGTATGACCGTTCTATCCGCTTGGCCAAATACGGTATGACGCTGCCGCCGATATTCAACTGACGATCCGCAAACAGCTTCATCAAGAGTGCCTGCAACAACGCGTCATCAGGTGCGTTAATCGTCACGATTGTGGTGGCCTGCATCCGGCTCGCCAGATCTGGCAGGGTGATGGGCCAACGGCTTGGCGCTGTCTGGGCCGTCATCAACAACAGGCCGCCCGTATGGCGCAAATGGTTGTGAAGGTGAAACATCGCCTCTTGGCTGTGATTGGGCAAGCGGTCCATATCCTCAACAATCACAAACCCACCATTTTGCGGTTGATCGGGCAGGGCGCTGCTGTCGCAGATCTGCCCTTGCATGCCCGCGGCCCCGATCCGTGCAAGATGGCTTTTGCCGCAACCTGACGGGCCGACCAGCACCAGCTTGCGTTCAGGCCAACTATCGGGTGCTTGCAACATCGCATAGGCTTGGGCGTTGGCTTGTGAGACAAAGAAATCTTCGGCCCCCAAGGACACGCCATTGGGCCAATCAAAGGTCAATTGATCGGTCATTCAGCGTCGTCTTTTTGCAATCCTTGGTACAGGCGGCTTTGCATATATTGCTCAATGCCCCAACGCGTAATCACCCCGATCATCGCGGCCACAGGCACTGCGACCAACATGCCAACAAAGCCAAACAATGATCCAAAAACCGACAGCGCGAAAATAAGCCAAACAGGGTGCAATCCGACCGATTTACCCACAAGCTTTGGCGTCAAGATATTCCCCTCAAGGAACTGCCCCAATCCAAAAATGGCCGCGATGATGCCGATTGATACCCAGTCACCCCAGAACTGGAACAACGCAAGCCCAAACGCCAAAACACCGCCGACCAATGCGCCGACGTAGGGAATGAACGAAATCAGCCCCGCGATGAACCCGACCACAAGACCGAAATTTAGCCCCGCAATCATCAACGCAATGCCGTAATAGCTGCCGAGGATCAGGCACACCGTGCCTTGACCGCGAATGAACGACGCCAGCGTATTGTCGATCCGACCCGCCAGCATACGCACTGTATCAGCGTGATCGCGTGGGATCAGCGCGTCAATTTTGGCAATCATATTGTCCCAATCAAGCAGCAGATAGAATGCCACAACAGGCACAACCACCACCAGGATCGCGATATTTAACAGACCCAGAGCGGATGATAGCAATCCATTGACCAAATCGCCGCCCTTGCTTTGAATTGTCTCGCCTATAGCGGTCAATTGTTGGCGAATGGTTGATCCTTCGTCCAAAATTTGCGGGAACCTTTCGGTCAACCAAACCTGAAGCCGGTTAAAGAGCTGCGGCGCTGTTTCAATCAGCTGTGCCGCCTGATCCACCAATGTCGGAATGACCAGCAAGATCAAAATGATGAACACCAAAAATGCGACCAACGTGATGACGCAAACCGAAATGATCCGGCTTAGCCCCATTCGTTCCAATCTGTCTGCAACGGGATCAAACATATAGGCGATAGCGCCACCCAATACGAACGGCAGGATCACATCCCCCAAGAACCATAGCACCACAAGGAATACTGTGACAGCAACGCCCCAGTATTTCGCCTGATCTTTCACCGGAAGCGCCATCGCTTGCCCCTTTTTGAAAACTTAGCTGATAAATGGGGTATTTACGGACCAATCGCAAGGTGTTCGCGGTTTTGCGCGCTTGCCTCACGGGCGTCTCCGTCCTACACATCAACTCCTGTTTTACCTATCCATAAGGCACCTAATCCCATGCGTATGAGCCGCTATTTCCTGCCCGTCCTCAAAGAGACCCCCCGCGAGGCGCAGATCGTGTCGCACCGCTACATGCTACAGGCTGGCATGATCAAACAATCGAGCGCAGGGATCTATAGCTGGCTGCCGCTGGGCTATAAGGTGCTCAAGAAGATCGAAAACATTGTTCACGAGGAGCAGGCCAAGGCCGGCCACCATGCGATGCTGATGCCAACAATCCAATCGGCTGATCTGTGGCGCGAAAGCGGCCGCTATGACGCCTACGGCGATGAAATGCTACGGATCAAGGACCGCTCTGACCGCGATATGCTGTTCACGCCCACGGCTGAGGAATTGGTTACTGACATCTTCCGCAGCCATGTCAGCAGCTACAAAGACCTGCCTTTGACACTTTACCAAATCCAGTGGAAGTTCCGCGACGAAGTCCGCCCGCGCTTTGGCGTGATGCGTGGCCGTGAATTCTATATGAAAGACGGCTACAACTTTGACCTGACCAAAGAGGACGCTCTTCACGCCTATAACCGCCACTTAGTTTCCTACTTGCGCACATATGAACGCATGGGCCTCAAAGCGATCCCGATGCGCGCAGATTCCGGCCCAATTGGCGGCGACGATACGCATGAATTCCTCGTTCTGGCCGAAACTGGCGAAAGCGAAGTGTTCTACGATAGTGCCGTAACCGACCTGACATTCGGTGATCGTGAGATTGATTTTGATGACAAAGCCGCCTGCGCCGCCATCATGGAAGAATTCACCACCAAATACGCCCGTACCGATGAAACCCACGATGAGGCGCTGTTCAACGAAGTGCCAGAAGAGCGCCGCAAAACTGCGCGTGGCATCGAAGTTGGCCAAATATTCTACTTTGGCACCAAATATTCGGATGCATTGAACGCGGCTGTCGATAATGGCCAAGGTGACAAGGTCAACGTCCACATGGGCAGCCACGGCATCGGCGTGTCCCGCCTTCTTGGTGCGATCATCGAGGCAAGCCACGACGACAAAGGCATCATCTGGCCCGAAGGTGTGACACCGTTCCACGTGGGCATCCTCAACATGCGCTCAGGCGATGAAGCTGCCGATGCTGCGTGCGAAGACTTATATGCTCAGTTCAAAGCGCTGGGCCTTGATCCGCTCTATGATGACCGTGATGAACGGGCAGGGGCCAAGTTTGGCACAATGGATATGATCGGCCTGCCTTGGCGCATCACTGTCGGCCCGCGCGGTTTGAAAAACGGCGTGGTCGAGGTCACGAACCGCCGCACGGGCGAAAACGAAGAAATGCCACCCGCAGATGCCGTTGCTAAAATCGCAGCGATCTACGCAAACCTGTAAATACAATAAGAGCGCGGCAAAGGGTGAACCTTTGCCGCGTTTAATTTGCCCACGTCAGATCATGTGGGTTTCTGGCAGATGTGTAGCACGGCATCGCCGCCTTCGGGCTTCCAATTTTCTTTGATCACAAATCCCGCGCTGCCCATTTCGGCCTGCAATTCAACATTCGTGAAATGCTCTAAATGTGGGAAAATCCGGATGGCTGATCCAATCGGCAACAAGTGCCGCAAGAATCCACGCATATCCCCCAAACACACTGTGCTCGTCACCAGATACCCGCCAGGTTTGAGCAGTCTAAACGCATCCGCCAGTGCCCTGCGATGATCCGGCAATAGGTGTAGGATGTTCATCCCCATCACCACATCATATGCCGCATCTGGGCTTTGCCAGTCTTCCAGCGTCGATACTGCGAAATCGGCGTTATCTTGTCCCTCCGCCTTGCCCTTGGCGATGTCGATCATCTTGTATGAATAATCAATGCCGGTGATATGCGCGACATGCGGCGCATGGATAAGGGCCGTTGATCCCGTTCCGCAGCCAAATTCCAGCACCTTCATATCGGGCGTAAATAGCGCCTGCGTTTGCTCTAGCTTATACGCATAACTGGCCTGATCGGCGATCTTTTGGCGCGCGTACATCGGCGCCATGAAATTCCATAAACCTTGTGAACGTGTCATGCCGCACTCCTTTGTTCAGATTTTCGATTGATGCGCCGCACCAACCATTCCGCAAACACAACGCAAAGCGCCCAAAGCCCGATGAACAGCACATCCGCAAACAAGCCAGATGGCGGTACGCCGGTCGCCAGATAAATGGGCAAAAATCCATTCGATACCGCCGTTGCGCCAATCCCGATTGCATAGGAACGGATCATCCAATCACGGTGCCGTTTGATATTCTTTTGGAAAATCGCCCGCATGGCGATGATAAGCGCGACACCAAGCGCGATACCAAATACCAATCGACCTGCAACAACCAGATCCATGCCGCCATCCCAGAACTTCCAGATCAGCGTCAGTGAACTCAGCGATAGCAACGCGCCCGCGGCGACAAATACCCGCCCCGCCAATCGGTGCGCCTTACCAAACCGGTTCATGAACGCCCGGCTAAACTGCAATGGGCCCAGCACGCCAAACAACGTGCCGCCTAGCACATGGGCAATATGACTGACCTGCGCTTGGGTTAAATGAAACGAATCTTCGGGCACTGTATCGGTCAGAATTTCAACAATCCTTAGGCCGGAAAACAGCACTGTCATTCCGCTTAATACGTAAAGCGCCAGCGCGATCAAAATCGCCGTCTTTAACGTGCGTTGCATCATAAACTCCGATCATTTGGCTCTGCGTCATAGTTGAAAATTTCGCTCAACGGCTTGCCGAACACCGTCGCAATTTGGAACGCCAGCTCGAGAGAAGGTGAATATTTCGCCGCTTCTATCGCGATGATCGTCTGCCGTGTCACCCCCACCTTTTCGGCCAACGCCTTTTGGGTCATCTCGTCGGCCTCAAACCGGCATTTGCGGATCGTATTGCTGATCTTGATCTTTGCCATGCTCAGATACCAAACCGATAATAAACCATCTTTTGTATCTCCGAGATGGTTGATCCCAAGGCCATGCCGACCAGAATTGTATTGAGCGCCGCGATTGCGCCCCAGCCTACTGCCAACATCACTATCGCCGCGATAAACCCCGCCGAAGCGATGACCAATGTGATCAACGTGCCGCGCCTGCCAATCATCCGGTCCCGCTCATCTGTGATCATTTCTGGGCTGGGGTTGTTGGTGATGATCGACAGCAGAATGTGAAATGCGATCATGACAACAATGCCAATGACGATGCCACCACCCATGAGCCACAAAACGTCATGGGCCCAACTCACCAGCCCCTCGTCGCCGCTATAGGCACCAGCCTGCGTTTTGCGCCAAATTGGCGTTCCGAAATAGATGAATGTGATGATGCTCGCGATGAATGCTCCTATCGCGTTGCGTTCCTCTGATGCCATCTTGGGTCCCCTTGGTGTCAACTAATTGCGACTTGATGTAATCAATATATGACTTTGTGTCAAATATATTTTACATATCAATTTTAAACCCACCCCGCTCGTCTTGTGTTAAGCAAGAGAAAACGAACAAGGATCGCACATGTCTCTTACATCTGTTGACTGGTCTACCCTGCCTTCGCCTTCTGATGACGGCAAAGCCGATCACTTGTCGGGCGCGACGATCAAGGAAACCTCTTTGCCATCAACAGATGGCACGTTGATCAATTTGTCTGCCCTTCGTGGCACCACAGTCATCTACTGTTACCCAATGACGGGCCGTCCCGATCGCGATTTGCCCGAAGGTTGGGATATGATCCCCGGTGCGCGAGGGTGCACGCCCCAGTCATGCGCATACCGCGATCATGCCGCTGATCTGATTGCCGCTGGAGTCGATCAGATATTTGGCGTTTCCACCCAATCCACATCTGAACAGACGGAGGCGATGTCCCGTCTGCATCTTCCGTTTTCACTGCTTTCGGATCAATCTGGCGCGTTCACGGCTCAAATGAAGATGCCAACAATCGAGGTCGAAGGTGTAACAATGCTCAAGCGCATCACGTTGATCTTGTCAGGCGCCACAATTACCCGTGTACACTATCCGGTCTTTCCACCAGATCAAGACGCACAACGTGTCTTATCGTGGCTGGCAACGGGGCAGGACGGATGATCAAAACCACCGCCGTTGCAGCCGGCCTGCTATGCGCTGCTGCATTTTCTCAATACCCTGAATTTACACAGCAATACACCCAGCGCCTTGCGGGACAGGTGGATGCGCTGACCCAAGTTGTCACCGACTTTGAAACATCTGCAATGCGGTCGGGCCTGACCCGCACCCAAGCATTGGCCGAAATGACTGGCAGCCCGTTTTTGGATGATCGGCAATCGGATATGCGCCGCACATTCGCGCGTCACGCCGCTCTTTCGTATCACCTTGACCAATTGCGCGCTGCATCCCCGATGGAACAACTCACCATGCCGCATCGCTTGCTGGATACGCAGACATTCAACGGAACATTGGTTGATTATAAACCAGCCGTGCCGCTGACATTGGCAGGCCTTATCATGGCAGGTGTTGGCTTTGTTCTGGGCGCTACCGTGATGGGGGGCTTGCTCCGGTTGATAACCTCACCGTTCCGGCGGCGACGTTCCGCGTAATCCGCCATCATGCCCCCTTGACCCGCCGCACATTGCCCCGCAATTTGCACGCCAAATTGAACGAGGATCTACATGGCCCAAACCGCCCCCTTTGCGAAATTCGAATGGATGATCGCGTGGCGCTATATCCGTGCCAAACGTGCCGAAGGCGGCGTAAGTGTGATGACGTGGATCAGCTTGATTGGTGTGACCCTTGCCGTTTTCGCCTTGATTGTGGTGCTCGCTGTGCGTTCCGGTTTTCGTGCTGAATTTGTCGACACGATCCTCGGCTCTAACGCTCACGTCACCGTCTACCAACAGCGCGTCGTGCCCAACACCAACATCGTGGTGCGCAATATCCCAGATTATGAGCAGCTCGCGACGGATATCCGTGCCATCGATGGTGTGGTGCGTGCTGCTCCCTTGGTGCGTGGGCAGGTAATGGGCAATCGCCGTGACCGCAATGTCGGGGTCGAAGTTTACGGCATTACCCTCGACGACTTGCTCACGATCCCCCGCATCGCCAACCCGCGCGAGGCGCAGGGCGACATTAACCGCCTTAACGAAGGTATTGCCATCGGCTCGGGTGTGGCCCGCGAACTCGCGGTCGGCATCGGCGACAAGATGAAGATCATCAGCCCCAATGGCGTGCGCACGGCCATGGGCACCAGCCCGCGGGTGAACGCCTATGAGGTTGTTTATATCTTCACGGCAGGGCGCTTTGATATTGATAAAACCCGTGTCTACATGCCATTTTCTGAGGCACAATTGTTCTTTAACCGCGATGGTTTAGCCGATGAAATTGAGGTGATGGTTGAAGACCCTGACGCCATTGACGACGTGCTGCCATCGGTGATTGAGGTCGCGGGCAACGGCAGTATCCTATGGACATGGCGCGATAGTGCCGGCTCGTTTCTTCGGGCGTTAACGGTCGAAGACAATGTGATGTTCGTGATCCTGTCGATCCTCGTTCTGATTGCCTCGATGAATATCATTTCCGGCCTGATCATGCTGGTGAAAAACAAAGGTCGTGACATCGGCATTTTGCGCACAATGGGCCTCACCGAAGGGTCAATACTTCGCATTTTCTTTATCTGTGGCGCGGGGATCGGCACCGTTGGTACCTTGCTCGGCGTGTTTTTTGGTTGCCTGTTTGCGCTTTATATCGACCCGATTTTCAGCCTTGTGAACTATGTTGCAGGTGGGGGTATCTGGGATCCGTCGATCCGTGGCATCTATGATCTTCCGGCTCAATTGCGACTTGTTGACGTGCTCAAATCGGTCACTCTCTCGTTGGCCCTGTCATGGATCGTCACCATCTTTCCCGCGCGCCGCGCCGCGCGCATGAACCCAGTCGAGGCATTGCGCTATGAATAATATTCTCGATTTGGATGGCATCACCAAGGGCTACAATCACGGGAAACCAAACGAGGTTACTGTACTGCAAGGTGCTTCACTCAGCGTTTCGGCGGGCGAGGTGGTGGCCCTTGTCGCGCCTTCTGGGGCGGGCAAATCCACATTGCTGCATATCGCAGGGCTGCTCGATACGCCCGACGCAGGGCAGGTTACAATCAACGGCACTGACATGACCACGCTGGGTGATCGCAGGCGCACGTCGACGCGCCGCGATCAGGTTGGCTTTATCTATCAATTCCATCACCTGCTGCCGGAATTTACAGCCCTTGAAAACATCGTGCTACCGCAGCTTGCCAACGGTGCATCTGAAACCGATGCCCAAGCCCGTGGTTTGTCGCTCTTGGCGAAGGTCGGTATTGAACATCGCGCCGCTCATCGCCCGGCCGCTCTATCCGGTGGTGAACAGCAACGTGTCGCGTTCTGTCGTGCATTGGCCAATCAACCTGCGTTATTGTTAGCCGACGAGCCAACCGGCAATTTGGACCCTGACACATCTGATCGGGTGTTTGACGCGCTGATGACACTTGTGCGATCTACTGGCCTTTCGGCGGTGATTGCCACACATAACCTTGACCTTGCCGCGCGAATGGATCGCACTGTGCGGCTGATAAACGGGACATTAGAACAGACATGAAAATCTCCGTCGCAACGATTGAAACCACCAGCAAAGCAGCCCTGATCGCCCATGGTGCTGCCGAACCTCAGGCCGCACATGTGGCCAGAGCTGTTGCGCGTGCCGAACAGCTCGGCAATGTGATCTGCGGGCTTTATTACCTTGAAAGCTATTGCACACAGCTGACCACTGGTCGTGTCAACGGCACCGTTGATCCTGTGGTCAGCACCCCCCGTGCCGCCTCTGTGATTTCTGATGCGAAATTCGGGTTTGCCCAACCTGCATTTGCCGCAGGCTTGGACACTGCCGTTGCCGCCGCCCGCGAATGCGGCATTGCATCGCTGTCCATCGCGCATTCCCATACCTGCACATCGCTAGGCTTTTTCACCGAACAGATCGCGGCACACGGCTTAATCGCGATCGGCATGACCAACGCATCCCCTGTTGTGGCGCCACCCGGTGGCAATGCCCGTGTTATCGGCACCAATCCGATTGCCATGACCGTGCCGGGTGATGATGGCCCGCGTATGCACTTTGATTTCTCCACCTCTGCTGTGGCGTTGGGCAAAATCACAATGGCCAAGGCCGCAGGCGAGGCCATTCCACTGGGCTGGGCCGTTGATGAAAATGGCGCGCCCACGACTGACCCCGAAGCAGCGCTCAAAGGCGCATTGGTCTCCGCTGGCGGCTACAAGGGGTGGGGCTTTGGCCTAATGGTTGAATTGCTCGCGGCTGGCATGACAGGCTCGGTGAACTCGCTGGATGTCAGCGGGCTCAAGCTGCCTGACGGCAAGCCGCATGATCTGGGCCAATTCTACATCTTGATTGACCCAACCACACACGGCGATCACTTCGGTGATCGGTTCGCTCGCGTGGCCGAGGCTGTCGCCGCCCAAGATGGGGCCCGCATCCCCGGCGCAAATCGCCATGAGATGGATGAAATCGAGGTGCCGGACGCGCTTTGGGCACTGACACAAAAGCTGGCATCTGCATAAATTTTCAAAGGCATTGCTCGGGACCGACCTTGGCAATGCCCCCCTGCGGCTGACTATCCCTTCTGGATGAGGACCAGTCCAGCAACCATGACAGCGATCCCTGCCATGCGCATCATCGTGAGCGGTTTGATTGCAGCGCCCATCAGGCCAAAGTGGTCAATCGCCGCCGCTGCTACGATCTGGCCCAACAGCACCATGAACACCGCAGGCCCAACCCCGATAATCGGGGCAATCCACGTGATCGACAACACGTAGAACGCCACAAACAATCCGCCCAAGAACAATGGCTTAGGCGCAGCAAATATCGCAGATGGCGCTGTTGCGGTCAGCAAGGTCACCGCCCCCGCCACACAAAACGCCACCGCAAACAGGATCATCGCGGCCATCGCAGGTGATCCCAAATATCGCCCCAATCCTGCGTTCAACGCGGCCAGCATCGGAATGCCAAGCCCCGCTGCAAACATCACCATATAATAGGGCATCTGGGTCTCCAATTTCCTGTCGTCTGTGATCACCCTATATGATGTCACCGTTCTGACAATGGCGTGAGGTTGCGGAACTTTTGCTTCATTCCCCGCGTTGAATGACTAATCAGGTTGCACATTGAATGTGAAAGAGTTGCCCATGCGTATTCTGCTGACCGCCGCCATGTTGATCACCACCGCGACCGCCGCGCTCGCGGGTCCGATCCCCTTTAGCACTGGCTGGAAGGAACAGCGTTTATCGCTCTTTTCCTCCAATGATTATGACTTCGGCGAAAGCCTGCAAATGGTGTCGGATGGATCGGTCAGCATCGCTTGGTCGCGTGTCGGCGCATCCGATTGGGCGGCCAGTAACGCCACATGGGACTGGTCGGTTAGCGAGAGCGTTCCGGCCACTGACTTGTCGCTCAAGGGCGGCGATGATCGCAATTTGTCGCTCTATTTCGTGTTTGTCCCCGATGCCGTCGCACCCGACCTTGAAGGTGCAGGCATCCGAAGCCTGCTTGGCCGCAAAGACGTGCGCGTGATCCAATATGCTTGGGGCGGCAACAACCCCGTGGGCGAGGTCATCCGCTCCCCTTACGGCTCCACTGGCTCTGGCGTCACGATCCCGCTTCGCCTTGCGGGCACTGGCAGCGCGTCGGCCTCTGTCAACCTCGCCGCCGACTACGCCCGCTCATTTGAAGGCCCCAAAGGCTCCCTCGTCGGCGTCGCCGTATCAGGCGATAGCGACGACACAGATAGCCGGATCGTGGCGCGTATTAGCAACTTCGCCGTGAAATAAAGCACCCACGTCGATCAAGCCCCCGCCCGGCATCGCCGGGCAGCGCACGACCTCCCCCCGGAGGGCGCTTTTACAGCGTATCAAGGTGAATTACGTCAATTCAAATTGCTGTCGCCCGCAATACGGCAACGGCGCGAACGCCCACCAAGGTCGTGCGCTGCCCGCCAACTCTAATAACGCTTAATCAGTCACACGATGCATAGTAAGTTGAAGCTTTTGGTATGAACCCAATCTTGTGCGAAGACCAAGCAACATGCTTGTCGACAAAGTCGAATGTGTAAACATCCGTGTAGTTTGGGTGAAATACGCCAAATGTTGCAAGTTGATCATTCTCAGCAAGCTTAATTAGTTCGGCGCCATCAGCTCTATAACTGTGGCTGCCAACAATATCGTCAAACGCAATGTCGTATCTATCGTCTACAAGCTTTAGAATAATTTTGCCGTTTGAAATTGCGTCTGAAGCCCATTCAGGACCATTCGGGTTCCACCTAGAATGCTTGAAGAAAAAACCTTGTCCTTTGGATGCCCCACAGCTCAGCAATGTCTCAGACCACGCCGCATTTGACAAAAATACCAATGCGCCGAGGCTTAGAGTCTTGGCAATTCTCAAACATCCAACTCCTCAACAAACTGCGCGTTCTCCTGAATATACTGGAACCGCAGTTCCGGCTTCTTGCCCATCAAACGCTCTACCAGATCGGCCGTTTCACCCGGTTCGTCATCATGCACCGTCACACGGATCAGTTTGCGGGTGGTGGGGTCCATCGTGGTCTCTTTGAGATCCTTGGCATCCATCTCGCCCAAGCCCTTGAACCGCTGGACGTCAATCTTGCCCTTCCCACCTAGCCCTTTTTCCATGACCGCATCCTTTTCGGCATCGTCGGTCACATACACGCGCTTGGCCCCTTGGGTCAGACGGTAAAGCGGCGGACACGCCAGATACAGGTGCCCTTGGTCAATCAGCGGGCGCATCTGGGTGAAAAAGAACGTCATCAACAGCGCCGCAATATGCGCCCCGTCAACATCCGCATCAGTCATGATGATGATCTTGTCATAGCGTAGATCATCGACGTTAAACTTGGTGCCCATGCCCACACCCAGCGCCTCGCACAGGTCGTTGATCTCGGCGTTGGTCGTGATCTTGTTGGACGCAGCCCCCAGCACGTTCAGGATTTTACCCTTCAGCGGTAGCAGCGCCTGATTATTCCGATTGCGCGCCCCCTTGCCAGAACCACCCGCGCTGTCGCCCTCCACGATAAACAGCTCGGTGCCTTCGCGGTTCTTGGCGGTGCAATCGGTCAGTTTGCCGGGCAGGCGCAGCTTCTTGGTCGCGGATTTGCGCGCCGTTTCCTTTTCCTGCCTGCGCCGCAGCCGTTCCTCGGCCCGTAGCACCAGAAAATCAAGGATCGCACCCGCGGCCTTTTTGTCAGCGGCCAACCAGTTGTCAAAGTGGTCAGCGACGCCGTTGAATACCATGCGCTGTGCCTCAACCGTGGCCAGACGGTCCTTGGTCTGGCCTACAAATTCCGGCTCTCGGATGAAACATGACACCAACGCCGATCCGCCTACAATCAGGTCATCGCGGTTAACCTGCGCGACCTTCTTATTGCCGACCAATTCGCCGTATGTGCGCACGCCGCGCAGGATCGCGTTCCAAAACCCGACCTCATGCGTGCCCCCCTCGGGCGTAGGCACTGTGTTACAATAGGACTGCATGAAACCATCGCGGGCAGGGGTCCAGTTAATGGCCCATTCCACCTTGCCCGGCACGCCGAATTTTTCCTGAAAATCAACTGTGCCCGCAAACGGCTTATCGGCATAGGTCGTGGATTTGCCCAAGGTTTCGCTCAGGTAATCGGCAAGACCACCGGGGAAGTGGAATGTTGCCTCTAGCGGGGTTTCCTTGTCATCAATCGCCGTCTTCCAACGGATTTCAACGCCAGAGAACAAATATGCCTTGGACCGGATCGATTTGAACAATCGCGCAGGCTTAAACCGATGCTTCCCAAAAATCTGCTCGTCAGCATGGAACGTGACCGTGGTGCCGCGACGGTTGGGTGCAGCGCCCACCTTCTCAACAGGCCCAAGCGGTATACCGCGTGAAAACCGCTGCTCATGCAGTTCCTTATTCCTTGCCACTTGCACAACCATGCTATCGGACAGCGCGTTGACCACCGACGCACCAACACCGTGCAAACCACCTGACGTCTGATAGGCATTGCCGCCAAACTTGCCGCCTGCGTGCAGCGTGCAAAGGATCACCTCAAGCGCGGACTTGTCGGGAAACTTCGGATGCGGATCAATCGGAATACCGCGCCCGTTGTCGCGCACCGTCAGCGAATAATCGGCGTGCAGCTCGACCTCGATCCGGTTGGCATGGCCTGCCACGGCCTCATCCATCGAGTTATCAAGCACCTCGGCCACCAAATGATGCAACGCGCGCTCATCCGTGCCGCCAATATACATACCAGGGCGTTTTCGGACGGGCTCCAAGCCCTCAAGCACCTCGATGCTATCGGCGTTATAGTCGTCAGGTCCGGTGGATGACAAAAGATCGTTGGCCATAATGCTGCTCTGCTATTTTGCTTTTCGCTAGTATGTCACTAGCCGCGGTTGACCGAAAGGGGGAGTTGTTTGGCAAGCTGAGATAAGATGGCGGAGGAGGAGTGTTCGTTGGCCTGTAAAACCTGCTTGCTTGGGAATGCTTTTCGACTGGTTGGCGTCTGCTAGGAGCCCGGAGCACGTAATGCGGCGCAACGGATTAGATATGCCGGCCTTCTTTTGATTGCTCGCTGAATTGTCTTCTCTATTCGGCACTTTGGCTTCAAATTAAGAATTGAAATATACAGAATCTGATTGGCAAAAATGTTTAAAAAAACTCTAGCACTTATCGTCGGGGCTACTCGAATTATCTTCACAACGGGCCGCATACTGGCCGTTTTATTGTTTCTTAGCATCTTCGTTGCCAGCCATACAGTTACAGCGTTGGCTGCCATTACAAGTACTGCAATATCAGCCGTTGCTGGAACGGCGTCTACCGTTATCGGACGGTCAAAAACAGAAACTCTTGGCTTGAGCAGACAGAACGCGCGGCTAAGGACGGATCTTGATATTGAGAAACGGCGTGTTTCCAGCCTAGTTAAGGAGAATGAGCGCATCCGAAAAGTTAATGTTGTTACATTCAGAGGGCGGTCGACGACGGCTAAAGAAGCGACACAAGAAGTTCTTGATCTCACAATGACTCGGACAACGCGATCAACCCTTGCAAACGTGTCCAGTATTCCAGGTGAAAGCATTCCATTCTACGGGATTGCGATTGTCCTTGCAGCAACATCATACGAACTCAAGGCAGCATGTGATAACATGACTGATCTTTACGATCTTCAAGTCGCTCTTGGCACTGAAACTGCTCGCTCGGATGATAGAAGTGCGGTTTGCGCCTTACAAATTCCAACAAAAAAAGAAGTGTGGAATGGTATAAAAAAGTCGCCTCAAGTTGCTTGGGACACAAGTATAGCGGCCCTTGACGGTGTAACTGATAGTGTAAGAACAATAGAGATGCCTGAGTTTGGCGGTATGTGGCGTCGGTTTACCAATTGGATCGGGAGAAGTTTTTAGAGCATGTGAGCAGGCTCAATTGGCGAAACTTAAATGTTCCTCTCCACTTTTCTAAAGGCTCCCAAAAACCACCGACTGAAGAACGATCTACCAAACTGGAAATTGCTTCAAGTACAGCGGACGCTTGCTTTGTCGTCCTTCCTGACATTCCACCCCCTAAGCACTCGCAATTTGCAGCAACAAATGATTGAGCGGCGTCAGCTGCTTGCACGCCCGCAAAACCGCCAGTTCAATATCTTCGGGCATACCCAAATCACGGCTCGCGACGCAGCCTTTCATGCGCAGGTAATCGGCCAAGGGGTGATCGGGTGCAAACGGCGAGGGGACGCGTTTGAGCGCGGGATCACGGAACACAAAATCCTTGTGGGTCAGGTCATCGAAAATATCACCAATCCGCTTGCGGTCCAAATCAATGAACTTGCGCCAGTCCTCTAGTACGGGTTTGTCGAACCCCATCATGCCTGCACCAGCGGTGACATAATCCACGCCGATCCCAAGGAAATAAACCGGCGCTTGCCGCGCTGTGGGGTCAATCACCTGCCACATCATATGCAGGTGCGGCTTATAGGGGGTCTTGTCCTTGGAAAACCGCACATCGCGGTGCGGGCGAAACAGCTTGGTCTTCACCTCTTCGCCAATCAGCTCTGATAGCTTGGGCGCGAGCCTGTCCAATAGCGCAAGCGCCTCTGGCTTAAGCGTATTGTCATATGTTGCGCGATGCTCATCCCACCATGCTTTGGTGTTATTGTTTGCAAGCTGGCTGTAAAACGGTTGCGCTGTAGCGATTAATAAATCGGACATTTCGTATTCCTCCAAGGGTAGACGGCGCTAGGGGATATGCCTAAGCCTGACATTATGGACACAATCGCGCAATCATATCCTGAACACCGCCGCGCATTTTTGCGGCTCGGCTTGCCCCTTATCGCATCTCATTTGGCGCAATTTGCGATCCATATGACGGATACGCTGATGCTGGGGTGGTATGATGTGACGGCGCTTGCTGCCGCGACAATTGCGTCCACGTTGTTTTTTGTTGTGTTCATTGTCGGTGCTGGTTTTGCGATTGCAGTCACCCCGCTTGTTGCCGCCGCAGCCGAGGAAGGTGACGAGGTGCAGGTGCGCCGCGTCACCCGTATGGGGATTTGGCTGTCGATCATCTATGGCCTGATCGTCATGGTGCCGTTCTTTTGGGGCGAGGCGATCCTGATCGCTATGGGCCAAGACCCCGAAGTCTCCGCAATCGCGCAGGACTACCTTGTCATTGTTGCTTGGCAAATGGTGCCCGCGCTGATCGTGATGACGCTCAAATCCTATCTCGCGGCGCTTGAACACACGGCGATTATCCTGTGGGCTACCATCGGGACGGCTTTGTTGAATGTGGTGATCAACTACCTTTTGATCTTTGGCAACTTTGGCTTTCCCGAATTGGGGATCCAAGGGGCAGCGATTGCGTCGCTGCTGGTCACGATCATCACCGTTGTAATCCTGTTCGCTTATGGCTTGCGGGTCTTGCCGCAGTATAAGCTTTTGCAAAACGTCTGGCGCCGTGATGGCGAGGCGATGATGAATGTGTTCCGCCTTGGCGTGCCAATCGGCCTGACCGCATTGGCCGAGGGCGGGTTATTTAGTGCCAGCGCCGTAATGATGGGCTGGTTCGGGCCGATCCCGCTGGCCGCACACGGTATTGCGATCCAATTGGCTAGCCTCGCGTTCATGATCCACATCGGGTTTTCCCAAGCGGCAACTGTGCGGGCAGGGCGTGCATTGGGTCGCAAGGACGAGGAAAGCCTCCGCCGAGGTGCCAAGGTCGCAATCGGCCTGTCGGCTATTTGTTCTGTGGTCACGATGGCGCTGTTCTTGCTGGTGCCAGAGTTCTTGATCGCGATCTTTATTGATCCCGCAGAGCCAGCCCGTGATCGCGTCGTGGCGATCGGGATATCACTTCTTGCGATGGCCGCGCTGTTTCAGATTGTGGATGCATTGCAGGTCATGGCCTTGGGCCTTTTGCGTGGCGTCCAAGACACCGCCGTGCCGATGGTGATTGCCGTGGTCAGCTATTGGATCATCGGCCTGCCCACCTCCTATGTGCTTGCCTTCACATTCGGCATGGAAGGCGTCGGCATCTGGCTTGGCCTCGTGCTGGGGCTGTCGATTGCGGCTGTGTTGATGTTGTGGCGTTTCTGGCGGCGTTCGGTCTTTATCGCGGCCTAGCTGCCGGCGTCACCTAGCAACCGGTCCGCTTTCTTTCTGACCAGCACCGAACGCAGATCATGCATCGCCAGCAACAGCGTGTCCGTAACCTCGTCCAACTGCTCTTGCGTGGCGCGTGATTGCACCCATTGGGTTGTCAGGTTCATGTGGTCCACGGCGCGGTGAATATCGTCAACATCGCGCTGCGCCAAAACGGCAACGCGGTTGTCCAGCCATTCCTGTATCGCTGCAATATCAGTCTCATTGAGCTCGTAATCGCCATGCGGCTTCACCTCGCCCTTATTGACGTTCACTGTCGCGATCTGATCCATTTCAATCCGGCGCTGACGGTTCTGCGTATCGACATGATACACCGCAGCACCGTTTTCACGGATACGAAAGTAGAAATCAGGCAGGTCTGCGCCCATGAGTTGCTCCCTCAATTACGCAGACCGTAGCAAACCGGACAGTATAACGACAAGCGAAAATCGTGGGCGCCCTTAGATTGCATTTTGCACTATGACAGGTCTGTGCAGAATTCGATAATCCGGTTGCAGGCATCGCTTAGCGCTTCGTTTGACGTCGCATAGCTGACCCTGAAATTCGGGCTCAACCCGAATGCCGCGCCAAATACGACCGCAACACCTGTTTCTTCTAGCAGCGCGGTGGCGAAAACCTCGTCATTGGTGATTTTTGTGCCCGCCTTGCTGGTTTTGCCAATACAGTCGGCAATTGATGGATACACATAAAATGCACCTTCCGGCTTGGGGCACACAATGCCCGGCGCCTTGTTAAGCAGATCAACAACCAAATCCCTACGCCCGACAAACAGCTCGTTGTTTGGTGTCAGGAAATCCTGTGTCCCGTTTAACGCCTCAAGTGCTGCCCACTGGCTGATTGAACAGGGGTTAGACGTGGATTGCGATTGCACCTTTCGCATCGCTTTGATCAATTCCACTGGTCCGGCAGCATAGCCAATACGCCACCCTGTCATGGCATAGGCCTTGGACACACCATTCATGGTCAATGTGCGGTCATAGAGCTGCGGCTCGACCTGTGCAGGGGTGCAGAATTTGAAATCGCCATAGGACAGATGCTCATACATATCGTCCGTCATTACCCAAACATGGGGATGGCGTAGCAACACATCGGTCAGCGCCTTAAGCTCATCCCAGCTATAGCCCGCACCCGTCGGGTTTGACGGAGAGTTGAACAAGAACCACTTGGTATTTGGCGTGATCGCCGCCTCAAGCTGGGCAGCAGTGATCTTGTAACCCTGCTCCATCACGCCTTCAACGAACACAGGCTCGCCACCTCCCAGCAGCACCATATCGGGGTAGCTGACCCAATATGGGGCAGGGATGATCACCTCGTCACCCGCGTTCAATGTCGCCATAAACGCGTTATAGATCACCTGCTTGCCACCTGTCCCGATCGTCACCTGATCAGGGGTATAGCTTAGGTCGTTATCACGCTGAAATTTCTCGCAAATCGCTTGCTTAAGCTCAACAATCCCGTCCACGGCTGTATATTTCGTCTTACCATCAGCAATCGCTTTTACCGCTGCATCCTTGATGTTCTGGGGCGTATCGAAATCCGGCTCGCCCGCGCCCAGCCCGATCACATCTCTTCCTGCGGCCTTCAGCTCTTGAGCCTTGGTCGTCACCGCAATTGTTGGTGATGGTTTTACGCGATCAAGTGTCTTGGACAGAAAGGTCATGATAAGCATCCGGTAGCAAATTACATTCAAACATGTCATAGGGTGCACCACGCATTCAGCGCAAGTTATAAGGGCAGCAGATGACCGATTTTGAAGATGAAAACGACTGGTATGGCGAAGACACGGCAACATTCGGTGATCGCCTTGCTGGTGCCCGTGACGCCGCTGGCTTGGAACAACAGGCGCTGGCCGAACAATTGGGCGTGACAGTTGATAGTCTGGACGCTTGGGAAAATGATCTTCGTGAACCACGCGCCAACCGCCTACAAATGCTGTCCGGCCTGTTGGGTGTGTCACTCAGCTGGCTTTTGACCGGCACAGGCGAGGGGCCTGACCCAACCGATCCGGTGCAATCCGCGCCGTTGGAAATCAACGATATCCTGTCCGAAATTCGCAAGCTGCGGGCCGCTATGGCGCAAAATGCGGACCGCCTTGGCCATTTGGAGAAAAAGCTCCGCCTTGCTGTGCGGTCAGCCCAATGACCGAGGAACGCGCCACCAAAATCAAACGCCTTCGCATGCGCTCTATGCGGCGCGGGATCAAGGAAATGGATTTGATTCTTGATGATTTCGCGACGCGGCATCTGGCCGATATGGATGATGCGGCCTTAGCGCTTTATGATGCGTTGCTGTCCGAAAATGACCATGACCTTTACGGATGGGTTAACGGCCAGTTCGCTGTGCCAAGCCAATATTCAGACTTGGTGACCAAAATTGCCGCCGGGGCAACAGGTTTGACAAGTCCGGCTTAACCGAATGTTCGTTCTTTGGCTGCATAAGGGTGAAAACCTATGTTGCCGGAGATAGAAAAGATGAGCTTGCACCAAGACATCACACCACCTGAAAAAACAGATCACTCGGCCCATGCCGCTGCGTTCATGACCAGTTATTTGGATAGCTTGACGCTTGTTGAACGCCTGCACCGCCTCTTGCTGGATGTCATCAAAGATGAATTTGAACGCCTTGGTATGCTCGAGGTGAATGCCGTTCAGGCTCTGTTGTTGTTCAACATTGGCGACAATGAAGTGACAGCAGGCGAGCTGAAAAGCCGTGGTTATTACCAAGGATCCAACGTCAGCTATAATCTGAAAAAACTGGTCGATGCGGGCTATATGCACCATCAACGGTCAGAGGTGGATCGCCGCTCTGTGCGTGTCCGGTTAACCCAATCAGGCCGCGAAGTGCGCGACATCGTCGGCAAACTATTCGCCACCCACGCCGCTGGCCTGATGACACGCGAGGTGCTTGATCTTAACGGGATCGAAGGGATTACATCATCGCTGCGCCGGGTTGAACGGTACTGGACCGAACAAATTCGCTATATCTATTGATCGGCGGGCAGGGCGCTTAATGCAATGCTTTGCAACTCTCTCAACAGCTTACGTTCCATCGCCTCGGCATAGGCCTCAAACCCTATGGCGGTTTCTACAAATGCATCCGCGCCCCGAATGACATAAGCGTCATAATAGGATGACAGTTCCTTAATCTCTGCCTGCCTTTCATCGCCGCCCGACTGGTCACCAGAGCCGATGACCAATCCGTTAATGACGATGCCATCCGCGGTCTGACCCAAGACAACATCCTGCGGTCGCATGCCTGTATTTGCGGGCCCGTCGCCCGAAATATCCAATGTCCGCTTCCAACAGTCCGCCTGTTGCGCAAGCAGCCCTGCGCCGAAAACCATCGCCGCGCCAATCGCTGTTGTCGGGCTGCCGTTTATCCGACCAGCGGACTGCAACCTCGCCGCGATGTCCGGCAATGTCGCATCTGTCACATCGATCCATGGCTGCACAATAACCTGATGGTCGGGGCCCGACCATTCAAACACCGTGACCTTGACGGGCGCATCGGGTTGGCGCAGCAACACCGCGCTCACCGCATCTGACGTTAACGCTCGCGCAACGCCTTCGCGTTGCAAAATGTATTCTTGCGCGTCAACTGATCCCGAAACATCCAGACCAAGCGCAAGCGCCTGCCTGCAATTCGCCGCCGCCGATGTCCCCGACAGCAGCACAATCGCAACCAGCCATGCCCTTACCAATGACCTGTGTTTTCCATGCTCGCCCATGGCTCTTGGCTCGGCAGATCATCACCCTCTTGCAGCAGCTCAATCGAGATGTTGTCAGGCGATCTGACAAACGCCATATGCCCGTCGCGCGGCGGCCGGTTAATCGTCACACCCGCATCCATCAACGTCTGGCACAGCCCGTAAATATCCGGTGTGCTATAGGCCAAATGCCCGAAATGACGGCTATCTGACGGCAAAGCATCATCCCCATCCCAGTTATACGTCAGCTCAACGGGACAGTCCTCTTGCCCCTCTGGCGCCATGAAAACCAGCGTAAATCGCCCGCCTTCGCTGTCCATCCGTCTGGTTTCTTTCAACCCCAGCAACGCATAAAACGCGATAGACGCCTCAAGGTCTTTTACCCGCACCATCGTATGTAGATATTTCAACGCCATCGTCATTCCCCTTTTTGGTTTCCTCAAAAAGGTAACACAGCCGCGCCCACTGGCAAGCCGTGCCTAGAACGATGATTTCAGATCAAAGCTTAAACTGGCGGATTTGCGTTCATATAGATCGAAATTGCTGCGAGTTTCCCATGCTTCCACGCGAAACACGGGCTGAAACCCATATACATCAAAATTCACCGGATTAACGTTTATGTTCACGGTTCGAATAATGTCGTTTCGTTGACCGCTCAGGTTCGCATCCCTGTCGAATGTGCGTTCTGTATAGTCAAACGAAAAGTCCAACCTAACGCCAAGGACTGGTTCTGTCTTAACATACGACGCGCGAATTGAACGGGTTTCATAATCGGCCAATGCTTTTTCAGACAGGCTTTGCACGGTGCCGGCCCCGAATGTCAGCGCATCCTCGTTGCCTAGGGTATGCGTCCATGATGCATTCACGCTCTTGGCCGTTGATGGCGGATCACCATCAAGATTACGGGTCTGTTCTGCACGAAATGACGCGGCCACCTGATCTGTTTTACCAAGCTGCCACTTATGGCCCACACTCGCCGCTAATGACCGCGTGTCCAGATCGCCAGCACTCCAGCTCTGCGAGAGTGATAGTCGCAAATCTGTCGGCAACGCGTCTTGAAGCAACTGTTCGCGCCACAAAAAGCCGAGCGATAGATTGCTCTTTGAATAGTCCGACCCATCCACATCGGGTGCGGCTGCCTTGGATGAGCTGCTCATCGCATAAGTCAAATGGTCGGCGCTCGCGACAATGAACTTTGCTCCGTTTTCATTGCTGGAAATCCGATAGTTGGCGTCAAATCCACCCTTGATTGCGTATCCACTTAAAGGGCGCGCGTTCGCGCTCAGTGGGACCTCAATTGTTGACCCAAAAATTGTTAAAGTGAATGTCTCTGCTTCGCTGCCTGCGTTGATGTTGGATGACGGAGCAATCCCGAACCGCAACGATAACGCCAGCGGATTACGTTGACGCAAAAAAGCATAGTCTTTTGCGACTGCAGATTTTTCTTGGCTACCAGGGGCGTATTGAAACGCTCTTCGCAACCAAAATTGCGCTGATGTATCTTTTTTCTGTTCCGCATAACCACGTGCAACGGCGCGAGCAGAAGCATGTGCGGCCTCATCACTTGGCGCCACAGCATAGGCTCTGGCGCCGAATTCGACCACCGCAGCAAAATCATTTGCGGCAAGTGCGGTTTGCATACGTAGAAAAAGAGCAGCGAAATCTGCGCTATCCCGTAGCAATAAGATGTCGGCAATCTCTGCAGCAGAGCTGAGATTGCCCTGCATCAATTGCGACTTTCCAACCGTTAAATATTGCTCGGGCGTCAGCGTTACCCTCGCCTGTGACTGGGCTAAACTTGTCGTCGCGACAAGCATGGCTACGGCACACAAAAAGGTTTTCAAAGTTAGAGCCTAAAAATTAACGGTAGAGGATAAATCCACCAGTTTCTTGCGCGGTAATGTCTTCATATCGGGGATCAGTGGATTCTACGACAAACATTCCGACAATTTCACCACCATCACCAGCATCCGCCATATCGCCTGCGATGATCCCGTAATAGCTGCCAGATTCATATTCCTGCAACGTTCCGTCAACGACAATCGAGTTGTTCAAAGTGCCTGTGATTTCACCATTTGCCGTAACGGTTTCCGCGCCCTCCACAATCACAAACTGAATGTTCGGAAGCACAAGTTCATCGGCACCGCCAAGCGAGATTGGTGTGCCATCAGTTTCAAACGCTTCGCGATTGAAAACCGTACCATAGACGCCCGCGTTATCGTTAAAATCATCAAAGTCGATTGCAATCCGCACATCGCCGCGTGTGTATTCCAAGCCACCTGCGCCATTGAAAACCCGCGTACCTGCGTAGTTACCGTTAAAGACTGCTTGCCCAGTTGTCGGAATGACGACGCCGCCCTCTCGTTGATAAACAAAGCCACCGAAACCGTAGCCACTATAACCACCGGTGCGCACAATCGCGAATGATGTGCGGCGATTGCCATCCTCAAGGTTCGTGCTGGCGCCATAGATCAAACGATATGGTGTGATTTGCGGAATTGCCGTGCCTGTCAACGAATCTAAGGTAACTGCATCGGCTTCATAAACAGCAAACGTTCCTAGCGTTGGCACCTGATCGTCGCGCTGATACACATTTTCGCCATCAAACGCGAGATTATCGACCTCAAACGTATCGTCTACTGCATTGTAAGTAGCGGTCTGGACCAACCCCCCTGTTTCATACCGCTCGATGCGCGATGACGAACTTGGCTCAGCAGTGCCAGGTGGCAACGTGGCCGTACCTTCGAGCCCACCACCTGTTATGGCATCATCCGTCTCCGCCGCGTCTTCTGTTTCATCCACCGCTGCGGCATCAAACGGTTGCGCACCATCCAAACAAGCAGACAGTGAAAACAACAACGAAAGGGCGATCAAAATGCGGATCATGGGGCTGGCCTCGTCTAAGATTTTTATAGGCACCATCAAAGCGCCGCTTGCCCAAGTCAATAATGAACCCACCAATTCATGCAAGTCTTTTCATGCATATGGAGGTTATGTCACGCTCAAACTCAATATATAGTGATCAGCGAATCTATGACAGGACCAGACATATGCCTCTTTCCCCCGACCAACAGGCCGAAATCGACGAACTGCGTGCCAACCCGCAACCGACCTTGCGTGCCGTTGCACCGGGGATGGAAAAGCATCTTTATTCCGCCCACGACGTGCTCGATCACGGGTTTATCCGCGTCATTGATTATATGGGCGACGATGCCGCCATCTGTCAGGCCGCGCGTGTGTCCTACGGCAAAGGCACCAAATCCGTGCAAAACGACGAAGGCCTGATCCGCTACCTGATGCGCCACTGGCATTCGACCCCGTTTGAGATGTGCGAGATCAAGCTACACGTCAAACTGCCCGTCTTTGTCGCCCGCCAGTGGATCCGCCACCGCACCGCCAACGTCAACGAATACTCCGCGCGCTATTCCATCCTCGACCGTGAATTCTACATCCCCGAGCCGGACAAACTCGCCGCGCAATCCGTGATCAACAACCAAGGCCGCGGCGAAGCGCTTACTGGCGAAGAAGCTGCCCGCGTTCTGGAAATCCTCAAGGGCGACGCCGCCCGCAACTACGATCACTACGCCGAGATGATCGACGACGAAGGCAAACAAGGCCTCGCCCGCGAATTGGCCCGCATGAACCTGCCCGCCAACATCTACACCCAATGGTATTGGAAAGTGGACCTGCACAACCTGTTCCACTTCCTGCGCCTACGCGCCGACGCCCACGCCCAATACGAAATCCGCGTCTACGCCGACGCCATCTGCAACGTCGTCGCCGACTGGGTCCCCGCCGCCTATGGCGCATTCGAAGACTACCGCATGGGCGGCGCCAACCTGTCAGGCCGCGCCTTGGAATGCGTCCGCAAAATGCTCAAAGGCGAAGAAGTCACGCAAGAGACCTCTGGCATGTCCAAAGGCGAATGGCGGGAGTTTATGGAGGCTGTTGGGTGAGTAGTTTTAGTCAAGGTTGCTATTGCAAACTATTAATTCAGCTAGGTAAAATTTTTGGCTCTTAAATACCACCCTAAACGGGGAACTATAGTTTGTGTTAATTTTGATCAGGGTTTTAGAGCTCCTGAAATGGTTAAAACAAGATTATGTGTGGTTGTTTCACCTCCGATAAGTGATCGGTATGGCCTCTGCACGGTTGTTCCTCTCAGCCAATCGAGACCGAAGAAATTGCAACAATATCATTACGAACTTTTAGTTCCGTTTCAGCTCCCGCCAAGATGGGGGAACGAAAATCGCTGGGTTAAAGGTGATATGGTATGTGCCGTTGGCTGGCATAGAGTTGACTTGTTGCGCTTAGGAAAAGACAGATATGGCAAGCGGGAATATCAATTGAATACTCTTTCTTCGTTGCATTTACACGAAATTAGCAACTGTATATTACATGGTATGGGGCTTCCCCCTTTGACAAAGTGATGCAGGTTAACTATATGAAAGCTTGAGGCGGCAATGTTTAGGCATCCGCATTAAGACCCTACCAAGGGCCACTGATCGCGAAGCGAAAGCAAGTTTTTGATCAGTGCTGTGAGACCCCAAAGGCGCAAGCTTTTGGGGTTTTTGCTTTTTTGAAGGATCGTAATGCTGCAGGTCGCTTCCGAAGTGAACAATCAGCTCGCGCATCAGCGCCCGGGCCGGGGCTTCGCCCGTTTCCGGCTGAAACTGTCCTCGACAGTTTCAGCCGGAAACCCTCCCCCATGGGGAGGGCGCTTCTTGCACCATCATTCTCTAGCACAACGCCAGTTTAGATACCCAAGCCCCAAGCAGAACAACGCCTCCCCGAGGTCCGAACGCTGCCCGTCTGGTGTGGCACCCCAAGATGTGAGACAAGTCACCCAAACAACCGAAAGCCCCGCACCATGATCCTCTACGGCCTGCCCACATGTTCCGACTGTAACAAAGCCCGCAAGGCGCTGGCCGAGGCGGGGCATGATGTGACGTTTCGCGATGTCCGCGCGGATCGTCTGACCGAGGATGAATGGGCGCCGCTGCTGGCGGAATTTGGCGATAACCTCGTGGATCGCAAAACCCAGACCTACCGCAATTTCAATGCGTGGATGAGAGAGAGCGACGCCGACGCCCAGCTCCTCGATCAACCCGCCCTGATGGCGCGTCCCGTCATCACCGATGGCACGCAGTTCACGCTGGGCTGGGGCGATGAAACACAGGCGATCTGGCTCTGACAAATCCGCGCCCAATGCGGGCATCGCTCGAATCTGGGGAACAGTCGCCGCGTGTTCCCCTCACCCCAAGCCGCCAATTGCCCTAAAACCGCCCCAGCAAACATCGTCGGGGGGCGAATAAATGTCGACTTTATCGATCGAAACCACATCAAAGCCGGTGTTCGTGCCGCTGCAAAATGACCTGCTCGAACGCCTCAGCGACACCGCGGAAAAGCTGGCAGAGCCGAAAACACCTGCGCCCATTACACCGCGCAGCGCCCGCAAGCGGCCGTATTAACTCAGCTTTTCGATATGTCCGGCCATCTGCCGTTCATCGCGCCCGTCAATCATCTCGTAGCTGACTTTTTCAAATTCGACCAAGCTGGTCAGGCCGGATTGTTCCAGCGCCGTGAAATGCACAAACACATCCGCGCTACCATCGTCAGGCTCAATAAATCCGAAACCTTTTGTTTTGTTAAACCATTTTACGGTGCCATTTGGCATTTTATTCCTCCTGAACGATGTCTTATATTTGGTTTTAGCGCGATTTATAAAAAAGCAACCAACCCAAGCGGGTTTTCGCTCAAATGCCAGTAAAATAAGGACGGTCCATGCGATTTTTTGGTCTCAAAACATGTGACACCTGCCGCAAGGCCCGCAAGGCGATCGAGGCCGCAGGAATGCCAATCTCCTACATCGACGTCCGCGCGGACGGCATCACACCCGCTGATCTGGCGCAGATCGTCGCACAATGCGGCGACGCCGCCATCAACCGGGCATCTACCACTTGGCGTGGTTTGTCGGAGGATGAGAAATCACACGACATCACGTCGCTGCTCGCAAATCACCCTACGCTGATGAAACGCCCCGTGATTGAAAATAACGGTGTTTGGACCATCGGTTGGAAGGCTGATGTGCAAAAACAAATCCTTGGCGAATAGCCTATCCATGCCTATGTGCATCTCAACAAAACAAGGAATATGAAATGCGCAACGCTGCTATGGTGCTCGGCCTTATTGCGGGATTAATGGGAATGGTCATCGGCCTGTTCGGCTACGGCTTTGCCGAATTATCCGAAGCCCGCCCCGAGGTGACCGAATTTTTCGCGCTCGAAAATCCTGCGTTTATTCGCTTTGCCAGCTTTGCAGGCCCGCTCCTTGCTATCGCAGGTGGCGCAATGGCCAAGGCACGCGCGCTGTGGGGCGGGGCCGCAATGATCGCCGCCGCAGCGTTATTTTACTACGCGTTTGGCTTCAACGTGGCGACGATGTTCCCCATCGGCTTTGCCGCCCTTGGCGGTATTCTTGGCGTTGCGGCCGGAAAACCGGATGAGCCTAAGGCGCACTTCTAAACAAGCGATCCAATGACAGCGGCCCTGCACCTTTGAACACAAGGATCAGCAGGGCCAACACCCAAAACGCACGTTGATCTGCGATCAATTCACCTGATGCGCGGTTGAAATAAGCCCCAAATTCAGCGCCGTGCCCATAGATATCGGTCAGTGATTGCACCACGACAAAGCCGATCATCCCCAGCGCCGCGAGCCGCGTGAGCAACCCGATCACGATCAAAGCAGGGAGGATGAATTCAGCCCACGTGCCCGCGATCACGACGGCCCAATGGTGCCAGCCCATCGCAGATGCGTCATAGCCAACGGCTTCGAATTGCTTTGGGAAAATCTGGGCATAGGCGCCAATGCTCGGGCTCAAGAACCCAAAAAAACCGTCGCCCAATTTGGTCATGCCGGACGCCCAGTAATACAGCAAAAGCACGCCAGCAAAGGCCAGTCGCGCCAATGTGGGCAGGGCGATGGATGCATCGCGGTCTAGGTGGCTTGTGATGCGGTCATAGGCGTTGAACATGTGGTATCGCTTTCAATTGATGTCGGAGATTGCGTGTTGGGATAACAGGATCTGGATCGTTTCCCCAAGGTTCAGGTCTCGCCCCGCTGTCGCCATCGCAACGCCCAAGGATTTGCCGCTTTGTAGCCCAAGGATAAAATCGGCAGCACTTTGTGTGATCGCTCGGACGGTTGGGTCAAATCCCTTGCGTGTGATCAATGCACATTCAGGCCCGCGCAGGGGCTTGGGGGCATTGGCCTGCGTGTTGGCCAGATAGATTGATGCGATAGGGTGGCTTGATTTGATCACGTGCACGGCTGGCGACAGGTCAACCATCGTCGCCATCAACCGATCAGGCGCCAAGGCGACCAAGGCATCGGCATCAATCGGTGCTGCATCGCCGGCGTGATACGCTTGGCGCATGGCCAGCTCCAGCCGTGCGACATCCGGCAAATACGGTAGGCTAAATGCCGGTTCAAACCGCATCAGAAATTTCGGCATCTGCTCGCCATAAAACATCATCAGCGGGTTTTGGGGCGGATGCTTGCGCAGATAAACACCTGCCATCGCACGGAAAAATTCGTCACCGACCAGTTTGCGCACCACCGGAAACGCGGCCTCTAATGCATCAGACAGGCCAACGGCCACATTATTGCGGTAGACGTCATATCGCTTGCTCGCTTGTGCGCCATCTGGGTTTTCCAACCCAACAGGTGCGGGAATATCAGCATTGAGCAGACCTGCGCTAAACTGTGTTTGTGAAACGCTCATGCCAGCGCCAATGCGGTGTCAGCGCGGGCAATTTCGCCTGACAATACGTCCCATTCGGGCACATCATTGTCCCATTCGATCAACAGCGGCTTGGGGCCTGATTTTGCCAGAGTATAATCCAGCAACGCCCAAACCGGATCGACCACAGCCGCGCCATGACTATCGATCAGCAATGGCGCACCGGTCTCATCTTCGTCCTCATCATGACCGCCAAGGTGCATTTCGCCAACAGCATGAAGGGGAAAGCTATCAATATAGGCCTGCGGACTGGTTTTCAGGTTGGTGGCGCTTACAAACACATTGTTCACATCCAGCAACAGGCCACAGCCCGTGCGCTTGACCAGTTCGGCCAGAAACGCGGTTTCATCCATGTCACTTTCGGCGAATGCCAGATAGCTCGACGGATTTTCGAGCAACATTTGACGGCCAAGCACGTCTTGCACTTGGTCAATATGTTGCGCCACGCGGGCCAGCGTCGCGTCGGTATAGGGCAGGGGCAGCAGGTCGTTCAGGAAATGGCTGTCATGCGTTGACCACGCCAAATGCTCGGAAAAACTGGCGGGGTTCAGCCAATTAACAAGGTGCTTTAGTCGCGCAAGGTGATCGGCATCCAACGCGCCTTCGCCACCAATCGACAGGCCAACACCGTGGACAGAAATGGGAAACCGTTCGGCAAGATGTTGCAGCTGGGCAATCGGACGGCCACCGTCGCCCATGTAATTCTCAGCGTGCACCTCGAGCCAACCAAGCGGGCCAGGGTTCGCCAGAATATCGCTATAATGTTGCGCCTTGTAGCCGACGCCAGCACGTGGCGGTAAAGAGGGGAATGTATCAAGCATAACGCACCATAGCAGATCGTAGGGGTGTTGAGGCGGAATTAATCCCGCCCCAATTTTTCGTCTTATGCAGGCAGATCGCGGTCCAGCGCTTCAAGCGAGCCGGAACGCGCAGGGCTGTCGCCCATTGCTTCGATCATCATGTCTTCGCATGTACCAGCAGGCACAAGTGTCCATGCGTTGCCTTGGTAATCAACTGTCGATGTGCCAGCACATGATGTGCCTGGGCCAGCCGCACAATCGTTTTCACCAGCGAGCGATACGCCAAAGCACTTTTCGTTGCCTTCAGCAGCAGATTGCGTCGCAAGACCAGCAACTGCTGTTGCAACTGCGGATGCGATAACGATGGAATTAGAAATCTTAGACATGGTGTTTTCCTTTTTCATTTCAGAACGTTGATAAACGTAACGCTGTTCTGCGTTGGAATGAACTTAGCCAATTGCACAGTCACTACTCCACTCACACGTCCGTGCATCGCGTTTCTGTGAACATGGGTCTTGTGAAAAATATAGGAAATTCAGCCAAACCCCTGAAAAACAAAAACCCCGCCTGATAAAATCAGGCGGGGTTTGTTACAGGTTCCAGTGGTGGAATGTTACAACTGGTCAGGTGGCGTTGTGCTGACCTTCAGTTCTGTAACAATTTCATCAAACCCCATCACCTTGGTTTGCTTCTCACCCAAACGGCGCACAGTCACGGTCTTTTCCTCAACCTCTCGCGCACCCAGTGCAAGGATCACCGGCACCTTGCCTAGACTGTGTTCGCGCACCTTATAGTTGATCTTCTCATTGCGGGTATCGGCCTCTGCGCGCACACCGACGGCCCGCAGGGCTGCGACGACTTCGGCGGCGTAATCATCGGCGTCCGATACAATCGTTGCCACAACCACCTGACGCGGGGCCAGCCAGAACGGCAATTTACCTGCGTGTTCTTCGATCAAAATACCGATGAAACGCTCAAACGAACCCAATGTCGCACGGTGCAACATAACAGGGCGGTGCTTGTTGCCGTCTTCACCAATATATGTCGCGTCAAGCCGATCGGGCAGAACGAAATCCACCTGATGGGTGCCGCATTGCCAATCGCGGCCAATCGCGTCGGTCAGCACGAACTCCAGCTTCGGGCCATAAAACGCCCCTTCGCCGGGGTTCAACTCAGGTTCAATGCCTGCCGCACGTGTGGCCGATAGCAATGCTTCCTCGGCCTTGTCCCAAACCTCATCGCTGCCCGCACGTGTTTCGGGGCGATCCGAGAATTTGACGCTAAAGTTTTCAAACCCGAGGTCTTTATAAACCTGTGAAAGAAACCCGATGAATTCTGCAGTCTCGGATTCAATCTGATCCTCGCGGCAGAAAATATGCCCGTCATCTTGGGTAAATCCGCGCACGCGCATAATACCGTGCAACGCGCCTGACGGCTCATACCGGTTACACGCGCCAAATTCGGCCATCCGCAGCGGCAGATCACGATAGGACTTCAGCCCTTGGTTATAAACCTGCACGTGACACGGGCAGTTCATCGGTTTCAGCGCATTTACCGCTTTTTCACGGGCATGTTCTTCGTCCACTTCGACGATAAACATGTTCTCTTGATACTTTTCCCAGTGGCCGGACGCTTCCCATAGCTTGCGGTCAACCACCTGTGGTGTGTTCACCTCAACATAACCACCGCTACGCTGTTTGCGGCGCATGTAGTCTTGCAAAATGGTGTAGACGGTCCAACCGTTGGGGTGCCAAAACACCTGACCGGGGGCCTCTTCTTGCATGTGGAACAGGTCCATCTCGCGGCCCAACTTGCGGTGGTCGCGCAGGGCGGCCTGCTCCAAGCGGTGCAGGTGCTCTTTCAGGCCCTCTTTGTTGGTGAAGGCCGCGCCATAGATGCGCTGCAACATCGGACGGTCACTATCGCCGCGCCAATAGGCGCCGGCGATGTTCATCAGCTTGAAACCATCAGCAGGCACTTGGCCAGTGTGCTGCAAGTGCGGGCCACGACACAGGTCTTGCCAGTCGCCGTGCCAATACATGCGCAGCGGCTCGTCACCCGGAATGCTTTCAATCAGCTCAACCTTATACGGCTCGCCCTTGTCCTTATAGAATTGGATCGCCTTTTCGCGTTCCCAAATCTCGGTGCGCACTGGCTCTCGCTTGTTGATGATCTCTTTCATCTTCTTTTCGATCGCCGCTAGGTCCTCTGGCACGAACGGTTCTTTGCGATCAAAATCGTAGTACCAGCCATCCTTGATCACAGGCCCGATTGTGACCTGTGTATCAGGCCAAATCTCTTGCACCGCGCGCGCCATGATATGCGCCAGATCGTGGCGCACAAGCTCAAGCGCGGGCTCTTGGTCCTTCATGGTGTTGATCGCAATCGCGCAATCGGCATTGATCGGCCATTGCAGATCATAATGCGCACCATCCACGGTGGCGCTGATCGCCTTTTTCGCCAAGCTGCTGGAAATATCGGCAGCAACGGCGGCAGCAGTGATACCAGCGTCATATTGACGTGCGTTACCATCGGGGAATGTCAGGGAAATCTGGGCCATATGCAGGCTCCTCATCGGTTTGGCGCCTACCAAGCGCCCGGTTGCGGGTATGTGCGCCCTAAGTCTTGTATCCCCCCAAAAGTGTCAAGACTTTTGCCTGTAAATCCCCGTATTTATGGTGTTGATTAACCCTTTCGCACCAACAAACCCGCTTGCGTAAACATTGGCGTATGACGAATTTTGTGAAATCGGGCTACACTTTCTACACCTGAGTTTTTAAACAGACACCAACGCGATAAAGCTCACGCAAGAGGTGTATTGGCATGGCTGACGATCCAAAAATCCTAACGACGCTCCAAGGCCGCCAGATTGCGTATCACCATACACTTGGTGACGGTCCGGCGATTGTGTTTTTGGGTGGTTTTATGTCCGATATGGCGGGCACAAAGGCGGTGCACCTTGAAACATGGGCGCAAAGCCAATCGCGCGCGTTTTTGCGGTTCGACTATTCCGGTCATGGGCAAAGCCGTGGCGCATTTACCGACGGTGCAATTGGTGACTGGTTCGAGGATGCCTGCGCCGCGATCAATATGATTTCTGGGCCGGTTGTTTTGGTTGGCTCATCCATGGGCGGTTGGATTTCCCTGCTTGTCGCCCGCCAGATGCCCGAAAAAATTGCGGGCCTTGTGACGATTGCCGCAGCCCCCGACTTTACCCAAGACAGCATGTGGGCAGGGTTTAGTGACGCGCAGCGCGCCCAGCTGAACGACATGGGGCAGGTGGCCCTGCCGTCCGATTATGGCCAGCCCTATACGATTACCAAGCGCTTGATCGAAGATGGCCGCGATCATTTGGTTCTGCGTGACCCACTATCACTGCCTTTTCCCACGCGGTTTTTGCAAGGCACCGCCGACGCCGATGTCGCACTTTCGGTTGCACTGCGCTTGCTAGACCACGCCAGCGGCCCCGACATGCGTCTCACTTTGGTAGACGGCGCAGATCACCGCTTCTCTGACGATGCGTGTTTGTCCCTGACAACCACGACGATTGAAGAGGTATTGGCACTGGCAAACGCGCCTCAGGTTTGATGACAAAATAACCTTCTGGCCTGACGCAACGTCGCCTTAGGTCCGTGAGTTGATTGCGCATAGGCTGCGCAAAATTCTTGGGAGGGAATTCAATGGCATTGTCACTTGGGCAAAAGGCGGGCTGGGGCCTGGCCGATATGGGCGTAAACGTCTTTGTTGTGGTCAAGCAGTTGCTCGTGTTTGCATTCCTCACCACATTCTTGGGCGTGCCTGCGCATATTGCAGGGGTTGTGACCTTTGCTGTGTTGGCATTTGACGTCGTGACCGATCCCTTGGTCGGCTACTTGTCAGATCGCACAAACACCCGCTGGGGCCGCCGAGCACCTTGGATCGCGGTTGGCGCAGTTGTTTTGGCCGCTGGCATCGTTGGCGTATTTGCCGTGCCCGACGGGATGAGCTGGCAAGCCAATGCCGCTTGGGTCGTAGCATTTTTTGGTGTGGCGACAATTGGATTTACCTTCGTGGCCATTCCCTATGGCGCCATGGCGGGCGAGATGACCCAAGACCCCAATGAACGTTCATCTATGATGGCGTTTCGGATGACATTTGCCTCCTTTGGCCTGTTGATTGCGGGCGCATTGGTGCCTGCATTGGCTGGCGATACGAAGGCGGGGTATTTTTCAGCCGTGTTGATGGTGTCTCCGGTGGTTATTTTGACGATTTGGGCCATGCTATGGGCCACGCGCAAAACACCCCGTATCCAACAGGCCGCCGAGGGGAATTTTATGGTGATCCTCAAGCTGGTGATGGGCAATCGCGCATTTGTGCGGCTGGTGATGCTTTACGGTTTGCTGACGCTTGGCGTCGCCCTGATTGCCGCGGGTCTGCAATTGGCAGCGCTTTATCTGATTGTTGATGACGGCGCTGGGCCGTTGTCGGGATTGGCCGCCGGATTGGGTATCTTTTCGACGTTGTTTGCCATGTTCATCGTAGGATCGGTTATGAGCCAGTTCATCTGGGTAAAAGCCAGCGCAAGGTTTGGCAAAACGACGGCACTGATCATTGGGATTGAACTTTATATAGTGGTCTTGGCGGGGATCTGGTTTGTGCTTCCTGCCCATGGCGTGACGGTTATGGCGATGCTGTTCCTGCTTGCAGGCTTTACCAATGGCGCCTACCAACAGGTGCCTTGGGCGATGTATCCTGATCTGATGGACGTGACGCGCAATGAAACAGGCGAAGCGATTGAAGGCGCGTTTAGTGCCGTGTGGTTGTTTGGCCAAAAGGTCGCCAATGCAATTGCGCCGTTGGTCTTGGGGTTCATTTTGTCAGCGGCTGGCTGGCAATCCTCGACAAGCGGGGTCATTGCGCAATCTCCCGAGGCGCTTAATGCGTTGCGCGCGTCGCTGACATTGGTCCCAATGGTGATTTTCATCTTGTCCATTTTGGGCCTGATCTTTGTTTACCGTCCCGCGGTGACGCACGTCGCATCCCATAAATAGGTTTGCACAGGGTTGGCCCAGCGCAAAGCGACTGGCCCACCCTGCGCCCCTTTTTGTGATCGCGCAAATTTATCCGCTCATGGCTTGCTCTTATGCGCTGACTTCGCCAAATATGGTGCGATAAGTCGGGGGCGAACATGTCAGGTGCAAAGCAATGATTGAGCCATTGGTATTACTTCCGCCAACGCTCTGTGATGCGCGCGTGTTTTATGCGCAAATGGCGACGCTGTCGCGTGAAATGCCCATCACATTTGCGCCACTGACCCTTGGCGAACGCATGGAAGAAATGGCCTCCCAGATTTTGACTTGGATGCCACCGAAATTTGCGCTGGCAGGAATGGGCATGGGGGGCATGGTCGCGATGGAAGTATTGCGCCGCGCACCCGAGCGTGTGAGCCGCGTGGCCTTTATCGCAACCAATGCGCAAAGTGACACGCCCGAAGCGGCCGCCAATCGCGAGCCGATGATCATCGCAGCCCGTTCCGGTCGGATGAACGACGTGATGTATCATGAAATGAACGCCAACTGGCTGGCCCCCAGTCCATACCGCCAAGATGTGCACGCATTATTGGCCGAAATGGCCAATAGTCTTGGGCCCGAAGCCTATGTGCGCCAAACCCGCGCGATGCAGCGCCGCAAGGACCAGCAGGCCACTATGCGGCGTATCAAGCAGCCCGCGCTTGTGATGTGTGGTGATCATGATGGGCAAAACACCGTGCGCCGCCATGAATTCATTGCCGAGTTGATCCCCTATGCCCAGCTTGAGATTATTCCCGATGCGGGCCATGTGCCCAGCCTCGAGAACCCCGAGGCTGTGACCAATGCGTTGCGCACTTGGATGAAGCAGCCGCTGGTGTTGCGCTAGCTGATAGCGGCCCTTCGGGGAGAGTTTAGCGGGACACAGAAAACCGATTAGGCATTCGCGTCGATGAAATCGAGCACGAGAGGGCGGATGTTATTGCGCCAGCTGCGCCCTGCGAAAATGCCATAGTGGCCTGCTTCCGGCTCAAGGTGCGCTGCTTTTTTGTCGTCGGGTAACCCTGTGAGCAGATCAAGAGCGGCAAGGCATTGGCCGGGGGCAGAAATGTCATCATCTGCGCCTTCGACGATTTTGACCGCGACGTTTGTGATTTTGCCAATGTCGATGGGGGTGTCGCCGATGTGAAAGGCATTGCGGGCGATTTCGCGGGACTTGAACACACGCTCAACCGTTGAAAGGTAAAATTCCGCAGGCATATCCATGACGGCTAGGTATTCGTCGTAGAACGCATTGTGCTTGTCATGTTCGCGCGCCTCGCCCTTGGCGGCCTTGATGATTTGATCGCGGAAAGCGTTGCCATGCAGTTCAGCGTTCATCGACATGAATGATGCAAGCTGCAGCAGGCCTGGATAGACACGCCGCCCCACACCCGCATGTTGAAAACCAACCTGTTGGATCATCGAGTGTTCAAGCTGGCCCATTGTGACAGAGCGGCCAAAGTCGGTAACTTCTGTGTGGTTCGCCTCTGGGTCGATTGGGCCACCGATCAACGTGAGGGATTTGGGCTGCGATGCAGGATCATGTTCAGCCAGATAGGCAGTGGCTGCCAATGTCAGCGGCGCAGGCTGGCACACGGCGATGACATGGGTATCAGGGCCAAGGGCCTGCATGAACGAGGCGAGGTATGCGGTATAATCCTCAACATCGAATTTTCCGGCGCTGACGGGGATGTCGCGCGCATTGTGCCAATCAGTGATGAATACTTCGCAATCGGGCAGCAGGCTAATCACGGTTTTGCGCAACAGTGTCGCGTAATGGCCCGACATCGGGGCCACCAACAGGACGCGACGCTTGCGCGTATCACGGCCGGGCATGGTGAACTGGATCAGATCGCCAAACGGGCGCGCAACAATGGTTTCGACCACAACGGGGAAATCACGGCCAGATTGGCCAGTGACTGGCGGGATGTTCCAGTCAGGTTTGACGACCATCCGCGAAAATGTCCGCTCTGTCACCTCGCCCCACGCACGCATCCAATCCATTGCTGGATTGGCGGTATAGGCCATTGCCGGATAGGATGCGATTGCACTGGCAGTAGCGCCGAGCCACTGATTTGTGTTACGCACACTTTCCATTAGGTCGTAGGTCATCATATACTTCATCTTAGGCGCAGCTCCTGATGGGTGCAGATTGCAGTGCAGCAATTTGGATGCTGCAATTGCAGCGTAGGACGGGAAAATTGATATGACAACTGATGAATCTTCACAAATCCCTACGTCACCGGATGGTTTGGGCAAGCTTGAGACCAATTTGACCCGTATTGAGGAGCTGACCCAGCGCCTGTTGTCAGTTATGGGCAAGGGGCGCGACGTGCCAAGCGCGTTGCAGGGGCCTGCACCTGATCTATACGTCAAGGCCGCGGGTGCCTATTGGGCCGAGATGGTCAATAACCCTGCCAAGCTGATTGAGCATCAGGTCGAATATTGGGGCAACTCGGTCAAACACTTTGTCGAAGCACAGCAACTGCTGACCCAAGGCGAAGGCGAGGCACCCAGCAGTGACGGACCCCAAGACCGCCGATTTGCAAATGATATGTGGGACACCAACCCCTATTTCAATTTCGTCAAACAACAGTATCTGATGAATGCCGCCGCAATCCAGCAATCGGTTGACGATGCAGAGGGGCTCGAGGCGGGGGATAAACGCAGGCTTGCTTATTTCAGCCAGCAGATCGTTGACCTGATGTCGCCCACGAATTTTCTCGCGACCAATCCCGAGGCATTGACCTTGGCCGCCGAAACCGAAGGCGAAAGCCTTGTCGCAGGGCTCGAAAACCTCGTGCGCGATCTAGAGGCAAATGACGGTGATCTTGTGGTCACGCTGGCCGACAAGGGCGCGTTCAAGGTGGGTGAAAACCTTGGCACAACCCCGGGCAAGGTAGTGTTTCGCAACCATATGTTCGAGTTGATCCAATACACACCCACGACGGAAACGGTGTTTGAAACGCCTTTGATCATCTTTCCACCATGGATCAACAAATTCTATGTGCTGGACCTCAAACCGCAAAATAGCCTGATCAAATGGGCCGTGGATCAGGGGCATACGGTATTCGTTGTATCTTGGGTGAACCCTGACGAGACATATCGCGATGTCGGGATTACGGAATACGTCGAAGACGGGTTCTTGACAGCAATTGAGACGGTCAAATCAATTTGTGATGTCCCATCGGTCAACGCGGTGGGCTACTGCATTGCGGGCACCACATTGTCGATCACGCTTGGCCTAATGCATAAGCGTGGCGATACATCTGTAAATGCAGCGACGTTTTTCACCACCATGACCGATTTTTCGGATCAAGGAGAGGTGGGCGTTTTCCTCGACAATGATTTTGTTGACGGGATCGAGGGCGAGGTGGAACGCGCTGGGCTTATGTCATCATTCTATATGTCGCGGACGTTCAGCTTTTTGCGGTCAAACGATTTGATCTATGGCCCCGCAATCAAGAGCTATATGATGGGCAAGGCACCACCTGCCTTTGATCTGCTGTATTGGAACGGCGATGGCACCAATCTGCCGGGTAAGATGGCGGTCGAATATTTGCGCGATCTTTGTCAGGGCAACAAACTGGCTGATGACGGGTTTGAAGTTGCGGGCGAGACAATCACTTTAACCGATGTGCAAACACCACTTTGCGCGATTGCATGTGAAACCGATCATATCGCCGCTTGGAAAAGCAGCTATCGCGGCGTGCAGGCGATGGGATCACCGGACAAAACATTTATCCTCGCGCAATCAGGGCATATTGCGGGGATCGTGAATCCGCCGAGCAAAAACAAATATGGCCATTTCACCAATGATGACCTGACCCTAACACCAGAAAATTGGCAGACAGCTGCGACTGCGCAAACTGGTTCATGGTGGCCACGCTGGAATGACTGGTTATCCCCCCGTTCGGGTGAAAAAATTGCTGCACGTGCAGCGGGAACAGCGAAATTTCCCGCAATATGTGACGCTCCTGGTGTTTATGTTACAGGTCAACTTCCTGATAAATAACATTTTTCTCGGATTTCGTGAGATTTATGCTGCATTGCAGCAAAAGACTTGAAATGCCGCAGTGCAGCATGTATCTAAGGGTTAGAACAAAACAAAGCGAGCCATCCTCCCTGTAGGCCCGCACTGACCTAAGGATAAATCAAATGACTAACACTCCTGATTTCACAGCCGTATTCAAAGACATGATGGGTTCTTTCCCAGTTGACACAAAAGCAATGGAAGATGCGTTCAAATCGCAGACAACATTGGCTGAAAAAATGTCTCAGGTTGCTTTGACTGCTGCTAACCAGTCTACAGAGCTTTCTGCAAAGTGGACAAAAGAGCAGCTGGCCAAAGTTCAGTCTGTTGCAACTGCAAAGGCAGAGCCTGCTGACTACGCAAAAACAATGACAGATTTCGCATCTGCATCTGCTGAAACTGCTGCCGAGCAAATGGCCGCTTTCGCTGAAATCGCGAAAAAAGTTCAGACACAGACAATGGAACTGGTTCTTGCTGCTGGCAAAGACATGTCAGAAGAAGTGTCTGCTGCTGCAAGCAAAGCAACAAAAGAAGCAACTGCTGCTGTTAAAAAAGCTGCTGCTAAGTAAATCGAGATATCCTGACCTCCCACAGGATTGATCAAAAGCGGGTCGCCATTCGGCGGCCCGTTTTTTTATGCGTGCCGCTTGGCGAACCCTGCGGCAAGATGTCTTTCCTTTTGTGCGGATGCGGCATAGGCTTCTCTGCACTGCAACATGTCTTGGGAGGGACACACCGTGGCCGCCGATAAAAACACACTTCTGATCAAACGCTACGCTAGCCGTCGCCTGTATAACACTGAAACAAGCGACTACGTCACGCTCGAGGATATCGCGGCATTTATCCGTGATGGCCGCGAAGTGCAGATTGTCGATCTCAAGTCTGGCGATGACCTGACCCGCCAATATCTTTTGCAAATCATTGCCGAACACGAAAGCCGTGGCGAAAGCGTGCTTGGCGTGGATATCCTAACGGACCTTGTGCGCAGCTACACATCCCAAGCATCCTCTGTGGTGCCGCAATTCCTTGCGGCCAGCTTTGACATGCTCCGCGATGGACAGTCCAAGGCGATGGATCAAATGACCCAAGCAAGCCCACTCTCCAGCATGCCGGGTTTTGAAGCGATGCAAGCCCAGCAAAAGGCGTTCTTTCAGGCGATGGCAGGCAACATAATGCCTAAAACAGCAGCGCCCGAGCAAAAGTCAGAGCCGACTGATGATCTGGAAACGATCAAACACCAGTTGGCAGAAATGCAGGACAAGCTTTCAAAGCTGGGAAAGTGATCAGCCGCTAGGCTGATGACACGCGGTTAACACGGGCGAGGATTTGGTTCGAAATCCAAACCCCGATAAAGAACACGATCGCCCCGCCAAATACGTCGGCGATATGGTGCGCCCCGTGGATCAAAATGCCGGGCACCATGAAAAATGAGGCGACAAATATCGGCCAGAACAGCATCGTTTTCCACGAAAACCACACCACAAGCATCAGCATGACCATGTGGTAGGACGGAAACGCGACAAATCCGAGCGTCTGGAAAAAGCTGACTTCTTCAAAGCCGTCCGTCGCCGCTTCAAGCAACAATTGCCCATAAAGCGTATCAGTGCGCAGGTTCACAGCAATCTCTTGGGCGGTGGGAATCGTGTGATAGGTCGATAGGCTCAGGTTCGGAAACGTCTGCCAAACCGCGAAAACCAGTAATAGCGATACCGCGTTTGTCAGCAACATCTTGTCCAACTTATCAAAACGACCCAAATAACCGAGCATCACAAGCACAGCAAAAATCTGAATAAACGAACTGGTGTAGATGGTTTCAAGGAACGGCCCAAGGTTCGGTATCGTGGCCACCCACGCAACAGCATCCGGCCAGTGATAGCCAAACCAGCTATCTGTCATGACCAGAAATTCGTCGAGCACCGGTTCAGGGCGCGGCATATGCAGCTGGAAAAACATCGTCATCGCCATGCCAAACAGCGAATAAAACGTGAATGAAATGATGATCTTGGCAATTTGTGGGGCGTCTTTGACCGCCCGAATATAGAAACCAATTCCCAAGAGTGACAACGACGAAAACAGCCCAACAATATAGCTCCGCCACGCAATCGGCATGTCACGCAATTCTGACAGCGCAATATCGGTGGCATATAGCACCGCAAGCAAAGTCATGAAAAATACCTCTGCACGTGTTGCAAAGGTTAGACGCGGGCTCAGTTTTTCAAAGGTTGTCACAGTCACAACATGTCCATCCAAAATTTCTTTGCGCCCTCATCCCAACACTTTTGGGCAAAAATAGGGCAAACATTGTAAAACAGGTGTTATATTCCGATGCGATCACGCATCGCATACCAAGTCATTGCCAATGTCAGCAGGGGCGCGCGCATGGCACCACCACCAGGGAAGCTGGGCGTAGGCAACAGCGCCATTGTGTCAAACCGTTCCGCTTGCCCGACAGCCAATTCGCCCATCACCTTGCCCGCAAACCCCGATAGCGCAACGCCATGCCCCGAAAATCCGGCACCCGATACGATATTGGGCGCAATCCGCTGCAATGCGGGCAGGCGCGTCATTGTAATCCCCAGCGTGCCGCCCCAAACATGATCAAACCCGACATCCGCAATCTGCGGAAACAGGCCAATCATGCGCTGGTGCAACGCTGTGCCAATGTCGCGCGGATACCCAAGACTATAACTTTCCCGCCCACCAAACAGCAGCCGGTTATCCTCCGACATGCGAAAGTAATTCACGACAAACTTGCTATCAGCGACGGCAATATCACTTGCCAATACGGCCTTGGGGTCGGGCAGGGGGGCGGTTGCCCCGATAAAGCTGTTGATCGGCATGACTTTGGCCGTGATCTTGCCCTCAATCCCCGGCAAATACCCATTCCCCGCAACAATCACGTGGCCTGCGTCCACACGGCCCTTGCCGGTGCGCACCTGTGCCGGATCACCCTTGGCGATATGATGCACTTCGGACAGCTCAAATATCTGCACACCTGCGCGCACGGCCTGTTTGGCCAACCCAAACGCATAGCGCAGCGGATGGATATGCCCCGCGCCATGATCCAACACCCCACCGACATATGACTTGGTGCGCACTGTTGCCTGCATTTGATCGCGGTCCAACGTCTCGATCTGGTCATAGCCATAAGCGGTGTTCAAGAACGCGGCATCTTCCAACAACTCTCTCGCCTCGCCCGCGCTATAGGCCCCATGTGCGACCCCGCTTTTATACCCAGCCTCGGGCGCATGATCCGCAATGAACCCTCGCAAATCGCTCTTTGCTTCTTCGGCCATCTGCCACAATGCCTTGGCTTGGCCCTTGCCTAGCTTCTTGGTCAGCCATGCCTGATCCTTGTTAAACCCTGATCCAACCTGCCCGCCATTGCGCCCCGACGCGCCAAAACCAACGCGGTGCGCATCCAGCACAATCACCGATAGCCCCGCGCGTGCCGCTGTTATTGCGGCCCATAGTCCCGTGTACCCTGCGCCGATCACGCAAACATCCGCTTTGTGCTGGCCCTTGAGTTCGGGAAATGGCGGCAACGGTTGCGCCGTCGCAGTATACCAACTGTCGGGGAATTGGCCGCGTTTATCATTCCGGTAAAGCGGGTTCATACGTTCAACAGCAGGTGTTCACGCTCCCATGGGCTGATCACTTGCAAGAATTCATTGTATTCCGCGCGCTTCACGATGGAATACACCCTCGCAAAATCTGGCCCCAGCACATCGTGCATCTGGGTCGCTTCATCGAACAAATCCAGCGCAGCATAAAGCCCCTGCGGGATCTCTTCTTCGGCCTCATATGCATCACCCATGAACCGTTCTTGCGGCTTGATCTTGTTCATCAGCCCAAGATACCCAGACGCCAGCGACGCCGCGATACACAGGTATGGATTACAATCCATGCCTGCGATCCGGTTCTCGATCCTGCGCGCCTCGGGCGGCGAAATCGGCACTCGCAGGCCCGTCGTGCGGTTGTCGCGGCCCCACTCAAGATTAATCGGCGCAGAATGATCAGGCACATAACGGCGATAGCTATTCACATAGGGCGCCATCATTGCGACAACGCTTGGCAAATGCTCTTGCAACCCGCCGATAAAATGGAAAAATGCATCCGTCTCGCCGCCTTGCGGGCCGGAGAATAGGTTTTGCCCATCTGCATCAATCACCGAATGGTGGATATGCATCGCGCTACCTGGCTCGCCTTCTATCGGTTTGGCCATAAACGTAGCAAAGCAGTCATGCTTAAGTGCTGCTTCCCTGATCAGCCGTTTGAAATAAAACACCTGATCGGCCAGTGCGATCGGGTCACCGTGGAGCAGGTTAATCTCAAGCTGGCCTGCGCCGCCTTCTTGGGTGATGCCGTCAATCTCGATGCCTTGGATTTCAGCATATTCGTAAATGTCGTCGATCACGGGGCCATAGTCATCGACCGCGGTCATCGAATAGGCTTGTCTGCCCGCCGCCGGACGCCCCGTGCGGCCCATCATCGGCTCAATCGCCTTGGCCGGATCGGTATTACGCGCAACCAGATAAAACTCCATTTCTGGTGCGACAACGGGTGTCCAACCTTGCGCCTTATACAATCCCACAACGCGTTTGAGCACATTGCGCGGGGCAAATGGCACAGGCGCGCCCTCTTGATCGAACGCATCATGGATCACCTGCAAGGTGCCATCAGCGGCCCATGGTGCCGCCGTCGCGGTTGATAAATCAGGCTTCAGGATCATATCAGGCTCGGTCCATCCATCAGGGCCTGCTGCCTCACCCCAATCACCCGTGATCGTCTGGAAAAAGATCGAATTGGGCAGGTGGAAATGGGCCTGCTTGTCCCACTTGGATGCAGGCACAGCCTTGCCCCTTGCAATACCGGGCAGATCGGCAATCACGCATTCGACCTCGTCCAAACGGTTCGCCTTGAGGTAATTTTGCGCAGCCTCAGGTAGCTTTGATCGCCAACTCATGCCACGCGCCCCTCGCGGAAAAACTGGGCCACCATCGCAGCCAGCTTTTGGTTTGCATTGGGCTTTTCATATTGATCAATCGCGCGGTCAAGCAGTGGATCAGGCACAATGCCCGGCCCCCTGAGCTTGACCAAACCCTTGATCATCGGATCGCCAAACTCGGGATGCGGCTGCACGGTAAATGCCTTTTTGCCGTATACAATCGCGGCGTTTTCGCAAAAATGATTGCCACCGATGACACATGCATCCTTGGGCAGTGCAACCACCTGATCCTGATGCCACGCGTTCAGCGACACTGGCGTTCCGTCAAAATCATAGTCTTGGCGCCCGACGGCCCAGCCGTCTTTGAATTTCTCAACCTTACCACCCAAGGCCTGCGCGATAATCTGATGGCCAAAGCAAACCCCGACCATTGGCACATCGGCGGCGTAGGCATCTTGGATAAATTTTTCCAGCGGTGGGATAAACGCGTGGTCTTCATAGGCGCCATGCTTTGATCCTGTGATCAGCCATCCGTCGCAGGCTGTCACGCTCTCGGGGAATTCCATATCAACGACATTATGGGTTTGAAACGTAAACCCTTCTCCTGCCAGAAACCGCCCGAACATCGCATCATAATCACCAAGCTCGTGCTGGATTTCATCCGGCGCGTGGCCCGTTTGCAAAATACCGATTTTCATAATTCACCGTTATGTTTTGGATACCATCAGCCTAGCTGCGCGGTCAGACCGTGTCGAGATACAGATCAAGCTGTTCTTCAGGCGTCAGGTCTTGGAAATGCTGCATTTCTTGGCGCTTGGTGCGCAGCATATTGTCGACCAATTGCGGGTCAAACACGCGGCGCGACCATTTGCTTTTGTCGAACGCTTCGATCGCATCCTCCCATGTCGCAGGGAGCTGGGGCAATTTTTGTGTATAGGCGTTGCCGGTGATGGGGGCAGGGGCCTCCAACTTGTCTTCCATACCCGCCAACGCTGATCCGAGCACGGAGGCGAGGAACAAATAAGGGTTCACATCACCACCGGCGACGCGGTGTTCAATGCGCCGCGCCTTTGGGCTGCCACCAGGTACGCGCACGGATGCGGTGCGATTGTCATAGGCCCAGCACACATTGGTCGGCGCGTGCTGCCCCGGCACTAATCGTTCATAGCTGTTGCCATGGGGCGCAAACATCAGCGTCAAATCAGGCGTCGCAGCCAGACACCCCGCAATCGCGTGTCCCAATTCTGGCGTGCCTTCATAGGTGCCATCGGCAAATATGTTGTTCCCATCTTTATCCAAAACAGAGAAATGCGTATGCATCCCGTTGCCAGAATAATCAGGGTATGGCTTGGCCATAAACGATGCGGCCATCCCGTGATTACGGGCCAATCCTCGCACCAACATCTTGAATAGCCATGCATCGTCAGCTGCTTTGAGCGCATCCGGCACATGTTCAAGGTTCACCTCAAACTGCCCGATACCCCCCTCGGAAATGGCAGCTTCTGCGGGGATATCCATCGCCTCGCACGCGTCATAGAGATCGTTGAAAAATTGATCGAACGCATCCAGCGCCCTCAGGCTCAGCACCTCAGCACCCGCACGGCGCTTGCCCGACCGTGGTGATTTAGGCTGGCGAATGCCCTTGCCACTGTCATCAATCAGGTAAAATTCCATCTCGGTGGCAACTACGGGCGTCAGGCCAAGCGCCTGATACTGCTGCACAACTCTTGCCAATGCATGACGCGGATCACCTGCAAATGGTGTGCCATCCGTGTGAAACGACCACAACGGTAGAATCGCGGTGGGCGATGATAACCACGGCATCGGGACGTAACCGCGTTCCGTGGGCAACAACACACCATCCGCGTCGCCGCTTTCAAACACCAGCGGGCTGTCGTCAATGTCTTCGCCCCAGATATCGAGGTTCAAAACCGAGAGCGGAAATCGCGTGCCTTCTGTTTCGAGCTTATAGGCAAATTTGCGCGGCACACGTTTGCCACGCGGCTGACCGTTCAGGTCCGCAGCACCACAGCGCACGTGGCGAATATCAGGATGATCATCGAGCCAACTCATCGGATCACATTCATCCTAAGTTTCATCTTCGCGCGGCGTTCTTGCGGCAAATGCCTGTTCAAACGATTGTTAATCACCCCAAACAGACCGATCACGATCAATGTGAGCAAGATGAAATAGCCGGCCAAAATCGGGTAGGGGACAAACGGGTTAAACGTCTTATCTGCAAAATATTGGGCGTAATACAATGCGTCGCCCTTTTGCTGAAACGCCGGAAACCCGCTGAAAAACACCAGCGTCGTGGCGTGGAACAGGAATATCGCCTCATTGGTATAGGCAGGCCACGCCAGCCGCAGCATCGTTGGCCAAATCACGCGCTTGAACCTTGCCCAGCCTTGCAAACCATAGGCGTCAGCGGCCTCTGTGTCGCCCTTTGGGATCGACTGCAGCGCGCCATAGAAAATCTCTCCGGTATAGGCGGCAGTGTTCAAAAACAGCACCACCAACGCGCCCAGCCATGCGGATGTGAACGGCGAAAACCCGCCCCATACACCCTTGAGTGAGAGGAATACGAAGTAGGCAAAGAAGAACTGAATGAACAACGGCGAGCCGCGGAATAAGAAAATGAACCACTCAGATGCCTTGCGTGCCACCGGATTGCGGGCCGCTTTGCCCAAGGCCACCGTTGTTGCCAAAACAAACCCGCATAACAGCGCACAAATGCCGAAATAGATGTTCCAGATCATGCCCGACCCGATCAGCGTGAATTGCTGGCAAAGCGTGAAATCCTTGCGCGGCAATAGCCGTTCACCAATCCCGATGGACCGCAGCCCATAGTCGCTAATGGTTTGTAGGCACTCTTCCATTATGCGGCCGCCTTACGTTGTGCTTCGCCTGCGGCTGTGGCTTGGCCGTGGGTCAGTTTCGCCATGATCCGGTCTAGCACCAGCTCTGACACCCGCGTAAAGCAAAGGTAAAACACCAGCAGGAAGAAAAAGTAATACATCCGCCAATCACCGTGCGGGTAGTCCGTAAACCTTGGGGTTTTTGATCCGCCCAATTCGCGGGCCCAATACACGATGTCTTCGACACCTAGCAGGAACAACAGCGGCGTCGCTTTGATCAGCACCATCCACAGGTTCGATAGGCCAGGCAGCGCATAGACCCACATCTGCGGCACCAGCACGCGCCAGAATGTCTGGCGGCGGGTCATGCCATAGGCCTCAGCGGTTTCTAATTGCGCATGTGGCACGGCGCGCATCGCACCGAACAACACGTTGGCCGCGAACGCCCCGAAAACAATCGCGAACGTCAGCACGGCCAGCGCAAACCCATAGCTTTCATGCACCCATTGCGGGGATGTGCCCAATGGCATTTTGGCCGCTTGGCAGACGACAAAATCATTGCCCTGCCGGATCGGTTCTGCCCAATCAGGGCATTTCACCTTATGGCGGAAATATTCAATACCCTGATCCAGCGCGATCACGAAAAACAGGAAAAACGCGATATCAGGCACACCGCGCACAATCGCGATGTAGGTTTTGCCAACCCAGCGCAGCGGCGCGAAATGGCTGCGGGCGGCAGATGCGCCACCAAACCCGAAGGCGAGTGCGACAGGCGCGGTAATTGCGAGCAGCAACAGCACGGTGCCAATCGACCAATACAGGTTCATGTGCTTGCCCGTGGTCAGGTAACAAGCGAGCCATGAAAACCCATCAAGGGTGGCAGGATCTGTGCAATTGCTAAAAATTTTGAACACCTATTGGTGTGAGGGATGCACCCCAGCGTCACTGCTGGGGTGCAAAGCTGTTTAGAACTGTGCTGCTTCTGGCAACCACTTGCCGATCAGCGCGTTCAAAGAACCATCTGCCTTCATAGACATGATCGCCGCGTCAAACGCTGCTTTCAATTCAGTGTCAGACTGACGCATGCCGATGCCGATGCCGCCACCGATCATCACGTCCTGTGCAACCAATGACAGCTCACCGTCTGCTTCTGCGATTGGTGACAGGAATGATTTGTCAGCCAGAACCGCGTCTGCTTCGCCGTTTTTAACGGCCGCAACTGTTTCGTCAGGTGTCGCAAACTCAAGCAGCGTCGCACCAGATGATGCAACATAAGACGCCTGAATTGTGCCGGACTGTGCCGCAATCACGCCGCCCATAACGTCGGCAGATGCATCCATGACCAAGAATGAAGACGGATCAGGCTGTGTGTACTGCTCTGAAAACGCGATCACTTCCTTGCGCTCATCCGTGACGGACATGCCAGCGATGATTGTGTCATAGTTGCCGGACACGAGGTTCGGGATAATGCTATCCCAATCGTTTGTGACCCATTCACATGTCAATTCAGCGCGCGCGCAAAGCTCATCGCCCAATTCACGCTCAAAACCGTCAACTTCGCCAGCGTCGTTGAGGAAGTTATACGGAGGGTATGCGCCCTCGGTGCCCATGCGGACAACAGAGTGACCGTCTGCGAATGCCGCACCAGCGGCCAAAGCGGCAATAGCCGTGCTTAGGATAAGTGTTTTCATCATTGTTCTCCCGTTATGATGAGATGGTTATGCAATTTGCGTGGCCGAAAGAAAACCTTTCAACCGGTCCGTTTGCGGATTGCCAAACAACGCGTCTGGCGCCCCTTCTTCTTCGATCTTCCCGTGGTGAAGGAATACCACATGGTCACTCACATCCGCAGCTAGGCGCATATCATGAGTAACAATCAACATGGTCCGCCCTTCGGCGGCCAAATCTTTGATCACTTTAACGACTTCTTGTTCCAACTCGGGGTCAAGCGCGCTGGTGGGTTCGTCAAACAACAATGCCTGCGGTTCCATGCACAATGCACGCGCAATCGCGGCACGTTGCTGCTGGCCACCCGATAGCTGCGCCGGATAGACATCGCATTTGTCGCCAATCCCAACCTTTTCTAGGTAACCACGCGCGGCAACCTCGACCTCTGCCTTATCACGGCCCAGCACCGTCACCGGCGCCTCCATCACATTTTGCAGGATCGTCATATGCGCCCAGAGATTGAACTGCTGAAACACCATCGACAGGTTGGTGCGAATGCGGGTGATCTGCGCACGATCGGCAGGCTTTCGGTTCAGCCCTTCGCCCTTCCACGTCACAGGCTCGCCACAGAACAAAACATCACCCTGCTGGCTATCCTCAAGCAGGTTCGCACAGCGCAAAAGCGTTGATTTCCCCGACCCAGACGACCCGATCAACGATATCACATGGCCTTTGGGCGCTGATATATCGACGCCTTTCAACACCTCCAATGCCCCATAGGACTTATGCAGGTCGCGGATTTCAATCACAGGTGTTTCAGATGTCACTTGATGCAGCTTTTCATTATTCTGTCGTGCAGTAGGCATGAATTCACATGTCTTTGCAACGGCAAGTCGCTGATTTCCTTAGCGTCACGCATCAATCTGGCTCGGAAGTGGCGGCATTGGCAGCGCATAGGCCTCATCGGGCAAGGCGATCACGCCTTTGAGACCCAAAACACCACGCATGTCGGCGGATAGATTCGCTATCGCGGCTGCGATGGCGTCTTGGTATGGCACAGGGTTCACGTCGCCCTTGGTGATGAATGTCATGCCCGGTGATGGTTTGGTCCATGCGACGACGCGCACGTCCTTTGCCTCTGGCATATCACGCTGCTGGTGCACCCATGTCTGCGCATCAATGCTCGCAATCGCGGCCTGTTTGGCGGCAACTGATTGCAGGCTGCGGTCATGGCTACCTGTCAAAATGGGCGATGGGAAAAGGAAGCCCCGCTCTTTGGCCCATGCCTGCGGTGACCCATAACCAGAGTGCGACCCCAGCCCATTGGCCGCGAACGGCCCTTTGGCAAGCGCTTCAATCTCAGCGGCATTTTCTTTATGGGCGATCAAGACTGACCGGTAGAACCCTGCCTCACAGCCATCCAATCCATAATCAGCCGCGCCAATCCGCGTGACTTTTCCTTGGAATATCGCGCGATAGGGCAGGTTGCAAATTTGCCCCAACACCAGATCATCACGCCGCCATCCCGCCATCTCAGCCGTGTCATAGTCCAGCGCTTCGGGCGCATCTATGCCGACATCACGCAGGTTATCACGGATACCTACCCACAACTGGGCATAGCCCGCCCGTGTTGACGGGCGGTCATACATCGGCAGGCTGGCAAACATTAGCGGTTCTCGATCTTGCGCCGCGCGGCGTTGCTGTCCTGATCCGTGACACCCAGCATCGGAGCGATCATCCGCATCAGGCTGTTTTCCTCGGCATTGCGTTCGCCGTCAGCCAACACAATTTCCCACATCGCAGCGATTACGCCGCGGCGGTCCTCATAATCGACCGCATCTTTGATCGCGCGGGTAAAGCGCACCGTATCAGGGGCCTCGGCTTCTAATACTTCGCATTCTGCCCTGAGCGCGCTGGCATCATCCAGCCCGTAACGCATGCACAAAATCGCATCGATTTGCTGCTTTTCAGCGTCGGAATAATCGTCATCCGCGCGGGCCAAGCGCACCAGCAGCGCGCCAAGCGCAAGACGCGCATCACTATCGGCAAGTGGGGTGGGGGCGGGGGCCGTCAGGCGCTTTAGTAAATCTGCAAACATGGGCTATCATATAGGGCTCCGGCGTTAGCCTGCCCAGCCCTCAATGATCACCAAATCGCCAGTGGCGACCAAATCGCGCTTGCCCTTGGCCGCTTGGTAGCCATCTGAATGGTAACAATCGAGCGCTGCTTGATAGCTGGGGAACGCGATGACAACCGTTCTTGCCCTTGCCTGACCCTCGGCGACTTGGCGTGGTCCGCCGCGCACCAGAAATTCTGCGCCATAGGCTTCTAATGTGTCTTTGGCGGATGCGATATAACCCGCTACATATGCATCCTGATCCGTCACATCGACATGGGCGATCCAATATCCCTTGGTCATCATTTCAGTCCCTTGAACTTCGCGGCAAGCCTGCCTGCCTCTTCTGCAAACCCGTAGGGCGCGTTGATCACAAACATGCCTGACCCAACCATGCCATGCCCCGGCCTCGCTGGTGGAAACCTGACCTCATGGGCAATGGCGTCTTCATGCTTGGCCAATAGCGCCCTGACCATCGGCCTATGCCTGTCGTCGGTCAAGATCGGATACCAAAGCGCAATAATCCCAACTGGCCATTTGCGATGTATCTTGGCAATGAAATCAGGGATCGTATCGTATTCTGTTTTCACCTCAAACGACGGATCAATCAGCAACATGCCGCGTCTTGGCGTCGGCGGACAGCGTGACATGGCCATTTGCCAACCGTCTTGCTGATGACAGGTCGCAGGATACGGCAGCATCGCATCGCGCAACGCTTCTGCCTCACCGGGATGCAATTCGGCCAAGTCAATGTTGTCGCCATTGCGCAATGTATGTGCGGCAATCATCGGTGATCCGGGGTATGCGTTTGGCCCATGTTCGCCGCGCACATGATCGATAACTTGGCGGTAAGGGTGCCCCGCCTCAAACCAGCCATCAACCTTGGCAATGCCTTGCGCGGCTTCTCCGGTTTTGATCGCTTCCGCGCCAGATAGGTCGTAAAACGCCCGCCCCGCATGGGTTTCCAGATATGATAACGGCTTATCCTTGCGCGTCAGATACGACAGCATCCACGCCAGCAAGCTATGCTTATGCACATCCGCCAAATTTCCAGCGTGATACACATGTTGATAAGAAAGCACTTACACCAGCCTCGAATTTTCTACCGCAGCCCTTACAAAATCAGCAAATAGCGGATGCGGCTCGAATGGCTTTGATTTCAGCTCTGGGTGATACTGCACCCCGATAAACCACGGATGACCTTTCCATTCCACGATTTCCGGCAGCTTGCCATCGGGTGACACGCCAGAGAAGTGTAGCCCTACTTTTTCAAGCGCCTCACGGTATTTCATATCCACCTCATAACGGTGGCGGTGACGTTCTTCGATATCCGTGCCGCCATAGATTTCGGCAACTTTTGATCCCTCAATCAGGCTGGCGGTATAGGCACCCAAACGCATTGTGCCGCCTTTGTCATCATCGGCCTTGCGTGCAACCGTATGATTGCCCTGCACCCATTCCTTGAGGTGGTAAACAACTGGCTCAAAACGCTTTTCACCCGCTTCATGATCAAATTCCTCTGATCCGGCGGTGGTGATGCCCGCAACATTCCTTGCCGCTTCGATCACGGCCATCTGCATGCCCAGACAAATGCCCAGATAGGGAATGTTACGCACGCGGGCGAATTGCGCGGCCTTAATCTTGCCTTCGGTGCCGCGTTCGCCAAACCCACCCGGCACAAGGATCGCGTGATAGCCCTCAAGGTGTGGTGCTGCGTCTTCGCTATCGAACACCTCGGCATCAACCCACTCGACCTTGACCTTCACACGGTTATGCATGCCGCCGTGGGTCAACGCCTCTTTGATGGATTTATACGCATCCTCGAGCTGCACATATTTGCCAACAATCGCGATGCGCACTTCGCCTTCGGGATTATGTACGCGGTCATAAACGTCGTTCCAACGGGCCAAATCGGGCTTTGGTGCATCCGTAATCTGGAACGCATCCAAAACCGCCTGATCCAAACCCTGCTCGTGATAGGCGAGCGGCGCTTCATAGATGGATTTCAGATCATAGGCCGCAACAACCGCCTCTTTGCGCACGTTACAGAACAACGCGATCTTTTCGCGCTCTTTGACGGGGATGTCATGCTCGGACCGGCACACCAACACGTCAGGCGCGATGCCGATTGATTGCAATTCCTTGACCGAGTGCTGCGTTGGTTTGGTTTTCAACTCACCAGACGCCGCTAGATACGGCAACAATGTCAGATGCATGAAAATGCACTCGCCGCGCGGACGGTCATGGGAAAACTGGCGAATTGCCTCGAAAAACGGCAGGCCTTCAATGTCACCGACCGTGCCGCCAATCTCGCACAGCATAAAATCAACCTCATCCGCACCCACGGCAAGGAAGTCCTTAATCTGGTTGGTCACATGCGGCACAACTTGGATCGTCTTACCCAAATAATCGCCGCGGCGCTCTTTTTCCAACACGGTGGAATAGATGCGGCCCGAGGACACGGAATCAGTGTTGCGTGCTGCAACGCCTGTGAACCGCTCGTAATGACCAAGGTCCAGATCGGTTTCTGCGCCATCATCAGTCACAAACACTTCACCATGTTCAAACGGTGACATCGTGCCTGGATCGACGTTCAAATATGGGTCCAGCTTGCGCAAACGTACGGTATATCCACGGGCTTGCAACAACGCCCCAAGCGCCGCCGAGGCCAATCCCTTGCCCAACGATGAAACAACACCACCGGTAATGAAAATGTATCTCGCCATAGGTATAGTGCCCCCAAAAGAGTGGTTCAAACGTCAAAATATGTGGAAACCCGAACTGCAAAATTCGCATCATCACGGGATTTAAGTATTATGCGATTCTGGCCATTCGCGCAATGGGTCACGCAACATGATGTTGCGACTTTTTGCTAAATGACCAGAATTAGTGGTTTAATTCCCTGTCGGAACCAACGGCGTGTCACCATCAGTTGGCGGCAACAGGCTATCGCCCAGATCAGGTGTCGTGACGTCGCCTTCAACGACAGGCGCATCAGATAGACGGTCAATCACAGACGCCCCAGCGGATTTGTCAGCCGCAATAATCGTCAATGTCATCGAGGTGATGATAAAGCCGATTGCCAAAATCCACGTCGCTTTGGTCATCGCATTGGCCACGCCGCGCGCGCTTCCTGCACCGCCGCCGCTGCCACCACCAATGCCAAGCCCACCGCCCTCAGACCGCTGCATCAACACCATGCCAATCAGGCAAAGCGCAAGGATCAGGTGAATAACAAGGACGACATTTTCCATGTGGGCGCGGCTTTCGGTTTAGCGTTTGGTTCGGGCGTATCTATGACGTTGATCGCTTTGTCGCAAGAGGGGATTGTTGCCTGACAGATCGGCATACCAATTCAGTCTTCTACATCATCCACATCCGCCTGTCCGGAAATCTTGCGCCTTACAATCGACCACGACAGCCCGATCGCTAATACAAACGACATCACAATGATCCCGATCCACGTGTTGAGCGTCGGATTGGTCAGATTAATAAACCCTTGGTCAAACAACACCCAGAGCAATGCACCCGCCACAGCCAGCACCAGCGCCATACCAAACAGCCCGATGGATCGCAGCGTCGCACGTAGGTAAATCACATAGCCCACCAACAATATCAGCGATGCCAGCACCACCACCGACAGCTTGTCTTGATAATTTTCCATGCCCCAGCGGATCACATTCCACTGGCTCGGATTATACGTCGCGGCCAGCAATACAAACGCCAGAACCCATCTGATACCAAAACCCATTGTCACCCTCATTCATTTTGCGGTTTCACGCCGCGCCCCGCGTCGGTATAGGGGGAACGGGATTCTGAAAAGGACAAATTGAATATGGCAAACGTCGTGGTCGTAGGCGCCCAATGGGGTGACGAAGGTAAAGGCAAAATCGTGGACTGGCTGTCCGAGCGTGCCGATGTAATCGCGCGTTTCCAAGGCGGGCATAACGCAGGCCACACATTGGTCATCGACGGCAAAGTTTACAAACTCCACGCGTTGCCATCTGGCGTTGTGCGCGGCGGCAAGTTGTCGGTCATCGGCAACGGCGTTGTGCTGGACCCTTGGCACCTGATGAAGGAAATCGCGACAATCGAAGAGCAGGGCGTTGTTATTAACCCCGACAACCTGATGATTGCGGAAAACACACCACTGATCCTGCCAATCCACGGTGAACTTGACCGCGCCCGCGAAGAAGCGGCATCCGCAGGCACCAAGATCGGCACAACAGGCCGCGGCATTGGCCCGGCTTACGAGGATAAAGTTGGCCGTCGTTCGATCCGTGTCGCTGATCTGGCTGATCCCGCTACGCTCGAGGCCCGCGTTGACCGCGCCTTGCAGCACCACAACCCCCTGCGCCGTGGTCTGGGCTTCGAAGAAGTTGACCGCGATACTCTGATCGCGCAACTGCGCGAAATCGCACCGAAAATCCTGCCATTCGCAGCCCCCGTCTGGAAGGTGCTGCATGAAAAACGCAAGGCCGGCAAACGCATCTTGTTTGAGGGCGCGCAAGGCGCATTACTCGATATCGACTTTGGCACATACCCGTTTGTGACCTCATCCAACGTGATTGCAGGGCAGGCGGCAACTGGTGTGGGCCTTGGCCCAACGGCGATTGATTATGTGCTTGGCATCGTCAAAGCCTATACAACCCGCGTCGGCGAAGGCCCGTTCCCAACAGAACTCGAAGACGCCGACGGCCAACGCCTTGGCGAGCGCGGTCACGAATTTGGCACCACCACAGGCCGCAAGCGCCGTTGTGGCTGGTTTGACGCGGCATTGCTGCGCCAGACCTGTGCCACATCAGGTGTAACAGGTATCTGTCTGACAAAGCTGGATGTTTTGGACGGGTTCGAGACATTGAAAATCTGTGTCGGCTACGATCTGGACGGCGAAACGCTTGACTATCTGCCTACGGCTGCTGACGCTCAGGCGCGCTGCACACCAATCTACGAAGAAATCGAAGGCTGGTCACAATCCACAGAAGGCGCGCGTAGCTGGGCCGATCTGCCAGCCGCCGCCATCAAATATGTGCGCCGTATCGAAGAGTTGATTGATTGCCCCGTCGCCCTAGTTTCCACCTCACCCGAGCGTGAAGACACAATTTTGGTAACGGACCCGTTTGCTGACTGATGGCACTGACTTATAAACAACGCAGGCGCTGGTCGCTGATTTTGCTGCTGGTTTGGCTGCCGCTCTACATCTTCGTAGCGGTCGCCATCATGAGCCAAGCCGCCAGATTGCCAATGGTGCTTGAGTTTTTGACCTACTGCATTCTTGGCATCGCATGGGCCCTGCCGTTCAAGCGGGTGTTTATGGGGATCGGGCAGGCCGATCCGGACGCCCCATCAAACCAAGACGAGACATAAAAAAGGCGGGGAATTTCCCCGCCTTTCTTTTTATGCTGATTTCACATCCGGATTGAACCGGCTGTCCTCGGCCACTTGGAACCGACCGCCACGGACCTTGCTGATCCGGCCCTCTCGCAAGAGCGCTCCGAAATGGCGCAAACCATCTTCACGGCTGATCGCCTCTTCGGTGGTCAACTGCACCTTCTTCATGATCTGCGGACGAGAGAAATCTTCCTCTCCTTCTACAAACGCTGTGTACGCAGCTGCGGCCTCAAGCAGATCAGGCAGTTCAGACGCGCCCATTTCTTTGGCAAACGCTGCAAAGCTGTCGACATCGGCGGGCGAGATGTCTGTTGTCGATGCGACCCTGCGCGGCGCAATCGGTCCAGTTGATGCGGCAACTTCCTGCACGTCATCTGGTCCGTCAATCCGCTGCGACGCAACCAGCTTGAGCGGCGCAATCTTGGACCGATCTGGGCGGCTTGGGCGCTCTTGTGCGGTGTCGCCTGTCGGGCGGCCGGGGCGACCAGGGCGGCCTAGACGCGCTGGCTTATCTTCGGCCTTTTTCTCAGCCAGATCGAGCCGGAAAGGTGATTCCACTTCTTCTGGTGTCGCTTTCTCTTCGCCTAGCTGACGCGCGGCTTCTGTTGCGGCCACTGCTGCCTTGAGCTGTGCAATCGCATTGCGGCGGCGGTTGCCTTCCGGCTCATTGAGCTGTTCATCCGCCTCGGTCATCAATGTGGTCATAACCGTGTCGTTGGCTTCTGGTAATGACTGCGGTTCGCGTTTGCCCTGTGGTTCTTCATCAGGGTTCACTTCGTCTTGCTCATCGACTTCGTCAACAGCTTCAGGCGTGTCCTGCTCATCGACTTCGTCAACAGCTTCAGGCGTGTCTTGCTCATCGTCTTCGTCAAGAACTTCAGGTGTATCTTGCGGCTCGTTATACAAATCGGCTTCAAATGCAGCATCGTTTTGCGCGTGATACTCGTTTTGCAAATCCGCCAGCTCGTTTTGCAAGTCGCTTTCATCGGCGTCGGACAGGCTGCTTTCGTAGTCGCCTACATATTCGTCAAGTTCGTCGCCCGCGTCGCTCAGTGCGGCCAGAATATTCGTTTCTGTATCGTCTTCACTTTCAGATATTTTCAAATCGTCGTTTTGCAGATCTTGTTCTGACAGGGCCTCATCGCCCTGCGAATACTGCTTAGCGGTTGCTTGGGCTTCTTCATCAGCTTCCGATTTTGGTTCGACGACGACTTCACCACCAGATTTAACACGAATTATACGTGCCGGATTCGCAGGTGCGACGTCCTGGGGTGTTTCCTCGTCGGCCATTTCTGCGGACATTGCAGCGGCCGCCATGCCTTGCAGTCTGGCAAGCAACGCGTTTGTGCCGTCACCATCTGCTGGCTGGCTGACGTCCTTGAGAATTATTTCTTCAACCTCATCAACCTCATCAACCTCTTCCGGCTCTACTGATTGTTCGTCTTCAGAGCCATCAGCATTGTTGCCGACTTGCTGCATGATCGCAGCCATTGCGTTTTCGTCGTCGTCGCCATCGGCGCCGAGCTCTTCAAACCCATCGTCTAAACTTTCGGATGCTGTTTCAGCACCTTGTTGTGTTGATTGTGGCATAACGCCATCAATTGCCATGAGCGTGTCGTCGGACGGCTCTTGCGAGCGGTCAGCTTGAACATCCGGCAACGTGATGTCCGTCTCGGCTTCAATCAAGGGTTTCTCGTCCGTCGCGTCGGCTTGGGCGTCATCTTCATAGATTTCGTCGTCCGGAACTGTCGCAGGCTGCGCACTCTGCACCTCGACTTTTTGGGCCGTAGTTACGGTCTGGTCAGCAACCTCCGGAACCGAAGAGTTCATCGCATTCTGCACAAACTCTACGTTGTCATTTTCGTCTTCAACCTTACCCACAACAGCACGTATCCGAGCAAGTTTTGCCGCGACACTTTCACTGTCTGGTGTCGATTTTGTTGGCTCAACGGCCATATCTTCAAATGTTAACACGGACGAGTTTGGCGTAACGTCTTGTACAGTCGGTTGCGCCAGAATCTCTGTCGGCGCCGCTGCTGTTTCTTGCCCCGCTGGTGCAACTTGTGGCGCAACTGAAGCTGCCGCAAGCTCAACTGGATCCTGCACATTCGGCGCGGTCGGCATGGCGGGTGCCAGCGCGGTTTCTGCGCGCAAAACAATGCCGCCGTCTTCAGTGCGGGCCTCAACGCGGCGTGTAATTTCACGTTCTGCGATTTTGGCCAACATCTGCACATCAGGTGTCGGAGGCTCAGCCCCGAAATACCGATCGTCAGCAGCTAAATCGCGAAAATACTCCGCAATCGCTTTCATCGTGCCAAAGGAATCGTCAAACCCCTCTAACGTGCACGAGAAGGTGCCATAAGAAACGGTAAGTATGTTATTCGACTCAACCATATTAAAACTCGCTCTGTTCCAAACTCTGTTAAATTGTGTTTATCAGCAAATGGTTCGTAATCGGGTCCAAAACGGGGTTAAACTCCGGATAATTTCGTGACCATTTTGGGGCACTAGGCACAAAACGGGGCCAATCGGCGATGAATCATACAATTGTTCACAGTTTGAAGCATGTCCTCCTCGTAGGGGGGGCAAATATTGGACGAAATGACCTTAACACCCTCCTGACAGGTATGCCAACTGTTGTTGCTGTTGATGGCGGCGCGGATCATTTGTTGAACAATGATGTGCAACCCGCAGCAGTGATTGGCGATCTTGATAGCCTCTCCGCCGCCGCACGCCTAAGATTCGCGGATATTCTTCATCATATCACCGAACAAGATACCGTTGATTTCGAAAAAGCACTCTCCCGCATCGATGCCCCACTTATCTATGCCATCGGGTTTTCGGGCGGCAGGCTTGATCATACCCTCGCTGTTTTGCATGTCATGGCGCGCCATCGTGACCGCCGTATTGTGCTGATTAGCGACGAAGATGTCAGCATGATTGTCCCGCGCACCGGCCTCACGCTTGATTTGCCCGCAGATACCCGCGTCTCTTTAATGCCGCTCGTCGAAACCCACTGCACGACAACGGGCCTGCGCTGGCCGCTTGCCGAGGCGCTCTCGCCGTTAGGCAAAACCAGCCCCTCAAACGCGGCCGTGGGTGGTCGGGTCCATATCACCGCAAGCCAGCCGTTAATCGTAACGCTGCCGCGGTCACAGCTTTTGGCCCACGATTGGGCCACGACAACCGCTCAGCAATAGCGGTCTATCATATAGTCGTCCCTTCAACTCTGCGCCTCTCTCCAGTAAGGCGGTATGGCGTGCGTGTCGGGCACCGATAAAACCCTTCGCCCGCACCGCACCCCGACGAACCAGACGTACCCTTTGGTGCCATCACTTAGAAAGACGACAGATATAATGGCTGACCCGTGCTTAAAGATTGTGTTGGTAACACCAGAAATCCCTTACAACACCGGTGCCATTGGCCGGACATGTGTTGCCCTGAACCTCGAATTGATCCTGATAAAGCCTTATGGATTTTCGCTTGATGAAAAGGCGGTGCGCCGCGCAGGAACCGATTATTGGAAATACGTCAGCCTGACCGAATACGACGACTGGCAAAGCTTTCTTGACGCCCACAAGCCATCGCCAGACAACATATTCTTTTTCGAAGAACACGGCGCCCAAACGATCTATGACGCCGACTATCAGGACGATTCATATTTGGTGTTTGGTTGCGAATCTGCGGGTCTACCCGCAGAAATTCTCTCTGGCAGGGACGATCAGGTGTATAGCCTCCCCATGCTCGACACCCGTGTTCGGTCTTTGAACTTGGCCAATGTCGCCACTGCCGTCATCTATCAGGCGATGCGGACCAAGCTGGGCGGTTAGGGTTTCCCTACCGCCCATTGCTATACATCTTAGCCTAGCAATTTGGCACATTCACGGCCAAGCCACCCAGCGCTGTCTCTTTATACTTCTCGGACATGTCTTCACCCGTTTGGCGCATCGTCTCAATCGCGGCATCCAGCGGGACCAAATGTTGCCCGTCACCCCTCAGCGCGAGCGAGGCGGCGGATACCGCTTTGATCGCACCCAAACCGTTACGCTCGATACATGGCACCTGCACAAGCCCCCTGACCGGATCGCAGGTCATGCCCAGATGATGTTCCAGCGCGATCTCGGCTGCGTTTTCAACCTGTTCAGGCGTGCCGCCCATCACGGCACATAGCCCACCCGCGGCCATAGCGGCCGCCGATCCTACTTCGGCCTGACAACCGCATTCCGCACCAGAGATTGACGCGCGAAACTTGATCAAGCCACCAATCGCCGCCGCCGTCAGCAGGAAATCAGGCACGCGGCTTGGTGCTGCGTTCGGCACATGATCCAACCAATAGCGGATCGTCGCAGGGATCACGCCAGCGGCACCGTTTGTGGGCGCTGTTACGACCTGACCGCCTGCGGCGTTTTCCTCGTTTACTGCCATCGCATAGGTCGACATCCAATCGTTGATCGTATGTGGCGCGCTGAGGTTCATGCCTTGCTCTGCGACCAACGCCGCGTGAATCCCCTTGGCGCGGCGCCTGACGTTCAACCCACCAGGCAAAATGCCCTCATTGCGCAATCCGCGATCAATGCAGTTATTCATCACCTCCCAAATCCGCGCGATCCCTTTGTCGAGATTAACACCCGGTTGGCAGGCCTGCTCATTGGCGCGCTTCATGTCGGCAATGCTCTTGCCCGATTGTGCGGCCATATCCAGCATTTCAGCAGCCGACGTAAACGGAAATGGCGCAGGCGGCAGTCCGTCGTTGGCATCCTTGCCATCCGCCAGCTCTTGCGCCGTTAGCACAAAGCCACCACCAATAGAATAATATGTCACCTCGGTGATCACATCGCCTTGGCTGTCAGTGCCCTTCAGGATCATACCATTCGCGTGGCCAGCTAGGGCAGGGCCGTAGTCAAACAACAGGTCCGCCGTTGGATCAAACCGTAATTCGCCCAATCCATCAGGGCTAACCGTCTTCTCTTCGGCAATCCTTTGCATTTCTGCATCGGCTTTATCCGCATCATAATCATCGGCCCGAAACCCTGCGAGCCCTAGGATCGTCGCGCGGTCTGTCGCATGGCCGACACCTGTAAACGCCAATGACCCATGCAGCGATGCCTTCACGCCCGTCACCTTGAATGGCTGTGCGCGTAAATGATCCAAGAACCTTGCCGCCGCGACCATTGGGCCGATTGTGTGTGACGATGATGGGCCGATGCCCACCTTGAACATATCGAATACCGACAAAAACATTATGTGGCACTTCCTTCTGGTGGGTTGGGCAGGCTCGGGGCGGAAAATGGCGTTTGCCCCAAACCCTCTGCACGGCTCGCTTGCATGGCGCTTTGGCGCTGATCAATGCGCTGGGCGAATGCAAGCAGATTGGGATACTTGGACAAATCAAACCATGCGGTGTCCCCACCGTATAAAGCGGCCCACCGCAACATCGGCGCGAGGTAGCATTTCAAAATGCTCGGTCGGTCTGATTTCAGCCAATCAGCTTTATTATTGAGCTGCTGCAAATAGCTTTGCAGCCTTGCCCGTGTTCGCACGCGCAATGCGTCTTCATCGCCGCCAATAAACTGGTCGGGATAAAACAACATGCGCAGCGCTGGGTGAAATGTGTTCGATAACCAAAACAACCACGTTAGCGCGTCTTGTCTGGCACGGGCCTCGGGCGCAGGGAACATCTCTCCGGCGTCCTGATCCGCAAGCCATAGCAGGATTGCCGCCGTTTCATAAATCGGCCCGCTCGGCGTGACCAAGACGGGAATCAATCCGTTGGGATTAAGCTCAAGAAATTCAGGGGATCTTTGCTGGTTTACGCGGCGATCCACCAAAATGGTCTCAAACGCGATGCCCATTTCTTCCAATGCCAATCGGATGCACAACGATGCATTGTCAGGCGCGTAATAAAGGCGAAGCTGCTGGACCATAATTCAGACATACCAATCCGCTGGAATTTTCACGACGCAAAAGCGACCTTCACAGGTGGAAACACGCGCATTTCCCCTCGCGCCGTGTTGCGATTGTTCATATACTAGAAACAATCACACCGAACGGAGCTGCCCCATGTCAGGTGAACTGTCCCCTATTGATACCGCGAAATTTGTCGCCGCCAAAAAGGCAACCGAATTTGTTGAATCAGGTATGAAAGTCGGGCTTGGCACCGGATCTACAGCGGCTTGGCTTGTGCAATGTCTCGGTGATTTGGTTCAGAATGAGGGTTTGCGTATTAAGGGCGTACCGACGTCGTCGCGGACCGCGACCTTGGCGCGCGAGGCAGGCATTGAAGTGATTTCTATGGACGAAGCCAAGTGGCTCGACCTGACAATCGACGGCGCCGATGAATATGACAGCAAACTCAATCTGATCAAGGGCGCAGGCGGGGCACATCTTTTGGAAAAGATCGTGGCGACCGCATCTGACAGGATGGTGGTGATCGCAGATGCTTCCAAACAGGTCGAAACATTGGGCGCATTCCCATTGCCGCTCGAGGTGATTCCATTTGGTTGGCAAACCACCAAGGCCTTGCTCGAAGAAACGCTGCCCGGCCTCGACGTGCTGGGCCATCATGTCAGTCTGCGCATGAACGGTGAGACGCCATTTGTGACAGATGAGGGCAATCATCTTATTGATCTGCACCTCAAGCGCATTGGCAATGCGCGTCAACTTAGCCTCGTCCTCAATCAAATTCCTGGCGTTGTGGAAAACGGGCTGTTTATCGATATTTGCGATGCCGTTGTGGTGGGCCACGGAAATGGCAAGGTTGATGTTTTTGATGTGACCACAGGCGAAAGCACAACAGATCACTATGATTTGCTCGAACGCGAAAATCTGTTCACTGATAGCATGGTCTAGCATTGCCGTTAGCGGCCCGACGTCCTAGGTATTGCACCGATACTTATTGAACGGACGGATGAAGAATGGCGTTTGACTACGATCTCTTTGTGATTGGCGGCGGCTCTGGTGGTGTGCGTGCGGCGCGTGTGGCTGCGGCAACAGGGGCAAACGTGGCTTTGGCAGAAGAATACCGTATGGGCGGCACCTGCGTCATTCGCGGCTGTGTGCCCAAGAAATTGATGGTGTTTGCCTCCGGCTACCGTGAACATATCGCTGATGCGTCCGCCTACGGTTGGGATGTGACGGCGGGTGATTTTAGCTGGCCCACGTTTCGCGCACGCATGGACGCAGAGCTTGACCGCCTCGAAGGTATCTACCGCAAACTCCTCAACAATTCCGGTGTTGAGATTTTTGACAGCCGTGCCGTATTGACCGATGCCCATACCGTGGCCCTTGCCGATGGCACGACGAAAACCGCCAAACATATCCTCGTGGCCACAGGTGGCAGCCCCGTGCGCCCCGACATGCCAAATGCGGAATTTGGCCTGATCTCCAACGACATCTTCAAATTCGACGCCCTGCCCAAATCGGTAATGATCATCGGTGGCGGCTATATCGCTTGTGAATTTGCCTGCATCCTGAACGGCCTTGGCGTGGATGTGTCGATGTTCATCCGTGGCGACGGCATTTTGCGCGGCTTTGATGATGAGGCGCGTGAATTGGTGTCTGGCGCTATGGTGGCCCGTGGGATCAAAATTCACACCGGAACAACCATGTCCGCGATGACACCCGTTGACGCATCTGTAGCAAACGGACCGATCCGCGTCCAAGGCTCTGGCGATCATGATCAGGTCTACGACCACGTGATCTTTGCCACTGGCCGCGCGGCCAATACAAGCGGCCTCGGCCTTGAAGATATCGGCGTCAAGCTGGACCGCGCCGGCGCGATTGATGTCGACCAGTATAGCCAAACCGCTGTGCCATCCATCTTTGCTATCGGCGATGTCACCGACCGCATCCAATTGACCCCGGTCGCTATTCGCGAGGGCATGGCCTTTGTCGAAACGGTGTTCCACGGCAACCCAACGCCTGTTGATCACGAACTTGTGGCCTCTGCGGTCTTCACCCAACCCGAGATCGGCACCGTCGGCCTGACCGAACAACAGGCCGCCGCCCAAGAAAAAGTCGAGATTTACGCGACCTCGTTCCGCCCGATGCAGGGATCATTCATCGATAAACCTGATAAGGTGCTGATGAAATTGATTGTCTCCGTGGCCACGCGCAAGGTGCTGGGCTGTCATATTGTCGCTGATAGCGCGGGCGAAATGATCCAACTTGCCGCCATCGCAATCAAGATGGGCGCCACAAAAGAAGACTTCGACCGGACCTGCGCGGTGCACCCAACCATGTCAGAAGAACTGGTCACAATGAAAGAGCCTGTGCGCACCGCTTGATTTTTGCGGATGAACAGCACAAATACGTATCAACGGCCCACACTTGGGCACAATCTGGAAAGAGCTTCTGATATGGCAGGAAACAACGGCGGTCCTTGGGGCGGCGGGAACAATTCAAACAACGGCGGCGGGCAACCACCCCGTCCACCTCGTAAACCCGACAATAATCAAGGCATCCCCGAGATTGATGAACTGGTAAACAAGGGCCGTGAACAGCTCCGCGTCCTGATGGGCGGTGGCGGCGGTGGCGGCAATAATTCCGGTGGTTCTGGTGGCGAAGGCCCTGAAATCACGCGCGGCATGGTCGGGCTAGGGGTCTTGGGTGCTGCGGTGCTTTGGGCTTTTGCCTCTTTCTATACCGTCAAACCAGAAGAACAGTCCGTTGAGCTGATGCTGGGTCGCTACAGCGACACAGGCGGCCCGGGCCTGAACTTTGCGCCTTGGCCTGTTGTGACCCGCGAAGTCGTCGCTGTCACAACCGAACGCAACATCGATATCGGCGTAAGCCGCTCCGGCGGTGAAGCTGGTTTGATGCTGACAGGCGACGAAAACATCGTCGACATTGATTTTCAGGTTGTTTGGAACATCACCGATCCTAAACAGTATTTGTTCAACCTTGCTGATCCATCTTTGACTATCGCAGCTGTTGCTGAATCAGCCATGCGCGAAATTATCGCGCAATCTGAACTTGCTCCGATTTTGAACCGTGACCGTGGTGCCATCGCTGATCGTCTGGTTGATGACATCCAAAACACGCTCAACAGCTACGACAGTGGCGTGAACATCGTCCGCGTTAACTTTGACAAGGCCGACCCACCAGAGCCGGTCATCTCATCCTTCCGTAAGGTGCAAGATGCCGAACAAGAACGCGACCGCCTACAAAACGTAGCCGACGCATATGCCAACCGTGTCTTGGCCGAGGCACGCGGTGAATCCGCGCAAGTCCTTGAAAAAGCAGAAGCATACCGCGCCCAAGTGGTGAACGAGGCCGACGGTGAAGCCAGCCGCTTTACCGCTGTTCTTGCCGAATATGAGAAGGCACCAGAGGTCACGCGCAAGCGCTTGTATCTTGAAACAATGGAACAGGTTCTTGGCGGCGTCGACATCATCTTGCTTGATGACAACGGCGGATCAGGGTCCGGCGTTGTGCCTTACCTGCCGCTCAACGAATTGCGTAACACTACAAACGGAGGGTCAAACTAATGCGTAAGTCAGCCTTATTATTACCCGTCGCCGTCATTGCCGTTGTGGCCGCCGTGTCATCCGTTTTCATCGTTGATGAACGCGAAAAGGCGCTCGTCCTGCAATTTGGTCAGATCGTTAAGGTCAAAGAAGATCCCGGTTTGGGCTTTAAACTGCCATTGGTGCAAGAGGTCGTAACATACGACGACCGTATCCTCAGCCGCGACTTACCGCCGATCGAGGTCACGCCATCCGATGATCGTCGCCTTTTGGTCGATGCGTTTGCGCGCTACCGGATCGCGGACGTGGAGCAGTTCCGTCAGGCCGTTGGTGGCGGTGGTGAAGAAACCGCTGCCCGTCGTCTCGACAGTATCCTGCGCGCCGAAATCCGCGAAGTATTGGGCTCCGTTTCATCAAACGACATCCTGTCTACGGACCGTGCCGCCCTCATGCTGCGCATCCGCAACGGCGCGATCTCCCAAGCAACCGACCTTGGCCTTCAGGTCATCGACGTGCGCTTGAAACGCACCGATTTGCCGCCTGCCAACCTCAACGCGACTTATGAGCGTATGAAAGCAGAACGCGAACGCGAAGCCGCCGATGAAATCGCCCGTGGTAACGAAGCAGCGCTTCGTGTGCGTGCGCAGGCGGATCGTACCGTTGTCGAACTGGTGTCCGAAAGCCAGCGACAGGCCGAAATCACCCGTGGTGAGGCCGACGCCCAACGCAACGCAATCTTTGCCGAAAGCTTTGGCGCGGATCCGGAATTCTTTGAATTCTACCGCTCAATGACGGCATATACGCGTGCCTTGCGGTCTGATAATTCACGTCTGGTGCTGTCACCTGACAATGAATTCTTCAACTACCTCAAATCCGATAGCGGAGCCGCTGCTTCGGAGTAGGCTGGTTTGAACAGCGTAAAGTATCGCCCTGAAATTGATGGCCTGCGCACTCTTGCAGTTGTGCCGGTCATCTTTTTTCATGGTGGTGTTGCAGGTTTCAGCGGCGGATTTGTCGGGGTCGATATATTCTTTGTCATTAGCGGTTTTCTGATTACCGGAATTCTCGCCGAAGACTTCACAAAGGGCCAATTTAGCCTCCTAAACTTTTATGAGCGGCGCGCTCGGAGAATTCTTCCCGCGCTGTTTTTAGTGGTCTTTGCTTGCATACCATTCGCTTGGTTCTTGTTCGTGCCTCGCGACTTTGTTGATTTTGCGCAGAGTATCATCTCGACAATTACATTTTCGTCAAACATCCTCTTTTGGCTTGAAACCGGGTACTTCGCCACCGAGGCAGAGCTTAAACCATTGCTCCATACTTGGAGCCTGGCTGTCGAAGAACAGTTTTATCTGTTCTTTCCACTGCTGATTTGGGGGTTTTGGCGATTTGGCAAAACCGCAGTTATTGCTGTTATATCTGTCATTTTGCTGACCAGTTTTGCCTTGGCCAATTGGACGGTTTTGCACCATCCATCAGCTTCATTCTATTTGCTCCCAACGCGGGCATGGGAGTTGATGATCGGGGCGCTCGCTGCCCTTGCTGTGCGCTCTGGCCGACTTCATTTAAGCCGACCCGTCGGAGAAGTGTTAAGTTTCACTGGCATTATATTTATCATCTATTCCATTGTTGCATTTGATAATGAAACGCTCTTTCCCGGCTCACCTGCACTCATCCCTACTTTGGGGGCGGTATTCATACTTTTACCTGCAAGCGAAACAACACTTGTGCACCGGTTTTTGTCGCGGCCCTTCATGGTTGGAATTGGGCTTGTTTCCTATAGCGCTTACCTCTGGCATCAGCCCTTATTGGCATTCACGCGCTACACGTATGGCGAAGAACCGCACCTACCCATCATTCTGGGATTGATCCTTGTTTGCTTCGTTCTGGCCTTCTTAAGCTGGAAATTCGTTGAAGCCCCGTTTCGGAACCCCAATAAATTGTCGCGCCGGACACTCCTTGTCGCAGGTACTGGAGCAGCGGCGGTGTTTTGCAGTGTTGGTGTGATTGTGATGAATTTGCAGGGCAGTCCATCTCGGATAAAAATCCCTGAACAAATCGAGGCCAGCATTGAAAGGTCCAGCCGTCAATCAGAGTGCTTTGATATCGAAAAACTGCACGTCATTCAGGATTGGACTTGCTCCATCGGAATCGAAAATGGCGCACCAGAATTTTTCGTTTTTGGTGATAGCCACGCTTATAGCTTGCTCGACGTGCTTGATGAAGCGGCGACCAAACTGGGGGTATCGGGCAGATTTTCTGGCGCATCGGGCTGCGTGCCATTTTTGGGTGTGCACGCCCTGCGCAAGGACCAAGAGGTCAAAACTGTAACGCAGCAAACTTACGATTGCTGCAATACGCAAAAGAATTGAATGTTGAACATGTGATCCTGATTGCTCGATGGGCCTATTATACAGACGGCGATTACACGGGCAAGAACCTCAGTTTCATATCTCAAAATGCGGATGGACAATCGAACAAAGCCGCAAGCCGAAAGGCGTTTGAATTTGGTTTGGGGACGACATTGCGTGCATATCAGGATGCTGGGGTTAGGTTGACGCTCATTTCTCAAGTGCCGCAGCAATTGATTGACCCTTTGCAGGCATATGGTCGGGTTTTCGCAGGGAAAGCGAACCATTCCGACGCAATCAAAAAATTATCGGTAGGGTATGAACGCCATCGCGAACTTCAACATTTCGCAGACGATGTGTTTGCTCGTTATGATGTTGATGTTGTCGATTTTTCACATATTCTTTGCGAAGACAATTATTGCCCAATTGGAACACCACAGGAATCTTACTACTTTGATGAGGACCATCTCAGCGTTACAGGCGCAAGACGGCTCTTGCCATCCATAACCAAGCTCATTGGCGGCGCAGGGTGACGCACATTACCGCATTGGCGCAAAACTTCGCGCCGGCCTTTTTTGTGGCTGGACCTCACAGCCAATCACCTTCGGGCGATTGATGCGTGATGGATAAGTGTTGGTTAATTATGACTTAAGCGGTGCCTCGGCCAATTGTTCCGCATGCGGAACACAGGGTTTTATAATGAAATCAAGGTATTAAAGGTGAACGGTTGGCGCGCGACCGGTTTCAAGCCCCCCGAAACATCCTTCACACCCCGTTGATCATTGCCCTTTTGGCGTTGTGTTGCCAGCATGCCGAACTACATAGACAATCAGCAAAAGGTCATCTCATATGGCCAGGTGTATTTTGAGAGGAGAATTCAAAGTGACATCAAAGGTAATCGCATTACCCGCCCGCAATCGCGGGACGTTTGGCGCCCTGATCACAGGCACTGCCCTCGCGCTTTCGCTGCTGATTTTGGCACCCACCATGACTGAGGCGCAATCGCGCCCCGTCTCATTTGCTGAGCTGGCCGAGCAGATCAGCCCATCGGTGGTGAATATCACCACAACAACCACAATCGCAGGCCGCACAGGTCCGGGTGGCGTCGCGCCAGAAGGCTCTCCTTTCGAAGAATTCTTTCGAGAGCTGCCAGATGGCGGACCAGACCGCCCCCGCCAATCCTCTGCTTTGGGTTCAGGTTTCGTGATCTCGGCGGATGGATATATCGTTACAAATAACCACGTGATCGAAGGCGCGGATGAAATCCTCATCGAATTTTTCCCTGGCGGAGAAGAAGCCGTACCAGCCGAGCTGGTCGGCACTGACAAAAATACCGACATCGCCGTGCTCAAGGTTGACCTGACCGATCTGCCTTTCGTTGAATTTGGCGATAGTAACGCGGCAGGTTCTCGCGTAGGCGATTGGGTCATGGCGATGGGTAATCCGCTGGGGCAGGGCTTTTCTGTCTCTGCTGGTATCGTATCCGCCCGCAATCGTGCGCTTTCGGGCACCTATGATGATTATATCCAGACCGACGCTGCCATTAACCGTGGCAATTCCGGCGGCCCGCTGTTCAATATGGACGGTGATGTGATCGGCGTGAATACAGCGATCCTTTCGCCCAATGGCGGCTCGATTGGCATCGGTTTTGCGATGTCGTCATCCGTGGTGTCCAACGTGGTGGATCAGCTGGTCGAGTTTGGTGAAACCCGCCGTGGCTGGCTGGGTGTGCGCATCCAAGATGTGACGCCTGACATGGTTGATGCGATTGACGGCCTTGCCGATGCGCGCGGTGCTTTGGTCACTGATGTCCCAGAAGGCCCTGCAATGGATGCTGGCATGCTGGCTGGTGATGTCATCACCGATTTTGACGGCATTAAAATCGAAGACACCCGCGAACTTGTCCGCGTCGTCGGAAATTCCCCTGTTGGCAAAGAGGTGCCTGTCATCATCCTCCGCGATGGCAATCAAGAGGCATTGACGGTGACCTTGGGTCGTCGCGAAACGTCTGAGGCTGAAGCCTTCCCAGACACGCCAGAAACGGAAGAAGAACCAACGCCGCAAGCGGACGTTCTTGGCATGAGCCTGTCGCTGATCACACCAGAGCTGGGCGAACAGTTTTCGCTGGAAACATCCGAAGGTTTGGTCATCACTGCCATCGATCCCGATAGCGATGCCGCGACAAAAGGGCTCGCGACAGGTGATGTTCTGGTCGAGGCTGGGCGTCAAAAAGTCGGAACAATCGCCGAGCTTGAAGCACAGATTGAAACGGCCCGCGATGCTGGTCGTAAATCGATCCTGCTGTTGCTACGTCGTGGCGGTCAGCCGCGATTTGAGGCGCTGTTGCTCGAAGCTGAATAAAACAATCGGCATGAAAAATAATAGGCGCGGGGGAAACCCTGCGCCTATTTTATTGCAACGTGTCGCGGTCTAGGGCAATCGCCCCTAACTTTCGCGCCGTTTCAACCGCAAGAAACGGGGTATTCAGGCCAAGCCCTGATTGGAAACGTTTGATTGCATCACTTGTGGATGCATCGAGCAGCCCATTCACCGCCCCCTTATAGAACCCGCGCACAATCAACGCGCGCTGCACTGTGGATACGAATTCTGATGTGTAATCAGGTGGGCAGATCGTCTCGAACCGGAGCTCTTGGCGTTCCGAGATCATGCGCGGCACTGTGCGTTCATCAAAAATCGCGGGTGTAATTTCGTTGCCGTCCGCGTCTAGCTCTGCCGGTCTGGCGACGACTTGTGTTGTAATTGTTTCAATCACAGCAGGGCTGGTATCCTTGGCGAAACATTTGCCGCTGCTATCGGTTTCGATCTGACCCAGATCGATCGTTGAATTTTCAAGCCCCGATGTTGCGGTGCAGGCGCTGAGTGCGAGCAAAATTGCAGTGGAAACCCGTGGAAATGTCATCTGCTCGTTATGCCTAATATGGTCGATTTGGCGGCAACTTAGACCAGACGCACCCTGCACGGCAATCACAGGATTTGGTTTGCTGATCACGTTGTCGCAATTGGCACAGGTTAACTGCGTATTTGTGCTGGCAGTGGGCAACAGGGGCGGATAGAAAAAGCGCGATAATGATATTCAGCGCAGGAAAGGCCCTGACCCGATGGCAAAAATTACTTATATTGAGCATGGCGGCAAAGAACATGTTGTTGACGTTGCAAACGGTCTGACCGTTATGGAAGGCGCGCGCGACAATGGCATCCCCGGGATCGAGGCCGATTGCGGCGGCGCATGTGCTTGTTCAACATGCCATGTTTATGTTGATGGTGAATGGGTCGAGAAAATCCCTGCCAAGGACGCGATGGAAGAAGACATGCTTGATTTCGCATTCGAGCCGGACGCAACCCGTTCGCGCCTGACCTGCCAGATCAAAGTGACCGATGCATTGGACGGCCTGCGCGTGCAGATGCCTGAAAAGCAGATATAATGCGGTTCTGCCTCGTCTTGGGCCTGTGCCTTGTGGCGGGGCAAACAGCGGCGCAATCCATTGTATCCGCTGACTATACGCAACCGACGGATCGCTACCCGCACGCCATTTTGGGCGACGGTATTGAACATGCCGGATTGCGCATCACCCTAAGCGACGACAGCCAGCAAGAGATTTATTATAAACCCGGTATGGTATTTGAAGATACCACCCCACGGGTTGTTGACCTTGATGGCGACGGCAATCCCGAAGTGATTGTTGTTGAGACATCCGACACGCTAGGCGCAAGGCTGGCTGTTTGGGGGCTTCGCGATGGGCAGCTGAAGCAATTGGCGACAACGCCGCATATCGGTCGGCGTTTTCGCTGGCTCGCGGTTGCTGGTGCCGCTGATATGAATGGTGATGGCAGCACAGAAATCGCCTATGTGGACCGCCCGCATCTGGCCAAGACGTTGATGGTTTGGCGCTATAATGCTGAGGCCGAGGCGCTGGAAAAGCTAGCGGAAATGGGTGGTGTCACGAACCACCGGATCGGTGAGGCGGATATTGGCGGCGGGATGCGTGTTTGCGGAGATACAGTCGAAGTTATTACTGCCAGTGCCGATTGGTCGCGCGTTATCGCCACGCGGTTGGAAAATGGCCAGTTGATTGCACGTGATGTTGGCCCGCACAGTGGCCGCGCGTCGCTGCGTGCCGCATTAGCCTGCGAATAGGCTTACAGCGGCCATAAGCACGGTGATTTCGGTGACTTGCTGCGTGGCACCCAAGATGTCACCGGTTTGCCCTTTGATTTTTGCGGTGGCGATTATGGCGCAAATGCCCGCTGCAATCGCTGCTATGATCAGCATTGTCATTGCACCAAAGCCTACAACCATCAGCGCTCCCAGCGCTGCGATGCCCACCGCGACAAGCGCGGTTTGGCGCTGTGGACGACCAACCGATGAGCTAAGCCCACCGTCGCGTGCATTGGGCAGCGCGTGCATCATCACAACCATCGCGGCGCGGCTGATCATGGCGGCGGCGATGAGCGACGCAAATGTGCCGCCGGATGAAACCAGTGTCGCGATGGCAGCCCACCGCATCGCAAACCCGATGATGAGGGCGATCACGCCATATGCGCCGATATGGCTGTCTTTCATGATCTCGAGGCGGCGGGCCACGTCCCATCCACCCCATAGCCCGTCGGCGGTGTCGGCCAGCCCGTCTTCGTGCATCGCACCTGTGACGATGACTTGGGCCGCGACGGCGATAGTTGCCACCATTGCGGCAGAAAAACCCAACGCTTGGGCCGCCACGGCAATGCTTGCCGCCACCAACCCGATCAATAACCCGACAATCGGATAGGCCCATGCCGCACGGGATCCGCGTGCCATGGCAATTTCTGTGTCAACACGGATGGGCAGGCGGGTCAGTAACCCAAGTGCCGCAGGCACATCAGCCCAAGCAAACAGCGGTGTGATGTCGCGATTGTTCAATGTCATGCCCTTTGCGGTCTTTTCATCCCTGTAGTGATCGTTAGACAGATGCAAAGCATTCCGCAATGAGGTCCGCCATGTCAGCGCCATTTTCCACACTCGAACAATTCAGGTCCGTTTTGGCCGATGCGCCGCAGATCAGCACTGCAGCCATGTCAGCGGCGCAGGACCGCAATGGCCAATTGACCAAACCACCCGGTGCGCTTGGCAGGCTCGAGGATCTGGCGATTTGGTATGCAGGGTGGCGCGGTGACGCGCAGCCGCAGATCACCGCGCCGCAGGTGATTGTGTTTGCCGGAAACCACGGCGTATGCGCCCAAGGTGTGTCCGCGTTTCCATCCGAAGTCACGGTGCAAATGGTCGCGAATTTTCAGCACGGCGGAGCGGCGATTAACCAATTGTCCAAGGCGTTTGGCGCCAAGATGGATGTGCACGCGCTTGATCTGGATCGGCCGACGGCCGATTTCACTGTGGCCCCCGCGATGGATGAGGCTGATGTCACCGCCGCACTTCAAACAGGGTGGAGCGCGGTTGACCCTGCGTCTGATCTGTTGGTTGTGGGTGAAATGGGAATTGGGAACACAACGTCAGCGGCGGCCATTGGCATGGCATTGTTTGGCGGTCAGGCAGGTGATTGGGCAGGTCGTGGGACAGGGGTTGATGACGCAGGTTTGGCGCGCAAGGTCGATGTGATCGAACGCGGATTGACCCAAAACCCTGATTGCGACGCGCTACAGGTTCTGCGCTGTTTAGGTGGCCGAGAGTTGGCGGCAATGGCTGGTGCAATTGCAGCTGCGCGTCATCACAGCATTCCCGTTATCCTCGACGGTTTCATCTGCACGGCAGCCGCCGCGACATTGGAAAAAGCAAGCACGGGCGCGCTTGATCATTGTGTGGCGGGGCATCTGAGCGCCGAGGGCGCGCATCAGCGCCTGTTAGATGCATTGGGCAAGCAGCCGCTACTATCGCTTGGCTTGCGTCTTGGCGAAGGGTCGGGTGCGGCGCTTGCGATTGGTGTGCTCAAAGGCGCAGTTGCGTGCCATTCGGGAATGGCGACATTTGCAGAGGCTGGCGTTGCTGACGGGGCTTAGCCCGTTGGCATTTCCAGTGTAATAGTGCGGCCGCGCTTGGTGTAGTTCAGCGCATTTTCGGATATTGCGGCTACGTTGCCACCGTCAAGTTGGCTGCCCACCTGGACTTTGACAATTTTTCCGTTGCTCATGCGGATCAACGCGGTGCGGGCATTTGATTTTCCAAAAACACCGATCAAGTTGATACTGCGCAGATTAATCCCGTCTTCGATGGTCGCCGCTCTGGCCACGCCGCCGGGCAAGGGGCCGGATGGTTGCACAGTTGCCGGCGCTGATGCCTGTTGGGTTTGCGCATTTGCGAGGTTGGCTGCGCGAGCGGCCTCGTTTGCTTTGGCAAGGGCCACAACCTTGGCGAAGTTGGTGGGGCGCATGTCTGGGGCTGATGACGTCAGAACAGCCTGCTGGGAAAGGTTGTCAAATGTAGCCTCTGGAGCGGCATCTGCGATCGCGGCGACAACGGATGTAATGTCGGGCACGGCTTGCGGTTCTGGGGTGGCTGGCGCAAGGCCAGCTGGTCTGAGACGGGGCCGTTTTTGGGTGGCGGTAGCTGTTTGAACGGGGACAAAGGACGCAGGAACAAGGCCGCTGGGGCGGGTTTTGGGGCGAGGATCATTCGCGCGCGGGGTTTGCACAGTTGATGTAGCCTCGGGCGCTTGAGCCACCTCAAGTGTTTCAGGCCGCTGAGGCGGTAAAACATCTGGCTGTCCAGATGCAACAACTACACCTTCGGGAGCGGCTTGCGGTATCACATCAGGCGCGACAGCCACGGCAGGCGCAGGGCGAACAAGGGGGCGTTTGCCCGTCGTGCCAGCAAACACCCGCACACCACGATCCGTGACAATGCCCTGCGCTGTCGCCAAAACCAGTCCATTGGCATCGCGCTCGAGGGTCGTGCCAAATGGGGTTGGGTTTTGAGGTGGAAGATATGTCAGATCAGGTTCGGTATGCACAAAGTCTGGCAAGACCGCTGCGTTGTTTGATGCAGGCTGTTCAAACGCCAACGGCATCGCCACAGAAAGTGTGGAAATACGCGGCTGCGAGGTGATGCGGGGCGCACGCTGCCAAACGCCCGTCACGGCGTAAATGCGGTTGGCCTCGGCGGGGCTCAGGACACGGCCCACATTGGTTACCTGAGGCAATGCCCGCGAGGTCAGATCATCGGTTTGCGTCAAAGCGACGGGCACGATGTCATCGGCCAGTGGCTCCGTGGTCAATACCTCTGTCACGGTTGGTGCGGGATCAACCAGTGCGATTTCGACTGGCGCTTCGTCCGAGAACCCAAAGAACCGGGAAATTTCAGCAAGCGGGATTGTTGACGCCCAAAGGGCGACGGCGCCCATAAATATCAACAGCAAAACCGTCAGAATGAGGCCCAAGAAACGTGGTTTGCCCCGTGCGGGCCCCGCCTGTCGCGTGTGGATTGCGGTTTTATGCACAGGGGTTGGCTTGGCTGCTTTGGCGGGTTTTCCTTTGCCGCGCCGCGATCTAAAGCCGCCTGCTTCTGCCATTTCTGTGGCACGAGGCGGGGCTGTTAGCGCCGAGAGGGCCGCCGCAACGGGCGCTGCTTGATCGGGTTCGATATTCACCGCAGGCGCAGGTTTCGCAACAGGTGCGCTTGGCGCGGCTTGTTCAATGTCAATGAGAGGTGCCGCAACCGGTGGTGCCATAGCCATTGGGGGCTGTTCGAGAGAGATTTCGATAGCGTCGTCTAATTCTTCCGATGTGGGTGGTTCTTCGGCGGCAACCGGCGCGGGACTGGACCGGGACTTGAATACGGGTTGGTCCGGCTCAACTGGGTCTTCGACGGGGTGCGGCAATTGGGCGGTGCCTGTGATTTCAGTTACGCTTTCATCACGCACAATCGCATGGCCTGCGGCCGTCGCGGCGGCTGTCGGGCCAAAAAACACCTCTGTCTTAAAGGTGTAGGGATCTGGGTAGGCTGCAAATGCAACTGGGGACAGTTGATGCTCGGTCGCGAACGCCTCTGCTTCTGCTAATGTTTCACGCGCGACGGCGGCAATGAATGTTCGCCCGCCGTTGCGGTCGAAATCAATCACCAGTTCATCAATGCTGTAGGGTGTCGCACCATCAAGGGCCGCGTCCACATCCTCGAGCGTTGTCTGCGCGGTTTCCAATGTGATGAACTTGATCTGCTCGGTCGGCAGCAGGATTTTAGTCTGCATGCCATCGGGTGCCAGCGCCAGTGCATCAGCGCGCATCTGCGCCATTGCCGCGCCCAAATCATCAACGTCAAGCGCGGTTTCACCAACCAGATGCCAGCCGTCTGACACCCGCTGAAGCAGCTTGATGCCTTCAAACGAAAGCGAGAGTGCAAAATTAGCGATCATGAACCTGCTTTATCATCCTGACACAACACGGAAAATGACGATCCGCGATGGCACGTTTCCTATAGCAGAAAACCGCCAAAACCAAGCTTTTCGATGATGCGGCTAAGGGCAATCGCCAATTTGGATGCTATGCTAAGCTAAATTAAGCCTAAGGAGACGCCAATTGACGGCCATTTCAGACATTAAATGCAAGGCTTTCGCGGTCACATTGCTCTGCGCAAGCAGTCCGGCCTTGGCAGAGGTATCGCCGCAAATCGCAGTCACAGGCACGGGTGAGATCATGGCGGTGCCGGATATGGCAACAGTGTCGTTGGGTGTGTCCCACGATGCGATCACCGCCTCAGACGCATTATCGGGCATGAGCGTGGCGATGGAGCGTATTCTGGCGCGGGTTATTGCCGCGGGCATTGACGAGGCAGATTTTCAAACCGGTACGCTGCGCCTGAACCAACGGTTTGAGCCGATGGACAACGGGCGACGCGTGCCGAGCGGATATACTGCGTTTAGTAATTTGAACGTGCGGGTCCTCGCGCTTGATACATTGGGTGAGGTGCTGAGCGCTGTCGTGACCGATGGTGCCAATCAAATGCACGGGCTTTCGTTTGATATCGCGGATCGGTCAGAGTTGTTGATCCAAGCACGCCAAGCCGCCGTAGCAGATGCCCGCGCCAAGGCCGAGGTTTACGCAAATGCTGCAGGTGTTGAGCTGGGTGAAGTGATCAGTATCGCGGAAAGCGGCGCGAGCGGCTTGCCCCAATCTGTCAGGATGGAAGGTGGGTTTGCCAGCGCCAGAGCAGATGTACCTGTCGCCGCTGGTGAACTAGCTGTCACCGCACAGATCAATATTACCTGGGCTTTGGAATAGTGGGAAGGCGGCCCCAAAACGATGGGGCCGCCGATTGATTATTTGGTTGCCGCTTTGGACAGTGCCTGATCCAGATCAGCGATCAGATCATTCGCGTCCTCGGTGCCGATCGATAAACGCACGATGTTTGGACCTGCGCCCGCAGCAACTTGCTGTTCTGTCGTCAGTTGGCGGTGTGTTGTGCTGGCAGAGTGGATGATCAAGCTGCGCGCATCGCCAAGGTTGGCCACGTGGCTAAAGATTTCCAGATTATCGACCAGCTTGATACACGCGTCATAGCCGCCTTTAACTGCCACCGTGAACAACGCACCTGCACCGCGTGGGCAGATTTTGGGGATCAGGTGGTAATAGGGCGATGATGGCAGGCCAGCGTAAGTCACATAATCGACGCGCGGATCGTTTTCTAACCATGTCGCAACCTTGATCGCGTTTTCAACGTGGCGCTCCATGCGCAATGACAGGGTTTCAATCCCCATCAGCGTGTAATGCGCCGCTTGCGGGTTCAACGTCATGCCCAGATCGCGCAGACCAATGGCGATGCCGTGGAATGTAAATGCGAGCGGGCCAAATGTTTCTGCAAACTTAAGGCCGTGATAGGCTGGTTCTGGCTGGGACAGTGACGGGAATTTGTCGTTCGCGGCCCAGTCGAATTTACCGCTATCAACTACACAACCACCTGTGACGGTGCCGTTGCCTGTTAGGTATTTGGTGGTGGAATGCACCACAAGTGTCGCACCATGTTCAATCGGGCGGCACAGGTACGGCGTGGCAGATGTGTTATCAACGATTAGTGGGATACCTGCGGCGTCTGTAACGGCGGAAATCGCATCCAGATCAGTGATATGACCACCAGGGTTGGCAACGGCTTCGCAGAAGACCGCGCGCGTATCATCATCAATGGCCGCGGCAACCGCATCGGCATCATCGAAATCGACAAATTTGGCTTCCCAGCCGAAACGCTTGATGGTTTGGCTGAATTGCGTGACCGTGCCGCCATATAGGCGGGTGGATGCCACGACGTTTTTGCCTGGTGTCATCAGTGGGAACAGCGCCATGATCTGGGCTGCGTGACCGGATGAACAGCAAACCGCACCTGCGCCACCCTCGAGCGTCGCGATGCGTTCTTGTAGCGCGGCAACCGTGGGGTTGGTCAGGCGGGAATAGATATATCCGACCTCTTGCAGGTTAAATAACGCGGCGGCGTGTTCTGCGTCGCGAAACACATAGGCGGTTGTTTGATAGATCGGCACTTGGCGTGCGCCAGTTGCCGGATCAGGGCGTGCGCCCGCGTGAATTTGTAGCGTGTCAAAGCCGTAGGTCGGTGTATCTTGCATCTGTTATCCCCTGTTTGAAATCTGTTTGGCAAAAGTGTAGGCGGAAAACATGGCGGCCTCAACGGGCCAATAGAAAAAGGATCAACCAATGGCCTATCCGTTTCATCTTGCATTCCATGTTCTCGATCTGGATGAGGCGCGGGAATTTTATTCCGGTGCGTTGGGCGCGGTTGAGGGGCGGTCAACAGATACGTGGGTCGACTTTGATTTCTATGGTCATCAGCTGAGCCTGCATAAGGGAGAGCCGTTCGCCAACGCGGCAACTGGGCAGGTGGGTGATCATCTGGTGCCGATGCCGCATTTCGGTATTGTGTTACCGCTTGATGAATGGAACGTGCTGGCTGGCAGGCTTGAGGATCGCCAAACCGATTTCATCCTTGCGCCATCCGTGCGGTTCAAGGGCGAACCGGGCGAGCAATGGACCATGTTTTTCCGTGACCCGTCGGGCAACCCGATCGAGGTTAAGGGGCTGGCAAATGATGACGGATTGTTTGCGACCTAGCGCATCCAGAACCCAGCGGATTTGATCCGGTTGCGGATTTGCTTTTCTTTGATCGGCAGATCGTTCTGATCGAACAATGCCCGCACTTTTTGCCCACGCCCTTGAAAGATCATCCGCTTGAAGGGGTTGTATTTCTTGAGGTGTTTTTTCACCTTATTGGGCGCTGCGACATGTTCCATGACCGCGACAGCATGGTCGCTTTCACGGGCGTAAAATAGCGGCAATAGGCGGTAATGGCAGGTTGTGTCACCATCCAAACCGTCAAGTTCGGGGGCAGGGCGGCCACCGCCGAAACTGTGGATCACCAATGGCAGCACGATCTGGTCGAGCCATGGATCAAGCGGCTGGATCACCAATTCATCGGGGCGGTTGTCGCGGACTTCAAGTGCGTAGGATAAGAACCTGTCGCCAAACGATTTTGGGTCAGCGCCAAAGAACCAGCCTGCGTTGAAATAGAGGTAGCGTTTCCAGAATTCATCGGGTTGCGTCAGGTCCAGTGAGCTTTCGAAATCAAGCTCGAACTTATCGTAAAGCGATTTCCAGATTGCGGTGTAGCCGGGCCAATATAGTTCTTCTACAGGCCATGTGCCCTCGCGCTTCATCGATGCGGCGGGGCTGTCGAAATCAAACGGAATATCGGCCAGCTCACCGGTAATAATCGTGTCGGTATCAAAGAAGACGAACGGCTCACCCTCGGGCATCGCGGCGAGACCCTCGATCTTATTGCCATAGGGGTAGTATTCGCCAAAATGCTGGTTCTCGAACGGGGCGATTTCAGCACCAAGGGCGACCAGCGCCTGTTTGGTGTCATCGCTCATGCGTGGATCAATGTTCCAGCGGTGATTTGGCTGTGGTTCCACAACGATCAACCGGCCAGCAAAATTCGGGGACATCGTGCGCAGGGACGCGGCGAACAGCAAGGCCTCGTATTCAAGCCTGCCGCCTTGGCCGACGATCATAATGTTGAATTGCTGTGTCTTGGTCACGAAGACGATCCTGCTGATTTTTGAGTAAGTATAGCGCCGAGAGCCTGAAACGTAAGCTATCGCCAGCGACATTTTGCAAAAATAATCTGTTAAGCGCTAAGCCGCATCATCAAACAGGGCTGCTTGCAATTTCGCGGCAGCGGCGAACAGGTCGCCCTTATGCGTCAGGGCCGTTTCAATCGAGAGCCGCGACGTTGGCCCGTGTGTCGCAAGGGCTGCCGCAAAACGCCCTGTGTGATCCAAGACTGGCACCGCGATTGCGGCCATGCCTGTGACGAACTCCTCGTTATCAACGGCATATCCTTGACGGGCCACAGCCTTAAGCTCCTCTAGCAATGCGTCAGCGGTGGTGAACGTAGCCTCGGTTTTGCCATGCAGTGGCAGCGCGCCGACAAACCTGCGGCGCGTTGTTGGTGCAAGGCTGGCGAGGAAGCATTTGCCGCTGGCTGTGCAATGAAACGGCACATTTGTCCCGATGGGTAACTGCACGCGAAACGCCCAATCTGTCTCGATCCGGTCAAGGTAATTCATGCCCATCGATTCCGGCACAACATAGTTGACGGTCTCGCCAATCTTGGTTGCCAGTTCCGTCAGGATTTGCCGCCGCGCGATATGATCACGTGAATTATGCAGCAGCCCCGTGCCCAAATCGCGCAAACGGCGCGCAACATGGTATCGCCGCGAATGGCCTTGGCGCGTGAGAAACCCGTTCTCTTCCAATGTGACGCATAGCCGGTGCACGGTTTGCTTGGGCAGGCCAATCTGTTCGTTGATTTCGGTGGCTGTCATCGCGCGATCAGATTTGCCCAATACCTCGAGAATCAAAAGCGTGCGCAGGTTTGTCGGAATACGTTCGTCGTCTAGCATAAATTGTGGCTCCGTAAATTCCGTATTGCGTCATATGAGAATCACTGTAACGTGATAGTGAGTGATAAATCGAGAACAAAAGTCTCAATTTTTGATATTTAGGAGCGAAATGGGCTACGACTTCGTTATTGTAGGTGCTGGATCGGCCGGTTGCGCGTTAGCGAACCGGCTTTCTGCGTCTGGTCGTTACTCTGTGGCGCTGCTCGAGGCGGGGCCAAAGGACCGCAATCCTTGGATCCATATTCCGGTTGGATATTTCCGCACGATGGGCAATCCCAAGTCTGATTGGATGTATAAGACGCAGCCCGATGACGGCATTGCCGGTCGGTCAATTCCGTGGCCGCGTGGCCGTGTGTTGGGTGGGTCAAGCTCGATCAATGGGCTGCTCTATGTCCGTGGACAGCCAGAGGATTTTGACGGTTGGGCGCAGATGGGCTGCACCGGCTGGTCATGGGACGGCGTGTTGCCCTATTTCAAGCGCGCTGAAAGCTGGGTTGGCGACGATACAGACGGCGTGCGTGGCAAGGACGGACCGCTGTCTGTGCAAACATCGCGGTTGAGCCGAGACATCGTGGATCGCTGGGTCGATGCGGCCGAGGCTGCGGGCTATAAACGGACACAAGATTACAATGGTTTGGATCAAGAGGGCGTTGGGTATTTCCAACTGACCATGAAAAAGGGACGGCGCTGTTCGTCTGCGGTCGCTTATCTAAAGCCAGCGCGCAATCGCCAGAACCTAACCGTGATTACCAATGCGCAAACTGAAAAAGTATTGATCGAGGATGGCAAGGCCGTCGGCGTTCGTGCGCGTGTCAACGGCAAGATGCAGGACATCTTGGCAGGCCGCGAAGTGATCCTGTCGGCAGGGGCCATCGGGTCGCCACAGATTTTGATGCTTTCGGGTGTCGGTGATGCAGATGAACTGAAACCGCATGGGATTGAGGTGAAGGCCGACGTCAAAGGCGTGGGCAAAAACCTGCAGGACCATTTGCAAGCGCGGCCAATTTTCAAAACCGATCTGAGTACGATCAACGTCGAGACCAATAACATATTCAAGCAAGGCATGATCGCACTGCAATATGCGCTGACCCAAAAGGGACCGATGACAATGGCGGCGAGCCTTGGCACTGGTTTCTTAAAAACCGAAGAGCATTTGGCAACGCCGGACATTCAATTCCACATTCAGCCGTTCAGCGCCGATAATGCCGTTGAGGGGCCGCATAAGTTTAGCGCGTTCACGGCGTCAGTGCTGCAAATGCGTCCTGAAAGCGCGGGGCATCTCAGCCTGAAGTCCGCGAATATGGACGACCATCCTGATATTCACCCTAATTATCTGGCAACCGAGACTGACCAGCGCACGATCGTAAAGGGTATTCAGATTGCCCGCAAAATCGCGCAGGTTGAACCGCTCAAGGCGCACATCAGCGAAGAATATGCCCCCGGTAACGGTGTGGCGATGGATGATTATGATGCAACGCTCGATTGGGCGCGGCGCACGGCGGTCACGATTTACCACCCGACGGGCACCTGCAAAATGGGCAGTGATCCGATGGCGGTGGTTGATGCGCGCTTGCGGGTCAAGGGCGTTGCCGGTCTGCGGGTTGCAGATTGTTCAATCATGCCGATAATCACCAGCGGGAATACGAACGCACCCGCGATCATGATCGGCGAAAAGGCAAGCGATTTGATTTTGGAGGACGCCGTTTAGAACAGGCAAATCCACATGGAATGACGATGCGCAGATTGGTCGGGAGGACCAAAATGCGCATATTCACAATGCCAAGGCCGTGCCTTCGACCTTGGCATCAAACGATAAGAAGGCGCTACATCAATGGGAGGAAATTTGATGTTTAATCTTAAGACCCTAACAACAGGAGCTGCGGCTCTTGCGATTATGGCTACGTCCGCAATGGCGCAGACCACAATCCGCGTGCAGTCGGTTATTCCGGCGCAGGCAGACGAAGTGCACATGCTCGAAGAGTTTGCAGCAGACGTTTTGGCACTGACTGACGGTTCTGTCGTCATCGAAGTGCTGCCAGCTGGCGCAGTTGTCGGCGTTCGCGAAACGCTTGACGCGGTTGACAGTGGCCTGATCGAAGGCGGCTTTGCTTGGACACACTATTGGGGCGGCAAGCACCCAGCGGCAAACCTGTTTGGTGCGCCAATTGCTGGTGCCGGTGTAGGCCTTGATAACATCGCGTTCCTGAGCTGGTTCCAGTATGGCGGCGGTAAAGAGCTTTATGATCGTCTTTGGGACGAAATGGGCATGAACGTCAAAGGCTTCATGCTTCAGCCAGTTGGCCCAGAAGCATTAGGTTGGTTCCCAGAGCCGATTAACAGCATGGATGACTTCCGTAAGCTTCGTTTCCGCGCGCCTCCGGGCATGGTTGGTAAAGCGTATAGCGACATCGGTGTAGCCGCTGTTGCGATGGGTGGTGGTGACATTCTCCCAGCGCTTGAAAAAGGCACAATCGATGCGGCTGAATGGTGCTGCCCGAAACCTGACTCTGTGTTTGGTTTCCAGAAAGTCCTCAAGCACTACTACCTTCAGGGTCTTCACCAGGTTGTCGTGAACGCCGATATGTACATCAACGGCGATGTATATGCAGGCCTGACCGATCTGGAAAAGAAAGCACTGGAAGTTGCTGCAAACGCATCACTGTCTAAGTCCATGTCTTACCGTATCTACGAAAACGGCAAGGCGCTTAAGGATCTGACAGAGAACCACGGCGTTCAGCTGCACGACACTCCGGTTGATTACTTCTCCGAGTACATGGGCGCTGCAAAAGCGGCTCTCGAAGAAGCATCTGCAGAAAACGAGTTCTTTGCAGAAGTATGGCAGTCACAAAAAGACTTCGCTGAAATCGCTGTTCCATTCTGGGCTGGTGCTCAGACTTCAAACGCGAACCTCGGCAAAGCCTTTGCTGACACACTGAAGTAATTCAGAACACATTGAAAAGCCCCGACTTCGGTCGGGGCTTTTTACAACAATAACAATCAATTACCGACGGGGACAAATGTAATGGCTGATGAACTAAATCCGGCCGATCTGGAGATCACAGACGAGCTGATCGCAGAGCGACGCGCCGAAGAGCCGGGCCAAACACCCGAAGATATGACGTGGTGGCAACGCCCCATCACAGCAACGATTGACGTGATTAACCTGTGGGTTGGCCGCATTATTTGTCTGTTGATGCTGCCCTTGATCCTCGCGATCGTATACGAAGTTTTCTCTCGCAACATGTTTGCGATCCTCACCCAGAATGGCATGAACGATGTTGCCATCGCTTGGGGCTTTGGCCCGACGCTGTGGGTATATGATATTTCGCGGATGATTGGTGGTGTGCTATTCATGGCCGCTGCTGGCTATGCGCTGATGCGCGGCGTTCACATCCGCGCCGATTTCTTGTTCCGCACATGGACGCCGAAAACACAGGCGACCGTCGATGCGTCGCTGTATTTGATGTTCTACCTCCCATCGATGCTGTTTTTCACCATCGTGGCATATGGCTATTGGGATGCGGCGTGGATCCGCAACGAGACAGCAGCAGACAGCACATGGGCCCCAATTTTGTGGCCAGCGCGTTTGGCGATGCCAGTTGGCGCATTGCTGTTGTTCCTGCAAGGTTTCCCCGAACTGTTCCGTGCGCTCCACCAAATGGGCAAACAGCGCGAGCGCAAGTTCCTGATGTTCCTGCCGTTCTATGCGGTAGCCCTTGCTATCGTCACAGGCGCAGTTTTCTATCCTGATGTTATTCCAATCGGTGATTGGTGGACGGATCAATTTGGCCGCGAAGGTCTGTTTGATATTGAGAAGCCGACAATTGGCTTGATCATGTTGGCCGCGATGTTGTTTGCAATCTTCATCGGTTTCCCGATCTCGTTTACCCTGATTTTCCTTGGGTTTGTGTTCGGCACATGGGGTGCAAACTTTAAACTCGCGACGTTCTTGATGACGCTGCAAACCAACTCGGTCATGTTGTCCGATCAATTGGTCGCGGTGCCGCTGTTTATCTTCATGGGTATCGTGATGGAAAAGGCGGGCCTGATGGAACGCCTGTTCCAAGCGGTGCAAATGATGATGAGCCGCACGCGCGGTGCGTTGTTTATCGCAGTCCTGTTCGTGTCCACCATCTTTGCGGCGGCTACGGGTATCGTGGGTGCATCCGTTACGATCCTTGGGATTATGGCGGCGCGCACGATGAACAAATCCGGCTATGATGTGCGCCTTGCGGCTGGCACGATCACGGCGGGCGGCACATTGGGTATTTTGATCCCACCGTCGATCATGTTGATCGTCATGGGTCCCGTGCTTGAGGTGCCAGTTACCGATTTGTTCCGCGCAGCGATCATCCCGGGCATCATGCTGGCGACGCTCTACCTCGTCTACGCGCTTGGCCGTTGCTGGTTGAACCCTAACCTTGGCCCAATCCTGCCAGAAGACGAGCAGCCGGTGACATCCGACTACTACCTGTTGGAAGTGGCGACCGTTATGGCGTCACTGGTCATCCTGATCTGGTTGATCACACGTGGTTTGATCGTTGGCTTCGGCTTCCCCTTGGGCGCAATCGTTGTGCCGCTGTTGTGGATCGGCGCGATGTTCCTGACCTATAACTGGATGCGCGAACATAAACCGGGCGGCTTCTATTTCTCTGACCTGTGGTATGAGTTCTTTATGGGCCTCGTGCCGCCAACGGTGCTGATCTCATTTGCATTGGGTTCAATCCTTGCAGGGTGGGCGACACCAGCAGAGGCATCGGCATGTGGTGCGTTTGGGTCGATCCTGTTGTCGATCCTCTATCGCAAGTTCACGATCCCAAGCCTGTATGACGCATTGATCAAAAGCCTCGAGATTACGGTTCTGATCATGTTCTTGGTTGCGGCGTCCAACTTCTTTGGCGCGGTGTTCTCGAACCTTGGCACACCCAAAATGCTGACAGAGCTGTTGTTATCGCTGGATATGTCACCTGTGGCGATCCTGCTTCTGATTATGGCGCTGATCTTCTTGCTGGGTTGGCCATTGGAATGGGTGCCGATCGTGTTGATCATTGTGCCGATCCTGATCCCAACGGTAATTTCCTTGGATCTCGGGTTTGAAAACACACAAGATCAGCTGGTTTGGTTTGCCATCCTTGTCGCGGTCAATCTGCAAACCGCGTGGCTCAGTCCGCCGGTGGCGTTGTCGGCCTACTTCCTTAAGGGGGTGGTGCCGGAATGGGACCTGCGCGATATCTATCTGGGTATGATGCAGTTTATGGTCATTCAGTTAATTGGCCTGACGCTCATCTTTACGTTCCCACAGATCGCGCTGTGGCTCCCTCGTCTCGCATCGGGTGGTTAAGGCATGACTGAACGCTCTTCGCTCTCTTACCTGACGGTCCCATTGATCGTCACGGCAATTGGTCTGGTTCTCTCTGGGTGGCTCGGTTGGGCCACCCACGGGACCATGGCCGGTCTGATGTCGTTCCTGTTGATCGGTTCCGTTCTCGCGGTGCTCGAGATTTCACTGTCGTTTGATAATGCGATTGTGAACGCCAACAAGCTGGATCAAATGACGCCGATTTGGCGCCGCCGGTTCCTGACTTGGGGGATTTTGATCGCCGTGTTCGGCATGCGGATCGTGTTTCCGTTGGCGATTGTGGCCATCTTTGCATGGATCAACCCATGGGAAGCGGTCAAACTGGCGCTGGCTGATCCAGACGAATATTCTCGGATCATCGAGGCGTCACACAGTTCCATCGCGGCATTTGGTGGCACATTCCTAATGATGGTCGCTTTGCAATTCTTTACCGACGACGACAAAGAAGAAGACTGGTTCCGCCCGTTGGAAAAAGTGCTGCGCAAATGCGGGTCGATCCGCGGATTTGAGATTGCGTTTGTGATGATCGTGATCGCGACCATTTCCCGCTACATCCCAGAAGTGAAACAAGCATCGTTTCTATACGCGTCGCTGATGGGCCTGTTGGTTTTCATCATGGTTGACGGGCTTGGCACGTATTTGGATCAATCATCCCAAGCGGTTGCTGCCACAGGGGCAAAAGGCGGGCTTGGCGCGTTCCTGTATCTCGAAGTGCTCGACGCGAGCTTCTCTTTTGATGGGGTGATAGGCGCGTTTGCTTTGACGACGAACATCCTGCTGATTGCGATCGGTTTGGGCATTGGCGCGATGTATGTGCGGTCCATGACGATCATGTTGGTGGAAAAGGGCACGCTGCAACAGTTCCTATACCTTGAACACGGCGCATTTTATTCGATCTTTGCGCTGTCGGTGATCATGTTCTTGCAATCGTTGTTCCACGTTCCGGAGGCTCTTACAGGGTTTATCGGGGTCGGATTGATCGGCGGGGCATTGGTTGCATCCATTCGTCATAACAGACAGACGGCAGTGGCGAGCTAAACAAAGTTGGTGCGGTTGGATGTGGCAATTCAACCGCACAGTTTTATTTTAGCTTGCGAAAACATTCCCAATACTGGATTTCTGTGCTCACCCAACGGCATGTTGGGTGTGTTTGTACAGTATGGGGGCTTATTTTGCTCAGTCGTGGTCATGACGATTTCGAACTTATAAATTTTATTCCGTTTTTACTTTACCAAGCTGCGGCAACGACAGTGGTGGATTGTGACCGAGAGTTTTCAGAACGCCATGACTTGGCTGGTTCGGAATGCTTTGTGATTTTCGCGTTGGGTGCCGACAACCACATGACGGCCACTGAAATCTGCAACAATCTGAACATGCATAAGACCAAGGTCAGCCGTGCTGCGACCTCGCTCGAGGCGAAAGGGTTGCTGCACCGTGAAATGCTGGAACATGACCGACGGCAGGCGATTTTATCCCTCAGCGATGCGGGGCGACTGCTTTGGGGCGGAATTGCCAAGGCAGCGAAGGCCTATGAAAATACCCTGCTCAAAGACACCACGAAAGAAGAACGTGAAATTTTGACCAATTTTCTTCGACGGTTCGCGCGGCTGTCGAATTAGCGTTTGAGACGTTCTGCACCGCTGACCTTGCTTGCCTAAAATGCGTGGAATCAAGTTTTTCTTCGCTGTCCGGTCTTTTCCTTTGGGCAGGCGGCTGTCACGGTAACGCAAATCAACTGGCATGCGCAAAGGACGACATATGGCAAAGCTCGCGTTTTTAGGTTTAGGGGTCATGGGGTATCCGATGGCTGGGCATTTACAGGCCGCTGGCCACGATGTCACCGTTTTTAACCGCACTGCGGCCAAGGCGCAGGCATGGGTGGACCAACACGGCGGTGCAATGGCTACGACGCCCGCATTGGCCGCGGCTGGCGCCGATATTGTGCTGGCATGTGTCGGCAATGATGATGACCTGCGTCAGGTGTGCACCGGCGCGGACGGCGCATTTTCAGGCATGAGCGATGGTGTGATTTTCGTGGACCACACAACCGTTTCGGCGGCTGTTACTGCCGAGCTTTATGCCGCAGCGCGGGCAGGTGGGTTGTCATTCGTTGATGCGCCGATTTCCGGCGGTCAGGCTGGCGCGGAAAATGCGCAACTTTCGATTATGTGTGGCGGCGATCAGGCGGATTACGATGCGGTTGAACCGATCATCAACATCTACGCCAAACTCGCGCGCCGTATCGGTGACAGCGGTGCAGGGCAAATGACCAAAATGTGCAACCAAATCGCTATCGCCGGATTGGTGCAGGGCCTGTCAGAGGCGCTTCATTTTGCGGATAAAGCAGGGCTTGATGGGCGTGCAGTTGTCGAAGTGATTAGCCAAGGTGCCGCTGGTAGCTGGCAAATGGCCAACCGTTACGAGACGATGATTGACGATCATTTTGACCACGGGTTTGCAGTGGACTGGATGCGCAAGGATCTCGGCATTTGTTTGCAAACGGCGGATGAAAACGGCGCAAGCCTGCCTGTCACCGCGCTAGTCGATCAGTTTTATAAAGACGTGCAAAAGCTGGGCGGCGGACGTTGGGATACGTCGTCACTGTTCAAACGCTTGCAATCAATCGGCTAGATCATCGCCGCAATATCGCGCAGGGCATGGGTGTAGCCATCCGTGCCCTCGCCAACGATGCCCTTATCAGCACGCAGCGCGATATAGGAATGATGGCGGAATGGCTCTCTGGCATAAATGTCCGTCACATGCAGCTCGATCACGGGGCCAACAAACGCATTGAGCGCGTCCATAATCGCCACGGATGTATGCGTGTAACCGCCCGCATTGATGATGATGCCTGCACATGTTTCACGCGCGGCTTGGATCATATCAATCAGCGTGCCTTCGGAATTTGATTGCTGCATCAACACTTCAACACCCAGTTCCGGCGCAACAGCGCGCAGTTCTGCTTCGACATCGGCGAGTGTCTTGTGTCCGTATTTTTCTGGCTCCCGCAGACCCAGCAGGTTCAGGTTGGGGCCGTTAAGGACAAGGATTTGCTTGGTCATGACGCATTACCGCTAATGATTGGTTCGGTCTTTTCTAAGCAGCCCGAAATCATACGGCAACGCACAATGTCCCACAGGGTGGAATTTATCACTATTCGCTTAGGGGGGTACCATGGCAGTCCCTAGGGGAATTGAACCCCTCTTTCCAGGTTGAAAACCTGGCGTCCTAACCGATAGACGAAGGGACCGCACTTGGTAGGGGCCTTTTAGGCAAAGCCGCTGGGATGGGCAAGAGGGTTTTTTACAATTTATTGCAAAAAATTATGCAGCAGGGGCAGCGTCTTCTAGGCGCAGTTGCACGGACCTGCGTCCTTGCCATGTATTGATCTCGAGCCGACCAGCCAGATGGAATCTCGCGCCATTATGCCCCGTCAACATCGGCCCCATGGGGCCATCCATCGCGCCAAAACTGATGGCGTCGATCCTTGCGCCCAACCCGTCACCAAACGTCAGTTTCAGGTGGTTTGCGCCGACTTGTTTGGCGAATAATATCTGCACATCGGGAAACGCAAAGCGTGGTGCGGATGCGCCCGCGCCAAACGGGCCTGCCTGTTCGATCTGCTCGACCAATTCGACCGTGGCGGCGCCTGGCATCAAAATTCCGTTCAGCCGCAGATCAGCAGGGCCAATTTTATCCGCACCCTGTTTGGCCAGCAATTCGCCGAGCCGTGCCATCGCAGCCTCGAGCTGGTCCTCGGACACGGTCAAGCCTGCGGCCATTTTGTGCCCGCCTCCTTTGAGCAGCACACCGTCAGCCGCACAGCGTTGGATCGCGGCACCCAGATCAATACCCGTGACCGAGCGGCCCGATCCTTTGCCAATGCCATCATCCAGTCCGATCACCACGGCGGGGCGGTTTGTGGCCTCTTTCAGACGTGCCGCGACAATACCCACCACCCCCGGATGCCAGCCATTGCCAGCCGCCCAGACAAGCGGACCATCCAGCCCGCGCGCCTGCGCCTGATCCATCGCCAGATCGCGCACAGCGGCCTCGACCTCGCGGCGTTCTGTGTTCAATTCGTCCAGTTTTGCGGCCATTGCTTCGGCTTCAAAACGGTCGTTGGTGGCCAGTAGCTTTGCTCCAAGGTCGGCCTTACCGATCCGGCCCCCGGCATTGACCCGTGGCCCCAGCAGGAACCCAAGGTGATAGCTGCTTGGTGCTTCGTTCATGCCTGCAACATCCGCCAGCGCGGTGATTCCAATGCGTTCGCGACGGCCCATAACCTGCAGCCCTGTGCGCACAAACGCGCGGTTCACGCCAATCAACGGGGCCACATCGGCCACAGTGGCCAGCGCTACCAGATCGAGCAAGGCCATCAGGTCCGGGCCCTTAGCACCATCCGCCTTCATCTGACGGTTGGCTTCGACCAACATCAAAAACACAACGCCCGCCGCACATAGATGCCCCAAATCGCCGCTTTCGTCTTGGCGGTTCGGGTTCACAACGGCCAGTGCATCAGGCAGCGTTTCACCGCCCAAATGGTGATCAAGCACGATGACATCCGCGTCCTTGGCCGCCGCAATCGGGCCGTGGGACAGGGTGCCACAATCGACGCAAATGATCAGGTCGTGGTCGCGGGCCAATGCCTCCATCGCCTCGTCATTGGGGCCATAGCCTTCGTCAATGCGGTCAGGGACATAGAGCGTGGCAGCCAGCCCCATATCGCGCAACCAGCTGATCAAAAGTGCCGCCGATGATCCGCCATCAACGTCGTAATCGGCAAAAATCGCGATCCGCTCACGCGCCTTAACGGCCACCAAAAACCGCGCCGCAGCCTTTTCCATGTCGCGCATGTCATGTGGATCAGGCAATAGATCGCGCAGCTTGGGATCAAGGAACGCGGTCGCGTCCTCAGCGGCCACCCCACGCTTGGCCAGTGTCCGGCATAGCGGCGCAGGCAGGGCGGTTGCCTGTTCCATCGCTTGGGCTTGGCGGTCTTCTTCGCCTGTTGGGCCAACCCAACGCCGCCCTGTGGCAGAGGTTTCAACATTCAGGAATGCGGGCTTATCTGGTATCTTTGTCATTGGCGACCACTCTATATGACCGATTTGGGATTGGCACGGCTTAATGCTAGGATCGTGTTAGGCACAAGGAGGGACCGATGCCGCGCAAATCAACACATGACTTTCTCAATGAACTGGCTTTTGCCAAGGTCTACCCGCTTTACCTTAATAAAGTGGAGAAGAAGGGAAAAACCAAGGCTGAGCTGCATCAGGTTATCACATGGCTAACCGGATATGATGACGCTGGGATCGATCAACTGGTCACGTCTGGCGCTACATTCGGCGATATGTTTGCAAAGGCGCAAATGCACCCCAATACACATCTGATCAAAGGGGTCGTTTGCGGCCACCGTGTTGAGGAGATTGAGGATAAATTTGTGCAGCAGGTCCGCTATTTGGACAAGCTGATTGACGAGCTGACGCGCGGCAAAAAGATGCAAAGCATTCTGCGCACAGAAAAATAGGGCGCAGTCATGCCGCGCCCCGATGCATTAATTGGTTGGGTTGCGATACTGCATGCGCCGCACAGATCCGGTCTTTGACCGCATCAGCAGTGTTTCAGCCGTCACATAGCCGACTTCACGCTTGATACCGGGCACAAGGCTGCCATCTGTCACGCCAGTCGCCGCAAAAATCACGTCCTGCGTAACCATTTCGTCGCGTGTGTAGACGCGGTTAAAATCTGTGATGCCAGCCTTGGTCGCGCGGCCGCGTTCATCGTCATTGCGGAACAAAAGACGACCCATAATCTGACCGCCCATGCATTTGAGCGCAGCCGCCGCCAACACACCCTCGGGCGCGCCGCCTTGGCCCATATACATGTCGATACCCGTTGTGGCGCTTTCGGCGCAATGCATCACGCCGGCCACGTCGCCATCAGTGATCAGCCGGATCGCAGCCCCAGTGGACCGGATTTCAGCAATCATATCCTCGTGGCGCGGGCGTTCGAGCACACAAACCGTGATGTCGGATGTGGCACAGCCTTTGGCAGCGGCCAATGCTTCAACCCGTTCCTTGGGTGACATGTCGAGTGAGACAACACCATCCGCATAACCCGGTCCAATCGCCAGCTTGTCCATATAGGTATCAGGCGCGTGCAACATAGACCCGCGCGGGCCCATCGCGATCACCGCTAATGCATTTGGCATGTCCTTGGCAGTGAGGGTTGTGCCCTCAAGCGGATCAAGCGCGATATCCACGCCGGGGCCAGTGCCAGAGCCAACTTCTTCACCGATAAACAGCATTGGCGCTTCGTCGCGCTCGCCTTCGCCGATGACAACGACGCCTGAAATGTCGAGTTTGTTCAACTGCGTGCGCATCGCGTCAACGGCAGCCTGATCAGCCGCTTTTTCGTCGCCACGGCCAATCAGCGGGGCGCAGGCAATAGCCGCAGCTTCCGATACGCGGGCAAGGCCCAGTGACAGGGCGCGGTCGTTGAAATCAACAGTTTTCGGCATGGGGAAGGGTCCTTAAATAGCGTTACCAACCCCTAACGACATGTCACCTACATCGGCAAGCCTGTTTGCGCTAAACGGCCTCAATCCGAATGGCCACAGGATCGCCTGCCACCACGCCAGTCGCTGCAAACGCTGCTATTGCTTCGTTTAGTGCCGATTGCGTCGTCTTATGCGTCACGATCAGAACAGGCGCTGCGGCCTCGGCGTGGTCATATTGGCGCATCCGGTCGATGGAAATGCCCGCGTCACCAAGCAAGGCCGCGACCTTGGCCAATGCACCTGGTTTGTCGAGCAGCTGCATCCGCAGATAATAAGGGGCTGCTACGGCGGCAGTTGCCGCGCGTGCCTTGCGCAATGTTTTTGCAGGTTGCCCGAATGTCGAAATTCGTGTGCCGCGTGCAATGTCCATCACGTCGCCCATCACAGCACTGGCCGTGGGCCCCATGCCTGCACCGGGGCCGCGCAGCACAACTTGCTCTACGCTGTCGCCTTCAAGTACAACCATGTTGGTGCCGCCCTGCAGCTGCCCCAAGGGCGATGTATCAGGCACAAGGCATGGCGACATGCGCTGTTCCAAACCGCGCCCTGTCAGTTGTGCAACACCAAGCAGCTTAATCTTATAGCCCATGTCAGCGGCGGCGCGGATGTCCTCGATTGTGATCGACCCGATGCCCTCAAGCGCGACTGCGTCAAAATCGACCTGCGTGCCAAATGCGATGGATGACAGCAGCGCCAGCTTGTGACCCGCATCAATGCCGCCCACGTCCAATTCTGGATCGGCCTCAAGGAAACCAAGCTGATTGGCGGCGTCAAAAACCTCTTCATAGGTCATGCCGTCGTTTTCCATCCGTGTGAGGATGTAGTTACAAGAGCCGTTCATCACGCCCATGACGCGTGTAATCTCGTTGCCAGCCAGCCCTTCGGTCAGGGATTTAACGACGGGAATGCCGCCAGCAACTGCCGCTTCAAACCGGATCACATGGCCCGCATCTTCTGCGGCTTCGGCCAAGGCCTGTCCGTGGATCGCGAGCAACGCCTTATTGGCCGACACAACATCGTGGCCTGCGGCAATCGCGGCCTCCGTGCTGTCTTTGGCGGGGCCTTCGTGGCCGCCCATGACTTCGATGAACACGTCGATATCGCTGCGTTTGGCCAGTGATACTGGATCGTCTTCCCACTCATAGGCCGACAGGTCCACATCGCGGTTTTTGGATTTGGACCTTGCCGAAACGGCACTGATCACAATCGGACGGCCGGCGCGGGCCTCTAATAATGCGGCGTGTTTTTGCACGATCTTTACGATCCCCACGCCGACGGTTCCCAATCCGGCAATGCCCAAACGAAGCGGTTTTGTCATGGTCTTAGAATCCAGCGTAAGTAATGTTGCGCAGGGTCTAGCGAATTGCAGCAGGCACCGCAACGCCGCGCCGCATTGCTTTGCGTATGTTGCTCTCAATTACTGGCCTGCGCAGGGCGTCGGCCCTCGCGTTGAGCTTTGCAATCCTTGCGTCAATCGACAAAGGCGCCGTTTGGGTCTGTGGCTGCACATCGCCCAATGCTGCAACCCTTGCCAATAGCGGGTCAATCGGCTGCAACACGGGGTAGGGCAGGGCGCGGTCGGCGTCCGTCAACAACCCGTCAACGTCCGGAAACGTCCCACAGGCGCATAACGCGCAAAACGCCAGCGGGCGCAGGCCCAGATATGTTTTCGCAAGTATCACACCCCGTGATTAGCCGCGCAGCCATATCAAGGGCAATGGTTGATTGTGGGTTTTCAAATGAACGGGTGTTCAATAAAATAAATTCCATGGCACGCAAGCAAGGTTCACACTCTGAAACAACAGGCCCCAAGGTGCGCGCAGCGGCCTTGCGCCTGATCGCGCGCCATGGTTGCGCCGCTGTTTCCATGCGCAAAATCGCGGCAGAGGTCGGGGTGCAAGCGGGCGCTTTGTATAACTACACCCCTGATAAACAAAGCCTTTTGTTCGATTTGATGCAGTCGCACATGACCGAGCTTTTGACCGCTTGGGATGCACAAGACCATTCTGGCACCGCGATGGAACGGCTCAAACGGTTTACCGCGTTCCACATTGAATTTCACCTGACCCGCTCGGATCAGGTTTTTGTGTCCTATATGGAACTGCGCAATTTATCGCCGGAAAACTTTACCAAGATCGAACAGATGCGCCGTGGTTATGAGGACGCTCTCGAAAATATCCTGCGTACGGGCGAGGCCGAGGGCGTTTTCACCATGCCCGACACCCGTATCGCCACCATGGCCCTGATCGCAATGCTGACAGGGCTTAGCAGCTGGTACCGCGACGATGGCAGACTGTCGCTGGCGGAGATTGAAGCGATCTATTGGGATTTAGTGCGCAAATCGGTGTCCGGTTAGGTGATTGAAGAAACCCGCGACATCGCTAAGATTCGTCGTAAATAAACCAGACAGGTCGCGGGCTGGCCCTAGGCTCGGGCAAAAATCAAACAGGGAATACGTGAATGAAAATCGGATTTGTGGGTCTTGGCAATGTTGGCGCGAAACTGGCGGGGAGCCTGCTGCGCAACGGGCATGATCTGTATGTGCATGATCTGAACGCCGAATTCGTCGCCAGTTTTGTGGATCGCGGCGCCAAGGATGGCGGATCACCTGCGCAATTGATGCGTGATTGCGAGGCGGTAATCACCTGTCTGCCCAGCCCGCAAGCCTGTGATGCGGTTGTCAGCGACATGTTGGCAGAAGTTGTACCGGGCAAGATTTGGATGGAGATGTCCACCACGGATGCGGGTGAAGTCACACGCCTTGCCCAGCAGGTCATCGCCAAGGGCGGCGCGGCGGTTGATTGCCCCGTGTCGGGTGGCTGTCACCGTGCAGATACCGGCAACATCAGCATTTTTGCTGGCTGCGAACGCGATACATTCGAGCGTGTGTTACCATTGCTGACAACGCTTGGCCGCCGCGTGTTGCATACAGGTGGCGTTGGCTCTGCATCGACGTTGAAAGTGGCGACAAACTACCTTGCGACGACGAACCTGTTGTCGGTTTGCGAGGCATTGATCACGATGAAGGCCGCAGGCATTGATTTGGGCGTGACCTATGAGGCGTTCAAAATCAGCTCTGGCACATCATTTGCCCATGAAACCGAAAGCCAGCTGATCCTGAACGGATCGCGCGATGTGAATTTCACCATGGATTTGGTGAAAAAAGACATCGGTCTGTTTCAGCAGATTGCCGAGGATCACAATATTCCGTTGGAAATTAGTCCGTTAATCGTGTCTATCTTCGAGGATGGCATCAAGCGCTACGGTGAACGTGCGCAGTCTGATCAGATCATTCAGCGCCTTGAGGAGCCGACAGGCCTATCTGTTCTGGCACCCGGTTTTCCGGCTGATTTGATTGATGATGAGCCAGAAGAACAAGGATATGAGGTCGTACCGAACCGATGATGAATTATGTTTGAACCCGATAAGGATGGCGTCGTCGCACGCGCCTCTGCCTCTGCTATGCGGCGCGTGTTTGCCTGCTTGGTGCTTTATGGCCTTGGCGGATTGCTGATCTATGTCGCAGTGGCCGCGCCGCCATCACCGTTTTGGCTGATCTTTTTGATCGGGCTTGGTGTGTGTGTGTTGTTGCTGGCGGAACGCATGCGTCGCGCAACAGAGCGGGTGCTTGAGTTGACAACAACTGAACTGCGCGATGATCAGGGCCGTGTTTTGGCGCAGCTTGCGGACATCAAATCAGTGGAACGCGGCGTTTTCGCGATGAAGCCGTCCAACGGATTTACATTGGTTTTGACCAAATCGTCACCGCGCGCATGGTTGCCGGGATTGTGGTGGCGTGCAGGTCGGCGCGTGGGTGTCGGCGGGGTCGTATCAAGTGGCCCCGCGAAATTCATGGCCGAACAGATCGCGCTGCGGATCGCAAACTAGCAAAGCTTGTTCCGGTCAGGCTGACCGTCGTCCTGCCAGCAAATTTGCTTGGCAAAACGGGGATGCACAGCGATTTGACGGGACAAATTAACGCTGCTTCCTAAGCCCGCATCCATCCATAGCCATGCGGTTAGATTGAAGAGCGGCACATATGTGCTCCATGTCTCAAGAAAAATAACCCGTTCTGAATCGAATAAGATTGGAATGTTTCCTTGAATTGTACTGATGGACTCGTCTGTCAACGGTGTGACTGTCCCTGTTGCCTTAGACCACACTACATACTGCGCGGCCCCGCCAGCATTGTAATCTTTGTGTTGGCGTACAATCGTAAGCCTGAATTGCGGGTTTAAATCACCAACAGTAAGGTATTTCATGAATTCATGACTGCCGCTGATGAATGATGACGTAATATTTCCATTTTGGCGGCTGACCAAATCCGCCATTGCAAGCGACACTTTCGTCGCAACCATTTCGGCGCGAAACGCATGGAAAAATTGCATCGTGCCAACAACGATCCAGACATAAAGCGGAATAACAAAGATGAATTCCACAATAACGGAACCCCGTTCATCGCGCAGGAATTGCAGGCATTTTTGTTTCAAGTTACGTGCCATTGTTTGATGGCTCCATTACAAACGCGGCTTTTGTTGCTAGTCCAAACGTACCTTTCGTGTCATCGACAATGCGCCAACCAAAACCATTGATAATCAAGATCGGATCATAGAGCGCACAAACCTGCAAAATCATCAGCTCGTTGTTGTCGCCCAGCGAATACCTTGTTGCGGGTTGCACTTCTTCTTCACGGTCGATGCATTTAACTTCGCCCGTTAGGCCGCCGCTCCAATTGTACAGATCTTCGATAATCATTTCGACCTGAAGATCGGCGAGACAATTTTTCATAATTCCGTAACGGCTACAGATTTCCTCTTTGAGCTGAACGTGCGTGGGATCGGTAATGCGCCCGATCTGCACCTGTCTCACGGTAACATCGACAGCCCGCTCCAATAGGACATATCTGATTTGCATGACGCCCATCTCGAAGGCCATGATCATGAGGTACATCACCGCTGGAAACACCAGAACGAATTCTAATGTTGAGCTCCCGCTTTCTGACCTGAGGAACCGGCGGGCGGCCCCTATTATATCAAGTACGATAGGGCTCATAATGACAGGCGCAGCTCCGTAATTTGCTCAGCGATCGTCTTGAACACGGCCGGCATTTCGGTGCTTGTCGCACTAAAATAATGTGAATCTGTTGACGCACAATCAGCCATTGCTGTTTGTCCATTGGCGTCAGCGTCAACAGCGATTGCAAAAATAACAATCCGCTTTTCCTTGGCCAGATCACAAAGCGTCAGCATTTCAAGGTCTGCATCGGCGGTGCTATATTTCAAATAATACCCCGGATCATTGGTCCAAAAACCTTGGTAATCATAATCGCCAGAGGCTGGATCATAATTCGGGTCAGAGTTTTTCCGGTGAAATCTGTTCGGATCGCCGTTACCTTGGTGGACATTATATGCGTAGGGGTAATTGTACATATCCCAATATGCCCGCTTCAGGTCATAATTTTGCTGGTTATAGGAATAATCTGTCAGTCGGTAGGAATCGCTATTTGAACCATCGGTCATGAGCACGACAATTTTCTGCACCTCGGAGGCAACGCCTGCTACTGGAAAATCGCGCGGTCGGTTTGAAAACGCCGCATCGACAATCCCGCCCGCTGACATATCAGCAACAATCGGTTGGACAGCTGGATCAAGCAGGGCGACACCCCATTTCAAACCAACATGGGTAGAAGTCCCTGCACGCGGAATAAATGTATCGATCCGGCGATTAAGCTCGGTCACATCTTGTGAGATTGCAAGCACGCGCTCATCATCCTCGATCGGGCAAACCGGCGCGTCCAATCCAGGGTTTGACAGGTCTTCTACGCCAGTCGAATACCCATAAGGGTATAGCTGGAAATGCTGGGTCTGTTCATAGTTACGTGTGATAGTGATGCCGGTCTCGTTGAAGTCAGCGGCTACAAATTCCACACAATAGGAATAAGGGTGTTCTTGATTTGCCTTAATTTGGCTAAATAGGTCTGCACCAATATTGACTTGTTCGGAATAGGGCACCAGAGACAGTGAAATACTGTCCTTATAATCAGGGTTCAAGACGATGCTGACGAATGTCTTCGCCGCGTCTTTCATCAGGTCCATGCGCGTCAGCGGCACGCCAAACTCATCAAGAGTAGTGGTTGGTGTGCCCATTGTGGAACCAATGTTTAAAACGAGCGAAATTTCGATATCTGCCACACCTTCGACTGCCGTGGCAGATGCATTCGCATATAAGTGTTCGATCGTCTTAAAGTTACTACCTGCGCCAGGATTCATATTGAGGAAAACTGTATCGACCTCGATTTGGGCGTCAACGCCAACTGACTTGTAGGAGCCGGTATTGACGATTTTAGGTGCTCCTTGGATCGCGCCCGAAAGTCCCGCTTTTTCAAAATAGTCAATTACAATTGCCTTAATTTGGGCATCCGTAATCTCGGTCCGGTCAGTTGATGCTGCGGCCAAAACCGCACGGTCGGTCGTACTCTGCAACGCGGCACGCCGGGCTTCAAACCGCATGAAATCAACGGCCATTCCTGAAATGATAAGCATTGGAAGGAAAATATAGAGAGAGAAAACAAACAATGCGCCACTTTCGTCACGGCGAAAGCGCGACATGCCAGTTCGAAGTGAATTTTGGCAAATTGCGATGGCCTCAAAAAGCCCGCTCATTAGTATATTCATCTCTTGATCCCCAATCTACTACGAATCTTAACTCGCGAGATACGCTTTCAGATAGACAACTAACAACATGAACACTGGGCTTTTATGGGACAAGAATGTGCCTTTTCCCATCTAATTTTGAGGCAAAAATGTGGCGCCCCTTGTCGGAAAGTTAATAGATTGAGTTTTCTTTGCGGTCAAGTAATTGATTTTTATATATAAAAAATTGAGCCTAGGAAGTCGGGGATCATGTTTGATTACGCGAACTTCTGTTTCGTCGCCGTAATTCATGTGTCGATTGGTTAATTTTCCGTTACGTCACAAAGTGTTCCGCGTGCGGAACAACCAACAAATCCAACGATTTTAAGGCACTAACGGTGAGAGAGGATTATTGATCGACGTGCTATCGACTCTTTTCCAGCGGCGGCGGATAATAGGTGTCATGAGTTTACCCCCCGGATTTCTTGATGAATTGCGCACCCGCCTGTCCATTGGTCAGGTTGTCGGGCGCAAGGTCATGTGGGACACGCGAAAATCCAATCAAGGCAAGGGTGATCTTTGGGCGCCTTGCCCGTTTCACCAAGAAAAATCCGCCAGCTTTCATGTCGATGATCGCAAAGGGTTTTATTACTGTTTCGGTTGCCACGCCAAAGGTGACGCGATCACTTTTGTGCGCGAAACCGAAAATGTGGAATTCATGGAAGCGGTCAAAATTTTGGCCGCCGAGGCGGGGATGCAAGTACCTGCCTCTGATCCACGTGCCCAAGAGAAGGCAGATCAGCGCACTCAGCTTGTCGATGTGATGGAACAGGCCGTGCAATGGCACCGGCTCCAGCTCCAGACCGGTATGGCATCGGAGGCCCGTGATTACCTTGAAAAACGGGGCTTGGATCGTGCGGCGCAGGATCGTTGGGACATTGGTTTTGCCCCTGCAAACGGCGGCGTGATGGCGCAGCTTACGGGTAAAGGTGTCGAGCAAAAGCTGGTGATCGAGGCGGGGCTGGCCGCCGAAAGTGACCGTGGCGGCAGCCCTTATGATCGTTTCCGAGGGCGGATCATTTTCCCTATTCGTGACGCCCGCGGGCGCGCGATTGGTCTTGGCGGGCGGGCGATGGATCCGAATGCACGGGCGAAATACCTCAATTCCCCTGAAACGCCGTTATTCGATAAGGGCCGCAGCCTTTATAACCACGGCCCAGCGAGAGAGGCCGCTGGTAAAGGCAAACCGTTGATCGTGGCCGAAGGGTATATGGATGTGATCGCCCTGTCCGAAGCCGGATTTGGTGCGACGGTGGCCCCGCTTGGGACCGCGATTACCGAGGATCAGCTGCGAATGCTGTGGCGGATAGCACCGGAACCGATCATCGCGCTTGATGGTGATACCGCTGGCATCCGCGCCGCGATGCGGGTGATTGATATTGCCCTGCCATTGCTGGAAGCGGGGCAATCGCTGCGGTTTGCGATTATGCCAGAAGGGATGGACCCTGATGATGTTTTGCGTGCCAAAGGTGCGCCAGAAATGCAAAAAATCCTCGATGCTGCGATGCCCATGGTGCAACTTTTGTGGCAACGCGAGACCGAAGGCAAAACATTCGATAGTCCTGAACGTAAGGCCGCATTGGACAAGGCGCTGCGCGAGAAAATCAAGCTGATCCAAGACCCGTCAATCAGAAGCCATTACGGCCAAGCGATCAAAGATATGCGGTGGGAGCTGTTTTCCAATCGCTCCGGAGGCGGCGCCTCCGCCCGTGGACCGCGTGCCAAATGGAACCCTAAGGCAACCCCGTGGCAGCGCGAGATTGCGCCCGTGGCCACAAACAAGCGCTCGATGTTGGCGGCAGGCACTGAAAATGCCGAACATTTGCGCGAAGCGGTCATTTTGGCGGTTTTGGCCACTAACCCCGATCAGATTGCGCATTTTGAGACCCAGATAGAAACCTTGCCCTGTGCTGACCCGTTCCACCGCGACATTCGCGATGCGATCCTGCGGCTTATTATGGGTAACGGCGCAAGTTTGGATGCACTGACGGAAGTGGGGATTGATCGCCTTTTGAGCCTCAACCACATCGCAATTGTGCCCGCCGTGCGTCGGCCCGGAAATGCGGAAATTGCGCAAATGTGCCTGAAAGAGGAATTTGCCAAATTGGCGGCGCAGCGCGGCCATGCAAGAGAGGTCGAGGACGCGGTCGAGGATATGTCCGGTTTGGCTGATGAGGGTGTGACGTGGCGATTGCAGCAATCGGCGCAGGCGCTGGACCAAGCGGGCAGGGGCGATAGCGATGATCGCGCCGAATATGAAGTCAGTGATAATGGCGCGCGATTGAAAAAAGATGAGCGCAACGCCCTTGATAATCTGCTCGGAAACATCACGTTCACTAAATCAAAGAACGACCGCGGGTAGCCCTGCGCAACAGTAAATAGACAATGACGAATCGCGGTTGCGAATCAGTGCAATCCGTTATTGATTCGGACTAATGCGAATCAGTCAACGAATCGCTTCAAAAGACCTCTCCAAAGGAGCCCGTGCATGGCTGCGAAAGACAACGACGATCGCAAATCAGCAGATCAAGACGGTGACATGAACCTTGATATGAGCCAAGCGGCCGTCAAGAAGATGATCGCCGACGCGCGGGAACGTGGCTACATCACATATGATCAGCTTAATAACGTGCTGCCGCCGGATCAGGTGTCGTCGGATCAGATCGAAGATGTGATGTCGATGCTGTCCGAAATGGGCATTCAGGTGACTGAAGAGGAAGAATCCGAAGAAGTCGAAGACGACAAGGGCGGCACAGAAGTGGCGACTGTTGCAGGCTCTCGCGATGTGGCGCTCGGCAGTTCCGAGACTGAAAAGCTGGATCGTACGGATGATCCGGTACGGATGTATCTGCGCGAAATGGGGAGCGTTGAACTGCTTTCTCGCGAGGGTGAGATCGCGATTGCCAAGCGGATCGAGGCTGGCCGCAATACGATGATCCTCGGGCTTTGTGAGAGCCCGCTGACATTCCAAGCGATCACGATCTGGCGTGACGAATTGCTGACCGAAGACATTTTGCTGCGCGATGTCATCGATCTTGAGACGACATTCGGCAACACGATGGGCGAGGATGACGACGATACACCTGTTGTCGCCCCAGTTGTGGGTGCTGCAGCCCCTGCCAAAGAAGAAAAGCAAGAGCTTGACGCTGATGGTAACCCGATTGCCAAAGATGACGATGATGATGAGGACGATCAGGCCAATATGTCATTGGCTGCAATGGAAGCAGCGCTGAAGCCTCGTGTTCTTGAAACGCTAGACCTGATTGCACGTGACTATGCAAAATTGTCCGACATGCAAGATGCACGGATGTCTGCGACGTTGAATGAAGATTCATCGTTCTCTGGCAAAGAAGAGAAGAAATACCAAAAACTGCGCTCTGAAATTGTTGAGCTGGTGAATTCGCTTCACCTGCATAACAACCGGATCGAGGCATTGATTGATCAGCTATACGGCATCAACCGTCGTATCATGTCGATTGACAGCGCGATGGTGAAATTGGCTGACCAAGCGCGGATCAACCGTCGCGAATTTATTGATGCTTATCGCGGTCGTGAGCTTGACCCGAACTGGTTGTCCGAAATGGGCGAAAAGGCGGGGCGTGGTTGGCAAATGCTGATTGAACGTTCAACCGGCAAGATCGAAGAATTACGCGCTGATATGGCGCAAGTTGGTCAGTATGTCGGCGTTGATATCAACGAATTCCGCCGCATTGTGCAGCAGGTCCAGAAGGGCGAAAAAGAAGCCCGTCAGGCCAAGAAAGAAATGGTCGAAGCAAACCTGCGTTTGGTGATTTCGATTGCCAAAAAATACACGAACCGTGGCCTGCAATTCCTTGATCTTATTCAAGAAGGTAACATCGGCTTGATGAAGGCGGTGGACAAGTTTGAATACCGCCGTGGCTATAAATTCTCGACTTATGCGACATGGTGGATCCGTCAGGCGATCACGCGTTCGATCGCGGATCAGGCGCGCACAATCCGTATTCCGGTGCACATGATCGAGACGATCAACAAGTTGGTCCGCACGGGCCGCCAGATGTTGCACGAAATTGGTCGCGAACCGACACCAGAGGAATTGGCAGAAAAGCTGCAAATGCCTTTGGAAAAAGTGCGCAAGGTTATGAAAATCGCGAAAGAGCCGATTTCCTTGGAGACGCCAATTGGCGACGAGGAAGACAGCCAGCTTGGCGATTTCATCGAAGACAAAAACGCGATCCTACCGTTGGATTCCGCTATTCAGGAAAACCTGAAGGAAACAACGACACGAGTGCTGGCATCCCTTACACCACGCGAAGAACGCGTGCTGCGGATGCGATTTGGTATCGGCATGAACACCGACCATACGCTCGAAGAAGTGGGTCAGCAGTTTAGCGTGACACGTGAACGTATTCGTCAGATCGAGGCGAAGGCGCTGCGTAAATTAAAGCACCCAAGCCGTAGCCGCAAGCTGCGCTCGTTCTTGGATCAATAAGCATGTCACTATTTAGCCGCCTATTTGGCAGCAAGCCAAAGGAAATTATGTCTGAAACCTATGAAGGGTTTCGGATTTATGCCGAGCCGATGAGCGAGGGGCGAATTTACCGCCTTGCTGCGCGTATTGAGCTGGGTGAAGGCGATGCGATGAAAACGCATCAACTGATCCGCGCGGACACGTTCGAGAGCGAAGACGCTGCGATTGCTGCGTCGACAGCCAAGGCCAAGCAGATGATTGATCAGCAAGGCGAGCGGCTTTTTAACTAAGGTTCCTGAAATCTCAGGTTTTGAGTGACAAAGTGAGTCCTGACGGACACACCATCTAGGTGTTGCGAATAGCAACTACCCAAACTCTGCTAGTGGTCCTATAGTGACTGTGGATAAGTGGGAAAATACCCACGATCGGCAGTATATAATAAAAACACGAGGACAGGCCCATGCGTTGCCCCTTTTGCGGAAACGTCGACACACAAGTTAAAGATAGCCGCCCAGCCGAGGATCACGTCGCGATCCGGCGCAGGCGTTTTTGCCCCGCTTGCGGCGGGCGTTTCACCACATATGAACGCGTGCAATTGCGCGATCTGGTCGTGATCAAATCAAATGGACGCCGCGAAGAATTTGACCGCGATAAGCTGGAGCGGTCAATCCGCATCAGCTTGCAAAAGCGTCCCGTAGAGCCGGAGCGCATGGATCAGATGATCAGTGGTATCGTGCGCAGGCTGGAAAGCATGGGCGAGACGGACATTGATTCCAAGGCGATTGGTGAGATCGTGATGGAAAGTCTCGCGCGGATTGACACCGTCGCTTACGTCCGTTTTGCGAGTGTTTACAAGAACTTCCAGGCGGCTGATGATTTCGATAAATTCGTCAGCGAATTACGTCCGGACGTTGCTCCAGAAGAGTGACCCGCGACGTCGACGCACGGTTTATGGCGCTGGCCCTTATGTTGGGCCGGCAGGGTTTGGGGCGCGTGGCCCCCAATCCATCCGTTGGGTGTGTGATCGTAAAAAACGGCCAGATTGTGGGCCGCGGGCGCACCGCTGATGGCGGGCGTCCTCATGCCGAGGTTGTGGCCTTGGCCATGGCGGGCGATGTGGCAAGGGGCGCTACTGCCTATGTCACGCTGGAACCTTGTTCACATCATGGAAAATCGGGGCCATGCGCGGATGCGCTGGTTTTTGCTGGGATCACGCGTGTTGTCGTGGCGACAGGTGATCCCAATCCGCTAGTTGCGGGGCAGGGCATCGAAAAGTTGCGGGCCGCGGGTATCACAGTTGATGTGGGTTTGGGGCAAAGAGATGCTTGCCAAGATCACGCAGGGTTCTTCCTCACGCAAACCGAAAACCGCCCCTTTGTAACGCTGAAATTGGCGACAACAATTGATGGGCGGATTGCCACGGCACGCGGTGAAAGCCAGTGGATCACAGGGCCACAAGCCCGCCGCGCGGTGCATATGATGCGCGCACGGCACGATGCGGTGATGGTCGGTGGCGGCACGGTGAGGGCGGATAATCCGACGTTAAATGTACGGGGGATCGGGGTGTCACACCAGCCTGCGCGCGTTGTCGTGTCGAATGCCCCACTATTGGCGCCCGCATTAGAGCAGAGTGCAGAACAATCAGATGTTTTCCATTGTCACGGCGGTAATATAGCCGAGGCCGATTGGGCGACAGGGGTTACCTGCAGGATGACCGCAGGGCAGATCGATCTAGACGATGCGATGCAAAAGCTGGCGGGTCATGGATTGACGCGCGTGTTCTGCGAAGGGGGTGGTGAGCTGGCTGCATCATTGCTGCGTGCGGGGCTGGTAGATGAACTTGTCACATTCCAAGCTGGTATGGTGATGGGTGGTGACGGTTTGGCCGCTGTTGGGCCCTTGGCGTTTGATGGCTTGGCCGATGCGCCGAGCTTTACCCTATATGACCAAAGCATGATCGGGCCTGACGTCATGTTGAAATGGCGTAGGGCCTAGCGCCAAATATGGGCGTAGCTGGCCAGTAACCCTTGGGCCTTGGCCAATAGGCGATTGCCGCGACCATGGCGAGGCAGATCATCCGTTATCAAACGTTCAACTGCGATCTCTGCGGGGCAGGGCAGACCTGTTTTGGGATCAAAGTAACGCGGATATGCGATCAGAGTGGCATGGGCCATTGCAATCAAATCGGGCCGCGGAGTGCGGCGCGAAATCGGATCACCAAGGTCGTGCGTTAGGCCCCAGCCCGCATAGAACGGCTGACCTGCGCAAGTGACTTGCTTGCCGCGCAATAGGGCTTCGAACCCTAAGAGCGATGTCATTGTCCAAACATGATCAATTGCGTCGAGGGCGCGTATTGGGTCCGTGTGGAGCAGCACATGATCGGCGGCGGATGTGTCGGTTACGGCGCCGCTCCGCAATCCTGCTTCAACATCGGGGTGGGGTTTGTAGATGATGAATGCATCAGGATGGGCGGCGCGGGCGGCTGTTAGCAGGTCAGCATTTGTTGTGATGTCCTGCGTGCCACGCAGGATTGAAGCGTCGTCTTCGACTTGACCCACAACAAGAATGGCGCGGCGATCCGACGGGATATCAGGCAAGGCCGCGTTTTGGGTAAGATTATATTTGGAAAGACCAGCCGCGATGATGCTGTCGATCAAGCGTTCTGCCCTTTGGCGGGACGAGGGTGACAAGCGAACGCTTTGCGCAATGAGCGTTTCAAGCCTGCTGGGCGACGATGGGTCGTAGTAGAGACCAATATCATCAAGGACGAGCGACAAGGGCGGGATCAGATCAGCGCCAAGGCCGCGTGAACGCAAGAAACCATCCTCAAGGCGGTGAACGTCGGTGGTGTCAGGGGATGGAGCGGTGCCCCAAACCATATGGCGCTGAGGTGATTTGCCCCCGCGAAATGACACGGGGCGATAGCGGCCAAAGAACTGCTGCAGTGGTTTGCGTTTCCAAAGGCGCATGCCATGGGCCGCCCAGCCAAGGTGATCATCACGCCAAGCACGCGATTGCGCCTCGAGCGTGTCGCAGACCTGTTCAAACGAGCAAAGCTGATCGCGGTACGGATCGTACCATGTGGGGTAGAGGAGCATGGCCGCCGCAAATAATTGATTGCGCGTTAGCTTGCGCTGTCTGCGGGTCAGGGGGGTGCGATCATCAGACAGCCCCCAACCGGAATAAAATGGCTGACCAAAGACCACGGGTTTGTGCCCTGTGAGGATAGCCTCGAACCCCATTTGGCTGCTGACGGTATACACAGCGATGGCCCCGTCAAATAGCGCGTAGGGGGAATAGGGGGCATCACATAGCGAGATGCGGTCATTGGTATCTTGGTCTGTGAAGTAGCCTTGGCGGTGCCCTGCAGTCGTTTCGGGGTGTGTTTTGATAATGATGCGCGCGAGCGGATGTTCGGTCTGCGCGTAATAGAGCATTTCCTTGAACGTATTGGCGTCGGCGCCGCTTGCCTTGACCGATGCGTCGCCACGGGTTTGATCGACGACGATCACATAACCGGGGTCAATGGGTGCAAGTGTGAGATCGAATGCATTGTATTTGGACAGATGGGCCGTGCGAAGCCGTTCGATGCCCGACCGCGCACGAGCGAGCAGAGCGCTATCATCCAGCGGGTGTTCCAATAGCAGGCGTTCAAGATCGCTTTTGGTAGAGGGATCAAAATGCACGCCGTTGCTGTCGATGTTCAGGCCAAGCGGGCTATCACCTTCGCGGCCCGTAAGGACAGAGCGAAGAAATGCGTCTTCGACCCGCACGACGTTTGCGCCTGTGTGGTTTGCGATAACCTCGCCACGGTGGGCCGTTGGGCTGTTGCCCCAAAGACCAATCAGATCATCAGGGGCAGGCTTGCCAATCTTAACTTGATAGCCCGAGAGACCGAGGATGCGCCGCAGGCGGGATTGCGTAAGGAAGCCGCCATTATAGACATAAAGATGCCGCGCCTTTTGGGACGCGGCATCATTTTTCGGCCCTAAAGCCATCAATTAAAGTCCAGTCGCAGCCGTGCTTAGCGATGTTGCTGCACCAAGGGTGCCGGTAGCCGCCGCAATTGTTTTGTTAAACTGCACATACGGTGCCTCTGTCACATAGAGTGTATCGCCGTCACGGATCGCGAAATCACGGGCCATAAACATGCCGTTTGGCTGCGTGAGATCAAGCAAGTAGATCACCCGCTGGGAACCGGTGATATCGTCGCGGCCCAAAAGCTGCTTGGCGATTTCTTCTGGCTCATTACGCAGGATAAATACACCTGTTGGATCGGCCAGGTTGGACGAAAGGCCGCCGACTTGGGCGATTGCCTCGAGGGCAGATAGCATTTGGCTTTCGAACTGAACCCGACTTTGAGAGCCGGTGGCACCGAGTGCGGTGAATGCGCGAGTGTCTTCTTCGACGATTATACGGTCCCCAGAGCGAAGGGCAATGTCGTGACCAGGATGGTTGTAGAGGTCTTCAAACCAGATCGACCCGCTCTTGTTGCCACGAACCAGCGTGACGCGGGCAATTTCAGGGCGGGTAGACACACCTCCTGCGGATGCGAGCATTGCCGACAGGGTGCGGGTTGGTCGTTCGATCTGGAATACACCTTGGCCACCAACCGCGCCTACAATTGAGACGGAAGACCCGTCCCCTGCGAGGCGACGGACCTGCACCTGTGGATCTGGGGTCATTTGACCCAGCTTATCTGAGATGATCCGGCGGATTGCTTCTGGCGAATTTCCGGCCGCGCGAATTTGACCTGCATAGGGCACAAAGATAAAGCCGGAGCTGTCGACCTGAACTTCTTCGAGGATGGTCGCATTCTGACCAGAAGGAACGAGCACACCGCTTTCCGTGTTTTCCCAAATAGTTAGGCTGAGAATATCACCTGGGCTAATGGTGCTGGCCCCAAGAATGCTTTGATCACGAAAGCTTTTGCTGAAGCCAAGCGCAGGTGTCACTGCGGCTATGCGATTGACGCGATCATCCACTGTCAACACAAATGCGTCGCCTTGCTCCAGCACGGAGCCAGAGAAAATTTCTGCTTTGTTGGGCCCGACGCGTGGAAGCGCGCAACCCGCAATAGCGCTGAACGCCGCAACGATGGCCACGCCCTTTGCAAGGCGCAATGTCACTGAAATCACTGCTCGGTCTCCTCGACCTGTTATTGTTCTGCCTCAGGTTTTTCTTTTTAATCTAGCGTCGGAGCTATTGAAAAGCCAGCAAAACCAGAGGTGTGGCGCGAATCAGCCTATAAAACTGTGGCATTCATGCCGCGAGCATGGCCGACAGCGCTTAATCGATTTGGGTTATTGGCTGTCGCGGCGGTGCTTTACCTGCGGCAAGACGATCATAGGGATCGCTGGGCGCGAGGATCAAATCGACGACTTCGCGCAGCAGCTGACGCCGCCCTTTTGTGGCGTAAAAGCTGCCCGGAAGTTGGCAGGTTTCCAGCAGATATTGCCGAAATTCGCGGTAGGCCCGCCCATCTGGGCGATCTGGATCGGCAAAAAATGCGTCGAGCGGTTGTGAGGACACAAATTCAGGTTTGTCGTAAACCGCGCGGCCAAATGCCTTGAGCGGAATGCCGCGCCATAAGACTTGCTGTCCAGCGGTTGAGTTAATGGTGACCGCGCTGCGGGCGTGGTCGAGAAGTTGAGCCAGCTTGCCACCACGCACAAAATGAACGCGGTCTAGAACGCCCAGATCGGTCGCGTGTTGGCGGATGATCTGGCGGAGCGGCAATTGACCTGTTTCAAGTGGATGAGCCTTGAAAACAAGGTGATGGTGGGACGGGGCGCCGTTTGCAAATCCGGCCACCACATCAGCAATAAACGCGGCCATGGTGCCATAATCCGAATGGGTTTGAAAACTGGCGTCATGTTCCAATTGCAGCAATGCCATATGGAATGGATAGCCGCCATTTTTGACGCGACGGGTTGTATATGCCCGTTTGGCGGCCTGAATTGGCATAATGAACAGGCGCTTGCTGTAAAGCTTGGCCTCTTGGAAAACGGTCAGGGCACGGTGCCGCGCCATTTTTGCATATGGCCTATTTCGGAAGAGCACGAACCAGTGGTAAAGCGCGCCGTAAAACACATGTTGGCGCAAATCGCCCCAATGTGCGGGGGGCGATGGGACTTCCATGTCAGTGACGGCCAATGTTTCGCGCATATCGTCGACGGAAATGTCCATCAGCCGTGAATACCCGTTTGATCCATTACGCTCATATGTGACCCAATAGGGCCGCAAGTAGCCTTCTTCAAACACGTGCACAGTGATGCCGAGGTCATGCGCAATTGCGATTGCCTGCTGATGCACGGGGCGTGCATCACCGTATAGGATCAGATCGGTAAATCCGTGTTCATCGCAAAGGCGGGCGAATGTGGCTGACCAATTTTCAAGTGTATCTAGATAGGGAATGTAAGTGCTTGGGCCGAAATGAAAGGCGCGGTCGCCTGCGTTAAAGCCGACACGCCAATTTGTGCCGCCCGCCGAGGACAGCATCGCAGCAAGCCTGCTGAAAAACGGGCCATGGGGCCCTTGCAAGAAAACAAATCGGCGTTGTGTCAAACCGATGCACCTAATTTACCGTGAATGCGTTATGGGCTTGGCATATAGAAAACGAAAGTTTTCGCAAGATTAAGGTAGGTTGAACGCTGTATCCCCGCGCGGTATCACGAACCATAAACCCAAAGGGATGAACAAGATGTTTACCGGAATTATCAGCGATATTGGCAATGTGCGCGTCTTGGATCAGCAGGGCGATTTGAGGGTGCGTATTGGCACGGCCTATGACACGTCTGGTATTGATCTTGGGGCGTCAATTGCCTGTGATGGCGTGTGTTTGACCGTTGTAAACAAGGGTGAAGATCAGGGCCATTGGTTTGATGTTGATATTTCTGCCGAAAGCGTGGGTGCCACGAATATTGCCGCGTGGGCTGTTGATCGCAGGATCAACCTTGAACGTGCATTGCGCTTGGGTGATGAGCTGGGCGGTCATATCGTGAGCGGCCACGTTGATGGCGTCGCCGATCTGATCGCGATGGTCGATGAGGGTGACAGCACGCGGTTTACGTTTCGCGCACCCAAAGCATTGGCCAAGTTTATCGCGCCCAAAGGATCGGTTGCGCTGAATGGCACCTCGCTTACGGTGAATGAAGTGGATGGTGAAACCTTTGGCGTCAACATCATCCCTCATACCAAGGAAATGACGACGTGGGGCGATGCGCGCGTCGGTGACCGCATCAATCTCGAGATTGATACAATGGCCCGTTATGTGGCCCGTCTGCGCGAATACGACTAAGGCCGCTGTGCTTGCGCCGATACCTGCCGCGGCCTAGGTGTTATCTTACCAGATGATAAGGATCAGCAATGAGCGACACATTCCTCAAACCAGGTCAGGTCGAACAAGATTGGGCCGAGGCCATCAGCCCGATTGAAGAGATCATCGACGATGCCCGCAATGGCCGGATGTTTGTGCTGGTTGATCACGAGGATCGCGAAAACGAAGGTGATTTGGTGATCCCTGCGCAGATGGCGACGCCGGACGCCATTAATTTCATGGCCAAGCACGGGCGCGGATTGATCTGTTTGACGCTCACGAGCGAACGGATTGATGCATTGGGGCTGCCATTGATGGCCACGCATAATTCGTCGCGCCACGAAACCGCATTTACAATCTCGATCGAAGCGAAAGAGGGTGTCACCACAGGTATTTCAGCGGCGGATCGAGCGCGAACAGTTTCAACTGCAATTGATGCAAGCAAAGGTGCCGCGGATATCGCCACACCGGGCCATGTTTTCCCGTTGCGCGCACGCGATGGCGGCGTGTTGATGCGCGCAGGGCATACGGAGGCCGCGGTTGATATTAGCCGATTGGCGGGGCTGAACCCGTCAGGCGTGATCTGCGAAATCATGAAGGAAGATGGCGAAATGGCGCGGCTGCCTGATTTGGTTGCCTTTGCCCAGATGCACAACCTGAAAATCGGCACGATCAGCGACTTGATTGCCTATCGCCGCAGGCACGACAACCTGATCCGCCTGCGTAAGACAGAGCAAATGACATCGGAATTTGGTGGTGATTGGGAAATGCGCATTTATGCCGATGAAACCCAAGGCGCAGAGCATATTGCCCTCATCAAGGGGGATATCACATCTGGTGCGCCGGTTTTGACGCGTATGCACGCGCTTGACCCGATGTTGGATGTTGTTGGCACGGGGCCAAGCGGCCGCCGCAATGAATTTGGCGATGCAATGCAGCTGATTGCCGATGAGGGCAGGGGCGTGTTGGTGTTGCTGCGCGATGTCCATATGCAGTTGGACCCTGACGCCGAAAATGCACCGCAAACCCTGCGGCAATACGGTGTTGGTGCGCAAATCCTGTCGACGCTGGGTTTGAACCAGATTGAGCTATTGACCAATTCGCCGCAGCCCAAGGTCGTGGGGTTGGATGCCTATGGGTTAGAGATTACGGGCACACGCAAAATATCGGAGATCGGATAATGGCCGGACCATCACATTACATCATGCCGAGGCCCACATTTGATTTGCCCGTCAAACTGCTGATCGTGGCGTCGCCATATTACAAAGACATCTATGACATGCAGGTCGCGGGCGCCGTGGCCGAGGCGGAGGCCGCTGGTGCGACATTTGAAGTTATCGATGTGACGGGGGCGCTGGAAATCCCGACCTCGATTGCGATATCGGAACGGATGTCAAACTTTGATGGCTATGTAGCGCTTGGCTGTGTGATCCGTGGGGCGACAACGCATTATGATACGGTATGCAATGACAGTAGTCGTGCGCTGCAATTATTGGGCCTTCAAGGGCTTTGCATAGGCAATGGCATCCTGACGGTTGAAAACCATGCGCAGGCCGTAGAGCGTGCCGATCCAAAACAGATGAATAAAGGGGCGGGGGCGGCTGCGGCTGCCTTGCACTTGATCGCACTGGCGCGTAAGTGGGGCAAACCTTCAAAAGGGTTCGGGTTCACGTCCGACCTGCTCTTGGCACAAAGCGATACATCGACAGCATGACAAAACCGCAATCACAATCCCGCAAGATGAAATCAGCCGCTCGGTTCTATGCCGTGCAGGCGTTGTTTCAGATGGAATACTCTGGCCAGACGGCAGAGGCGGTGATGCGTGAATTCGAGGACCACCGTTTTGGTGCGACCTATGATGGTGCCGAAATGATCGAAGGCAATGTGGATACGTTTCGTGGCCTGATGGACCAAGCGGTTGATAACCAGGCGACGATTGACCAAGCGACTGACCGTGCCTTGGTCGCCAAATGGCCCATTGGCCGGATTGATCCGACATGGCGCGCGTTGTTCCGTGCCGCTGGTGCTGAATTGCTGGCCAAGGACACGCCGCCTAAGGTCGTGATTACCGAGTTTGTGCAGGTTGCCGAAGCGTTTTCACAAGACGGCAAAGAGCCAAAGTTTGTGAATGCGGTGCTCGATCATATGGCGCGTGAAATGCAGCCGGAAAAATTCTAAGATTTTAATCTGGCCTCTGCGGCGGGTGTCGCCGCTGATCAACACTTGCAAACATATGTCTTAAGGGAGTGGTGGCGGGGACCGCAGCGACCGTTCAGGGGTTTATTCCCGAGGACCTGTATGTACAGGTGGGCGCCAGGTAACTGAACCAGAGCTCAGACAGAGCCAGCTCCCGGAAATTTGCGTAAGGCCACTGGAATGTAACCCCTATGCGAACGTGGAAGAGCAGACCCGCCAAGAGGACAGATAGGCGCGGGGGGCGGTGAGGGCAAGGGCTTGACCGATGTTTACGTTTTGTTCATATTTGAGCAATGCCTGATGATCTGATCCAAACCCCTCTTATGCCCGGTCAATTGCTGGCCCGCGGCGTATCGCGTCATCTGCGAACGCATGATTTTGTGAGTGTAGAGGAATTGACACCGACGCGGGGGTTAAGGGTCGATGTGATGGCGCTGGGCCCGAAGGGTGAGATTTGGGTAATCGAGTGCAAATCGTCCAAGGTTGATTTCCAGACCGATCAGAAGTGGCAGGGCTATCTGGAATGGTGCGACCGGTTTTTCTGGGCCGTTGATGTCGATTTCCCGACCGAGCTGTTGCCCGAAGATACGGGACTGATTATCGCAGATGGCTATGGGGCAGAGATTTTGCGCATGGGGCCAGAGGACAATCTGGCAGGTGCAAGGCGCAAGGTCATGATGCAGAAGTTCGCCAGACATGCAGCGGTAAGAGCCCAGGCGGCACGTGATCCGCATGGTAAGTTTCGCTGACGGCGGTGCCTGTCAGCGACCGGCCGGGGGCCAGCCCCCGGACCCCCGCCATATTTGACCTCAAGAGAAAGGCTTAGCGTTTGCGGACCGCTTTGGCGGCCATGGCCGCGGCTTGGAGTTCTTCTGCAATTTCCATGGCTTCGTCGACTTCGAAGTCCATTGGAATTTCGACACCGTTTGCTTCGATGAAGATGCGGACCATGCCGTTATCTGTGGGGCCGATTTGCATGTTTGCTTCGATGTCTTGTGCGTCGTTGATACCCATGATGGCGTCCTTTTTGATGGTGTTGCGGCATTTAGCGTAAGCTGGGTGAACTTGGCAAGGTTAGGGTATTGCAATCATCTGCGCTTGGGTCTAAATCGCCCTTGTGTGCCGCCTTAGCTCAGTTGGTTAGAGCACTGGTTTGTGGAACCAGGGGTCCCCCGTTCAAGCCGGGGAGGCGGTACCATCCCCCCTTATTCAATCGTGACGGTCTGGCGCAGCTGTGATGTGGCGCGGTCATAGATCAGAATCGTATCGGTGTCGGTTGTGACTGCGAACCAATCGGTGCCTTGGGTAAATGCGATAGCGCTGACGCCGTCAGGCAGGGTGATGCGATCTGGTAGTGGCAGGGGATCAGCGTTTAGGCGGATGACAAGCGTGGCGATAAGCACTAGGAAGCCCGCAATCATGACCACGCTAAGGGCCGTCACCAATCGTTTGAGATAGGTGATATGAGCAGGCAGCGTATCATCAGGAGTATCGGTCATATGGCAGCGTCCGTTGTTACATTTGAAATTGCGGGCGATCCGCCGTCACGTCTTGATAAGGCGTTAGCGAGGGATGTGCCAGAGAGTGCGACGCTGAGCCGTTCGCGGTTGGCAAAGCTGATTGCTGCGGGGGCGGTGCAGGTTGACGGTGTTGCTGTAAGCGATCCGAGGATGCGCGTGGCTGAAGGCGCCAATATCGAGATTACCGTAGAGGTCGCCGAGGACAGCCATATCGTGGGCGAGGATATTCCTTTGGATGTTGTGTTCGAGGATGATGACCTGATTGTTGTAAATAAGCCTGCGGGCATGGTTGTGCATCCGGCACCCGGCACGCCGTCGGGCACGTTGGTCAATGCGTTGATCCATCATTGCGGTGATGACCTATCCGGTGTCGGAGGTATGAAGCGCCCTGGCATTGTGCACCGGATTGATAAGGATACATCTGGCCTGCTGATCGTGGCCAAGACGGATGCGGCCCATCAGGGATTGGCGGCGCAATTTGCGGCCCACACAGTGCACCGACGTTATGTTGCGGTGTGCTACGGCGCGCCAAATGCCAATGATCCGCGCCTGCGCGGGATCAGGGGGGCATCGTTTGAGGCAGGCAATATCCTGCGGGTGCAAACGTTCCTTGGGCGGCACAAGACAGACCGTCAGCGCCAAGCCGTATCATTTGATGTAGGCCGCCATGCGGTGACCCGTGCGCGGATTTTGCAAGAATATGGCGCGCCTGTTGCAGCGTCGCTGATCGAATGCTGGCTAGAGACGGGTCGCACGCACCAGATCCGCGTGCATCTGGCGCATTGCGGCCATGGTTTGGTCGGTGATCCGGTATATGGCGGACGGCGCAAGCTGGCTGTGGCTGCTGTGGGTGAGGCGGGCAAGGATGCTGTGGCGGGGTTTAACCGTCAAGCGCTGCATGCAGCGACCTTGGGGTTCACGCATCCGGTGACGGGTGAGGATCATGAGTTTGAGGCGGCTTTGCCCGCGGATATGCAGGGGCTTTGTGATGCATTGGGTGGGTGAGAGGTTGGATCGGTCCGCAATTGAGTGTCTGTCTTTGGAGGGAGACGGACCTTTGAATTTTCGGCTAGTGGCGGCGCAGTCTTGCCTTGTTGGGGCCGAAATTAAACGTTTTCACATTTCTGACGGTAGGAACTGCCTTTTCAGGTCTGATGTGATCAACTAGCCAAAATAATCTTGAGGGCTAAGGAAGAGAAACAGACCTAGTGCCAGGATTCCGGCACCGGCTATCCATAGATTCCAAAAGACGGGATATACGATCCTTGGGTCGCTCGGGTTTAGGCAAATTTCGATATGTGTAAGCCTGACGCTGTCATACGTTGTTCGAAACGAACGTCCGTATTTTTGATTGTCGACTTCGTAGAAATAGGTTGTGCTGGATTCCCCGTCCCAAGTTTCGCGATAAGGTCCAACATTGGCGATGACGCGCCGCCATCGTCGGTAGGCAATTCCTCTCGGCAACAAGATTCCTGTCCCTATCATTATGAAGGTGATCGCCCCAAAGTCTGTCAAAGAAAGAGGGTAATTCAAATCAGGCCAAAACAACGGCAATGCAGCAAGTGCTGCAAGTAGGTAAAAGAGGCATTCGACGAATTTAAGTCCAAATCTAGCGGTCATGGGCGACTAATAGTTCACATTTTATCACGGATTATCACGGTTATTTAGTCACGCAGGTTGGGGCGATGTCAAATCCTTGGCAAACCTTTGTAACGCAATACCCATGTGCGTGAACGCACTGAAACGTCTCTTTCATCTTTTGTCGGTAATGCGCATATTTTGAAAGCAGGGCGAAAAGGCCCTTGAAAGCCGAATTGGCAGCACCCATATCGATGTTAAGCCCATAAACATACCGGGCGGAGGACAGAGAGACCATGAGTAATTATACGAACCTACCAGCGCCATCGCCCGAGCAGGGTTTGAACCGCTATATGCAAGATATCCGCAAGTTCCCGATGTTGGAACCAGAGGAAGAATTCATGCTGGCCAAGCGTTGGGTGGATCATGAGGATTCGAATGCAGCGCATAAGCTGGTGACGTCACACCTGCGCCTCGCGGCCAAAATCGCGATGGGGTATCGTGGTTACGGTTTGCCGCAGGCGGAAGTGATTTCCGAGGCGAATGTCGGCCTGATGCAGGCGGTCAAAAAGTTTGACCCTGATAAGGGCTTTCGTCTGTCGACCTATGCGATGTGGTGGATCCGTGCGAGTATTCAGGAATATGTTCTGCGGTCATGGTCCATGGTCAAACTTGGCACGACATCGGCGCAGAAGAAGCTGTTTTTCAACCTGCGTAAGGCGAAAAACCGGATTGGTGCGCTGGAAGAGGGTGATTTGCGCCCCGAGAACGTGGAGCGGATTGCGACCGACTTGGGCGTGACGGAAACCGAAGTGATTTCGATGAACCGCCGTATGTCGGGTGGTGATGCATCGCTGAACGCGGTTGTCGGGTCAGATGGTGAAGGCACGGCGCAGTGGCAGGATTGGCTGGAAGATGACAGCGTTGACACGGCGGGTGATTATGAAGCGTCCGATGAGCTGACAGCACGTCGTGAGATTATGGCCGAGGCGATGGATGTATTGAATGACCGCGAAAAGGACATTCTGATGCAGCGCCGATTGTCAGAAGAATCAATCACGCTTGAGGATCTGTCCGGGCAATATAACGTCAGCCGCGAACGCATCCGCCAAATCGAAGTGCGCGCATTTGAAAAGTTGCAAGAGAAGATGCAAGCGCTGGCCAGAGAACGCGGGATGCTCGCGAACGCTTAATCCACATGCGATATTGAACGGGTCCAGTCGCTGGGCCCGTTTTTTCTTGTGTTGGGGTTGCGAGCGGCTTTGAATGATTATCAGAAACTGATCGTGCTGGAGAGAATTATGAAGTGGGGCATTCTGGGGGCATCAAATTTTGCAAAAAAGCAAATGGCGCCTGCTATTCACTTGGCATCCGGCGCTGAGCTTGTGGCATTGGCCACATCAAGCGCAGAAAAGGCGGCACCGTTTGAGGCGCTTGCACCCGGTTTGACGGTTTTTGACGATTACGACGCGCTGCTTGCTGATGAAACCATCGACGCTGTTTATATTCCATTGCCGAACCACCTGCATGTAAGTTGGGCCTTAAAGGCGCTGGCTGCCGGTAAACATGTTTTGTGCGAAAAGCCGTTTGCGCTGAAGGCAGAGGAGTTTGACGCGATTCATGATGCTGCCAAACGCGCAGGTAAGCATTGTGCAGAAGCGTATATGATCACGCATCACCCTCAATGGCATCGTGCAAAAGCGCTTTTGTCGGAGGGCGCGATCGGCAATTTGAAGCATGTTGATACCGTGTTTACCTATAATAATGCGGCTGACCCCAAAAACATTCGCCATGATCCGTCGATGGGCGGGGGCGGTTTGCGCGATATTGGTGTCTATACGTTTGGGTCCGTGCGTTATGCGACCGGCCAAGAGCCACAGAAAATCACCCACGCGAGAATTGATCTAGAGGGCGGCGTTGATGTGTTCGCGCAGGTTTCTGCTGAATTCGAGAGTTTTACCTATAACGCCACTGTGTCGATGCGCATGCATCCGCGACAAGAAGTTGTGTTTCATGGCGATAAAGGACTGATCAGAATGACCTGCCCATTTAATGCCGGACTGTTTGATCAGGCTGAATTGGTACTTGAGCAGGATGGGCAGGAGCGGCACATACAGCGTTGGCCCGGTGTGAACCAATATGTGTTGCAGGTAGAAACCTTTGCCAAAGTCGCGCGGGGAGAGATTGATGACCCTTGCCCGCTGGCATTCGCCCGTGGCACACAAGAGATGATTGAGATGGTATTTGCAGCGGGAAGAGCGACATGAACGACGAACAAGAGCCACACGGAGACTTTGAGAGCCTATGGATCAGGCTTGTGTCGATGATCGTGATCTATTTTCTGCTGAGCTTTGCCTATTCATTCCTTGGGCTGCTGACGGTGCTGCAATTTATCATCATGGTGTTCAACAAGCGCCAGCCAAACGAACAATTGGCCGAAATCGGGACGACGATGGGTGTTTGGATGGCCAAAGGGATCCGGTACCAGACGGGTGCGTCCGAGGTAAAACCGTGGCCGTGGACCGAGCTGGATTAAGTGCGGTCGAGGTGAGGCCGTAGCCTCACGCTCTTTTTAAGTGCGGAGGCGTAGGAATTAGTCTTCTTCCATCGCTTCTAATTCGTCGATCATACCACTGATCATCGACAGGCCCTTGTCCCAGAATTTTGGATCGGATGCGTCGAGGCCGAATGGTTTAAGCAGCTCGGAGTGGTGCTTTGATCCACCTGCGCGCAGCATGTCGAAGTATTTTTCCTTAAAGTCAGGATCACCTTCTTCGTAGACCGCGTAGAGGGCATTCACCAGACCGTCGCCGAACGCATAGGCATAGACGTAGAACGGTGAATGCACGAAGTGAGGGATGTAGGCCCAAAATGTCTCGTAACCTGGCGTGAAATCGAACACGTCTCCAAGGCTTTGGGCCTGCACTGACATCCAGAGTGCGTTGATGTCGTCTGGTGTGAGTTCGCCTTGGGCGCGTGCGGCGTGGAGCTTGCATTCGAAGTCGTAGAACGCGATTTGGCGCACGACGGTGTTGATCATATCCTCGACTTTGCCCGCAAGCAGGACTTTGCGTTCTTCTTTGGTCGTTGCCCCTTCGAGGAGTTTGCGGAATGTCAGCATTTCGCCAAAGACAGATGCCGTTTCGGCCAATGTCAGAGGCGTGGACGACAGAAGTTCGCCCTGTTCGGCGGCCAGAACCTGATGCACGCCGTGGCCCAATTCATGCGCGAGGGTCATGACATCGCGGGGTTTCCCAAGGTAGTTGAGCATCACATAGGGGTGCACGGTGGTCACTGTTGGGTGCGCGAATGCGCCGGGGGCCTTGCCCGGTTTGACGCCTGCATCGATCCAGCCATCGGTAAAGAACGGTTTGGCAATATCGGCCATTTCGGGCGCGAAATCGGCGTAGGCATCCATGACGGTTTTCTGGGCCTCGTCCCAACCGACGGTGCGGGTGGTTTCCATCGGCAGTGGCGCGTTGCGGTCCCATGTTTCCATACGCTCTAGGCCCAGCCATTTCGCCTTGAGGGCATAATAGCGGTGCGACAGGCGAGGGTAGGCCGCGACAACAGCGTTGCGGAGTGCCTCGACGACCTCGGCCTCGACATGGTTGGACAAGTGGCGGCCGGTTTGCGGGGTTGGCATTTTGCGCCAGCGATCTTCGATCTCTTTTTCTTTGGCCAGTGTATTGTGCACGCGGGCAAAGGTTTTGATGTTGTCTTGGAACACAGCGGCGAGCGCATGGGTTGCCGCCTCGCGCGTGGCGCGGTCTTGGTCAGTGAGCAGGTTTAGCGTTGCCTCGAGGTTGAGGGTGTCGCCGTTCACGTCGAATTCCAATCCGGCCATTGTTTCATCAAACAACCTGTTCCAAGCGGCAGAGCCGACAGTGGATTGGTCGTGCAGGAATTGTTCCAGCTCGTCCGACAACTGGTGCGGTTTCATTGCACGCATCCGGTCGAAAACAGGTTTATACCGTGCAAGGTCGGCGTTTGCGGCGAGCAAGCCCGCCAGATGCGCGTCGTCGATACGGTTGAATTCAAGGCCATAGAACACCAATGGTGTTGTATATGCTGTGATCCGGTCCTGCATGTCGGCCATGAATTTGGCACGGTCACTGTCGGTGGTTTGTTGATAATAGCGCAGGCCCGCATAGGACATGATGCGCCCTGCGATGATGTCGATCTGTTCGTATTGCTGCACGGCGGCTAACAGGCCAGCGGCGTCGAGCGTTGCCAGATTGCCTTGGTAGTCGCTGGCAAAGTCGGCGCAGGCGTTTTCCAGCCATTCCATGTCGCGGGTCAGCTCGGCGCTGTTTTCACCTGCATAAAGATCATCAAGGTTCCAGTCCGGCAGATTGCCAAAGGCGTCGCCGCCGTTGTTGGAGACATCATAAACAGGGGTTGGCGTGCGCATCAGGTGACCTCATAAAAAGTGTTAACACCGATATAGGTTGCGCAAGCGCCGCTTAAAACCCGTAAAGTGAGGCAGGGTTATCAACGAGTATACGCTGGCGGGTGGCATCATCCGTTACAACGCGGTGAAACGCGTCCCAAAGCGTGGCCCCTTGGGGCATTTGCGCGCCATTGAGCATGATATGCGGCCAGTCGGAGCCCCATAAACATCGTTCAGGGTTGGCCGCGACAAGGGCCGCGACAAGCGCATCCACCGCATCATAGGGGGCATTGCATACACGGTAGAGGCCGGACAGCTTGACGTAGGCGTTACCGCCTTTCAACGCATCACAGAGCAGTTGAAAGCCGGGCTCTGACGGGCCTGCGGCGACATTGGGCCAGCCGATATGGTCAAACACCACCGGAACATCGAGATTTGCGACGTCATCGGCAAGGGTCGGCATGTGTTTGTCGGCGTTCATGAGCATTTGGATATGCATGTCGCGGTCACGCAGCATGGGGACCATGGCGCGCGCCCCGTCCCATGTCAGCACACCACCATGGACGTAATTGAGGCGCACGGCCTTCATGTTCCAATCTGCAAATTGGTCAAAGTCCGCTTCGGGCGCGCCATCGGGCAATAGGCCAACGCCTTTGAACCCATCGCCCATATCGGCGACAGCACGGGCCGTGACGGTCATATCGGTGCCATAGAAGATTGAATGAACGATCACACCGCGTGTGCAGCCCAAATTGGCCAAATGTGCGCGGTAGCGGCTGAGGTAGTCGTTATAAGTTGTTGCCGTGTCCTCGGTCCGACCATCGAACAGCGGCGCCTCTTCGGGGGCTGCAAGCAGGTGGACGTGCGTATCACATGCATTTGCAGGGGCCGCGAACGAAGGAGCGACGGGAACAGGCGGAAGGGGGGCGACGGGTTTGGTCATCGGTGACGGTCAAATATGCCGATCAGCGTGTCCATGACATCGCTGCACATTTCCGGCGATTCCATGAGAATCTCGTGTTTAGCGCCTTCGAGCACGCGCAATGTGCCATTGTGCCAGTTTGCCATGCGTTCGCGGATGCGGGTCGGGTCGACAATTTCTTCGTCAGTGCCAAGGAACGTCACGCAGCGCAACTGCGGCGATGGCAGCGTGGACAAATACCGCATTTCGCGCAGGGCCTCGTTCAACCAGCGGAGCGACGGGCCACCAAGTGTGACATCGGGCAGCGCCTTGGCCTGTGCCTGAAACAGCGCGAAAACGTCTGGGTTTGTGGTCAGAGTGTTTTCTTCGAAGGTGCAACGATCCACATAGGTTGTGATGTCTTGGCCCGGTGCAATTTTGTGGTCAAACTTGAAGACACGCGAAAGCGAAGATGCCGCCCATGCAAAGGATCGCGTGAGGGTGTCCATCTCGATCCCCCACATCGGGGCAGAGAAAGCAGCGGCCTTGACCGGCAATCCTTCGATCAGGGCACGCAGGCCAATACAGCCACCCATTGAATGCGCCACAAGGTAAAACGGCTCTGGCAGGCCCAATGCGCGGGCATGGGCCACGACGGCGGCCACATCCTTTTGATAATCGGTAAACGCGACCACGTCGCCGATCTTGGGGTTATCATGTGTGCGGTCAGCTAGGCCCTGACCACGCCAATCAACGGCCACAGTCGCATAGCCGCGCTGCAGGAATTCACCTGCAGTGCGGCCATATTTTTCGATGTATTCTGTGCGCCCCGGAAACATCAGGATCGTCGCCTTCACATCGGCATTGGTCCAATGCGCAATGCGAATTTGCAGACCGTCCTCGGCCTTGACCCAATGAGCGGCCCCGCCGTCGGGGCCGTCTGCGATGTCGTTATGAAGGGGCGCGTTTTCCATGGTTTAAGACAATACGCCGGACAGTTTCATCGCGAGACCCATATCGCCGTCAACCTTGAGCTTGCCTGTCATGAACGCGGCAGTCGGGTTTTGTTCGCCCTCGAGAATGCCTTGGAATGTTTCGGCGGATGCGGTCAACGTCACGTCGCTTTCATCGTCGCCAGCGCGTGCGCCGTCTTCGTCGATCATGACTGCGCCTTCGTCTTCGATCACGAATTTCGCAGTTCCGTCAAAGCCTTGGCCGTCCATTTTAGCATTCAACGCGGCTACGGCCTGTGTGATGACATCGCTCATTTTTGATCCTTCGTGTATTTTCTGGGGCCGGTGCCTCTGGCGTTGGCCTGTGTTTGGGTTACATTGACTATATGAGACCTGATCATCAACGCTTCAAACGTGTCGTTGCGGCACTTTATTGCTCTGTGGCGCTATTTGGGGCGGCGCAGGCGGCGACGTTGGACGAATTGTTTGCCGATTTGGCCGTTGCGACCCAAGAGAATCAGGCGCGAATTTCCAGTCAGATCATTGATGAATGGGCCAAAAGCGGATCACCTGCGATGGATTTGCTGTTGCAACGCGGCAAAGATGCGATCGAGGCTGGCGAACCGGATGTAGCGATTGATCACCTTTCGGCACTTATTGATCATGCTCCCGAATTCGCCGAAGGGTATCATTCGCGTGCCACTGCATTTTTCCTGACAGGTCGCCTTGGCCCCGCGCTAGAGGATTTGCGCCAAACCTTGGTGATGAACCCGCGCCATTTTGGGGCAATGCAGGGCGTTGCGGTGATCCTTGAGCAATTGGAGCGCCCCGAGGACGCATTAGAAGCCTATCGCGCGGTTTTGGCATTGCACCCCGCCTCACCAGAAATGCGGGACGCCGTTGCACGGCTTGAGCAGCAATTAGAGGGTCAGGCGCTTTAATTGCGCTGAGAAGTGACCATGCAATATTCCCGTATCACGGCCGTTTTAGGCCCGACCAACACTGGCAAAACCCATTACGCGATTGAGCGGATGCTATCGCACCGTACGGGTGTGATTGGCCTGCCGCTGCGCCTGCTGGCACGCGAGGTGTATGACCGCATTGTTGCGATCAAGGGCCCGGGTGTGGTGGCGATGATCACGGGTGAGGAACGCATAGTGCCGCCGCGCGCCGCCTATTGGGTCTGCACCGTGGAGGCGATGCCAGAGGGGATGGGCTGTGATTTTCTGGCCATCGACGAAATCCAGTTATGCTCTGATCCAGAGCGGGGGCATGTGTTTACGGACCGGTTGCTCAAGGCGAGGGGCCTGAAGGAAACATTATTTCTAGGCGCAGAAACCATGCGCAGCGCGATTGCAGAACTGGTGCCATCTGCGGAATTTGTGACCCGTGATCGATTATCTACATTGACCTATACAGGTTCGAAAAAGCTAAGCCGGATGCCTGCAAGGTCAGCGATTGTCGGGTTTTCGGTTGAAAATGTCTATGCCATCGCCGAATTGCTGCGCCGACAAAAGGGGGGTGCTGCTGTTGTTATGGGCGCACTTTCGCCGCGCACGCGCAACGCGCAGGTAGAGATGTATCAAAACGGCGATGTTGATTATCTGGTGGCGACAGATGCCATTGGGATGGGGCTGAACCTTGATATCAGTCACGTCGCGTTTTCATCACTGACTAAATTTGACGGGCGCCGGATGCGGTATTTGATGCCAGAAGAGTTGGCGCAGATCGCAGGCCGCGCTGGGCGGCACGTTGATAATGGCACCTTTGGTGTGACAGGTGAGGCGCATCCGCTTGATGACGAGGTCGCGCAAGCGATTATGGATCACCGTTTTCGGCCCGTGGGCAAGCTGCAATGGCGCAATTCGGCGCTGCAATTCGGATCGCCCAAGCGCCTGATCCAGACATTGGAAGAACATACCAATGACCCGCTGCTGACCCGCGTGAGAGAAAGCGACGATCTGGCGGCGGTAAAGGCGCTAGCTGCGGATGATTTGGTCGCGGCGCGGTGTAAGGACGGCCCATCGGTGCGTTTGCTATGGGATGTGTGTCGTATTCCTGATTTCAGGGGCATTAGCCGTGGCGAACATGCTGGCCTTTTGACCAAGATATTCAGCGACCTGCATCAAGACGGGCATGTTGATAACAACTGGTTCGGGCTGCAAGTTCGGCGCATTGATCGCACGGATGGCGACATCGATGCATTGTCAAAACGGCTGGCGTTTATCCGCACATGGACCTATGTCGCGCAACGCAAGGGCTGGCTGCGTGACGAAATGCATTGGCGTGATGAAACCCGTGCTATAGAAGACCGATTATCAGATGCGCTACACGGTGCATTGACGCAAAGATTTGTGGACCGGCGGACCAGCATTTTGCTTCGCCGGCTCAAACAGAAGGAGAGCCTGTTGGCTGACGTAAACGACAAAGGCGAAGTCACCGTAGAGGGTGAATTTGTAGGCAAACTCGAAGGCTTCCGCTTTCGCATGGATAAAGCAGGCAGCCCAGACGAGGCCAAGACATTACGTCAGGCATCCGCGCAGGCGATTGCACCGCATTTCAACCTGTTGGCGGACCGTTTTTATAACGCGCCTGATCCCGAGATTGATTTCACCGAACAAGGTGGATTGATGTGGGGCGATGCGGCGGTTGGCAAGCTGACTGCTGGATCTGACCCGCTCAAGCCGCAGGTCGTGGCGTTTGTTGATGATGAAGCAGGCGATGATGTGATGGCCAAAGTGCAGCGCCGTTTGCAGCACTTTATCGACCGCAAAATCGCTGCTGGGTTCGAGCCGCTATTGGCGCTGAAAAACGATGAAACGCTAACAGGTGCTGCGAAGGGCTTTGCCTACCGCATGGCCGAAGGATTTGGCATCATCACGCGCGGTGAAGTTGCGGATGAAGTGAAAGCACTTGATCAAGACGCACGCGGCACATTGCGCAAGCATGGCATTCGCTTTGGTCAGTTCACGATCTTTATGCCACTGTTGTTGAAACCCGCGCCGACGCGCCTGCGCTTGGTATTGTGGTCGCTTTCCAAAGGTTTAGGCGAGTTTCCAGAAAGCCCGCCACCGGGTCTGGTGACTGTGCCTGCTGTTAAAGATGCTGTCGCTGGATATTACACGATGGCGGGTTACCGCGCGGCTGGTGAGCGTGCGATCCGCATTGATATGCTTGAACGCCTTGCCGATATGCTGCGCGACAAAGATAGCCGTGGCGGTTTTGAAGGCAACGCTGACATGCTGTCGATCACGGGCATGACGCTGGATCAATTCGCTGATCTGATGGCTGGTCTGGGTTATAAGGCCGAGAAGGGTGAACGCGAAAAAGTCAAAGCGCCAAAACCCGAAGTTGAAGGCGCTGAAAAACCCGCTGAGAGCGAAGAAGGCCCAGAGATGGAGGTGTTTTACACCTTTACTTGGGGTGGTCGTGCAGTGCGTGCGAATGCACGTCCCCAGCGTGAAAATGCCAAGCCAAAAGGCAAAGGCAAACGTCCGCCGAACAAGGGCGGCGATCAGCGTCAAAAATTCAGCGCAAAGCCAAAGCAGGAAAAGAAGATTGATCCTGATAGTCCTTTTGCGGCCCTTGCGGCGCTCAAAAAAGGTTGATCGAGAAACGCCAAACTATTCGCCTCGACAAATGGCTATGGCAGGCGCGGTTTTTTAAATCGCGCTCCATCGCGGCGACTGTCGTGACAACGGGCAAGGTGCGTATGGATGGCCAAGTGATTGGCAAACCTGCGCGGCCTGTTGGGGCTGGCGATGTTCTGACGTTCCATCAGCAAACGGATGTGCGGATCGTTAAGATACTCGCTTGTGGGAAGCGCCGTGGCCCCGCGCCAGAGGCGCAAACGCTTTATGAAGACATGTCGCCGCCAAAGGTGCATGTGCCTAAAAACCCAAGATTTGAGGGCGGAGGTCGCCCAACGAAGAAAGATCGTCGCGATCTGTTGGCCGGACGCGGCGCATTCGATCTTGAATGATTTGGCACTCTGGCCTAGCTAGGCCGTGAAAAAGATTGAGATGAGCCTATGACATATATCGTCAACGATAACTGTATCGCCTGCAAATATACCGACTGCGTAGAAGTCTGCCCCGTGGATTGTTTCTACGAGGGTGAAAACATGCTGGTGATTCACCCTGATGAATGCATCGACTGTGGTGTGTGTGAACCAGAATGCCCCGCGGATGCGATCCGCCCCGACACAGAGCCTGACATGGAAAAATGGGTTGAATTCAACCGCAAATATTCCGAGCTGTGGCCAGTGATCATCACCAAGAAAGACCAATTGCCCAATGCCGAAGAGATGGACGGCAAAGAAGGCAAAATGGAGCTGTTTTCCGAAGCGCCAGGCGAAGGCGGCTGATTCGGGCCGCTGTTTAGCGAAACCTATAGAAATAAGGGCTATGCCTGATGAAATGCCTGCCTTCTATGGTGGGCATTTTTGTGTTATACTGATCACAATGATGCGTAATATCTGACAGTAATTGGCACTAAGATGAACCTGCGGCAGATTTTTTCCGCAGGGTTTTTTATTGCCGATTTCTGTCTCTTGAAAGGAAGACCATGAGCAAGAAGAAATACGACTTTAACCCGAACGAATTTGTTGTTTATCCAGCGCATGGCGTTGGCAAAGTCGTTGAGATCGAAACCCAAGAAGTTGCTGGTTTTGAGCTGGAAATGTTCGTCATTGCCTTTGAAAAAGACAAAATGACCCTGCGGGTGCCGACAGATAAGGCGATTGACGTTGGCATGCGTGCGCTTGCGACGCCTGATGTCGTGGAACATGCGGTTAAGACATTGCGCGGTAAAGCAAAGATGAAAAAGGCGATGTGGTCACGTCGTGCGCAAGAATATGAGCAAAAGATCAACTCTGGCGACTTGATCGCGATTGCTGAAGTTGTACGCGATTTGCACCGCCAAGACGACCAACGCGAGCAGAGCTATTCCGAACGTCAGTTGTATGAAGCAGCGTTAGAGCGTTTGACGCGTGAATTTGCTGCTGTTGGCGGTGGCGACGAAGGTGCGGCATCTGCGAAAATCGATGACGTATTGGTCAGCCGCGCAGCGTAACGGCGCGAAACTATTGAACGGTAAAAAGGGCTGCGGTTTCGCGGCCCTTTTTATTTGATTGATGGCTACAGCGCGCGCCAGCCGATATCGCGACGCATAAACCCTTGGGGCCAATTGATTAAGCCGGCTTGTGCATAGGCACAAGAATGGGCGTCTTTTAATGTTTCGCCGCGTGCGGTCACGGCTAATACACGACCACCTGTTGCTGTGATTTTGCCACCGACAAGTGTGGTGCCCGCATGGAACACCATGTTTTTACTGTCTTCTGCAAGGGTATCGAGGTTTCCAATCACACTGCCTTTTTCATATGCACCGGGATATCCGTTTGCGGCATAGACAATCGTGATTGCATGATCATCGGCCCAGTTCACCTGAATGTCCGAGAGGCGGTGTTCGGCACATGCTTGCAACAGGTCCAACACCTGACCGCCAAGCCGCATCATCAAACACTGCGTTTCTGGATCGCCAAAACGCACATTGTATTCGACCAAACGGGGCTGTCCGTCTTTGATCATGAGGCCAACAAACAAAACGCCCTCGAACGGGGTGCCGCGACGGGCCATTTCGGCAATGCTGGGTTTTACAATTTCATCAAGCGCCTTTTGCGTCACCGCGTCGGTCATCACGGGGGCGGGGGAATAGGCGCCCATGCCGCCTGTGTTGGGGCCAGTGTCGCCTTCGCCGACGCGCTTATGATCTTGGGCAGTGCCGATGGGCAGCACTGTGTCGCCGTCGCAAAGCACAAAGAATGACGCCTCTTCGCCGTCCATAAACTCTTCGATCACGACCTCGGCGCCTGCGGCGCCAAAGCTGCCGTCAAACATGTCGTCGATTGCAGCGATAGCCTCTTCAATTGTCATGGCGACAATCACGCCTTTGCCTGCGGCCAGCCCGTCAGCCTTGACCACAATTGGCGCGCCTTGGGCGTGAACATAGGCACGGGCGGCGTCGGCATCAGTGAAATGACCGTAGGCTGCTGTGGGTGCGCCGGATGCGTCGCAGATTGCTTTTGTGAAAGATTTGGACGCCTCAAGCGCTGCTGCGGCCTGTGAAGGTCCGAAAACTAACAGTCCAGCATCGCGCAAGCGGTCAGCAACACCTGCCGCAAGGGGGGCCTCTGGCCCGATAATCACGAAATCAATTGCGTTTTCTTCGCTAAATGTCGCAACCGCATCGCCATCAAGAATATCAATGTCTGCGCAGTCGCACATCTGCGCGATCCCAGCGTTCCCGGGGGCCACGATTAGGCGGTCACACTTCGGGTTTTGTTGGATAGCCCAAGCGAGGCTGTGTTCACGCCCGCCGCTGCCTAAAATGAGGATGTTCATTGCACGTCTCCTGCTTGGCCTTTGTTGCCCCGCGTTCTAAGGTCAGTGCAAGCTGATCACAAGGGCAGAGCATGGACCTTTTCGACGACGACAAGCCAGACACCAACGCACCGGAATTTACGGTCTCCGAACTCACCGGATCGGTGAAGAAAACGCTTGAGGGCACATTTGGCCGTGTGCGGGTACGAGGCGAGGTTGGGCGCGTGATGATCGCGCGGTCTGGTCACATCTATTTTGACATCAAAGATGAGCGCAATGTCATCGCCTGCACCACGTGGAAAGGGCAGGTCGCGGGGCTGGGTGTGACACCCGAAGAGGGGCTTGAGGTCATTATCACTGGCAAGCTTTCGACGTTTGGGCCGCAGTCGAAATATAATATCAATGTCGATACGGTTGAGGTGGCCGGCGCTGGCGCGCTGATGGCGATGCTGGAAAAGCGAAAAAAGGCGTTAGAGGCAGAGGGTTTATTCGCGCCAGAGCGCAAGAAAGACCTGCCCTATCTGCCCGAGGTTATTGGCGTTGTTACGTCACCAAGTGGCGCCGTGATCCGTGATATTTTGCACCGCTTGCGCGACCGTTTTCCACGCAAAGTATTGGTCTGGCCTGTTGCGGTTCAGGGCAAGGCATGTGCGCCAGAGGTGGCCAATGCGATCCGTGGTTTCAATGCCATGACACCAGGTGGCGCGCTGCCGCGTCCCGAATTGATTATTGTCGCGCGTGGGGGCGGCTCGCTCGAGGATCTTTGGGGGTTTAACGAAGAAATCGTCGCAAGAGCGGCGGCGGCCTCTGACATTCCGTTGATTTCAGCCGTTGGGCATGAAACCGATACGACGTTGATTGATTTTGTGTCCGACAAGCGTGCGCCAACGCCCACTGCCGCGGCAGAATTGGCCGTGCCTGTACGATTGGAATTGATGGGCTGGGTTGATCAACAGGGCCTGCGCCTGCGCCAGTCATTGACCAATGCCGTCAACCAACGCCGTCAGCGGCTACAGGATTTGGGCCGTGCTCTGCCGCGCCATGACACACTGCTTGATAGTCCGCGTCAGCGGCTTGATATGCAGATTGAGCGCCTGCCAGCTGCGTTAAAACGTGCGGTGAAGGAAAAGGAACTGACCTTGTCGCGCAAAGCGGGGGCGTTGCGGCCAACGGTATTACAACAGCGTATCGCGGGTGATCGGCGGCGATTGGATGATTGGTCAGCGCGGCTTGAACCTGCATTAAACCGCCGGATCGAACGTGGCGCGCAAAACCTGCAATCGGCGCAAAGGGGCCTGCGCCCTGCGACCCTCGCGGTTGATGTTGCGCGCAGTGGCGACCGTCTGGCCCAGATTGTGCAGCGTTTGGCCACCCGTGCCAGAGGCGATCAAGACGCGAGGGTTGCCAAACTTGCAGCCCTTGACCGGATGCATGAAACGCTCGGCTATAAAGAAACGCTCAAGCGCGGTTATGCGGTTGTGCGGGGCGACGGTGCTGTCGTCACGACGACAGCGGGCGTCAGGGCTGCGAAGTCAATCGAGATTGAATTTGCGGACGGTGACATCAAGATCGACAGGCAGCCCTAAGAGCATTTTCAGGTTTAGGGTTGTTGCGCCACGGCTTTGCACAGCGGGTCCATGACCTTGCGCCATTTGCGAGGGAATAACGCGAGCGTCGCCATGGCAGGCAGTGCGCGGGGCAACATCGGTCCATCTTCGGGCAAATCCAGCGCGTGAAACGGGCGGCTTGGGTGGGCGTGATGATCCGAATGGCGCGGCGCGTTCAACATCACAGCAGACGAATACCAATGCGGGCTGTTCCAACTGTGACGGGGGCCAACCGGCTCGGCCTTGCCGTTGATTTGGCGGCGCACAAGGCCGTAGTGTTGGATGTAATCGGACAGCAACAACTGGGACGTCGCGAACCCTGCAAGGCAGATATAAATTATGGCTGCCTTCAGTCCGCCGAGTATGGCCGCCAGTGCGATGAAAGCGATGGCACCACCAATATACTGCAGATATGGGTGCAGGTACGCAGGGCGCCCAATGCGAGCAAGCCGTTCTGTTTCCGCATGCATACCCGAGGTGAAAGACCCCATCCAAGCCCTTGGTAAAAAGCGATAATAGCTTTCCCCGAGCCGTGATGTTGATGGGTCATTGCGCGTGGCAACATAGCGATGGTGAACCAAAACATGGGCGGATGTATGATGGCCAAATAGCAGCGAAATATACACCCAACGCCCCAAGCGGTGCATGCCACGCCCGCCGCGATGGATTAGCTCATGCGCATTTGCGTTGCTGATTTGCCCAAAGAAGAACCCCGCGGCCATAAAGAGCACGGTCTTGGAGAATAAACCGAAATCGCTGTTGGCGAGGGCATGAACCACCAATCCTAGTAGCAAGAAGTGCGCGATCGCGAGGCTGACACAAAGCATGTCGGCGGCAGGAAATTCGCTTTCTTTGCATGGAGGGGTTACGTATTTGATCAGCTCATCTAACGTCGCGGTGACCAAAGTCAGCATCACAAATGCAAATGCGATCCACACACCGCCCCACATTGCCGCGCAGATCAAAAGCACGACAGGTGTCAATGTCGCGATGATGAAAAGTGCAGCGGCAGGAAAGCGAATGATCATGAGACCTGCGATATCATGAGACAAAGAGGAGGTCAGTGGGAAATTGTCAAAAATGGATTAGGCTTTTTTGAACGCATCGCCTATTGGGAGGCATGTTAAATGTTTGTCTGATCATATCTCTCGTCGCGTCGTTAATTTATCTGTTCGGGTTGCATCGCCTACCAGAAGGTAACTTACGCAGTTTAATTAAGACGTCCTGCGTCGCAATGTTGGCTGTTGCTGCTTACTTGGCACAGGGGCCGCTTATGTTGATTACGGGTCTCACACTTGGCGCGGTTGGAGATTTTTATCTTTCTCGCCGGTGGGAGGGAGCATTCTTAGCAGCCATTTCTGCTTTTGCGCTTTCGCATATCGCTTATATTATATTATTTTGGGACAGCGGCGCGATGATCACCGTCATGGCTGTGATAGCTGTTGCCATAGTTGCGGCAATTGCGATGCGGATTTTGATGCCTCAGGCCGGACGATTGGCACTCCCTATTGCTCTTTACATTGTGACTATCGGTGCCATGGGGGCCGTAGCGTTTGGCTTGCCGGAAGCCTTTAGTTTCGCAAGCTACGCGGCGTTCCTATTTATGGCATCCGTCACCGTATTGGGGCTTGAATTGTTCGTGTTCAAAGGAGAAGGCGGCCAGATCACGGGCCCGTTTATTTGGGTGACATATTACGCTGCACAGTTGCTATTTTTGATTGTTTTTGCACAAGTAGCCCTGCGCTAGGCTTTTATCAGCGGCATTTCGCGATTAGGTGGGGGCAGGTGCATCGTCAGAAGGGGCCGCGATATGTCATTTTTCAAAAAGCTCAAGGATAAGATGTTTCGGTCTTCGTCGAAAATCGACGAGGGGCTAGATGCGATTGTATCCGAGGGTGGTGACGTCGAAACGATCCAAGATGATGTTGACCCAAAGTTAGAGGAATTGCTTGCGCCAGCCCCCGCTTCCGCGGCAGCCATTCCAGAGCCAGAGCCAGAGCCAGAGCCAGAGCCAGAGCCAGAGCCAGAGCCAGA
>CAXHZK010000004.1:0-177070 GCA_964021915.1 uncultured Roseobacteraceae bacterium | reverse complement strand
CCACAATTCACGCCAACTCGGCGCGTGATGGTGTGTCTCGTTTGGAAAACATGATTGCGATGGCTGGTATCGAAATGCCGATCAAAGCAACACGGAGCCAAATTTCATCAGCTGTGAACCTCATCGTGCAGGCCAGCCGCCTGCAAGATGGTTCGCGCCGCATGACGTCGATCACCGAAATCACAGGCATGGAAGGCGATGTTATCTCCATGCAAGAGGTTTTCCGCTACCAGCGCACCGGATTGACACCAGAGAACAAAATCATTGGCCACTTTACGGCGACTGGCGTAAGGTCTCACTATTCTGATCGATTTAAGCTGTGGGGCTATGACTTGCCGCCATCGATCTTTGAACCGAAAGTTGCGGAGTAACATCAAATGCTGTCAGCAGCACCAGTAATCTATATTGTCATCTTTATCTCAGTAATCGCGCTGGTTCAGGGCGCATATCTGGTGGTTTTTGGCAAATCGATCAACTTCAACGGCAAGGTCAATCGTCGCCTGGAGATGCTGGAAAAAGGCAGCGGCCGCGAAGAGGTCATGGAACAACTCCGCAAGGAGATGACGCAGCACCTCAGGTCGCAGCGAATTCCGCTGTATTCGATACTCGCATCAAAGGCACAAAAAGCAAATATCGCCTTTACGCCCGCACAATTGATAATGGTGATGGCTGGCGTCAGCGTTTTCGCGTTTCTGGGTCTCACCGTCGGGACAAGCATTAACGTTCAGGCACGCGCTGTTGTTGCTTTGGGTATGGGGATTGGCGGTGTTTACATTTGGGTTTCTAACAAGGCAAACGCACGCACGGCCATGCTCGAAGAGCAACTGCCTGAGGCCGTAGAGCTTATGGTAAGAAGTCTCCGCGTTGGGCACCCGTTTTCTTCCGCGGTTTCGATTGTTGCAAACGAAGTTCCGGATCCATTAGGCACTGAAATGGGCTTTATTGCCGATGAAACAGCATATGGTCGCGAAGTCGGTGAATGCTTGAAAACAATGGCTGAACGTCTTGATATGCAAGATTTACGGTTTCTTGCCGTAGCCGTTACTATTCAGCAGCAATCTGGTGGTAACCTCGCCGAAATTCTTGCCGGACTAGCCAAAGTTATTCGCGCGCGCTTTCGTCTCTTTCGGCGCGTTTCTGCGATTACCGCCGAGGCAAAATGGTCTGGCAAGCTGCTATCTTTCTTCCCGATTGGTGCGCTTTTTGGCATGACGGTTGTGGACCCAACATATTACGACGATGTAATCGGCACGCCGGCGTTTGTGCCCGCCTGTTTTGTCGTCGGCATTTTACTCGCGATTAACCTGATCGTTATGCGATCTCTCGTGAACATCAAAGTCTAAGAGATAGCTATGGAATCTTTAAACAACCTAATCGTAGGATATCTTGGTCCTTTTGGTCCGCTAATGCTTGTGGGCATGCTTGGCCTGTTCATGATTTTGGCCATGCTCCCTTTTGTATTCAAGAAGCGGGATGACCCGCTCGACCGGATTAATTCTACCGAAAAACAAGCTAGTACAGAAAAGGTCGAGGCTCTCCGCGCGAGTAAAGGCACAGACAAGCTTGACCGTTTCGCTGAATTTCTTGAGCCCCAAAACAAAGACGAATTTTCCGCCGTCCAACTCAAACTGGTGCAGGCTGGTTATCGATCACAAAATGCAGTGCGAATTTATTACTTCCTGCAGCTGACGCTTGGCGTGATAGGTTTGATTTGCGGTGCGATTTTCACTTTTCTCGAAATGCAAAAAGGCGCTGTAGCAACGCAAGATTTAATCGTCATGCTATTTGGGCCCGGTTTTGGTGGGTATTATGGACCCAAATATTGGGTCACCCGCAAGCAACAAGAGCGTCAAGAAGCCATCATCAATGGTTTTCCGGATGCCCTTGATATGATGTTGGTCTGCGTTGAGGCAGGCCAATCGCTCGACCAGTCAATTATTCGAGTTGCAGGCGAACTGCGCGCTGGCTTTCCCGAACTCTCGAGCGAATTCGATATTGTAAGTCAGCAGCTAAAAGCTGGCCGAGACAAGACAAACGTTCTTCGTGATATGGCAGAACGCGCGGGCGCGCAGGACATCACAAGCTTTGTCACAGTGTTGGTACAGTCACAGCAGTTTGGTACACCAATTGCTGATGCGCTAAGAGTGTTTTCCGCGGAGATGAGAGACAAACGGATTATGCGCGCCGAAGAAGCCGCAAACAAACTTCCGACCAAAATGACTCTTGCAACGATGATGCTGACCGTGCCGCCGCTTTTGATTATTCTGATTGGTCCGGCCGTCTACAATATTGCGACCAACTTTGGTTAATCGAGCACTTTATATGTGGTCCAAACTCGTAAAAATTTGTTTCGTATTGATTTTCTTGACTGCATGTTTGTCCCAGAATCCCGTTCCCAAGGATGACATTTTTGCGCCAGGGATTGCTGGTGAATCCAACCTTGATGGCTTGGAAGTTGGGCATCGTATGATGGCTGCTGGGGAATTTGAACTCGCGTTGCGATCCTATACCCGCGCAGCCGCCCAACAAGGGTTGAATGTCGATACTTTGTCCGCCATCGGGTCCGCAAATCTACGTTTGGGTCGCTTGGGACAGGCCGAAGACATGCTTCGCCGCGCGACCGAAGAAGACCCTAGTTTTGCAGCCGCTTGGAACAATTTAGGCGTAATCTTGATGGAAAAAGGGGATTTTGGCCAAGCTAGCCAGATTTTCCGTCGCGCGTTTGCAACGGACAATGGAAATTCTGACCAAATCCGAGAGAACTTACGCATAGCGCTCGCAAACTTAAACGATCCCGTCTACGGTCAAAGTCAAACAAACGATGTAAAATTGGTGCGGCGGGGTGTAGGCGATTTTGTCCTCCTGACTGCGCTTTAAATTGAGCAGTAAAGGACGCGAAAATGCGCCAACCTCTTTTATTAATATTGGCCCTCGGCCTAACATTTTCCTTGTCCGCTTGTGATCAATCCGGCGATGCACAAGTTGAACGAGCGCTACAGGACCTGAATGTTGTAGATGAAACCGATCTTAACGATGTAATGCTCACCGTCGGTGATCCGAACGAAGCCGTGAACTATTTCGCCGGAGCGTTGAGCAAAGATCCCGATCGTGTTGACCTGATGCGAGGACTTGCCAAATCTTTGGTTCGCGCGAAACGTACGAGCGAAGCCGTTGCAGCATGGCAAGATGTCGTTGCACACACCGATGCCAACAGCACAGATCAAATTGAACTGGCTGACGCATTCATCCGCAACAATCGCTGGAATGATGCTGCTCAGACCTTGAATGCAATTCCCCCAACTTTCGAAACCTTTAAACGCTACCGGCTCGAAGCAATGGTAGCCGACAGTAAACAGCAATGGGAAAAGTCCGACAGCTTTTACCAAACGGCTGTAGGTCTCACAACCAGACCAGCCAGCGTTCTCAATAACTGGGGCTACTCAAAGCTAACCCGTGGCGATTATACCGAAGCCGAGGCATTGTTTTCGGACGCAATCCGCCACAACAATGGTTTGTTCACAGCAAAAAATAACCTGGTTCTCGCGCGTGGGGCACAGCGCAAATATGATTTGCCAGTTGTTCCAATGTCGCAAATCGAACGCGCGCAACTTTTGCATACTTTGGCACTGGCTGCGATCAAACAAAATGACGTTTCAACAGGCAGGGCGTTGCTCAGCGAAGCAATCGCAACCCATCCCCAACATTTTGATGAAGCCGTACGCTCACTCCGTGCGATTGAATCCAACGTGGCGAACTAATTATGGCACTCTCTCAATCCGCAGCAATCTGGCTCTTAATCGTGGCTTTCCCGATTAGTGTCTACGTTATGATCAGCGACTTGCGTTCAATGCGCATTCCCAATTTAGCTGTGCTGGCACTGATGCTGGGCTTTGGTATAGTTGGATTTTTCGTATTCGATTTAGTGCAATATCTCTGGCAGTGGACACATTTCGTCGTTGTTCTGGCCGTTTGTGTCGCGCTTTATGCACTAAAGGTGCTTGGCGCCGGCGATGCCAAATTTACTGCCGCTGCAGCGCCATTTTTCATGACCGCCGATCTGGGAATGGTTTTGTTTTTGTTTCCTGCCTGTATTTTCGGTGGTTTTTTTGCACATCGCATCGCTAAAAATTCACCACTCCAAAGGCTCGCTCCTGAATGGGAAAGCTGGAAAGATAAACAACGTTTCCCGATGGGCTTTCCACTGGGTCTAACTCTGATTTTTTATCTTGCCATCGCTGCATTCGGGTCAGGGGCGTAACGCCCTAAAACGACGCGGGTTTCTTCATTGTTTTGCCATATTACCGAGGCATAAAACACCAAGCCCACTGGTAATTGGAAACCCTAAATATGTCTGCAACAGCTGTGCAACCGCCACCAGCCCCTCGTTCATTGACCGAGATGCTTCTGCCATCTTCCATGATGCGCGACATCTTGATCAAAACGATGTTCCGTATGAACCTTGAGATGGCAAGCGATCTGGCGCGCGTTATCTGCTTGCCTGTCGTCGTCACCCAAGAATTAATCGACATCGCTCGCTCTCAGCGGCTGCTCGAAGCGACCGGCACCCTGAATGCCAATAGTAGCAATGAAATGGGCTACCAGCTGACGGATGCGGGTAAGGCACGTGCGCTTGATGCATTGGCGCAGTCGGAATATTTCGGCGCAATGCCCGTGCCATTGGACATCTACCGCGAACAGATCAAGCGCCAATCAATCCGCAATATTCAAATCACCCGTGACGAATTAAACAAAGCGATGAGCCATCTCATCTTGCCGCCCGACTTGCTTGGCAACCTTGGACCTGCAGTCAGCGCGGGTCGTTCTATCCTGATGTATGGCCCTCCCGGCAACGGTAAATCATCAATCTCCAACGGTATCCGTGATGCGTTGGGGGATAAAATTTACGTGCCTCGGGCTATTGAGTATTCCGGTCAGGTTATCACCGTATATGACCCGATTGTTCACAGCGCCGCCGAGGCTGATGTTGATGATCCCACCAGCCTGCGTCGCACCTCGGGCCGCTACGATACACGCTATGTTAAATGCGAACGACCGACTGTTATTACAGGTGGTGAATTGACGCTCGACATGCTTGATCTCGTCTATAACCCCACCGCGCGCACCTATCAGGCCCCGCTTCAGCTCAAGGCAACAGGCGGCGTATTTATCGTGGATGACCTTGGACGCCAAGCTGATCCGCCCCAGACATTGATCAACCGTTGGATTGTTCCGCTCGAAGAAAGCAAAGATATTCTTGCCCTACAATCAGGTGAGAAATTCGAAGTGCCCTTCGATACGCTGGTCATTTTTTCGACCAACTTCCACCCCAACGACATCTTTGACCAAGCTGCCTTGCGCCGGATTTTCTACAAAATCAAAATCGCAGGCCCAAGTCAGGCGGATTTCCTCAAGATCTTCGCCCTGATCGCCCGCAAGAAAAAGATGCCCTTGGACGAGAAAACGCTGATCCACCTTCTCAACAACAAATACCCCGAGATCGACAATATTTACGCCAACTATCAGCCGATCTTCTTGATCGACCAGATGATTGCCGTCTGCGAATTCGAGGGCATCCCCTATCAAATGACACCCGAATTGGTTGACCGCGCTTGGGCCAACATGTTCGTCGAACACGAAGACATTGTGCGCTAGTCATCGGCATTGCGTCCTGCGGTCATCGCGTTGAAACAACAGCCTTGACCGCAGGTGCAAACGTGACACTTTCAGTGTCATGTTTGCACTCCCCTCTTGTTTTGGTACTTGGTTCGCTGATCGCGGCTGGTCGTTGCATCCTCATCAGGTTGATATGCTTGATCAGGCTGCATCGCCGGCCCTCCTATTGATCGCACCAACGGGCGGCGGCAAGACGATGGCTGGGTTTTTGCCCAGCTTGGCCGAACTTGCCTCAGGTGATCACGCGGGTATCCATACGCTCTATGTTTCCCCGCTCAAGGCGCTGGCCGCTGACATCAAACGCAATCTGCAAACGCCTGTGTCCGAAATGGGCCTGCCGATCCGCATAGAGGATCGCACAGGCGACACATCCGCCACCCGCAAAAAACGCCAGCGCGCCGACCCGCCCCATATACTGCTGACCACACCCGAAAGCCTCGCTTTGCTCACCAGTTATGAGGACGCGCCGCGCATGTTCGCAGGTCTTCAGCGCGTGATCGTCGATGAAATCCACGCCCTCGCCGAAAGCAAACGCGGCGATCAGCTGATGTTGGCGCTGTCCCGTCTGCAGGCAATCGCGCCCGATATGCGCCGCGTTGGCCTGTCTGCGACTGTTGAGAACCCTGCGGCCATCGCCCAGCAGCTTGCCCGCCACCCCGATCCTTGCGCCATCATCAACGCCGATCCCGGCCCTGACCCTGACATCACCATGCTTGTCACCGATGACGCACCCCCTTGGTCCGGTGGCGGGGCCAAATACGCCATTCCCGCGATCCTTGAGCAGATCAAACAGCACAAAACCACGCTCATTTTTCACAACACCCGCGCCCAAGCTGAAATCTTCTTTCGCAATCTTTGGCTTGCCAATGACGACGGCCTGCCGATCGGCATTCACCACGGCAGCCTGTCTCGCGCGCAACGTGAAAACGTGGAGGCGGCAATGGTCCGCGGTGACTTACGCGCGATTGTTTGCACCGGCACTTTGGACCTTGGCATTGATTGGGGCGATGTCGATCTGGTCATTCAGGTCGGCGCGCCAAAAAACGTCAAACGCCTCGTGCAGCGTATCGGTCGTGCAAACCACCGCTACAATGCACCGTCCAAGGCGCTCTTGGTGCCCGCAAACCGCTTTGAAATTGTCGAATGCATTGCCGCCCTCGACGCTGTGAAAGCGCATGATCTTGATGGCGACCCACGCGGCCCCGGCCCCTTGGATGTCTTGTGCCAGCATATTCTGATCGCGGCATGCGCTGGCCCGTTTGATCCTACCGAGCTCTATAAACAGGTCAAATCTGTGGGCGGTTATAGCGACTTGTCTCTTGCGGCTTTTGATGACTGCCTCGATTTTTGCGCAACAGGTGGCTATGCGTTGCGGGCTTATGACAAATGGCAACGCCTGCAATTGCGCCCCGACGGGCTTTGGCAGCTCCGCGATCCGCGCGCCACCCAGCGCATCCGCATGAACATCGGCACCATCCAAGATACGGATACCCTCAAGGTCAGGCTCAAGGGCAACTTCAAATCCTTGGGCGAAATCGAAGAAGGCTTCGCTGCCACACTGACCCAAGGCGATACCTTTCTCATCGGCGGTCAGGTCGTGCGCTACGAACGCATCCGTGAAATGTCGGTTGAGGTCACCCGCCGCGCCGACAAAGAGCCGAAAATCGCGACCTTCATGGGCACGAAGTTCGCAACTTCCACCCAGCTATCCGACCGCATTCTCACCACCCTACAGCAGCCCGATTGGCCTGACATGCCAGCGCATACCCGCGCTTGGTTGCACCTTCAAAAGGACGTATCGCAGATGCCTAGCCGCGATAGCGTTCTGGTCGAGAGCTTCCCCCACAACGGCCGCGCGCACACATGTTTTTATACATTCGCAGGGCGTAATGCCCAACAAACGCTGGGTCTTTTGCTCACCAAACGGATGGAAGATGCGGGCCTGCACCCGCTTGGATTTGTCGCCACCGATTACGCTACCCTGATCTGGGGGCTTGATCCGGTCACCGACCCTGCCCCGCTGCTTGCCCCTGATGTGCTGCGCGATGGCGTGTCGCAATGGCTGGCGGGCAACGCGGTGATGAAACGCACATTCAAAGCCTCGGCCACGATTGCAGGGCTGATTGAACGCAACTCCCCCACCGCCCGTAAATCGGGCCGCCAGACCGCATTTTCCAGCGACATTCTTTATGACACTTTGCACCGCTATGACCCCGATCATCTAATGATGCGCATCACGCAACAAGAGGCGATGCGCGGGCTCGTTGATTTTGGCAGGGTCGAGGAAATGATCGCGCGCACAAATGGCCATTTTGATCATGTGATTCTTGATCGCGTCTCACCCCTCGCGGCCCCGATGCTGCTCGAGGCGGGCCGCGTGCCAGTCGCTGGTGCTGGCCGTGATCGCCTGATGGCCGAACAGGCCGACCAGTTGATGCAGGCCGCAGGGCTAGGCACGCTTTAGCCCTTGCTGCCTCCTCATCTGCGGCGCATCTATAGTGCCATGTCAGCGCATTCTTTCACTCTTCATGGCAGGTCGCTCCATGCTCACTCTTCGGGCGCGCTATGGATGCCCGACAGTCGCACCCTTTGCGTGTCCGATCTGCACTTGGGCAAATCCGAACGCATGGCGCGGCGTGGCGGGGGCTTGCTTCCGCCATATGAAACCGACGACACGTTGCAGCGGCTCTTTGCCGTGATCCACCATTATGACCCCGCCCAAGTGATCTGCCTTGGCGATAGCTTTGATGATATCACTGCCGCCGATGCCCTCCCCCGGCAATCATTGGAGCAGATCACAACCCTTCAGGCCGGGCGCCGCTGGGTCTGGATCGAGGGCAATCATGATCCCGGTCCTGTCTCCATGGGCGGTGAACACCTGTCGGATATCACAATCGATAATCTCGCTTTTCGCCATATCGCAACCGATGCGCGGGCCGAGGTTTCAGGCCACTACCACCCCAAACACCGGATCGCAGGCGTGGGGCCAACGCGGCCCTGTTTTATCTATGATCGAGATCGTCTGATCATGCCCGCATTCGGCACATACACAGGCGGGCTATCATGTACCCGTGAACCACTATCGTCGCTGATGGACCGCCCCGCCATCGCGGTGCTCACCGGTACGCGTGCAATCGCGGTGCCTGTCTGAGCTAGCTATGCCGCGATCGCCTCAACCACGTTCCCGCGGTATGTCTTGCTGATCGGCACTTGCTCGCCCGTCGTCAGGATCAAAAATTCCTTTGACCCGCAACGCCGCATTTCGGAAACTGCGCTCTGTGCCACCCAATGCGAACGATGCGTGCAAAAACCAGCCACGCCATCCATTTCTTCCACCGCATCAGAAAACCGCATCAAGATGCGCTCTTCGGTGCCATTTTCCAGATAAACAACAACATAGTGATCATTCACAGATAACCGGACAATGGGCGATGTTTCAGCATCCTGTAGCCGCTTGGCAAGCCTTGGCAGCGCATCCTGCGCCTCCTTGGCGCGCCTCGCGTCCCGCTTTTGCTTGATCGTCTGCTCGACATAGACATAGCCCATAATGAACAACGTGAAAAAAGCCGACGACAGCGCAATCTCAGCAACTGTCGGGGACCGGAATAGCCCAGTCGGAACGCCCACCATGACGAGCGGCGTTACAACGGGCACGATCACAATCAAAAAAGCAGCGCCAACAATGAGCGACAATCGTATGGGTGTATAATGTGGCAGCCGCCAACAGACATAACACGCCAGAAGCCCACCAATCACATAGCCAATCGTAATGAAAAACGCCCAAAAGGCCGCGCGTTCGATCAGTGTTAGCCCGACATAAGTGCCAAATGGCCCGCTCAATGCGCAACCGCAAAACAAGCCAAACAAAATGAGTAACGGATTGGTGCGTATCATTTCGTGACGTGCAAAATCCCAAAAATTGCTCAACGATTTTGCCCTCAGCTGCTTTCTCTTTTATGCTAAATACAGCAGCAGATTACAACACGGGGAAAAAATCAAACTTGTTGTCATTTTTGTGATCAGGCTGTCAGCCCCTCTGGCTCCGCCAAGCCATTTGCGCGGCAACATGCGGTAATTGTATTGGCCAAAAGGCAAGCAATTGTCATCGGGCCGACTCCACCCGGCACAGGCGTAATTGCACCAGCAACTTCGGCGCAGCTTGCATAATCCGCGTCACCCACCAGCTTTTTCTTACCGTCACGCTCAATCCGGTTAATGCCCACATCAATCACCGTAGCACCCTTTTTGATCCAGTCACCCGGCACCATCTCAGGGCGGCCAACGGCGGCTACAACAATATCCGCTTGGCTCACAACGCCTTGCAAATCCTTGGTGCGGCTATGCGCGATTGTCACTGTGCAGCTATCACCGAGCAGCAGGTTCGCCATCGGCTTGCCCACAATGTTGGAACGGCCAATCACAACCGCATTCATACCTGACAGGCTGCCGTGGTGATCACGTAGCATCATCAAACACCCCAGCGGCGTGCAAGGCACCATAGATTTCTGCCCCGTGCCCAACAATCCAACATTCGAGATGTGGAAACCGTCCACATCTTTGGCCGGATCAATCGCGTTAATCACCAAATCGCTGTCCAAATGATCAGGCAACGGCAGCTGCACCAAAATCCCGTGAATCGACGGATCATTGTTCAACTCGGCAATCAACGCCAACAGATCAGCTTCGGAAATATCATCGTCGCGCTTATGCTCAACGCTGTTCATGCCCACTTCCACGGTCATCTTGCCCTTGGAACGCACGTAAACTTGGCTCGCAGGGTCTTCGCCCACCAACACAACAGCCAGACCCGGTGTAATTCCGTGTTCTTCCTTAAGCCGCGTCACATGATCCGCGACCTTTGCGCGTACCGTGGCTGCAAATGCTTTTCCGTCAATCACTGTGGCTGTCATGATGTTTTCTTTCGAGTAAAAATATGGCCGCCGGAGGCCATTTCGCCTTGGCGGAATGCGATTGCGGGGGGCTCGATGCCCCCCGCAATCGTTTTCTTAGAACAAGCCTTCGATTTGGCCGTCTGCGTTCAGATGGATATTTTCCGCTGATGGCACACGTGGCAGACCAGGCATTGTCATGATCTCACCGCAGATGACGACCACAAAACCGGCACCCGCTGACAAACGCACTTCGCGCACAGGCACAGAGTGGCCCGTTGGCGCGCCGCGCAATGTTGGATCGGTAGAGAAGCTATACTGCGTTTTCGCCATGCAGATCGGCAATTTGCCGTAACCCTGCTCTTCCCAGTCTTTCAACTGGTTGCGCAGTTTTTGATCCATCAACACTTCGTCAGCGTGGTAAATACGCTTGGCGATCGTGTCGATCTTGTCAAACAAGCTCATGTCATCCGGATAAATCGGCGCAAAGTTTGAAACGCCTGCTTCAGCAATCTCAGCAACTTTCTTGGCCAGATCCTCGGACCCTTCAGATCCCAATTCCCAGTGACGCGACAGAACAGCTTCCGATCCTTGCGTCGCAACAAAATCTTTGACCGCTTGCACTTCGGCGTCTGTGTCGGTGACAAAGTGGTTGATCGCGACGACAACTGGCACACCAAATGATTTCAGGTTGCCAATGTGACGGCCAAGGTTTGCACAACCGTTGTTCACCGCATCAACGTTCTCTTCGCCCAGATCAGCTTTTGCAACGCCGCCGTTCATCTTCATCGCACGCACAGTCGCAACCAAAACCACCACGTCAGGTGACAGGCCCGCCTTGCGGCATTTGATGTTGAGAAACTTTTCAGCACCCAAATCAGCACCAAAACCAGCTTCGGTCACAACGTAGTCCGCGATCTTCAACGCCGTTGTTGTTGCCGTGACTGAGTTACAGCCGTGCGCGATGTTCGCAAACGGGCCACCGTGCACAAACGCAGGGTTGTTTTCCAACGTCTGAACAAGGTTCGGCTGCATCGCGTCTTTGAGCAGAACAGTCATCGCACCATCTGCTTTGATATCGCGGCAATACACAGGGCTCCGGTCACGGCGATAGGCCACAATCATGCTGCCCAGACGTTCTTGCAAATCTTCAAGGTTCAGTGCGAGGCACAGGATCGCCATCACTTCGGATGCCACAGTGATGTCAAAACCACCCTCACGTGGGAAACCGTTGGCAACACCGCCCAGTGATACGTTGATCTGACGCAATGCGCGGTCGTTCATGTCGACCACACGGCGCCATGCCACACGGCGCACGTCGATTTCAAGTGAGTTGCCCCAATAGATGTGGTTGTCGATCATCGCAGCCAGCAGGTTGTGCGCAGATGTGATCGCGTGAAAGTCACCCGTAAAGTGCAGGTTCATGTCTTCCATAGGCACAACTTGCGCGTAACCGCCGCCAGCCGCGCCGCCCTTCATGCCAAAGTTCGGCCCAAGAGATGCTTCGCGAATACAAACAGCGGCTTTTTTGCCGATACGATTCAGACCATCACCCAAACCAACAGTTGTTGTTGTTTTACCTTCACCAGCAGGGGTCGGGTTGATCGCTGTGACCAGAACCAGCTTGCCGTTTGGGCGATCCTGAACAGAATCAATAAAGCGCTGGCTGACTTTTGCTTTGTCGTGGCCATATGGCAGTAGATCATCAGAACTGATGTCCAGTTTCGCGCCAATCTCTTGAATCGGGCGCTTTTTTGCTTCGCGCGCAATCTCGATGTCGGTTTTGTAACCCATGTTATTCTTCCCTGTGTGCGGGGGTTTACCCAAATTGATGATTTGGTTCTAAACCCAGATGCGCCATGGACGCCATGCGATTACGACATTTTCCGCGCCGGAATCGTCTGACGTATGATTAGGGACGCCAACTGCGTTGATCAGGCACGTGCAGGCGCAGCTTATCACCAACCTTTATCGCGCCTTCTTTTTCAACCCAAGCCGTCACACCACGCAGCCCCTTGGCCGCCGCTTTGAATGACTTCCCAGCACCTTCATGATCTTTTTCAATCTCTCTGGCGGGGATATTACAAGGGCGGTTTTGCATGTCGATCACCAGCGCGGTCCCATCCTCGGCAACCAAACGTGATGAAGGTGGCACATGGCTGAAATCTGAAATGCCGCTTAAGATGATCGTCGCGCCCAGCAGCTTGGGGTCAAGCTTGTCTAACCCGCAGTCCGCTGCGATTTGATCCAACTCTTCTTGCGACAGGATCGATAGCTGCCTGACGTTTCTGATTTCAGTGCCCTCTGGCCACTGCGACCGAACCCTGACGCATGACGCCCTTGTCAGACCCGTATGCGCCTCGCCTTCGGCACCCGCATAGCTCAGCTCGAGGTGATCAGCGCTTGCCGAACGATAACCTTCGCCAGCGGCGACTTTGCCCACCCAAACGATGGTTGCATATTGGTCGGTCGGGGCGAGCGCGGGCATTGTTTGATCCTCGTGATATTCGACCGAACGCTACTCAGCATCGCGCCCATGCACAACAAACAAAAACGCCGCCCGTTTAGGGCGGCGTTTTGTTGTGGTTTAAGAAGACGGTTTTGGCTCAAGCCCCGCATCAGGGGATTTGGGCTTCTTTGGCTTCGTCTTAGGAATAGCGGTGACTGCACTGCCGTTTGATGGTGTGTCATCTTCTTCATCATCACCACGGTTGAGCGCTTCACCTGCGATCACTTTGGCAATCTCGTTGCCGGTGAGTGTTTCATACTCCAGCAGCCCTTGCGCCAGTCGTTCAAACCCTTCGGCCTGTTCTGTCAGCACGCGTTTCGCGGTTTCATAACCCTCATCAACCAACGCCTTCACTTTGTCGTCAATCAGCTTTTGGGTCATGTTCGAGTGCTGCGTGCCGCCACCGTAATTGCCAAGGTTGGAGTGCTGCTCATTAGCATAATCGACATGGCCAAGCTCATCATCAAAGCCAAATTGTGTCACCATGGCACGCGCAATGCGTGTCACCTGTTGAATGTCGCTAGATGCACCGCTGGTCACGTTCTCTTTGCCGAACGTCAGCTCTTCTGCCACCTTGCCGCCCATCGCCATGGCGATCATCGACTTATACTTGGTGAACGACACAGATAGCTGATCACGCTCAGGCAATGACAACACGAGACCCAATGCACGACCGCGCGGAATAATCGTCGCCTTATGGATCGGATCATGCTGCGGCACATTCAGGCCAACAACAGCATGACCAGCCTCGTGGTAGGCAGTCAGCTTCTTCTCGTCTTCGGTCATGACCATGGAACGGCGCTCCGCCCCCATCATCACCTTATCCTTCGCGCTTTCGAAATCGATCATCGTCACAAACCGCCGCCCGATACGGGCCGCCATCAACGCGCTTTCGTTCACAAGGTTCGCAAGGTCAGCACCCGAAAAACCGGGCGTGCCGCGTGCAATGATGCGCAGATCAACGTCGGGGCCAAGCGGCACCTTGCGGGCGTGAACCTGCAAAATCTTCTCGCGGCCTTTGATGTCAGGGTTCGGCACCTGCACTTGGCGGTCAAAACGACCTGGGCGCAATAGCGCAGGATCGAGCACGTCAGGGCGGTTTGTCGCCGCCACGATGATGATACCTTCGTTCGCTTCAAAGCCATCCATTTCAACCAGCAATTGGTTCAATGTTTGTTCGCGCTCATCGTTGCCGCCGCCATATCCGGCACCACGAGAACGGCCAACCGCGTCAATCTCATCAATAAACACGATGCATGGTGCATTCTTTTTCGCCTGCTCGAACATGTCGCGCACGCGGGATGCACCCACACCCACGAACATTTCAACAAAATCAGAACCAGAGATGGTGAAAAACGGCACACCCGCCTCGCCCGCAATCGCGCGCGCCAGCAGCGTCTTACCCGTGCCCGGAGGCCCAACAAGCAACGCGCCCTTCGGAATCTTACCACCAAGGCGGCTAAATTTTTGCGGATTGCGCAGGAATTCTACGATCTCTTCCAGCTCTTCTTTGGCTTCATCAATGCCCGCAACCTCGTCAAATGTCACACGGCCATGCTTTTCCGTCAGCAGCTTGGCCTTGGATTTGCCAAAGCCCATCGCCCCGCCTTTGCCGCCGCCCTGCATCCGGTTCATGAAATAAACCCACACACCGATCAGCAATGCGAATGGCAGCAGCCCGATCAGGAATGACGACAGTGCCGATTGCTCTTGGCTTTGCGCCACAAACGGCACGTCATTTGACAACAGCAATTGGGTGATCTCAGCATCGCTTGGCATGATTGTGACGTAGTCGCGACCATCGGTGCCACGATAGCGCACTTGCTCACCATCCAATGTCACCTGCGCGACAGCGTCACCCTCGATTGAGGATACAAATTCGGAATAGCTTTTTGAATTATTCAGCCCTGTGCTTGATCCACCGCTAAACAAATTGAAAAGTGCGAGCACCAGTAAAAACAGGACAACCCAAAATACGACGTTACGTGTGTTTCCCAAGGGGAGGCTCCTTGCCAAATCGGAAAATTTTGCAGTGCGAAAGAGTCGCACCGACCGTTGCTCTTAAAATAGAGGCAAAATGCCAATCTTCAATGCGTATTGAGATAAGAATGGAAATCCGCGACAATCCGCACCGTCCATTCGTCATTTAACCCTGCTAATGGCGCTGAAATCAGCTCATTCCCGCGCCAGATCGCTGGCCCTGCCATGATCGACGCTCTCGGATGCCCCATCTGCCGCCAGTCAGGGCAATCGCGAATCCCCTCGCCCAAGGCACGTATCTGCAATTCAGCGCTATGCGGCCCGTCCATCTGCCAACGCTTATCCCAGATCGCCTCGATCGTGGTGGCCGTCATTTTGACCGCATTCAACTCTCTTGCAAATCGCAGATTGTCCCCTTCGATTGATACAAGACACCCTGCAACCGTCGCCTGATCACCAAGCGCGAGACCCGTTTCCAAATGCTGCAATGACGATTGGCGCGGCGGATAATCCAGCCCGCCAATCCATTGCAATGCTTTGGATCGCAATCGCCGTGCAATGTCATCGGGGATGGGCAAATGTCTCGCCATGATCAGATCACCCTGATCTTGCTGCACATGCGCCCTTGCCTCAACGGCCGTATAATAATCCAACGCCGATCTGGCCTTTTTGGCCGCAACGCTGGCGTGGTGTAATGCATCCGCCGTCAGGCCAATCTCGGCCAACTGCCCCATCGCTTGTCGCACCCGCACACGGTCAAAATCGACGTCATCATTGGATGGATCATCCGCCCATGCCACATCCACACGCGTTAGGTAGTCGCGCAAATCAGCGCGGCTAACATGGCAAAGCGGCCTTGCCCAATGCACCCCGTCTTTTTCAAATGCGGTGTCCATCATCGCCAACCCGTCAATGCCCGCCTTGCGTGACAGGCGCATCAAATAGGTCTCGGCGATGTCATCTTTGTTGTGGCCCAACAGCACACCGCCCACCCCTGAATCTTTGGCCCAAGCGGTCATCAATTTATATCTGGCTTGTCTTGCAGCGGCCTGAAGGTTGCCGTGCCCGTCCCAGTCTCTCCACTCCAAAATGGTATGCGCGACCCCAAGCTCGTTGCACATTTGCCCAACCATCGCGGCCTCTGCGGCGGCACCCGCGCGCAACCCGTGATCAACGGTAACGGCCTTGATCGTTTTGCCCGTTTTCGCCGCCAGATGGAGCAACGCCATAGAATCGCCGCCGCCAGAGACGGCCACGCCAATCACATCGACATCAGGGGTGGAAAACGCGCGTGCGATCCGCCGGATCAGCCGCGCCTCATCATCTAGCTGCATCCAAGACCCTGCATCAGGCCCAACGCATCCGACGTCGCGGCGCTTTGCGGGAACCGCACGCCAACCTCGCCCAGCGTCAAACACGCATCTTGCGTCTGACCCAATTCACCCAGTGCATAGCCCAGTTTAAACAATGCATCAGGTGCTTTCGGCCCTGTCGGATTAGCCTCAAACGCACCCAGATAGGCGCGTGCCGCATTGGCCATCTCGCCCAATCCCTCCAACGCCTCGCCGCGCAGATACGCTGCCTGATCCGCAATCGGTGAACCTGGATAGGTCACAGCAAAGCTTTGCAATTGATCGGCTGCCGCCCTGAAATCACCGGCAAGCAATGCGTCTTGCGCGCGCTCGAAATCCTGCCCTTCGCCTACGGCCAATGACGGGCCTGTAGGCGCATCTGCGACAGGTACTTGTGCGCCACTATCAACACCGCCCAATGATGGCGTATCGCCTAGATCGGCGATATCGCAACCTGCCTCCAGTTCGCACAGCCGGAATTCCAAATCACCAATGCGGTTTGTGCCGTCGGTGGTGATCCGGTTGATCCTGAACTCAAGCTGTTCTGACTTCGACGTCAGCCTTTGCAACTCCAACTCGATCGCATTCAACCGATCAAGCGGCGTGCTCCCCGCGATACCAAGGGTCAATCCGCCCGTAGTCGAAAGCTCCGTGCGCAGCGTCTGTATCTCTACATACAACCCCGCAAGGCTCTGGCGGATATCGGCAAGCGTTTGGTCCTGTGCCATCGCAGCAGGCGCGCCAAGGCAAAGCCCAGCAATCAAAATCAAGCGGTACAGCATATGCAAATGTCCTTAGCTCAGTGACGCAATCGAGATCACTGTAACCGCACGACGGTTCTGCGCATAGCAGGATTCTTCAGAACAAATCTGCGTCGGGCGCTCTTTACCATAGCTTGTGACCCGCATGCGTGTTTCAGGCACGCCTTGCGCCACGAGGAATTCGCGCACCGCATTCGCGCGGCGGAAGCCAAGGCCGATGTTATATTCGCGTGTGCCCTGCTCGTCCGCGTGGCCTTCGATAATCGCCAGATAATCAGCGTTGTCGGTCAACCATTTGGCCTGACCTGCGAGAACAACTTTACCCTGCTCGGTCAAGCTTGATGAATCAGAGCTAAACAAAACACGGTCACCGATGGTTTGGGTGAAAAACTGGGGTGATTGCGGATCATTCACACCCGCCTGATCCAATCCACCGCCTGCACCACCAACGTTGGATCCGTCCGTAAAGCGATCTGGCCGCGTGCAGGCCGCTGAAAGTAGCACAAGGCCAACAACGGCCATTTTTGTCATCATATGCATTGTTCTATTCCTGTTTTCTGCTCTTTATTGCGTGATATCACGCATCTTGAATTCCGTGAAATCACCAGTTGTTACGGCTGCAATGGGCCCCATGACGGATCTGACGCTCCGCCTTGCAATGGCACAGGCCGCAAATTACGCCCCGAAATATCAACCGAATACAGTGAAGACGTGCCAGTAGCACCTTGGGTCTCTCGTGTGAACATAATCACACGCCCATTTGGCGACCACGTTGGGCCCTCGTCCAAAAACGATGCCGTGAGCAACCGCTCTTCTGATCCATCTGTGCGCATCACACCAATGTGGAAACGCCCCTTGTTTTGCTTGGTAAAGGCAATCAAATCACCGCGCGGTGACCACACAGGCGACCCGTAACGACCATCACCAAATGAAATCCGCCGCGCCTCACCGCCATTTGCACCCATAATATACAGCTGCTGTGTGCCAGACCTGTCGCTTTCAAACACAATCTGGCTGCCGTTGGGCGACAGGCTCGGCGCTGTCTCGATCGATGGCGCCTGCGTCAGCCGTGTGCTGGCCCCGCTGTTCAAATCGCCACGGTAAATATCCGTATTGCCACCGTTGGACAGGCTATAAATAACCTGCTGCCCGTCTTGCGAAAATCTGGGGCTAAACGCCATTTCGCCCGGTGCTGTCTGAAGTTGCCTGCGGCCGACACTGGCTACATCAAGCACGTTGATCCTCGGGAACCCGCTTTCAAAGCTTGTGTAAAGAACGCGGTCACCCGTCGGTGAAAACCGCGGTGCCAACACAAGTGCCGCACTATCGGTCAAAAACTGCACATTCGCACCATCATAATCCATAATCGCGAGACGTTTCAGACGTTTGTCCTTTGGACCACTTTCCCACACGAAAACAACGCGGCTATCAAAATACCCCGTCTCCCCCGTGATCCGGCTATACACAGCGTCCGACACTTTATGCGCCATCCGCCGCCAGCCGCTGACGGTGCCCGTAAATTGCAGCCCTTGGCCCAGCTCGGCCCCCGAAAATACGTCATAGACGCGGAATTTCACTGACAACTGATCGCCGCTTACGCTAGCGGCCCCCGTAATCAGCGCCTGCGCGTTTACGGCCCGCCAATCGGCATAGGCAACCGTCTGACCAAAGCTTGCGTGCTGGCTAATAAATGCGCTTGGCGGGATTTCACGAAACAATCCGGTGTTGCTCAAATCTTGCGCTACAAGGCGCGTCAGATCGGCAGCGGCGGTTTGGGCAGCACTGTTTTCGGCCTGAAATACAGGTGCGGCAAATGGCAACGGCTCAATCACACCATCCGTAATCGTCAGGCGTAACGGCCCAGTTTGCGCGTTGATTGGTCCCGCAAATATCACTGCACATAGCAGGATCAAAAGTCTCGTTAACATGCTCGCCTCATATCTGATGCAGGTCTTTGCCTGCTTTGTTAACTGCTTTGTAACCGATCAGTGGGGTTAATTCACCCCAATGCGGCACATTTTCGCCTATCGTAATCTCATGCTTGATGGATCAAAGGTCAATTCGACTGCTTTCCAATGATCGTATTTCTCTGCGGGCAGGTCGAAACCCTTGGCACCACAGCGTAAAATTGCCCGCCTTGCTGCCTGAAACGCTGTCTCTACTGCGTTCCCGCTGCCCCCTGATGAAGCGATTTGCCTGACCTGACCACTGACCTTGCCGTCTCGGCTCAGGTCAAAGGCTACGGTCACTTGCACGTTAGCGGCCTCTGATCCGGTATCAACATTCCAGCACCGGCTGACTGCGACGCGGAAACCATCCTGCTCTGATCCCGACAATGGCGGACCGGCTGGCAACGCTGGCGCAGGGCCGCTATCGGCCCCTGCCAATGCATCCGCCAGCGCGGCGGCCAGTGCATCATCATCTGATGTGTCTTCTGCGACCTGCGGCTGCGGTGCTGGCCGTGACGGGCGCGCGCTTGGCCGAATTGACGACGTGACCGCGCCCGATGGCTCATCCGCCTCGGTTACAATCTGCGTTGCTGCTTCTTGAGGGGCTGTCGCGTCCTGCTCTGGTTCTTGTGATACGACGTCGGCTAGCGGATCAGCAGTTTGTGCCAATGCGGTCAAATCCGAAATATCGGCTTCCGGCGGCGGCGGGGCTACAGGCACAGGTGCCACACGGTCCGCAGGTCTTGCTTGCGGCTGATCGCTCACCGCCAAATCGGGCGTTGCCTGCGCTTCTGGTTGGGCCAATGTCGGCGTCGTCTCGATCACATCCGCTGGCGGCTCTGGCGGTGTTGGCGGCTCTGGTGGCGGGGTCTCGTCGTCGGGTGCCTCTGCCTGCTCGGGTTGGCTTACTTCTGGCGCAGCACTTTCAGGTTCAGGCGTGCTGGGCGCGTCTTCTATTTCTGGCGTGGCAGGTGCGGGCGGATCAGCGACCCCCGGTTGCGGCGTTGTTGCCGCCACAAGTGCCGCATATTCTTCTGTTGAAACCACCGACACATCTGCCACATCAAACGGCAACGGATCAGACGACAGACCCCACCCAAGGATCAGCCACCCAATCAGTCCCGTATGACCAATCGCAGAGATATAGACGCCGGGCGATTGCACGATTTACCCGTCCGCGTCCGTCAGCGTCGGGCCACCGATGTCGGTAACCAACCCGATGTTCGAAAATCCACCCGCATTTAGCGCGCCCATAATCTCGGCCACGCGTGCCCATGCATTTGCCCCATCCGCGCGCAGGAATATTCGGTCGCTCGACCTTTCCGTTGCAATCGCCTGCAACTTGCCGATCAGCTCGTCCTCGGGCGTGTCCGTGTTCTGGATCGACAGTTTTCCATCAGCCGTGATCGTCACTGTCAGCGGCTCTTCCTCGTCCGTTGGCAACGCATTCGCCGCTGTCTTTGGCAGTTCAACTGGCACACCAACAGTCAACAATGGCGCTGCCACCATGAAAATAATCAGCAGCACCAACATCACATCCACAAAAGGCGTGACGTTAATTTCAGCCATCGGCTGGCTACGCCGCCGCCCGCGTCTGCGACGGCCACCGCCATCGTCGGATTTCATGACACCCGCACCCATATCAGCTATCCAACTGACGGCTTAGGATGGTAGCAAATTCATCTGCAAATGCCTCATAACCCGCAACAATCCGGTCACTGTCAGCGGACAATTTGTTATAGAAAATAACGGCAGGGATCGCAGCCAACAGACCAAGCCCCGTGGCCAACAGCGCCTCTGCAATACCGGGTGCAACAACAGCAAGGTTGGTATTTTGCTGTTCTGCAATTTCAATAAACGCGTTCATAATGCCCCAAACGGTGCCAAACAGCCCGACAAACGGGGCCGTTGAGCCCACTGTCGCCAGCACGGGCAAGCCCCGTTGCAACTTGGCCGCTTCTTTGGCGATCGCCACATCCATGGAGCGGTCAATCCTCGCCTGTGCCCCTGCAATCAATCCGCCATCTTGCCGATGCGATCTGCGCCACTCCAGCATGCCGGCTGCGAAAATCTTTTCGCTTTGGCCCTGCGGCGTTGTGCCGATCTGGTCAAACAACGTATCCAGCGGCTCGCCCGACCAAAACGCGCGGTCAAATACGGCAGCTTCAGCCCTTGCTTTGCGGTATTGCACAATTTTGTCGACGATCACGGCCCAGCACCAAATGGATGCCCCCATTAGCATGATCATGACAAGTTTTACGGTGAGTGTCGCGCGCGCAAATAGCGCCCACATTGTGAAATCTGTTGCTGCTTCCATAGTGCCTGCTCTGCTATATCGGCCCTGTTTGGGCTCTGTTAGCGCGATCCTAGCCTATCTTGCAGGGAAAATCCAACCAAACAACATGCCTAGCTTCGGCGGATCCCTGCCGGAAGTCTCGCGGCACCACCTGCAGCGTTAATTGCAACAATTGTAACCACCGCCTCGAACAAGATTTCATCACCGCGCAGCACATTTTGGCGCAAAACCATTCTCGCGCCCGTGATCTTTTCTGCCACGGTCTCGACGACCAATAGGTCGTCGTATTTTGCAGGTTTGTGATAATCCGCCTCGACCCGTTTGACCGCAAAAACCGTGCCATCTGTCGCTTTCATTGCCGCCTGATCCAGCCCCAGTTCTCTGACCCATTCGCTGCGTGCGCGCTCAATAAAACGCAGGTAATTGGCGTAATACACAATCCCCGCCAGATCAGTGTCTTCGTAATAAACCCGCAGATCAAACCGATGCGTCATTGCGCCATCCCCGCCCTTGCAGCCACCCGCAACGCATGGGACGCATCGCTTGCCACATGTGGCATCGTCGGATCATACGCAGCTTTAATCACCGTTGAAATGTCGGGTCGCAATACCGTTGTTTCATTCACAACGGCCAATGCGGGCGTGACCTGAAACGCCTTATCCGACCATAGTAATATCGCTTGCACCGCTTGTGATAGCGCCAATGTATCCGCCGATACCTCGCTTAAATGCGCGTCCATCCGCAAAAATACGAAACATGCTTTGATCGCTCCCGCCTCATCAAACCGGAATATGCGGTACTGATTAGCATCCGCCTGCTTTAATCGACCAACCAATGGGTCGAGGTCGGGCACCAGTTTGCCCAAATGTGGCACATCCGACAACTCATCCCAATCCTTGCAGAAAAACATCATCAGGTTTGCACCCAGTTCTGGATCGGTCTCCGCCATCTTATGCTCGGCCAATGTCACAACCGCCTCAATCGCGCCCTTGAACACGGTTAGACTTGCGTCATCAATCCCAAACACAACCGGCACAATTGGTCTGCCCCAGCGGGCAAACACATAGGCCCCATCGCCGCGGGTAAACAGGTTTTCAACTTGCTCGTGATCAATCTTCATAGTGGTCTCTTACGTCTTTTGTATCCGGCCCGCGCCTTAGTTAAACAAATCACTTTGGCTTTTGGGTGGTGTAATGCCCAAATGCATCCACGCCGCCTGCGCCAACATCCGGCCCCTCGGCGTGCGCTGGATCAGCCCCTTTTGCAACAAATACGGCTCAATCACATCTTCCAAACTATCACGACTTTCCGATAACGCCGCTGACATCGTCTCAATCCCCACAGGGCCACCGCCATAGCTTTCGGCAATCAGACGCAAATAACGGCGGTCGGCATTATCAAGCCCAAGCGTATCGACACCCAGCCTATTCAACGCCCGATCCGCAATCTCTTGGGTAACTTTGCCATTGCCCTCAACCACCGCAAAATCGACAACACGCCGCAGCAAACGCCCTGCAATACGCGGCGTCCCCCTTGCACGTTTGGCAATTTCGCGCGCCCCCGCATCCTCGGCAGGTGCACCCATCAGCCTCGCGCCACGGGTGACAATCTCGTGCAGCTCGTCTTCGGTGTAAAATTCCAGCCGTGTCGGAATACCAAATCGGTCCCGTAGCGGTGTCGTCAGCAGCCCCATCCGCGTCGTCGCCCCAACAAGCGTAAACGGCTGTAACTCAATCCTCACCGTCCTCGCCGCTGGCCCCTCGCCGATCACCAGATCAAGCTCGAAATCCTCAAGTGCCGGATAGAGCACCTCTTCGACCGCTGGGTTCAGGCGATGAATTTCGTCGATGAACAACACATCGCGCGCTTCTAAATTTGTCAGGATCGCCGCCAGATCACCTGCCTTGGCCAGAACAGGGCCAGAGGTCATGCGAAAATTCACCCCCAACTCGCGCGCCATAATCTGCGCCAGCGTCGTCTTACCTAAACCCGGAGGCCCGTGAAACAACGCATGGTCCATCGCCTCACCGCGCATCTTTGCGCTCTCGATAAACACCTTCAGGTTTGCACGCGCATCGCGCTGGCCGATAAATTCGTCCAGTGTTTGCGGACGCAACGCACGATCCGCATCATCAGGCTGGCGATCTGGACGTAATGTCGGATCTGGTTCTGTCATGTCATTCTTTCGCGAGACCGCCCATCAGGGCGGACAAGCAACCCCTACCCTTTTGGCGCCAGCAGCCGCAAGGCTGCGCGAATTAATGCAGATGTATCCGCGTCAGGCTCATCACCGCTGGCTTGTGCCACGGCCCCCGCCGCATCACCAGGCGCATAGCCCAGATTACCAAGCGCCGATAATGCCTCTGCCTGTGCCGGATTGGCCCTCGGTGCCGTCACTTTGCGGGCCGTTTGCGCAGGCTCAATCACCTCATCGCCCGTGGCTTCGGCCAATGTGCCGCCCATCGCCATCACACCGGGGGCCTTGTCCTTCAATTCTATCGTCACGCGCTGCGCGGTCTTCGGCCCCACGCCCTTGGCCTTGGCCACTGCGTTCCAATCGCCCAGCGCAATCGCACGGCTCACCCCATCCGCCCCAATCGTCCCAAGGATCGCCATCGACGCCTTCGCGCCAATCCCTTGAACGGACATCAGCAACCGGTGCCACTCTTTTTCAACCAGCGTCGTAAACCCGAACAATTGCAGGTTATCCTCTCGCACCAGCAGATCAGTATATAGCGCCACCACCTCACCGTTGCTTGGCAGCCCCGCCATCACGCGGTCCGATATATAGACAACATAGCCGACCCCCCGCACATCAATCACAATGTGATCAGTGCTGCGGTAGTCAATAATTCCCGTGATTTTTCCAATCATGCGTTGGCTTTCCTCAGTGCTTTTGCCAATCCGTTGGCTGATTGCAGATGATGCGCATGACAAATCGCAATCGCAAGCGCATCCGCCGCATCAGGGCCAGCAATCTTTACCCCCGGCAATTGCAGTTTGACCATATGATCAATCTGGTGCTTTTCCGCGTGACCCACGCCCACAACGGCCTTTTTAACCGCATTGGGCGCATATTCCCCAATCACCAGCCCCGCCTGCGACGGCACCAACATCGCGATGCCCCTCGCTTGGCCCAGCTTCAGCGTCGCCACCGCATCTTTGTTGACAAATGTCTGCTCGACAGCGGCGGCATCGGGCTGATGTTCAATCATCACGGCCGTCAACTGCTCGTGCAGCGACAATAACCGCACACCCAAATCAGCACCCCTCGAATGGCAAACCCCATTCGCGACATGGCGCAGTCTTGGGCCATCGACATCAATCAGGCCCCAACCCATGTTCCGTAATCCCGGATCAATCCCCAATACGCGCATTTACTGCCCTCGTTTTTATTCGTTAATGTCGAGTAGCACAAAACGCGAACATAGGCCAAGTAATCTTTGCAGGCGTCATTGCATTTGCAGGGGCAGCGGCTCTCAAATGTCGAAAACTGACCATGGTTTGTCGCATTCCCTTACGTCACATTATTTCTATAAAAATAAGGTCTATTAGCCATGTCAAAATCGCAAACGTGATATGCAAAACCAGCACTGGTTGTTTCAATTCAACGGGCCTAAATGCGGCTTATCGCATAACAACGCTGCACCTGCAGCACAGATAAGGAACGAGCCAATGGCTGCTTTTGACACAACCCGTCCCGTCGCCGTCCTCAACGCAGGTCGCTTCACTTCATACGTATCCGATGCATTTGGCACATTTGCCGCTTGGAACGATGCCCGCGTCACGCGCAACGCGCTGACAAAACTGTCCGCTCGTGAACTTGACGACATTGGCCTGACTTACGGCGACATCGACGGCATCGTGAGCGGCAACTACCGCTAAGCGGACGCAAACAATACTACCTGAAAGCCGCATCTGACATCAGGTGCGGCTTTTTAAGTCTCTCGTGTTAAAAACCAATTCTCGGCATAAAATCCGCCACAGCGAGCGTGACGACATCAGCCTGCAAAAACCAACCTGCGAACCGCTCTAACTGATTTCCATTGATCAAAGGTTCAATGCGGGATTGATATGTCGCATAACCAGCATTGGCTAACACAAACGCTTTGAACGCGCTGCCCATCACCAAAAGCAATGCCAGCGGAACAATATTTACTTCGCGCTTTTTGGAACGTTTCCGAACGGGAACAAGCCCACCTATACCACGGCCAAGTGCATGTTTTGCTGCAGGTCGCGTTTCTTCAATTCTCGCGATCCGCTCTGCAAAATCTTCATCGATATATTTTTCATCTTCGGTCATATTAACAACTCTATAGCTAAGGACATAAAAGAAAGTGAAGGAAAATTACTTCTCTTATGATCGTAACAAGACCAACGTCGTCCACTCATTCACAACATTTTGTATCTTAACATCAAATCCTTGCGCGGTATAGGCCGCGACAACAGCATCGGCTTGTTCGTTCAATATGCCTGACAAAATGGCGAACCCACCTTTGCAAATCATCCGCCCCATATCAGGTGCCAACGCAATCAACGGGCCTTTTAAAATATTCGCGAATACCAAATCAAATGGCGCCGCCTGCGATAGCACCTCATGGTCAAAGCCCGCGCAAACCACGCATTCGACCTCACCATCCATGCCATTCGCCGCAAGGTTTGCGACGGCAACATCAATTGCCACCGGATCAATGTCGCTGGCCAATACCCGCGCATCCAACGCGGCTGCAGCGGCCATCGCCAACACGGCTGTTCCACACCCAACATCCGCGATCCTTTTACCAGCAAATCCTTCGATCAATAGCGTGTCAAACGCCTGCAAACAGCCAAGCGTCGTGCCGTGGTGCCCCGTGCCAAACGCCATCGCAGCCTCGATCAACAATCCCGTCGCATCCTCTGGGACCTTATCCGCGTCATGGCTGCCGTAGACAAAGAACCGCCCCGCCTCTACGGGTGCCAATTCACGGCGCACCTTGCTGACCCAATCCTGATCAGGGATATCGGACACGACAAATTCCTTGGCATCAAATTCTTGCGCATATGTCGCCAATGCAGCAGCATCCGGCGTCTGGTCGAAATATACCGCAACCTCCCAAAGCCCAGATCCGTCTTCAATCTCAAACGCGCCCACGCCTGTCGGTTCCGGTAAAATCGCTTCGATCGCATCAGCCATCGCATATGCCGCGTCTTCGCCTGCCAAAATCGTCAGTGCTGAATAGGTTGTCATCGCTTTATGCCCTTGTGTCTGCCGTGTTGCGCTTGCGTTAGGCAATCACACAGGTGCCGTCAATCCGCAGCGACCACGCCAATAGGACAAGTCACCCCTGTTCCGCCAATTCCACAATACCCATTCGGGTTTTTCGCCAAATACTGCTGGTGGTACTCTTCCGCAAAATAGTAATCCGAGGCAGGCAGAATTTCCGTCGTAATTGCCCCATACCCTGCCTTGCTCAGCTGCGGCGCAAATGCGTCTTTGCTTTGTTCGGCTGCGGCCTGCTGTTCATCGCTATGGGTATAAATCCCAGACCGATATTGCGTGCCGCGATCATTGCCTTGGCGCATGCCTTGGGTCGGATCATGCCCTTCCCAAAATACGCGGAGCAGCACGTCATACGCGATCTTAGCAGGGTCAAACACCACGCGCACAACTTCGTTATGGCCCGTCTTGCCGGTGCACACCTCTTCATAGGATGCGTTCGGCGTATAGCCCGCCGCATAGCCCACGGACGTTGCATAAACCCCGTCCAATTGCCAAAAAATACGCTCAACGCCCCAGAAACAGCCCATGCCAAAATCCGCTACCTCCATGCCAGCGGGCACGTCGGTCAATGACGTCCCAAGTACAAAATGCGGTGCCACAACAGGCATCAGTTGCTCCCTACCCGGCAATGCCGCATCTGCCGCTACCATTTCGGATTTCGTGGTTCTTGAAAACAGCATCGCTCGCTCCCTTGTTCAATCTTCCGACAATATAGGTCCGCCGGTTCGGGTTTTCTACTCTGCCGCAGCGGTCAGTCTGGTGTGGAACACGGTTTCATGCCCCTTGGCTGGATGTCTTGGGATCAATAGCGCCAGCGCAAACGATCCAGCGGCCATCAGCGCCGCCACAGCAAACACCGCTATCGGTGAGCTTAGCCATAAATACCCCAACAGCGCTGGCAGAAACACTGCTGCAATATGGTTAATCGTAAACGCCACAGCCGCCGTTGGTGCGATATCACCGGGGTCGGCAATCTTTTGGAAATATGTCTTCAACGCCAGTGCCAGCGCGAAAAAGATATGGTCAACCACATATAAAAACGCAGCCACAGCCACACCCCACCCAAAGAAATACACCCCACCATAGGCCAGAAACACAATCACCAGCCCCGCATATTCGAACAACAGTGCGCGTCGCTCGCCCCAGCGACCCACAATTGATCCCATCAACGGCGCGAAAATCATATTCGCCACAAGGTTAATCAGATACAGCGCCGTGACTTCGTGCACCTTAAACCCGAATTTCTCGACCATCATAAAGCCAGCGAAAACAACGAAAATCTGCCGCCTCGCCCCCGCCATAAATTGCATTGCATAATACAGTGAATAGCGTTTGCGCAGGATAAATTTCTTCACCTGCGGGTCCGGTGCTTCAAACTGCGGATAGGCCAACATGCAAAACACAGCAATTGCCGCTGTTATCCCGCCCGACGCCATATAGACGAAATTATAGCTCAGATCGAACGTCTCCCACGTCAATACGATCAAGACATAGGCCACCAACGTCGCCCCTGATCCTGCCGCGATGATCCAGCCAAGCGTTTGCGGCGCGCGTTTCTTATCGATCCATTGCAATTGCAGCGATTGGTTCACGGTCTCAAAATAGTGAAACCCAATCGACGACAGCATCGTGATGGTCAGGATGCCACCCATTGACGGGAACTGCGCCGTCAATGCCGTCGCAACCCCTAACATCACCAATGACACCAGCCCAAGCACTTGCTCGCGGATAAAGATGATCAATGCGATCACCCCTACAGCCAAGAAGCCGGGAATTTCGCGCACCGTGTGCAACCACCCGATGTCCGACCCGTCGAAATCCGCAACCTCAATCACAAAATTGTTCAACAGCGCCGACCACGTTGAAAACGCAATCGGAAGGGCCATCGCCATCAAAAACAGCAGCGTCGTCGGTCGCTGCCAAAACGGCAGGTCACGGGCTTGGGAAAGGGGTATAATTCTCATGGGATCGGCTTACGCCTCATTTTCGCGGTTGGAAAGGTGGCCATTAAGGCAAAGGCGCCCATAAATTGCAGGTTTCTAATAAAAACTCTGTGGGTCGATATCGATCGCAAGCCGCACATTATTGGACAAGCGGAACTGCCCCACCCACTTTGCCAGCGCTTTTTGCAATGGTGCGGCTTTCTCTGCCTTGACCAACAATCGCACCCGATGCCGCCCACGCACGCGGGCAATCGGTGCAGGTGCTGGCCCAAAAACCTGCGCGCCAATCTGGCGTAACGGCCCATCGCGCCTTGCCATTTCCGCACCGAGATCAAACACCTCTTGCACGTTCGGGCTGCTCAAAATGATCCCTGCCATCCGGCCATATGGCGGCACGCCTGCGGCCTTGCGCTCTTCTAATTCAGCGGCCCAAAACGTCTCTTCATCGCCAGCCAAAATCGCGCGTATAACAGCGTGCTCTGGCTGATATGTTTGCAGCAACGCGGCCCCCGGCGTATCCGCACGACCCGCACGGCCCGCTACCTGCCGCATCAGCTGAAACGTCCGTTCCGCCGCCCGCAGATCAGACCCCTGCAGCCCCAAATCGGCGTCAATTACACCCACCAATGTGAGGTTGGGAAAGTTGTGCCCCTTGGCCACCAATTGCGTGCCGATGATGATGTCCGCACCACCCGCTGCGATGTCCTCGATATGGGCTTTCATCGCCCTTGCTGAGCCGTATAAATCCGACGACAGCACCACAACGCGCGCATCAGGAAACAGCTCTGTCACCTCCTCGCCCATCCGCTCCACACCTGGCCCCACGGCGGACAAACGATCCTCGGCCTCGCAATGCGGGCACACCGTCGGCATCGGCTTTGTCTCACCACATTGATGGCACATCAGACGTTTCAAAAACCGATGTTCAACCATCCGCGCATCGCAATCATCACAGCCAATCTGATGCCCGCAAGCACGGCACAGCGTGATCGGCGCATAGCCACGACGATTCAGGAAAATCAACGATTGTTCGCCTTTTTCCAAGCGCTGAGCAATCTCGCCCTGCAATGTGGGCGACACCCACTTACCACCTGGCACATCCTCGGCTCGCATATCGATCGCGTCCATTTGCGGCATGACCGCAGGGCCAAAGCGGCTGTTGAGCGACAGACGCTTATACTTGCCCGCCTCGGCATTGGCCCAGCTCTCAAGGCTCGGCGTGGCTGACGCAAGGATCACTTGCGCGCCATTAATCGCGGCCCTCAGCACGGCCATATCACGGGCATTATACAGCACGCCGTCCTCTTGTTTATAAGACGTGTCATGCTCTTCATCGACAACGATCAGCCCAAGGTTCTGGAACGGTAGGAACAATGCCGATCTGGCCCCCACAATCATCTGCGCATCGCCTTGCCCAACCATGCGCCAACAGCGCCGCCGCTCGGTCATCGTGACGCCAGAATGCCACTCGGCTGGCTTCATTCCAAACCTTGCCTCGACCCGATTGATAAACTCGCCCGACAGCGCAATCTCGGGCAATAGCACCAACGCCTGCCGCCCTTGGCGCAGGCATTCTGCGACGGCCTCAAGATACACTTCGGTTTTGCCTGACCCGGTCACACCTTTTAACAATGTGGTGCTATAATCATCCGACTTTATATCCGCACATAACGCCGCGGCCGCCGTGACCTGATCTGCCGACAAATCCTTACTGCCATAATCAGGATCAAGCGCAGGATAGGGCGTATCACGCGGCGCGTTTTCCTCATAAACCGCACCCAGTTTAGCCAATCCCTTGACCACGGATGTGCCCACGCCTGCCATTTCGGCCAACTCGCCCAAGGTAAACGCAAGTCCGCCAAAATCCTCTAGCACGGCCAGCACCTTTTCGCGGGCATCGGTCATGCGCTCGGGCCTGCTGTCGCCCAGCCTGTAAACCTTGCGCATCGACATCGCATCGCCCAGCCCCGGCGCACGGGTCGCCAGCCGCAACATCGCTGACATCGGTGTTAGCGTATAATCCGCTGCACGGGTCAAAAACAGCTTCATCTCATCGCGCATCGGCGCCACATCCAGCACGCGCATCACGCTGCGCACCTTGGCATAATCGAAATCACCCGCACCCTTGCCCCAGACCACGCCAAGCACCTTGCGCGGGCCAAGCGGCACTTCGACGAATGCGCCCAACGCACAGCCACCCTCGGGTGCTTTGTAATCCAAGAAACGATCAATCGGCTGCGCCGTCAGCACCGCCACCAAATCGCCTTCATGGAAAAAATCGGTCATCTTAAGCCTTATGGATCAAAGGGGTTTGCGCCCCCGCCCCTATGAGGTAAACGCTGGGCAACCAAACGCCAACCTTTCCTAGGAGCAAACCCATGAAATTCTTCGTAGACACCGCCGACATCGACCAAATCAAAGAGCTGCACAGCTACGGCATGGTGGATGGCGTTACAACAAACCCATCCATTATCGCGAAATCCGGCCGTGACATCATCGAAGTCACCAAAGAAATCTGTTCCATCACTGATGGCCCTGTTTCTGCTGAAGTCGTGGCGCTGGATCACGAAACAATGTTGGCCGAAGGTCGCAAGCTCGCGAAAATCGCGGACAATATCGCCGTAAAGGTGCCTTTGACATGGGCTGGCCTGCAAACATGTAAGGCGCTGTCTGATGAGGGCACGATGGTCAACGTCACGCTGTGTTTCTCCGCCAACCAAGCGCTTCTTGCTGCCAAAGCTGGTGCCACATTCATCAGCCCCTTTATCGGCCGCCTCGACGACATCAACCTTGATGGGCTTGAGCTGATCGAAGACATCCGCACGATCTATGACAACTACGGTTACGACACACAGATCCTTGCCGCATCAATCCGCAACGCCAACCACATGTCCGAATGTGCGAAAATCGGCGCCGATGTGGCCACGGCCCCACCTGCCGTGATCAAGGCGATGGCAAACCACGTGCTGACCGACAAAGGCTTGGACGGCTTCATGAAAGACATCGCAAAAGCAGGCATCACAATCCTGTAAGCAAATCATCCGGTCTGGCCGCACCAAGGTCAGACCGCAACTTGCGGCCCAAATGCCACAACACCAAAATCGCCTCACATTTTTGGCGCAATGACAGACCTCCTTTGTTATCTTGCCCAAAACAAGAATTGAGCAGACCATGATGACACAGGCTAAAATGGACGATAATCTCCGCGAAAAGCTGATCGCAGATCCAGATGTTTTACTGGAAGATCAAGACATTATGCGCGCGCTCGTTGCCGCGAATGAAAAAACGATGGGTGCCAATATCGTCGATCTGCGTGGCATCGCCATGGAACGGCTCGAGGCCCGCCTTGACCGCCTAGAAGATACGCACCGCTCGGTCATCGCCGCCGCCTATGATAACCTTGCCGGCACCAATCAGGTCCACCGCGCGATCCTCAAACTGATGGATGCGACCAAATTCGAAGTCTTCTTGCACGATTTATCAACCGACGTCGCTGGCACCCTTCGGGTTGACGCCATGCGGCTGGTTCTGGAAAGCGCCTCTCAAACCGATGATGCAGCGGTCAAGAAAATGGGCTCAGTGCTCAACATCGTTTCACCCGGTTTCATCAACAACTATATCACCTCCGGTCGGGTCACAGCACCGCGACAGGTGACATTGCGCCAGCTCCAAAATGCAGACGAAGCAGTCTACGGCGACAAGGCCGAATTTATCCGCTCCGAGGCCTGCTTGCGCCTTGACCTAGGCGAAGGCTGTTTGCCCGGCATGCTGATTTTGGGCGCCGAGGACCCGCATCAGTTCGTCCCGCAACAAGGCGCTGATTTATTGACCTTCTTTACAGGCGTATTTGAACGCACGATGCGCCGTTGGTTAGCGTAAAGCGATGATCGCTCCCGCGCTCACTGACGCGTTGGGCAAATGGTTGGACCATTGCCGCGCGCTCAATGACGCGGCCGACAATACTCTCAAGGCCTACCAAACCGACGTACTGGGCTTTCTGGCCTTTATGGGCCAGCATCACGGCGGTCAGGCCGGGCTTGGCCCTATCTCTAAAATCACGGTCAGCGATATGCGGTCTTGGATGGCGTCCGAACGCGGGCGCGGTGTTTCCGCACGCTCATTGGCGCGTCAGTTGTCTGCGGTCAAAACATTCTACCGCTGGCTCGCCGAACGCGAAGGCTTCGAGCCGACCGCCGTGCTGGCGACCCGATCACCCAAGTTTCAGAAAAAGCTCCCCCGTCCCTTGGCCGAAGAAGCAGCATCCGCACTAATTGAAACCGTCGAATTGCAATCGTTGACCCCTTGGATCGCGGCGCGTGATAGCGCGGTCATCACCCTGCTCTACGGTTGCGGCCTGCGCATTTCAGAGGCACTTTCCCTGACAGGTGCCGATGCGCCCCTGCCCGCAACCCTGATCATCCGTGGTAAAGGCGGCAAGCAACGCGTCGTGCCCGTCATCCCCGCCGCCCGCGAGGCCGTGGCGCATTACACCTCGCTTTTTCCTTACGACCTCGTACCATCACAACCGCTGTTTCGTGGTGCCCGTGGCGGCGCGCTCAATCCCCGCATCGTGCAAAAGGTAATGGCCCAAGCACGCCTCCAACTGGGCCTGCCCGCGACGGCCACGCCCCACGCAATGCGCCATAGCTTTGCGACCCATCTTTTGACCGCAGGCGGCGATCTGCGCGCGATTCAGGAATTGCTCGGCCACGCTAGCCTATCCACCACGCAAGCCTATACTGCCGTCGATACTGCGCATCTGATGTCGGTCTACCAAAAGGCGCATCCTCGGGGATGACGCACCACTTCATGTTTTCTGTGTCCCACAAACTCCCGCCGGAGGCTCCTGCCGCAGCAATTCGCGCCGCCACTATGTTGCAACGCGCGCCCTTTTCAATCATGAGGCATGCATGAATATCAAAACCAAAGCCCTGCTCGTCCACCTGCTCACCGCCACTGGTGCCGTTTTCGCCATGCTGGCCATGCTCGCCGCAGCTGATCGCGAATGGAGCTTGATGTTCCTCTGGCTCGTTGTTGCCTTTGGCGTCGACGGTATCGATGGCCCATTGGCCCGCCGCTATGATGTCAAGACCAACGCGCCCTTGTTTGACGGGGTGCTGCTTGATCTCATTATCGACTACCTGACCTACGTCTTTATCCCCGCCTACGCGCTTTATGAAAGCGGGTTGATGGATGGGTGGTCCGGTTGGGTGGCTATTATTCTGATCACCTTCACATCGGCGCTCTATTTCGCTGATACGCGGATGAAAACGAACGATTATTCCTTCCGCGGTTTCCCCGGATGCTGGAATATGCTGATCCTCGTTTTGTTTGCCCTCCAGCCACATTGGGCGGTGTCTTTGGTTTTGGTCGCGATCCTCGCGCTTGCGATGTTCCTGCCAATCAAATTCGTCCACCCCGTGCGCACAGCACGTTGGCGGACGGTCACACTGCCAATGGCTTTGGCTTGGGTTGTATGCGCGGCTTGGGCAGCACTGGTCGATTTTGATCCCGCCAGCTGGGCGCATTACGGCTTGATGATCAGCTCGCTCTATTTGGTTAGCGCAGGGGCGCTACAGCAGTTGATTCACGGCAAAGACGGCTAAAACCTCGTCAGGATTACACCACCGATGATAAGCGCCGCTGCGATTAATTTCATGCGGTCCATCTTTTCGCCAAACACGGCCCAGCCGATCAATACCGCAAATAGAATTGATGTCTCCCGCAATGCGGCGACCAATGCAATTGGCGCTTGGGTCATGGCCCAGACGGCAATCGCATAGGCACCATAGCTGGCCATGGCAGCAGCGCTCCCTACCAGCCATGTCCTTATCGGTGCCTTGATGATGTCACGCCCCCGCAACGCCATGCAAATCGGCGTGAAAAATACCGCGTCGAGCATGAAGAGCCACGCAACATACATCACTGCATCACCCGATGCCCGCGCCCCCAATCCATCAACCAGTGAATACCCCGCCGTCGCCATCGCAGACCCCAGCGCCAGCGGCACCAGTTTGCGGCTTTCACCCGATGTGAACACACCGCGTGCCATCATCAATATACCAGCGCCAAGAATGGTGATCCCGGCATATTCGACCGCCGCAATTTGATCAGCCAGAAACAGCGCCGACACACACAGAACCACCATCGGTGCCGCACCGCGTGCAATCGGGTAAACACGGCTCAAATCGCCCTGCTCATAGGCATATGCAAGGAACAGTTTGTAGGCTGCGTGAAATACGCCTGATGCCAATAGCCACAACCATACGTCCGCTTGCGGCCAGTCTCTGGTCATCGCGATACAAAGCCCAAATCCACCCTGCACCAATGTCAGGATCAACATCGACGTCAGTTTGTTTGCGCCCGTCTTGATCAGCGCGTTCCACGTGGCGTGCAATAATGCAGCCCCGATCACAGCAGCAAATACCCAAATGCTCATGTCAGGGATGTTCCTTAGATCAAAAGTGACGCGGCGCTTTCCAGTCGTAACAATGTCACCTTCGCCTCGACCCCGCCAGCCCCCGAAAACCCGCCCAACCCGCATTGCGCCAACACACGGTGGCAGGGCACGATAACCGGAATGGGGTTCGCCCCGCACGCCTGTCCAATCGCTTGGGCAGAAACGCTTAGCTCTTTTGCTAACTGTCCATAGGTGCGGGTCTGCCCTTGCGGGATTTCGCAAAGCGCCGCTAGAAAACGCCGTTGAAATTCAGTCCCTTGTAGCGCAATCGCAAGGTCAAACTTGGTCAACCTGCCTTCAAAATATGCCGCCAGTTGCGCAACGGCTTCATCTGCTAATGGATGTGCCTTGCGCGGTTGCGCAGCCCAGTCGAGCCGCACAACCGCATCATTTTCCACCACAACCGACAGCGGCCCCACCGGGCTTTGTGTCAATGTGGCGCTATATTGCGTCACCCTAGCTTAGCGCCTCATCACAGCGCCCGCAGACGCCTGCATGGCTATGCTGGCCAACATCCGGCAGGATTTTCCAACACCGTTGACACTTGTCGCCATCCGCCTTGGCGAACACGACGCCCACACCTTCGACATCCGCCAAGGTGAACGCGCCGTCAGGTGCATCACCCTCAACCAATGTGATCTGGCTTGCGATGCACAGATCGGCAAACGTATCGCGATCCGTGATGATCTGCGCCAGTTCCGTCGACAAATAGACCGTCGGTGCCGCCTCGAGCGACGAGCCAATGACCTTGGCCGTGCGTTGCTCTTCCAATGCGCCTGTCACGACACGGCGCACCGCTCGCACGGTATCGGCGCGTGCCGCCAACGCATCATCGCGCCACTCTGCCGGTGTGTCAGGAAAATCAACCAGATGGACGGACGTGTCATCGCCATTCCGCTCTAGCCAAACCTCTTCCATCGTGAACGTCAGGATCGGGGCCAACCAGGTTGTCAAACGACCATACAAATGGTCAAGCACCGTCAACGCCGCCAAACGGCGCTCGGTGTCGCCATCACAATACAGCGCATCCTTGCGGATATCGAAATAGAACGCCGACAAATCCAACGTCGCAAAATCAAAGATCGCGCGGAACACCGTTTGGAAATCGTATTTCGCATAGCCTTCTCTCACAACACCGTCGAGCACGGCCAGCTTGTGCAGGATCAACCGCTCCAGCTCTGGCATATCAGCGAAATCAACCGCCTTGGCAGGTTCAAAATCAGCAACCGACCCCAGCATAAACCGGATCGTATTGCGCAAACGGCGATAGCTATCCGCCACGCCCTTCAGGATTTCCGGCCCGATCCGCTGATCGTTGGAATAATCCGTCTGCGCCACCCATAGGCGCAAGATATCCGCGCCATATTGCTTGACGATCGTTTCGGGTACGATGGTATTGCCCAGTGACTTGGACATTTTCATGCCCTTTTCATCAAGTGTAAACCCGTGGGTCAACACTCCGCGATAAGGCGCTTGGCCCTTGGTGCCACAGGCCTGCAGCAACGACGAATGGAACCACCCGCGGTGCTGATCAGTGCCCTCAAGGTATAAATCAGCCATGCCATCATCTGACCCGTCTTCTCGGTCGCGCAACACAAATGCGTGCGTTGATCCAGAGTCGAACCACACGTCCAGAATATCGAACACTTGGCTATACGCATCATGATCCACAGCATCACCCAAGAACCGCGCCTTGGCGCCATCCTTATACCATGCATCCGCACCCTCGGCCTCAAACGCCTCAAGCACGCGTGCATTCACCGCCTCATCGCGCAGCAAGAAATCAGGATCCGTCGGCAGTGCACCCACTTTGACAAAACACGTCAACGGCACACCCCACGCACGTTGGCGCGACAACACCCAATCAGGGCGCGCCTCGATCATCGCGTGCAGGCGGTTACGGCCCTTTTGCGGGGTCCATGTCACCAACTCGTCGATAGACCGCAGCGCACGTTCGCGGATGGTCGTGCCATAAGTGTCCTGCCCGTCGCCAACAGGGCGATCAATCGCTGCAAACCACTGCGGCGTATTACGAAAGATGATCGGCGCCTTGGACCGCCACGAATGCGGATAACTATGCTTGATCACACCACGCGCAAACAGCCCGCCGACCTCCGCCAGCTTGGCCATCACAGCCGTGTTCGCATCGCCTTCCCATGGGTTGTTCTTGTTCTTCTTGTTCGGCTTTTCGCGCAAGATCGCCTTGCCACCAAAGAACGGAAGATCATCGCGAAAACGCCCGTCTTCCATCACGTTATAGGTGATCACCTGCTCTAACATGCCCAGATCACGATAAAGCTCAAATTCGTCCATCCCGTGACTTGGCGCACAATGCACAAATCCCGTGCCCTCGCCGTCGGTTACAAAATCAGCCGCGCGGAAATCGCGTGCGTCATCCCATTCGCCGTTGCCGCCTTCAGCGCCGTGCAACGGATGCGACAGGGATGTGCCTGACAAATCACCAGCATCAGACACGCGGGTAAACTCCGTGATCCGCGCCTTGCCAAACACAGCCTCGGCCAATTGATCGGCCAGCACATAACGCTCGCCTTTCAACACCCAATTATCCTCTGGCGCGTCAGTGACTTCATAAACGCCGTAAGAAATATCCTTGGAATAAACCACGGCCTTGTTAGACGGGATCGTCCATGGTGTCGTGGTCCAGATCACAACAGATGCACCCTCAAGTGCTGCATTATCTGTGTCTCGCACCTTAAACTTCACCCAGATCGCAAAGCTTTCCTTATCCGCATACTCAACTTCGGCCTCGGCCAGCGCCGTGCGCTCAACCGGTGACCACATCACTGGCTTGGACCCTTGATACAGCGTGCCATTCATCAACAGCTTTTGAAACTCGGCGGCAATCACGCGCTCGGCGTGGAAATTCATCGTCAGATACGGTTCAGGCCAATTGCCCGCCACGCCAAGGCGCTTGAATTCCTCGCGCTGGATATCAACCCAGCCTTCAGCAAACTTGCGGCACTCCTGACGGAAATCGATCACATCGACCTCGTCCTTGTTCTGGCCCTTCTGGCGATATTGCTCCTCAATCTTCCACTCGATCGGCAAACCATGACAATCCCAACCAGGGATGTAACGCGCATCACGCCCCATCATCTGCTGCGACCTCACAACCATATCCTTGAGGATCTTGTTCAACGCGTGCCCGATGTGCAAATGCCCGTTGGCATAGGGCGGCCCGTCATGCAGCGTAAATGTCTCGCGGCCTTGCTTGGCGCGCAACTGATCGTAGATACCCATCTCTTCCCAACGGGCCAGCCATTCCGGCTCACGTTTTGGCAATCCCGCCCGCATCGGAAATTCAGTGCGTGGCAAATGAAGCGTATCTTTATAGTCGGTGGTCTCGGCGCACATATGTGGCGTCCTTTTTATAAATTATGTCAGAGGGTTGGGCGGTGCGTTCAACATCAACACCATTGGCCCGGCGACGCTTCATTCAGCGTGCCGGGGACATAATTCGTATATGTGCCCAAAACATCATGGGTCGGCTTATAAACAGCCCCCCCCAGTGAAACAAGCGCCCCGCCCATAGTTTTCTGTGTCCCGTAAACTCCCGCCGGAGGCACCCGAACCCGGCAAATATCCCAACGCCGAAAATCAACGTCACCTCTCACCTGGCAATCAATAAAAATGCGCGGTAGCGCACCGCTTTGATCACCGGCAATATGATCCGCTGCGATATCTTGCCGTGTCAAAATGAAAGTGATCAAGGTGAAATCTATTCGCGTTTGGGCCCAACACCGTGCCAAACGGCCCGCAGGCGGCTTTCCACATCCGGCGCAATCTCGCGCCGTCTTCTTTCTGGCCCCACCCCTTAAGAACCGTGATCTCTCGACCCGAGCTGAGCTTGATCCCCGCAATGTCGATGGCCCTGCCAAACGCGTGTTCTGACAACCGGCCCGATGCCGCACTATTGCGGTTACGACAGGCGTAATCGGATACGGTTCTCAGGCTGGCGATGCCACCACCTTCATTGCCAATTGCGGGCTTGGCGCCCTTCTCGACCCAATCCTTGATCGCCTTCGCCGTGCGACAATCGACCTTGGGCTGTGGGGATAGCCTGACACCTGCCACCGACTTGACTTGCACCGCGCTATCAATCCCGCAGGCACCCGCGCCGCTTACACGCCCAATGACCTTGCCTTGGATCGCAGGATCGTCACAAATCTGGCCTCGCAACAACGCCGCCCGCATTTCCGCCGCGCGGGCCAAAACAGTTGCGGGTCGGCTTGGCGGGATCAGCGACAAGCGCACAATCGACAGGGTCGCCAATCGCGGATCGTCAGGCTCTAATTCTAGTGGCCGCTGTATCGCGCCATTGGCCGTTAGCAGTAAATCAAGCGGGCGCAACGCGGGCCGCATCAGCGGGGCGGCTGGTGTCTCGCCCCGGGCTAATGGCCGCACTGGCGCGTCTTGCGCAGACACGGCGGTGCCCATCGCCATCACCACAATCAAAAAGAGCCGGATAATCACTCTTTTGTTGCAGGCGCACGACCAAAGTTGGCGGCGTCTGTATCCTGCCCTGCCTCAATGATGGACCGCCTGATCTTGCGTGTCCTCGTGAAGTAGTCGTGCAAATGATCCCCGTCGCCCTGCCGGATTGCCCTTTGCAGCGCGAATAACTCTTCTGTAAAGCGCCCCAAAATCTCGAGTGTGGCTTCTTTGTTATTAAGAAAAACATCGCGCCACATTGTCGGGTCTGACGCCGCAATTCTGGTGAAATCACGAAAACCAGCCGCTGAATATTTGATGACTTCGGTGTCCGTCACACGGCTTAGATCGTCAGCCACGCCAACCATCGTATAAGCGATCAGGTGCGGCGTATGGCTGGTGACTGCCAAGACGCGGTCATGATGCTCTGCATCCATCTCATCAACATGTGATCCCATGCCGCGCCAGAGGGCGACAACCCGATCAATCGCAGCCCTGTCGTTACACACATCCGGCACAACGATTGTCCAGCGTTCATCAAACAGTTCCGCAAACCCTGACGTAGGCCCCGAATGCTCGGTGCCGGCCACAGGGTGGGCTGGCACAAAATGCACGCCACTGGGTAGATGTTGTCCGACGGCAGTGATCACCACGCCTTTGACCGATCCCACATCGCTGACCGTCGCGCCAGCTTTGAGGGCAGGCGCAATATCCTTTGCAACGGCTTCCATCGCGCCGACAGGCACACACAGCACAACCAAATCCGCATCGGCCACAGCCTCGGCCACCGTGTCGCACACTTGATCACATAGGCCGATATCTCTGGCGATGTCGCGCGTCTCGGCTGATCTGGCATAGCCTGAAATGCTGCCTGCCAAACCACCGCGCCGCATCGCATGCACCATGGACGACGCGATCAGGCCTAAACCGATTAGGGCGACCTTATTGTAGATCACGGTCATTCGCGCACTCCTTTAAACTGTGCAACAGCGTGAACCACGCGTCGACAGGCACTCTCATCACCCACCGTAATCCGAAGACATTGCGCAAAGCCATAACCTTTAGGATGGCGCACGATAATCCCTTGCGACATCAAATATTCATTGCAGCCCACGGCCTCCGCCTCGCTTGAAAACCTTGCGAGGATAAAGTTGGCGGTCGATGTATCCGATGGCACGCCAAGCTCGGCCAATGCAGAGGCCAACCAATCGCGCCATTTGGTGTTTTCAGCTCGGCATTTTGTGACATATGCAATGTCTTTGACTGCGGCTTCCGCCGTGGCCAATGCAGCCGCTGACATATTGAACGGCCCGCGAATGCGGTTCAGCACATCCACAATTTCTTTCGGCCCATAGCCCCAGCCCACGCGCAATCCGCCAAGCCCGTAAATCTTGGAAAACGTGCGCGTCATGAACACGTTGCTTCTTGCTTCAACGATAGATTTTCCCGCATCAAACCCTTCGACATATTCCGCATAGGCCCCGTCAAGCACAAGGATCGCCTGCTTGGGCAAGCCCTCTGCCAGTCTGGCAATCTCCGCCTCGCTAATCATCGTGGCCGTCGGGTTCCCGGGGTTCGAGAAAAACACCAACTTGGTCTTTTTGTTGCAGGCCGCAAGGATCGCATCCACATCGACCACGCGCTCGCGTTCTTTCACCTCAACTGGCGTGCCGCCAGCGGCCAGCGTGGAAATGCGGTACATCGCAAAACCGTGCTCGGTGTGGATCACCTCATCACCCGGTCCAACATATCCCTGGCACAAAAAGTGGATGATTTCATCTGACCCCACGCCAATAATCACGCGGTCTGCATCAACATCCCACACATCACTAATCGCTTGGCGCAGGCTCGCATGGTCGGTGTTGGGATATAGGTGCAAATCATGCACGCTACGCGCAAATGCCGCCTTGGCTGCTTCGGACGCCCCGAGCGGGTTCTCGTTCGACGATAGTTTCAGCACGTTAGACACGCCCTCAACATGGCTTGCCCCGCCTTGATAAAGCGCAATATCCAAAATACCCGGCTGCGGCTTGATGTTACTCACCATTACTCGTGATCCCCTTGTGGTCACGCATGTTCTAGCCGCCGCTTGCGCAGGTGACAACGGGCGATACCGCGAAAGGACATATCGCCGCTACGCGCCCTCCTCAGACACACAGATAGCGCGATAAATGTGCCACGTCGCGTGGCCCAAAATGGGCAACACAATGAATAAGCCCAAGAACATTGGAATGCTGGCAATCAGCGTTATCGCGGCAATAGATGCACCCCAGCTGAAAAACATGACAGGCTGACGCTTCACCGCCCCAATCGACGCCAGCATCGCGGTGACGAAATCAACCTCTCTATCCAAAAGCATGGGCAGCGCGATAACGGTCATCGCGAATATCAGTGCGGCAAATATCGCCCCGACCACCGTGCCAAACGAAAGCATCTGTAAACCAGCAGGCGTGACAAAAACGTCAAGCGAGGACGAGATGTTCATCATTGTCTTCAACCCGAGGAAAAGCGCAAAAATCATGTGTCCAAGGAAAAACCAGAACAGAAAAATGATCACAATGATCACTGCCAGCCACGGCAATTGCCCGCCTCGCGCCTGCCATACGGTGCGGCCAAGCGCTCCAAGCGTCACAGACTCTCCGGCCTCGATCCTGCGGCTGGTTTCATAAAATCCAAATGCCGCGAATGCGCCGATCAACGGGAAACCCATCACTGCCAGCACGAGCCAAAACGTCTGCCCGGCCAGCGCCGTCACCCATGCCGCCAATAGGCCCACGATGACAAAGAAACTCGCAAACAACAGCCCCGGCACGATCGCTGCGCGAAAATCGCGCAACGCCATTTTTAACGCGCAACCGATATCATGTGTTGTAAGCGGGCGCAGCTTAGGCGCACCAATAGGTCTTTCTTGCATAAAACCAGCCTACAATCGCTTTTTGATATTTGGAAGTGTGACAATCCGCGCCCACCCCAAACGCAAAAGGCCGCCCCGACAGGGACGGCCTTTCCGTATTGATTGCCAGAACTGATTAGTTCTTGGCGTAGAATTCGACCACGAGGTTCGGTTCCATTGTCACTGGGTATGGCACATCGCCAAGACCAGGTGTGCGTGTGAATGTCGCGGACATTTTGGAATGATCAACGTCCATGTAATCAGGCACATCGCGCTCAGGAAGCTGTGACGCAACCAGAACCATTTCCATCTGCTTTGATTTCTGACGCACAGTGATCACGTCGCCTTCTGAAACGCGGTAGGAAGGGATGTTAACCTTCTTGCCGTTCACTTCAACGTGGCCGTGGTTCACGAACTGACGTGCAGCGAAAACTGTTGGCACGAACTTGGCGCGGTAAACAACAGCATCCAAACGACGCTCGAGCAGACCAATCAGGTTCTCACCTGTATCGCCTTTTACGCGCTCAGCTTCGGCATAGTGACGACGGAATTGCTTCTCTGTCAGATCGCCGTAGTAACCCTTCAGCTTCTGCTTGGCGCGCAACTGCAGACCAAAGTCTGACAATTTGCCCTTGCGACGCTGACCGTGCTGGCCGGGGCCATATTCACGACGGTTGACTGGTGATTTTGGACGACCCCAGATGTTTTCACCCATGCGGCGGTCAATTTTGTATTTGGCAGCGGTACGTTTAGTCATACGCTGATCTCCTTCTGTAAGTTACGAAGGGCGTTGTCCTTTTCCGCGGATTTTGCCGCGGCGACAGGGTTCCGATTGCTCGGTCCACCAACACCAATGAATGAGCGGCTTATAAAGGGGCAATAGGCAGAGTCAACAACCCGTTTGCAATTGCAGCACAAGCCCGTCAAACCACGCATATGACCGCGACATCAACCCCTCGTTTCATCCATTTTCTCGGCGCTTTTGCGGCCGGTGGCGTGCTGACGCTCATGATCTTGTTTAATGGCACATTAGGCGCGTTCGGATCGCTGTTGTTTGCCAGCTGGGTGCCGCATCTGACGGGCACTGTGCTTGCTCTTGCCGTCCTGATCGGGCGACGCGCTCCAAAAACGGCCAAGCCCCCCGCCCCTTGGTGGGCCTATCTGGGCGGTGTTGCTGGCGGGATCACGGTGATGGTGACATCGGCGACGATGAATTCCGCTTTGGCTCTGTCAGGCACAATCGCGCTTGGCCTCGCGGGGCAGATCATCTTTTCGTTGATGTCGGATGCTTGGGGTTGGTTCGGGATGCAGCAGCGCATGCCAACGCTGCGCGATTTGGTCGGTCTTTCGCTGATCATCGTAGGATCGTTGATCCTGATCTTTTTCGGGGGCGTGGTATGATCCTCTATATCCTGCTCGCAATCTTCGGCGGCGTGTTGGTCGTGATCAGCCGCCAAGTGAATGGCCGCCTGTCCCTCTCCACCAGCGCGATGGAATCGTCGTTTTGGAATCACATCGTCGGTCTCGGCTTTGTCAGCTTGCTCGCGCTTGTATTCGGCGGCCTATTCGCAGGCGATCCAATGGGCGCGCCTTGGTGGGCGTATTTCGGCGGCTGGCTTGGGGTCATTTTCATCGCGGCATCAAGCTGGGCCGTGACCCGTATCGGTGCCGCACAAACCGCGATGCTGATCATCGCAGGTCAGATGATTTCAGGCGTCTTGCTAGATGTCATCATGGGCGCGCCCGGCAATCCGTTTGCACGGATCGCAGGGGTAGCACTGATCTTGGCGGGCATGTGGATCACACGCTCCGCCAAGTCCAAACCTTAGCCAACATAGAACCCAAGCTGCTGCGGCAGATGATCCTTGGCCGACACATCCAATTCGCGTGCCATCCGCATGGCAACATGCGGGTCACGCAAATGCTCTCTCGCCATCAGTGCAATATCCGCTTGGCCCGATGCAATGATCGCTTCGGCTTGCTTGGCATCCGTAATACAACCAACAGCCGCCGTGATCACACCAGTTTCGCGGCGCAACTGTGCCGCCAACCCAACCTGATCCGCCGTGCGTGTGCCCACCGACGCGCGCGCCAATGGCGTCGCCCCACCGCCCGAACAATCGACGATGTCCACGCCAAGGTCTTTTAACGCATTGGCCATCTGAATATTGTCCTCAATCGTCAGACCACCCTCGATCCAATCGGTGACGGACAAGCGCACAGCCAATGGCAAACGCTCTGGCCAAACCGCGCGCACGGCAGCCACAGTTTCGCGCATGAACCGCGAACGGCCCTCAAAATCGCCGCCATACTCATCCGTCCGCGTGTTGACCAAAGGCGTGAAAAAGCTGTGCAATAGATACCCGTGCGCCCCGTGAATTTCGATGAGCTGATAACCAGCCTCAAGGCTCCGTTTTGCCGCCGCAACAAACGCATCGGTCATCGCATGTATATCGGCGATTGACATGGCAGATGGTGCTTTGTTCAACCGTGTGCCGTCCTTGTCGAAAACATCGTCTGTCGGGCCAACAATGGGCCAGCCATCGTCATCATCCGCCAAATGCGCGCCGCCATCCCATGGCCTTGCCGCGGACGCCTTGCGCCCTGCATGCCCGATCTGCACACCGATCACTGCACCGCATGATTTGGCAAACGCATTCACCGGCGCAATAGCCTCGACCTGCGCGTCATTCCACAAACCCGCACAGCCCGGTGTGATCCGGCCATCTGGGGTAACGGCAGTTGCCTCGGCGATGATCAACGCGGTCCCGCCCATTGCACGCGCCCCGATATGCGCCATGTGCCAATCGTTAGCCACGCCATCAATGGATGAATACTGGCACATCGGCCCCATCCCGATGCGATTGCGCAGCGTGATGTCCTTGATCTTCAGTGGCTCGAAAAGTGCGCTCATGCATCGTCGCCTTTGTTCATTGCTTTGATACCGGCAACACCGGAATTGCCCAGCTCAACAGATGCAAACGGACCACCGATACACAGGTTCGCAGGGTCTTTGTTATCCAACGCGGGTGAGGCTGCGAACACTTCCGCCGCGAACTCTTCCGCATTGTCCTTTGGCCGGTACCCAAGATGCCCAGCCTTAGAGTTATCAACAACGGCCCGATCATTGTTGGAAATGCCGTAGACGACCGTATTGCCCACCACTGGGCTGGTCACGGATTTCTCTACCAGCTGGATCAAATCATCGGTCGACAACCATGTGCCAATCGCGCGTGCATTGCTCGGCGGTGCGGCTGAGAAAATGCGCATGCAAACCGCCTCGATCCCGCGCTTGTCCCAGTAAAGCGACGCAAGATCTTCGGCAAAACACTTGGCCAGTCCGTAATAGGTATCTGGGCGGTGCGGCACATCAAGCCCGATTGTATCCGTTTTCAAATGCATCCCAACTGCATGAACTGATGACGCATACACAACCCGCTTTACACCATTGCGGTATGCTGCTTCCCAGACATTATAGGCACCAATGATGTTGGATTGCAGGATGTCATCCCATGGGGCCTCATCCGCGATTGCACCAAAGTGGATCACCATATCCGCGCCTTTGGTCATGTCCTCAACGGCCGCCAAATCCGACACATCAACCTTCACATAGCTTTCGTTGGCTGCAAGCCCCTCGAGACTGTCCGTCAGGTCAGACGAGACCAGCGTCTCACACATCGCAGCCAATGGCGCGCGCAGTTTCCCACCCAAGGCACCCGCAGCACCCGTCAACACAAGTTTCTTAAACATCTCGGTTTTCCTTAGATCACAGCTTTTTCGACAAATTTTTCGCCCCGCTCTATACGGTCATATCCAAATGGTGACAAATCAAGCGTCTGATAGTCACCCGTTGCAATCAACTCTGCCACACCACGCCCAATCGCTGGGGATTGCTGCAAGCCATGGCCCGAGAAACCGTTGGCAAAGATAAAGTTAGCCACCTTGGTATGTTTGCCCACAATCGCGTTTTGATCAAACGCGTTATACGCATAGTGTCCCACCCACATATTGGTCAGCTTTATCGCCTCAAACGCGGGCACGCGGTGTGCGAGGACGGGCCAGACCTTTTCTTCCCAAATGGAATGGTCGGCCTCAAAATCATCAAAGGCCACAGGGCCGTCATCATCCGGCGGGCAGCCCGCGAGGTAATACAAACCATCACTGCGCATATGCACGCCGCTTGGGTCAATCGTCAGCGGTAAGTCGCGGTCCAGCGGTGATGCCGCATCAAAAATAAAGGTATACCGTTTGCGCGGTTCCACAGGCAGATCAATCCCCACCATCGCCGCCGTCAGCTTAGCCCGCGGACCAGATGCGTTGACCGCCGTGCCACAGCCAATGACCTCGCCCGAACCAAGTGTGACGCTAACAACAGACGTCCCGTCCTCGTTCAACGTCATCGCCGTCACTTCGTTGCTGATGTATGCGACACCACGCTCACGTGCTGATTTCTTCCACCAGTCAAACACTGTGCCGCCGTCAAAATAACCCTCGTCAATCAGGTTGTGATTACCCGCAACAATGTCGTCCATATTATAGAACGGATAGGCCGCTTTGATCTGATCAGCAGTCATATGCTGCGTGCCAGCCCCCAGCGCTTCTTGGATTTTCTGCGCCTCGGACAGATTACCCGCAAACGCCTCATCTTCAGCCAGATACATATATCCATACGACTGGACAGGCAGGTTCGGCACCCGCTCATCACCGCCGTAATAGCTTTGCATGTTTTTTACGAAATCGGCGGCAAATTGGCTGATCTGTATGTTGATTGCTGCTGTAAACTGTTGCCGCATACAACTGTTGGTGTGGGATGTGGACGCAAATTCATAGGTGGGATCACGTTCAACCACCAATACCGAACCATCAAAATCCGCTTGGTTCGTAAGCCACCACGCAATGGACGACCCATAGATCGCCCCGCCCACAATGACCACGTCATATGATGTTTGGGCGGGGGATGTTGTCATGTTGTTACTCAGCTGTTGAAGAAATCCGCGGCACCAGTGCCTTAACCAAATCGCGCATATGCAATTCGCCTACAGCCGTTTCACCATCCATCACACGGTAATGCAAGGATGTGTCGCCCTCGGACCGTGCGATCATGCTCTCAAGGTTATCGCGGATATCCACGTCTCCGGCAAACTTGGTGCCCGTCAGCGGCTCCATCACCGATTTCACGCGCAATACGCGTGCACGATTAATGTCTGATACGAAATCCTCGATATATGGATCATTGGGCGCCATCAAAATACCCTGCGGCTCGCCCTGCTGGATCACGGCACCATCCTTGAGGATCACAAGGTGATCCGCCAGTTTCAACGCCTCATCCAGATCGTGGGTAATGAACACGATGGTTTTATGCAGCTCTTCTTGCAACTCCAACAACAGGTTCTGCATGTCCGTGCGGATCAACGGGTCAAGCGCCGAAAACGCTTCGTCCATCAGCATGATGTCTGTGTTTGCCGTCAACGCGCGGGCGATGCCGACACGCTGCTGCATACCACCGGACAATTGCGCCGGATAATGGTTTTCATACCCATCCAGCCCGACACGGTTGAGCCACTTCATGCCCTCTTCGTTGCGTGTCGCTTCGTCCACGCCCTGTACTTCCAGCGCCATCGCCGCGTTCTGCAGAACAGTGCGGTGTGGCAGCAATGCGAACTTTTGGAACACCATCGACATCCGCTTTTGACGCTCGATGCGTAGGTCGGCCTCAGACAATCCCATCACATCAACACCATCAATCAGGATTTCGCCTGCAGTGGGGTCAATCAAACGGTTCAGGTGACGGATCAGCGTTGATTTACCGGACCCTGACAGGCCCATCACAACGGTAATTTCACCGGCTTGCATATCAACATTGATGTCCTGCAGGCCAAGCACGTGACCGTGCTTTTCCAGTAATTCAGGTTTACCCATGCCACCTTCGACGTGTTGCATCATGTCCTTGTGACGCGCGCCAAAGATTTTGTAGAGGCCGCGCAGGCGGACTTTTGGTTGGTCAGTCATATCTACCGCCCCCACTTAATGTTTCTTATGGGTCATATCGACCCGTGACAGTGCCGCCTTGGACACGCGATCAAGGATCACGGCCAGCAACACAATACCAATACCCGCCACAATACCGACACCCAACTCAAGGTTTCGAATACCGCGCAGCACGTTCACACCCAGACCCGGCGCAGACACCAGCGATGCGATCACAACCATCGCAAGCGACATCATAATCGTCTGGTTCACGCCCGCCATGATGTTCGGCAACGCCAACGGCAACTCAACCTTCATCAACTTTTGCTTGGAATCCATTCCAAACGCATTGGCCGCTTCAATCACGTCCTGATCCACAAGGCGAATACCAAGGTTCGTCAATCGCACCACCGGCACAATCGCGTAAAGGATAATCGCGATACCATATAGTTTGGATTCCGTGACCGAGAACAAGAAGATCAGCGGGATCAAATACACAAACGTCGGAAGCGTTTGCAGCAAATCAAGCACCGGCACGATCGCCCTTTCAAGCTTGTTTGACTTCGACATCGCAATGCCAATCGGCACACCCAGCAGGATCGATATCCCCGTGCATACAAAGATAATCGACAGCGTTTGCATCGCCACATCATAGTGATCAACGAAGGCAAGCAGCGCGATTGCGATAGCTACGAAAATCGTCACAGCCTTCGAGGCCGACGCTTTCCATGAAATAAATACGAGGATCGGGATCATGATCCACCACGGCACGGATGCAAATAGCCACAGCGCCCCGTCCAACATCCAGCTTAGCGGCTGGGTGATCGGGTCGAGCACGGCTTTCAGTGCTGGTTTCGCCGCAAGAAAGCTGTCTTCAATGCCCTTGGTCAGGTCACGCGTCTGGCTGATGCCACCGCAGCTTTCGTTCAAATTATCCAACGATGGGAATGGAAATAACGGTCCCCTCACCTCTTCGCCAGAGCTTTGTGCCATCAAATCTGCCATTGAAAGCGGTGCATCAGATGCCTCGCCGCCACACCAGCTTTCGAGACCGAGTGCCCGAAATAGCCCTTCATAAAACGCCATCTTCTATCCCCTGAAAATAGTTAACCCTCCCGCACACTACACGCGCGGAAGGGTCATTTAGTCAATCAAAGCTTACTTGAGAAGCGCTGCAAGATTTGCTTTTGCTTCGTCGTTCAACCAGTCAGCCCATACGTCTTTGTATGAGGACAAGAAGTAAACCGCTGCTTCTTCGTTGGACGCGTTGTTGTCCAAACGCCATGCCAACACTTCGCCCATCTGAGCGTTTGTGAAGGATACGTTTGCCAGCAATGCAGCAGCCGCAGGTTCACGATCAACAAACGCCTGAGACGCTGCAGTCACAACTTTTGACGCTGGATATGCAGAGAAAACAGGTGTCGCACAGTCAACGTCGCCGTTACATGCGTGCGCATCTGCGTCGTATGCAGGTACTTCAACCTGAACCATTGGGTATTTGCCCAATACGGCTGTTGGTGCCCAGTAGTAACCGAACCATGGTGCTTCTTCAGCGAATGCAGCCGCGATTGATGTTTGCAGTGTTTCACCAGAACCGTGCTGGAAACGCTCAAGGCCGGAACCTTCGATGTTTGCAGCTTTCAGGTTGTTGTTGTTGATGATGTCACACGCCCAGCCCGATGGACAATCGTGGAACTTGCCGCCAACAGCAGCAGGGTTGGCCATAATGCCGTCCCATGTTGTCAGCTCTGGGTTTGCTTCAGCAAGATACGCTGGGATCCACCATGCTTCTACGCCGCCGTCTGACAATACGTTGCCAAGCTCAACCAATTTGCCTTCTGCAAGCAGTGGCTCATAAGAAGGTGTTGAGTTCGCCCAAACTTCTGTCAGGATGTCTGGCTCACCAGTTTCCGCCAATGATGTCAGCGCTGGAACTGTGGATGATGGTACTTTTTGAACAGTACAGCCAAGGCCCTGCTCCATCAAGAATGATGCAACCGCAGTCACAACCTGTGATGATGCCCAGTCCATTTCTGTGATTGATACTTCGCCACATTCAGCTGCTGCAGTTGATGCCGCCGCTGTCAGTGCAAGCGCGGATACCGCGCCAAGAATTGTCTTTTTCATTTTTTTCTCCCTGTTGGTCCGCGTATTAACGGGGTGAAGCGCGCAAGAATGCAACAAAAAACAGTGAAAACTTGGCAATAATCTTGCCGCTTGCATGGAAAGAAAACTGAACACAGGGCAAAAACGGCAAATTAGTAAGAAAATGCGCCATCACCTTAACGCCACAACAGTCCTCGTCGCCCACCTAAAAAAGAATCTCTCGCACCATGTCGGTTTTGAGATTGACCACCACCCCTCCAATTGGCTTCATCTGGGAAATTCACAAAGGCGCGCATATGAAACAGCTCAATAATCCATACCGTCATGCCGAAACCAACATTGCGATGGTCCAAGGCGTGCCCTTTCCCAGCGTCGATTCTGCCGCCCCATCGGCGCTGCTCGAAAAATGCCCCGCCCATGTGCAAACACCCTTGGTCAACGCTACGGCTTTGGCCGCTGATCTTGGTGTTGCCGCGATCTGGGTCAAGGATGAACGCACCCGCATGAACCTTGGTAGCTTCAAGGCGCTAGGGGCCGCCTATGTCATCGCCCATGACGCCAATACATCCGGCGCCTCCGATATGGCCACCGCCCTGCATGACCGCACTTACGTCACTGCAAGCGCTGGCAACCACGGCCTGTCGGTCGCTGCAGGTGCCAAAGCATTCGGTGCCAAGGCTGTGATCTACCTCTCTGAAACCGTCCCCGCCGGCTTTGCCGGTCGTCTGCGCGACAAGGGGGCCGATGTTGTTATCGCTGGCAAAGATTACGGCGCCAGCATGGACGCCGCGATGAAGGCCGCAACGGACAACAATTGGACCCTGCTGTCAGACAGCTCATGGGAAGGCTACACCGCCCCGTCCCACCGCCTTATGGAAGGCTACACCGTTCTGATGGACGAGGTGTTCACCCAAATCCCTGACGCACCAACCCATATCCTGCTCCAAGCAGGTGTCGGCGGCCTCGCAGGTGCCGCCGCTGCGATGGCCCGTGCGCAATGGGGTGACGCGCCACACATCATCGTGGTCGAACCCGCCTTTGCACCTGCCATCCACGATTCAATTGCTGCTGGCCACTGCGTATTCGCCGATGGTCCAGACAGCGACATGGGCCGCCTCGATTGCAAAGAGCCGTCATTGATCGCACTCAAGGGCCTCGCCCGCGACGCAGATGAATTCATCCTGATTTCCGAGGATGAAGCCTTCGCTGCCATGCCCATCTTGGCCAAACATGACCTCGCCTGCTCTACGTCTGGCGGCGCTGGTCTCGCTGCTATTATCGCTGGCCTCTCACTCGCCCCCGATGCCCGTGTCCTTGCAATCCTGTCCGAAGGGGTCTCTTAAATGTTCCACCCGTCCGAATACAAATCCCGCGTCGTGCGCGCCCAAGACATGATGCGCGCACGGGGCATCGACGCCCTACTGCTCACCACCGAACCAGAGGTGCGCTATTTCACAGGCTACCTAACGCGGTTCTGGGAAAGCCCCGCCCGCCCATGGTTCCTGATCGTGCCTGCCAGTGGTGATCCGATCGCCGTGATCCCGACCATTGGCGCTGCACTTATGGCGCGGTCTTGGATCACCGACATCCGTACTTGGCGCTCGCCCGACTACGACGACGACGGCGTCGGCCTGCTTGCGGATACTCTCCTTGAACTGGGTGCAAAACAGGTCGCTACCCCCATGGGGTTGGAAACACACGTCCGCATGCCCATGAACAACTACGCACAACTCGAAGGGCTGCTGGGTCAGAAAATCATCAGCGATACGGGCCTGATGCCCGCCCTTCGCATGGTGAAATCTGATGTCGAAATTGCCGCCATCGAAGTCGCCTGCTCCGTCGCTAACCGCGCCTTTGACCGCGTCGGCGAAATCGCGGGCGTCGGCGTGCCGCTTTCCACCGTGTTCCGTAAATTCCAGATGCTTTGCCTTGATGAAGGCGCCGATTGGGTGCCCTACCTTGCGGGCGGCATGGGCCAAGGTGGCTATGACGATGTGATCTCTCCCGCCTCTGACAATCCCCTGTCCGACGGCGATGTGCTGATGCTTGATACAGGTCTCGTGGTAGATGGCTATTTCTGCGATTTTGACCGCAACTTCGCTATCGGCTCGGTCACCCCCGAAACCCAAGGCTTCCACGGCAAACTCATCGACGCTGTGAATGCCGCGATGGCCATCGCCAAACCCGGTGCTACTGCTGCCGACTTGTTTCATGCCATGGACCAGATCGTCACCGGCGGCGCTGGCGGGTCTGATACGGGCCGCTTGGGCCACGGCTTGGGCATGCAGCTGACCGAATGGCCATCCCTGATCCCCGCCGATCACACCCTATTGGTCGAAGGAATGGTCCTCACCCTAGAACCCGGCATCGACGCAGGCCACGGCCGCATGCTGGTCCACGAAGAAAACATCGTCATCACCGCCACCGGCGCTCGTTTTCTATCCTCACCCTACCCCCATGCAATGCGGGTGTTGGGCTAGTATCCATCTGCACAGGTCCTGCTTGTCATACACCACAAACCCAGACACTCTTTTCATCAATGCATTTTGAAAGGAAAGATTATGAGTTTTTCAGAAGTATTGCCAATATGGTGGAGCATGATTTGGCGTGGGTATTTTGGTATATCTTTAGCGGTTTTGGTAATCGGCTTTTTGAACGGCTTTTTCTCCGAAGGACTGAACGTTTTTCAGCCAATTAGCATAGGGTTCGGAAATCTGGAATTAATAGGCGGCGCACTAATCAGCCTTTGGGCTATGCGAGACGCAATCAATGTCCACAACCTTCGCCCAAAGGAAGATGAAGCCTAGCCGATTGCAATGGTAATGAGACGAGGAAGCGAAACACTCCCCCCCTAAATCAATGCCCCATCCGTGGGGCATCGAAATGCATGATTGATGCTTCGCTGGCGGATAATACGCGGCGGGCGTAATCGCCGTAGGCAGCTGGGTCGGCCTGGAGTTCGGGCACACGGTCCAGCAATCTTGCGCGATCCATCCGGTCAAGGTCGTCAAAACGCGACGCATCAGGGTGAAAGCTTTCGGTTGCCACGCCATTGGCGAAAACGACCTCATGCTGCGGCAACATCATGTGGATATATGTCACGTCGCGGCGGTTGTATTCGCGTGAAATCGTGGTGTCGTTGATCAGGTCCTTGGCCGTGACCAGCACTTCATCGCAGTTATACAGCGCCTTGGCGCGTGGCCCCCGCAGGATCATCCGATGATCGGGCGATACCAACAGGCCCTCATCTGGCACGTCCTTGTCCAACGCGCCTTCTCTCAGGCGCACAGGTGTCAGCGATGGAATGGCGCGCATTCTTGCGCCGCTAATCCGGCGTTGGCCAATCCAGAGAATTTCCGCTGATCCGTTATCAGCCGTCTGCACGCAGTCACCTTCTACAAGGCTTGCGACATCTCTTGCGCCATCTGCCGTCATGATCATCGTGCCGGGGGTGAAACACACAACGCCACCGGGTTGCTGTTCACGCTCTAGGCGCAGCGATGTTTTCAAACGATGATCCACGACCCAAAGGTCGATGCCCTTTGGCGGCATTTCACCGTCGAACAGGCAAAGCGGATGCCGCCCTTGGCCCGTGCCGATCAGGATCACAGTCCATGTCATAAAGCCATTGGTCAGCCGAAAACTATTGTCCGGCAGCTCGTCATCATCCGGCGCGTCTGTGATCGACGGTAAAATCAGATCATCAGCCGAGATGAATTTGCGCACGCTTATGGCTGCGCGTTTACGAATGTTTGCCATCTCTTCGGCGACACCAAGCGGAAGAATCCCGTTAGGTCCGTCAACGCGTGTCGCGTCACCTTGCCAAGACCACGCCGTTCCAACTGACAATTCTGTCACGGGTGCATACCGCTCCCCGTCGATGGAAATTTGTGACCAAGAAATGACAAACGTGCCTGTTAAGCCCGTTTTCATTGTATAATACTGCCTCAATGCGGCCACGTCATTAAACGCGCGACCTTATGCACCCACCCTACCCGAGGTGATTCGCAGAAAGCAAGCACCATTCAAAACTGACTTGAACGATTAAGCCGAATTTCATGAATCTGTTTTGGAAATTCTATGATTTGGCTCGGTTTAGCCGCGCGCCCTTTGTATATTCAGGCGGGGTTGGGGCGTGATATCATCACCCCCAAGGGCAAGCGGGCCGCAATCAGCAGCCCGCTTGGAATTTTAGGATAAATGCGGGAAATAATCTTCGCACACACCCTCGCGGTAAACATCCGCCGTGCAGCAATGAAGCCCGCCACCAAATGCATAAGCATCGCGCAGCTCAACAGGCACAACTTCCATACCCAGTTTGTCCATTTGCTCCATCTGATACACCTCAGATGCCTCAACACAGACAGTTTTCGGATCCAGCACCAGCACGTTCATCGACAACCACGTTGACGAATAGCACAGCGGCGGCGGCGCATTATGCGCAGGCTGGGCCGCATCAACAATTTCCCAATCGTTGGCTTCAAACATCTTGCGCTGCTCTTCTGGCAGGCGGCGCTGCGGATTGTTCAGGATCAAACCAGGGCGCAACGGTGTAAACGTCGCATCAATATGGATCGGATAAGGATCACCTGGAAAATTGACCGTATGCACACGGTGGTCGGGATAGTGGCGGCGCAGCCATTCGATACCCTTTAGGTTTGTTGTAAACCCATGCTGCACTACCAGATCACGGCCAAACCGCAGCACATCAGCGGCGTCAAACAGCGGCTCTTCTTCTGTTGTGACAAAGAATTTCTTCGCAGCCCATTCCAGACGCTTCGCATCGCCAATCTTCTCGGACAGGTAATCAGGGTGGTAATCGGCATCCGTCAGGCGCGGCTTTGGCGCGGACTCGTGCCGGAATTTCGGGTCTTCGTTGAAATACTGCTGCATCAATGGGCGGTAGTTCAGATATTCGAACCAACGACACCTATAGGACATCGTTGCCTCAAGCATCTCAGACCCAACCGTCAACAACACATCGCGCGGCGGCATACAGCCAAACTGGCTCTCGGTATGGAAATCAGGTGTTGTCGCAGCTTGTGAATGATCAATCGACGTCGGGCGATCCACGCGCACGCCGCGTTTTTCCAGCATCCCTGCAAAATTATCCAAGAGCTCATTCGCCCGATCAATCGTTTCTTGCGGACGACGGCCCCACTGGCCGCGCATATCACTGTCCTCTGGCACCTTGGCATCAAGCGCGGGTTCCTCAGGCGGGATATGGCAATCGTCGGCACGCCCCACGATCACGTGTTTCAAAGGATCCCATTCGTTCCAGCTGTTCACGACGGTTTTGGCGGGGCTATTTGCGTTATCTGTATTCATGGCGACAACTCGTAGACAGGCGCGCGCCCTCGATCAAGCCCGTTTGCGACCCCTTGCAACCGATTGCTGCACACTATTTGATAGCCTCAACAAACCGAAAGCAGTCGCATCATGAAAAACCCAACCAACCACTTCAAAGCAGCTTTGAAAACAGGCGCCCAGCAGATCGGCATTTGGAACACAATCGGCGGCAACACTGCTTGCGAATTGCTGGCGTCTTGCGGTTATGATTGGGTGCTGGTCGACACCGAACATGCCGCCACCTCTACTGCCGAGGTGCTGCCCGCTTTGCAGGCAATCGCGGGCTATCCCGACGTATCCGCCGTGGTTCGCCCAGCGTCCAACGATGATGTCACGATCAAACGTTTGCTCGACATGGGAGCACAATCACTGCTGATCCCCTACGTCCAAAACGTGGCCGAGGCTCGGGCCGCAGTCGCCGCTATGCGCTACGCCCCTCGGGGTATTCGTGGCATGGCGGGATCAATGCGTGCCACGCGGTTCGGATCCGTCGAAAACTACGCCACCACTGTCGAAGAAGAGCTCTGCCTCATCGTGCAGGTCGAAACGATCGAGGCCATGGCACACCTCGAAGCCATCGCACAGGTTGATGGTGTCGACGCCGTTTTCATCGGCCCCGCCGATCTGAGCGCATCCATGGGCCTGCCCGGTCAAACAATGCACCCTGATGTGGTCGCCGTGATTGATGATGCCATCGCCCGCCTTGCGAAAATCAATGTGCCTTCAGGCATTCTTGCTTTGACCCAACAATCAGCACAGCACTTCATTGACCAAGGCACGACATTCACCGCCGTCGGTGTTGATACCTCGCTCTTGGCGCATGCCGCTCACCAAACGCGTCAGCAGTTCACCTGATAGACCGCTCTATTTCGCCCAACGCCTGAGCAATGCCTGCTGCAGGTTTTGGGCACGGCGATTATATGGCCTCGCGCCTTTCGGAGAATCCTCACCGCTGCGTAATCCCACCTCACGCCGCTTCAAATCCGCGGCGAAAATCGCAAACGTGCGGCCAGTCTGCGGCAGATACCCCGCCAATGTCGTCACAAAATTCAGCGTGCCGGTCTTGGCAACCACTTCGGCGGGTTGCACCTCTAATACACCGCGTTTTTGATCCCGAAACTTATGCGGCTTGAGGATCGGCACAAGCGCAGATCGCACCGTTGGTTGCGCAAGGAAAACCACCATCTGTTGCGCTGTAATCCTCGTGGCATCACCCAGCCCGCTATGATCCACAAACCTGACTTGCGATCCGATTTTGTCGCCCATCCACGACGCCATCGTCAGCGCAGATGTCCGCAATCCCCGTGGCCCGCCACTGTGCTTTGCTGTTGCGGCCAGCCCAATCGCTTCGGCCGTCAAGTTCGTGGAAAATTTGAGCAAGCGCTGCAATAACTCTGGCAACGCAAGCCCTTCAAATCGTGTGATCTCATGGCACTCCGGCAGCGTTTCCACCAGCTCAGGCTTGCCCAAAACCACACCATGCGACCGCATGAACGTGGCAAATACCTCTGCGGCATAAAGCGCGGGCTGGCGCACAGGCAACCAGCGCGATCCGTCCTTGCCCAATGCCGATTTCGCCACCGTCCACTGATCCGTGTCGCCCACCTCTTGATAGGCATAAACAGGCTGCGCGCGCTCCACGATATCCATTTTCGCAACCTGAACATCGGGGCGGTAATTGCGTGATCTTGCATCCATCGCGATGGCATATCCGTCGCCCTGCTTTTTCCACTCAAAATGCACGCGATTGAAATTCAGGTTCAGGCCGGAAATCGCAGGGTTATACCCCAGATGGTCCTGCTGACTATCGTCAAGCTCATCCACCCTTGGCAGCGCCCCGTTATAGACAAGGAAACGGCCCTTCACGCCGACGATCCCGCTGTCTTTGACCTGCTGGGCAATCTGCGCAAGGTTATCTGTCACAAGGTTCGGATCACCGCCACCAGCAAGGATCAAATCCCCCTGCAGCACGCCGTTTACCACTTCGCCTTGCCGCATTGCTCTTGTGACAAATCGGAACTTCGGCCCCAATATCTCCAATGCATAGGCCGCCGTCACCGCCTTGGTCACGCTGGCGGGTGGCAATGGAACGTCACCGCCTGCCCCTTCGATGACTTGGCCCGTTTTTTCGTCATATACCACCGCGCCAATTACACCCGACACGCCCGCATCTGCGATGAGGCCCTCAAGGCTCGGCCTCGCCTTTGGTCGCACGCGGCCGGTTGTTGTTGGCCTTGCCTTGGGAAATGGCGATGACAATAACCCTTGGCCCGCGACCACGCTCGCGACCGATGACAATGCCCCCGCCAAAAAACCCCTTCTGACGATACGCTTGGTCACCTCCAATCGCCCTTTGACCGAATTTTCGTTGATGATGCATCTGACATCGGCAGGTTTACAAAACACCACGCAGGCGCTGTCGCCCGTCCCAAAAGGCGGGACGCTCTCGGCGCGATCATCGCCTCACGGTAAACTTTCGCTGTTTTGGAAACTCGGCCTGAAATCCGGTCGCCCGGTCTGGCAAGGATACCCATCGGCACCGTCTCGGCGATCCATTGCCAATTTTGCCAGCGGTGAAACTGCGCCAGATTATCCGCACCCATCAGCCAGACAAACCGCGTGGTTGGGTATCTGTTGATCAATGCGGCAATCGTGTCGGCGGTATATGTGGTCTGCAAATGCGCCTCAATATCGCTCACCGTGACGCGCGGGTCATCCACGACCGCCCTTGCCCTATCCAAGCGTTGCTGAATCGGCTTGGGGCCGCTGTGTTTCAGCGGATTGCCCGGACTGACCAACCACCAGACATGATCCAGCCCAAAACGTGTCATCGCGGCCTTGGTGATATGCACATGCCCCGCATGCGCGGGGTCAAACGACCCCCCCAACAGGCCCACGACTTGCCCCGGTCTCGCTGATGGAAATCCCTGCATTAATTTCTAGGCCAAATACGCTGAATGAATGTGATCAATTGGCGCATCTTTCGCTCCCTAAACTCGCCCCAAGGAAACATTGCCGCACAGCCTTGTCAAACGACTGATTGCCCCTGCCCGCTTGCCCCGCTATTGAAGGGCCAAATTCGAAATCCCGCAAAGCGAGGCACCCCATGGCTGCAAATCAATTCGTCTACTTTATGGACGGCGTTTCCAAGACTTATCCCGGTGGCAAAAAGGTATTTGAAAATATCCGCCTGAACTTCCTGCCCGGTGTGAAAATCGGCGTCGTCGGTGTGAACGGCACGGGTAAATCAACCCTGATGCGCATCATGGCCGGACAGGACAAGGATTTCGCAGGCGAAGCATGGGCCGCCGAAGGTGCCAAGGTTGGCTACCTGCCACAGGAACCCGAACTCGACACTTCCTTGACCGTGCGTGAAAATGTCATGCTTGGTGTCGCCGCGAAAAAGGCGATCCTTGATCGCTATAACGAAGTGGCAATGAACTATTCCGAAGAAACCGCCGACGAAATGGCGCAGCTTCAGGATGAGATTGACGCGCAGAACCTCTGGGACCTCGACGCACAGATCGACGTCAGCATGGAAGCCCTGCGCTGCCCTGCTGATAACGCCGACATCGCCAACCTGTCGGGCGGTGAAAAGCGCCGCGTCGCACTGTGTAAGCTGCTGCTCGAAGCGCCTGATATGCTGCTGCTCGATGAACCCACCAACCACCTTGACGCCGAAACAATCGCTTGGCTGCAACAGCACCTGATCGATTACAAAGGCACGATCCTGATCGTCACCCACGACCGTTACTTCCTTGATGCGATCACAGGTTGGATTTTGGAACTGGACCGCGGGTCAGGCATCCCGCACGAGGGCAACTATTCCAGCTGGCTCGAAGCCAAGGCAAAACGCCTTGAGCGTGAAGCAAAGGACGACAAATCCAAGCAACGCACGCTCGAGCGCGAACTTGAATGGATGCGCCAAGGTGCCAAGGCCCGTCAGGCCAAATCAAAGGCCCGTATCAGCGCGTATAACGATCTGGCCAACCAGTCCGAAAAAGAGAAGATGGGCCGTGCCCAGATCATTATCCCCAACGGCCCACGCCTCGGGTCCAAAGTGATCGAAGTCGAGAACCTGAAAAAAGCGATGGGCGACAAGCTCTTGGTCGAAGACCTGTCATTCGATCTGCCTCCGGGCGGTATTGTCGGCGTGATCGGTCCCAACGGCGCGGGTAAATCCACGCTCTTTGGCATGCTCACAGGTCAGATCGAACCTGATGAAGGTTCGGTTTCTTTCGGCGACACGGTGCAGCTGTCCTATGTCGACCAATCCCGCGATGCGCTTGCCGATGACACCACAGTCTGGGAAGAAATCACAGGCGGCGCCGAAATTATCGAACTTGGCGACGCATCCATGAACAGCCGCGCCTATTGTTCCGCGTTCAACTTCAAAGGCGGCGATCAGCAGAAAAAAGTCAGCCTGCTTTCGGGCGGTGAACGCAACCGCGTGCACATGGCCAAACTGCTGAAATCCGGCGGCAACGTGCTGTTGCTCGATGAACCGACCAACGATCTGGACGTCGAAACACTGCGTGCTCTTGAGGACGCTTTGACCAGCTTTGCTGGTTGCGCCGTGGTCATTTCCCACGACCGCTTCTTCCTCGACCGCATCTGCACACACATGCTCGCGTTCGAGGGCGACGCCCACGTCGAATGGTTCCAAGGCAACTTTGAAGACTACGAAGAAGACAAAAAGCGCCGCCTCGGTGCCGATGCTCTTGAGCCCAAACGCATGAAGCACAAAAAGTTTTCACGTTAATAACAAAGGGCGGGGAATTTCCCCGCCCTTTTACATATTCGATGCGAAACGCAGAGCTGACCGCCTACTTCCGCTTCACAAATTCCGTCAGAATAACAATCCGCTGCCCTTCAACACGCCCCTCAATGTGGCCTGCGTTTTCCGGCACCAATGAAATGTTGCGCACCGCTGTGCCACGTTTGGCTGTGAACCCCGCGCCTTTGACGGGCAAATCCTTGACCAACACGACGGTATCACCATGCGCCAAAACCATGCCGTTGCTGTCCTTGTGGATCACCTCTGGATTGGTGGCATCCATCAGCCGCGCCATCGCATCAGTGTCGACAACCATCATATCGCGGGTATCGGTGGCCCATGCCTCATCCAGCTTGCCCAGTTTTTCCCATACCGCAATCTGAACTGACGGCACGTCAGACCACGCAGCCCCCTCTAGGCAATGCCAATGGCCAATCGGCGCATCCGATGTCCCCAGACAGGTCGCGCAGAGCAATACTTTGTCCTCTGGCGTCAGTTCCAACGCACCTAGCCCCTCGGCGCTGCCGCAAAACTCGCAAACGCCACCTGATCGTGTTATCAATTCATCCCAGCGCATGGCCGTTTTCCTCATAATTTCACCCCTCAGGTGAATGATGACGGGACATATAGCAAGCGGCTTGCCGCCGATTATTTTGCGAAAACCCTTGCTTTTTTGTCCAATTCGTCCCACATGAGCGTTGCAGACGTTATTCTATCTCGACCTACTGTTTTCTACCAAGGCACAGTCTCTCGATATTGCACTGACTACGCCGCGCTGTCACATTCCGTGGACGGCATTGAAAACAAAGGATTAATTCCATGGCTACTGGTACAGTAAAATGGTTCAACGCAACTAAAGGCTTCGGCTTTATCGCTCCTGATGGCGGCGCAAAAGACGTGTTCGTTCACATCTCTGCTGTTGAGCGTTCTGGCCTCACAGGTCTGGCTGACGATCAAAAGGTTACTTTTGACATCGAAGCTGGCCGCGACGGTCGCGAATCTGCGGTGAACCTTTCACTCGCGTAAATTACGCACAGTAAAAACACGGAATGCGCGCAAACGCGCGCATTTCAATCTCCCCCGTCGGCCCTGCCCGACGCGCCAATCCCCCCTAAAATTTGAATTGCTACACCGTTCTTGCGGTCATTCCCTTGCGGCTTGTGCAAACTGCGCAATGGCTGGCCCCATAGCATCCACAATTAATGCAACGCCCTGCGCATTGGGGTGAATACCATCGGCCTGCATATATTTGCGAATGTCCAATTGCGTCGTTGCAGTGTCCGTGATCCCGTCAAAAAATGATGTGATGAGCGGGATATCATAGCCCTGCGCCAATTCCGCATACATGCCGTTGAACGCCTGCTGATAGTCTTGGCCATAATTATTGCCCGCCGCGATCCCGACCAGCAATAAATCGACACCCTTGCCCGATGCGATCTCCAAAATCTGGTCAAGGTTCTCTCGGCTCGCCACCGGATCAATGCCGCGCAGGTAATCATTCCCGCCAAGCGCCACGATCATCGCATCCACATCCGGCGTCAGCATCCAATCCACCCGCGAAAGGCCCCCCGCCGTGGTATCGCCAGACACGCCCGCGTTGATCATCCGCACGTCGGCACCCTGATCGTCCAGCCACGCCTGCATCTGCGGCACAAACCCATCCGCTTGCGGCAATCCATACCCCGCCGTCAGGCTATCACCCAGCGCGGCAATCGTCACGGTTTGTGCAAAACTCGCACTTGGCAGCAACGCAACCGCCACCAAGACCTTGCACAACCCCATTCGCGCGCCATATCCAAAGGAAGCCATAGCCCGAGGAACGCCCAATATGACCGCTGCCGCCCTTTCCATGACCGACGTGTCCCTCTCGCTTGACGGCAACGCAGGCCGTATCGACATTTTACACGACATCACGCTCGACATTGCTGCGGGCACATCCGTCGGGCTAGTCGGGCCAAGTGGTTCAGGCAAATCGTCGCTCCTTATGTTGATGGGCGGGCTTGAACAGGCCACGCAGGGCCAAGTCACCGCCTTGGATCAAAACCTCACGTCTATGTCCGAGGACGCATTGGCGCGGTTCCGCAGTCTTAATATGGGCGTGGTGTTCCAGTCTTTCCACCTTATTCCGACAATGACCGCGTTGGAAAACGTCGCCACCCCTCTGGAATTGGCGGGTGACAAGGCCGCATTTACCAAGGCCGCGCAATCTCTCGCCGATGTTGGCCTGTCCGCGCGCGCCGATCATTTCCCAAGCCAGCTTTCAGGTGGTGAACAGCAACGCGTGGCCCTCGCCCGTGCCACAGTGACCCGCCCCAAGATTTTGCTCGCGGATGAACCTACCGGCAACCTTGATGCCGCCAATGGTGACGCGATCATCAATCTGTTGTTTGATCTACGCGACAAATATGGTGCTACGCTGATCATGGTCACCCACGCCGATGATCTGGCCCAGCGCTGTGACCGTGTGGTCAATCTGGCCGACGGGCGTATCGCATGAGCCTCTCGCTTGCTTGGAAAATAGCGCGGCGTGAATTGCGCGGCGGCCTGCACGGGTTTCGCGTGTTCCTCGCCTGTCTCGCCCTTGGCGTCGCGGCTATCGCGGCCCTTGGCACCGTGCGCGCGGGGATTGAGGCGGGTTTACGCAATGAAGGTGCAGCGCTCCTTGGCGGCGACGCCGAGATTGAGCTGACATACCGCTACGCCATGCCCGATGAGAGCGCGTGGATGCAATCCATCGCCACCCAAATATCCGAAACCGTCGATTTCCGATCCCTCGTCGTCGTAGAACGTGACGTCGTTGAACGTGGCCTCACCCAAGTCCGTGCCGTCGATAGCGCCTATCCCCTGATCGGCTCGGTCACTCTCGACCCACCAATCGCACTTGATGATGCTCTCGCAGACCATGGCGCCGTGATGGAACCCGTCCTCGCCGATCGCTTGGGTCTACGGGCTGGCGACACCTTCAAGCTGGGCGAACAGGCATTCACCCTGCGCGCCATCCTCACCCGCTACCCCGATAACGCATCCGGTGGGTTCGGCTTTGGCCCTCGCACGATTGTTTTGACGGATGACCTTGCCCAATCGGGCCTCTTGGCCGAGGGCACGCTATTTTCAACCCAATACCGCCTGACCCTGCCCGATGGCGCTGACCTCGCAGCGCTCGAGACCGAGGCCGACGAAAAATTTGCCGACAGTGGCCTGCGTTGGCGTGATAAACGGCGTGGCGCTGGCGGCACGCAACGGTTTGTTGAACGCATCGGATCGTTCCTGATCTTGATGGGTCTTGCTGGTTTGGCCGTCGGTGGTGTCGGCGTATCTTCCGCCGTGCGCACCTATCTGGCTGGCAAAACCCGCACGATTGCCACGCTCAAAACCCTTGGCGCGACCCGCAGCACTGTCTTCCAAGTCTACTTCATCGAGATCGGCATTCTCACCCTGATCGGCATCGCCATCGGCCTGATCCTTGGCGCGGGCCTACCCATCATCTTTGCCCCCCTGATCGAGGCGCAGCTTCCCTTGCCTGCTGATTTCCGCCTCCGCGCTGGCACGTTGTTCGAGGCCGCTCTTTACGGCAGCCTCACCGCGCTGATCTTCACGCTCTGGCCCCTCGCCCGAAGCGAAGGGATCAAACCCGCAACCCTATTTCGCGATGCAACCGACGACACACAGCTCCCCCGCTGGCGTTACATCATCGCTGTGGCAATCCTGATCGCGCTGCTGCTCGCGTCTGCATCATGGCTGTCTGGCACAGTTTTCCTCACGCTTTGGACAGCAGGTGGCATCGCCGTCACCCTCGTCCTGCTCTACCTCGCCGCAACCTTGATCCGCTGGATCGCACGCCGCGCATCGCGCGCCGCACGGGGCCGCCCAACGCTCCGCCATGCGCTGTCCGCCATCGCCACACAACGTGGCGATGTGTTCTCTGTCGTGCTGTCGCTTGGCCTTGGCCTCACCGTCCTTGCCACCGTAGGCCAGATTGACGGTAACCTGCGTGCCGCCTTCCAAGATGACCTGCCAGAGGTCGCACCCAGCTATTTCTTTATCGACATTCAACCAAACCAGATCGACGGCTTTAACGCACGCCTTGCCGATGATCCGCTGGTCAGCAAGGTCGACACCGCCCCCATGCTGCGCGGCATCATCACCCAGATCAACGGCACACCTGCTGACGAATACACCAACGGCCATTGGGTCACGCGCGGTGATCGCGGCGTGACCTATGCCGATGGTTTGCCCAAGGGCACAACCGTCACCGCTGGCGAATGGTGGCCCGCAGGATATAACGGCCCACCGCTGATGAGCTTTGCCGCCGAAGAAGCCGCCGAGATGGGCATCGACATCGGCGACGACATCACTGTGAATATCCTCGGCCGCGACATCACAGCCAAAATCAGCAGCCTGCGCGAAGTCAGCTGGGAGGACGCAGGCATCGGCTTTGTCATGGCCCTCAACGAATCTGCCCTCGCTGGTGCGCCCCATAGCTGGATCGCCACGGTTTATGCCGAGGCCGAGGCCGAAGCCCCTATCCTGCGTGATCTCGCGGGCCTCTACCCCAACATCACCGCTATCCGTATCCGCGACGCGATTGATCAGGTGGTCGAACTGGTCTCCGGCATCGCCACCGCCACCCGCTATGGTGCCGCCGTGACATTGCTTACCGGATTTCTGGTGTTGATCGGTGCCGCCGCCGCAGGTGAACGCACCCGCACGTTCGAGGCCGCTGTCCTCAAAACCCTCGGTGCCACGCGCGGCTCTATCTTGCTCAGCTTCGCCCTCCGCTCTGCCCTGCTTGGCATCGCCGCAGGCATCGTCGCACTGTTTAGCGGTATGCTGGGTGGCTGGGCTGTGACGACATTTGTGATGGACGGCGGTTACCGCGTCATATGGGGCAACGCAACGCTGATCATTTCCATCGGGATGGTCACATCATTGCTGGCAGGATTGGCCTTTGCCTTGCGCCCCTTGGCCGCAAAACCCGCTCAGGTATTGCGTGGTCGGGAATAAAGGCTGTTCACGTCGCATAACCCCGTCTGCGCCATCGCAATGCTCAATTCGTCCGACAAAACATCCCACAATTGTCCAAGGCCCTTTTCGCCCGCCGCAGCCATCGCAAACTGCAACGCACGGCCAAAAAACACATAGTCAGCACCAGCATCCATCGCCTTGAGCGCGTCCTCACCGGACCGCAATCCGCTGTCAAAGAAGATCGGATAGTCATCCCCCAACGCCGCCCGCATCGCGGGCAACATCGCAAATGGCGACGGCGCGCTCTCAAGCTGCCTTGCCCCGTGGCTCGACACTTGCACCCCGTCCACACCCGCGTTCTTCAACGCAACCGCGTCGCCGACGTCCAACACACCCTTAACCACCAGATTGCCGGACCAAGCATCCCGCAGCCTTGCCAGTGTTTCCCACGTCGCCGCCGCACGGCTCTCCGTCCGGTCAAACTCAAAACCGTCCATTTCAAAATTCGCCATCTGCGGCTTGCCCGCAATCAGCGACGTCAACGACCACCTTGGATGCAGTGCAAAATCGACAAACTGCTTTGGCCCGATACGAAACGGCATCTTAAATCCATGGCGCAGCTCTCTTGGCCTGCGCCCAACCTCTGGCACATCAACCGTCAGCACCAGCGTCTCGTAACCCGCTGCCTTGGCCCTCTCGACCAACTTGAACGTCCCCACACCATCACCACTGAAATACAATTGAAACCACGCATTCCCCTCGGCCACTTCAATGATCTTTTCCATCGGGGTCGAGGCAACCGTCGATACCCCATGCGGCACATGATATTTCGCAGCCAGTCTTGCCAGCATCAAATCGGCACCCGGTGCCGACAGGTTGCACATGCCCATCGGCGCAATCCCGAACGGGCGCTTTGCTTGATTGCCAAACAGATCAACAGCCAATGACCGCTTGCTGACATCACGCAAAATACGTGGCTTTAGCGTTGCTGCGTCAAGGGCGGCACGATTACGCGCCGCCCCTGTCTCGGCCCCAGCAGAGCCATCAATATAGTCGAACACCATCCATGGCAGCCGCCGCTTGGCCATCAGCCTCGCATCAGCGGCACTATGAATAGCACCCGCAGCCATTAGGCTTTGACAGCTTCCATGAACCGGTGACGGATCACGACAGGGTCAAGCGTGATAACAGGTAGCTTGATGTTGCCGCTATCGCATTTGCACACGATGATCGTCATCTCGTCGCTATCAATTGCCGACTGCAACACAGGACCAAGATCCTTGTCCTGCACTTCGATCACGTTGTCACAGCCACATGCCTTGGCGACTGCCGTCAGCGATGTTTTCATACCCGCATATGTTGGCTGATCACCGGTGGATCCATAGGATCCATTGTCGATAATCAACAGCGTGTAGTTGCCAGTCGCGTTGTTTGCGATCGTCGGCAACGTGCCAAGGTTCGTCAAAACAGAACCATCACCGTCGATGGAAATGACAGGCTTGTCCTGCGCCAACGCCAGACCAAAACCGATAGATGACGACAGGCCCATTGTGCCCAGCATGTAAAAATTACGCGCGTTATCGTCGATCATATGCAGCTCTTGGCTCGGCAGACCGATGTTACAAACCACAAGATGCGGGTTCAGGATGGGTGCGATTTCTTTTAAGATTTCTGAACGGATCATTGGTCCCCATAGCCTCCCCAGAAGTTCGCGTCCGTGAGGATCGCGACAGGTTTGTTGCACATGAATGTGTATTTGAGGATGTTGTCGAACTCTTCGACATCCTTCTGCCAATGGAAATGGTAGGTCGGGATGTTCAACTGCGCGAGCAGCGCCTTTGTGTGAACAGCCATCTCAACCTGACACGCCACAGGTTCGCGCAATTCACCGCGATAGCTGATGATCATCGGCAATGGCATCCGGTAAAACTGTGTCAGCGTCGCAAGCGTGTTGATTGTCACACCAATCGCCGTGTTCTGCATGATGATCGCAGGACGCTTGCCGCCCATGAACGCGCCAGCGCACAGGCCCATGCCTTCGTCTTCTTTGTTGGACGGGATGTGGAAAATTTCATCGCGTGCTTCAACTTCTTCAATCACACCAGCTAGCTGCTTACACGGCACTGTGGTGACAAAAGAAACATCATTCGCAACAAGATCATCTACGATCTTTTTGTCGATGTTCATCTTTGATTTGCCTTTCTCATAAGGCGCATATCTGCGCTTTGGTTCACTATTGTTATTGGGGTGTCACGCCCACGGGCGCAACACAATCTTGGGTGCTGCCACTTTGCCGCGACGCAATTCTTGGAATGCGACAAACCCCTCCGATAGGGGACGTTCTTGGGTCCAATCTAGCGGGCCAAGCCGCCCGTCAAAAATCGCCTGCGCCGTGTCGCGGAAATCTTGTGGTGTATAGGTGTAGGTGCCAATGAACGTAATTTCTTGCAACGTCATCCGGCGCACGTCCAAGCCGCCAAGGTCTTCGCCAAGACCCACATGCGCAATCACACCACCAGCCTGCACCACTTCAGACGCCGCCTTGCGGGTCGCGGCATATCCCACCGCGTCGATCACCACAGGGTAACTACCCGTCGCATTCGCAACAGCATTTTCGCCGCATTGCTCAATCAGAAACGCACGCCGCGCATCGTTTGGCTCTGCAATGGTGATATCCTCAATCCCCATCGCCCGCAGCGCGAGCGCCGCCGCAAGACCGATCGCCCCACCACCAATGACCAGCGCACGTTTGTCCATACCGTCGTGCAGCGCCTCAAGCGCCAAACGCACCGTATGCCAGCTGACTGCCAATGGCTCGGCCAATGCGGCCTTGGTCAGTGGCACATCATCCGGCACGACGACCAAATTATCACCCGGCATCGCGATATACTGCGCAAACGCACCCTCACGCGGCATCATCGAAATGATCTGACGATCAGGGCAAAGATTGCTGCGCCCCGTTGTGCAGGCCTGACATTTTCCACAAGTCACAAGCGGGTTGACCGTGACACGCACCCCATCACGCGGCCCGCCGACAATGACACCAGCCGCCTCATGCCCAAGGATCAACGGCGCAGGACGTCGCGCATCATGGCCCAAATAGGCGTGCATGTCAGACCCGCAAATCCCAACGGCATCGACCTTGATCAGATGCTCGCCATCCTGCGGGATCGCATCAGGGACATCGCGAAAACCAAGGGTTTCAACCCCATCATAAACCAATGCTTTCATTTCGCCGTGAACCCCCCGTCGACCATCAATACCTGCCCCGTGACATATGATGACGCGTCCGAGCACAAGAACAACAACGGCCCATCCATATCCTCAAGCCGCCCGTTACGTCCCACGCATGTCTGGCCCGCATTACGCGCCGCGCGCTCAGGGTCATCAAACACAGCCGCCGTCAATTCTGTTGGAAAAAAGCCCGGCCCAATCGCGTTCGCCGTGATCCCGTCTTTGGACCACGCCTCTGCCATCGCGCGGGTCAATTGTCCCACGCCGCCCTTTGTCGCCCCATAGGCAATCCCACCTGGAAATGCCCTCGTGGTCTGCAAACTCGCGAAATTCACGATCCGACCCCAGCCCTTTGCCTTCATCGCAGGCACCAAGGCTTGCGACAGGAAAAATGGCGCTGACAGATTAACCGCCACCGTCTGGTCCCAACCCTCGGCCGTCACGTCATCCGCCGCCTCGCGCGTATTCAAACCCGCCGCGTGCACCACAATATCGGGTGCGCCAAACGGTGCTGACACCGCAGCGGCCAACGCAGAAATCCCGTCACGATCCGTGATATCGGCAGCAACCGCCGCCGCACGATCGCCGATCTCGGCGCACATCGCGTCCAACGCCTCAGCCCGCCTCGCTACCCCCACAACCGACGCGCCCGCCGCAGCCAAGGCCACGGCCGCACGTCGCCCAAGGCCGTAACTTGCGCCAGTGACACAAGCAACCTTGCCATGCAGATCAAACAGATCGCGGGGGTTAGGCATTAGTCTTCTGCCGTCAGGTTGAAATTCTCACCGGGGAAATACTTGGCCAGACGCACATCCGCCGCGCGTGCGTGGCCTTCCATGCCTTCAAGCCGTGAAATCCTTGCCGTCGCTTCGGCCACCGCCTTGGATGCATCCCGCGTGGACCGCTGCCATGTCACGATTTTCATGAACTTATGCACGCTAAGCCCACCGGTATAGCTGGCCGCACCAGACGTCGGCAGCACGTGGTTCGTGCCGGACGCTTTATCACCATAAGACACCGTGGTTTCTTCGCCCAAGAACAATGAGCCGTAGCAATTCAACCGCTCCAGCCACCAATCCAAATCCTCGGCCTGCACGGTCAAGTGCTCTGGTGCGTATTCATCTGAACACGCGGCCATTTCTTCTCGGTCGCTACAGACGATTACCTCGGCATAATCGCGCCATGCAGCAAATGCGTTATCACGATTTGTGCCCGGCAAATCTTCAATCAGACCCGGCACAAGGTTCATCACCTTTTGCGCCAATTCCTCATTATCCGTCACCAACCACACGGGGCTATTATACCCATGCTCGGCTTGGCTCACCAAATCCGTCGCCACGATATGCGCGTCTGCCGTGCTATCAGCAAGGATCAGGCTATCGGTTGGCCCAGCAATCATATCGATGCCCACGCGCCCAAACAAAATGCGCTTGGCTTCGGCCACAAACTGGTTGCCCGGCCCCACCAAAATATTGGCCTTCGGTAGCCCAAACAGGCCGAATGTCATCGCCGCAACACCCTGCACGCCGCCCATCGCCATGATCTTATCCGCGCCACAAATATGGGCCGCATAAACAATCGCAGGCGCGACACCCACGCCGGGGCGCGGCGGGGAACAGGCCGTGATGTGGTTACATCCCGCAACCTTGGCCGTCGTCACTGTCATAATCGCACTCGCGATATGGCTATACCGCCCACCGGGCACGTAACAGCCAGCCGCATCAACCGCGATCACCTTTTGACCCGCAACAAAGCCCGGCTCGATTTCCATTTCCACGTCCGACATCGTGCTTTTCTGCAACTCAGCAAAACGGCGCACATTGTCGCTGGCAAATCGAATATCCGCCTTCAACCGCTCAGGCACCAGCGCAATCGCGGCGTCAATCTCGTCTTGGGTCAACATGATGTTGCCCTCGTATTGGTCAAACTTGGCCGCGTATTCCATCGCCGCCTTGTCACCGCCCGCTTCAATCTCAGCCAGAATATTCGACACGATCTCATGGGTTTCAGACGCATCTGATTCAGACGTCAGCGTCGCTTTTTTCAGGTATTCACGTGTCATTGGTCAGGTCCTCTTCAAATTGCGCGATGTCGCTTGCTTTGAGGTCATGGTAATCACATGTGACACCACCCTGCGGCGACTATTCAGGAATCTCTTGCTTACCGTATTGTAAGCGCTTACATTGCAAATGCAAGCCCTTACATTTCACCCAAGGCATCCACCGTGACGCAAAATGAAGCACCCCCAACACTCGATGACGTGGCCCGCTTGGCCGGCGTTTCGACTGCGACGGTATCGCGCTGTGTAAATACGCCTGAAAAAGTATCCGCGCCAACCTTGCGAAGGGTGGAGGCCGTGATCGAACAAACTGGCTATACCCCTAATTTTGCAGCCCGCGTCATGGCCGCCAAACGCAGCTATACCATCGGCGCAATCATCCCTACGATGGACAACGCAATCTTTGCCCGTGGCCTACAAGCGTTCCAAGAAGAGCTGCATGAACATGGCTATACCCTTCTGGTCTCCAGTTCCGCTTACGATCCCTCAGCCGAGGCCGAGCAAATCCGCACCCTTGTCGCGCGTGGTGCCGATGGCCTACTGCTGATCGGCCATGATCGCGACCCTGCCATTTATGACTATCTCTCCCGTCAAAATGTGCCGGCCCTCGTGGCTTGGTCCTATCTGGGCGACACGCCAACCCCCTCAATCGGCTTTGACAACCGCGCCGCCATGCGCGCGCTGGCAGAACAGGTTATCGACATGGGGCACCGTAAAATTGCTATGATTTCGGGCATCAGTGCCAACAATGATCGCGCGCGTCTTCGCATTGATGGCGTCAAGGATGCGATGTCGGCGCATGGCATTTCCCCCGACACCCTGACCGTCGAAGAAGTCCCCTATGACGTGAGCGCTGGTGCCAAGGCATTTATGGCCGTGATGGCCAATACGCCAACGGTCGTGCTATGCGGCAACGACGTGCTGGCCGCTGGCGCATTACGCGCGGCCCGTTCACTTGGGTTGACGGTGCCCGATGACATTTCAATCACTGGCTTTGACGATCTTGAATTGGCTCAAGTTGTATTTCCCAAGCTGACAACAGTGCGCGTGCCGCATCAACAAATGGGCCGCCTCGCCGCCCAAGAATTGATCGCGATGATTACCGAAAAACGCGCTGGAAACTCGACAAAGCTTGACGCAACGATTATTCATCGCGGATCGGCCAGACCACTTAACAAATGGTGAACGGACGTCGCTTTTGAGCTTTGCCACCGTTAAGCTGTTGAAATAAATACGTTACCACTTGTTCCGCACGCGGAACATCACACACTATCGGGAATTCATCATGATCATCGGCCACATCGGCGCCCGCGCAGGCAGCAAGGGCGTCCCCAATAAAAACTTTCGCATGATGCACGGTAAACACGTCATCGATTGGGCCTTGGATCAGCTGATCGATTCCGATCAAATCGATGCTTTTGTCGTCTCAACCGACTGCCCCGATATGTATGAACACGGCCTCAAACGCGGCGGCATCGATATCGGTCCCCGCCCTCCTGAACTGGCTACTGATGGTGCGGGAAAATGGGGCGTTTGGCAGCATGCCTTGGGCGAGGTCGAAAAACAAACCGGCCCGGTGAGCGCCTTTGTTGACCTCGATTGCACCTCTCCCCTGCGCCTGCCACAGGATATTTCCGGCGCGATTGATCTCTTTCAATCCGAGCAGCCCGATATGGTCATGTCCTGCTGCGTATCGCGCAAAAACCCCTATTTCAACATGCTCGAAACCGACGCCGACGGCGCTTTACACGTCTCAAAACCGCTACCTGGTCACGTATTGTCGCGCCAAGCGGCACCTATCGTTTTGGATCATGTTGGCCTCGTTTACGTGCTTGATCCGGCTTATCTTCGGGTTGCGAGCAGCCTATTTGAAGGCCGCGTCATCCCCTATATGGTGCCAGAAGAACGCAGCCTTGATATCGATAATCCGATCGACTGGGACATCGTTGAATTTCTATTGGGCCGTCAAATCGCGCGCGGTGAACGCTAGCGCCAACCTTGCCATGGCCACAGGGATTTCTGTTTTGCGGCAAAGCTTTTCGTCAAAACCTCAGGGTCATATGCGGTCCTGATCCACTCCAACACCCCAATACCGCTTACGGCGTGCGCCTCGCCATAAAGCTCAAGGAAATGGTCCAAAACACCAGTTCCTGAGCGTTTGATATGGACATAGTCAAATGAAAGCTGCCGTTTCGCCACGTCCAGCGTCTGGTTTTCATAGTGCAAAAGATACAAAGCAGCCGCCAATCCGGTTCGGTCGGCCCCAGATTTACAATGCATCAAAAACGGTTTCTCAATTTGATCAAACGCCGCAAATAATCGCTCTAAGACCTCTATAGACGGCGCACTTCTTGCGGCCATTTGCGCCGTGATGAGCGATAATCCAAGCCGCTCACAGTTTTCAACTTCAAACAAATAGGGTGGATGATCGTTCGGGGCCCGAAGATTAAGAACCGACTTTATACCCATATTGGCGTACTCGTCGAAACGCACATGTGTTGGGTGGTTTGACCGATAGGCGCCATCAGAAAATTGCGCAAAATTATGCCACCGGTACCGCAAAAATCCGTGATCAATCCAATCGAAATGACGCTGCGCACGTTTACGGCCAGCTTGAGTCTCAATTTCATATTTCGGGGTGCTAGCCATCGGAACACTTTCATAGATCGCGCCCCAATTGACCCAAGTTTACGATCATTGCAACTGGCCGTTTGCGCTCTCTCATTGTTGATCGTAAAAGGGCAACAGATAATCAGGAGCATTCGCATGGAAATCGCTGGACGCAAAATCGGCCCACAATACCCACCACTCGTGATTGCCGAGATTGGGATCAACCATGGGGGCGATTTGGGTGTGGCCAAGGAAATGGTCCGCCTCGCCGCGGCATCCGGCTGCGAAATGATCAAACATCAGACCCACATCATCGAAGACGAGATGACAGATGAGGCCAAACAGATTTTTCCGCCAAATGCGGATGTGTCTATCTGGGAAGTCATGGAGCGCTGCGCGCTGGATCATGATGACGAAAAGGCGCTCAAGGATTACACCGAGAGCCTTGGCATGATTTGGATTTCCACGCCGTTTTCGCGTGCTGCTGCTGACTTCCTCGAAACGCTTGATGTGCCTGCCTATAAAATCGGATCTGGCGAAGTCGATAACCTGCCGCTCATCCGCCACATCGCCCGCAAGGGAAAACCTGTGATCATGTCGACGGGTATGCAAACAATCGAAAGTATCCGCGCGTCTGTTCAAATTCTTGACGATGCTGGCATTGAATACGCCTTGTTGGAATGCACGAATCTGTATCCTTCCCCGCCGGAAATTGTGTCGCTTCAGGGGGTCACTGACCTGAAGGAAAATTTCCCCAATGCAACGGTCGGCTTTTCGGATCATTCAATCGGGCCGGAAATGGCGCTGGCGTCTGTTGCCTTAGGTGCATGCATTTTGGAACGCCACTATACCGATACGCGCTACCGCGTTGGGCCTGATATCATCAATTCCATGGACCCGTCAGAGCTGCGCCATATCATTGACCGAAGCCGTGAAATCCATACGGCCCTACACAACCCAAAACAACGCACAGCTGCCGAAGAAGGCGTATATAAATTTGCGCGTTCTTCTGTCGTCGCAGACCGCGATTTACCCGCAGGTCACGTGATTACAGAGGCCGACATTTGGGCGCGACGCCCGGGATCGGGTGAAATCGCTGGCTATGAATTTGATGCGGTTGTTGGCAAAACGCTTAACAAGGCGATGGCGCGCAACACGCAGCTGAATTGGTCCGATTTGGATGGCTGACCCAGCTGTTCCAACCTATGTTATATCTCTTGAACATGCCGATAGCCGTCGACAGCAGGTGACGCGTGAATTTCAATCGATCGGCCTTGATTTTCAATTCTACGACGGTGTTGATGGCCGTCAAAATTTGAACGCGTTGCTTGAGAAAACGGATCAAGATGCGTGGCGCCGCAATATGGGGTCTCCGGTTTCAGCAGGGCATCTTGGCTGCTACGCTTCTCATGTTAATCTTTGGCAAGACATTGGCGCGGGCAACGACAAAATCGTTCTCGTCTGCGAAGATGATGTCGCCTTTAAAGATGATTTCAAAGTTGCATTGCAGCTTGCTCTGGAAAATCAGGCAGATTGGGACATTTGCCGGTTTGCAATCATTCGCGCCAAAGGTCCGCTCCGCCAAAAGACGGTCGGGCAGTACAGTTTGAATGCCTATTGGGGGCCGTTTACCGGAAACGCCTGCTATTTGATCAAACGTGATGTTGCTGCGCGATTAGCTGCCGGGTTTTGGCCCATAACCCGCGCGCATGATCACGAACTTAATCGATTTTTTGTTCATGACATTCGATTAATGGGGCTGGAGCCATTCGCGGCCCACCCTAACGATGGCGGTCAAAGTTTTATAACTGGCACCGCAATGGCCAAAAACACCAAATTGCCACGCCACCAACGGCTTGGATATTACCGTCTGAAGGCTGCAAATTATTTCCGCCGGTTTTGGTGGCTTGCCCGCCGTGGTTATGTATTTTCGAGGCCAAAACAATGACAAGAGTGCACTTTCAACATCTTCGAGACACCATCAACATTGGTGATTTATCGTGTTCGCCTTTTGATTATTTCGATTGGGGTGATGCAACGGTTTCAGACGTACGCTATGACAACACACCCACCTATGATGTGGGCATCTACGGTGGTGGTAAGATTTTTGGCGGCCTGTCAAAATACCAAGGGGTCAGGCGCAACAAGGCCGCGACCAACATCGCATGGGGCGTGGGAACGGTTCAGTCTTTCCCAATCTCATTGCGCTACGCCATGGCCCGCAGAAAAATGGATTTGATCGGCAGCCGAGACTTCGGCGATACCCGCTACACCTACGCCCCGTGCCCTAGCTGCATGGCGCCGCAGTTTGATAAGCCTCCTGCGCCAGAGCATGAGGTGGTATTTTATGCGCACGCAGGAAAAACCGACAAGATGAAGATCGACATTCCAGATCACATTCCCGTTTTAACAAATGAATGTGATAGTCTTGATCAGGCATTGGCCTTTATCGCGAGCGGAGCCACGGTCATTTCAAACTCTTATCACGGGGTTTACTGGTCGTTACTGATGGGGCGGAAATCGCTTTGCGTTCCGTTCTCAAACAAGTTTGGAGGTTACCGCCTTCCACCGCACACTGCCTCGGTATCTACATGGCAATCTGAGATCCAGAACGCGAAAGCACGGCCAGAAATGTTGGGTCTGGTGCGCGAGGCGACAGGCGCATTCAAACATCGCGTCGATGAAATAATCGCTGCTGTTCAATGAGCTGTTTGTCAAATTGATTGCAATCAAGATGCCGCATTGGCAATAGTCAGATGTGAGCAAGGGAACCCAGATGACCAAATCCATCTTATTCGTCACAGGAACACGCGCGGATTTTGGCAAGCTGGAACCGCTTGCGATTGCCGCCCATGATGCTGGTTTTGCCGTGTCGTTCTTTGTGACTGGTATGCATATGCTTGACCGATATGGGTTGACCAAGCTTGAGGTTCACCGGACGCCTGATATTCCCGCAAACGAATTTCTTAACCAGCGCGAAGGCGATGGGCAGGATATTGTTTTAGCAAAGACTGTAACGGGTTTTTCTGACTTTGTAGCCGAAACGCAACCTGATCTGGTTGTTATTCACGGTGACAGGGTTGAGGCGCTGGCCTGTGCGTTGGTCTGTGCGACCAATTACATTCGTTGCGCCCATATTGAGGGCGGCGAGGTGTCGGGCACGATTGACGAGATTTACCGTCATTGCAACTCCAAGCTGGCCAGCCATCATTTTGTATCCTCTGATGTTGCGGCAAAACGGGTGCAAACCTTGGGCGAAAATGCTGCGCGGATTTATACCATCGGATCGCCCGAACTTGATTTCCACAACCAAGCATCGGGCGTTTCACTGGCCGAGGTGCAAGCACGCTATGACATCGGATTTGATGATTTTGGCATCTGTGTTTTCCACCCCGTCACGTCAGAGGCGGCGAGCATGGGCGCGCAGGCAAGATCATTGTTCGAAGCGCTTGACCAAAGCGGCCGCAATTATGTTGTCATTGCCCCCAATAACGACCCCGGCTCAGAGGGTATTTTTGACGTGATCGAAAACCTGCCGAGCGATAGGTTTCGTGTTTTGCCATCGATGCGATTTGCGCATTTTTCGGAATTAATGAAAAACGCCGCTGTCATGGTTGGCAATTCGTCCGCTGGCGTGCGCGAGGCACCGTTTATCGGCCTTGCATCGCTTGATATCGGCACACGCCAAACCAATCGCGCATTGGCGGCATCGGTGCATTTTGCAGATGCGCATGACGGCAAGACCATAGCGGAATTCCTTGCGGGGCAATGGGGCAAGACCTATGCCCGCGACGATGCATTTGGTGGTGGCAGCGCCGCAGAGCGGTTTGTAGCTGTATTAAACACCCCCGATTTTTGGTCCGGTGCATTGCAAAAAACATTCCATGATGCGGAATAATACACTGCTCCTAAGGTGCTATTTAGGGCTACGATATCTGGTTCCGTTGGTAGCGCCGATTGTCACGCGAAAACGATTGGCCAAAGGCAAGGAAGACGCGAGCCGCGTACAAGAAAAGCTGGGCCAGCCGACTGTTGCGCGGCCAAATGGGCGACTGGTTTGGTTGCATGCTGTCGGGCTTGGCGAGGTGCTATCGCTGCGCAGCCTGATTGCGGCATTGCAGGCACATGACCCCGCATTGCAACTGTTGGTGACGTCAAGCACGACGGGTGCCGCTGCGGCCATAGCAAAGCAGCTGCCCGCGAATGCGATCCATCAATATCTGCCGATTGATGCGCCGCAATATAGCAAGGTATTCTTGGACCATTGGCGCCCTGATTTCGTGATTTGGGCAGAGCAGGACATTTGGCCCGGTCTTATCCATGATGTCGCGGCGCGTAACATTGCGCAGGTTTTGATCAACGCGCGGATGAATGCAACGTCCTACGCGAAACTACGCAAAATCGCCCCTGCAATTGGCCCAAGCCTGCGGCGGATGGCGGTCATTACGGCACAGGATGATGCCACGGCCAGCCATATTTTAAAGCTCGGGTTTGATCGCGATGTGCGTGTTGGTCCAAACCTCAAGGCTGCTAGTCCGCCGCTCGATTGTGATCAACAGGTGTTGGAAAGTTTTCAATCGGCGATAAATGGCAGGCGTGTCTGGGTTGCAGGTGCTGCACACCCCGCAGATGCCGAGATTGTCATAGCCGCGCATAAGGCCCTTTTACGTGACGATCCGGCCGCACTGCTGATCATTGCGCCGCGCAATCCGTCGCTCCAAATTCAAAGTGATTTGGCGGTGCAATACCGGAGTGAATTCGAGCACCCTGCCCCCGATGCGCAGGTCTTTGTCGTTGATAACCTTGGCGATATGGGATTGGTTTATCGCCTCGCGGACGTGGCATTTGTCGGCGGCACGATGACCGATATTGAGGGCCATAACCCATGGGAGGCCGCGGCATTGGGGTGCCACGTATTGCATGGACCGAGAACCGCTAATTTTAGGGCTGATTATAAGAGTTTGGATGATCACGGCGCTGCGGTGTTGGTGCATTCAGCAGCGGAAATTATCACAGCATTGGCGACGCTGCAGGCGGCATCGCCGGAAGTTTTTATCGCCGATGCGAGACGTGCTGTTGGTGATTTGGCGCAAGAGTTGTTGCAATTAGAAGGCACATCATGACCCGTTGGCCCGATCCGGTATTGCGCATAGCACTGGCCTGTTACGGTGTTTTGATGCGGCTACTGCGCCCTGCCGTCTGGGCGTATTTGCGTAAGCGCGGCCGCAAGGACCCTGATTACATTTCAAATCTGGATGAACGCCTTGGGCATTTGGACTGTACCCTGACCAATCCTGTTTGGGTGCATGCGGTTAGCACGGGCGAGCTGCGTTCAGCCGTTCCATTGATCCAAGCGCTGTTGGCCAAAGGTGATCATGTCGTCACCACGCATTTCACCCCTGCCGGACGACGAGAGGCAGAGCGCGTATTTGCCAAAGATATCGACGAGGGCCGCGTTGTGGTGACCTGGGTCCCTTATGAGACCAAAGCCGCATACCGCAGGTTCTTGGCGCAGGTGCAGCCGCGCTACGGATTGGTGATGGAAATCGAGGTTTGGCCAATGATGATCTGGGCCTGCCATACCGCTGGCCTGCCGCTTTATATGTGTAACGCGCAATACCCCGCCAAAAGCTATGACAAGGATCAAGGCGGGCTTGGGTTGCGCAGGCGCTTGTTCGGCGGGTTTGCGGGGGGATTTGTGAAATCGCAGATGCAAGCGGACAGGCTTCGCGATGTGGGTTTAAGCGATATTGCGATCACAGGCGAGCTGCGCTTTGATCAACCCATTCCACCACAACAGTTGCAAGCCGCCGATGTTGCCCGCCCGATCATTGCACCGAATGGCCGACAGGTCGTGACGCTTGCCAGCGTTGTTGAGGGCGAGGATCAGACGTATATCGCGGCGATAAAGGCCGTCCGTGGGCCGCTTTATGTATACGTGCCGCGCGCGCCGGAGCGGTTTGATGAGACAGTTGAAATGCTGATTTCTGCTGGCCTGACAGTCGTCCGGCGCAGCGATGTTTTGGACGCTGATCTGCAAGTGACCGGCGCATTGGACGGAATTGACGTGCTTGTCGGTGACAGCATGGGCGAGATGTATTTCTACCTAGGCCTATGTGACCGCGCGATTGTGGGCGGCGGGTTTGTGCCCAAGGGCGCGCATAATATTATTGAGCCATTAGCGTTGAAAAAACCTGTGATGGTCGGGCCGCATATCTGGACGATTACCTATCCTGCCCATGAAGCGATTGAAGCAGGTGTTTGCACATTGTGTGACACCCAGCAGGCGCTGATTGAAGAACTCCAATCGCCAGCGCAGATCACCGACGCGCAGATTTCATCCTTCTTTGAGGCCCATGCTGGCGGGACCAAAAAGACGATGGATGCGATTGCCGCGCGCGGCCTTTAGCCCTTGGGTGCGACGGCTGTTGCCTTGATAATTGCGTAGATATCATCGCCGACGGATAGGTCCATATCGCGCAAACTCGCCCCTGTGATCCGCGCCAATAGCGGCGTGTTGCCTGCGATTAGTTTCACGGCGGCCCCCGGTCCCTTGCCTTGGGAAATATCAGTGATTTTCACAGGAATGATGTTGCGGGCCGAAATGCCGATGGGTTTTTGCGCCGCTAGAATGATGTCTTGGGCAGGGATGCGAAGGCGCAGAATTTGACCAATGTCGCGCGGTATATGCGGCAGGCTAAGGGTGCCGCCATCAAACGCCACAATGGTTAGCGCATCGTCGGTATGATGCGCTGTGATCGTGGCGGAAATTACCGCGCCAGCGTCACGCGGACCAAGCAAGCGCAGCGATGAAGGCGATGACAACACATCCTCGAGCGGACCAGAGGCGGTAACGCGGCCCGCGTCAAGCAGCACAAGTGACGTGGCAATACGGGCGACCTCGGCAATGTCATGGCTGACATAGATCATCGGCAGATTGGCATCATCACGGAGCCGTTCGATATAGGGCAAAATCTCTTCTTTGCGGGCGGCATCAAGTGCGGCCAGTGGTTCATCCAGCAGCAATGCGGCAGGGTTCGACATTAGGGCACGCCCAAGGGCCACGCGCTGCGCCTCGCCACCCGAAAGCTTGGCTGGATAGCGCGTCAGCAGCGGCGCAAGCCCCAGCAAATCAATCACGGCACCCCAATCATGCCGCCCGCCATAGCAAAGGTTCTGGGCCACCGTCATATGCGGGAACAACCGCGGCTCTTGGAATACAACGCCTAGATTGCGGCGGTGCGGTGCGAGGTTTCGGGATGTGTCAAACAGAACCCGCCCCGCAATCTCGACCTGCCCTTGATCGGGTGTCATGAGGCCAGCAATTGCACGGATAAGGCTTGATTTTCCGGCACCTGAGCGGCCGAAAATTGCGGTAATACCGGCAGGTGCTGTGAATTGCGCATCAAGGGCAAAGGCACCCAGTTGTTTTTGAACATCAACGCGGATCATCGGCGCACCGCCCGACGGGTCAACCATTCAGACACGATCAAAGCCCCGATGGCCAATGTTACAGATATGATGACGAGGCCGACAACAGCCCCCTCTTGGCCCGGAACTTGCAACAGGGCATAGATCGCGGTGGGGATGGTCTGCGTTTGACCGGGAATGGCGGCGACAAAGGTGATCGTGGCGCCAAATTCACCCAGCGCCTTGGCAAAGCCAAGCACCGCGCCCGCGATGATGCCCGGTATAGTGAGCGGGACCGTGACCGTCACGAATATGCGCAGACGGGACGCGCCAAGCATCGCTGCGGCTTCGGCCAGTTTGGGATCAACCGCTTCGATAGCGAGCCGGATCGCACGCACCATCAGGGGGAAACCCATGATGCCAGCCGCCAGCGCGGCCCCAGTCCAGCGGAACGCCAGCGTGATGCCGAACCAGTCATAGAGCCACGCCCCGATAGGCCCTTGCCTGCCAAAGCCGACGAGCAACAGATACCCCGTCACAACGGGCGGCAAAACCAGCGGTAGGTGAACCACCGCGTTTAGCAGGTTTCGACCCCAAAACTGTGGCCGGGCCAGCAATGTCGCAATCCAGATTGCCAACGGCAACGCGCAAGCAGTGGCAACAACGGCGATTTGAAGCGATAGGATGATCGCAGGATATACCGCCTCGGGGATCATTGAATTGGCTCCAGAAAGCCCGCTGATAGGAGCGCGTTTTGCCCATCTGCTGATGTAAGGCTGCGCAATAGGTCATCACCCGTGGGCGTAAGTGACGCTGCTTGGTAGCGGATCATGGGGTGCGTGGCGGGATCAATTTGCGCAACAACGCGCACCGCATCTGTGGCCAACGCGTCAGTGGCGTAAACAATGCCCAAAGGTGCCTCGGCGCGGGCAACGAGTGCAAGTGCCGCGCGCACGTTATCGACCTGTGCAATGCGGCCCGATACCACGGACCAAAGCCCGAGGTTTTCCAACGCGGCCTTGCCATAAATGCCTGCTGGCACGGCGCCGGTGAACCCGATGGCAAAGGGCCCAGATTGCAAGCGTTGCTCAAATGCTGCGGGCGTCAAAGCGATGTCATCCGCGCCCATAGGTGCCACGATCACGAGGCGATTGCTCGCCACGTCAACCACCTGTCGTGTCTGGCCGCTGTTGGTGAGTTCATCCATCCAAGCGGCATTGGCGGTAACGATCATATCTGCGGGTGCGCCTTGCAATATTTGACGCACAAGCGTTCCGCTGCCTGCGTAGGAAATGACCGTATTTTCATGCCCTGTGACCCAAGTATCCAACGGGTCCTTGAGGCTGGACGCTGCGAACACGACAGTTGTCGATTGCGCGTAGGCGCAAGTCGTGCAAATCCAAATCAAGAGTGAAAGAACCCATTTCATTTGGCGACTATCTAAGGGCCGCCACAGAAGGGCAAGGGGTTGCCTTGGGTTGGTAAGGGTGGGACGGTGGTGATCTGATGAGTAAAATTTCCAAATCACCTGTTCCCCTGCGCCTAAAAACTGGTGCCAAGCGTGATGTGCGCGCCCAAGTGGCCGCCCTATGTTACCGCATCAAAAATGATGAATTGCAGGTCTGTCTGATCACAGCGCGGGAAACCGGACGTTGGATTATTCCGCGCGGCTGGCCGATGCACAAACAGACCCCTGCCCAAAGTGCCGCGATTGAGGCGATTGAGGAGGCTGGCGTCGAAGGGCGCGTTCATCCTATGAGCATCGGGGCCTATAGCTATGAAAAGCCGATTGATGGTGTGAAAACGCCGATCATGGTGTCCGTTTTCGCGATAGAGCTGACCAAGAAACATAAATCATGGCCGGAACGCGCGGATCGCAAGCGCAAGTGGATGACCACCAAGAAAGCCGCGAAAAAGCTATCAGATCCGGGGTTGCAGCAGATCGTTGCGAATTTCGATCCCGCCCTTCTTGATATTGCAAGAAAGCGCTAGAGGGTTATTTAAGGGCTATGATCCGATTTGATTTATCTTGCGAAAACGACCACCGCTTCGAAAGCTGGTTTGCCTCTAATGCCGCTTGCGAAAAGCTGTTGGGTGCAAAAATGGTGAATTGCACGACCTGTGGGTCAACGGCCGTAGTCAAGGCATTGATGGCCCCGCGTGTGCCTGCCAAAAGCAACAAAGCGGTAGCGGCAGAGCCCAAAGAACAGCCATTGGAAAAGCTGAAACGAGAGGTCGAGGCCAATTCGGAATATGTCGGCATGTCATTCGCCACCCAAGCGCGTGATATGCATGACGGTATTGTTGAGGAGCGCCCGATTTACGGTGAAGCCAAGCTCGACGAGGCCAAAAAACTGGTTGAAGATGGTATCCCTGTCGTCCCCCTGCCCTTTATGCCCACGAAAAAGGTGAACTGATGACCACATTGATCACGGGTGCCAATCGCGGCGTTGGGGCCGCGCTAATAGCGAAATTCCGCAGTTCTGGTGAGGAAACGTTTGGCACGTCAAGGGGCAAGGACGATTTGCTTGATCTTGATGTGACGAATGCGGCGTCATTGGCGGCGCTGGCTGAAACGATGGATGGTCAACCGATTGATTGCCTGATCTGCAATGCCGGCGCGCTATACGATAGGTTTTGGTCCTTGGATCAAGCTTATACCGCCGACATATTGGCCGACACATTTGCAGTGAACGTCACTGGCATGTTTCAGACAATCCTTACCTTACTGCCGAACCTTCGTGCCGCAGACCACGCAAAAATTGCGATTATATCGTCGCAAATGGGATCAAACACCGAGGCCACAGGCGGTAGCTATGCCTATCGCGCGTCCAAGGCTGCGGCGCTCAATATCGGGCGCAACTTGGCGACTGATCTGGCCCCTGAAGGGATCGCTGTGGGGATTTATCACCCTGGTTGGGTGCGCACTGATATGGGCGGCGATGAAGCGGATATTAGCGTGGAACAATCCGCAGATGGGCTATTTGACCGGATTTCGGCCCTATCGATTGCAACAACGGGGTGTTTTGAGACGTGGGACGGTAAACCGCACGCCTTATGACCTTGCCCTTGGGGCAGTGACGCATTAGGACACCCACGCAATCAACCACGAGAATAGCCATGCCCACATTGGTGATGAAATTCGGCGGCACGTCCGTCGCCAACCTTGACCGGATCGCCCGCGCGGCAAAACGCGTCGCACTGGAAGTGTCCAAAGGCTATGACGTGATCGTCATTGTTTCGGCCATGTCAGGCAAAACCAACGAGCTGGTCGGCTGGGTGAATGAAACGTCGCCGATGTATGACGCGCGCGAATATGACGCCGTGGTCAGCAGTGGCGAGAACGTGACCGCTGGCCTGATGGCGATGCGCTTGCAGGAGATGGAAATCCCCGCGCGTAGCTGGCAAGGCTGGCAAGTACCTGTGCAAACCACGTCTGCGCATTCATCCGCCCGTATCGAAGACATCCCGCCCGCAAACATCCGTGAAAAATTTGCCGCCGGTGATCGCGTGGCCGTTGTTGCAGGGTTCCAAGGTGTGTCACCCGAGGGCCGCATTACAACGCTGGGCCGTGGTGGATCAGATACAACTGCCGTCGCATTCGCAGCCGCGTTCGAGGCCGAGCGTTGCGATATTTATACCGATGTCGACGGCGTCTATACCACCGACCCACGTATTACCGACAAGGCCCGCAAGCTCGACAAAATCTCGTTCGAGGAAATGCTGGAATTGGCATCGCTTGGCGCCAAGGTTTTGCAAACGCGGTCCGTCGAACTTGCCATGCGTTTCAAGGTTCGCCTGCGCGTGTTATCATCATTTGAAGAACCATCGGACGACGCTGGCACGCTCGTCTGCGATGAGGAGGAAATCATGGAAAAGAATGCAGTAGCTGGGGTCGCCTATTCCCGCGACGAGGCGAAAATGACGCTGATCTCTGTGGCCGACCGCCCCGGCATCGCCGCCGCAATCTTTGGCCCCTTGGCCGAGGCGGGTGTGAACGTCGATATGATCGTGCAAAACATTTCCGAAGAGGGTCGCACTGATATGACCTTCTCTTGCCCCACCGATCAGGTAGCGCGCGCGGAAAAGGCAATGGAAGACGCAAAGATCGCAGGCGACATCAACTACCATGATCTAGTGTCTGATACGGACGTCGCCAAAGTGTCGATCGTCGGCATCGGTATGCGGAGCCACGCAGGTGTAGCCGCTAAAATGTTTGCGACGCTGCAGGCCGAAGGCATCAACATCAAGGTGATTTCAACGTCCGAGATCAAAGTATCTGTGCTGATTGATCGCAAGTATATGGAACTGGCTGTTCAAGCGCTGCATGATGCGTTTGAATTGGAGAAAGCTGGGTAAGAAATTCACCTGTATTTTCGTTTGCTAATTATTGCCGTTTTTCTAATTTGGGAGTTTAGAATTGGCGGCAGTTTATCGTGGCTTGGAATTCAAAACACAGCTCGAAGCACGTTGGGCAGCTTTTTTTGACCTTGCAGGTTGGAGCTGGTCGGCGAACCCTATCTCGGTAAATGATTGGTCGCCTGATTTCCAAGTAACCTTTCCATGCAGCCACTCAGAGTGCAACGGTTCGCATACACGGATAATTGCGGTACTTCCTATCAATAATCTTGACGATTTCAGTGGGCACCCATGTCTTAATTATCCTCTAGGAATAGGACTTTCTTCAGGCATCGATGGTACTGCAGCTTTTGGTTCTTCGCCCGATGTTACGACCTAGGAAATGGTGCATGGAGCGGGCGGCGGTACGGACACAGTAATGTCTTGGGTAGACAATTCGCACGCCTTTTGGGCAAAAGCAAAGGACCTAATCGAGCCCTAGTTTTGTTAATATCTTAGAGAACGGCTGCAATCACTCTCAACTTAAACATGCAGCCATTACCTCTTCCCCTACATGCCCCACCCCCGTATGTAGGGCCTAAGGGGGCATTCATGTCAGATCGGATCGAAACACAAAGCCGCAAATTGTTGGGGCGTCTACGGACGGCACTGGCGCAGGGCGGTGAGGGTCAAGAGCGGCTCAATAATGTGGTCGAACTGATCGCTGACACAATGCGCGTTGAAGTGTGTTCCATCTACCTGTTCCGTGACGATGAAACGCTTGAACTGTGCGCGACCCAAGGTCTGCAAAAAGAAGCGGTGCACCAGACGCGGATGCGGCTGGGCGAGGGTCTGGTGGGTCGTGTGGCCCGCAAGGGGCGCGTTGTGAATACGGCGGATGCGCCCAGCGAAAAGGGCTTTCGCTATATGCCCGAAACCGGTGAAGAACGGTTTAGCTCATTCTGCGGTGTTCCGATCCAGCGGCTAGGCGATACGCTTGGTGTGCTGGTCGTGCAATCGCGTGACGCACGCGATCATAATACGGATGAGGTTTACGCCCTCGAGGTGGTCGCGATGGTGATTGCCGAGATGACCGAACTTGGTGCGTTTGTCGGTGAAGGTGCGGCCCTATCCGCGCGCCACACGCAGCCGGTGTTATTCAACGGCTCTGTCGCCCAAGAGGGCAGCACTGAGGGGCTTGTCTACCTGCACGAACCGCGCGTTGTGGTCACCAATCCGATTGCCGACGATCCAGATGTTGAACTGGCCCGCCTGCGCGAAGCGGTTGAGACGCTGCGCGTCGGGCTTGATGATTTGCTGTCCGATACATCCGACACGGATAGCGACCAAAAGCAGGTATTCGAGGCCTATCGCATGTTCGCCAATTCCAAATCATGGATGCGCCGGATGGAGGCCGATGTTGAGACGGGCCTATCTGCCGAAGCAGCCGTGGAAAAAGAGCAATCGTTGGCGCGGCGCAGGCTGACCCAAGCAGGCGACGCCTATATGCGCGAACGCCTGTCTGATCTTGATGATTTGTCAAACCGCCTGTTGCGTATTTTGACGGGCCAAGGTGCCGACGCAGGTGCCTTGCCTGAAAATGCCGTGCTTGTGGCGCGCAATATTGGCCCGGGTGAATTGCTGGAATACGGCAAAACGCTCAAGGGTATCGTGCTCGAAGAAGGGTCCGTTGGTAGTCACGCAACCATCGTGGCGCGTGCATGGGCGATCCCGCTGGTAATCAACGCCAAGGGGATCACGCGCGAGGCGCTGAATGGTGATACGATCCTTGTTGATGGCGACCAAGGGTTCGCGCATTTGCGCCCCGATGACACTGTCAAAGGCGCGTTTGCCGAAAAAATCGCGATGCAGACACGTGCCCAAGAGCGCTATGCATCGATCCGCGATCTGCCCGCGACTACCCGCGACGGCACAACCGTTTCACTGTTGATGAACGCGGGTTTGATGGCCGACCTGCCGTCGCTGGATGGATCAGGCGCCGAAGGTGTGGGCCTGTTTCGCACCGAACTGCAATTCCTGATCCGCAACCAGATGCCCAAACGTGCCGAGTTATCCGCACTCTATGCCCGTGTGATGGATGCGGCAGGTGATAAACGCGTGGCATTTCGCACGCTTGATATCGGGTCTGACAAAGTGCTGGCCTATATGAAGCCAAACGACGAACCCAACCCCGCTATGGGCTGGCGTGCGATCCGTGTCGGCCTTGATAAGCCTGGTGTGCTGCGGATGCAGTTGCAGGCGTTGATGCGGGCCGCCGCAGGCAGACCACTGTCGGTCATGTTTCCGCTCGTCGCGCAATATGATGAGTTTAAGGCCGCCAAAGCAGAGGTCGACAAGGCTTGGGCGCGAGAAGAAAAGCTGGGTCATCCGCTGCCAGCGGACATCAAGATCGGTGCAATGCTGGAAACCCCGTCGCTGGCCTATGCGCCTGATCGTTTCTTTGACGAGGTTGATTTTGTCTCAATCGGTGGCAACGACCTGAAACAGTTCTTCTTTGCAGCAGACCGCGAAAACGAACGCGTGCGCAAACGCTATGACACATTGAACCCTGCGTTTCTGTCGTTCTTGGAACACATCGTCAAACGCTGCAACGCATCAGGCACACCGCTGTCATTTTGCGGCGAAGACGCTGGCCGCCCGATAGAGGCGTTATGCTTTGCAGCCATCGGGTTTCGCAACTTATCGATGCGCCCTGCATCGGTTGGCCCTGTCAAACACATGCTGCGCCGGATTGATCTGACTGACGTCAAAGAAGTGATGGATAGTGCCATTGAATCGGGTCAACCAAGCGTGCGGCGCGCCGTGTCTGACTGGCTAGTTTATCAGGTCTGATTAGCGACGTTGCACGGGCACTGCTGTTGCGGCCAACTGCTTGTGAAATTCGTCGAGTATCATCGTCTCATCATGCTCTCGGGCAAGCTGGCGCAGTGCGAAATGCACATGGGCCATTTCGACGTAGTAATCGGTGAACGCATAGTTCGTGCCTGCACCCGCAGCAGCGCCTAAAATCGGCACCGCCTGTGTCGCCAGCTTTTGCGAAAGGATTGCGGCGAACTTGGGCGCGACACTGCTGATCAGACCATTGATTGCGGCACCAGACAGGCCCAATCGTGCCCCGAAGAACGACGTATCAACACCGTCGTCGCTTGCGCCGGGGCCACCTGCACCAAACACCGCCAGACATTGCGCGCGCGTTTCTTCGGCTAGAGGATCCTCGCCGTAATGCGCCGCGACGCCTTGCACGGCCCGAAAAATGATCGTCGTTGCAACGGGCAGCTCGGCGATGGCCGTGGGCAGGCCGCCTAGCCCGCCAATCGCACCGGTAAGAACCGAAAGCGCCTTATGGGCACCATCAGTGCCCGCAAACTTGCCGCGACTGCGGTGCGCTGCTTCATAGCTCTTGCGCAAGGCGATCTTGGCGCCTGCCTCGATTTGTTCGCGGGCTGTGTCAGGCAACAGGCGCAGCTGGTCTTCGACCTGCCCGCCGACAAAATTAATGGCTTTCATCAACACGCCGTTTGCGCGGCGTTGACGTGCAACGATTTGGGCGACGTGCGCCTTCAGGGCGGGTGTGATCGGGTCGTCTAGCGTCTGAATATCATTCATCTGATCAAGATGGGGGCGTGACATCGCATTTTCAATCACTCCAGCGCACAACATCGCCTTGCACGCCGCTCCAAGCGCCAGATTTCAGCGCTATGCCGAGCACCCGCTCGGGGTTTGTTGGCGGTGGCATGGTAACGCCTGCCAATGGCGCGAACCCGTACCTTTGGTAATAAGGCGCGTCGCCCACCAGCATCACGCGTTCCCAGCCTGATTTGCGCGCAAGCGATAGACACCGATGGATCAACAATCCTGCCAGCCCCTCGCCTTGGTGAATGGGGTGGACAGCGACGGGGCCCAGCAGGGCCACCGGATGCCCAGCGATCAAGACCGGCCAATGCCGGATAGCGCCTGCAAGACTGCCAAATCCGTCACGCGCGGTGATGCACAAGGGCGCTATCGGTTCCACATCATCGCGCAAGCGATAAGACGACAGAGCCGACCGCCCAGGCGCAAAGCACAAATCATAGAGCGCTTCGACCTCCCACCAGTCGTCAGGGGCCTCGGTGGCCAATGTGATCTGCTCTGTTTGCATCGGTTTCGCCAGTGGACATTCTTGTCGCAACGCTACATTCAACGGATGATAACGAAAAGGGGCTGAACATGTTTTACGAACCCAAAAATAGCCACGGCCTGCCGCATAGCCCGTTCAATGCGATTGTGGCGCCTCGCCCTATCGCTTGGGTGGCGACGCGTGGCGCCGACGGGCGAGACAATCTCGCCCCTTATTCATTTTTTAATGCCGTCGCCTATGAGCCACCGCAGGTGATGTTTGCCTCCACATCCGCCAAGCCGGATCGCGGCGATACCAAGGATAGCGTCGCCAATATCCGCGACACAGGCGTCTTCGCGATTAGCATTGTCAGCTACGCGCTGCGCGATGCCATGAACGCGACGTCTGGGCCTTGGGAAAAAGGGGTAGATGAATTTGACCTTGCCACCATAACCAAGGGCGACTGCGCGACAATCGATTGCCCGCGTGTGATTGAGGCACCAGCAACGCTTGAATGCAAGCTCACCCAGATTGTGCAATTGCCCGGTGCGGCCAATTTTACGGTATTTGGTGAGGTCATTGGCGTGCACATCAATGATAATTGCCTGACCAACGGATTGGTTGATCCGTTGAAATTCACGCCCCTCGCCCGCATGGGCTACCGCGACTACACAACTGTATCTGAGGTCTTCAGCCTAGATCGTCCTGAATAGGCTTTGTTTTCTGTGTCCAGCTAAACTCTCGCCGAAGGCTTGGGATCATCCGTAGATGATCCCAAATTCATTTAGTGTCCGCCGATGATGCCTGTTTTCACATCGTAATCCACGGCCAGTGCGTAATCAGGATCATCGTCACTATCGATCACCAAGTGCCCCGCTTTGTTCAACAGCGTGTGGCAATCACGGCTAAGGTGACGCAGTTGGATACGTTTGCCTGCCGCCTCGTATTTCGCGGCCACAGCTTCAATCGCCTGAAGCGCTGATTGGTCGGCGACACGGCTACCTGCAAAATCAATGATCACAACATCAGGATCGTTTTCAACATCAAACAATTCCATGAACCCGTCCGCAGACCCAAAGAACAACGGCCCCTGAATTTCATACACTTCAGCGCCTGCTTCGGTTTTGGAATCGCGGCGGATCGCGTGGATGCGGGATGCGTTCGACCATGCATAGGCCAATGCGCTGACGATCACGCCCACAACGACAGCTGTGGCAAGGTCGGTCATCACGGTCACCACAGTCACAAGGATCGTGACGAACGCATCCGTGCGCGGCACCTTGCGCAGAATCGTGAGCGAGTTCCAAGCGAATGTGCCGATTACAACCATGAACATCACACCGACCAATGCAGCCAATGGAATTTGCTCGATCACACCTGACGCAAACAAGATAAAGCAAAGCAGAAATAGTGCCGCAACAGTGCCGGCAATCCGTGTGCGACCACCTGACTTTACGTTGATCATCGATTGACCGATCATCGCACAGCCGCCCATACCGCCGAACACACCCGTAACCGTGTTAGCCACTCCTTGGGCCACACATTCTTGGCTCGCCCCGCCGCGCTTGCCGGTCATTTCGCCGACAAGGTTCAACGTCAGCAGGCTTTCGATCAGACCAATGGCCGATAGGATCAGCGCATAAGGTAAAATGATCTGAAACGTCTCGAACGTCATCGGCACCGCAGGAATATGGAATGTTGGCAATCCGCCCGAAATGGACGCCAGATCACCAACGCGCGGCACATCAAGACCGAAACCGATCACAATCGCAGCCACAATCCCGATACCCGCAAGCGGCGCGGGGATCGCGTTTGTAAATTTCGGCAAGACCCAAATGATTGCCATCGTCAAAGCAACCAGCACCAACATCAGATAAAGCGGCGCACCATGCAGCCATTCACCGCTGGCCATCCCATGACCGGACGCTTCGGCACTGCCCGGCACTTGGAACTGGCCCATTTGCGCAAGGAAAATCACAATTGCGAGGCCGTTCACAAAGCCCAGCATTACAGGATGCGGCACCAACCGGATAAACTTACCCCAGCGCATGACGCCCACAAAAATCTGGATCAGGCCCATCAAAACCACAGTGGCGAAGAGATATTCAACACCATGTTGTGCGACCAAGCTGACCATCACAACGGCCAGCGCGCCAGTCGCACCCGAAATCATACCTGGGCGACCGCCGAACAATGCCGTAATCAGGCCAACAATGAATGCCGCGTATAGCCCGACCAACGGGTTCACACCCGCGACAAAGGCAAAAGCAACAGCTTCGGGCACCAAAGCCAATGCAACCGTCAGGCCGGATAGCACTTCGATTTGAAGACGGCTAAAGGTCAATGGGCCGTCGCTGCCGCCTGGTTTCATGTTCTCGGCAAATTTTGCCAGCAATGCTCGGGCCATATCGGGTCTCTTCATCTGTGATGGTTGGTTGATGGCGGCCCTATCAAGCCCGCTTGCGATTGTCACCCCATCAATGCAACGCGCGGTGATCGGTTGCATTGATGGCCCACCTTTTGCACAGTGGAGCCACGCAACCTATGAGGGCAAAACATGCAGCGACATCTCGGCATTATCGGCGGCTCCGGTCTCTATGACATTGCGGGGCTGCAAGATGCGGCTTGGCAAACTGTCCAATCGCCATGGGGCGCGCCATCCGATGACATTCTGACGGGGCGGTTAGGCGACATGCCGTTTGCATTTCTGCCCCGCCACGGTCGCGGCCATGTTCATAGCCCGACAGATGTGCCCTACCGCGCGAATATTGATGCGCTCAAACGGCTTGGCGTGACGGATGTTGTGTCGATTAGCGCATGTGGATCGTTTCGCGATCATTTGAAGCCGGGTGATTTTGTCGTTGTCGATCAGTTCATCGACCGCACATTCGCGCGTGCCAAGTCATTCTTTGGCAGGGGTTGCGTGGCCCATGTCAGCGCCGCACACCCTACTTGCCCCGACCTATCAGCGGCCTGCCTCTCTGCTGGCCGATCTGCTGGCGTGACCATGCATGAAGGCGGCACATACCTTGCCATGGAAGGACCGCAATTTTCCAGCGCCGCGGAAAGCCACCTCTATCGATCATGGGGGTGCGATGTGATTGGCATGACAAACATGCCCGAGGCCAAGCTGGCCCGCGAAGCAGAGCTTTGCTACGCCTCTGTCGCGATGATCACAGATTTTGATAGCTGGCATCCTGATCATGGCGCGATCGACGTGAGCGATGTGATCGCCACACTGACGGGCAATGGCAGCAAGGCCCGCGATTTGGTCGCTGCCCTCTCTGGGCATCTCCCGACAAAAACCACCGCCTGCACGCATGGCTGTGACCGTGCGCTGGAACACGCCATCATGACCGCCCCCGACAAGCGCGACCCGACATTAATCGCGAAACTTGATGCAATCGCTGGCCGCGTTTTGTAAGGACAGAATATGAAAACAGTTCAAGATTATATCCGCACCATCCCCGACTTCCCCCATGCAGGCATTATGTTCCGTGACGTGACCACGCTCTTCTCTGATCCGCGTGGATTTCGCGTCGCTATCGACCAGTTACTACATCCCTACGCAGGCCAAGACATCGATCTTGTCGTCGGGCTAGAGGCCCGCGGTTTCATCCTCGGCGGCGCCACTGCCCACCAGCTTGGCAAAGGTTTCGTGCCCATTCGCAAGCAAGGAAAGCTGCCCGGAAAAACAGTCACCCAAGCCTATACGCTCGAATACGGCGAAGCCGTGATGGAAGTGCATGACGACGCGTTGGAGGCCGGACAGAAAATCCTGATCGTTGATGATTTGCTGGCCACCGGCGGCACTGCAAAGGCTGGTGTGAAGCTGGTCGAGCATTTTGGCGCACAGGTTATCGGATGTGCTTTTGTTATCGATCTGCCTGACTTGGGTGGGCGCGCAAAACTGGAAGCCATGGGCCTTGATGTTCATGCCCTCTGCGCGTTTGAGGGCGATTAGGGGCGCGGCCCCTCGGCCCAAGGGCCTCACCCCGGAGTTTACCAGACACAGAAAACCATGACGATTGCGCCCCTTGGGCCGCCTACTCAAAGGACGGACCGTTTTGCAGTCACCCAAAGGGCGGCTTTCCGTGTCACGATGCGCAACGCTCCCGTCTGCACCGCGCTTTCACTTAACGACACGCGCATTAATTCAGAGTTAATCTCATGGTTTTCTGTGTCGGGAAAACTCCCGCCGAAGGCTCCTGCCTCTGCCTAAGACCGCCGCCTTCGCCAATGACGCGGCAAAAATATAATGCATGCCCGACTAGGGCATGTTCAATTTGTCGACATCGGCAATACAGCGCCCGGGTTCATGATGCCAACTGGATCAAGCCCCGATTTAATCCCTTGCATCATCGCCAGTTTCGCGGGGTCAGCGTATTTCTCAATATCCCCGACTTTCAGCCGTCCGATCCCGTGCTCAGCACTCACCGATCCGCCAAATTGATGCGCCAGATCATGCACGCTTGTCTTCACTGCCTCGCGCAAATGTTCGAGGTCCGCCCGCGACTGGCCCACTGGCGGAAAGACGTTGTAGTGCAGATTGCCATCCCCCAAATGCCCAAAGCAATTGATCCGAAATGTGCCAATCTTACTTAATGCGGTCTCAGCGGAGGTGATAAAGTCAGGTACTGCGCCCAATGGCACCGATATATCGTGCGAGCTCACCGATCCTATCCGGCGGTTGGCTTCTGGTATGCTTTCGCGGATATGCCATAGCGCGTCACGCTGAGCGTCGGATTGCGCGATAACACCGTCGGATGCCAAGCCAAGGGTGACTGCGCGCTCAAACAGATCAAACAGCGCTGTTTGCGGATCAGTGGCGAGGCCAAGGTCAATCAGCACGCACCAGTCGGGGATATCCGCAAAGGGAGCTTTGACCTGTGGCCCCTTTTCATCTAAGAAATCAAAGCCTTGGCGGTGGATGATCTCAAACGCACTTATCCCGTCGCCAATCATGTCGCCTGCAAGCGCGAGCAGTTCCAGCGCGGCTTGCGGATTGGGCACGGTGATCATCGCGGCCCCTTGATGCGCCGGACGGGGCATCAGTCGAAGAGCAGCGCCAGTGATGATCCCGAGGCTACCCTCGGACCCGATCATCAGGTTGCGTAAATCATATCCGGTATTGTCTTTGCGCAGGCGGCTCAGGCCATTCCAGATCGTCCCGTCGGCAAGCACCACTTCAAGCCCGAGGCATTGCGCCCGCGCGTTACCGTAGCGCAGCACATTGACCCCGCCTGCGTTGGTCGCCAGCAAACCACCGATCCGTGCGGATCCTTCGGAGGCGAGGGATAAGGGGAACAGCCGCCCGATGTTTCCAGCGGCCTGCTGCACATCCGCGAGGATCGCGCCTGCATCACAGACCAGCACATTTTCGAGGGGGTAGACATCCCGAATAGTGTTCATGCGAGCGAGGGATAATATCACCGGGCGCGGTCCATCAGGCGCGATTTGCCCGCCAACCAACCCTGTGCCGCCGCCGTATGGCACAATGCCGATCCGTGCTGCAGCGCAGGCTTTGACAACTGCCGATATTTCTTGCGTTGAGGAGGGTGCCACGACAAAACCCTGCCCTTTCCAGCGGCCGCGTGGTTCGGTCAGATAGCTGTCGGGATCGGGGAATGCGGCGGCGGGCAACATAGCCCGCAGCGCAGCTTCAAAATCATCATCTACGGCATTCAGCATCGGTTCCCCCCGTATCACGCCCCACAATACATGGCGCATTATACGAGGCTGTCCAATGTCTATTTCGCCAGCTTCGCCCCTTCGGACAATGCGCCCAGTTTGGCATAAGCGATTTCTGGATCAACGGCACCAAAGCCTGCGAATGTGCCAAAGCCACAATCAGAACCTGCAACAACGCGGTCGCGGCCCACAATATCCGTAAAACGGTCAATGCGTTGCGCGACCAATTCAGGGTGTTCGACAAAGTTGGTCGTTGTATCGACAACACCGGGCACCAGCACTTTATTGTCAGGGATGTCAGCCTTGCGATCACGGAAAGTTGCCCATTCGTGGCCGTGGCGCGGATTAGATGTCTCGAACAACACATATTGCGCCTTGGTCGACATCAACGTGTTGAACATTTTGTCCATCGAGATGTCACATGTATGCGGCCCCTCGTAGTTGCCCCAACAGATGTGAACGCGGACTTTTTCAGCGGGCACATCAGACAACGCATAATTCAGCGCGTCTACGTGACTATCTGCAATTTTGATAAATTCATCATCCGACAGATCGTTGAACAGCATATGGCGTGAGAGCGCCAGATCGGGGCAATCAAGCTGCAGATCAAGGCCAGAGGCGACGATTGTCTCATATTCTGTCTTCATCGCATCGGCCAAGGCCGCGAGATAGGCCTCTCGTGTCTTGTAGTAATTGTTCTGCAAGAAAAGAGAGATCACGCCCGGGCTGGCGGCGTTCATAAAACCGCGCTCTGCCCCATGCTTAGTCATGCCTGCCTTGAGGTTGGCAATGTCTTTTTCCAGCTCGCCTTGCCCTTTGGACACAACATCGCCGACGCACATCGGGCGCGCATATTGCGGTGTGCCGCCTTCGTCAGCGAGGCGTTTGAGGAATGATGGAAACTGCTTCAGATCGGCAGGTGCGTTGCGTTCGCTATCGCCGTCAAACCCTGTGTAGCGGTCCTTGACGTAGGTCGCATAGCTGATCTTGGAAGTCTCACCGTCGCTGACGATATCCACGCCAGCGGCGACTTGTTTGGCCACTGTATCGGACACGGCTTGTGTCATGCAGGCGTCGAATGCGGCTTGATCGTAGTCCTTGCCGTGTTCGCGGGCGAAAATGAAATCCACCACCTCTTGCGTACGTGGCAGTGATCCGACGTGCGAAGTAAGTACCTTGCTCATTCTCTTATCCTTTCCAAGTTTTGCCAGCAGGGTCGCCTGTTGCGACCACATGATAGAGGCTTGCCTCACCCGTCATGGATGGCACGATGGAATACGGCAGGTTTTCGGGCACTGACATTGTATCACCGGGCGCGAGCGTGGCAGACCCGCTATCCCATGTGACGCGCCAATGACCACGCATTGGCATCAGGACGGACGGGTATTTATGGCTGTGTTTTGCCTCAGTCGCAGAACCGCGGGTGATGAAATCAATCTCGAACCCCGGTTTGTCACGCAGCAGCCCGTGTTCACCGACGACAGTGACAGGTTTGCGATCGGCAAGCGCCATCATATCAAGGTAGCGCGCGACGTGATTTGGCAGCACGTCGGCTGTTGTCAGCTCTGGCCGTTTGGCTAGCTCCGCATCGGACATGAGCGCCATCGGTTTGATACCTTCAGGCAGCTTTTGTTGGCGTTTGGTATCATACAGTTTGCCATCTTCGCCAAGCACGAGACCATGATCAGCTGCATCCTCAATCACTTGGGGTGCCCACATCACGCCGCCGCCTGCATCATCACCGCCAAGCACGGCCATGATCATACCGTAGTCGGTGCCGATATTCTCGAAGCCGCGGAAAATGCCAGTTGGGATGTTGATGATATCGCCTTCTTCCAGCGTCACCTCACCCGCGTCACCATAGCGGCCCCAGAAGAAACGCCAGCGGCCTTTGAGCACAAAAAACACCTCGGCTGTGTGGTGATCATGCAAAGAGTTGCGGCACTTGGGCGGCTGGCCAGCAGCGCCAATGTTGAACCCGTGCGGGATGCCAATATGCAAATGCTGATCGGGGCTTTCGGATACGCCACCACCGATGATGGTAAAGTTTTCCTTTTGATCCGACCCAGGGGTATGCGCATCAATGAACGCAGTCTTACAGGGGTGCAGATCGCCGTAACGGACGATGCGGTTTTCCATGTCTTGTGGTGTCATTTCCGTCTCCTCTTGCGGCGAACCGCGGGTATTATTTGGTTTGCAGCAGAATTTGTTTCCACACGAACGGCTCATCAAAGAGCACATATTCACGGCGCAGGCCCCATGGCCCAAATTCCGCATGTGCAGCGCCCATGATGTAGACGTCGGCACCCGTTGGTGCGCCAAACGCGCCCCAGCCGTCATGTTTGCCCTGCAACGACCAGCGGATTGCGGCGCGCGGCGGCATCAACGGATCATCACGGCCAATCTGGTGGTCGATCTTGAATTCGGCATTGGGAAATGATGCGCGTAGACCCGTCCAAAACTTATCCGCGTCGCCGTGGCTTTGGCCCGTCACGCCACCGGGGTAATACAGGTTACATGCGCGGTCATATTGTTCGGGGATCACGGCCAGATCAGCGCCCATGATACGGTTGAGGATGTCAGCGTATTTCACGCCCCATTCGTTGTCATTGCCGCGCCCCTTATAGGGGCCGACTTGATCGACGGCAGGTGTGAATGGCATTTTGGCGTTCTCGCCCTCGGCGGCGATTTGGGCGGCGGCGAAATCGCGCGGCTCCCAACCAAGCTGACGGACGATCGCGCCTTGGTCGCGGATCAACCATTCATCGTTGATCTGATCGTTGATTGCGTGACAATCCGCAATGATACGATACACCAGTTTCTTACCCGTGGCCTTGCCATACACACCGTCGCCAGTGTGCGTGGCTGTGGACAGCAAGCGGTGGGATGACAGCATCCCCTCTTCTGGTGTGCCGGACCAGATCACGTCTTCGCCCAAAAGCGTGCGGTCGGGAAACTCAGCCAAGGTGGACATGGTCGCACCGATCACGTCCTTGTTGCCAATCACGATGGACGCAGGCGAACGCACAACAATATCATCGGTGTAATAGTGGTGCAGCGTGGCGAGGCCGCGGTCCTCCCAAATCTCTTTGGTGATGCCGATGATGTAATCAGGAAAATCTTTCCAACGGTTGCTAAAGCCCTTCATGGCGTTTGGTCCTTTTGTGGTCTGGTAGAACCGCGCACAATCAGCGGTCCGTCTATTTCGATACGGCACGCAGGCGCGTCGTGATCATCAATTTGTTGCAAGAGCGTGTTGACGGTGACGTCGACCATCCGGTTCACGGGTTGGCGCACGGTGGTCAGGTCAAATGATGGCCATGCTGACAGCGGCACGTCGTCGTATCCGACGATTGCAACATCGTGCGGGATGCGCAGCCCCAGTTCACCGCGCAATGTGTCCATCACGGCGAATGCCATATGGTCATTGCCCACAAATATAGCGTCAGGCGCATGGCGCCTGTCCATCAGATCAACCGTGGCTGCCGCCGCTGTGTCGCGATCGTATTTGCCGTCGATGACGCGTGGTGTCATTCCAACCTCGGTAAGGCGATCCACAAAGCCGAGCTGGCGGTCACGCCCTGTCGACGAGCCTTGCCAGCCACTAATATGGGCGATGTTTTCATGGCCGCATTCCAGCAGGTATTGAGCCACTTTCCGCCCGCCATCATAGTTAGCGGATGTCACAGACGAGACGCCAGCACCATCTTGGCCACGGTTAAACATCACCACCGGAATGCCAGCGGCATTACACCGCTCCGTCAGGTCCGAGCTGATACCGACGCTGGCCGTGATAATCCCATCGACCTGATAATCCATGAGATCTTGCATGACTTTGGCTACATGGGTTTCAGAGTTTGACGCCGTGAAGACGAGGACATGATACCCCTGCTCTTGTAGAGCATTTGACAGGCGTTCGACGGCGACCGGGTAAAATTGATTGTCCAGATAGGCCACAACAAGGCCGATGATCCGGCTTTTGCCTGTGATCATCGCGCGGGCCATCATGTTGGGGCGATAGCCAAGCTCTGCTGCGGCGCGGCGCACCTTTTCAATGGTCTTTGCGCTGGCCGAGGCACCCGGTGTGAACACGCGGCTGACCGCCGATTGGCTAACACCTGCGCGTTGGGCGACTTGGAGAGAGGTCACATTTCCCATCAGTCCGCTGTCCACCCGCCGTCGATTAGCATTGGTGTGCCTGTCACCATCGCAGAGGCATCGGAGGCGAGATAAGCCACTGCTCCCATAATATCAGACACTTCACCCACACGGCCCAATTTGATTTTTTCTTGCAGCCATTTGAGGCGCTCGGGGTCGTTGAACGTCGGGGCTGTCAAAGGTGTACGGATGAACGTGGGGCAGATCGTGTTGACGCGGATGCCCAAGGGGCCCCATTCGATCGCCATGGATTTGGTAAACCCTTCGACAAAATGTTTGGTGCCGCAATAGACCGCGCGGTCAATGCCGCCGACATGGGCCATTTGGCTAGAGATGTTGATCAGGCTGCCCGGCTTGCCTGCAGCAATCAGGCCCTTGGCCACTGCTTGGGTCAAAAAGTATGCGCCGCGCATATTGATATTGGCAACAGCATCAAAATCAGCTGATGTTGTTTCAGTGGCGGGAGAATGGATAGCGAGGCCGGCGGAATTGACCAAAATATCGAATGGCCCGTTCTCGTCGACCCCTTGCGCGGTCGCCTCGACATCACAGACATCGAGCGCCATGGCATGGGTGTCCATGCCAGCGGCACGCATCTCGGCCACGACATCCGCCAACTTGTCAGCACGGCGTGCAGCCAGCGTGACCTTGGCGCCTGCTTCGGCCAATGCCACGGCACAGCCAAGCCCGATACCGCTGGATGCGCCTGCGACCAAAGCGTGTTTGCCATCAAGTCGAAATGAAGGGGTGGTTGGGAGTGTCATAGCGGCCCTCCGGGGGGAGTTTGTTTAGACATAGAAAACGGGTTTGTCAGCGCGCGCATTCGGTCGAGCACATCGACCCCGATTTGATCGTAGACATGCAGTAAGTCAACGAGCACCCAGTTTTCACGGATTTTGCCGTTTTCCAGACGCCAGAAATCGAGGCTGCGCAGGGCGACTTTTTGGCCCGCGGGCGCGATGCCAAGCCAACCATCGCCCGTGATCGTTTGCATCATATCGGGCCAGCCTGTCACGCCGACGTAAGCGCCATCAGCGAAGAAATGATAGCTGACTTCATCCTCGTGTTGGCCACGGTCAGGCATCGCACGCAGAAACGGGATTTGGTGTAGGTTTCGAAAGCCCGCGATGCCGCGAGCGGTGCCGATCCCTGCAGGGCCGTACCAGATCATCTTTTCGTGCCAGAAACGGGGAAGCTCCATCGCTTCGGCGGGTTGCTTTGGGTGGCGCATCAGATGGGCGAGCATATCGAGGACGTGCTGTTTGGACGCGTCGTTTTCTGTTGGGTCGGATTGGCCAGTGCGCAGGCCGTCTTGGGTCATTGGGCCAGTGACGCAAAATTCGCGTCCCATGGAGGGGACCATCGGCCAAGCACCTGCTTGCATCATCAATTCTGGGATGTCCCAGATGGCTTGGACCTCGACCACTTGGTTGTTTTCGATGCGGTAAAATTCATGGAACCGCATATGGGCCAATTGGCCTGTGGGCGGGATATCGAGGAAGGGAGAGGTGAAACTGCCAACGTAATGCCCGCCGCAACCGACCCAGATCGCGCCATCGTCGTCTGCGCCGGACATCACAATCCAATCGCGGCGTTCCAAATCCGGCATGGCTGCGTAAAGGGGGGCGAACACCTGTTCATATAGCCGGTCGCCACGCAGATCGCCAAAGGGATGGCACATGTGGATAACGGCGTCAGGCGCGACGAGGTCGGCCATGGCCGCACGCACATCAGCGCCATCGCGCATCGCGGTGCGCAACGGTGCTATCAGGTCACGATATGCGGCGATGTCTGTCACTCGGCGGCGTCCTTGTAGGGGGCTGGGCCGCCGTATGGGACATTGATGCCACCGTAGCGGCGCACGCGCACATTGCACTGTTCAGCGTGGCCCACGAACCCTTCGAGCAGGCAAAGGCGAGATCCATAAGCGCCGATTTCGGCGGCGGCCTCATCGGTTGTGATTTTTTGGTAGCTATGCGTTTTCAGATACTTACCAACCCAGAGCCCACCCGTATAGCGCCCCGCCTTTTTGGTGGGCAGCGTATGGTTGGTGCCGATGACTTTGTCGCCGTTCGAGACGTTCGTGCGCGGCCCAAGGAACAAGGCGCCATAGCATGTCATGTGTTCAAGGAACCAATCGTCGCGATCTGTCATCACTTGCACATGCTCTGACGCGATGTCATCGGCCACGGCGAGCATTTCGTCGTAGGTGTCACAAACGATCACCTCGCCGTAGTCTTCCCAGCTTTTGGCGGCTGTGTCGGCGGTGGGGAGGATGGTCAGCAGGCGTTCGATTTCAGCCATGGTATCGCGTGCCAGCTTCTCAGAGTTTGTGAGCAGAACAGCGGGGGAATTATAGCCATGTTCGGCCTGCCCGAGCAGATCGGTCGCGCAAAGCTCGGCGTCGGCGGCGGTTTCATCTGCGATCACCATCGTCTCGGTCGGGCCTGCGAACAGATCGATCCCGACGCGGCCAAACAACTGGCGTTTGGCTTCGGCGACGAAGGCGTTTCCGGGGCCGACGAGCATATGCACCGGATCAATGGTTTCAGTCCCAATTGCCATGGCCCCAATCGCCTGAATGCCGCCCATGACGTAAATCTCATGCGCGCCGCCAAGGTGCATTGCCGCAATCACGGCAGGATTTGGCGCACCTTTGAAAGGCGGGGTGCAGGCGATGATGCGCGGCACTTTGGCGACAGAGGCGGTTGCCACTGACATATGGGCAGATGCGACCATCGGGAATTTACCACCCGGAACATAACAGCCGACCGATTGCACGGGGATGTTTTTGTGACCAAGGATCACGCCGGGCATTGGTTCAACCTCAATATCGAGCATGCTGTCGCGCTGGGCCTGAGCAAAGTTGCGCACTTGTTGCTGGGCGAATTTCAGGTCGGCCATGTCGCGGTCTGATACCTGCGCCATGAGTGCTTCGATGTCTTCCAATGACAGCTTGTAGGACGGTGGAGAATAGTTATCGAATTTCTCTGACATTTCGCGCACGGCGGTATCGCCGCGCAATTCGATATCTTTTAGACCTGCCTCAACAATTGCGCGGACCTTGGTATCATCATCAGCACGGTCGGCCTCGGAGCGGGCTGTTTTTAAATGGCGGACTGTCATGTCGCTGTTCCTTCTGTCATCCGTGGTCCGGGGGCCACATCGTGGTGTCCGGCAAAAATATCGACGCCCATTTGCAAAAGAGCGTCGGGAATATCGACAATCACCCAGTTTTCGATCACCAGATCGTCCGTGCGGCGATACCAGTCGCAGACCCGCATCAAGAGGGTCTCGCCGCGGCTGGGTTGGCCTAGAAAATCATGGGCACGCACCGCCATTAGCGACGGCCATCCGCCAAGGCAGGCATAGTCGCCGTCACCAAAGCGAGTGAAATGTGCGGTCACACCATTGTTTGATGATCCACCGCCCCAGAACGAAAACGCGCCCTCGAACGGCACTTGAAAGGCGGCAAAATCATCAACGCCGACAAAGCTGCCAAAGGCGGCGGGGCCATACCACATCATGTTTTCGTGCCAGTAAGGGCGCCATTTTTCGTCCTTGGTGGCAAGGCCAGATAGCATGTCGGTGATCAGCTGATAGGTGCTTTGGCTATGGTCGGGGTCGTTTTCATGCAGTTGCAGGCCGTCCTGCGTCGCGGGGCCGGGGATGAACCCTGTGTAGCCTTTTTGCGTCGCGGGGCTAAGGAATTCAGCGGGCCATTGGCCGGTCGCGATCATCAGTTGCGGCAGATCAAGGTAAATATGGCTTTCGACAATCTGGTCCCCGTCAAAGCGGTGAAATTCGCCAAATCGTAGATATTCCAACCGGTCGCTAGGTTTCAAACCAAACAAAGGCGCGCCGAAATGGCCAACGTAATTGCCATGTGTGGCAACCCAATCGGCGCCTTCAAAGCGTCCACCGATCAGGATGTCGTCGCGCCGGTGTAACCCGCGAAAGGCCGTGGTGAGTGACGCCACAAACCCGTCAAGATAGGCCTCTGTTCCGGTCAGATCATTCCACGGATGCACGATATGAAACACCGCATCTTTGGCGAATAACTCCTGAGTTGCCTTGCGCGACGCAGCAGCGTCCGGCGTTGCAAATGATTGTGCCCAATCATGGACGGCTTGTTTGCGTGTCAAATGGCTCATGGTTTTGGTGGCTCCTTTTCACCACGATCAAAGGCTTCCCAGCCTTCGCCGTTGAAACAATCAACACCGAGTTGGGCCAAGACATGGGGGAAATCGACCATGACATAGTTGTCGGTGATACGGCCGTCTTCGACCTTCCAAAAATCCATATAGCGGATTTCAATGCGTTTGCCCGACGCGGGCACACCCATAAAATCACCACCATGCGTGGCCTCTTGCCGCCCAAACGCAGCGGCCCATTCACCCATATACAGGCGGGCCTCATCAACGCAGACCTTGTCATGAAACGCGGCCTGAAACGGTTTTTGCCAATTGTCTTGGAACGCGGTCAGGCCATCCTTGGTGCCGCAACCTGTGTTGCCCATCCAGCGGAATGTCTGCGCGAAAAAATCACCAATGTCGCCGATCCGGTGATCATTCAGGCCATCGACCATACCCTCGATCACGGCGCGGGTTTCATCGGTCTTGGACATATCCGTATCGCGTGTCAGCACGGCTTGTTCGGGGCGTGATCCCTTCATGCAATTTCCTTTGCCATAATTTTTCCGCCCCGATACCCGATCATCATCGGCGGCGCGTTTGTATTTGCGGACGTGACGTTGGGCATAATGCCCCCGCCCGCAACGACCACATCATATGAGGTGAAATCAGGCACAGTACTACAGGCGCTCGCCTGTCGCCCGATCAAACAGGTGACAAATATCAGCAGGGATTGACGCGCTCACGGCATCGCCAATTTTGGTGCGATAGTCTTTGCCCGATTTTACCGACAGGATTGTGCCAGCTGCGCGCATTGTGACCATCGTCGCCTCACCCAGCAGCTCCAACGAGTAGACGGATGAATTGGCTTGGCCATCGCTTTGCACGACGGCGGCGTCCTCGGCACGGAACCCGAGGGTGACTGCGCCACTGACATCCGTGCGCAACCCTGTGATTGAAATCTTGTCCGCAGTGAATGTGCCGTTTTGCAGATCACCATCGACCAAGTTCATCGCGGGGCTGCCAATGAAGCCCGCGACAAATGTATTGGCTGGATTGTCGTAAATTTCGGTCGGCGTGCCGACCTGCTGCACCATGCCCTTGTTCATGACAACGACGCGGTCGGCTAATGTCATCGCCTCGATCTGGTCATGGGTCACATAGATTGTAGTTGTCTTCAACTCGTGGCTCAGGTTCTTGATCTGCGCCCGTGTGCTCACGCGCAGTTTGGCATCGAGATTGGACAGCGGTTCATCCATCAAAAATACGTTCGGTTCACGCACAACGGCGCGGGCAAGTGCGACACGCTGGCGCTGACCGCCCGACAATTCAGCAGGTTTGCGGTGCAGGAATTCATCCAGCTCGACCATCGCCGAGGCGCGCATCACCTTTTCATTGTGATCGCCAGCGACCTTGCGCACCTTCAACGGAAAGCGGATATTTTCATAGACGTTCATGTTGGGGTAAAGCGCGTAGGACTGGAACACCATCGCCACATCGCGGTCTTTGGGATCAAGGTCATTGATCCGCTTGCCGTCGACCAAAATGTCACCGCCAGATGCATCCTCAAGCCCAGCGATCATGCGCATGGTTGTTGTTTTGCCGCATCCTGATGGGCCGAGCAGCACCAAAAACTCTTGATCTGCTATCGTAAGGTTGAAATCATGCACACCGACAAAGTCACCCCAGCGCTTTGATACATTTTTAAGCTGAATTTCGGCCATGATGCCCCCTATTTGCATAAATTTTGCATACGTTTGCAAAACACTGCCGCGATTCCGCTAATCTGGCAATACCTAAATGAATTAAGCAAAATAATTGCATGTGACCCAAGAAAATTCCTTGCGTCATCGGCAGAAACAAAGGTTAAATTGCAAACGTATGCAAAACTCATCGCGATTCGCGGTGGGCGCCATATTAATGATCCCGGATCACCCGGGGCACGATAGAACAACCGGGAGGTTCTGAAATGAACATGATTAAAACTGCCGCACTTGGCACAGTTATGGCTGTGTTGACTGGCACTACTGCAATGGCTGGCGGTCACGCCTGCGCCATCACCGAAGGTCGCCTGAGCATCGTCGGCAACGAATTCCCTGCGATCCAATCGGTCGCAGCACTGGCGCAAGAATGTGCGAGCGGCGTTGAGAACGATTCAAACCTGACTGCTGATCACCAGAAGATCAACGTAGCAGGTATGACTGGCAACCCTGCTGAATACACATCTGCCATCATCGCCAACTCTTCTATCGTTGCGCTGATGAACGAAGACGTGATCCGCCCATTGGATGACCTTGTCGCTATGTATGGCGCGGACATCCCTGCGCATCAGTTGATCACAATCGACGGCAAAGTTATGGCTGTTGCTTTCATGGCAAACGCCCAGCACCTTGTTTACCGCAAGGACGTGCTTGAGCAGATCGGCATGGACGTACCAACATCCTACGAAGACGTGCTTGCCGCTGCTGAGAAAATCCGCGCAATGGGCATCATGGAAAACCCTGTCGGCGGCGCATATGCGGCTGGTTGGAACCTCGCAGAAGAGTTCGTGAACATGTATTTGGGCACAGGCGGCGAGTTCTTTGAAGCAGGCACTGCAAAAGTTTCCATCAACAACGCACAAGGTGTTGAAGCGCTGGAAATGATGAAAGCGCTGACAGCTTACATGAACCCGGATTACCTGACACATGACAGCAACGCGACATCCGCAGAATGGGAAGCAGGCAACGTCGCCCTGATGAACATGTGGGGCAGCCGCACAGGCGTTTTGATGGATGATGAAGGCGCAGCGGAAGTCGTCTATTCCAACACAATGGCTGGCGGCCCTCTGACTGTTGGTGACAGCGGTGCAGCAGCATCTACCCTCTGGTGGGATGGCTGGACTGTTGCGAAAAACATCTCTGATGAAGACGCAGCTGCAACATTCCAGGCACTTGCACACGCAACATCACCTGCATTGCTGAACGATGAAACAATGTCTCAGGCTGTTTGGCTGATGGACGGTTTCGACGCACAGCCAGTCAACGAAGGTGTGTTGGCAACAGTTGCAGCAGGCGCTGCACCGTACCCAATGCTGCCATACATCGGTCTTCTGCACTCTGCGCTTGGCGATAACCTCGCTGAGTTCCTGAAAGGCGAAGAATCCGCTGAGCAGGCTCTTATGGACATCGAAGCAGCATATACAACTGCTGCGACAGAAAAAGGCTTCCTCTAAGTCTAGGATTGCTAATTTGGTTGGGCGCGTTTTGCGCCCAACCACCCCACCGCCAAGACCAACATTCAAGACGCAGACAAGACGGGGACCAACGCTATGAAACATACGACATTCGCTTGGTTTGTACTGCCTTCTGCGCTTTTAATGTTGCTCTTTATCGCGCTGCCGATCGGCTCGATTGTGACGCAGTCACTTTATTCCGCACATGAACAAGTCCTTGTTACCGTCGAAAACTGTGGCCCGTTCGGCTGCACGCAATCAACAACCGTTGATCAGGAGGCCACGCAAGCACTGAAAGCCGCAGAGCCGCTGGGCAAATTCGCGGGCCTCGACATTTACAAAGACCGCAATCACCTCGCATTTGCCGAAGTGCACGAAGCATGGATCACAAGCGACGGCCTGCCTGACTTTGGCGCAGCGTTGATGAACCTTCCGTTTTATGACGCGATGGCATTCACGCTGACCTATACATTCATCGTGACCCCTCTGACGATCCTGCTTGGATTTTTGATTGCCGTCGGCGTCAATGCCGTGGCGACCGCGCTCAAGGGGCCGACGATCTTTCTCACGTTGCTGCCGTTTATCGTCACGCCGCTGGTCGGATCGCTGATCATCTTTTGGATGGTCGACGCGCGCGGCATTTTGGGCGCGGGGTTGCAATGGTTGGCGGATGATCCGACCCTATCGTTGAAGGCATCAACCGGACTGATGTGGGCCATGTTGATGGTTTACGGTGTTTGGCATTCAGCGCCATTTGCATTCGTGGTGTTCTACGCGGGTTTGCAGACAGTGAACCAAGACAGCCTAGAGGCCGCGATGATCGATGGCGCGAATAGGTTCCAACGCATCATCTATGTGGTCATCCCGCACCTCTATCCGTTGGTGACATTCGTAGCGCTCATTCAATTGATGGATAACTTCCGTGTGTTTGAGCCGATTGTCAGCTTTACAGCACAGGCCCACGCGCGGTCCCTGTCTTACGCGATCTTTAATGATCTGGGCGGTGAGACGCGCTTGCTATCATCTGCCGCCGCGACATCCATGCTAACGGTGGTTGGCGTCGCCATCCTGCTGTCGCCCGTGCTGGTTCGCACCTACCGTAATTTCGATAAAGGATAAGGGAAACACCATGTCTGTCGCCACAAAGCGCCCCGCCTCTGTCCTGCTCTTTACCAATGCTTTTTTGATCTTTTGGCTGATCCTCGCGGCGTTCCCGTTTGTCTGGACGCTTTGGGGGTCATTCAAGGTTGAAGGTGACTTCTTTTCCAAGGCTGACTGGGCCAACGCCATATTTGGCAAGCTGACAGTGGCTGAAACCGGCGGCAACTTTACCGGCGACGGTTATTATGGCGCATGGGTTCAAGAAGAGTTTTGGCGCGCAGCGATCAACACCTTTATCGTGTGTTTTCTTGTTGTCACCATCTCACTGACCTGCGGCACATTGGGTGGTTACGCCCTCTCCCGCTCGACACACCGCTATGCATTCTGGTTCCTGTTCTTCGCCCTGATTTTCCGCGCGATCCCGCCGATTACATTGGTGTCCGGCTACCTGCTGCCGTTTTACGAATGGAACCTATGGGGCCACCTGTCGACCACGATAATCGTGCTTGTTGCGATCAACCAACCGTTCACGCTTTGGATGCTGCATTCATTCTTCAAGAACATCCCCAAGGATCTTGATGAAAGCGCGATGGTTGACGGCTGTAACCGTTTCCAAGCGTTCCGCCACGTGATCATCCCCGTGATGTGGCCTGGTGTGATTACCACAGGGCTGTTTAGCTTTCTGTTGGCGTATAATGATTTTGCCGTCACCACGATGCTGCTGAGCAAGGAAAACCAAACGATGGTGCCAAAGCTGGCGTCATTCCTTGGCACAACACAGACCAAGGGCAATGTGATGTTCGCCGTGGCCGCAGTTGTTTCCATCACAGCACCGCTGTTTGTGATGATCATGTTCTTCCAGCGCCAGATCGTATCGGGCCTGACCGCAGGTGCGGTTAAGGGCTAAGCGATTGCACGGGTGCGATCCCGAGTGGCGCGATATTCGCGATTGCATCGTCGGAGACATTGCAAGGCATTCACGCTATTTGACGAAGTGGCGATCTGGAAACAGATCCATCTGCACACAGGATAAACCATGACAATTCAAGCTGCCAAACGCCTTGTTCGTGATCATTATGCCGCGATCGAGGCCGCATCGCCCCAGACAATCGGCGCGACGCTCGCCCAGCGCACAAGCAGTGATTGGCATTGGCGCGGTATGCATCCATTTTATGAACAACATGGCGCTGCGAACGTGGCCGACGTGTTTTGGAAACCCTTCCTGACGGCCATGACATCCGTGCAGCGACGCGAAGATATTTTCTTTGCCAATGAAAACTCTCTCGACGGTGCGGATGGTATTTGGGTCGTGTCGATGGGGCACTTGATGGGGCTGTTTGATCACGCATTTCTTGGCATCAAACCAACGCGTAAAATCACGATGCTGCGCTATGTTGAATTTAACCGTGTTCTGGGTGGCAAGATCGTGGAAACAGCGCTGTTTTGCGACCTTATTCACCTGATGCATCAAGCCGGATTGCAACCGCTGCCGCCGCAGACGGGTCAGCACCTGATCCAACCGGGGCCGCGCACGCATGATGGATTGCAGTATGAAGGTGCCGCCGACGGCGCGGAAACGCTCGATCTGATCAACCGCATGATCGGTGACATTTCTGCGAATTCCAACAGTGCCGAAAATGCAGCCCCACGCGATGCCACACCGCAAGACGAATTGAAGCGCTGCTGGAGCGATCAAATGATCTGGTGGGGGCCGGATGGCATTGGCGCGACCTATACAATTGATCGCTATATTGAACAGCATCAACGCCCGTTTCGCACGCAGCTTGAGGATCGCGAATTCCACGGGCATATCGCCAAATTGGCCGAGGGGAATTACGGCGGTTTCTTTGGCTGGTCCAACCTGTCTGTGACACCAACAGGCGGCTACATGGGCCTGCCCAAGGGGCCGCGTGCCGAGATGCGGGTCGTGGATATTTACCGTCGCGAGGGCGACAAGCTGGTCGAAAACTGGATCTTTATCGACATCCTTTATTTCCTCAAACAGCAGGGGTTAGATGTGTTAGACCGGATCAAAACGATAGGATAACACCCCATGCTACGCGGCCTTATCATTGCGATCACATGCCTTGCGGGTCCGCTTTATGCGGCCTGCGACGGACCTAGCTTGTTTGACACGCTGACCCCGTCCGAGGCGCTTCAAATTGATAGCGATGCTGCGGCCCTGCCCTATGCCAATGGCACGCAATGGATCGCGACCAAGAATGCCAAGGTCATTCGCTTGATCGGCACGATGCATATCAACGATCCCCGCCTTGATCCGATTATTGACGATCTTGCACCTGATATTGCCGCCAGTGATCTGGTCTTGCTGGAAGCCACGCCAGACCAAGAGGCACAAGTGCAGGCCTATATGGCGGCCAATCCCGATCTGTTATTTATCGTCGATGGCCCCACGCTGCCCGAAATGCTGGATGAGGCGACATGGCAGCGCATCGCGGATGCCGCCCGTGCCCGCCAAATCCCGCCATTCCTGATCGCGAAATTCCGTCCTTGGTATGTGATGATGACACTCGCCCTGCCCCCTTGCGCGATGCCCGATCTGATGGCGGGCCGGCGCGGGTTGGATCAACGCATCACCGATACCGCTGTTGATATTGGCGTACCCATCGACAACCTTGAGCCGTTCGACACCGTTCTTAAGGTGTTTCAAACAGGCTCGATTGAGGAAAACGCGCAAATGCTGGCCCTTTCGGTGCCCGACGCCCATGAGGCCAGTGCGATGTTCGTGGCCATGCTTGACGCTTATTTCGCTCAAGACATCGGGCGGTTAATGGCCCTGTCGCGTGTGATTGCCATGCGCGCGCCAGATGTTGACCCCGCGCAAGCCGCGGCCATGTTACTCGAAAGTGAAACCATGCTTTTGGGTGATCGCAATGTGGCTTGGCTGCCTGTTATTCAACAGGCTCTCAGCGTTCACGACAGCATCATGATCGCCGTTGGTGCCGCGCATTTGCCGGGTGATAGCGGGCTGCTGCGTCTGCTGGAGATAGACGGCTGGACCGTGACGCCGCGCTAGACATCGCCCCAATCGTCCAAGCCCTTTCGCCCAGCAGCGGTCAACCCATACACACCCCGTTCAACCCGTTCGAACCACCCGTAGTGGTCATCTGCCATGATCCGCGTGGCTGTTGGCACTTCGGCCCAGTCTTTGACTGTTTTGCCAGCGCTTGGCCCGTGCACGGCCAAAAACCTAGCGCATTTCACGGCGTCCTGACGGTAGCCCGTGACAATCCCGTGCCGTGTAGCGCCACCGGCATTCGGATCACCTTCCAGCCGGTCAAACGCCCGCAATAACTGTGTTTGCTTCTTTTTCGATTTGCGCGGTGCATAGGGTTCAGGATCGGCCAGCACTTCGACAAAACCGTCGCGTTCCCTGACAGTCATCACGCCAAGCCCAACGCGGCGGGCCAGCTTCACGTTTGTCTTGAGCGGTTTCGCCTTCCCCCCCGCCGGGACAGCCACATACACCAGATCGGTCAGCGCCAATCGTTCGATCCCTTGATGAAACAAGGTCAGTGAGAATGCTTTTTTCAGCTCAACCACGACGACTTCGCTGCCACGGCGACCAACGACATCAGCGGCCCCTACTTCACCCTTAACCTCCCAACCCTGACGTTGAAGATGGGCTTTTACGGGTGGATATAGATCAGCTTCTTTCATATTTGCGCATTACCCCGCCGCACGTGACAATCTGTATCGTGACAGGCGGTGCATTCCCTCTTATAAGCCGCGTAAATCCTCCCTGATTTAAGGCATAAACACAATGACAACTCTGATTTTCGGCCACAAGGCACCTGACACTGATAGCACCGGTTCCCCGCTCATTTGGGAATGGTTCCTTAATCATACTGGCGGCGACGCCGAGGCGCGTTTGCTTGGCACACCAAACACCGAGGCCGCATTCGTCGCCGAACGCTGGGGCTTTGCGCTGCCAACTGTGATGGATGATGTTGCTGACGATCAGGATTGCGTCATCGTCGACACCAATAACCCTGCTGAATTGCCAGCCAATATCAACGGCGCGAACGTGACTGCGATCATCGACCACCACAAGCTGGTTGGCGGCCTTGAGACGAAAAACCCGATCGACATCACAATCCGCCCGCTCGCCTGCACCGCAACCATCATGCATCAACTGATGGGCGAACATGCGGCCCACATGCCAACAGGCATCAAGGGGCTGATGTTGTCATGCATCCTGTCTGACACGCTTGAATTCCGCTCACCGACAACAACGCCAACAGACAAGGCTCTGGCCGAGGCATTGGCCGCTGATCTGGGTATCGACATGGGCGCATATGCGACAGAGATGTTCGAAGCTAAATCAGACGTTTCATCCTTCTCTGACGCTGAATTGCTCCGCATGGACAGCAAGGAATACGCTGTCGGTGACACCAAATTCCGCGTGTCGGTTCTGGAAACTACTGCGCCAGCCATCGTTTTGGACCGCAAGGAAAGCATCATGGCATCCATGGAAGGCGTTGCATCCGAGGATGGCGTTGATCAGGTTCTCTTGTTCGTGGTTGATATCCTGAACGAAGAAGCAACAATGATGATCCCGAACGACCTGTCCAAGGCAGTGGCCGAGGCATCATTTGGCGCGACGGTTACCGGGACCACTGTGGTCCTTCCGGGCATCATGAGCCGGAAGAAACAGATCATTCCGAACCTCAAAACAGCCTAATACCAGATCAAGAGGCGCTTTCGAGCGCCTCTTTTTTTGTCATACACCACCTCGAAAGGTTTCTCATGACCCAGATCGTTGAAAAGTTTAGCGAAATTTCCGGTAATTACGATGCTGCTTTTGTCGATCTGTGGGGCTGTATTCACAATGGAATAACGGCATTTGATGATGCCGTTGCCGCCATGCAAACCTATCGTAAATCCGGCGGTGTTGTGGTGCTTGTCACCAACTCACCCCGCCCGCGCGACAGCGTTGCCACCCAGATCAACGGAATGGGTGTCCCTGATGACGCCTATGACACGATTGCCACCTCTGGTGACAGCGCGCGCAGTGCGATGTTTCGCGGTGTTGTGGGTGAAAAGATTTGGTTTATGGGCGAAAGCCCGCGCGATGACGATTTCTTCAAGCCGCTGACAATCATCGATAATCCGGTGAATATTCAAAAGGTGCCGCTGGATCAGGCCGAGGGCATTGTATGCTGCGGCCCGTTTGATCCGATGGCCGATCCTGACGTAAACCGCGCCGATTTTTTGGTCGCGCGAGAACGCGGGCTCAAGCTGCTTTGCGCCAATCCTGACATCATCGTTGATCGCGGCGAGACGCGTGAATGGTGTGCGGGTGCGCTGGCTGATCTCTATTCTGACATGGGCGGAGAAAGCCTCTATTTCGGCAAACCACACCCGCCGATATATGACCTTGCGCGCAGACGGCTTGCTGCGTTGAATATTGCGCCATCCGACCCGCGTATCATCTGTATCGGGGATGGGATTCGCACTGATGTTCTTGGCGGCGTTCAAGAGGATCTCGACACCCTGTTTATCACCGGCGGATTGGCCGCTGCAGAAACCAAGACGGTGACGCAACCCGATGCCGATGCGTTAAGTGATTATTTGGAAACGGAAAAAATGTCAGCGACATATGCAATCGGATTCTTGCGCTAGCGCATAAATTGCTTGATTTTTCTGCATCTGCAAAGTAATTATATTACATGAACGGCGCAAATTGCGTCTTAATATTACTTGGTGGACAAAATGTTGGACAACGCACCGCGCGGCACAATCTGTATTGAAGACATTGAAATCGGCATGACCCGCTCATTGCGCAAGGTCGTCACCGACCGCGATATCGAATTGTTTGCCGAAGTATCCACCGACCATAATCCTGTCCATCTTGACGAAGAATATGCCAATGACACCATCTTTGCTGGGCGCATCGCGCACGGCATGTTGACCGCTGGACTGGTGTCCGCCGTGATTGGTGAACAGCTACCTGGCCATGGCACTGTGTACCTTGGGCAGACGTTAAAATTCATGGCACCCGTGCGCCCTGGCGACATGGTTTTGGCCGAGGTTGAAGTCACCGATATCGATATCGCAAAACGCCGTGTGAAAATGGATACACGCTGCATAGTGAATGACAAAAAGGTGCTGGTCGGCGAGGCAACAGTTTTGGCGCCTAGCCGCAAGTTCGACTAGCCTTGCACACCTGCGCAGGTCGCGATACCCAAGGCCATGCGTATAATTCGAGACACCCATTTCATTGACCCTGACGATCGCGGTGCCGCCGCCGCGATTGGTAATTTCGACGGTGTTCATCTGGGCCACCAAGCGGTGATTGATGTCACTCGGCATGCCGCTGGCGAGGCGAACGCGCCGCTGGGTATTATGACATTCGAACCGCATCCGCGCAGCTATTTCTCGAACGACCCTAACCCCTTCCGTTTGATGAGCGCAGAAGCAAAGGCCCACCGGCTTGAAAAACTGGGCATCGAAAAACTGTATGAATTACCGTTTAACGAAGCCCTTGCTGGCCTGACGGATAGGGAATTTGCACAGACAGTCATCGCTGATCAACTGGGGCTTGCCCATGTTGTTGTCGGGTCTGATTTTTGCTTTGGCAAGGACCGCGCAGGCAATGCAAAACGACTGGCTGCATTCGGCGCAGAAATGGGTTTTGGCGTGACGATTGCCCCGATGCTGGAAATTGGCACGACAGAAATTTCATCAACTGCAATCCGGCGGGCACTGAGCGAAGGCAGGCCGGATGATGCGGCAAAGATGCTTGGCCACTGGCACCGGTTTGAAAACGAAGTGATCCGAGGCGAACAACGTGGCCGTGAGCTTGGCTATCCCACTGCAAACATGTCGATCGACGGGCTGCATTTGCCGCGATTTGGTGTTTATGCAGTCAAAGTTGATGTCTTGGATGGCCCCTACGCAGGCAGCTATAACGGCGCTGCCTCCATCGGGGTGAGGCCCATGTTTGGTGAAAACCAACCCAATTGCGAGACGTTCCTTTTTGATTTCAAGGGCGATCTATATGGATCACGGCTTTCGGTTGCATTGGTTGAATTTCTGCGGCCAGAGCTGAACTTTGACCATCTCGACGCGCTGATCGTGCAGATGGCCAAGGACTGCGACCAAGCACGAGAGATTTTGTCGAATGTCTGAACAAGCCAACAAATTCTGGGAAACGACCCCGCTCGAGGATTTGCCCCGCGCCGAATGGGAAGCGCTCTGCGACGGGTGTGGCAAATGTTGCCTGAATAAACTTGAGGACGAAGACAGCGGCGAAGTGGCGCTGACAAACGTATCGTGTCGCCTATTGGATTGTGACACCTGCCAATGCAGCCAGTACCCGATCCGGCACCAGTTTGTGCCTGAATGCATCGTCCTGACGCCAGAGACGATTGAACGTAACATGTATTGGCTGCCCCAAACCTGCGCGTATCGCCTGCTATATGAAGGCAAGCCATTGTTTGATTGGCACCCCCTCATTTCGGGTGATCCCCAATCGGTTCATTTGGCTGGGGTATCCATGCAAGGCCGCGTTATCCCCGAAAACGAAGTGTCCGAGGACGACTGGGAAGATCATATCATTCAGGAGCCAACATAATGTATTTTGCATCTGATAACGCGGGCCCCGCGCATCCGTCTGTCCTGCAGGCGATGGTTGACGCGAACCAAGGCTATGCGATGGGCTATGGCGCTGATCCGATCATGGACATCGTTCGCGAACAGGTCAGGGAACTGTTCGAGGCACCTGAAGCGGCTGTGCATCTTGTGGCGACGGGGACCGCTGCAAATTCAATCCTATTGGCCACAATGGCGAACCCATGGGATACAATTTTTTGCAGCCCTATGGCCCACATCCACGAGGATGAATGCAACGCGCCCGAATTTTATAGTGGCGCTAAGCTAACGCTGGTGCCCGCGATCAACGCCAAGATGACACCAGATGCATTGCGCCAGTCCATCGCAAGCGAGGAAAGCCGTGGCGTGCACGGCCCGCAGCGTGGCCCTGTTTCAATCACGCAAGTCACCGAAAAGGGCACTGTGCATAGCTTGGAGGAGTTGAAGGCGCTGACAGGCGTTGCTCAGGAATTTGGCTGCAAAACCCACCTTGATGGCGCGCGTTTCGCCAATGCCATCGCATCATTGGGCTGTTCTGCGGCTGATATGACATGGAAGTCGGGCATTGATGCCGTCAGCTTTGGTGGCACTAAGAATGGGTTATTGGGCGTCGAGGCTTGCGTCATTTTTGACCCTGAACTGGCTTGGGAATTTGAACTGCGCCGCAAGCGTGGTGGCCATCTATTTTCAAAGCATCGGTATTTGTCGGCACAAATGAACGCCTATCTAACCGATGATTTGTGGCTAACACTTGCTTCCCAGGCAAATGCTGCCTGCGCGCGGTTGACCCAAGGATTACGTGACCATCCGACGGCGGAATTGCTGCACGAGCCTGATGCTAACATGATCTTTGCCCGTTTCCCGCGCCGCGATCATAAACGGCTGCAGGATGCTGGTGCGGTCTACTACGTTTGGGATGGTGACCCGCAGGTCGGCGATCCCGATGAAGTGCTCATCGGGCGCCTTGTGACGGATTGGTCAATGACCAACGAAGGTATCGATCAGTTCTTGGATATCTTGCGAGGCTAGTGCCCGCTATTACCCAGCCAAATGCGCGGCGAGATCGTCAAGGCGATCTTGCCCCCAGAAACGCTCATCATCATCGGTGATAAAGAACGGCGCACCAAATGCACCACGGTTCACGGCTTCTTCTAGGTTAGCTGCGAATGTTTCTGCGCCCGTAAGAAGACCGCTGTCCGCCAGTGCGGGGTCAAATCCAGCGCCTTCTAGACATGCCTTGATCACATCATCCTGCGCGATGTCGCGGTCATCAGCCCAGCAGGCCCGACCAAAGCTATGGACCAATGCACCCAGATCACCCCCGCCCGCATTCTGCGCCGCGATAATCGCATAACCAGATGGCGCACCATTGGTCGGCCAAAAGGCGGGTTTCAGGTTCAAAGGCAGGCCAGTGTTCGCCGCCCTACGGCGCATGTCTTGGAGGCGATATTCTTGGCGATTGGGGTGGCGGTCCTTTGGCGGTGTGCCACCAGTGCGTGAAAACAGCCCCATGATGTCGAGCGGTTTGTACGTCAAAGTTGCACCCGCAGAACTGGCAATTTCTTCGACCCGTGACCCGTTAAGATAGGTGTAGGGTGACAGTGTTGAAAAGAAGTAGTCAATATGTGCCATTTTGCCATCCAATTGTGCGCGTTTTCTTTGCCTGACCCTAGCGCTGTGCTACCCCATGTCAACGCTCCGATTCTCTTGCATTCTTCTGCCAAAGGACCATGACCCAATGCCTTCTTCCAATGAACCAAAACTGATCTCTGGAAATGCCAACCGGCCATTAGCCGAGGCTGTCGCAAAGCGTATGTCGATGCATCGCGGTATGGATTTGGGCCTCGCTGATGCGCGGGTCGAACGTTTCAACGACGGCGAGATTTTTGTAGAAGTATTCGAGAACGTGCGCGGCGAAGATATGTATATCATTCAGCCAACGTCGAACCCCGCCAATGACAACCTGATGGAACTATTGATCATTGCTGATGCGCTGCGCCGATCGTCTGCTGCACGCATTACGGCAGTGATCCCATACTTTGGTTATGCCCGTCAGGACCGCCGCTCAAAGGCGCGCACACCGATCACCGCCAAGCTGGTTGCGAACATGTTGATCGAGGCGGGCGTTGAACGCATTCTAACACTCGACCTGCACGCGACACAGATCCAAGGCTTCTTCGATATTCCAGTTGATAACCTTTATGCCAGCCCTGTGTTCGCGCTTGATGTTATGCATAACTTCAAGGGCAAGATGGACGATGTTATGGTGGTATCGCCTGATGTGGGCGGCGTCGCGCGTGCACGTGATCTGGCGCAGCGGATTGGCGCACCTTTGTCCATCGTAGACAAGCGCCGTGGCAAGCCGGGTGAAGTCGCCGAAATGACCGTCATTGGTGACGTAAAGGACCGTACATGCCTGATCGTGGATGACATTGTGGATACGGCAGGCACACTATGCAAAGCGGCCGAGGTTCTGATGGAACATGGCGCCAAGGAAGTTCATTCGTATATTACGCATGGTGTGTTGTCTGGCCCCGCGATAGACCGCGTCAGCAAATCAGTCATGAAAAATCTGGTGATCACCGACACGATTGAGGCGACTGAAGAGGTTAAGGCCTGCAGCAACATTCGTATTGTGCCGACAGCGCCGATGTTCGCACAAGCGATCCTGAACACATGGAACGGCACGTCTGTTTCATCACTGTTTGATCACAAAACGCTGGGTCCGATTTACGAAGGTCTGTATCGCGCATAAGCGGCGATCAAATATCCCAAAGATCGTCGTTCGTCACAGGGCCAATTGACTGCCAAGCAACCCGAACGCGGGCGACCTGCGTGTCGCCCCACGTGCGGAAAACGATATTAAATCCGGTAGTTGTAATTTTTTCGGCCTGCACATCGGCACGGGTGTTTGCTGTTTTGGCCATGTCGATCATTGAAATCGACACGTATACATTTGGAATGTCCAAATAATTGTCAGAAAACTCCACAGCGACCGTGGTTTTCCGAGGACCTTCGCCAGTCCACATGACACCGTCATGTTCAAAATCCGAAAAGAGGACAACATCCCCCTGATCGATTCCTACAACATTGCTATTCAGCTTTTGCATCGACAATCCAAAACTAACCTACGCGTCAACATAGAAAAAGGGGCCCGCACTGCAAGCCCCTTTGTCATTTCTTTGAACCGAATGTTTAGTCGCGTGAGCTAAGGCCCATGTGACCGCCCATGGCGACCATGTCAGACAGCAGCTTGGCTGCATCATCAACGGGGCCTGGTTCGTTCTCAAACTCTTCTTTGGCAGTGCCATAAGTGTTCTTGGCATCAGCGATCAGCTGATCGAACACCTCTTGCGTCATTTCGGCCATTGGTAGCGCCTGTTCAGCAAGAACAGAAACACCATCAGCCGAGATTTCAGCAAAACCACCGGTCACGACATATTCATCCGTGCCCTTGCCAGATACGACCCGCAAGATACCGGGGCGCAACGTTGTAATCGTCGGTGCATGGCCGGCCATAGCCGTCATATCACCGTCTGCACCGGGGATTTGCACCTCGGATGCCTCTACCGACGCCAAGCGGCGTTCGGGAGAGACCAGATCAAATTGAACGTTTGCCATGTCGGCTCCTTATGCGGCGTCTGCCGCCATTTTTTCAGCTTTTGCGATAACTTCAGAAATGCCACCAACCATGTAGAAAGCGTTTTCTGGCAGGTGATCATATTCACCAGCAACAACAGCCTTGAAGGATGCGATTGTGTCGTCCAGAGCAACCTGAACACCAGGCGATCCTGTAAAGACCTGAGCAACGTCAAACGGCTGTGACAGGAATTTTTCGATCTTACGCGCACGTGTCACGGTCATTTTGTCGTCTTCTGACAATTCGTCCATGCCCAAAATCGCGATGATATCCTGCAAGGATTTGTAACGCTGCAAGATCTGCTGCACGTCGTTTGCAACGGAATAGTGCTCTTCGCCAACGATCTGTGGGTCAAGCAAACGCGATGTGGAATCGAGCGGGTCAACCGCAGGGTAGATACCCTTTTCGGAAATCGCACGGTTCAGAACCGTTGTCGCATCAAGGTGAGCAAACGATGTCGCTGGTGCTGGATCGGTCAAGTCATCCGCAGGCACGTAGATCGCCTGAACGGACGTGATCGAGCCGTTCTTTGTGGATGTAATGCGTTCCTGCATCTGGCCCATGTCTGTCGCCAGTGTTGGCTGGTAGCCAACAGCAGAAGGAATACGACCCAAAAGCGCGGACACCTCAGAACCAGCCTGTGTAAAGCGGAAGATGTTATCCACGAAGAACAGAACGTCAGTACCAGATTGGTCACGGAACGATTCCGCCATTGTCAAACCTGACAGGGCAACACGCATACGCGCACCGGGAGGTTCGTTCATCTGACCGTAAACCAATGCCACTTTGGACTGTGTCAGGTCGTCTGCGTTGATAACGCCGGATTCGATGAATTCGTAGTAAAGGTCGTTACCTTCACGTGTCCGCTCGCCCACACCCGCAAATACGGAGTAGCCAGAGTGCACTTTCGCGATGTTGTTGATCAGCTCTTGAATAAGAACTGTCTTACCAACACCCGCACCACCGAACAGACCAATTTTACCACCCTTCGCGTAAGGCGCGAGAAGGTCGATAACTTTGATGCCTGTTACCAGAACTTCGGAAGCAGTGGACTGCTCTTCGAATGCTGGCGCGTCAGCGTGGATAGAACGACGCTCTTTTTCACCGATTGGGCCTTGTTCATCAACAGGGTCACCAACCACGTTCATGATACGACCCAATGTCGCGTCACCAACTGGCACAGTGATTGGCGCGTCCATGTTGGTCACTTCTTGACCGCGCACCAGACCTTCAGTCGCGTCCATCGCAATCGCACGAACGGTGTTTTCACCCAAGTGCTGTGCAACTTCAAGCGTCAGTGTCTTGCCGTTGTTGTCTGTTGTCAGGGCGTTCAGAATCTGTGGCAGGTCGTCGCCGAACTGCACGTCAACGACCGCGCCGATGATCTGTACGATTTTACCTTTAGCGTTAGCCATAGTGGTTTTCTCCGGGTTTCTAGAGCGCTTCCGCGCCCGAAATAATTTCAATCAGCTCGTTCGTGATCACGGCCTGACGTGAGCGGTTAAACTCAATCGTCAATTTGTCGATCATGTCGCCAGCGTTGCGTGTCGCGTTATCCATTGCTGACATCCGTGCGCCTTGCTCGGATGCTGCATTTTCAAGCAGCGCCGAGAAGATTTGCGTTGCCACACCGCGTGGCAACAGATCCGCAAGGATCGCATCTTCTGATGGCTCGTACTCATACAAAGCAACGTCAGCGTCCTGTTCACCTTCAAACGACGCAGGAATAACCTGCATTGCTGTCGGGTGTTGAGAGACAACGTTTTCAAACCGTGCAAAGAACAACGTCGCGATGTCGAATTCTTCGGCGTCAAAGCGCGTCAGAACATCTTTGGCGATGTCTTGTGCATTGGCATAGCTGATCCGCTTTACAGCCGTCAGGTCAACGTGGCCCACGAAATACTCACCCAGCTCACGCTTAAGTGCATCGCGGCCTTTTTTGCCGACTGTCAGGATTTTTACGGTCTTGCCAGCAGCAACCAATTCTTGCGCATGTGTGCGCGCCAATTTGGCGATGTTGCCGTTAAAACCGCCGCAAAGGCCGCGTTCAGCAGTCATTACCACCATAAGGTGGGTTTGATCGCTGCCCGTGCCGGACAACAGTTTAGGCGCTGATGCAGAGCCAGCCGCACCAGAGGCAAGCCCAGCCATCACAGCGTTAAAACGCTGCGTGTATGGACGAGATGCCTCGGCTGCGTCTTGGGCGCGGCGCAATTTTGCTGCCGCGACCATCTGCATCGCCTTGGTGATCTTGCGGGTCGATTTGACCGACGCGATCCGATTTTTAAGGTCCTTAAGACTAGGCATTAGCTAAGTCTCCTTCTCTTAGGAAAGGGTTCAGGCGAAATCTTTTGCGAATGCGTCGATCGCAGCTTTGATTTTGTCTTCTGCCTCACCTTTGATCTTTGGATCGTCCTTGGTGATCATGTCGAGCACGTCTTTTGCGTTTGTGCGCAGGTGCTTGAGCAGGCCAGCTTCGAAACGGCCAACGTCTTTGACGTCAACTGCATCCAAGTAACCTTTTGTACCAGCGTAGATCACGCAGACGATTTCGGCGTTGGTCAGTGGTGAATACTGTGGCTGTTTCATCAGCTCAGTCAAACGTGCACCACGGTTCAGCAATGCTTGGGTAGATGCATCAAGATCGGAACCGAACTGCGCAAACGCAGCCATTTCACGATACTGAGCAAGCTCAAGTTTAACTGGACCAGCAACAGATTTCATCGCGTTTGTTTGCGCAGCAGAACCAACGCGGGAAACGGACAGACCTGTGTTCACAGCTGGGCGGATACCTTGGAAGAACAATTCTGTTTCCAAGAAGATCTGACCATCGGTGATCGAAATCACGTTTGTTGGAATAAACGCAGAAACGTCGCCACCTTGTGTTTCAATGATCGGCAGCGCCGTCAAAGAACCGGAACCGTTGTCTTCGTTCAGTTTCGCAGAACGCTCGAGCAGACGGGAGTGAAGGTAGAAAACGTCACCTGGATAAGCTTCACGTCCTGGTGGGCGACGCAGAAGCAAGGACATCTGACGATAAGAAACCGCTTGCTTGGAAAGGTCATCATAGATGATCAGCGCGTGGCGGCCGTTGTCGCGGAAGTGTTCAGCCATCGCAGTCGCAGCATATGGTGCGAGGAACTGCATTGGAGCTGGATCAGAAGCAGTCGCAGCAACCACGATTGAATATTCAATCGCGCCGGACTCTTCGAGTTTCTTAACCAACTGCGCAACTGTGGAACGCTTTTGGCCGATCGCAACGTAAACACAGTAAAGCTTTTCGCCTTCTGTCTTCGCAGCATCGTTATAGGATTTCTGGTTCAGGATCGTGTCGAGCGCGATCGCTGTTTTACCAGTCTGACGGTCACCAATGATCAATTCGCGCTGACCACGGCCAACTGGGATCATGGAGTCAACGGACTTCAGGCCAGTCGCCATTGGTTCGTGAACAGATTTGCGTGGGATAATGCCAGGCGCCTTAGAGTCAGCAACAGCACGTGTCTTTGTTTTGATCGGGCCTTTGCCGTCCAGCGGGTTACCCAGACCGTCAACAACGCGACCAAGCAGTTCATCACCAACAGGAACGTCCACGATAGAGTTGGTGCGCTTAACAACGTCACCTTCTTTAATGTCACGGTCGGAACCAAAGATAACAACACCAACGTTGTCAGCTTCGAGGTTCAAGGCCATGCCGCGGATACCACCGGGGAATTCAACCATTTCACCGGCTTGGACATTGTCCAGCCCGTAAACACGCGCAATACCGTCACCGACGGACAATACGCGGCCAACTTCGGCCACTTCGGCTTCTTGGCCAAAGTTTTTGATCTGGTCCTTCAGGATCGCAGAAATTTCAGACGCTTGGATCGCCATGTTATCCGACCTCTTTCATAGTGTTCTGGAGTGCGTTGAGCTTGGATTTGATCGACGTGTCGATCATCTTCGAGCCTACTTTTACAACAAGACCGCCGATGAGTGATTCATCAACGGTCGTATTCATCTTCACGTCAGCGCCAAGTTGCGCCTTGAGTGTTTTTGCCAGCTTGTCAGCTTGCGCCTTGGTCAATGCTTTCGCAGTGGCCACATCCGCAACGACTTCGCCTTTATGCGTCGAAATCATTTCGCGCAGCGTTGAAATCAATTGCGGCAACACAAACAAGCGACGCTTGGACGCCATAAGCGCCAGCACGTTGCTTGTTGTTTTTGACAGTTTCATTTTCTTGGCCACGCCAGCAATCGCGATACCCTGCTGTTCACGGCTATAAAGCGGTGAAGTCAACAAAGTGCGCAAGTCGGCGCTATCGTTCATGGCACCTTCCAGTGCATCAACGTCTTTTTCAAGCGCTGGCAGCGCTTTGCCTTCTTTGGCCAAATCAAACACAGCCGTCGCATAACGCGAGGCAATGCCTGTGGAAATTCCAATTGGTTCGGACACGTCCACCCTTCCGATGTTTGAGCCCTAAACCAAATGTCTAAGGCAGCTTACAAAAGTCCCTCGCAAGCGTGGGACGGGAAATCTCGGCCGATGTAGCAGAGCAATTCAAACCTCGCAACCGCCTTGGCGTGCCAAATTGTCGCCATTGTTAATAGGATTTTGACGTAAGGGCGAAAAAGCCCAATGTCGCCGTGCTCTTAGGCCCTTTTTTAGATTTTATGATTCTATGTCTAATATGCCCCTGCCGCGGGCAGTTTCAGGCTTTGCCCCGATTCCTTCGAGCGCGCGCAGCGGCCTGCGGACGGCTTCGGTCAATCCCGGGCGGGTTGGAATGACGGATTGTTTGGTGACTTCGATCATCAAGACGCCGGCCGCGACAACCACCGGCATACATTTTCCGATATTTTCCAGCGCGGGAGCTGCCTTGCGCCAGATCGGGTTATGGGATGGCACCTGATAGAGCATCGACATTGATTTTTCTGTCACGAAATCATGTTTGCGCATTTGCGCCTCGAGCTGGCCCAATGAATAGGGACGGCCATAGCCAAACGGTGTTTTATCAGATCTCGACCATAGTCCGGCACGGTTTGGCACGACAAACACCGCGCGCCCCCCCGGCCCAAGAACACGCCAGCATTCATCCAGAAGCGCTGTGGCATTTTCCGAGGTCTCCAGCCCGTGCATGACGACCAATTTATCGACCTGCCCTGTTTGGATCGGCCAAGCTGTTTCCTCGCAAAGCACGCTCACGTTGCGTTGCCCTGCGGGCCAAGGCATCACACCCTGCGGACCGGGCATCAGGCTGATCACCCGTCGGGCATCACCAAGATAGGGGCGCAACAAGGGGGCAGCAAAACCAAATCCGGCGACTGTCTGGCCTTTTGCCTCTGGCCACAAACGCACCAATTCATCACGTATCACGCGCTGCGCTGCACGCCCCAAGGGACGGCGATAATAGAAATTGCGCAAATCAAGCACGTCGAGGTGCATTTTGGTTGCCGCCTTTGTCAGTCAAGCTAAGTTCAAGATAACAACAGCGTCAGGAAATGCCATGACTTTAACCTTGCTCACGATCCCTTGCCTCGAAGACAACTATGCATTCGTCATCGCAAATGAAGTGACGAAAGAGGCCGCATTGATTGACGCGCCTGAGGCAGAACCGATCAACGCGGCACTTGCCAAAACGGACTATAGATTAACCACTGTCTTGCTGACCCATCATCATTGGGATCATGTCGAAGGGCTCACGGGTCTGGTTGGCTTCAATGATCTAAAAATAATTGGCGGTGCGGACGATATGCACCGCTTACCTCCGCTGCATCAATCAGTGCGCGAAGGCGACATAATAGATGTCTGTGGCGAGGCTGCGCATATATTTGATGTGTCAGGCCACACCATCGGGCACATCGCATTTCATTTCCCTTCCTCAAAGATTGCTTTCACCGCTGATAGTTTGATGGCAATGGGCTGTGGGCGCCTGTCAGAGGGCACCCCTGATCAAATGTGGGACAGCTTGAAAAAGCTGCGCGCCCTGCCCGATGATACGGTCATTTGTTCAGGGCACGAATATACGGCGTCCAACACCCGCTTTGCGTTGACGATAGAACCTGACAACGCAGAATTACAAACAAGGGCGGCTGAAATTGCAGAAGCCCGCAAGAACGACGCCGCGACCGTGCCAAGCCTATTGTCGGTGGAAAAGGCAACAAACCCATTCCTACGCGCCGATGTGCAGGCGCTCAAAGACGCGGTCGGCATGAGCAATGAAGCCGACAACGTCGTGTTCGCCGCGATCCGCAAACGCAAGGATATGTTCTAAAATCACTGCACGAACGCCGACCAAAACCCCTTTCTTATCGAAATTCACGCCGAATTCATCAATTTACGTAATGATTATTGCAAAAAGCACTTGAAGCTTGGGCAATAAACCCAAACTTTAAGGGTCAGAGGCCACGGTTGGCTTGAACGATTGTTCAAACCGCCCAGATCAACGAAGGAGCACATGAAGTGCCATCTTTTTCAAACACACTTGAACAAGCGATCCACGGTGCCTTGGCGCTGGCCAATGAGCATAAACATGAATTGGCAACGCTCGAGCATTTGCTGCTGTCCTTGATTGACGAGCCTGAGGCGCTGCGCGTCTTGCAGGCTTGTTCGGTCAATGTCGAAACTCTGCACAACGATCTTGCAGGGTTCATCAAAGAAGAACTGTCGAGCCTGATTTCAGATGCCGACGGATCAGAGGCCGTGCCAACCGCGGCGTTCCAGCGCGTGATCCAGCGCGCGGCGATCCACGTGCAATCCTCGGGCCGATCAGAAGTGACGGGCGCGAATGTGCTGGTCGCGATCTTTGCCGAGCGTGAAAGCAACGCGGCATACTTCTTACAAGAACAAGACATGACCCGCTATGACGCGGTCAACTTTATCGCCCATGGCGTCGCCAAAGACCCAGCATTCGGTGAAGCGCGCCCCGTTGTCGGCGCATCCGAAGGTGACGAGACCACTTTCGACAATGAGGGCGAAGTCAAAGAAAGCGCTCTTGCGAAATACTGCGTCGATTTGAATGTGAAGGCCGAGGAGGGTGATGTTGATCCCCTGATCGGTCGCGCCCATGAAGTTGAACGCTGTATCCAAGTGCTGTGCCGCCGTCGCAAAAATAACCCGCTACTTGTGGGCGACCCGGGTGTTGGCAAAACAGCCATCGCTGAAGGCTTGGCCTATAAAATCGTGGCCGCCGAAGTGCCGGAAGTCCTCGCCGAAACGACTATTTATTCGCTCGATATGGGCGCATTATTGGCAGGCACACGCTACCGCGGTGATTTTGAGGAACGCCTAAAAGCCGTGATGACCGAAATGGAAGACCACGACGATGCGGTTTTGTTTATCGACGAAATTCACACCGTCATCGGGGCTGGTGCGACATCAGGTGGCGCTATGGACGCATCGAACCTGCTCAAACCTGCATTACAGGGCGGCAACCTGCGCTGCATGGGATCGACCACCTACAAAGAATTCCGCCAGCACTTTGAAAAAGACCGCGCGCTTGCGCGTCGTTTCCAAAAAATCGACGTCAATGAACCGTCGGTCGAGGATGCCGTGAAAATCTTGCGCGGCCTCAAGCCGTATTTCGAAGACCACCATGCGATCAAATACACGTCAGATGCAATCCGCACGGCGGTTGAGCTATCCGCGCGTTACATCAATGACCGCAAATTGCCCGATAAGGCCATTGATGTCATTGATGAGGCCGGTGCCGCGCAGCACCTTGTTCCTGAATCCAAACGTCGCAAGACGATTGGTGTGAAAGAGATCGAAAATGTGGTCGCCAAGATTGCACGCATTCCGCCAAAGAACGTGACCAAGGATGATGCAGAAGTGCTTCGCGATCTGGAAACGTCGCTCAAACGCGTGGTGTTTGGTCAAGACAAGGCGATCGAGGCGCTATCATCTGCGATCAAACTGGCGCGTGCCGGTTTGCGTGAACCAGAAAAGCCAATCGGTAACTACCTGTTTGCCGGCCCAACCGGCGTGGGTAAGACCGAAGTTGCAAAGCAGCTTGCTGATACTTTGGGTGTTGAATTGCTGCGGTTTGACATGTCGGAATACATGGAGAAACACGCAATCAGCCGTCTGATCGGTGCGCCTCCGGGTTATGTCGGGTTTGACCAAGGCGGACAGCTAACCGATGGCGTGGATCAAAACCCGCATTGTGTGCTGTTGCTTGATGAAATGGAAAAAGCGCATCCGGATGTTTATAACATTCTGTTGCAGGTCATGGACCACGGCAAGTTGACCGATCACAATGGTCGCACGACAGATTTCCGCAATGTCATTTTGATCATGACATCAAATGCGGGTGCTTCCGAGCTGGGCAAAAACGCGATGGGCTTTGGCCGTGAAACGCGCGATGGCGAAGATATCGCAGCCATTGAACGCACGTTTACACCGGAATTCCGCAACCGCCTTGATGCGATCATCAGCTTTGGCGCCTTGCCGAAACCTGTGATTATGCAAGTGGTCGAGAAATTCGTGCTTCAGCTTGAGGCGCAGCTCATCGACCGCAACGTGCATATTGAGCTGACAAAGGCCGCGGCTGAATGGCTCGGCAACAAGGGCTATGATGCCAAGATGGGTGCCCGCCCGCTAGGCCGCGTTATCCAAGAGCACATCAAAAAGCCATTGGCCGAAGAGCTGCTATTTGGAAAGCTGGTCAAAGGTGGTGTCGTCAAGGTTGATGTCAAAAACGGTGCGCTGGACCTTCGGTATGAAGCACCGGAACAGGCACGGATTTCTGGCAAAGACGATAAGCCACTGCTGACCGCAGATTGATGCGCCGCGCTATTGCAATCCTATTGTCCCTCGCAGCTGGTCCAGTTGCGGGGGACGTTTCGTTTGAATGGCCCGTTGACTGCACGCTGGGCGACGATTGTTATATCCAACACGCCAAGGACAACGACCCCACTCAAGGCGTCTCCAATGCCTATTGCACCACATTGGCCTATGACGGCCACAAGGGGACAGACATCGCAATCGATGCCCAAGGTGCTGCCGACGCAGGTGTCAGTGTATTTGCAGCGGCGGACGGTGTTGTGGCTGGCGTTCGTGACGGCATGGATGACATTTATCGGGGCGCTCAGGGCGCGCCTGATATTGCAGGCCGTGAGTGCGGGAACGGCGTTGTCATTCAGCACGACGATGGTCTTGAAACGCAATACTGCCACCTCGCCAAGGGAAGTGTCGCTGTGTCGGGCGGGCAAGTTGTCGCTGCGGGTGACCGGCTCGGATTCATTGGCCGATCCGGAAATACACAATTTCCACATCTGCATTTTGAAGTCCGCCAGCGCGGTGAAACGGTGGACCCGTTTGACGTGACCGACCCGCAGTCATGCGACGACCCACTTGATCCGCTTTGGGCGGATGACGTCGCGCTGCCGCCCACAGGCATCATAGCGATCGGCGTTGCCGATAACGTCCCCACCTATGACGCCGTAAAAAATGGTAGTGCAACAACCGGGATTTCGACCAGTAGCCCTGCCCTAGTTGGATGGTCCTATATCTTTCACGGGCAGTCAGGCGACATCATCCGAGCGGTTTTGACCGGCCCATTTGGCACAGTTATCGATCAAAATGTTACGCTCGAAAAAGATCAGCACCTGTTGTTTCGCGCTATGGGGCGACGCAAACCAGCCGAGGGTTGGCCGACAGGGCCACACACACTGACAACCACGCTGCATCGAAATGGGGCAACCATGGACGTCGCTACTCATGATTTCATCATTGATTAGCGTTCGGTCAATTTCAATTCGATCCGGCGGTTCTGTGCGCGTGCTTCAACGGTGTCATCAGGGTTCAGCGGCTGGTGTTCACCAAATCCGTTTGCGGCAAGCCGATCAGGCGGGAAACCCAGCTCTTCTGCCATGTAGATAACAACCGAAAGTGCGCGACCTTGGGACAATTCCCAGTTGTTGCGATAGCGGCCATTGCCAGACAATGGGATGTTGTCGGTATGCCCATCAACCCGAATGACCCAATCGATCCCATCGGGGATATCATCTGCAATCCCGCCCAAAATACCCGCGATATTCGCAATTTCGGCGCGCCCAAGCTCAGACAGTTCTGCACGGCCCGGCTGGAACAAGACTTCGGACGAAAAGACAAAGCGGTCACCGACGATTTGGACACGATCCTGACCTTCGAGAAGGTCGCGCAATTGGCCAAAGAAGTCTGATTTGAAACGCTCAAGGTTTTGGGCCTCGGCGGCAAGTCTCGCGGCCTCTTCTTCAAGCCGTTCACGTTCGGCTGTTTCAAGTGTCCGGCGGCGGCGTTCCTCGGCTGCGGCGCGTGCCAAAGCGGTATTGAGCTGTGATCCCAATGCCTCGATCTGCACTTGCGCATCGCTATCTGCTTCATTTGCTAAATCAAGTAACTCTTGGAGCCCCGCAACCTGACCTCGCAACGCGGCGACTTGCTCATTCAATGCAGCGACCTGCCGCTGGCTTTCGGCAGAAAGAGCCTTTTCTTCCGACAAAGCGGTGTTGGCAGAAGCGAGCAGCGCTTGTTGGCGCTCGGTTTCGCTCAGAGCGTCTGTTTCGTCTTGCTGGGCCGCCAAAGCGGTGGCCAGTGCCGCGGCTAATTGCGCTTGCAGGTCCGCGCGCTCAATATCGGTTTCACTGGTTGTTTCCTTCAACGAATTGACCTGCGCTTGCAGCGCCTCATTGGCCAAAAGTGCGGCGGTCAGCCGGTCCTCAATACGCTTGCGGGTTTCTTCGGCTGTCAGGCCTGTTTGCTTAGACAGTGACAATTCGGCTTCTAGGGCTTGATTGGCCAAGACCGCCTGCGCCAGCTTCTCTTGAATTTCGGCCTCGGTTTGCTCGCTGTCCGCCATGGCCTGCGCAAGCGCCTTTTGAGCGGCGGCAAGCGCATCCTCGGTCACGTCACCAGCCGAGAGGGCTGCGGCAAGTCGCGCGGTCATGTTCTCTTTTTCGTCCGCAGCAACATCCAATTGCCGACGGGCATCGGCAAGTTCTTGGGCCGTTGTATCCTGCAAATTGAGAGCGGCCACCAATCGGGCATCCAGATCGTCGCCCTCATTTAGGGCGCGGGTCAATTGATTTTCTGCGTTCTGCTGGGCAAGGAGGGCCGCAGCCAGCTTCATGTCTAGATCTTGCGACGCGGCTTGTGCTGCAGCAAGAAGCGTAAGCGTATTTTCTGCTTCACGTCGGCGCTGTTCCAACGACAGTGTCATGGCCGTCAGTTCAGCATCTGCGTTTTCAAGCCGTTCACGCAAGGCAGCCGCCGCTGCGGCATCTGCGAGGCGGGCAGCCTCCAGCTCTGAGATCGCATCGGTTTGTGATGCGGAATCACTTTCCAGATCGGCAATCATTGCTTCCAACGCCTCGCGTCGGGCAGCAGCAAGGCGGGCCGCCTCTGATTGCGCGTCAATCTCGTCACGGGCCTGCGCCAGCACAAGGTTCAATTGCTCTTGCTCGGTAAGAAGCCGCTGCTGCGTCCCCTCAAGATCAGCGATTGTTGCCAATGCATCTGATCGCTCTGCCAATAGCCCAGCAACTTGGGCCTCAAAACCCGTGATTTGATTTTCAGCTGCGGTCAGTGCAGCTGCGGTATTGTCGCGCTCAATGGTGAGTGCGGCAATAAGAGCGGCCTGCCTGTTTGCATTATCCGTCGCCGTCGCAAGGTTTTGGGTCAAATCGCGCGAACGATCCTGTTCGAGCCCAAGGGCCGCGGACAGGCTGTTAATCTCGGCAGATAGCTCATCTAGCTGTGTCGATTGACCTGCGATTTGTTCGCGAAGAACGAACTGGATGACCATGAAAATGGTCAGCACGAACATCAGAACAAGCAAAAGCCCCGTCATCGCATCCACGAAGCCCGGCCAAATTGCATTCTGCGAACGCGTTGATCGACGGCTGAGTGCCATGGCTAGCCTTCGCCGCCTGACCGTGGACGGGTCGATTTGATGGCGCGGCTAAGTGCCATGATTTCTTGGCGCATGTCGGCCACCGTTTCTTGACGTCCGGCGGTTAATTCTTCGAGAATGCGCAGCATCTGCACGTCAATTGAACGCAGGCGCATCCGGCTTTCTGCATCAATACCATCAACGCCGCTATCTTGCAGCTTGCTGATAAGCCGTTCTTGCCCATCGGCGACGCGCGCCAATAGTTCATCAGTCGCCCCAGACGATCCGCCGTTTTTGCCATTGGCCGCCACAACCGTTAGCAATTCATTGAGGGTGTTTTGCTGGTTTTCCATGCGTTGAGCGAGGTGTTCGACAAACTCGGCCAGCATCCCCTGCTCACCAGATGTTTCCTCACCCGTTGCGAAACCAAGCCGCGTGATGGAAGAGAGCCACTCCTCAAGTTCACGGTAAAAACGGTTCTGACCATGGCTTGCGAAAAGTTCGAGCAAACCGACAACCAATGACCCAGCAAGGCCAAGCAGCGACGATGAAAACGCTGTGCCCATGCCGCCAAGTTGGCTTTCTAAGCCTGATTGCAAACGAGAGAAAATATCAGCGCCGCCTTCGCCGTCACCTGGGTTCAGGGATCGGATTGTCTCAACCAATGCCGGAACGGTTGTCGCCAGACCGTAAAACGTGCCGAGCAGACCAAGAAAGATGAGTGTATTGCCAATGTACCGCGTAATTTCGCGATCTTCGTCGATCCGCTGCGCGACTGAGTCTTGAATAGAGCGCGCCGAAGTGGACGAGATTTGCATCCGCGCGCCGCGCGTTCCAAGCAAGGTCGCAAGTGGTGCCAAGAGGCCGGGCGCTTTGGGCTGGTCTTCCCATTTTTCACGGCGGGTAAAAACTTCGATCCATTGCACAGAGCGCATAAGCTGGCCGACTTGCCCAAAGCACGACAAAACCCCTAAAACAAACACAAAAAAGATCATGCCGTTGAGATATGGGTTCGACCAATAGATCGAGATGATCTGAGCGGAACCGAGATAAAAACCCGCTCCGATCAAACCAATTACAATCAACATCGACGTGATTTGCCGCACGGGTTGGGAAAATCTCGGTTCAGTGTCTATTCTGTGTGTGTCCGTCAATGATCGGATCCTTGTCGCAATAGTTGTGCTGCTACCTAGACGGTTCGCGCGTCAAACCCAAATGAAATCAACGTCATTGCGCGGCGACGCCTTCTAGCTGGCGCACGCGGGACACAAGCCACTGCATCTCATTGTCTGATATCCCCATTTGAACGAGGTGATCGGCCGTATTGTACAGATATTCCGGATTAGGGCCACGTCCGCCAACAGAACGGGCAATCATCTGTGCTTGGGTTTCCAGATCAAAATGGCAATACTGGTCGTGTTTGGGGTCGATCACATAGGCTATTGCAGTGAATTGCGTGCCGTCATCATGCGTCAGTGTCACATGCTGTTCGACATATGCGCTTGAGATCAGCTCTCTTTCTCGCAGCATTTTCATGACCTGCGCCTCTTCGTCGGGGGCGATTTCAAATGCAACGCCTGTGCATTGCGCACCTTGTTTTGCATCAAGCGCTAGCACGAGGCCCGGCTCTTCGACTGTGCCGCGATGATGGATCGACAACATGCAAAAACTGCGGTGAAAATCGGATAAGACGGCCCGACATGTGGATGCAGGCGTAAACCCGGGATTCCAAAGCAGTGATCCGTATCCAAATACCCAAGTTGACATGTGACTGGTCCTTTATTCTTCAGGCTCTATAAACACTGCATCGCAGCAAGAGGCAAACATGCGCACACTTACTTTTATCGTTTTCATTCTGGCCGCTATTTATAGCGGCTATTGGTTTGTCGGTGCGAATGCCGTCGAAAAGGCAGCAAATGACGGCATTGCGCAGTTGCGCATCAACGACTGGACCGTTGACTATGCGAGCCTTGAAACCAAGGGGTTCCCCTCTCGGTTTGATACAACGATGCAAGACCCCGACATTTCATCGCCCGATGGTCGTGTGGCGTGGCGCGCCGCGTTTTTGGAAACCTATGCGCTGAGCTATCAACCCAATCAGTTTATTGTCGCTCTCCCTACCGAGCAGCGGCTGGTGATTGACGGGCAAGAACTGTCGATAAAGTCGCAGACCATGCGGGCGAGTGCGGCGATCAAGCCTGAAACTGAGCTTGGCTTGGATGAGGCCACCATAGAGATCGAAGAGGCGGTGATCGCGTTTACGCCTGATCTGACGGCATCGTTTGCCCGTCTGCTTGCTGCATTGCGCAGTAAGGCCGAAAGCCCATTGGCATATGACAGCTATCTCGCCGTGACAGAAATTTTGATGCCGCAGCGTATTCAAAGGGCGATTGATCCATCAGGCCAAAGGCCAGCCACGCTCGATCAAGTTGTTTTTGACGGCGTCGTGACGTTTGACCAACCTTTGGATCGCGATGTTGTTGGCCGCGTGCTTGTTGATGCAATCGACGTAAAACGGGCCAATTTCACATGGGGCGACATGAGCGCATCAGTCAAAGGCGTTGTCTTGATAGGCGCCGATGGTTACCCCACAGGCACTTTGGCGCTTGATCTGGTGGATTGGGACGGGATGATTTCAATTGCGACAAACCTTGGGTTGTTGGACCCAGAGATCACGCCGACGATCCGCAATTTGGCACAGGCCCTTTCGGCAGGTCAGCAAGAGCTGTCGCTCAGCGTGACATTCGCGGACGGACGCACACGGATTGGCCCATTCCCCGTCGGACCCGCACCGCGATTGCGCTAGGTCTGGCCAAATAGCCCCGTCAGGGCCCGCTTCACGAGGCCCGTGACTGACGGACGCTTGGTATTGGTAAACGGCAGAGGCCTGCAAACGTCAATCGCAGCAACACCGACCCGCGCCGTCAACGCCCCGTTGATCACGCCTTCGCCAAACCGACGCGATACCTTTGACAAAACCCCACCGCCCGCAATCGACCCGATGAGATCGTCGCCAACGGCAACGGCACCTGTCGCGACAAGATGGGTCAAAACGGAGCGCGTAAGCCGCCAACTGCCGATGACACCCGAACGCCCGCCGTAAATTTCGGCAATGCGACGGATCATGCGCAGGTTTGCTGTTAGCGCTGTAAACACATCCGCAAGCGCCAAAGGCACGAGGGCCGTCACGGTTGCAACCTGCCGTGCTGCTGCTTCGACCTCGCGCTGTGCTGCCTTGTCTAAGGGCGCAAGAATTGTCATTTCGGACAAGCCGATCACCGCATCTGCATCCATTTGATCGGCGGCTTGTTCTTGATAACGCGCAAGCCCCCACTGTGCGTCTGGCCGATGTGCATATAGCTTTTGCACTTGGCCTACGGCACCGCGCGCTGCGGTCACATCCTTTGCTGTCAGGGCGTCAGCGGCAGCGTTTTGGATCGTGTCGAGCCGTTTGAGGCGGGAAAACGCGGCCAATTCACGCAGCGCAATCATCGACAACAGCAGACACAACACAATGAGCAGTACCGTCGCGATAGCGCCCAAGACAGGTGAGCGCACCAGAAGGGCGTTTACATAATCCCATGCCGCGAGCGACACGATAAAACCGGCAAGCGCGGTGAATATCATCCAAAACCATCTGGCAAGGCGTGATGGTTTACGGGCGGCGATGGTTGCCACCTTTTGCAATGCGGCACCTTGGTCATTGCCCAAGATCACGTCAGGCACTGCGGGTGCATTTTCCGGCTGGGCGGGGGGCGATGTTTCAAGGTCGATCAACACCGGTCCTTTGCTGGAGTTTGTCATAGGCGATCCCCGATCAAAAATTCCGCGGCCCGATCCAGCCGGATATGTGGAGGGCCGTCCCCCGGTCGCAAATCGGAGACCGCTGGCGCAAATCGCATGATTGCATAGTCACCATCCAACCAGCTGTCTTTGCCATCGCGTGCGGGTGACAGAATACGTGCGGGATCACTCGGCAAATGCCCCGGAAAGAATGCCGCTTGTTTGCCCGTCTCCAACAACCGCCCCTTCACCACATCAAGCTTGTCGCCCGCGTGGTCCACGGTTTGTTCAACTGTGGTGCGAAGCGCTGCGATGGACATTGCTTGTGTCGTGGCACCCGCGAAATCGGCGCGGTCCTTGGCGTCACGCAGCAACGCCTGTGTTATGGCCGTTAACTGGCCGTGTTGGCTGTGGTGCAAATGATCCGCCTTGGTGGCTGCAAACAGGATTTTATCAACGCGCCTGCCCTGAAAAATGCGGGTTAGAAATGCGCTGCGGCCGGGGCGAAACGCATTTAAAATAGCGGCCATTGTCTGGCGAAGGTCATCAACAGCAGGTGGGCCTGCGTGGATAGCGCCAAGCACGTCAACAAGAACGATTTGACGGTCAATGCGTGCAAAGTGGTCTCGGAAAAACGGTTTGACGACATTGCGCTTATAGCTATCAAAACGTCGTGCCAGCTCTCGTCCTAATGTGCCCCGCGCAGCGCCGTTGGGTGGCAGTGGCACAAACGTCAAAACAGGTGATCCTGCCAAATCACCGGGCATCAAGAACCGCCCCGGTGTGCAATCGCAATACCCTGCATCGCGCGAGGCATGAAGATAGGCGGTATAACTTGCAGCAAGGGATTGCGCCTGCGCCTCGTCGAGGGGCGCATCGGGATCGACGGTCGCCAACTGATCCAGAAATGCCTGACCTCCGGGGCGCGACTTTGCCCGCGACAGGGCAAGCTTTGCCCATTCTTGATAGGTTTGATCCAGCAATCCCAGATCAAGCAACCATTCCCCGGGGTAGTCGACAATATCCAAATGCACCGTCTTTGGCCCCGAAAGCCCCGACAACAATCCCGTGGGCTGCACCCTTAACGACAACCGTAATTCGCTAATTTGACGTGTGCCATCGGGCCAGTGCGGCTCCGTGCCGGTCATTTGTGCCAGATGTGCCTCATAATCAAACCGTGGCAACGTATCGTCCGGTTGCGGTTGTAAATACGCTGCTTGGATAGATCCGTCTGCTGCCGCGCTCAACTGCGGCATCCGGCCACGATCCATCAAATTGGCGACCAGAGAAGTGATAAACACCGTCTTACCAGCACGGCTAAGACCCGTGACGCCAAGCCGGATGACAGGTGCGCCAAATGGTGCGGCAATTGTTTGCGTCACGCTGTCCACGCCGCGCGTGATTTGATCGGCTATGGCGGATATGACCACTTGTTTGTGTCCTTGTGACATGTACTGCGATCAAGATAGGCATGGCAGGCTGAATTGTGTAGGGATTGATTTTCGGCGGGTCTGCCCCTAATTGCAGCGGCATGCCTCGTTATGCCCTTCTTATCGAATATCATGGTGCACCGTTTGCTGGCTGGCAACGGCAGCCCGATCAGCCGTCTGTGCAAGGCGCGATTGAGGCCGCTTTGGCGCGATTGGAAAAGGGCGAACACAATATCGCTGGGGCTGGCCGCACAGATGCTGGCGTCCATGCGATGGGCCAGGTCGCCCATTGTGATCTTGTCCAAGACTGGGATCCGTTTCGTCTGTCGGAGGCGTTGAACTACCACCTGAAACCCGCCCCTGTTGCAATCATTAAGGCAAGCAGAGTTGCCGACGATTGGCATGCAAGGTTCAGTGCAACCGAGCGTCGCTATTTATTCCGGCTTATCAGCCGTCGCGCGCCGTTGACGTTTGAAAATGGTCAAGTTTGGCATGTAAAACACCCGTTGGACGCGGCGGCAATGCAGGCGGGTGCCGATCGATTGATTGGTCACCATGATTTCACAACGTTTCGGTCAAAAATGTGCCAAGCGCTAAGCCCGCTCAAAACGCTCGACGAGCTGCGCGTTGAGCAAATCCAAAGGCATAGCGGAACAGAGTTTCAGTTCCATGTGCGAGCAAAATCGTTTTTGCACAATCAAGTGCGAAGTTTCGTTGGCACATTGGAACGGGTGGGTGCAGGTGCGTGGCATCCCGATGATGTCACGCGCGCCCTAGAGGCGAAGGACCGCAGCGCATGCGGCACCGTAAGCCCGCCAGACGGATTATACCTTGCCGGCGTCGGTTACGACGATAATCCGTTCACTTAATCGTTGTCGGTCAACCCTGCGCCAGCACCAGCAAGCCGAGAGGCTTCGGTCGCCGGCACGTAAGTATTTTGCGCCAATGCATCCAATGCATCCCAGACAGATTGGGCGATTGTCGCTGGTGACGGGCTGGGTGGGGCAGCAGCTTCGCCCGACCGCGAGAGCGTGAGTTTCGTTCCCGAAAATTCATGCATGACACCGATCTGACATGCAGCGCAGAGTGCGAAAATAATCTGGGGGTGGTCAATGTCAGCAAGGGACACCACGCTATGTCCCGCACGGAGAACATCGACAACAATGGGTGCGACCATGACCGCTTGTTCACCGTTAACAATCGTGATGTCCGCCTGAAAATCAACGCGCGGCGCAGCAAATGGAGCTTTCAAAGCCCGCGGCAGAATATCCAGCGACAAGGGATCGGTTTTTGCCATGTAACCTGCCGCGAGGGCCAAATCTTCACAGTGACCAAGCGGCAGGCCCGCGCCCCTGCCCGCCTTGAGAACCATGCCAGAAATTTCGTTTATTGAACGTTTCATAGTCCTGACACCGGAAGCCACCAATCATCTGCATTGTCTAGTTCATCAAACAGCGGCGCCCCCTGCGCAAGCGTGATCCGCGTCCACCTGTCTGATTTCGGATCGAACTTGGCCGCGCCAAAGAACGACAGCTTGCAACGCAACATATCAATCGGAAGACACTGGTCCGAGATCAGGTTGTCGCGAATTTCGGCATAGGGGTATTGCGCCAGCGTCTGAACCCTGCGCACGGCAGAACGGTGTTCAGGATGAGCCGCGAGGAACGTGATAACGCTGCCATTCCAATCACTTAACGCATGCGACAGCGATTTAACCTGACGCGCGATATCAAGCGGGCTTTCGATATCGGCGCCGTCTTCTTCATGGCGATTACCAAGGCGCGGCTCTAGCTTTTCCTCAGACACATACCAAAATTGTGCGCATTGGTCTGGCGCAGAATATTCAATGTCACAAGCCCACTGCCAATCGGTTTGGATGTGCTGACGCAATGCCGCACAATCCATCGTTGGATCGATCTTGGGCGAAAATGGCGTGGCCATACAGTCAGCAAGCCCGTCAATCAGCTCGCCGAATGGTTCTAACATCAATGCGACAATCAGCTCTTGTGTATCGACTGACCACTGATCGCTTGCATTCACTATTGCGTGGATCGGCTTTGACCCAAGCATAAGCTCTGGGGTCAGGGACGCTGCAAAAACAGGCCATTCGCGGGCAAGCGTCGCAATGCGTTCGGCGGCGATTTCATCTGGCACTTTCCATTGCGCGATATGATCGGCCACGCGGGTGACAAGCGTATAAATGCGTTCAATTTGATCCGGTGACAGTGCGTCAATTGCGCGAACACGGGCAAGTGCTGTTTCACGGACATGCATCCACGCGTCCAGCAACATCGGGTGGTTGACCAAAAATGGCGCCATCCCAAGCCCTGTTGAATTCCCGATGCCCAAATGCCGTTTCAAATCGAGATCAAGGGGCGCGCCGCCGACAAATTCAGCCAGATCATGCGTAAATCCACGGATCAGCCAAACCGTCAGCATTTCAGCCATGAATGGCCCGCCAAGGCCGGGGCGGTCCTGAATACGGCCGCGATCAGCGATCCCGAATTTACCGTTGCCATAAACCGCCGTCGTGCGCATCAAATAGCCCGTTGATTGCACCAAATCGCGGTCCGGTTGTTGGCCTGCCTGCAAGGATTTCACCACATGATCAAACAGCCGCACAGACTTGTTTGCGCGACTTAGAACGAGGTCCCTTTCGCAGTAGCGTGACGCCTCTTGGTGCGGCGCGCTAGCGACGATACGGTCAATCTCGCTCTGATCTGGCACGCCGTCATACAAAACATATGCCGTGTCCCAGGCCGTCGCGATCACACGGTCAGTGCGCATGTCCGGCGGCAAATCGGTGGAAACCGCGACCAAAGCATAGTCAAACCCGCCAAACCGCACTTGATAGACAGCATGACCAAAACCACCTGCGTCCATTTCCCAAACGGTCCGTTCAACCTTGACGTTTTCAGCAGCAAGATTGCGCATCAGTGTCCGCAGGAACGACAGGCGATGCGGGAACGCGGCGCCCATGCGACGCAGGCGCATCACCGTTTCTGGCGCGCGCAGCGGCATTTGCGCGGGTTGATCCATATCTTTCATCTCAATCGTCCTGATTGGCGGGCTATATCTAGCAAGTTAATCATAACATCATGGCGTTGCAGTTTGAATTGCGACACGCTGTCTTTGATTTTCGATATTTTCACATACCCTATTCCGCCTATGTCGTGATTGGGGCAGTAAATCATATGTGCATGCAGCGCGAAGTAACGTATAAAGAATATGCGATTTACGCCGTTAAGGAAGACAATGAGAAATAGGTTTTTTATGTGCCTCATTGCGGCAATGGCAATCGCCCCACAATGGGGCTCCGCGCAATCTGTGGCACTCGACGCGCCGCTTGCAAATGATGCGTTGCGCAAATCGTTGGCCTCTGCATCCTTAACCATTGCGACCAAGGCCGATGGCACCAATGCGGCGCAAGATTTCGTTGCAGCGGCCCGCGCTGACTATCGCAGACTGCTCACCGCGCTATACGATCAAGGGTATTTCAGCGGCGTCATCTCAATAACCATTGACGGCCAAGAAGCTGCAGCCATTTCACCATTGGACACACCTGCAGAAATTTCGCGCATCATTCTGCGGGTCACGCCGGGGCCGAAGTTTCAACTTGGGCAGGCGGTGATTGCGCCCTTGCATCCAACAACCCAATTGCCCGATGGCTTTGCCAAGGGCAGATCCGCCTCCACATCGGTCATCAAAGAGGCGGTCAATGACGTTGTCGAAGGATGGCGCGCCAATGGTCATGCCAAGGCCGAACCACAAAGCCAAAAAATCACAGCCCGCCACAGGAACAATCTACTTGATGTAAATGTCGCGATTGCACCCGGCCCGAAACTGCAATTTGGCCAACTTTCAGTGAGCGGTAATCAGGACGTCCGTGCGAACCGGATCAAGAAAATCGCTGGCCTGCCCGTTGGCGAGACCTATGACCCGATCGCAATTGATGCGGCGCTGACACGGCTACGGCGCACTGGCGCATTTAACAGCGTCTCATTTTCAGAGGCAGATGACATCGGCCCGAACGCCTCGCTTCCGGTGTCGATCGCCGTCGTTGAAAGCAAGCAACGCCGTTTCGGTTTCGGTGCCGAACTGTCAACAATCGAAGGATTTGGCCTGTCGGGCTATTGGCTTCACCGTAACTTTCGCGGCGGTGCGGAACGGCTTTTGGTCGAGGCGGATATTTCAGGCATCGGCGGCGAGACCGGCGGCACTGACTATAGCATTGGGGCAAGCTTTGACCGCCCCGCGATCTATGGCGCAGCAACCGATCTATTTATCCGCACCGAGATTAGCCGCCTTGATGAACCTGAATACCTATTAGACAAAGCATCGTTTGAGATCGGCGCAACCCGCATTATCGGTAAAGATATATTGGGGGAGCTTGGCATCGGGTTATTAAACGCCCGAGAAGAAAACCTCGCGTTTTCGCGCAATTATTCGCTGTTTACTTTGCCGTTTGAGGCCACGCTCGAAAAACGGGACAATGTCACCAATCCCAAGGATGGCTATTACCTCCAAACCAGCATTTCGCCTTTCATTAGTTTTGACGGTGATGATGCCGGTGTCAGAAGCTATGCCGACGCGCGCGTTTTCCGCAGCTTTGGGCAGGACGAGAAAATCACAATCGCAGCGCGTGCTCAGGTCGGGGCTGTATTCGGGGCAGACGTCCAGAACACACCTGCAGATTACCTGTTCTATTCTGGCGGAGGCAGCACGGTGCGCGGCCAAGAATACGATAGCCTTGGAGTGACCAGCGTCATCAATGGAACGCAAGTACGCACTGGCGGTCGTTCATATATCGGCGCGCAAGTCGAGGCGCGATATCGGGTCAGCGAAGCCTTTGGTTTGGTTGGGTTCTATGATTTTGGTCAGGTGGGTGACACATCAGGTTTTACCGATGGTACCAGTTCACATGCCGGAACGGGCATTGGCCTGCGTTATGATACCGGAATTGGACCTATTCGTTTCGATGTCGGAACGCCCGCTGACGGGGCTGCGGCGTTTGATAATGTTCAGGTATATATCGGCATTGGGCAGGCGTTTTGATGCGGGTATTTTGGGTTCTCTTAGTCGCCATTTTGCTCGGTCCTCAATCTGGCGCAGCGCAATCAACGACCGACCAAGATAAGGGCTTCCTCGTCAATTTAATCGAAGAAAACCTGTCAGGCGTATCCCGCACGGTTTCAATCACGGGGTTTGAAGGCGCCTTAAGCTCGGCTGCCACACTGGATGTGATGACAATCGCCGACAATGACGGCGTTTGGTTAACGCTAGAGGATGTATCACTGATCTGGAACAGGGCCGCATTATTGCGCGGCAGGATTGATATTGAGGACCTGAGCGCAGAGCGCATCATTTTAGCCAGACAACCGGTTTCGGATGCCCCAATCGCAGCACCGGAGGCCGCGCCTTTTTCTCTGCCTGAACTGCCGGTCGGCATTCAAATCGACAACATGTCCATCGGGGCATTCATCCTTGGGCCCACGTTTTTGGGCAAGGAAGAAACCTTTGCTCTTTCTGGTCGGGCGCAACTTGCTGGTGGTGAAGGGAACTTTGCGATCGAAGCTGCCCGACTGGGCGAAAGCGGCGGCAACTTTGAGGTATCCGCCAGCTATAGCAACGCGACCGAGCAGCTGACGCTGGCAATGCTACTTGATGAACCAGCGGACGGTATCGTCGCGAATGTGCTGGGGCTGCCGAATGTGCCATCGGTAAAACTTTCGCTCGCTGGCGACGCACCAATCAAAAATTTCGGCGCTGCGCTTAAACTTTCGACCAATGATCAAGAGCGGCTCGTCGGTCAGTTCGAGCTACAAGAACGCAATGCGACGACGGCAATGACGTTGGAAGTAAAAGGTGATATCACATCGCTTTTTGCCCCCGATTACCAAGCATTTTTCGGCCCCGAAGTCGCCCTAAGCGTTGTCGCGATGCGGACGCAGGACCAGCGAGTTATTTTGCAAGACCTCAATTTAGACGCTGATGCCATCGCCTTGCAGGGCCGTGCAGAACTGGCTGCAAACGGTTGGCCGACATTCATTTCCCTTACCGGTGACATTTCAAATCGGGAGGGGGGCAATGTGTTGCTGCCGCTCGCGGGCGGTAAAAAATATGTAGACCGCGTTTCATTGAACGTTGGTTATGATGAGGCCATTTCGGACGATTGGAATGGCGAGTTTTCCATCACAGGATTTGAGCAACCCGGCATTTACATTCGCGACCTCACGTTGATTGGCGGCGGGCAAATTGTGCCTGCGGACGGGCTTGAGATCGGTGCTTTCAACGCACAGATGACGTATCAGGCCGACGGCTTTCAGCTTGATGATACCGCGGCATCCGATGCGCTTGGCGATATCGTTCACGGTGAAATTGACGCCCGTTATATCCAAAATCAGGCATTCCAACTGCCGCGTCTGACAATGTCAGGGGCGGGCATCGAAATAGCGCTGAACGCAGAAATCGAGACCGTTGACGAAACGCTCTTGGCCCATTTCAACGCCGATGCGCAGGTCGAACGATTATCACGGTTTTCCACACTTGCTGGCCGCGATCTTGACGGCGCTGCGCATTTGAAACTGAACGGGACAGCATACCCGTTGAGCGGTGGTTTTGACGTTTCGGCAACGGGGCAAACCCAAAACCTCACAATTGGCATCGCGCAAGCAGACGCCGTTTTGGCGGGCACTGGCGTTGTGGAATTGCAGGCACAGCGCGACGCAGATGGCATTCATCTTGAGACGTTCGAGATTGAAACACCACAGGCCGCAGTCACGGCCAATGCATCGTTCACATCACAAGACAGCTCTGCAAATGCGCGGATCAGCCTGTCCGACATCGCGTTGATCGACGGCCGGATTAATGGCCCATTTGTGGCCACTGCGAACCTGACATCAATTGGGCTGGGCCAAATTCAGGCGACGATTGATGCAAGCATCGACGCAAACAGTTTTACCATCGCCGCTGATGCCGTGAACACACCACAAGGGTATACAATCAATTTCGAAAGCATAGCCCAAAGCCCTGACATCGGTGTATTTTCAAAGCTCGCCGCGCGCCGCATTAGTGGCAGCATGCAGCTTGCGACTTCGGGTGTTGTGCTAGCGGATGGTCAACGGTTCGATGCGAATATGCGTGCTGAAACGATGGATATCGGTGTCGGGATCGACGAAGTTGATGCACTATTCGCGGGGCAAGGCGCACTCGATTTGAATGTATCCCACCTTGGCAATAACAGCTACCGGATCAGTGATTTTGCGCTCAACACCGATGGGCTTTCCGTATTGGCTGAGGGTGAGCAGCAGCCATCCGGCGACAGAGACATTACGCTTCGTGCAGTCGTTTCAGACGCAAAATTAATTGCTCAACAACTGTCCGGTGAAATTGTCGCTCGTCTCAACGCAAAGCTGGGCAATCAAGGTTCCGGTCAGTTGGAAGTCGCCGCAAGCGGGGACAGCATTCGCCTGGACGCGCTTCTTGATCTATTGCCCGAGGGGGACACATTTCGCGTGAGTGGTGACATCAAAGCAGATCTAGCGGAAATCGCACCGTTCGCACGCATTGCAGGTGTCAACTATTCGGGTGGCATTCGTGCAGGGCTTTCTGGTTCTATTTTGTCGGACCTCAGCGAATTCGACGCGGCCATTGACGCAAACACATCACGGTTAGCCATCGGACACGCAACCCTCGACAAACTATTGGCAGGAAACGGCCGCCTCGAAGCAAACGCAAATTTCATGGACGGCCAGCTACGCGTGCCCAACGCCCGAGCTGATTTCCCAAATTTCCAAGCAGATGGCACCCTGACCCGCACAGGCGACGACGGGTTGGGCGAATTCAACGTCAATCTGCGCGACATTGGTCTTTTCACCGAACAACTCAGCGGCAATGCCACAGCGAACGGCACCGCGCGTCTGACAACGTCTGGCAACTGGGCAGTTGACGCAAGGGCTACAGGGCCGGGTGACATGACCGTCGCCACACAAGGCACCATTCAATCCGACAACCAACTAAATTTGGAAATCAACGGCGCGTTGCCACTGGCTATCGCAAATAATCTGCTTGCGCCGCGCCTGCTTGAAGGGGCCGCAGAATTTGACTTGTCGGTTATTGGGCCAGCAAGCCTCGGATCAGTGAGCGGCGCGATCACCACACAAAATGCCCGCCTTTCGGCGCCAACATTGGGTGAATCTTTGACTGGTATTCAGACCAAAGTTGCCCTGAACCAAGGACGTGCGCAGGTTGATTTAAAGGCCAGCGTTCGATCCGGCGGGAACCTGACCGTATCCGGCCCGATCAATTTGTCTGGTGACGCAAACGCAGACCTCGCGATCAAGCTCAACGGGATTAGGATCAAGGACGCCGCTCTTTACGAAACAATTGTGTCTGGCAATCTGTCGGCACAGGGGCCCTTGACCGGAGGTGCAGAAATTAACGGCGCGCTGCGCCTTGGCAATACTGAAATCAGGGTGCCGTCATCCAGCATTGGTACACTTGGTGATCTGCCGAATGTGACCCATATCAACGCGAACGCAGACGTCGTTGCGACGTTAAAGAATGCTGGTGCGCTCGACGATGCGACCGAAGGCTCACCAAGCGACAACAATCGCCCCGAATATCCGCTGAACATTACCATCAGCGCACCCTCTCGTATATTTGTGCGCGGCCGCGGTTTGGACGCAGAGCTTGGTGGCGCTTTGCGCATTGGAGGGACATCAAATGACGTTATTCCGTCTGGTGTTTTTGAGCTCGTGCGCGGCCGTTTGGACATCTTGCAGCAACGTTTTGAACTCACCGAAGGAAGCGCATCCGTTCAAGGTGACTTTGCCCCTATCATTCGCCTCGTGGCACAGACCGAAGCCACAACAGGGACGGTCATTCGTATTGTCGTCGAAGGTCCGGCGACTGAACCGCAGGTCCGGTTTGAATCGATACCGGAATTGCCACAGGACGAAGTATTGTCGCAGCTGATATTTGGTCGTGACCTCGCCTCTATTAGCCCGCTGCAGGCGGTACAATTGGCTGCTGCCGTGAATTCGTTGTCCGGTCGTGGTGGTGGAAGTTTGCTCAGCGATTTTCGCAGCGAGCTACGACTGGACGAGCTTGATATCACGACCGATGATCAAGGCAATGCGGCTGTGCGGGCTGGTGCGTACCTGTCCAAAAACGTCTATACGGATGTCACTGTGTCAACCGATGGAACGACGGACATCAATATCAATCTCGATATCACAAGTGAGATCACGGCCAAGGGCAGCGCCGGTGCCGATGGCGAAACGTCCATCGGTATCTTTTTTGAAAAAGATTATTAAGCGAGCGAGCAAAGGCAGGCCCCACCGATTGCATGGCTAAGGTTTCACCCGCTCAATGAAATTTAAAATCGGCGTAGTGAACGCTTTTGGCATTTCCATCAGGCCAAGATGCTTGAGATGCGGCACGATCAGCAGCTCTGAGCCTGCGATTTCAGACGCGATATCACGGCTCATCGCGGGTGTGCTGCCGGGGTCGTTTTCGCAGGTGATCACGAGGGTCGGTTTGGTGATTTCCCCATCCCGACCAATCAATTCGACAACGCCATTTGCCAATACCCACGACGCTTGGGCATAGCTGTCATCATCCACCATTTCACGCCATCGCCGCACAAGCACAGGCCCTGCGCCGTTTTCGAGGTGATCAGGTGTAAACCACCGCTGAAGTGCGGCACCAAACGTCGCAAACGCGCCTTTGTCGCGAGCTGAAATAGCCCGCCCTTCAACCTGCGCCTGTGCCACATCCCCGCGATCATGCGGCGAGTTTAAAATAACAAGCGATAACACCATCGCAGCGTGATCCAGCGCGAACCGTCGGTTGATCATGCCGCCGATTGAGAACCCTATGATATGTGCTGACGGAATGTCCAAGTGTGTTAGCAACCCAGCCAATTGATCAGAATAGGTGGTCAAAGTCGTTGTCTGATTGGCGGGTGCCGATTGGCCGTGCCCGTATAGATCGTAGGACAACACCCGATACCCAGCGAACGCACCGAGTATCCCCGCAAACACATCACGGCACAGGCCAAGCCCGTGTATCAGCACGACGACCGGCGCATTTTCAGGACCAGTCAAATCATAGCTGGTGCCGTCTGGTGCAGTATTAGACACCTGCGGGGTTATCCACGTCATGACCCATTTCCTTGAGATCTTCGTAGCGGTTGCCAATGCGATGGTTTGGATGACCGCCAATTGACGCGCCAAGTGCTACGATGATTTCATCCTCGGCGGGGGCATCAGGGATCGAGGTGTGGATCGTCTGATAATAGTCTCGCATGCCGCCATCATCTTTGTGCATCAACGGGATCATAAGCGACGTGCCAGCAGCGCCGCGTGTATTGGCGAAAACAAGATATGACTTTGCATCCACGGCATCGCGATACTGATTTCCAAACCAAAGCGTATGCGTCAATGCCTGAGCATGCTCGGTCTCACCACCCATGCCAACGACCGAGGCTTTGCCGTAACCTTCGACGGTGCCGCCGGTTTCTTTGAGGATCATTTCGGTTAACAATTTACCCAATACAGGGCCATGGCTCCGGATTTCGGGACGCAGGTTTTCAACATATCCACGCCCTGCCCAAGGGTTCTTGATAATTGCCATAGCAGCAACCAACAGCGTCGGCGTTTCTACGGCTTTCCCGCCCTCGATAAATGTGTGCTGCACTGTCGTCAGGGTGCGACGAATTTCGACTGTCATGGTCTATTCCTTTAGGTGAATTCTGGCATCACGCGATCAATAAAGAGCTGCAAAGAACGTTTCTGCACCTCCATATCAAGACCCATGGATGCGTAATAGATAAATGCGTCAACGCCGAGCGCCTCATAGGCGCGTAGCTTGGCAATAACCGTATCAGGATCACCAAACATCAGGTTTTCTTCGAGCATTTTTGGCTCGACCCGCACGTTGCCTTCTAGCTCATCAAGTGGCACGCGATCGGGGAAACCGTTATTCACATCACCCTTTTTCATCATCAGATTGCCAAACTGACCCAGTACATTGCGGATGCTATCCATCGTGGCCGCGCGATCACTTTCATTATCGTAAACAGATGTGTGGCGCATCAGGGCAAAGGTGCCGTTCCAACCGCCCGCCTTGGCGATGGCCTCATCTAGTTGCGCGCGATATTTTTCAGCCTCAGCCATTGGCATCGTCAGCGGCCAGCACATGATGTTGCAGTCGTTCGCGACAGCATAATCAAAGGTGATCGGCGAACGGGCAGCGACCCACATCGGCACGTCATCTTGCAATGGTTTTGGGCAAGATGTTGCTTTGGGAAATTGCCACTTTTCGCCATTATGTTCGACATCGCCCTTCCATAAATCACGCACCAACGGCAGCATTTCTTGCATGAACTTGTAGCTGTCTTTTTGTTCCAAACCAGGGTGCATACGGTCAAATTCGCGCTGGTAGGCACCAGACCCAAGGCCCAATTCCAACCGACCACCTGACAAAAGATCAACCATCGCGGCCTCACCCGCCAAATTGATCGGATGCCAATACGCAGCGTTTGCCACACCACAGCCAAGGCGGATGTTTTGAGTATGATCCGCCCACCATGTCATGATCTGAAACGGGTTGGGCGCGATGGTCATTTCCAACGCATGGTGTTCGGCGGCCCAAGCGATTTCAAATCCGGCATCGTCGGCCATTTTGATCATCTCGATTGTATGGTCACGCACAGCCACAATATCGGTGTCTGCATTCATCCGCTCAAGATTAATTGCGATGTGAAATTTCATGGTGTCACCTTGGCTTAAATGGGTTGGCAATCGGATCGTCGGACATGTTCATCCAAATGGTCTTGGGCCGCGTATAGTCGAAGAGCGCTTGAAAACCTGCTTCGCGTCCGTAGCCACTTGTTTTCATGCCGCCAAATTCGGCAATCGGGCTAATCATGCGGTAGGTATTTACCCAAACGATGCCCGCCTTGATCCGCTTGGACATACGCAAGCTACGCGCGCTGTCGCGGGTAAAAATACCTGCGGCGAGGCCATGTTTGGTATCATTGGCCAGCGCCAGCGCCTCTGCTTCGGTTTTGAAGCGTTGCACGGCAAGGACGGGGCCGAACAGCTCGGTATCTACGATAGACAAGTCCTGACGAGGACAATCAATAATGGTGGGTTCAAAATACAACCCACCCTGCGCGGGCTGCTTGCCACCAGTCAGGACCGTGCCGCCCTCGGCTTGCGCCAAGGCGACTTGTGCTTTGATGTTATCAAGCTGTCCTTGGGTGCAAAGTGGGCCCATTTCTGTTTCGTCGGCCTGCGGGTCACCAATGCGGATGTTGCCTGCAATCTTGATCATTTTTTCAAGAAACGCATCGGCGATATCTTCGTGCAAATAGAGGCGCGATCCAGCAACACATGATTGGCCCGTCGCTGCAAATATTCCCGCAACTGATCCGTTCACGGCGCTGTCCAAATCAGCGTCGTCAAACACGATAAACGGGGATTTTCCGCCCAGTTCCAGCGACACTTCGGCAAAGTTTTCTGCCGAGTTGCGGATGATATGTTTGGCCGCCGCCGGCCCGCCCGTGAACGCAACTTTGGCAACCAAAGGATGGGTCGTGAGCGTTTGACCACACGGATTTGCGTGGCCCGTGATGATATTGACCACACCATCTGGGATACCCGCCTCGGCGATCAGCTTGCCAAATTTCAGCAACGGCGCGGAGGCATGTTCAGACGCTTTCAGAACGATTGTATTACCAGCGGCCAACGCTGGGCCAATTTTGACCGCCGACAGGAACATTTGACTATTCCACGGAATAACGGCTGCGATCACGCCGAGTGGTTCACGGTCGGTGAACACGAACATATCTGGTTTATCTATGGGGAGTGTTTCGCCATGGACCTTATCGGCAGCACCCGCATAAAAATGCAGGTATTCCGCGATATAGGTCGACTGCCAAGCTGTTTCCTTGAACATTTTGCCTGTGTCAGTCGTCTCAACTCGGCCGATGTTTTCCGAATTTGCCGCAAGCAAATCAGCCAACCGGCCAAGGCATTTGCCACGTGCAGTAGCGGTCATTTGCCCCCATGGGCCGTCTAGTGCTGCATCAGCCGCCCTGACCGCGCGATCCACATCCTGCGCGGTTGCCTCGGGGATGGTTGCCCACACCTCGCCGGTTGCCGGATTAGTGCTATCGAATGATGCGCCGTCGCCCGCGTCGACCCAAGCGCCATTTATGAGCATTTGATATTTCGTCAATGTCGTCATGATGTTTTCTCTCTTGGGGTCAAATTGTGGAACGCGCCGTTATAATAGGCCAAGGGCAATCGTGCATTGCCTTGAATGGCTGTCACATGCCCGACGATCACTTCATGACTGCCCGATGTCATCGTCTGGGCCACGGTACAGTCAAGCGCCACAGCGCAGGCAAGGGTTGGCCGTTCACCGTTGATAAGATCAATCCCTACAAAACGGTCGGCGACATCAGCGTCATGCGCACCCGCAAAGCGCGCGGCAATTTCATCAGCGTCATCAGGCAGGATATTCACAGTGAACGTACCGTTCCCCAGAACCATCGGCGTCACGCGATTTGAATGGTTCAGGCAAATAAGAACCGAAGGCGGATCGGCGGACACTGATGAAAACGCGCTAACGGTGCAGCCGTGACGGCCAAATGCGCCATCTGTGGTCACTACAGTCACGGTGCTGGCGACACCGCGCATGGCAGCGATGAACTGATCGCGATGAACAAATGTTTGATCTGTGGCCACGTCGATTCCTTCATTGTCATGCTGATGATAATTGACTTCTTTAATTTCGAAAATTGAATTATATTGCAGCTTAAATGCAAATTATGTGAACTAAATGAACCTAGAAGCCATTCGGACATTTCTCGCCATTATCGAAACCGGCAGCCTTGTTGGCGCGGCGGGGCAGTTGAACGTCACCCAATCGACGATCACCGCGCGCTTGAAAACATTGGAAAACGAGCTGGGTCAGACGCTTATTCAGCGCAATAAATCGGGGGCGTCCCTGACAAATGCGGGCCAACGCTTACAACGCTACGCCGAGACGATCACCGATTTGTGGAAACAGGCACAACAAGAAACGTCATTGCCAGACGGGTTGTCCGGTGCATGCAATCTTGCATGTCATCCCGACCTTTGGCCGCAATTTGCCGAAACGATGTATGATCACATTCGCCATAGCCAGCCAGATATCGCGCTGTCGATTTGGACAGGCGGGCAACATGATCTTTCGCATTGGCTTGCCTCAGGGCGGGTTGATGTTGCGTTGTCATATTGGCCCGTCGCGGGCGCAGATGTGACAATTACGCAGCTCGGGGTGGATCATCTTGTGCTTGTTGGGAATCGCCCTGACAGGCCGCATCGTTTTGACCCAGGCTACGTGTTTGTTGAGGCTGGTGATGCGTTTGGTCGCGATCACGCTGCCGCATTTGCCGATGCAAACACAGCAAGGCTGCGTTTTGGTAGCGCGCAACTGGGGCTTTCGCACTTGCTTCACAACGGAGGAAGCGGGTATTTGCCAGAACGCATCGCGCGGCAATATATAGATGACGGTCGGCTCTTTGCCTTGCAGGCCGCGCCCAAATTCACGCGCCCATTTTATTTGATTACCCGCAAAGGTGCAGACGTTGATTTTACATGGCTGCAAGACAGCATCGCCAAAGCCAAAGAAAGCAACCTGAATGACTGAACTCTCACTGCATTCCAGAAGCGGCCTACCGGATGCGTTGCGCGTTCTATTGGCTGATTTCCCCAAGGAGAAATGGCAACAAGACCCGCGATTTGGCGGCACTGTTCAATTCTGGCTTGAGCGCCATTTGATGTTCCGGCGTGTGCTGGATCTTTTGATCAAGACGACCCAATCCATGGCGGACCGCAAAGTATCCACGTCTATATTTTGCAAGGAAGTGTCGCGCTATGGTGGCATGTTCGTCAATGGGCTGCATGAGCATCACACAATTGAGGATACCTATTATTTCCCCAAGTTGATGACGCTCGATACGCGGATCAGCAGTGGTTTTGACATTTTGGAACGTGATCACCACGACATTGATGCGCTGCTAAACGCGTTTGTCGATACCGCGAACCCGATTTTGCAAAAGCGGGATGATGATGCGTTTATCGCGTCAGCCGCACCCCAGTTCGAGGCACAGTTGCAAACACTACGCCATTTTCTTGATCGACATCTGACCGACGAAGAAGAGCTAATCGTGCCTGTCATTTTGCGGTATGGCGATCCGTCGGAGGGTTAGTCAAACGGATCGCTTATATGTGTTAGCCGCGGTTCATGCGGTTTTCGATGAGGTCATCAACAACCGACGGATCGGCCAATGTTGATGTATCGCCCAGCGCGCCAAAATCGTCTTCGGCAATTTTGCGCAAGATGCGACGCATAATTTTACCCGAACGTGTTTTTGGCAGCCCCGGCGCCCATTGAATAAGATCAGGCTTTGCAATCGGGCCGATTTCTGCGCGCACCCAGACTTCCAACTCTTTACGCAGCTCTTCGCTCGGCTCTTCCCCACCCATCAACGTGACGTAGGCATAGATGCCCTGCCCTTTGATATCATGGGGGTAGCCAACAACAGCAGCTTCAGCGACCTTCTTATGCGCGACCAGTGCGCTTTCGACTTCTGCGGTGCCCATACGGTGGCCAGACACATTGATGACATCATCAACGCGACCAGTGATCCAGTAATAACCATCCTCATCACGGCGGCAGCCGTCACCAGTAAAGTAGTAGCCTTTGTAATCCGCGAAATAGGTTTTCATGAAACGATCGTGATCGCCCCAAACTGTGCGCATCTGACCCGGCCAGCTATCTCTGATGCAAAGCACACCCTCGGCAGCGACATCGGTGATTTCTTCACCGCTGGTCGGCTCCAAGATCACAGGCTGGATGCCAAAGAACGGTGTGGTGCATGACCCCGGTTTGGTCGCCGTGGCACCCGGCAGCGGTGTCATCAGGTGACCACCAGTTTCGGTTTGCCACCATGTATCAACGATGGGGCAATTACCTTTGCCGACAACGTCATTATACCAATTCCATGCTTCTGGGTTAATCGGTTCGCCCACAGTGCCAAGGATCTTTAGATCAGACAAATCATGCTTTTCGACAAAGCTGTCACCCTGCCCCATCAACGCACGAATAGCGGTTGGTGCAGTATAGAACTGGTTGACCTTATGCTTGGCGCAGACCTCCCAGAAACGTCCGGCATCTGGATAGGTTGGCACGCCTTCAAACATCAATGTCGTCGCGCCGTTCGCAAGTGGTCCGTAAACAATGTAACTATGGCCCGTCACCCAGCCGACATCAGCCGTACACCAATATACGTCACCGTCATGGTAATCGAATGTGTATTGATGGGTCATGGATGCGTAGACAAGGTAGCCGCCAGTTGTGTGCACAACACCCTTGGGCATGCCTGTTGAGCCAGATGTATACAGAATGAAAAGCGGGTCTTCTGCGTTCATTTCCTCTGCTGGGCAATCATCGGAAACCTTGGCTTCAGCTTCGTGCAGCCAGACATCACGCCCCGCTTGCATTGCCACATCGCCGCCAGTGCGCTGAACAACCAGCATCTTGGCGTCGACCGTTACCTTTTCAAAGGCCGTATCTGCGTTCACCTTGAGCGGTGTGTTTCTGCCGCCACGAGGGGCCTCATCAGCCGTGATGACGACTTTGGCCTCAGAGCCGTTCACACGTGCAGCCAATGCGTCAGCAGAAAAGCCTGCAAACACGATGGAGTGGATTGCACCAATCCGTGCACAAGCAAGCATTGCATAGGCCGCCTGCGGGATCATCGGCATATAGATGACCACTCGGTCACCTTTTCCAACACCCATATCTTTGAGAACATTCGCAAATTTGCAGACATTCCCGTGTAGTTGTTTGTAGGTAATGTGCTGCGCGTCGTCGGCCGGGCTATCTGGTTCCCAGATGATCGCTGTCTGATCACCGCGCTCGGCCAAGTGGCGGTCAATGCAGTTGGCGGCCACGTTTAGGGTGCCGTCTTCGTACCATTTGATATCAACGTCGCCAAAATCGTAGCGCGTGTTTTTCACCTTGGTGAATGGCTTGATCCAATCAAGCCGCTGTCCATGTTCGGCCCAAAATGCATCAGGGTTTGAGATTGAGTCAGCGTACATCTCGTCATAGGCTGCTTTGTCGACATGCGCGTTATTTGCGAATGCGGCTGATGGTGGAAAAACTGCGTCTGACATAGGTGCCCCCAAAACAATTGCGATGCCCCTGCTCTGCGTTTTGCGCATCAGGGATTAAACGACATCATGTTAATGCATGTTGCGAACGCCAAGGGGCAGCGTCAAGTATCGCGTCTGTTTTGTAAATTAATTATCAAACAGCAAAGGGCGCCAATGCGCCCTTTGCCATATCCATTATTGTGGATTGTCCATGCGGACCGCACATCGCAATGACCCGCTGACGGCCGTGCCCCAGCCGAATTTCACCTCTCGGCCATCGCTCCCCTGGTTCGTCGCGACCGACGGCGCGAGGTAGCGTGTTGTGTTATTGTTGTCCTTGATGTCCCCGTCCGCGACGACGCTATCAACAAACCGCGCTCGGCCGCCAAATGGCAGATACGGTTGCGTGTCCAATGTCCACGTTTGCGCGACAGTGTTTTGGGTATGGCTCAGCAAAGCCGGATTAAACACCTCGTCCGTGACCCCGTGGAATACGTTGTTGGAAAAATTGACAACACGCATCCGCGTAAAATCCATATCGGCAAATGTTGTGTCCACCGCCTCGACCCCATCAATGTAACCATTGATCGTCCGGAAAACATTGCTCACCACGGAAAACCCGTGAATGAAATGTCCCGGGCCGTATGGCTTGATCACGATGAACTTGAACCACGGCGCCACGTCTGTTGCATAAAACAGGTTACCGGTGATCGTCAGGCCGCCAAATGAAAACTGATTACCAAACGCGGGGCTGGCACTGTATTCATTGGTCCATTCGATAAAGTTGTTATCAATGTAGTTGCCCGTGATAATCGTGGACGGGTTGGGTGACGTGATAATGATACCGCCCTTGCGCACGCCCTCATTCGCCGTATCACCATGGAACCAATGGTTGCCCGAAATCAGAGCCGTTGAACCGCCCAAAACGCAAAAATGCTTGAACATCATAACGCGGTTGTCGCGGATTTTGACGTCGTTGGCATTGGCATTGAACGCAATCGACACACGGTCTTGGACCAGCAACGCGGTTTCCGCTGACAGGAATTGCGTCCGGTCAATCATCATGCCCTGACAGCCGCTTCCGATGGAGGTGATACCGCGGTTCTTGGGTTTGGTGATATAGCTATCGCGGACTTGGAACGTGATGCCATCGCGCGCCAGCATAATGCCACTGGCGATATTGTTGCCTTGGAATTCGATGTCATCAAGTACGAACTTGCTCAGACTATCGAAACCCGAAAAATCGAGCAGATATTTGAACCGCGAAAACGTAAATGTCTGCGTGCCGACGGCATCATAGAGCGGCGCGCTCAGCGTCAATTGCTGTTGCCCCACATTCACGGAGGTCACGTAAATCTCACGCCCGACACCGCCGCCTTCGACCAATGAGCCTACGGCAATGTTTGCGATGTTTACAACGTCGCTCAGCCTTGTCTGGTTGCTCGCAGAATATGTCGCCTGCGATGTGACGATATCCGTGTCCCAGTCTGTGGATGCAATCGCCTCGAACTGGCCGTTACGAATAACACGTCGGGTTGCAAATACCGTTCGGGATGGATCAGCGGCTTGCATATCGACAGGGCCTGTCAGCCCAATACGCCGCCCGCCTAAATCAAGCGATTCATGGTCAGAGAAATTCAGCAGCGCCTGAAATGCCTTTTTGAAGGCCAGTTCTTCGTCGCCAAACGCCTTGAGGTAGCTTTCATAGCAATAGTTATCTTGCAAAATGAACCGCTTGTCCGCCGACTGGATGACCGTCCCTTCGAACCGCACGGGGCTATCGAGCGTGACGTGATCAGCCAACAAATAGGTTCCGTCGGAGACTAAAACCTCTCGGCCATTTGCTGCAGTATCGGCGGCGTCAAACGCGGCAGTGTCATCGGTGACACCGTCTCCTTTGGCGCCAAAATCGCGCACATCAACCATCGCCAACATGTTGCGCAAGAACACGTTTGTCACGTCTTCGATCACAAGGTCATCAACGCGCACCAACCCGCCAGACGGCCCCGTGAGATCAATGCCAAAGTGGCCATAGTTTGCAGTGTTCCAAACCATGTCGACGCCGGTACGCTCGCCGACACCGATGATCGCAGAGACTTCGACAACTTCGCCGTAGCTGTCCAGTTGCACACTGGGCCCCTGAAGCGGAAGCCCGCTCGCCGCGCCGCCGCCAGCCAAACCTGCATAGCCCGCAATCCGAACGGCGGGCATATCACCTGCTATTGCTTTGACCTTCGCGCTGACCCGTAAATAACAACCGGGCAGAATTGGGGTTTCGCCCATGTAGCGCAGCGCCGTGACGGTTTGGGATTTACTGATCTCTAGGCACCCGCCAAAATCCTGATCCGCGGACACAAATACACCTGATCCGCTCGTTGCATATGTGTCGGATCCCGGCGTTCCGTCGCCGCTCGACCACACGCCTAACCCCGCTGAATACGGCAGAGGCATAAGTACAATTCCGTCAGTGATCGCTTTGTTCATGAAGAACCCTTTCTGGCAAACGCTTGCAATTGGCCGAGACCAAGGGTCGGGCCGTTTGCCAAGGGTTAGTCGTTCAGGATTGATCACATCTGACCCCACCGTAACGATGGGTGTTGCACGATCGCTTTGGGCTAGGCGCCGACCTCAGGCGGGGCGAGCAGTTCAACGCCGTCAATTTCCCAGCCGCGGCTGGTTTCGATCAGTTTGTATTCGATGACATGTGGTACACCGTCTGGCCCTAACATCAGGACCTTTTGCATTTGGATCGCCCCAAGGTCGCGCAATTCAAGAAACCGAACCTCGCTGCTATCCCACACCATCGGGTAGCCTCTCGCGACCATCATGCCGAAATTGTCAGAGTTCCTAAATACCCGCTTGATCAACGGGCTGGCGAATTCGAACGCCTTTGCGACATCGCGTTTTTTAAACGCTTCAAGCTGCTGGCTAATGACGTTTTCAATTTCAACGGATGGCTGTGCGGCTGCGGATTGCATACCAAACCAACCGACTAGCAAAAATGCGAATAGAAACTTCATAGTGGCAACTCCGTCATGCGAACTATTACAGTAACGCATGACGAAGGGTTTTAGTTTCATTTGCCTCGATCAAACCGGAGTTTCAGGAGGCGAACAGCCCCAAAAACACAACGCGTTCGGGATTAAGCGGCCAGCTTATCTCGAATAAGAGCAATTGTTTCATCCACGCCATACAAGGCGATGAACCCGCCGAACCGTGGCCCTTGCGATGCGCCAAGCAACACTTCGTATAGTGCAGTAAACCAAGCGCGCAGTGGGTCGAACCCGTGCTCTTTGCCAACAGCAAATACCATGGATTGCAATTCTTCTGCGTCCAACCCGCCGTCCCAAGCTGTCAGGCGATCAGCAAGATCGCCCAGCGCAGCACGTTCTTGGTCCGTTGGATCACGGAACACTTTGGTCGGCTTTACGAAATCATTGAAATAACGCACGGCAAACCCAGCCGCTTGATCCATCTGCGGATTTTTCTCTGCAGACGCATCAGGCGCATAGCGCTGGATAAAGCCCCAAAGCGCGGCCTTGTCTTCGGCACCAGAAACAGACGCGAGGTTCAGAAGCATCGAGAACGGTACAACCATATCCGATGCAGGCACATTATGGCCATGAATATGGAACACAGGGTTATTTGCACGGCCAGCCGCATCTTGCCCCGCATAGGCCCGTAACTGCTGATGGTATTCATCCATCGCCTTTGGGATCACATCAAAGTGCATCCGCTTGGCCGTTTTCGGCTTGAGATACATAAAATATGACAGGCTCTCGGTGGAGGCATAGGTCAGCCACTGATCAATCGAAATACCGTTGCCTGATGATTTTGAAATCTTCTGGCCGTTTTCATCCAAGAACAGCTCATAGCTAAAGTGTTCCGGCTTTTTACCGCCCAGAATTTCAGAAATACGGTCATAGATCGCGGTGTTTGTCGCGTGCTCTTTGCCATACATCTCGAAATCAACATCAAGTGCGGCCCAGCGCGCACCGAAATCCGGCTTCCATTGCAATTTCACATTGCCACCAGTGACAGGCAGCGTCCATTCGCGGCCATCGTTGTCATCAAACGTGACCGTGTAATCATCGCGATTGATCGACTTCATCGGCACATAGAGCACGCGGCCCGTTTCAGGGTGAATCGGTAGGAAAATGGAATATGTTCCCTGACGTTCTTCGCGTAGCGATTTCAACATGACTTTCATGATGTCGTCGTATTTATCAACTGCACGCTTCAATACTTTGTCAAATTGCCCGCTGCGGTAAAATTCGCGTGCAGAATAAAACTCGTAATCAAATCCGAACGTGTCAAGGAAACGGCGCAACATCGCATTGTTATAATGACCAAAGCTTTCGTGCTCACCAAACGGATCGGGCACGGATGTTAGCGGCTTGTGCATATGCTCGGATAGCATGTCCTGCTGTGGCACGTTGCCGGGCACTTTACGCATGCCATCCAGATCATCAGAAAAGCAAATCAGTTTGGTCGGCACGTCGCTGATCACCTCAAATGCGCGGCGGATCATCGTCGTGCGCAGCACCTCACCAAATGTGCCAATATGCGGCAAACCAGACGGGCCATAGCCGGTTTCGAACAGGACATATCCCTTGCGGTCAGGATCGGCTTCATAACGTTTGAGCAAACGGCGGGCTTCTTCAAAGGGCCAAGCCTTGGAGGTCATCGCTGCATCGCGTAAAGTTGTCATGTCGTCATCCATCAATTTGGCCGCCCTCGGATCAAGGTGCGACTAACGCGCACTCCCTATTGCGCAAACGGGCAGGCGTCAATAATTGTCAGTCATGACTGACCTGAAACACCCTCACATTCACCCATTGAATTCAGCACAAGACGCGCTTGCTGCGTTGATGATCGCCGTATCGGCGTCTGATGAAAATATCCGCACCGCTGAGCTGATGAAAATTTCCAACATTATTAACCATCTTCCGGTTTTTGCGGACTATGACGCAAATCGACTGCCATCCATTTCAGAAACCGTATTTGAAATATTCACAGAAGAAGACGGCTTGGAAACATTGTTCTCGGCAATTCGCAACGCGTTACCTGCGCGCCTATTTGAAACGGCCTATGCATTGTCGTGTGATGTCGCGGCGTCAGACGGTCAAATCGGCGCGGCTGAGGCGCGAATGCTCGAGGAAATCCGTTATGAGCTGTCAATTGACCGGCTTTGTGCTGCTGCAATTGAACGCGGTGCACGTGCCCGCCACTTGACGCTTTAATTGCGCACAAAAGTTGAAAAAGTGGCGGAGACGAAGGGATTCGAACTTTTTATATTTATACATAAATATCAGATCTTTATGGGCATATAAATCACCAATCACTCATCAGGCCCACAATGAAACCCACATCTGACTACAGCCTTCAACGCGAAGTTTAGCCGATCACGTCCTAAGTAGTCGCAACAAAACGGGGCCATTACAAGACTCATCCCACCCCAGGGACCGAAGCCCCCGCGGGGGCCCCCCCATACAATAACTATCGCATTTATCGCACCAGCAAAATTTTGGGCTTTGTCTCAATTGGTCTCAAGCGCTTTCCCTGGGGCACGGCACCCTTATGAATCAAGAAACGATTTCCCACTGCACGCACTCAAGCTACATCTACAGATCATATCCTCAGGTCGTTGAAACAACTAACCGCCCTCAAGAGAGCCCTTCAATATCCGTTCGGTCAACTCACACCTGCCATCGCTATAAAAAAGTGTCAGACAAAGCTCAGCGACGTCGCCTATGCCGGCCTCCGTCATCAATGTAAGAGATGACCTAAGCTTCTGTTTGTCCACCCAACCTCCTATTATTGCTTCTACCGGTTTATCGCGGTGCAGCAGTAATGCTTTACAGCATTCAAGATATCTGGGACCGAGCAATGGATGCGCGATGTAATCCCTCGCCTCTATCATGCCATGTAATCCAAAGTGCTTTGCTGTTGGACTGCGGCCAAGATCCTTGAGTTGAGGAAAAACATACCAGATCCAATGGCTAGTTTTTTGTCCACTGTTCAACTCGGAAAGGGCTGCAGCATAGTACTGCTCCTGTGCAATAATAAACCTGCTCAGATCAGACATTTATCTAAACTACGCCCCCGCAACTCTGGTCACCCGCACTTTCTCAGAAAGCATTCTCTGCTTTTATATTTAGCTAACCCCTAAATGCTTACGAAGGTCAAATGCATTAGACACTACCAAGCCAGCGATCCAAGAGAGAGCCGACATAATCAACACCAAGCATATGGCCCTTTCCTTCCACAACCGTGACTGGGATGGACGTGTGTTCACCAAACGAACGCACCGCGTCGGGGTTGCTCTGCCAATCCTCCGAACCAACATGCATTTCGGCCTTATTGAGTGTTGGGAACTCTTGGTTCATTGCAGCTTGGCCAAGTTGATCAGCCCTTGGTGGAATAAACCCGACACCGGCTGGGGAAGCGAAAGCTCGACCAAGCACAGGCGAAAGTAACAACACCCGCCCAGGGAACGGAGGCATACAGAGCTGTGCATGCAAGAAAAGGTAGCAACCATACGACACGGCTACCAGTTTGGCGTCCGCATTCCAGAAGTCATCCTGCAAATCTGTACAAATCGCATCTAGTTGCTGCTGGAAGGTAAGCTTAAGAAACGCACCACGTATTTCTCGCCCAGCGATTGAGCATCCTCGATCCAGTAGGCCCTGCCCCAAGCCGGTTGAAATCTCGCCACCACGCCCGGGTAGATAATATACACCATCGCTCATTCAAAAGCCCCAAACTTTATTCATCATAGCTGGAAATCAATTGACCATGGATACTGTAGACATGTGTTTTGGCACGAACACTCATGCGCAACCCGCCCGAACCCCTAACCTGCAGTGTCCCCGCACACCATGGATGGCCAAGATTGAGTGAAATTGGTGCCTCACTGTTAACACCATCGGGTCTATCAATCGGTCGCACAGCACTCTTGCCACACTCGAGACACACAGGTTTTCTGTCCAGGGCCAACACTTCCTCTAAGACCTCGAACCCTAGTTGGCTGGCGAGATACTTGGCATAATCAGGTTCTAGAAGTCTTAAAAGTGGCTGTCCTGTATAAGTTGTGCGAATGGACCGCGCGCGCTCCATCGTTTCGGCATCAGGGAAGTCTTCAGTTGCCACGATTTTGTTGCAGTCAAGGCAAAGGCCCAATCGGCGCTCAAAATCAAAAATTTGTCCTTTGTGGCTCCATCGAAAGAGGCCAGTCGTGGCCAATGAACTACCTCGAAAGTCGCAGTCAGTACAGGTGATGGAAAGAAAGGGAATGGACATCTCAGGCCTTTGCTAGTGGGCGTAAGTTTGCGGATTTGTTTGATTTTTTCGACCGATACTGAAACATTAAAAATGATGATTAATAAAACTTTAGCTTAAATTTGGTGTCACATCTTTTTCAAATAGTTCCAGAGTATACCCCTTACCTTTGCATGTGTCGCAGGTTGCGGTTTGCCATATTAAACCTATCCCTTCGCAGGGTTCACAAGGCTTTTCGTTGATATAATTTGATTGTGGCAAACCTTCTTCGCCAATGACAGGAACAGTCCCGGTTGCGGCACAATACGAACATTGCCACCCCTCTAAGTTGCCACTGCCTAGGCAGCGCGAACATGTTTGAATTACCGGATCATATCCTGAGCCATCACAGATTTCGCATGTACACTGTTCAAGCTGGCCTTCAGTTGGGCATTTTACACAACGAATTCGACGCTTCTTAATTTCAATTATTTTTATGAAATACCCACGGCCAGAACACTTCTCACATGGGCATTCTGAAATCTCCTGAACTTTTCCTGCGCCCTCGCAGGTTTCGCAAACAATTTCTGAGTTCGGCCCGCCATGCCAACCCTTGCCGCAACACTTTTGACAGGTGATAATTCTTTTCTCTGGAATACCCCCGCTTCCTTCGCATCCAACACAAGGAGTACGCCTGATCTCTTTTTTCAATTTGTTGAACCTCACCTCAAAAAGCTTGCTCAAATTTCCTCACCAGCAAATGAAAGTGTTTTGAGATTACGCAACGGGTCATTTTATAGATTTATCAATAAAATTCAGTGTATTAGCGTTCTCCATCAACGTCCTGACCTTAGAGCGATCAAGACCCGAAGCGACTTCCGCGTCGATTTCCAACCTAAGAGAAACATCAGCGCCTTGTAGTGTCGTAAGCTGTTCTACAATGGCTTCTACGATCTGGTGCATGTCTCGAGCAGGTCGGTCAGCAGAAAGCATAACCGTACCCTGGAAACGTTTCGGAAGAGGCTCAGGTGTCGGACTATCAACATCAGTTCCTCCTCCTGCGCCCGCTGCCGGCTGCGTGCCGGGCTCCTCTCCGCCACCTACGCTTATTGCGCCGCTGCCCTGCCCAGTCGGTTCTGGATGACCAGTTGGCGCAGGCCGATTTGCTTCCGCAACATCAGGCCTGATGATGATCGACTCGCTGTCTATAGTCACAAGCGGGTTCGCGGATTTTTCAACCGACAGCCCCGCGTAGGCACTTGTCTGGGTATTGAACCGCTCGGCATAGGCAAAAGGCCCCGGAAGCATACCGGTGATCGCAGCCTGAACCGATTTAATCAGTGTCTCCCGGTTCTTGACACGCGGCAAATAGGTATACCGGTTCAGGTACTCCCACAGGTCCTTTAAGCTAAGATGTGGCTTGTCCTGCCAGATGTACTTTTCAAGCTCGCGGTTGAGGCGCTCCGGTCCAATTTCTGGCAACAATGCTTCGTCGCTTACGAGCTTCTTGCTCGCACGGGCTAGAACGCCATCCTGAGCAGGAATTCGGGCAGATGTGAATTCGACATCTGACTGAGCAGTGGTTTGGTACGGATAGACTAAGTACGACCAAGTTTCCTTAAGTCGGGTCAGTACCGTTTCTCGCGCTTCTCTAGCCTTATCTTTAGCAAGCGCGATGTCGCTGCTTTTCAGGTCCAAACGGCCCGTATCAGCATCGCGTACAATTCCGTCCCAACCAAGTGAAGCGCGCATCGCATCCTTGAGATTATCCAGTTGCCGATTGTCTGCGGCGACAAACACCAGCGTGTTGCGGTAAGCACGCGGTGTGCTTCCACGTTGAAGCAGGATGTCTTTCACCTCGACCATTGCTTCCGAGCCGTCGCGACCATTGTGCGGGTGGTTGACGCCAAGTATCACAGCCCGAATTCCACCGGCTTCGTCAGGGACTTCACTTGAACCGTCTGGTGCCACTTGGACGGCATCAAAATGACCACGATCCCCAATGCCATTGATGTAGCTTGAAAGGGCCTTGTCAATTTCAACAAAAACGACCGCTTCCTCGAGTTGCCCGGCACGATCCGCTGCGACACGGTTTAAGCTTGCCGACATCGAGTACCAGTAGCGCCCGAGATCGCCATGCATGAACTTTGCTTGGTTCGTAAGTCGGCGAAGTGCATCACCGAATATCGCTATCTTTTCGCCGGGCTGGACGACGCCGAGGTTAATTTGCTTGTCGTCTAGCCCTTTGTTTTCCTGGGAATTTAACGGGGCTGTACCCATGAACACCGTTCGTGCGACACGCCGGGATGCAGAGTATCTGTTCAGATTTGGAGCTGACTGATCGACTTTATAGGGCGTAGAATTCAGGCCATCAATGTCTCCAGCAATAATCGACTGCCACGAAACATCTAAGTAGTGGAGCAATTCGGGCTCAACACGCGGCGAGCTGATTGCAACTGATCCAGGCATAATCATCACAGACGGATCGCCAGACATCCAGAGCTCATGGATGACCTGTGCCATCAATCGGAGGACACCGCGTGTACGTTGAAACTTCTCTAGCGATCCCCAAGCTGTATAGAGCTGATCGAACAAGTCGGGATGGATCGGGTATGCTTTTTCAAACTTGCGGCGGTAATCCTCGTCAGCACAGCCTTGTGGGAAGTCATTTGGGTTTTCCCGGTAAAGTTTTGCAAACTGTTTCAGGGTATTGTCCCGATGCATGTACTTATCACCGGGGATTTCTTTGAAGAGACGACGCCGAACGATCTCATAGCTCTCTTCTTGGGACGCAGGACGCCAGGAACTCTCGACGCGACTGAATGTCTGTTTGAGCCGAGCAAGGGCTTCCTGGCCGCCTGCACCACCCACCTCAATTTGTGAGGCTGGCAAAGATGCAACCAACAATGTCTGGGGGGAAGCTTTCACAGCTTCAGTCAGTGACTGCACGAACGACAAATTGGAGTCGAAAGAACCCGAAGGAAGCCCTTCAATCTTGTAGATTTGACGAAGGTAAGCGACCCATTCATCGATCAGGATCAAGCATGGAGCGCACTTATTGAAGACTGCCTCTAGCAAATTAGACCCAGGTGCGATGCCTTTTGCATCATGGTCTGCAACCATTTGGAAGGCTTCTTCGCCACCTAATTGGAAGGCTAGCTCGCCCCAAGTAGTGTTGATTGGACGCCCGTATTCCTTCTCACGCTGCGCAACGTCAGACGGGCCGGTAGACGTCCCAACGAGAACAGCACGGCTAATTTTGTCAGGCACACTCAGTCCGTTATCAGACAGCAGCTGATCGAGGCCGGGCAGGTCCGCAATCTGTGTCCCGCCCACCATGTGATAGAGCGCCAGCATTGAGTGGGTCTTACCACCACCAAAGTTTGTCTGCAGCTCAACGACCGGATCGCCACCTTTCCCGGAAAGTCTCTTAGCTGCACCTTCTAGCAGACGGCTCAAGCCATCAGTAAGATAGGTTCTACTGAAGAATTCGCGCGGTTCGCGGTACTCAGGGGGAGCGCTGCCATTGTGAACCTTCGCTAAATCAGCGGCGAACTCGGCTTGTTGGAACTCACCAGTCGCTACGTCCTGATGTGGTTCAACAACTTCGCGCCATGGAAGCAATCCGGAGACTGTTTCTGTCGAGATTGTCGTTGTAGCTATTTTTCGGCGTTCCTCGTTTCGCGCCAATTCGCTGAACTTGGTACGCAGGATCGAGTCGCGCATCTTCGCTATTTCTTCGGCGCTTTCACCGGCGCTGACGGCTTCCAATAGTCGCCGCATGGAATCCAAAGCGCGCTCGGCATCATCGTAGGTAAACTTCGCGTCGTGAGCGAGTTTGTTACGTACATCAACGAGCTCATTCACGATAGATCGATGTGTCCGATCCAAAACGTCGCGAAATACATCATTCCAAAGCCGCTCCATGATCTGCAACAGCTTTTGGGTATCGAGCGTGAACTTCCCGTTCCCTTCTGGCCTCCAATGCGGAAATCGAGAAATGACCTCTTGAGGCCATCCCTTGCCAAGCCCCACTTCGAGCCTCTTCATAGCAAAGGGCTGCAAACCCTTTTGCATGTGCTCCATACCTTCAAATACATATTGGCGCGTGCTTTTTGCCATCTCAAATCACCTTTAAATATCCATGCGTGTCTGGCTGTTTTTGTTGGTCACATTGATCGTGGCCGCCAGACGCGTCAAATCGGTCCAAACGGCAATTAGACCGTTGTACGAGGTCGCCTCTTTTGCATCCTGGCGTTTGTTGCCGCAGACGTCATAGAGGTAATAGGCAAGGTCCTTGACCGTTTCCGCCCGCTCACTGCCGATCTTTTTCAAAAGCTCCGCCGCCGCGTATTCGCCGTCGTTTTCGAGCGTTCGGATCAAATACTGGCAACACTCCCAGATTGTCAGATGGGTGTCTTCCTCGGGGTCCCAGTCGGGGTCCAGCTCGTCGCGTTTCAGAATTCGCACCTTCCCGGTAGAGCTTTCGATGATCCCGGCATGTTTGACGTTTTCGACCGAGATACCGCGCGCGCGGGCAAGGTTGTCCGCCGCGCCATACTCGCCTTTACCGGTCCCGTGTTGCTCGAACCATGTCGCGGCGAAGCGGGTGTCGGCGTCGAACTCGCCATGCAGGTCGTTCAGGTATTCGTCGAGCTCCGCGTTGATCAGCTGCAGAGCAGTCTTGACCGTCATGGGGCTATCGTCGGCCTCCAGTACAGCTTTGTAGCGAGAGAAGACGCCCATGCCGGGACCAATGGCCGATTGCGGCATATCGGCGGGGGAAACGTTGGCGGCTTGCAAATCTTCGATTGCAGGCGGCAGTTCGCGCTTCAACGCTCTAATGAACTCCGCTCGTGTGACGGTTTCAGCGGCATCTTCCTTTTTTCGGCACACAAGGACTACAGAGTTCGCTAGTACATTCATGCCAACCTTGAGCCCGGTGTCTCTCTCGGTCCGCACTGGCCAGGTTCCTACGACACTAAAACCTGCTGAGATAACAGCCGACAAGAAAGTAGCCCAACCTGTAGAGCTGATCCCTTCTTTGGCGATTTCGCTTTGCTTAAAAGCGTAGTAAATTGTTGCAGGAAATTCGTAAGACGCCTGCTGCGCGCACTGCCTAATCGCTTTTGTCATGCCCTTAAGGAAGAACTGTTCGGCTTTTTCTTTTCCGCCATGTCTATAGGTATCCGCAACTAGCTCCTCCTGTTTTGGGGTAGCTAAATAGCTGAATATTTCAGGATAAATGGGTTTCAGCGCACCGCTGAGCCATATGTAAAAGAAATCTGATAGATCGGCGTAACCAATGTTATCATAATATGGTGGATCTGTCGAAATCACGGCGCCACTTGGATATTCTCTTGTCTGTGCGTCATGTTGCACTTGCTTTCCCAAAGCATTTGGGGCGAGCCGCAGAAGAGATTTAGAAATGCTGTTGAGTGATGTCCGGAAATCTCCAGCCATTCCAGAAAACAGTCCTGTTTCGGCGAAACTCCAGACCATCGGGATCGCCTGCCTTCCGAAAAGGTGAACTGCTTGATTAGCTGAATTTGACCAAACACAAAACGCGTTCGATATATCTGAAAGGCGCGACAGCCCAAAAGCCAAATATACGCAGACTGCGTTTGCATAATCTTCAATTGTGGACCCATTCCCCTCAATGGAACGGAATCCATCATTCGAAGATAGTTCGCGAATTATCTCTTCCCGTACTTCAGTTATCAACTGCGAATATGTTTGCAGAGCCACCAACTGGCGGTTCGTAAAAAGGTCGCCAAATTTGTCCAACCCATAGTTAGGAGTCTTAAAGTCTCTTGTGTTTTTGGGTAACGGCGTGCTTGGAACAAAACTTGGCTGCGCGGTTTTTGCGGCTTTCTCATGAGCTTCATTTGCCTCGACAAATATCCTACCGCCCTTTCCTTGCGCGACAATTGCCAGCAACCTTACACCCATCTTTCCACGCTTACCGGCATCACGAATGTACTCGTAGGAGACTGGGGTGCCCGAAAATGGGCAAAGGAATGCCTGACGCTTTCCAGCAGTCGTTCCTGTTGCAGCTTGATCCAGATCAGCCTTCGAACCACCCTCTTTAACTTGGTAAAAAATGGAATTCGAAGTTCTATCAATGACTGGATTAATCCATACCTCCTTTCCCTTTTTGGAGCTTAAGACAAAGCTGGTAACCAAGGGGATCTCTGCGTCAGAGAAAGCGGGATCTGGGCTAGGTACTGTCCGCGCCCAAATCCAAGATACAACAGTTGCTTTCCCGCCCCCTTTGTTAGGCGGCAGCTCAACCTCTGGGTATAGGTCCCCGATCCGCTCAAAGGCTTTCGCTCTCATCCACTCGCCATAGAACCGAACATCCTCGGCCAAACCTTCTGCATTGCGATAAAAAGATTGGTCTTTAATGCCGGGATGGATAGGCGGAATATTTTTGTATCGTGGCGGGATCTCAATCATCGCCTTACCGATCATGACTGCGACCGGGTTTAGGTCGGATCCAAAGGTCGGAAGACCCAACCGCTGCGCCTCCAGCGGGATCGACCCGCCGCCCGAGAAAGGGTCATAAACCGGGGGCAACTCGTCACCACAACTAGCGCGGATCTCAACACGCGCGCGCTCCAGCACCTCTTCGTTTGTCGAATTCTCCCACTTTACTAGGTCCTCGATGATCTGGAACAGCCGCTTGCGCTCAGCCTCCACAAGCTCTTCGGTCGGGAACTTGTCCGGATGGCTTGACGGGTCGTCCACCAACTGCGCAAAAAGCACTGCCCTGCACGCAGCTAAGGGGCGCCGCGCCCAGTAAAGGTGTAAAGTTGACGGGTGTCCGTGCCTAATCGACTTTTCCCTGACAGAGGCAGCGTTAATCGCTTCCAGCGGAAGTGCAACTTCAATTAACTTCTTTTTCATCTAATTGCTCCAAGAAGAAAATCTTCAAATTTTGTTGACACATTACTAAAGCTCTGAGGGGGATTGAAGCCAAGTCGCTCATTCAGGTCTGAAAGTGTAAATGGTTCAAGAAAAATAGTTGGTGCTCCGATCCAAAGGGCGCTCACAGTTCCATTTTGCCCAATATAAGATGCCAGCTCGTCGTCTGTGATCGCGCCACTTTTCTTTATCCTTTTCGCTGCTTCGAGGTCGACTGGCTCGATCTTTATTATTTCGGCAAAGCCGATGATCTTTTTCACTGGTACGCCTACGTAGAAGAAAACCCTACTTGGCATGGAAACTGGCCGCCGTTTGCGGAAAAAGACTTCCACCTTCCCCGAAATCAGTGGTTTGTCCCAGCGTCCGTTGAACGAGTAGACCACTGATCGCGGCACATCATTTGTTGATTTCTTCATGTTGGTGTTTCTGCTTGCTCAAGCAGGCTCTTGATTGAAAATTGAATAGCCGTTTGTCCGAACTCCGGCTCACGTGTCATAAGCCGACCAGGCCGGTAGGTGGGTTTCTGCGCAAACCCGTTTGAGATCGACACAAACACAAGGAAGAAGTTCGCTTCTTTGTTCAAAGACGCCATGAGCTCATTGCGTGTGATCATGATCGTATCGGCAGTATCGACGCGGCCTTTGACCTCCAGGCATCTCAAATGGCCCGTCTGAGGGTCAAATGACTCAATATCGTAGCCAAGCCCGCGCTGGTTCTCAACGCTTATTGGCACGTTCCCGAGTTCGCGCTCCATAGCCATGACGGCGTTGATGGCTTTCACTTCGATTTCTTTGCGTGCCAACGGGTCTACATATAAACTCGAACCCACATCTCGAAACTGATCCGGCACGCGCTCTCGCAAGAGGCCTATTGGAACGATAATCATGCCACCTCGAACCCTTGGTGGTTGAGCGGAAATGAAGCGTTCCTGTTCGATGATTTCTAGGCGGCGTTTTAACCGTTCTGCCAAGTCTTCGGCTCGACGCTGAGCATTCTGCCAATTCAAGCGCGTTTTCTTACCGGCCTTCTCTTCTTCCTTGAGCTCGAATGCCCGTGAGTCCCAGTGATTGATCTCCTTCTTAAGGCGCGCCTTCACCTCTTGCTCAACCTTATCAATCTCAGGAACGCGTCTTGCACGGACCTCAGATACATGTGCTCGAGCCAACTCCACCGTTGCGAACTGTGTGACTTTCTTTTCCAAATCGCTGCGCAGCCAATCAGCGTTAAGTTCCCCTTCGACAGCCTTGATTTCATCATCAGTCGCCGGTCGCAAATTCAAATGCGGTGCCATACCTGCATTGGTCACATCTCCTGCCTTGCCGATGGCCGCGAACTGTAGCTTCTGCGAGATAATGTTTGGTTTGCTGGAACTCTTGACCCGCCCATCTTGCACGCTGTGCTCCAGCAGAAACAGAGAAGTGACTTCGCTTGTCTCGTCAGTATCGTCAACAAGAACAGCGCCTTGCTTCATTAAGTGATTGTTTTGTTCCCGCACTAAGCTGATTACTGCGTCAAGTAGCGGATGCCCCGGATAGACAAACGCCGCCACCGGTTGATGATTGATCTTGTCTTTTTCAAAACAGACACGCTCATACTTCTTTTGAAGAGGCGCCCCAGTTCCGATTTGTCGGTCACGTTCTCGTACACTCAGGGGGACGTGTTTGATCTCCCACCGGCCCTCTTCGCGCCGTTTGATCTGGCCACCTAAACGTTGGAAAGCTTCAACAAAAAAGCTTTGGACGTGGTGGGGCTGAAGACGCTGCGCCTCAGCACGCTCCATTTCAATACGGAGCTCTTGAACGCGCGCCTCCGGCATCGTGTCATTCGTCAATTGGCGCTTTTGCAACAGCTGCAGCAGATGGCTTTGATCGACGGCACCATCGACAGCCTGAAAGATGCGAGCCTTTACATCTGCTTCTTCATTGTACTGGATCGCTTCAAACAACAAATCTCTTAGAGGGCGCTCATCAAAAAGCTCTCCAAGAACGTCATAAACACGGCCGCCTAACGCTTCCCGAGCTGCCTCTAATTTCTCAAGTAATCGGGCGTAGACCTCTCCTTCTCGAGTATCCTTCGCCACTAAGTTCCATAGATGGCAAACTTCCTGTTGGCCAATCCTGTGAATACGACCGAAGCGCTGTTCAATTTTGTTGGGGTTCCAGGGCAGATCATAATTGACCATCAAATGACCGCGCTGAAGGTTCACACCCTCACCGGCAGCGTCGTTTGCGATCAGCACCAGTAGATCGCTATCCTGCATAAACCGCTCAACAACCTTCCGGCGCTCTTCTCTCGATACACCACCGTGGATAACCGCCACGGCATCTGGGCGACCTAACCGCGCCACGACCTTCCGCCGCAAGTATTCAAGAGTGTCCTTTGGCTCAGTGAAGATGATCAGTTTGCGCCGATGACCGTCAGCGTCGAGCATCAAATCATCGTCGAGAATACGATCAAGCTGCTGCCATTTCGTATCCTGCCCAGACTGGAGGACACGAACCCCCATGTTCTCCAGTCCCTTGAGCGTCTCAACTTCGATCTCAAGCTGTTCGATAGTCTCAGCCGTTGTCGCGCCAGTTGAAATTAGGTCTTCAATTTCGTCGATTTCTTCTTGTTCATATTCGTCAAGGTTGCGGAGCATCTCGTTGCTGATTCCAGAGGTCGTGGGAGCTGACCCTTTTTTTGCCAGACGAGCCTCGGACAACTCGTTTTCCAAGCGCTCACGACGACGCTTCAACGACTGATGGATAGCGGCAGGGCTGGAGGCGAGCCTGCGCTGCAAAATTTGAAGTGCAAAACCTATATTGTTCTTCTTTCGACCGTCTTCATCGGCGAACCGCAAGACGCGATTCATTTCGGTGCGAACGTACTCAGTGACCGCCGTGTACAGCTCGGCCTCTTCTGGTGAGAGCTCGTACTTCACTGTGTAGGCGCGTCGCTCAGGGAAGAGAGGACGCCCATCAAAGCGAAGAAGCTCTTCTTTCGTGAGCCTCCGCATCATATCTTCTACATCTGCCGTGTGCACACCATCACGGAACTGACCTTCAAAACGATCACCATCAAGAAGCGCCATGAAGAGTTGGAAGTCCTTCTCTTTACCGTTGTGTGGAGTGGCCGACATCAGAAGAAAATGTCGACAACACCGACCTAGAAGCTGCCCTAATTCATAACGTTTCGTTCGCTTCACTTCGTTGCCAAAATAGGTAGCAGACATTCTGTGCGCTTCATCAGAAATAATCAGGTCCCATTCAGTTGCCGCCTGTAGCTTTTCTTGCAGTTCTTCATTGCGTGCCAGCACATCCAAGCGAACAATTAAACGATTTTGATCATTGAATGGATTACCCGACCTAGAACTCTCAACCATGTCCCGGCTGAATATGTCAAACTCAAGGCCAAATTTCTCACCAAGCTCATCTTGCCATTGCTCCACAAGACTACCGGGAGCGATAATCAAACAGCGCTCAAGATCGCTTCTGGCAATAAGTTCCTTAATAAGTAAACCTGCCATGATTGTTTTGCCAGCACCTGGATCGTCAGCAAGCAGGAAGCGCAATGGTTGCCGCGTTAACATCTCCCCATAAACGGCTGAAATTTGATGCGGCAGAGGATCAACGAGGCTGGTGTGTATCGCAAGGTATGGATCGAAGAAGTGTGCAAGCTTGATCCGATACGCCTCCGTCACCAGTCTGAGAAGCGCGCCATCCGCATCAAAGGACCATTTCCGTCCATGTGTCTCAACTTTCAAGCGATGCTCATCGTCTCGATAAAGAGTGGTTTCTGCAACTGATCCGCTTCCCGAGCGATACACAAGGTTGACTGCTTGATCCCCGATCCACTCCACGGAAACCACTTCTACAGTTGCGCCAGCTAAGACACCGCTCACTTGACTGCCGGGTTTGATATCCTCAAGTAGGCTCATTTAAATTCCTTAACTACCGATTTAAGTGTACTTGAAAAAGTTAAGTATGCCACCCCGCTCCAAATTTTATACCAACGTAAGCTGCGGTTTATTGCTCAATAATGCCAACTCTTTCTGTATCCGTCGCCTTGTCCCCACCTTCCACCAGAAACATGCTCTGCGCCAACAAACTCCCTCAGGCTGTCAAAGAACTGAGCAAAGCTGGGCACTGCCTCGGAAACCGCCATTCGGCACAACAAATGTCGCTTCTCGCTATCAGAGAGAGAAGACGATTGAGCGATAGCCAACGACTTGTGATAACTGCTAATTATTGTTGCATACCAATCACGGAAGAAACTATCGGGGTCCGCTTCACGCTCAAGGCCGACGAAACAAGCTTCAAGACGGTCAGCCCAGACTTCAGGCATTTTAGAAAAAAGCTCACATACGTGATTAAGGTCGTCAATCCCGCAGCAGTGAACAATCCCCCCTTGGGCAGCAAACTCACTAAAGCTGCTCCACGCCTCACCCGCGTGGTGCCTTACCCAGTTGGGTACGTTTGCGAGTGGAAAGCACAACATGTCAGTTGCCCACCTTTGCCGAACCGTCAGATGACGTCCAGCGCCAAGAATTCTCTCTGCAGCACCAGCCACCACATCTGCGCCTCCACGGTCGAGCGGGAGGCTGGCTCTTTCAGCATAATCGCGAGGTGGGTTCGGCATTGTTGTGGCTTGGGGCATGTTGAATATTCCTTTTGTATGGTGAGGTAAAACAAGGTTGGGCTCAACCACGCTCTGATGGGTACCACCGCGATGAAAAAGCTGCGCTTTCATCCGACCACTTACGGCGTCGCCGCCAGCCTAGTTTACGCATCGCTGCGCCCATCTCACCAATGTGTGGCAAACCACCCTTACGGCCGCGCAGTTGTGCTTGGAGCTCCATCAGGACCAGGCCTTGATGCTTTGCGCAATCAGGTATGGTCTCTAAGAGGCGCTGCAGGCGGGTTGGTAGTGGAGCCAGTGGTGGATCTGGGTGGAGATCTATGTCATTTACTTTGGTTGTCTCAACATAATCGTAGAGTCGCGCTGCCAGCACATTTGCAAATTTATCATCCATCATCAGCACCTCCTGTTGTGATGCAGGGGGCCGGGCCCCTGTGGGCCGGTCCGGTTCCGGTTGACGGCCCCCGTAGGGGTGGAAAGACCGGAAACTGGAAACTCAATGTTTTCAATGTATTGCAAGAGGCAAAAACCCTGTTTCCAGCCTTCAAACGAAAATAGACCGGAAACTGCAAATGCCAGCCTCGTAAGTCTCTGTAAAATATGCGATTCCAGTTTCCAATTAGCGTAACCCGGAAAGTGGAAACTGCCTTGGAGCTGCGACACCCTACACATCGTGCACTCCTTTACGGTGCAGCATCCAGCCATTTTGGGGAGCACTGCGCGTAATCCAAATGTCATAGTTCCCAATCCGGCATGCAGCATCTTCATCCTGAGGCAAAAGTGTAATGTAACCGCTAGCGGCGGACTTGCTTATTCCATTCTGCTCCATAAAGCCGGCTTTAACATCAGACCACCGCACTTGGGTCATGTTGCTCTTGAACAAACCTGAGACTGCTGCTGCTACGCTTTTAGACGTCCACTTCTTGCGGCTGTCTGCGGCCCTCAGAAACAACGTATCCAAGTTGGCGGGCATTGGAACACCGACAGTATCACCATTTGATAGTATAACTTGTTCTATCCTATACCAATTAGCTTTACTGTCATGGGCAGCAAAGTTCATTTTGCCTACGTCCATGCGGATATAGTCACCCCGGCACTCGTCCGGAATCCCAAGTTTTTCTGCAGTTTTTTTTGCCATCCGCGCAATGGTCACAGCGGCTCGCGCCGCGTCTTTTATTGCTGATGCACCTCGTCCAGACTCGGCATCTCCCGCATGAGCCTCAGAGTCTCCATTGGTTTTACGAGTATGGTGAGCAACGTTGATTGCAATGCCCAGCTTTCCCGCTAGCGCTTTGTAAATCGACACAACCTGATCCATCGCGTTATTGTCATTCTCAGGCGCTGTGTGTGTTGAAATAAAGGGATCGGCAAACAACCCACCGATATTTTTTTCATTTATAAGCGCCTCAATCTGATCAAGAGCGGGGCTGCGATAAACTGAGTTTTCAACATGCAATGCAAGTCGAACAGGTTGCACGTAGCCACTTACAGTGAACAGCGTGCCATCCAATTCTGCAGGATCGATTTGAAACGCGACAACGATGGCTGCGATTCGACGCTTGAGCTCGTCTTCGTCATCTTCGTTATTGATGATCAGCGCATTACATTTATTTACTTTGCCCAAACATAAAAGATCTCGCCCGGTCGCCACACTGATGGCTGAGATGATTTGGAGCATAGATTTTGCTACGCCTCCGGGACCGACAATCAAGCTTATATACCCAGACAGCAGTAGGCGCGGTATTTTCCACTCCCTCCGCGACATGGTCGCAACCTCGCCCAGAAGTTCGTTCCCGTAGGCGCACACATTAAGGTTGCTCCCGCCCTCTGAGCGCACCCGATCAAAAGGCTGTACTTGTGGAAATTCAGAAATTGCAGATTCATGGGCCTTTTGCCCTTCATTCAAGAATGCAGCGATGCGAGCATTCTTGGATTGTACATCCCAGCCGCACTCCACCGCAGTCACAAAGATTTTTTCGTGCGAGGTACTTGTTGGGTTGAAACTTTCCCACTTATTTTGAGCATCGTCAGGATCAAATTTTCCGGACTTAGCACTCCACTCCAACCACGCCTGTTTGCCTTCATCGCCCCCATCCTCATCCAGAGTTTTGGCAGCATGCCCGAGATTAGCCCACAGTTCGCGATCATCGCTAGGGATGGCGTTAAACGCTGAATTCATTTGCTTTAGTAAAAAGGGTGTTTTCTCTACGTGCAGTGCTGCAGCAAACGGATTTTTTACTATCGAGGTTACTTGGCTCTCAGAAGAGCTGCTGTGGTGCGAACTAGTTTTTCCGTTGGTAAAAGCACTTGAGAGCAGCACATCTACCTTCAGCGGCGAATTCATAGAAACTTCCATGATCTCGCTCCTTTAATCGGGTTATAGTTAGGCTGCTCAGGCCGATATACGGATGAGTCAAACTCAATTGACCCAGAACCAAAATTTTTCTGCACAGCCTCCTTCAGGCGAGATTCAAACGCCATCCCAGCTTTTATCCGTTCATTCCGGTCAACCTCGCGATCAAGCCAAAGAATAACTCGCATACGAGGGATATTCGGTGTGCTGGAAGCGGTTTCATAAGCATAGCTCGATAGATGCTCAATTTCTTGGAGGACCAAATTTTGAACATGCCCACCATTCATGTAGTCAATATCCAGCGACAAGAACGAGCATGGCTCAGCATGACTAGCCAGCCTGTAGTGAGCTTCTTGGGGATACTTTTGAGGATTGTTATGAGGACCATAAGCCATCGGACCACAAATATAATTGAACCCCTTCTTCTCACCCCTGTGTGCTTCGATGTGCGCGATCAAGTCACCAAAGTCTTTGACTACTTTTTGTGAGGGGCGGTTATCAAAGGTGTCGCGCCCAGCCGAGAAACTAATTGACTTCAACATTATGCTCTCCCATCCAAGAAAACATTCCAGTGATGCCTCGCTTTCGATGTGGGGTCATATCGGCTTATGCAATTCAAGATGCACTTCCACTCAATTGCGCCAGTGTCCTCTAAGACCGCAAGCACAAGTCCCTTGGAAAAACCTTTTTCAGGCCGCTCAAGCGCAAAGATCTTGAGGTTCTTTATGTATGACATGAGGCCTCCTTTCATTTGGAGGCGCGCCACAGACACGACGAACAACAGATAGTGAACTATTCTACCGCGTGCCTTTAAGCGCGCGGTTTTTATATGTACTTTCCGGTCAGATACTCACGCACATCACCAACACGCCAGCGAGCTGACTTTGAGCCAATATGAATGGGTCGAGTAAGGCGATTAGCCGCAATATCGCGATAAATTGAAGACTTACTCCTGCAAGAAAGTACAATGATAACTTTAAGGTTTACTAGTGCTTCATCGGGCAAGGTGTCGAATGCAGATACGTCGTCAGGCAGGCAATGCACGCAAGTATTGGCGAATACCATATCCATGGCGTCCTCCGTTTTTTAATGGGTAAGGCGACATCAAAAAGCTGCAGCTTAACTGGTCAGCTTGATCACTTCCGTCGTTCGGTGGAGATGGGTATGCCTGACGCGTCCATCTCGTACGTCCTGCTTATTGGAACCATAGGGACCCACCAAGTGTCAAGACTTATGTTGTGCTTAAGGCGGGAGAAACCACTACATGCAGTAGAGACGCACGCTTACTCAACGAAACGCTAGACCTGTCCTGTCACATGCGCAGACCAGGCTTCCATTACTTCTCGCCGCTGCTCTAGCAAGTCAGTCCGATGGTACGCTGCTTCAACAGAATTTTGGATTGTATGGGCAAGAGCGCGCTCAGCAACATCGCGTGGCACCCTTGTTTCACTAGCCCAATCACGAAAAGATGACCGGAACCCGTGAGCCGTTGCTACGCGCCCAGGTGCATCACTGGCAGCCTTGTGTGTACGCAAGAATTTTGTCAAAGCCATGTCACTCAACATCCCACTCCTAGGCGATGGGAATATCAAATCGGCGTGCTTGGCCAACCCGCGCCGCTTTCCCAACAAATCTATCGCTCTAGCGGACAGAGGTACGCGGTGAACAGTTTTGGTCTTCATCCGGTCAGCGGGTACAGTCCAAATCGCTAATGAAAAGTCGACCTCATTCCACGTCATTCCACGCGTCTCACCAGATCGCGCAGCTGTAAGGATAGTAAACTCTAACAAATGCCGAGTAACATCTTGAGCCGAATGAACTGTCTCACTTACAAACTGGGGGATCATTCGCCACGGCATTGCAGGGTGATGAACTGAAGCCCGTGCGGCCGCGCTCTGTTTAGGAAGAAGCATGTCGACCATATCAACAGGGTTTCCTTGGACATACTGACGTCCCCAGCTCCATTTCATCACTGAATGACAGCGCTGTTTCACTCGACGTGCCGTTTCGGATTTAGTTGACCATATGGGTCGCAAGACATCTGCGAAGTCAGCCGGTTTGAGTTCATCTACGGAGCGCCTCCCGATCACAGGAAACGCGTAGGTCGCCAACGTATTAATCCATTGATCTACATGCTTCCCATTGGACCACCCAGATTTGTATTCTTCATGAACAGTGCGAGCTGCTTCCTCGAATGTCGGGACGTGCAAAAAGCTCGCGACTTGTTCTTTTTTTTTCTTCCTGCTTTCGATGATCGGGTCCAAACCAGAAGCGATCAGCTTTCTCGCTTCTAGGGCACGCTCTCTGGCACCAGCTATACTCACATCAGGATAGACACCAAGACCCATATCCCGTCGTTTATTTGTTTCAGGCGAGACAAAGCGAAGCTGCCACTTTCCACGTCCGTTTGCCGACGCTGGAATCAACCGCAATCCTATTATAGTTCCATCAGCCACCGGCTTGTCGCCCGTTTTAATCTTACGAGCTTTTGTCTCTGTCAGCATTTATAATCTCAGCCCCACATCAAGCCCCACATCATACGTGGGATTTGGTGAGACGAAGCGACACGAGGTGACACTTACTAAACCCCAAATCACCTAATAAAAATGGGCTAATGGAGCAGATCATAAAGGAAAAATCTAAGCCAGTCAAAGGCTTGGAGCCAAGTTAATGGCGGAGACGAAGGGATTCGAACCCTCGAGACCCTTCCGGGCCTACTCCCT
>CAXHZK010000003.1:0-233631 GCA_964021915.1 uncultured Roseobacteraceae bacterium | reverse complement strand
GAGCAGTTGACTGTTAATCAATTTGTCGTAGGTTCGACCCCTACCGCCGGAGCCAAAATTACCAAAAATTTCACTTGCTACGCGTGCCATTGATCGTAACGTCAATGCGGCAGAAATGTTCCATGTTCGTGATCGGTTGAGGATTGATTTTCACCAAGCCGGAGCAAACCTAGCGAAATCTAATCGGATTGGGTGCTAGCCCTTGCAGATTCAATGTTGGGAACCGCGTTCGGGGAATTTCCATCCTAAACTTACGCGCAAGTAGGACGGAATTGGTGCACCCAGCAGGATTCGAACCTGCGACCTCTGCCTTCGGAGGGCAGCGCTCTATCCAGCTGAGCTATGGGTGCGTCATCCGTCCTATATCGCGCTCGTAGCGCCCTCGCAATGTGCAATCGACGGTCAGGTGACGGTTATGCAAACAGGTCGTGGCACAGCTCCAACGCATCAATCAATGCATCTACATCTGCCTTGGTGTTATACATTGCAAACGATGCACGACACGTAGCGCCGACGCCCATATGATCCATTAACGGCATTGCGCAATGTGTCCCTGCCCGCACAGCGACACCCTTCTTATCCAGAACGGTTGAAATATCATGGGCGTGGGCCGCACCCTCCATCGTGATGCTGAAAATTGCCCCCTTCGTCGCGGATTGACCCTGAACAGAAATCCAATTCAGACCGTCAAGCCGACTGCGCGCATATGAACAAATCTCCGCCTCATGCGCGGCGATCTGGTCCATGCCAATTTCCATCATATATTCGAGCGCAACACCTAGCCCGATTGTCTGGACAATTCCGGGTGTACCCGCCTCAAACTTCATCGGCGCATCATTATATGCTATTTCATCGCGACCGACCTCGCGGATCATGTCACCCCCACCAAGGAACGGTTGCATTTCAGCCATGCGCGCAGGCGCAACATAGATGGCACCAGATCCAGAGGGACCATAAAGTTTATGGCCGGTGATCGCATAAAAGTCAGCGCCGATATCCTGGACGTCAACGGGCATATGCACCGCTGCCTGCGATCCATCGACCAATACCGGCACGCCTTTGTCATGGGCACCTTCACAGATCGCTTTTACGTCAACAACCGTGCCAAGTACGTTGGACATATGCGTGACAGCCACCAGCTTGGTCTTGGGGCCAATGGCATCAATTACCGCCTGCGGGTCAAGGTCACCATTGGCGTCAACATCGACCCATTTGATCACAACGCCCTGCCGTTCGCGCAAAAAATGCCAAGGGACGATGTTCGCGTGGTGCTCCATGATTGACAAAACAATCTCATCACCAGCCTGAAGCCTTGGCGCGGCCCATGCATAGGACACCATATTGATGCCCTCAGTCGTGCCGGAGTTCAGAATAATGTCATTCTCTGATGCGGCATTCAAAAATCTAGAAATCGTGCCTCGCACGCCTTCATATTTCTCGGTCATAATTGTCGAAAGGGTATGCAAGCCACGGTGAACATTGGAATATTCATCCGCATATGCACGTGTCACAGCATCAATAACGACCTGTGGTTTTTGCGCCGAGGCGCCATTGTCCAAATAAACCAGCGGCTTGCCGTTAATCTTACGGGACAGGATTGGAAAATCAGCGCGAATTTTGGAAACATCGTACATGTTTTATCCCTCAGCCCGGTTTTCGGCCTCGATTAGGTTGGCACCCAAAAGGATACCAAACGCAGCGATCCAGATGGCCCCTACGATTTGAGTGCTCGCCACGGGGCCAAGCAAACCAGTGCACAGCCCGTAAAGAAGTGCAATTGGCGTCGTTGATAGTAGCGCCCAAAACAACGCATAGCGGGCCGAAAAAAAGCTGCCCTTGCCACCGAACGCCTTGGCAATCAGGTGAAAAATTGCGGCCAGTAAATAGAACGCCAATGGCCATACCATCATCCAAGACACGAACTCGTAGGCAACCAATTGGGACAATTCCGGCGTTTCATTGCCAGGCGCGACCCCAAATCCAGCAGCGATGCGCGACAAACGCGGCCATTGCGCGATAAAGATCACGAAACACCCTGCCATCAGCACAGCAAGTGCACGATCTTCGCGGCGCCCAGCATTCAACAACCTGCGCATCACAATGCGCGGGTGTCGCCAGCTTGATATCATGTCTTGCGTGACAGCCATTAGCTACGCCGCGAAAGCCAGCTTTCCAGCCGGTCGCGCAATTCTTCAGCCAAATCATCATTGTCAATTTCGCTCAACGCCTCGGCCAAGAACGACAATGTCAGCAAATCGGTCGCAATATTTGCGGGCACACCGCGCGATTGCAGATAGAACAACGCGTCTTCATCAATCGCACCAGACGTCGACCCGTGGGAACACGCAACATCGTCGGCATAAATCTCAAGCTCGGGTTTGGCTAAAAATTGGCTATCACCGTCCAACAACAACGATTGGCTAATCTGATAGCCATCTGTTTTCTGAGCGCCTTCTTTGACCAAAATCTTGCCTTGGAACACACCTGTTGCACCGTTGCGTAGCACCTTTTTGAACACCTGCCGGCTTTCGCCATTTAGCCCGTCGTGGGTAATGAATACCGTATCATCATGGTGAAAATCGCGACCGTCGCCGACACATGCACCAGCAACATGGGCCACAGCATCGTCGCCAACAATATCGAGGATACATTCGTTGCGCGTTAGCACACCGTTCACCGTAAGGGTAAAGGATTTGAACACACTTTCCTTAGCAATCCTTGCAAAGCAATGCGTTACAGCGCGACGTTCATGATCACGACCCTGCGCCGCTACGTGGTGGAACTTGCCGTTGTCGGCGATATCCACCTCGAGCACTTTGTTAAAACGTGCCGCAGCAGGGCCCGTTTCAAGCAATGTCATTTCCGCACCTTCGTCGACACGAATAACGTGGTGCAGGATCGCATCAGATACGACATCCTTATGCAGGTAAATCAAGTTGATCGGCTTTGCCGCCTTGCCAGTCACGCGAATAGCCACACCATCGGTCGCAAACGCAGTGTTGAGCGCGGCCAAGGGGCGTGCAACCGGCGTCTGTCCATTAACTTCTAATGTGCCGTAAAGTTCACTAGCCCAACCGTCGGTTACGTCAGACAAGCGAGCGATTTCAACGCCCTCACAGGACAAGTCATCGGATGCATCTGGGTCAAATACGCCGTCGACAAAAACAATCTTTACCCGATCTACATCTGTAAACAGCGGACCTTCATCATTATGGAACAGCGCGGCTGGAACAGGTTCGGGCTGTGTTAAGCTGCTCGGATTGGTATATTTCCAATATTCATCGCGCCTGTCGGACAGCCCCATTGTGACCACACGATCCAACGCATCAGCACGCTGAATGTTTAGCCCATCAGGCATCACCATGCTGTTCAGGCGGGACTGCGTGGCCGCCAATTTCAACTCGGCCAATGCCATTACGCCACCTCTGAAAGGATGTCAGCATAGCCGTTATTCTCGACCTCGAGCGCCAGCTCTGGCCCGCCCGTCTTAACGATGCGGCCATTCGCCATGATGTGCACAACGTCAGGTTTGATATGGTCAAGCAGGCGCTGGTAGTGCGTAATCACGAGGAATGAACGCCCCTCGGAGCGCAAGGCGTTCACACCTTCTGCAACCAGTTTCATCGCATCAACATCAAGGCCGGAATCAGTTTCGTCCAAGATACACATCTTTGGCTCGAGCATGGCCATTTGCAGTATCTCGTTACGTTTCTTTTCACCGCCAGAAAAACCAACATTCACAGGGCGCTTCAGCATATCTGCGTCGATCTTGAGGTCCTTCGCTTTTTCGCGCACGACCTTGAGGAATTCACCAGCAGACAGCTCGTCTTCGCCACGCGCCTTGCGCTGCGCGTTCACAGCCGTGCGCAGGAACGTCATGTTGCCAACGCCCGGGATCTCTACAGGATATTGGAACGCAAGAAACAGGCCCGCAGCGGCACGTTCTTCAGGCTCCATATCCAGCAGGTCTTCACCTTCCAAATCGGCAGAGCCACCAGTCACCTCATATCCGTCCTTGCCGGACAGGACGTAAGACAAGGTGGATTTACCGGACCCGTTCGGCCCCATGATTGCGTGCACTTTGCCAGCTTCGATCGTAAGATCGACACCTTTCAAGATTTGCTTATCTTCGTCTTCAAGTTTGACCTCTAGGCCTTTGATTTCAAGCATATTATTTCTTTCCTAGCGGCGTCGATTAACCGACGGACCCTTCTAAACTAATCGCAACCAGCGCTTGCGCTTCCATTGCAAATTCCATTGGCAGCGCCTGCAGCACTTCCTTGCAGAACCCGTTCACGACCAAGGCAACCGCCTCTTCTTCGTCCATGCCGCGTTGACGGCAATAGAACAGTTGCTCATCATCCACTTTGGATGTTGTTGCTTCATGCTCTACACGGCTGCTGTTATTCTTAACCTCGATATAGGGCACGGTATGCGCCCCGCATTTATCACCAATCAAAAGGCTATCGCACTGCGTATAGTTGCGGCTTTCTTTTGCTTTTGGGTGCATCGACACAAGGCCACGATACGTGTTCTGCGCTTTGCCCGCGCTGATCCCTTTGGACACGATGCGCGATTTGGTCCGCTTGCCAAGATGCACCATTTTGGTGCCAGTATCGGCTTGTTGCATGTTGTTGGCGATCGCAATCGAGTAGAACTCGCCTTGGCTGTCGTTACCGCGCAAAATACACGATGGGTATTTCCATGTGACAGCGGACCCTGTTTCAACCTGTGTCCACATCACCTTGGAACGATCACCACGGCAATCGGCACGTTTGGTCACAAAGTTATAAATCCCTCCGACACCGTTTTCATCACCGGGATACCAGTTTTGAACGGTCGAATACTTCACCTCGGCATCTTCTTCGATGATAATTTCAACGACCGCTGCGTGCAGTTGGGCAACATCACGTTTTGGCGCGGTGCAACCTTCAAGGTAGGACACATAAGAGCCCTTGTCCGCGATAATCAACGTGCGTTCAAACTGGCCCGTGTTTTCGGCATTGATCCGGAAATACGTCGAAAGTTCCATCGGGCAACGAACACCAGGTGGAATGTAGACAAATGATCCGTCAGAAAACACAGCGCTATTGAGTGTTGCATAAAAATTATCTGAAGGCGGCACGACAGTACCAAGGTATTTTTTCACCAATTCAGGGTGCTTTTCGATCGCCTCTGAGATGGAACAGAAAATAACCCCCGCTTTTTCAAGCTCTTTTTGGAAAGTCGTGCCCACAGAAACGGAATCGAACACAGCATCAACAGCGACCTTACGGCCCTCTGCCGGCATGTCTTCTGCACCCTCAACACCTGCCAAAATGGCTTGCTCTTTCAAAGGAATGCCAAGCTTTTTGTATGTTTCGAGCAGCTTTGGATCAACGTCATCCAATGATTTCGGTTTTTCTTCCATGCTCTTGGGACGGGCATAGTAGTAGATGTCTTGAAAATCGATTTCAGGATAATCGACCATCGCCCACTTGGGTTCCGACAGGTTCTGCCAGCGCGCAAATGCGTCTAGCCGCCAATCGGTCATCCATTGGGGTTCATTGTTTTTGTTTGAGATCAGCTTAACGATATCGGTGTTCACGCCTTTTGGGGCGTAATCCATTTCGATTTCAGTTTCCCAGCCGTATTTATAGGTACCCGACAGGGCAGCCACAGCATCAACCGTCTCTTGATCAACACCGTCTTTGACTTCGACTTCATCCAAAGCAGCCATGTCTTCCCTCATCCGTTTGCGCGGGCTTTTGCTCGCTCGCGCTTTTCATTCCAAACCTGCGCAAATCGCAGGACATCATCTTTGGTCGTATCGACACCCAATGATACGCGCACCGCGCATCGGGCCAATTCATCTTTAACGCCAAGGGCCGCCATAACGGGGCTTGCCTTGACCTTACCACTGGAACACGCCGAGCCCGCTGAAATCGCAAACCCCGCCAAATCCAATGCCATCACTTGCGTTTCTCCCTTCCAACCGGGGGAAATAAAACAGCTCGTGTTTGGCAAACGGTTGTGCTCCCGTCCTACAAAAATAGTGTCTGGGGCAGCCGTCTCAATGGCCTTTTCTAGAATATTTCTAAGTTGCGCAACCCGATCCCAACGTCCATCTGCCAAATCTTGTTGCGCGGCCACTGCCGCGGCACCAAAACCTGCTATTGCAATGACGTTTTCCGTGCCAGAACGCCGGCCCATTTCTTGCCCGCCACCCCGTATTTGTGCAGCCACGTCCGTACCTGCTGGAAACACCAAAGCGCCGATACCCTTCGGCCCACCAAATTTATGCGCAGACAGGATCGCCATCTGTGTGCCCGACCAACCAAATGCAAATGGCACCTTGCCAAACCCTTGGGTCACATCGGTCAGCGCAAGCCCATGAGGCAGATTCTGGATAAGTCCGGTTTCGGAATTGGCCAACTGCACCACAGACTGGCTCGGGTCCGCTACTACGACACCGCCATTTTCAACTGCAATATCCGACGCAGTCCAAGCAGCAACGGCAGCGTGCTCAAGACCAGAGCCAGCCAATTCGCGCCCAGCCATCGCCAACGCCGAAGCCTCCGTCGCGCCAGACGTGAACACAACATCTGCACCGTCGGCACCAAGTGCAGAAGCAATCTGGCCCCGCGCCTTTTCAATGATGGCCTTTGCGGCACGCCCTTCGGCATGGACCGAGCTGGGGTTACCAACCACGTCCATCGCAGCAATCATGGCTTCACGTGCCTCAGCCCGCAGCGGCGTGGTCGCATTATGATCAAGATATACACGGTTCATTTTAAAGCCCTCCCCGACGCAAAAGGAAAATAGTGGCCGTGTCTAAGTAAACATTACGCATCGTCGACAATTTCAAACAATGCGGGAACCGCAGGGCAAGGAGCGAGATCATTCCCGATCACATCCGACAATCTGGCCTGATGTAAAAACACGTAAACATGCGCACTCAACCCCTCCCACAAACGGTTGGTCAGTGATTGCGCCCGACTACCTGATGCAGCACCAGACGCCCCTGCCCCTTTGTGCATTGCCGATACGGTCTCATCCACGGCACCCAGAATATCAGAAACCCGGATTTCAGACGCTGGACGGGACAGTTTATAACCCCCTCCCGGTCCGCGCATTGAAATCACCAGATCCGCGCGCCGCAGCTTCACGAACAGCTGCTCAAGGTAAGCCAAAGAAATGTCTTGGCGTTTCGAAATTTCGGTCAATGTGACGAGCGTGTCGCTTGGCTGCAGCGCGAGATCAGCGAGGGCAACCATCGCATAGCGGCCTTTTGTGCTTAACTTCATCGCAAACCCCGTTCAAACGCCCCAAAATCCCGCAATTTCATTGACCTATGCCGCTTGGCTGATTAGGTGAAACGAAACCCTGATGCCAGAGGTCTCTCTAGTATTAGAATCTTTCTAAATTCTCTGAGCGTTTTTGTCAAGAATGCGCCGGACTGAGCTAAAGACGGAAACATCTATGCCCGAAGTCATTTTCCCTGGCCCAGAAGGCCGCCTTGAAGGCCGCTACCACCCGCAAAAAGACCGCGACGCGCCAATCGCCATTGTTCTTCACCCGCATCCACAATTTGGTGGCACGATGAACAACCGCGTCGTTTATAACATGCACTATGCATTTTATAACATGGGCTTCACGGTGTTACGTTTTAACTTTCGCGGCGTGGGTCGTTCACAAGGTGAATATGATCAAGGTGTAGGCGAGCTGTCAGATGCAGCATCCGCGCTTGATTATCTACAATCCATGAATTCCAATGCAAAGCACTGCTGGGTCGCTGGTTTCAGCTTTGGTGCATGGATCGGAATGCAGCTATTGATGCGTCGCCCCGAAATCACCGGTTTCATCTCCGTTTCACCACCAGCGAATATGTATGATTTTAGTTTCCTTGCGCCGTGCCCTGCATCTGGCCTTATCATCAACGGTTCAAGCGACCGCGTCGCACCGCCCGCTGATACTGTGAACCTTGTGAACAAGCTTCATGAACAAAAGGGTATTACAGTGACCCACGATGAAATGGACGACGCTGGCCACTTCTTTGAAGACCCGCATATGGACCCGATGATTGATACGGTGAAAACATATGTTCGCCGTCGTTTGACAGAGAACACACGCTAAAATGGCTTATACCGAAGATAAAGCAAACGAGATCGCCGATCTGGCCCTCGCTGAAGCACACGAATCTGGTGATGAAACGCTCATTGATCGCATTGGCGTGGTCCTTGGTGCCTCATCCCAGACACTACAAGAAGCCTATCTGACGGCCATCCGTGTGCGCCGTGCCGAGGCCAGAGCATTTGGCCTATTGGCTGAGTCAAAGGCGAAACGGCAACCCAAACCAGAATGACCACGCGCATCGATCAGCAACTTGCCTTTCTCATTGAGGCGGACAAGTTGAAATCGGTGCTGCGCGGAACCACTCTGAACGATAGCTCCCGCTTCGAAAACTCTGCCGAACATAGCTGGCACGTCATTCTATTTGCTCTGACGATGGCCGAGCATGCGAATTCAGCGATCAATATCGACAGAGTGATCAAGATGCTTCTTATCCATGATCTGGTTGAGATTGATGCAGGCGATGTGCCGATACATAGCGCCGCAGCCCGTGACGGCGCACAGCAAGAATTGGCAGAACAGGCCGCCGCCACGCGTATTTTCAGCCTGCTGCCACAAGATCAAGGCAATGCATTTCGTACACTTTGGGATGAGTTTGAGGCAGCACAGACCCCAGATGCGATATTCGCCAAGTCAATCGACAGGGTGCAACCTGTCGTCAGCAATTTACAATCTGGTGGGCAAAGCTGGCGGGACTACAATGTAACCCGAGAGCAGCTAGACACACGTGTCGGACAAAAGGTGAAACTTGGTGCAAATGCGATTTGGAACAGGCTCAAGCAGCAAATCGATGCTTGGTTTCTAGACAATTAGGCAAACGCAACATCGACTGTCACCCCCCACCGTTTTTGACCTGCGCATTCACCCACACTGTGACGGAACGACACAATCTCGGAAATACCGACCATAGGCATTTGACTTAATTGGCACCTATGTTAGTGGCCCCTCACGGGCCAGCACTTTGACGATGGATGCAAGTCAGCGCCTGTTTTATGGAACCCACGCACCGGATGTGCTTGGGGCGCTTACTTATCCGTCCGAAAGAATGACATGACCAATATTATGACGACCCTTGCCGATGCACTGGCAAAACAGGGTTACGATACCCTTACACCTGTTCAAGAAGCCGTTATTAACCCTGACCTTGATGGTCAGGATTTGCTGGTTTCAGCGCAAACCGGCTCTGGCAAAACCGTCGGGTTCGGCCTTGCGATCGGGCCAACGATCCTCGGCCAAGACGGGCATTTCGGCCCTGCTGGCCGCCCACTTGCCCTGTGTATTGCACCAACGCGTGAATTGGCGTTGCAGGTAAAACGCGAATTGCAGTGGCTGTATGCGGGTGCTGGCGTCACGATGGCCTCTTGCGTCGGCGGTATGGACATGCGCGATGAACGCCGTGCATTGGACCGTGGTGCGCATATCGTTGTCGCAACCCCCGGCCGCCTGAAGGATCACGTCATGCGCGGCAGCATGGATATGTCCGATATCCGCGCAATCGTCTTGGACGAAGCGGATGAAATGCTTGATCTGGGTTTCCGCGAAGACCTTGAATTCATTCTTGGTGAAGCACCCGAAACACGCCGCACCTTGATGTTCTCGGCAACTGTGCCGCCAATGATCGCGAAACTGGCGAAATCCTATCAAAAGGATTCGGTCCGCGTTGCTACAGTTTCAAAAGAAAAGCAGCATAGCGACATCGAATACCGTGCGCTTCAGGTTGCGAACCATGACACCGATGCCGCTATCATCAACCTTTTGCGGTATTACGATGCGCCAAACGCAATCGTATTTTGCAACACGCGCGCATCGGTCACACGCCTCACAACCCGCCTATCGAACCGAGGTTTTGCGACAGTGGCGCTATCGGGTGAATTGTCACAACAAGAACGCACACATGCATTACAAGCAATGCGCGATGGCCGTGCACGGGTCTGTGTTGCTACCGATGTTGCCGCGCGTGGTATCGACTTGCCAAACCTCGAACTGGTTATTCACGCCGAGCTGCCAACAAACGCAGAAACACTGTTGCACCGTTCTGGCCGTACAGGCCGCGCTGGGCGCAAGGGTGTGTCAGCATTGATCGCCCCCGCAAAAATGCGCCGCCGTGCCGAAAACCTGCTCAAATGGGGCAAACTAACAGCGACTTGGGCCGTTCCGCCAACTGCGGCAGAAGTTAAGGCCAAGGATCAAGAACGCCTGCTCGATGATCCGGTTTGGAACGAAGTCGTTTCAGAAGATGACGCTGCATTTGCAGCCAAGCTTCTTGAAATGCACGGCGCAGACAAGATTGCAGCCGCATATCTGCGCCTCTTTGCTGGCAAGAACTCTGCTCCAGAGCATCTGACCGAATACAAAGACGGCCCGCAACGCGAAGAACGCGCCCCCCGCGAACACAAGTCCTTTGGTCCGTCAAAATGGTTTAGTGTTGACGTCGGCCGCGAAGGGAAAGCCGAAGCGCGTTGGCTTCTGCCGATGATTTGCAAGGCCGGTGGCATCACAAAGAACGAAATCGGCGCCATCCGCATTCAACCCAATGAGACATTTGTCGAAATTTCAGCACCAGCGGTTGCCGGTTTCTTGAAATCGGTTGGCTCTGACATGTCGCTTGAAAATCAAGCCAAGTTAAAGGCGCTTGATAGCCCGCCACAGCTGGGCGAACGTGGCCCTCGCAAGACCAAGCGCGATTATGATGACAAGCCTCGCGCACCGCGCGAGCCACGCGACAATAGCACGCCTCCGCCATCACGTCAGGCGGATCTTGCACCTGTTGTGCCCGGTGCAGCCGATGATCCACGCAGCGCGCCGCGCGAAAAGAAGCCATACCAGTCCAAGCCACCGCGCAAGGACCACGGCGACGCAGTTGTTTCCAAAGGCCCACGCAAACCGCGCCACAAAGACGACAAACCGTTCAAGGGCAAACCCGGCGGCAAGCCCGCATTTAAGGGGAAAGATGGCGGCAAGCCTGGCTATAAGGGCAAATCTGATGGCGGCAAACCAGCCCGTCATGCCAAAGATGGAAAGCCATCCAAGCCACGCGCATCAGCGTCTGATACCTCTAAGCGCTTTACGCCTCCGGGCGGCAAAGCACGTCCAAAGCGGCCAACTGGCAAAAAATCCTAGTCGCAGATTTGCCTAGTTTCAGCCTAAAACTAGGCAGATTTATCTGACTATCCTTGAGATACGGGCGGCTTTTCGCCCGTATCATTAGAAAGGATGAAGAAAATGGCACATTCAACACCAATCAGTCATCCGGTGAAACCAGTACAATCACCCGTGACGTCAAAGCCAATCGTTCCGCCAAAACCGCAGCCGATCTACACGGATTACGCCAGCATTTGATGCGGGATCATTGGACAAAGCGGTGCTCGACCACTGGCTCTTTGATTGATGCGTTGCTAGTTTCGATCCATGACAGCGCTTTCTTCCATTCGAAATATCGGACCTGCATTTGAGAAATCTCTGACTGCGGCGGGTATCTCTTCGGCCGAGGAATTGCGCAAAATTGGTGCCGACGCGGCCTATGCCCGGCTGCTCGAAAATGGCGAACGGCCGCATTTCATTGGCTATTACGTTCTGCACATGGCGCTGCAAGGCCGCCCTTGGAACGACTGTAAGGGTGAAGAGAAGTTTGCGCTTCGGAAATCGTTCGATAAGATCAAAGCTCAGTCTTTTAACGTTAATCGCAGCGAGTTGGAGCGGATCCTCAATCAAATCGGTGTCGTCAGAACGTCGTAATACCAGCCAGTATCAATCAGCCTTGCCTCTTTTGATTTTCGTATTTTTCCCAAACATGCATGCGCCCTTTTTGGCGGGCATCAGCCAACTACAACTTTTTTCGTGCGTCAGCGACTTCAAGCCGGCGGTATCGACCTTCAGAAAATTTTGGCCAGTCAATAGCAAGTCCTAACTTCACCAATTCCGCGGACAAATCCCTTCCGTCTGGCAGCAGACACTGCGCAACAACTCGACCGTGATTATCCTTTGAGAAAACTCGAGCTTCTATGGTTTGTCCTTTGCATAGCTTCATAAGCGCGAATTTTGCATTTCGTCCAAAAGGGTGGTTAGCCTCCGGCGCATCAATTCCAAATAACCTGATTTCAGTGTTCTTCATTCTCAAGCCATCACCATCCGTTACAAAGACCCTGCCCCGTAGAATACGCGGGGTGTCTATTGGTTTGTTTGGCTTCTGAGGGTATTTCTAGATATTTCATTTTTGTGGCGGAACTTCGGTTCAACCGTTTTGCCCTTCCCCCCTTGCTTTAATAAGAGGACAAAAAGCGCAACCCAAAATAAAATGATTAAAAAGGCTTCCAAAAAAACTCCAAATAAGAGCAATGATTGGATCAAAGTCACATACCTTAATTGGTTTAGCAAAGAAAAACCGCCGCGTATTTCTACGCGACGGTTTAGAATGTCATAAACGCGTTAGCGTTTAATTAGCCTACCAGCTCAAGACCGGAGAAGAAGAATGCGATTTCTTCTGCCGCTGTTTCTGGAGCGTCAGAGCCGTGAACAGAGTTTTCGCCGATGGACAGCGCGAACTCTTTACGGATTGTGCCGTCAGCTGCGTCTGCTGGGTTTGTGGCACCCATAACTTCGCGGTTTTTCGCGATCGCGTCTTCGCCTTCAAGAACCTGAACAACGATTGGCTCTGAAATCATGAATTCACACAATTCGCCAAAGAACGGGCGCTCGGCGTGTACGCCGTAAAACTGCTGTGCCTGTGCCAATGTCAGCTGAATGCGCTTGGATGCGACGATACGCAGACCCGCGTCTTCGAATTTTGCGGCAATTTTGCCTGTCAGGTTACGCTTTGTGGCGTCTGGTTTGATGATAGAGAATGTACGCTGGATAGCCATGTGATTAAGCCTTTTGCATGGGGTTTCGTTTGGCCGTGCCCTAGCATGAACATATTGGCTTGGAAAGACCTGCTAGGTGTTGTTTGATTAGACAACCGAATTCTAGGGTGCCCACCAGATGATTACCGACGTCGAAGACTATTTTTCAAAGGGATGCGATAGGTGCCCGCGCTTTAATACGTCCGCATGTTCGACACAGAAATGGGCGTCTGGTTTGGCTGCACTCAGGACCCTATGTTTAGACCTCGATCTTGATGAAACCGTGAAATGGGGCCACCCGTGTTATATGCATGCGGGTCGCAACATCGCGATATTCGGGGCATTCCAAGATAACTTTCGCCTATCTTTCATGAATGGGTCGTTGTTGAAAGACACAGCCAAGGTTTTGGAGAAAAACGGCCCTAATACCGAAAACGCGACAATCCTTCGGTTCTTTGACGATGCCGACGTCTTGAACCGCGCAGACCTCATTCGCGCCTATTTGATCGAACTGATGCAATATGCCGAACAAGGCATCAAGCCCGCACCAAAGATGCACGATGAATTGGTGCTGACAGATGAAATGATAACGGCTTTTGACAATGACGGAGAATTTGCCGCCGCTTTTGATGCCCTGACACCGGGTCGGCGGCGTGGCTGGAATTTGCACATAACCAGCGCCAAAAAGTCAGCGACAAGGGATAATCGCATCGCAAAGGCCCGCCCCAAGATCATTGCTGGCAAAGGCTGGAACGAACGCTGATTGACGCCGCCCAATACATCAGGCAAAGGGCATCATGCTTAAAATATCAGACATCACTTATTCCGTCGCTGGCCGCACCTTGGTCGAAAACGCTTCTGTCACAATCCCCACGGGCCATAAGGTTGGTCTTGTAGGTCGCAATGGCTCTGGCAAGACGACGCTATTCAAAATTATCCGCGGCGAAATGGTGCTTGATACCGGCGTTGTAAACCTGCCGCAGGGTTGGAAAATTGGCGGCGTTAGCCAAGAAGTGCCGGGCAACGAGGTGTCGTTGATCAACACCGTTTTGAGGGCTGACAAGGAACGTGAGGCCCTGCTTGCCGAAGCAGAAACCGCCACAGATCCAAATCGCATTGCCGATGTCCAAACGCGCCTTGCCGATATTGATGCGTGGTCCGCAGAAGCACGCGCAGCGTCAATCCTCAAAGGCCTTGGATTTACCCACGAAGAACAGCAAATGCCATGTTCCGCCTTTTCCGGTGGTTGGCGGATGCGCGTGGCATTGGCCGCTGTCTTGTTTTCTGAACCTGATCTACTGCTGCTCGATGAGCCGACGAACTATCTCGATCTCGAAGGCGCATTGTGGCTCGAGGCCTATCTCGTCAAATACCCACATACAGTCTTGATCGTCTCTCACGACCGTGAACTGCTCAACCGGTCGGTGGGCGGCATTCTGCACCTCGAAGACAAGGGCCTGATTTATTATACAGGCACCTACGATATGTTTGCCAAACAACGCGCCCAAAAGCGTGCGCTGCTGGCATCTGCCGCCAAAAAACAAGATGCAAAGCGTGAGCATTTACAAGCCTTTGTAGATCGCTTTAAGGCCAAGGCGTCAAAAGCCAAGCAAGCCCAATCGCGGGTCAAAGCGCTAGAGAAGATGGAAACCATCCGCGCACCAGAAGATGTTGCTCGCACGGTATTCACGTTCCCCAAGCCAGAAGAATTATCGCCACCCATCATTGCCACCGAAGGTGCGGCGGTGGGCTATGGTGAGACGATAATTTTGCGCGATTTGAACCTGCGCATCGACCAAGATGACCGCATCGCCCTACTTGGCCGCAATGGTGAAGGCAAATCAACACTGTCAAAAATGCTGTCCGACCGTTTGCAGATTGCACACGGCAACATGGTGACATCCAACAAACTGCGCATCGGTTTCTTTGCCCAGCACCAAGTCGATGAGCTTTATGTCGATGAAACGCCGCTGGAACACCTGATGCGCGAACGCGCCTCCGAAGGGCAGGCAAAATTACGTGCACGCCTTGCCGGTTTTGGCCTTGGCGCGGATCAAGCTGATACAGAAGTTGGGCGTCTTTCGGGTGGGCAAAAGGCGCGTCTATCGCTCTTGCTGGCTACCCTGCCCGCCCCACATCTGCTGATCCTCGATGAGCCGACCAACCACCTTGATATTGAATCTCGCGAGGCTCTTGTTGACGCATTGACCGCTTATACCGGTGCCGTCATTCTGGTGAGCCACGATATGCACCTGCTATCCATGGTCGCGGACCGCCTGTGGCTGGTCAAAGACGGGCATGTCACACCATATGAGGACGATCTTCAGGCATATCGCAAGATGCTGCTGACGCCCGATAAACCGCAGGGCAAGGACAAGCCAAGGGCCGCCCCAAAGGTTCAAAAAGCAAGCCGTGAGCAAATCCAAGCGCTGCGGTCCGAAGTCAAAAAAGGCGAAGAACGCGTCAAGAAGATCAATGAGATGCGCGATAAACTGGCCAAAAAACTCGCTGACCCAGTGCTTTATGAGGACGGCAAAGCAGGTGAATTGGCGACTTGGAACAAGAAATACGCCGAAGTCATGGATGGGCTTGAACGCGCTGAAGCAATGTGGATGATATCACTCGAAAAGCTTGAAAAAGCGCAAAAGACTTAGGCCATTCAAGCCCAAGTCAATCGATAGAAAGCACGATATGTCAGACCTACCCGCTCTTGTTGCCGCGTTTACAACGCTGTTTGTTATTATTGACCCGATCGGATTGGCGCCTATTTATCTGGCACTTACCCAAGGAATGCAGCCTGCCCAAAGGCGAACGATCGCGATCCGGTCTATCTTGATTGCAACGGGTCTGATGCTGGCGTTCTTGCTCTTGGGCGAAGCGTTGCTGGGTTTCGTCGGCATCTCAATGCCGGCATTTCGCATCGCGGGCGGCGTGCTGCTCTTTTTAACAGCTCTGGAAATGCTCTTTCAACGCAGACAAGCGCGCCGAGAAGACAATGCAAGCGAAGGTGCCGCTGAAAACACCGATGATCCTTCAGTATTTCCGCTAGCCTTGCCACTGATCTGTGGCCCCGGGGCGATTACCACAATCATTCTTTTGACTGGCCAAGCCGAATCCACAATGGATATTGCTGCGATCGGGGCAGTTTGCCTTGCTGTTTTGCTTTGCGTTTTTACATCGTTCATGCTTGCGACGCCGATGGAACGTGTACTCGGTAAAACGGGCCTCAATATCGTAACGCGCGTGCTGGGCATGTTGCTCGCGGCATTGTCAATTCAGTTTATCCTTGATGGGATTGCCCAGTCTTTTGGTCTTGGCGTTTAGTTCCTATATCGGTTTTATGAACACTGACCAAACCGCAGATCTAATCTATCTCAGCCTTCTGGGCGGCGTATTGCTGTTGTCCTATGTTTTAGCGTCTCGCACCAATTTGGCTAAGTCGGCACAACAGGCTGGTATTTGGGTCCTCATATTCATGGGGGCAATTGCCGTTATTGGAATGTGGACAGAAATCGAGGCAACGATCACGCCGCAACAAACGGTGATTTCGGATCAAGTTGTTTCACTCCCCCGCGCGATTGATGGCCATTACTACATCACATTGGATGTGAACGAAGTACCCGTGAGATTTATGGTCGATACCGGCGCTACGGCCATTGTTCTGACGCATGAAGACGCTGAACGCATCGGGATCGATACAGACGAATTAATATATTTAGGGCGTGCATCTACCGCAAATGGCGAAGTCAGCACCGCACCTGTTCGATTGGATTCAATGACGCTAGGTGGTTCAACGGATCTTAGGGTCCGCGCCGTTGTAAACGGTGGTGAAATGGAAAAATCCTTGCTCGGCATGAGCTACTTAAATCGTTTTGAAAGCATCACAATTCGCAATGGGGAGCTGATCCTTGCTCGTTAACCGCTTACGCCAAAAAATGTGGATTGGTCTCATTCTACTCGTTGCAGCCTGTGCACAGACGCCGACTGAACTGCCCAAGGATTTTGATTCTCGTTTCGAATTCTAAAGGTTACGCTTCAGCTTTTTTGACCCAACGACCGTCATCTTGCGCCCAATATTGCGCCGATACACCTGCACCAGTCATCGTTTTCCATTGGTTGCGCGCCGCTTCAACGGCACCCTGATCGTGACCATCAAACAAAACACAAACGCGGTCTGCCACCTTGATCGCATCGATCGGAAATTCGGCCCCCATTGCGCTAAACAGGCATTCATATCCCTGTTGATCATTCTCAAGCCCAAGCAGAATTGATGAATTCCCGTCTTCGCTTACAATGTTATGTGCGGAAAAAGCCGTCGGCTCCCCTTTCCACAACGCAACATCCAATTGCCGCAATGCGTCTTCATGCGGCACCTTGATATAACAACGCCACCCTGCCGAACGCGCCTTGCCGATCAACATACGTAATGTGACATCCAAGGGGCTTTGCGTGAGGTGATAGAAGAATACCGTGCCCATTTGACCCTGCTCATTAATTACTTGGGCAATTCCTAGCTTGGACACACCAAATTTGCCAGAAACATGTTTAGGCCCAGCGTTGTTTCGGTTAAGTTCAAGATGCATAAGACAGTAAAATTCCGAGGGTATACTGCGTGGGGCGATTTGATCGGTATATGTTATCACAGCTGATGGTTGTCTTTGGATTTTTCAGCTTTGTGCTCGTGATGGTTTATTGGATCAATCGGGCTGTGCGTTTGTTCGATCAACTCATTGCTGATGGTCAAACAGCTGGCGTTTTCCTTGAATTTTCACTGCTGTCATTACCTTCCGTGATGACACTTGCACTGCCGCTCGCCGCATTTATTTCAGCCGTTTATGTTACAAACAGAATGAGCCAAGAATCAGAACTTGTGGCCATTCAGGCGACTGGCTATTCGAGCTGGAGGTTAGCGCGACCTGTATTTTTTTTCGGGGTACTGGTGCTCCTGCTGCTTTCACTCATTGCCCATGTTCTGGTGCCACTTTCCTCGCTCCAACTGAAACAACGCACAGCTGAAATTTCTCAAAGTACAACTGCGCGACTACTTAATCCCGGAGCATTCAATGAACCAACAAAGGGCATTACATTCTATATACGTGACACCTCTGACGATGGTGAGCTGAGGAATATTTTCCTATCCGATAACCGAAATGCTGAGAGAAATGTCATTTACACAGCCGAACAAGCTTATCTCATCAATTCGGAGGGTGGCACTCAGCTTGTGATGGTTAACGGGTTGGCGCAAAATTATGATACTTCATTAAACCGCCTATTCACTACCCGATTTGACGACTTTGCGCTTGATTTAGGCGGTATTTTGACAGCCAGTAGTACCTATAGACGCAAAATCAGACACATTTCATCTCTTGAGTTATTAACCGCTAATGTCGACATGCATAGGGCTATGCGCGTTACACCCAGTGCTATTATTCGCGAAGTCAACATTCGCGCCTCCCAATCATTGCTCGGCATCATCGGGCCGCTCATCGGCTTTGCCGCATTACTTGTCGGTGGTTTTAGCCGCTATGGCGTATGGCGTCAGGTTCTTCTCGCAGTCTTTTTAATAATTGCCCTTAAAGCCATTGAAGCAACTGCTCTGAATATTGCTAGGGAAAATGATGTGTACTGGTTTGCGCTCTATTTCCCCGCGGTGTTTGGTGCTGCGGCCATTTCTAGCCTTCTGATTATTTCTGAACGCCCAACATTATTGAATAAAAAGCCTACCAAGGCCGCGAGTGTAAGACTATGATATTACACCGCTATTTCGCTTCACGCTTTGCATTAACGTTTTCAGCTGTATTCAGCATTCTTGCGCTTATCATGTTTTCCTTGGACCTCGTTGAACAACTGCGCCAGTTTGCGTCTGCTGACGCTGGGTTTGGTAATATTTTGATTTTGAGCCTGCTAAATCTGCCAAAGGGTGTCTACGACATCCTTCCGCTGATTATGATTTTGGCTACGCTTGCTTTGTTTTTGGCTCTGGCGCGTTCATCTGAACTGGTGATAACGCGGGCTGCCGGGCGTTCCGCACTAAAGGCGCTCATTGCTCCTGCAATGTTGGCGTTTCTCATCGGCGTTGTAACTGTTGCTGCTCTCAATCCAATAGTAGCATCAACAAGTCGTCAATATGAGCAACGTGTAGATGCACTCAATGGAAGACAATCTACTCTTTCTATTGGACGAAGCGGACTTTGGCTACGTCAAGGAGATGAAAACGGGCAAGCGGTTATTCGTGCAATTGGAACAAATTTGGACGGGACAATATTAAACAATGTAACGTTCGTCTTGTTTGATACTATGATCGGACCAACACAACGAATTGAAGCAGACATAGCAAGACTTGAAATAGGCGCATGGCGCCTCGAAAATGCAATTACCTGGGATATCAGCGGCACCAATATTAAAGATATTGGGCCGCGTTTTGATAACCAGATTATCATTCCTTCAACCCTGACCGCCAATCAGATCCGCGATAGCTTTGGTTCCCCTTTTGCAATTTCGATCTGGGATTTGCCTGCATTTATCGAGAGATTAAACATTGCAGGGTTTTCAGCGCTGCGGCACGAAATGTGGTTCCATTCGGAACTCGCACAACCCGCGTTTTTGCTAGCAATGGTACTTATCGGTGCCTGCTTCACGCTTAGGCATCAACGTGGAGGAAAGACCGGCATTATGATCTTGCTCGCAATTCTGGTTTCTTTTGGTGTCTATTTTCTCAGAAACTTTGCGCTTGTTATGGGAGAAAACGGCCAAATTCCAATTGTTTTGGCAGCTTGGGCTCCCCCATTTGCAACCATAGGAATTGCTCTGGGCGTTCTATTGCATAATGAGGACGGTTAAATGAGAGCCTTGTTTATCGTGATCTTATGCCTGTTGCCCTCCATTGGCATTTCCCAAGGTGCTCCATCGCTCGTCGCAGATTCTATTTCTATTACTGACAATAACTTAATTGTTGCCCACGGCAGCGTGCGGGTGTTTTCCGAAGGCACACGGATGCAGGCGGAACGGGTTGTCTACGACAAAAGCAAAGACCAGCTGACCATCGACGATGACATTCTGATAACATTCTTGGATGGTACAATCATAACGGCTACGCAGGCGACGTTGGATCCAAAGCTTGAAAATGGCATTTTACAAGATGCACGCTTTGTTTTGGGCCAACACCTTCAGATGGCAGCGCAACAAATTCAACGACGAAACGGCAATAGTTCACTTATGTATCAAGTGGCGGCGACTTCTTGTCAGGTTTGCAATGGCCAAACCGCACTTTGGGAAATTCGCGCCAAAAGCGTTGTGCATGATGAAATAGAACATCAACTTTATTTTGAATCTGTTCAGTTCCGCATTAAGGGTATGCCATTAGCATATATTCCAAGGCTAAGACTTCCCGACCCCAGCCTCAAGCGAGCAACAGGCTTTCTTATTCCGCGCGTGAAAACGACTGATCGGTTATCATCTGGACTCAAAATTCCATATTTCATTCGGATTGACGACTATCGAGACCTTACACTAACCCCATATCTATCAAGCCGCACACGAACGCTTGAATACCGCTATAGGCAAGCATTTGTAGATGGAGATGTATCCGTAAAGGGCGCACTTTCTGACGATGACCTCGAAAGTGCAAAAAGGGCGTATCTCTTTGCAGATGGTTCATTTTCTATTGCCGCTCAAACGCAACTCGATTTTGACATCGAGATGGTGAGTGATCCAGCGTATCTTCTTGACTACGGCTATTCTGAAAAAGACAGGCTGGATAGCGCAATATCGCTTGTTCAAGTTAAGGATCCGTCTTTATTTATGGGCGGAATTACAATCTTCCAAACACTCCGGGACGACGAACAAACAAGTGAATCACCGCCACTGACTGGTAGTTTTAATTACGAAAAACATATGCCAATCAAAAGCAAAGGCAACTTGATGGTCTTTACAACTGGCGATACGGTTTTTCGCTATGGTACCAAGACCGGTCCCAGTGCTCGCGACCTTAACCGGCTTTCGACCGGTGCGAAATTTGAATACACGCATATCACAAAATTGGGGGCTGTCGTTGATACACAGCTTGGGGTCCGCGGTGATATTTATCAAACCTTGGATGATCCGTCGCAAACAGGTGTGATCCGCCGCGCAATTCCACATGTCGGCCTAGGGGTCAGCTTCCCGCTAGCTGGTTCAACTGTGGCAGGCCACCAGTTCCTGCTCGCACCAACAATGACGCTCGCATATTCGAGCATATTTGGACGCGATCCTTTAAATGAAGACAGCACGCGAGCAGAGTTGGACACCGCTAACCTTTTTGCAGTTAATCGTTTTCCCGGCGAGGACGCGGTTGAAACGGGTCTGCGTGGCGCAGTTGGTCTCGATTGGACATGGCAAGCACACAAAGGTACGCAAACGACACTGACATTTGGACGTGCTATCAGAAAGAACGCGGATTCCACGTTTTCGGACTCTTCTGGGCTTTCAGGTCAACTGTCCGATTGGATCGTTTCCGGGCAATCGACACTTGCAAATGGTCTTTATGTTCAGGCTAGTTCGCGCCTGGGTGATAATTCGCAGTTAACGCTTGGCTCTGCGCGGTTTGGTTGGCAAAATGATGATTTCAAATTAGCGGGTGCATATATTTGGCAAGATGCGGATATAGATGATGGGCGTCCTGATAGTGTTTCAGAGTGGACATTGGACTCTGAACTGAGGGTTTCATCCAGATGGAAGGCTTTTGCGAGCACCCGATATGATTTGTCCACGAGCCGGCCGGCCAATGCTAGTTTGGGATTGGAATATAAAAACGAATGCGCAACAGTCGATTTTTCTATGACCCGGCGCTATACATCCTCAACAACCGTTGAACCTTCAACTAGCTATGGTTTATCGGTTTCCCTTGGGGGTTTCGCGGCTGGACCTAGTGGCAAGAAGCTGAGAACAACATGCACAGACGAATGAGCAACATGGTGGGAAAAATGATAAGACAATTGACATTGGCACTCGCTGTGGCTTTTTCACTCCCTGCAATGGCCATCGCGCAAAGTCAGTTTGACCCGAAAATCATAGTCAACAGTGACGCTATTACCCAGTATGACATTGACCAAAGAGTTAAATTGTTACGTGCTTTTCGCACTCCTGGCAGACTGAACCAACTTGCCCGCAACGGGCTTATCGAGGACAAACTTAAGCTGCAAGAACTTAACCGCTCAGGCATGACCCTCAGTGCAGGCGCCCTTCGAATTGCAATGGCAGACTTTGCATCTCGGGCCGATATGTCTCTGGAAAGTTTTATTGCATTATTGGCGTCTAAGAAAGTTGATGAAAATACCTTCGCTGAATTCGTTCGGGTCGGCGTAAGTTGGCGTGATTTAGTAAGAGATCGGTTTAATAGTGCCGTGATTATTAACGACGCGGACATAGACCGTTTAATTTCTCAAGGCATCTCCGATGCGGACGGAATTGAACTACTCTTGTCTGAGATTATCATCGCTGCACCCCCGAAAGAATTCGTAAAGGCCATGGCAACTGCGCGACAGATCAGCCGTCTAAGCACTCCCTCTGCGTTTTCGGCGCAGGCGCGTAAGGTGTCTGCCATTCCAAGCCGTAGCAAGGGTGGGAAGTTAGATTGGTCGCCTCTTTCAAATTACCCCGCCGCTCTACATGACGTTTTTTTAGGCTTAGAGATCGGTGAAGTTACAGCCCCCATTCCCATAACAAATGGAGTTGCATTGTTCCAATTACGCGGCATTCGTGAGGTCGCAGCAAAAGCTAAAACGACTTTGACTATTGAGTATGCACAACTTTTTGCAAACTCAGAATCTGATGCGCGAGAAATCGCGTCAGATGTCGATACTTGTGACGATCTATATGGCTTAGCATTTGGTCAACCTGACGGTTTTCTTACCCGCGAAACACACGATATTAACAGTATTCCAACCAACGTAGCTTTGGAACTGGCGCGGCTGGACCAAAATGAAATTTCGTATAACCTTGGATCTCCGAACGGAGATGGGCGCACTGTCATCATGTTGTGTCAGCGAAACTCGGCCGCTCAGGGCACAGTGGACCGTGAAGCAGCCCGCAATGCGTTGCGAGGGCAGCGATTGAGCGGTTATGCAGACGCATTGTTGGCGGATCTTCGGGCATCTGCATCAATTCGCACACAATGAGCGCAAACAAGCCAATAGCCATCAGCTGCGGCGAACCGGCGGGTATCGGCCCCGAGATTGCTTACGCTGCTTGGACACAAACCCGTGACGAAGGAGCAGTCGTTTGGATTGGTGATCCACGTCACTTACCAGACGGCGCAATTTTTCAAACAATCGACAATGCCCAAGACGCTGCGGCTATTTCCCATTTCGCCTTGCCCGTTTTGGCCCGTGATTTTGGCACTAAAGCAATCCACGGGCACCCTCAAATAGATCATGCGCCACAGGTGGTCGCTGCCATCTCCGAATCTGTCCAACTCGCCAAACTGGGGCAAATTGCGGGGATTTGCACTGCGCCAATCCACAAATCAGCACTCATTGAGGGCGCAAATTTCGCCTATCCTGGCCACACTGAATTCATCGCTGCCCTGCTTGACGCTCCTCATCCTGTCATGATGCTTGCAAGCGATCAGTTGCGCGTTGTCCCTGCGACAATCCACATTCCAATCAGCGAAGTGCCCGATGCACTTACGCCTGAATTGATAAGGTCATGCCTGCGAACCACCCATGCCGCGCTTCAGTCAGATTTTGGCATTGAAAACCCTACAATCGCAGTTGCAGGCTTGAATCCACATGCCGGAGAGTCCGGCAAGATGGGCCGCGAAGAACTGGATATGATGATACCTACGCTCAATAGTCTCAGAGCTGAAGGGATAAACATCATCGGCCCCCTCTCAGCGGATACCATGTTCCACCCCGCAGCCCGTGCGACCTATGACGCCGCGGTTTGCGCCTACCATGATCAAGCCTTGATCCCGATCAAGACCATCGATTTTTCCGGTGGCGTTAACGTTACACTCGGCCTTCCTATCGTGCGAACATCGCCGGATCATGGAACAGCATTTGATATTGCGGGCAAGGGTATCGCTGATGCGACATCAATGGTCGCCGCGTTGCGTATGGCTCGCCAAATGGCCGACAAACGAGGCTTGTCCTAATGCCCCCTAAATTTGACCCGAACACGCATATGAAACGAGCGCCATGAGCATTGATAACCTTCCCCCCTTACGTGACGTGATTGCGACCCACGGTTTGGCTGCAAAGAAGTCATTGGGGCAAAACTTTCTGCTCGACTTGAACCTGACCGCAAAAATTGCCCGCATGGCCGGCGACGTAAGCGGCGCGGATGTGCTGGAGATTGGCCCGGGACCGGGCGGATTAACTCGTGGTTTGCTGTCAGAGGGTGCGCGGCGCGTTCTTGCTATTGAAAAAGACCCGCGTTGCCTGCCGGCACTTGCTGAAATTGCCGCCGCCTATCCAGATCAATTGACCGTAATTGATGGTGACGCTCTGGCGATTGATCCGCTGGCTCACCTGACCCCGCCAATCAAAGTCGCAGCCAACCTGCCCTATAACGTCGGGACAGAACTTTTGGTGCGCTGGTTGACACCAAAAGACTGGCCGCCATTTTGGGCTACCCTCACACTGATGTTTCAGCGCGAAGTCGCACAGCGGATCGTCGCACAACCAGGTAGCAAGGCTTATGGAAGGCTCGCGTTGTTAGCGCAATGGCGCGCGGACGCACAGATTGTCATGGATCTACCGCCAGAGGCATTTTCCCCACCGCCCAAAGTGCATTCGTCCGTTGTGCACCTGACTGCATTGCCAAAACCGCGTTTCCCTGCAGATGCCGCAACATTAAACCGTGTCGTTGCCGCTGGCTTCAATCAACGTCGCAAAATGCTACGATCGTCACTCAAGGCTGTATCGCCTGACATTGAGGGTCATCTCACCGCTGCCGGTATCAAACCAACACAACGGGCCGAAGAAATCGGTCTAGAAGAGTTTTGCGCGCTTGCCGTATCGATTGCGGGCAATCAGTAACAAAAAACCCCCGATAACGTATCGGGGGTGATTCTCTATTCAGCAGCTTCTGGGGCGTCATCAACAGGCTTGGGCCTGCGCTGGCGAGGTTTCCGCTTCGGCTTTGGCTCTGCCTCGGGCGTTTCAACAAGACCCGTTTCAGGTTGCTCAACGGCTTCCGGCTGGTCCATTGTCGCTGGATCAGCTGCAGCGGCTTCTTCTTGGGCTTTTAGACGATCTTGGCGCTCGCGGTCGCGTTCAGCCTGACGTTCACGGTTCTGTGCTTCTTGCTCTTCGCGCTTTGCATCAACTTCGCGCTGCGCTTCTGCAAGCATACGCGTGTAATGTTCAGCGTGCTGGGCAAAGTTTTCAGCGTCGACACGATCGCCCGAAAGCACCCCATCGCGATGAAGCTGATTATATTTCTCGATAATCTGCTGCGGCGTGCCGCGCACCTTGCCATCAGGTCCCGAACTATCGAAAACGCGATTAATAATATTGCCGCCCGTTGGGCGATTATTGCGGTTCTTATTCCCGCGGGACCGTGACTTCGATGATCTCATGAATATGCTTTCGTCAAGCTCTTGGCTTTTGCTGTGCCCAACAAAGGGACTGTGCCTTGCGATATTTTGGCGATTGTCAGAAAAGGCCATTCGGCGACTTGTTCTGATGGCTATTGGATACCAATTGCAACGGCTACAGAGCAAGCCCTAAATCGGCCTGTGGTGCGTTAACGGCGCCTCTAGGCGCATAAATACACTCAAATCGAGCAATATTGACCCTTTATGACACGATTCCGGCCATCAATATCGCGAACGACAGTGACATTTGCGAATCCTGCACCCGCCATCAATTCAACCACGGCGTCTGCCTGCGTTGGTCCAATCTCAAGCATTAGCCAGCCCGCATCCTGAAGATAATTGATCGCGTTGGGAATAATCGCTCGGTAACAACCCAACCCGTCACCATGATCCGTCAGCGCCAAATGAGGATCAAAATCACGAACTTCTGGCGCCAGCGTCAGCATTTCATCCGCAGCGATATACGGCGGGTTCGAAACGATCAGGTCGAATTTTCCTTCAATCTGCTCAAACCAATTGCTGGATTTCACATCCAAACGGTCAATCACGACATGACGGTCAGCGTTCAAAGTCGCAATGGCACAGGCGGGTTTAGATACATCCGTGGCTGTGCCCAATGCATCGGGCCGTTCCGCCAATAGCGTGACAGCAATTGCGCCGCTTCCGGTTCCAAGGTCCAAAAACTTTGAAAATGAAATGCTCAGCGCACAATCAATCAAAGTTTCGGTATCTGGCCTAGGGTCGAGCACATCGTCACTGACGTTGAACGTCCGGCCATAAAACTCTCTGCCCCCCACAATCTTGGAAACTGGGCGACGGCGTAATCGTTCTTCAACCAAGGCCGCAAAACCGGCCTCCTGTTCGACCGTTATCTCGTCGCTGGTATACAGCGTTAACCGATCCTTCGAAATATTAAGAAAATGCGCCATAAGAACTCGCGCATCACGCGCCGCATCTTCGATACCGGCAGCTGCCAACGCGCGGCTTGCCTTTGCCATTGCGGTTTGAACCGTGATCAAGCGCCCATCTCGGCCAGCAGCGTCGCCTGTGCATCGGCTTGCAGCGCACTGATTACTTCGTCCAATTCGCCCTGCATGACCTGCCCCAATGAATAAAGCGTCAGGTTGATACGGTGATCGGTCATACGGCCCTGAGGGAAATTATAGGTGCGAATTCGCTCTGATCGGTCGCCGCTGCCGACCTGTGCCTTACGATCCGCTGACCGCTCACCATCAACGCGTTGGCGCTCTAGATCAAACAGCCTTGTCTTAAGCACCTGCATCGCGATCTCCCGGTTGCGGTGCTGTGACTTTTCGGCACTCACGACGATAATACCCGTCGGTAGGTGGGTAATGCGCACCGCGGAATCCGTGGTATTAACGTGCTGCCCACCTGCGCCCGACGCCCGCATGGTATCAATGCGAATGTCATTTGCATTAATCTGCACGTCGACATCTTCTGCTTCGGGTAGGACAGCAACTGTGGCCGCGGACGTGTGAATACGCCCACCACTTTCGGTTTCAGGCACGCGCTGCACACGGTGCACACCGCTTTCATATTTCATCTTTGCAAAAACGCCATCACCGGCGATCCGTGCAACAACTTCTTTAACGCCACCAAGTTCGGAAAGGCTTTCTTCGAGGATTTCAAACTTCCATCCCTGCCCTTCGGCATAGCGTTGATACATGCGTCGCAAGTCGGCCGCGAATAATCCGGCCTCATCTCCGCCCGTGCCAGGCCGGATTTCCAGCAAGGCAGGACGCCCATCCGCCGCATCTTTTGGCAGTAATGCAAGTTGCACATCATGTTCTGATACAGCCAACGCCGCCTTTAAGTCAGGCAGCTCTGCCTCTGCCAATTCCTTCATCTCAGGATCGGTTAGCATGTCCTCGGCCTGCGCGATCTGATCGATCAAATCGCGGTAGGCGGTCACCTGTTCCACAACTGGGCGTAGTTCGGCATATTCACGACCAAGCGCTGCAATTTCATGGCCAGCAGCCCCGTCAGCCATTTTCGCCTCGATAAATTGGAAACGATCAATAATTTGGGCAATTTTATCTTGTGCTATCATGAAACTTGAAGTGGCCGATCACGGCGCTTGGGTCAAGAGGCCAGCAGCCTCGAGCCAGCTTTCAATGCGTTTTCTGTTCACTCCAATATCCGAGCGACCAAAGCGCAATCGTCCTTCGATGATGATTTCACCCCCGCCGAACGCCAAATTAATGTAGTCTGGAAATCCGATCCATCGTGTGCGGCTGCGATACGTCACAAGCCCTTCTTCAATAGAACCCGAAATCCGTTCGGTTCGAGGGCTGTTTTGAATGATCTTGTCCAAGTGGCTTGCTTGGCTCGCTGTCGCGTCACGCCTTGCAATGAAACCGCCGATTGCCTGAACATCATCAACGTCACCCGCAACCGGAATCCGGTGATAAACAGACACATCTTCAGGCCCAAACCGCACGTAAATAAGAAATGCCGCCATAACTGCGACCAAACCGAATAATGCTAACTTCATGTGCCTGTTCCTGAATGCCTACGATTACCGATAGGGAACACCGGGAAGGACTGAAAGCATCTCAAACATCAAATTGGCGGCCGTTAACGCCGTATTTCCGCTTGTATCATAAGGGGGCGAAACCTCGACCAAGTCACATCCAACGATATTCAAACCACGCAACCCTCGGATTAGTTCCATGGCTTGCATTGTGGTCAAACCACCGATTTCTGGCGTTCCTGTTCCGGGCGCATAGCTAGGGTCAAGACTATCAATATCGTAGGAAATATATGTTTTCGTACCCCCAATTTTTGATTTAATTTCAGAGGCTAACGGCCCTAGGCTCTTGTGCCAAAGGTCTGGTGCAAGATATTGGTTAAATCCCCATCCAGCCGCTTCATGAAAGTCATCGGCCGTATATCCCGTGCCCCGCAAGCCAATTTGAAACACCATGTCGGGTTTAATCAAACCCTCTTCATACGCGCGGCGAAAAACCGTGCCGTGGGCTTCTTTCTCTCCGAACATCTCATCATTGACGTCCGCGTGTGCGTCAACATGGATCAGGGCAACAGGCCCATACTTTTTCGCGATGGAACGCAGGATCGGCAGCGTCATTGTGTGGTCACCACCCAACGCCATTGGAATGATATTTTCGGTCAAATACGCATCATAACTATTTGAAATAATGCGAATTGTATCGCGTAAGTTAAACGTATTGATCGCAATATCGCCAAGGTCAGCGCATTGTAGCGCATCAAACGGCGCGGCGCCTGTCTGAATGTTGTAGGGGCGGATCATTGCGCTTTCTTGCCGGATTTGTTTAGGGCCGAAACGGGTCCCTGATCGCCAACTTGTGCCGATGTCCATCGGAATACCTACGAATCCCACATCAAGCCCCGCTGCTGTGTCCGCCGCAGGCAATCGCATAAATGTTTGCAGGCCCGAAAATCGTGCGAGGTCGTTTCCGCTGACTGGCATGTTAGGCATTATTTTTCCCTTTTATTCCATAATGCTAAACAACAAAGCTCCATCGCGATATGGGCCCCCGCAATTGCGGTCGCACCTGTTGTATCAAACGGTGGCGACACCTCGACCACATCGCCGCCAACCAGATTAATTCCGGCCAAATCTCTCATCATTGCAGCGACTTGCCAACTTGCTAGACCACCCCAAACCGGTGTACCCGTTCCCGGCGCGAATGCAGGGTCAAGCGCATCAATATCAAATGTCAGATATGTTGGATGATCGGCGACGATTTCTTTCACTTTATCAGCAACATACGTCGCGCCCTTTTCGTGGCAGGTGCGCGCATCAATGTAGGGCATTCCGCAATAATCATCGCACTCCGTACGGATACCGATTTGAACGGATCGCGTCACGTCAACAATCCCTAGCTTGACGGCTTTATACATGAACGTGCCATGGTCGATCCGGTCCATGTCGTCATCTGCCCACAAATCGCTATGTGCATCAAATTGTATGACCGACAGCGGGCCATATTTTTCAGCATAGGCCTTGAGGATCGGCAACGTGATAAAGTGATCACCGCCCAGCGTCACGGTGGCAGGCCCTGCTGCAATAATCTGGCGAATATGCGCCTCGAGGATTTTGGGAAAGCTGGGGGTATGCGCATAGTCGAATGCCAGATCGCCGTAATCAACGATTGAGAAATCCGACAAAGGATCAAATCCATCCCAGCCATATGGCGGATCATAAGGCTGCAGCGTGCTCGCCTCTCGGATGGCTCTTGGGCCAAATCGCGCGCCGGGTCTATTGGTGACAGCCTGATCAAAGGGGACGCCAGTGATTGCGACATCTACACCTGTCAGGTCCTTGGTGTATTCCCTGCGCATAAACGATGTCGCCCCGCCAAATGCGTTTTCATATGCAAGGCCACGGCGTTCTGGGCGGGTAAAGGCAAGGTCAACTTGCTTTTTTGCGTCTTCAAGGCTCATCCGATTTTCACCCCTTCTTTGATTAAGTTATCGGTGACGGTGGTAATCGCCAACTCCAGTTTGTCCACAATGAATTCAACTTGGCTTGGCGTTATAGTAAGACTGGACGACATGACGTTGAGCACCAATCGGCCTCACAATTAGCCCAAGGGCTTCCGCAGCAGGTTCATTCGACATATCCACAAACGTCGACGAAAACCCCAGCTTTAACACCTGATCCGAAATCGCATCGGCCATTTCTTGTCGCCCAAGCCCGATATTCGTGCACCAAAGTCCGCCAACAGCATCCAGATATCGGCGGCCCTGCTCATCCCACACATTGCACCCCTCGCCGCGGGCTATAATCAGCGGCGACTTTGCCTCAAAGCTGTCGAAATGCGTCCAAGGATGCAGTGCATGTGCTTGATCTAATTCGCCGGGTGTCTTCATCGGTTTATGGGTTGGGATTTTTCGACCAACTTGGCAAAAAACGACGCGCCGGCAGTCGCGGTTTCATCTGAAAAGTTAAATTCAGGATGGTGCAACGATGCCGTATCACCATTGCCCACAAACAAATAGGCGCCCGGCCGCTTTTCAAGAAGATAGGCAAAATCTTCTGCCCCCATTTCAGGACCAGCTTGGGCGACAACGCCGCTTTCGCCGGCAATTTCCATTGCAACGCCAGCCGCAAATGCAGCCCTTTCTGGATCATTGATCGTCGGGGGGTACCCCACTTCATAATCCAATACCGCCTTCACATTAAACGCCAAGGCGTGACCCTCGACAATCTCTTGCAGACGCTTACGGACCATTGCCTGCACCTTTTTGTCAAAGCTGCGAACCGTGCCGTTAATATAAGCCTTTTCAGGAATAATATTATCAGCCGATCCTGTATGTATCTGCGTGACCGACACCACGAGATTGTCTTGGCTATAATTATTACGGCTCACAATTGATGAAACCGCCTGCGCAATCGAAATCGCTGGCACAATCGGATCAACGCATTCATGCGGCATTGCCCCATGTCCACCGACGCCTGTGATGTGAATTTCGAATGCATCTGCCGCTGCCATAATCGGACCGGGCGTTGTGTAAAACTGACCAATCGGCGTCCCAGGGGCGCAGTGCAGAGCATAAACTTCGTCGATAGCGAAACGATCAAGAATACCCTCTTTGACCATCACTTCACCCCCACCGCCGAATTCCTCGGCAGGTTGGAAAATCAAAGCGACTTTGCCAGAAAAATTGCGCGTCTCAGCCAGATAGCGTGCTGCACCCAATAGCATCGTTGTGTGCCCGTCATGACCGCAAGCATGCATTTTGCCATCTATCTTTGACGCATACTCTAGCCCCGTTTCCTCTTGCATGGGCAAGGCATCCATATCCGCACGCAGGCCAATTGTTGGCCCTTCGCCCTGCCCTTCAATGATCGCAACCAGACCGGACGTCGCAATGCCTGTGTGAATATCCGTGATCCCAAATTCCTTGAGCCGCTCTACCACAAACGCCGCGGTTTCGTGGCAATCAAACGTCAATTCGGGGTGCATATGCAAATGCCGTCGCCATGTTTTCATATCGTCTTCAAAATCTGCAATTCGATTGATGATCGGCATCTCTGGCGCTCCGCTGTGTCCCACTTTAGACTGATTTGACACCATCACTACGAGGCACGCAATGACGGATACATTGATCCACGACCAAAACGGTGGAATCCCACGCTTACGCGAGATTATGCGCCGTTTGCGTGACCCCGATACAGGTTGCCCTTGGGACATCGAACAGAATTACGAAAGCATCGCCCCATATACAATCGAAGAGGCATATGAAGTCGCTGACGCCATCACACGGCGCGACTGGCATGACCTAGAGGGCGAACTAGGCGATCTATTGCTACAGGTCATTTACCATACAGCAATGGGCGAAGAGGACGGTCATTTTGACTTTGACAGTGTGACCCGCGCGATTTCAAACAAGATGGTGAGCCGTCATCCCCATGTGTTTGGCAACGAATCTCGGGACAAAACACCTGAACAACAGACCGCCGATTGGGAGGCCCTAAAAGCCAAAGAACGCGGCAAACGCGCCCAAACACGCACGCTCGATGGCGTGGCCAGCGGGTTGCCGGCACTCACACGCGCCATCAAATTGCAAAATCGCGCAGCCCGTGTCGGGTTCGATTGGCCCGACACCACCAATGTTCTTGATAAAATTGTGGAAGAAGCAGCTGAGCTGGTCGAAGCCCGCAATGAACTGACCCAAGACGAAATTGTTGATGAGTTCGGCGACCTGATGTTTGTTATGGCCAATCTTGCCCGACATTTGTCTATTGATCCAGAGGCCGCATTACGCAGCGCAAATTCAAAATTCACACGCCGTTTCAACGGTGTAGAGGATGCTCTGAAGTCGTTAGGAAGAACACCGACGCAAAGCAACCTGCAAGAAATGGACGCTCTTTGGGACGCAGAAAAAATCAAAGAAAAGACCGGCAAATAATTTCCGATTGTTTTATTCAGGTATTGACCTGACTGTTTTAGTCAGATTAATACCAACCAAACAACCGGAGAACCGTCATGAGCGCTCGCGCCCTTTTCCTTTCAGTATCCCTTCTCGCCCTTGCGGACGCCGCTGCCGCGGATGTGAATATCTATACCACGCGTCAGACATCCCTCATTGAGCCTGTCACAGCAGCATTCACCAATGAAACAGGGATCAACGTCAACCTCGCTTACGTCAAAGAAGGGCTGGTTGAGAGGCTCAAGGCTGAGGGCAGACGTTCACCAGCTGATTTGGTGATGACTGTCGATATCGCCAATCTGCAAAAAATCGTTGATGCGGATGTTGTGCAGCCGATCGAAAGCACCGTTTTGACGAACGCTATTCCTGCGGAACTACGGAGCAGCGAAAACCTTTGGTTTGGCCTGACCACCCGCGCCCGTATTTTATACGCCAGCAATGACCGCGTCGCCGCAGACGAAATCACAACATATGAAGACCTCGCCGATGACAAATGGCGCGGCCGTATCTGCACCCGTTCGGGTCTGCACAACTACAACCTTGCTTTGATGTCGGGCATGATTGCCCATCTGGGTATCGATGGCGCGACATCGTGGGCGGAAGGCATGAAAAGCAACCTCGCGCGTAAGCCCGAGGGAAATGACCGCGCCCAAGTTAAAGCAATTTGGGCCGGCCAATGTGATATCAGCCTTGGAAACACATATTATATGGGTCAAATGCTCGCTGATCCGGAACAGGTGCCATGGGCACAAAGCGTTCGCATTGTATTCCCAACGTTTGAAAACGGCGGCACACATATCAATGTGTCAGGCGTTGCAATGACGAAAGCAGCTCCAAACTATGATGAGGCGCTACAGTTCATGGAATTTCTGGTCTCTCCGAAAGCTCAGGCAATCTATGCCGAGATCAACAATGAATACCCTGTCCTCGCAGACGCCGAACTTTCAGATCTTGTCCAAAGCTGGGGCCAGTTTACGGCTGACGACACCAGCCTAGAAACCCTCGCAGGTAACCGCGGGGACGCATTGCGGATCATGGAAGTGGTCGATTTCGACGGATAATGAAATGAGAGCTTGCGCTATGCCCCGGCGGCAAGCTCCTCAAGCATGAGCCATTCATCCTCGGCATCAGAAAGGGCATTCTGTCGTGCAACCAGTGCGTCAGATGCCTTTTGAAACTTTACCAAGTTTTCTGTAAACAACGTCGGATCAGCTAGCAGCTGCTCCAGTTTACCGATCTCGCTCGTGAGCGTTTCAATGACCTCGGGCAACGCCTCTAACCGGTGCTTTTGTGTAAACGAAAGACCGGATTTCTTTTCTTGCGGCTTCGATTGAGATTTCGTCTTGTTTTGCGCCTTGGGGCTGATTTCGGCGGATTGTTCTTCGACGCGCTGCGTTTGATAGTCAGTCCATCCACCTGCATAAACCGTGGCGCGCCCGTCACCTTCCATTGCAATGGTTGTTGTCGCAATGCGGTCAATAAAATCGCGGTCGTGGCTGACCAGCAAAACCGTGCCAGGGTATTCGCCCAAAATGTCCTGCAACAAATCAAGCGTTTCAATGTCCAAATCGTTGGTCGGTTCGTCCAATACCAGCACATTGCTTTCACGCGCCATGAGCCGTGCAAGCAAAAGCCGTGCTTTCTCCCCACCAGATAACGACCGCACAGGCGCGCGCGCTTGGGTCTCATCAAACAGGAATTCCTTGAGATACCCAACAACATGTTTGGGCTGGCCCCGCACCATGATTTGATCCGATTTGCCGGACACGCCCAAAATTGGGTCAGTCGCAAGATTTTCCCAAAGGGTCATGTTCGGATCAAGCTGCGCTCGAGACTGGTCGAACAGCGCAACATCAAGGTTCGTGCCCAGCTTTATGACACCAGAATCAGGCTGCTCACGGCCCAATAACATGTTCAGAACGGTGGTTTTGCCAACGCCGTTTGGCCCAACGAACGCAACCCGATCACCCCTTTGCACCGTCAGGTCAAAGTTGCTCAGAATCGTCTTGTCATAGGCTTTTGATATGCCCTGGGCCTCAATGACTTTTTTGCCCGACGTGCTACCGCTATCGAACGCCATGGCCGCCGTGCCCTGACGCTTGATCTGACCTGCGCGTTCGGCGCGCAGTTCACGCAGCGCACGGACCCTGCCCTGATTACGTTTGCGCCGCGCAGAAATACCTTCGACCGCCCAACGGGCCTCTGCTTTGATTTTCCGGTTCAGCTTGTGGCGTTGCTGGTCTTCTTCTTCCCACGTCTTGTCGCGCCACTCTTCAAAACGCTCAAATCCTTGTTCGAGCCGTCTTACCTGCCCGCGATCAATCCAAAGGCTTGCCTTGGTCAGTGCCCGCAAAAACGCGCGGTCGTGGCTAATCAATACAAATGCCGCCCGCGTGGATTTTAGCGTCTCTTCCAGCCAACGGATCGCCTCAATATCAAGGTGGTTGGTCGGCTCGTCCAACAGCATAAGTTCAGGCGCTTCGGCCATCAATTTAGCAAGAGCCGCTCGCCTGCGTTCACCGCCTGATGCGGTTTTGGGGTCACCATTGGGATCAAATTTCAGACCCTCAGCGATCATGTCCACCTTATAACCCTCGTCGTCGGGCAGTCCGGATGCAGCGTATTCACCTAGGGTGGCAAAACCCTCCATCGTCGGGTCTTGTTCCATATATCCGACCGTAACGCCCGGCGCGGCTGTTCTCTGGCCTGTGTCAGCCTCGATCAATCCAGCCATGACTTTCATCAATGTGGATTTGCCCGATCCATTACGCCCGACAAGCGCAACACGATCCCCTGGTTGAACAACAAGTGATAGATCCTCGAAAATGGGATCGCCGCCGAAGGTAAGGCTGATATCAGCCAACTGAAGATGAGGTGCTCTTGCCATGCCCGTCAGCTATTGCGCCGTTTGAAAGAGTGCAAGGTTATATTGCAGCCAAAGCGCGCAACGCCTTCGCGCGTGCGGGGGGAATATCGTCGACATCAACAACAACGAGAACGTGAAATGTATTTAGCTCGTGGTCGACAACAGCATGATCACTGACCCGTCCGCCCAACGCGAGGTATGATTTGAGCAACATCGGAATTGGCAATTGCAGCTGATCGCCCACTTCACCTTCAAGGTCTAAGGTATTCAAACGATTATGTTTCTTACCAACCTTAAAAGGGTTAGCAAGCAAGTGATCGCTATTTAACAACTTTAACACCTTGCGGTATGGTGCCGGATCAATGCCAGCGAATGACGCGCAACCGACAAGAAACTTGACCTCTTGCTCGTCGACCAGTCTTGTCAAATGTGCCATAGCAACGCGCAATACTTGTGCCTGTTGCGCACAATCTTTTGCACAAAACCGCCCAATTTCGATGGCTCTTTGTGGTAGTGGATCAATATCATAACGGGCGCCGCTATAGGTGCCGTGCCAATCAGCCTTTGCATCAACAATGCGATAGCGCAATGTGCCCTGCAGCTCGCCTGCATTGTCCACCAGCATCAAATGCTCGGACTTGGCATCAAAACAATCTTGATCAATGCCTGCCGCACCCCAAAAACATTGATGGCGCAGTTTTTGACAGGCCAACACTTCATCTGCCGAGGATGCAATTTGACATCGAAGGGATGGTCCCTTGTCTATTATTGTCAATTCAACCCCCTAGCGAACACAACAAAACGCATTACATAGCGATACACATAGCAAAGCAGGGAATGCATTACATGGAAAAAGTGATCAAATCCGAACAAGAATGGCGTGCCGATCTGTCCGAGATGGCTTTTAAGGTTCTGCGAAAGCACGGCACCGAACGGGCCGGCACGCATGATCACTTCCCCAAGGCCGCCGGCACATTCATGTGCGCAGGTTGCGGCGCCCCGCTTTTTGATCAGCAGACAAAATTTGAAAGCGGCACAGGCTGGCCTTCATTCTATGCCCCAATTGATAGCGACATGGTTGGCGAGAAATCAGACCGCAGCTTTTTTATGCGCCGGACAGAGGTGCATTGTAACCGCTGTGACGGCCACCTTGGTCATGTATTCCCTGATGGCCCGCAACCTACAGGGCTACGTTATTGCATCAATGGTGCAGCATTATCATTCGAAGCGGCCGAATAATTAGCCGTCGGTGAATACGGCCGCTGGATTGAAGTTTCCGATGCTTTGCAGCAATTGGCGAATGAATGTGGTGTTGCGTACGCCGGTGCTTGTCACCCTGCGCGACAATGCGACAACACGGCCATCTTCTAAGCCGAACCGCTCAACATTCTGAACTACACCAGATTCGGCAAATGAAATCACAAGCACCTCTCTGCTCGTCTCAACCGGTTCAAATGCGCCGAAGTGCCGAAATTTCGACGCCACGTAATATAGATCGGCATCACCTGCCAAACCCGCGCTCATCGGTGTGCCGAGGGTCGCGACCAAGGTTTCGCGGGTATCAACGCCAACCGTGATCAAAGCAAGGTCTTCAGCGGGTGGAATATATCCGTGATTGCGGATGATAGGCGTGCAGGCCATCGCCACCACAAATGCCCCGGTGACAAGCACACGGCTCGCGAATTTGCCTTGCTTTTTTGGCTGGCTGCTCATTGTGTCCCTCTTGCGTTGACGACTTATGCCTTCTATCTCCACTACATCATGCAGGCCTACTTGTTCAAGAATGGAAGCAATCTTGCCCGAAAAACCGACGCACATCATCCGGTTCAGTGACCTTGCCAACCGCAAGCCCACGCTGTTCACCATCGAACCCGATAACGCTCAACGCGCTCGCATCGCGGCTGATTTGGGCATAGTCGCTTTGAAAAAACTCCGTTTCGTCGGCGAAATTACGCCTGATGGGACTTCCGACTGGTCCTTGTCAGCAAAGTTGGGCGCAACTGTTGTGCAATCTTGTGTTATTTCGCTGGATCCCGTCACGACCCGCATTGATGAAACCATTGGCCGCCGTTACCGCGCAACACTGTCCCAGCCTGATGTTCCAGAGCTGGAAATGGATGGCGACGATATGGATGAACAGCTTCCTCCAACGCTTGATATAACCGATGTCATGATCGAGGCGTTGTCGCTGGCATTGCCTGCATATCCACGCAAATCTGATGTAAAGTTAGACCAAGCAGTATTTGCGGCGCCTGGTGTTGCTCCACTGACAGACGAAGACGCCAAACCATTCGCCGGATTAGGTGCGCTTAAAAAATCACTTTCGCAAAACAGCGAGAGCGATACCTAAATACAAAGTATATCGCGACGTTTGCGGCATAAAAACCGCAATATGTTGCTTTGCTAATCTATATCAGGTCTCGACAGGGGTGGCGGAATGTCCTAAGACCCCGCCAGACTGACACATCAGGGCCGTTGCGCCCATAAATCATAGGGTTGAGACATGGCCGTCCAGCAGAACAAAGTATCAAAATCCCGCCGCAATAACCGTCGTGCGCATGACGCACTGGTTGCAGCGAACCCAAACGAATGCAGCAACTGCGGTGAGCTTAAGCGCCCACACCACATTTGCCCGTCTTGCAACCACTACGCAGAACGCGAAGTGATCGCAGCTGACGCAATCGATCTGGATGACGACGCAGCGTAAGCTGCGTTAGGCGCATCATGACCAATAGCCAGTCGGACCAAGATCCAACACAGGCTACGGATATCGCGCATGTGATTTCTGTCGACGCTATGGGCGGCGACAAAGGCCCTTCCGTTGTCGTGAAGGGCCTCTCTACGTTTTTATCCAAGAAGCCTGATGCCCGTGTGATTTTGCACGGCCCTGTCGCTGAACTCACAGTGCTAGTCGACGAACATGGGTTGGGCGAGCGTGTGACAATCTCGAACGCGGACGGCGTTGTCGAGATGAAAGACAAGCCTAGTAACGTATTGCGGCACGGCAAAAACACGTCGATGTGGTCTGCCGTTGATGCCGTTCGCAATAAGAAAGCATCGGTATGCGTGTCTTGCGGGAATACCGGCGCTTTGATGGCGATCTCGATGATCCGGCTTCGCAAGGCTTCTGGCGTGAAGCGTCCTGCCATTGCATGCCTTTGGCCTTCGCATAACCCGCAAGGTTTTAATGTCATGCTCGACGCGGGCGCTGATATTCGTGCCGACGAAGAAGATTTGCTCACATATGCTCTAATGGGCACGTCATATGCCCGCAATGGTCTTGATATCGCGCGACCACGCGTCGGCCTGTTGAACGTGGGCACCGAAGAACACAAAGGCCGTGCTGAGCTCCGCGCCGCGCATGATCTCATCGCCAAAGCAGCAGATCGCGGCGACTATGAATACATCGGCTTTGTTGAAGGTGGCGATCTGCCATCAGCGCGCGTAGATGTGATTGTTACTGATGGGTTTACTGGCAATATCGCGCTTAAAACGGGCGAAGGCACCGCCAACCTTATTTCAGGCCTGCTGCGCGCGGCCCTCACCGCAACACCAATTTCTATGTTGGGCGCCCTGCTCTCTCGCTCTGCGTTGACAAAACTGCGCAGCCGCATTGACCCGCGCCATGTGAACGGCGGCGTTTTCCTTGGACTGAACCAGACCGTGATCAAAAGCCACGGCAGCGCAGATGAAACCGGCATAGAAGCCGCATTGCACCTTGCTTACCGATTGGGACAACAAGGTTTTTCCGACAAACTCGCATCACGGGTTGCATCCGCGGCGTCCCTTGCACAAGATACCATTAATCAAAGCGCGGATTGACGCGCAAATCTCCGACAACGGACGGATAATATGCGGCGTGCAGTTATTATAGGTGTTGGTCACTATCTCCCCGAGCGGGTTGTGCCGAATGCCGAATTTGAAAAGTTTCTGGATACGACTGACGAATGGATCAAATCCCGTTCGGGAATCGAACGCCGTCATTTTGCAGCCCCGGATGAAACGACATCGGATATGGCGACAAACGCCGCACGTGCCGCACTTTCTATGGCTGGCAAAGAAGCGAACGACATTGACGCAATTATTGTTGCGACTTCGACACCGGACCTCACCTTCCCTTCTGCAGCGACAATGGTTCAGCACAAGCTCGGCAACACCAAAGGCTTTGCATTTGACGTGCAGGCCGTTTGCGCCGGTTTTGCTTTTGCTTTGTCCAACGCCAACGCACTAATCGTTTCAGGGCAAGCTGAGCGCGTGATGGTGATCGGCGCTGAAACGTTCAGCCGGATCATGGATTGGACAGACCGCGGCACATGCGTTCTTTTTGGCGACGGTGCAGGTGCGGTTTTTGTCGAAGCCCAAGAAGGCGCTGGCACGTCCGAAGATCGGGGCATTCTTTCGACTGACCTCAATTCCGACGGCAGTCATCGTGACATCTTATATGTCGACGGCGGCGTATCGACGCAAACAACAGGCGTGCTGCGGATGGAAGGCCAAGAAGTATTCCGCCATGCCGTTGAAAAACTTGCACAAACTGCTGATGCAGCATTGGACAAGGCAGGCCTCGGCGCTGATGATGTCGACTGGGTCGTGCCGCATCAGGCCAATATCCGGATCATCAAATCAACCGCTCGCAAGCTGGGCATTGGCATGGACCGCGTTGTTGTGACCGTGCAAGACCACGGCAACACTTCGGCCGCATCGATTCCCCTCGCAATGTCCGTCGCCGCCAGCGAAGGCAAGTTCTCAAAGGGTGATTTGATTGTCACAGAAGCAATTGGTGGCGGTCTGGCGTGGGGTGCGGTCGTAATACGTTGGTAAAACCACCCCGTTAACTGCCTCTGCCAAGTCCTTGTTATTGACTCTGAATTTGCGCCTCGCATAAGGTTGTCCAAACCTAGGGGGGAATAATGGCGAATAAGACTTTGACGCGCATGGATCTGGCAGATGCCGTGCACTCACAGGTGGGCCTGTCACGTAATGAAAGCGCTGATCTGGTCGAAAGCGTGTTGGGGCACGTATCCGATGCACTCGTACGTGGCGAACAGGTGAAAATCTCTTCTTTTGGCACGTTTTCTGTTCGTGAAAAGGCGGCCCGTATTGGTAGGAACCCCAAAACGGGTGAAGAGGTCCCTATCAACCCACGGCGTGTTCTTACATTTCGCCCATCACACCTGATGAAAGATCGGGTTGCAGGCGGCAACAAATAAGAGGCGGCTCAGATGGCAAAATCTCGCGACGCATTCCGTACAATAAGCGAGGTTTCGACCACGCTGGATACGCCGACTCATGTGCTGCGGTTTTGGGAAAGCAAGTTTTCCCAGATTAAGCCTGTTAAGCGCGCAGGCGGACGCCGGTATTACCGCCCCGACGACATCAAACTATTGTCAGGCATAAAAGAGCTTTTGCATGGTCAGGGGATGACGATCAAAGGCGTGCAAAAATTACTCCGCGAAAAATCAATCAAATATGTCATAGCGCAATCAACCATCGCTGATGACGTTAAAATAGATGGTGGCGACGATCAGCAGATCCTGATGAACGTCACATCTCACAAAGCTGATTTTGCAGCTAAAATTAGAAAAAAGGCCACGGCTTCAGAGCCAGATAATGCAAAAGTTGTGCCAATAGATGTCAACGGACCAACGGGTGAACCACAAAAAACGGCGTTAACTCGCCGCACGTTCCCGAAGCTGGACCAAGCGCATCTTGAGCAAAACATTGATCGTATTCGCCCACTTATCGCGCAGCTAGAAGCGGTGCGCGACAGGATGCGACAAGCTGGGTGATTTAGCCTTGTCAGCACCCCTAAAACCAGTAAAAACACGCACAGTGTCGGGCTATGGCGCAGTCTGGTAGCGCGTCCGTCTGGGGGACGGAAGGTCGCAGGTTCGAGTCCTGCTAGCCCGACCATCAATCGCCTGCTTGCCTTTTGGGGCAGCAGGCGTTTTTGTATCCACGAAGGGGATTTCAAATGGCGCAATCAGGTGTTTTAGCCGATCATCAAATCAATGATCTGATTAACGTGGGCGCTATTTCAGCAGAAATCCCGATCGCAGCCGGACAAGTGCAACCAGCGTCCTTAGACCTGCGCCTAGGTGCAACAGCATACCGCGTTCGCGCGTCATTTCTTGCGGGCAAATCGCGCAAGGTCATTGACCGGATGCAAGAATTCGCAATGCACCAGATTGATCTGACACAAGGTGCGGTGCTTGAAAAAGGATGCGTCTATGTCGTCCCTTTGCTCGAATCACTCAATCTTCCTGACGGCATGACAGCGGCAGCCTCAGCCAAATCCTCGATTGGTCGCCTCGATCTGCTTACGCGCATTATCACCGATCAAGGGGTCGAATTTGACCGTGTCCCCGCAGGATATAGCGGCCCGCTTTACGTCGAAATTTGCCCGCGCTCGTTTTCTGTCGTCGCTCACAAGGGGCTGATGCTCAACCAGATCATTTTTCGGTCAGGTAAAACCATCATGGATGATAGCCAACTGCGCGCACTCCACGACCATAGCCCTATCGTTGATTGCGATCCGGTCATATCAGATGGCCTCGGGTTTTCGGTGGACCTAAAGCCAACATCGGGCACGCTGGTCGGCTATCGGGCCAAACCCCACACCAGTATCATTGACCTCGCCAAACTCGATCACTACGACCCTGCAGAATATTGGGAAGAGGTGCACACAAAAAACGGCTGGATCATTCTTGACCCTGGTGCATTTTATATTCTGGTCAGCCGAGAAAGCATTGTCATTCCGCCCATGACGGCGGCTGAAATGGCACCCTATATCGCAATGGTTGGTGAATTTCGCGTGCATTACGCCGGATTTTTTGATCCGGGGTTTGGCTATGCTGATGCAGGTGGGTCGGGCTCACGTGGCGTGCTTGAAGTCCGCTGCCACGAGGCCCCGTTTGTTTTGGAACACGGACAAGTTGTCGGCCGGCTCGTCTATGAAAATATGGCCGCTATGCCCGACGCGCTCTATGGCCGAGAGATTAAATCAAACTATCAAGGCCAAGGGCTAAAGCTATCTAAGCATTTCAAATCTAACGCATAAACCTGCGCATGATATTCATGCCTTTGCGCGCCTTACCGATATTCTGCTTGTTCTTTTGTGCTGCTTGGCGCTCTTCGCGTGTCATTTCGCTGGGGTCTTTACCACCGTTTGCCAGCTTGTCGGCGCCAAAATTCATCAACATGCGAATACCCATGTTTATCAGTCTATTCATGTTCATTTCTTAGTGCTCCTAGAATCGCTAAAGATGTCTCTATTCCTCAAACATCTCAACCTGATCGTCATCTTCCTCGTCATCGCTGTCGTCAGTGTCGCCCAAGGCGTTGGCACCCGGCGGTGGCCGATTTTCGAGCAATCCGGCTGATCGCAATTCCTTTAGCCCCGGCAGATCCCTCGCGTTCTCTAATCCGAAGTGGTCAAGGAATTCCTGCGTCACAACAAATGTCACAGGTCGCCCCGGTGTCATGCGTCTACGCCCAAACCTGATCCACTCCATCTCGATCAGCTGATCAATCGTGCCGCGTGATACTGACACGCCTCTGATCTCTTCGATCTCGGCGCGTGTCACTGGCTGATGATAGGCAACAATAGCCAGCGTCTCGATCGCAGCTCTGGAAAGTTTGCGCGTCTCTACCGTTTCCTTTTGCATCAAAAACCCGAGATCGGCAGACGTCCGAAACGCCCATGCGCTATCAATTTTGATCAGGTTCACACCGCGCCCCTCGTAACGCTTTCGCAAATAAACCAGCGCCTCGGCTGGATCACACCCATGCGGCATGCGGCCCTGCAACTCGGACACTGAAACAGGTTCGGCGGTTGCAAATAAGATTGCTTCGACCATTCGCTCTTGTTCAGCCATGGGTGGGGCTTCGAACAGGCTATCGTTTTCAGGTGTCGCCATCGCGCGGATCCCTTTTGCGAATTTGGATAGGGGAAAACGTGTCACCCTGCCGTATTTCGATCTTACCCTCTTTTGCCAACTCAAGCGAGGCAGCAAATGTTGATGCGGTTGCCGATCTGCGTTTTACCGGATCGCTTTCCCATCCTTCCGGTAAATAGGAAATCAATTCCGTCCAGTCACCAGCAAAACCGATCAGTTTGCGCATCTGCTGCAACGATTGTTCCATTGTCAGTACGGCTTGCCTGTCCATCACAAAGGGCCGAAATTCGTCCTTGGTCCGAATACGGGCATAACCCTGCATCAGGTCTAACAAGGTCGCAGTATAGGTTACCCGCCGGACCCGCTGCACATCTTCAGTAATTCCGCGCGGGAAAAAATCACGCCCGAGCTGATCCAAGGCCATCAGTCGCGCCGCTGCTTTTCGCATTGCTTCTAACCGCTCAAGCTGAAACGCAAGGTGCGCCGCAAGCTCTTCTCCCGAAGGACCTTCTTCCGTTGGATCAGGGGGCAGAAGCAGCCGCGATTTCAAAAACGCGAGCCATGCCGCCATCACAAGATAATCAGCGGCCAATTCCAGACGCAGGCGCTTCGCCTGTTCGACAAACGCCAAATACTGTTCGGCCAGCGCCAGAATTGAAATTTGGCGCAGATCAACCTTTTGCGTCCGTGACAATGTTAGCAACAAGTCTAGCGGCCCTTCATATGCACCCACGTCAACGATCAGGGCCTCAGCGGCCACACGTTCGTCAACAGTCTGTGCGTCTTCTTGAAAGTCCAGCTCGGTCACTTGATCCTCACGCCAAAAGCGCCTCAAGTTCCTCTGACAACGCGTCGATGTCAATTGGTACCGGTGTTTTACGCTCAGATAGCGCGCGATCTGCGCGGGCCTTGGCCTGATGGGTCATTTCACCCACGGATTGGGTAACTTGCTCCATCTCTTCACGGTCACCGTTGCAATGCAGCGCAATATCACAACCCGCTGCGATAGATGCGGCCGCACGGTCCCCAATGTCGCCTGACAATGCCTCCATTGATATGTCATCGGTCATGATTAACCCGCCAAAGCCGATGTCCTGCCGAATGACATCCATCATCGTCTTTGACGTGGTCGCAGGCAACTGAGGGTCGATACCCGAGAAGACAATATGCGCCGTCATACCCATCGCGATGTCATTGAGTGCCCGAAATGGCGCAAAGTCTCGCGCATGCAGTTCTTCCAAGCTGGCGTCAACGCTCGGTAAATCCTTGTGGCTATCAACAGCCGCGCGCCCATAGCCCGGTATGTGTTTCAACACTGGCAAAACGCCGCCTGCCAAAAAGGCATCGGCACATACCCTTGCCGCCTTCACGACGGTTTCAACATTGCTACCGAATAATCTGTTTCGCAGAACAGGGTGCGTTTGCTTTTCCACGAGATCCGCAAGCGGTGCGCAATTCGCATCGATCCCGACGTCATGCAATTCATGCGCAATCAATCTGCTGCGCACCCATTGCGCCCTGATTGGATCAGAGGCGCGTTCCATTTGATCCAACGCAGGAAGATACTCTTTCCAATGCGGGGACCGCATACGCTGTACGCGCCCGCCTTCTTGGTCGATCAGGATCGGCGCATTGCGCCCAACCACATCCCTCAGATCACCCGTCAAACGCCGCAGCTGGTCAGGCGCGGCGATATTGCGTGCAAATAGAATGAAGCCAAGGGGATCAGAATCCCGAAAAAACGATTTTTCCCAATCAGTTACAGATGGTCCTTCAGGTCCAAATATAGCAGCTCGGGTCAAAGGTTATCTCACCACGACGGGGATACAATCTGCCCGTTCCGCAACCATAGCCGCGCAAAGCCGCCGCGCATCTGCGCCCGCATCAAACCCATGCGCCCGCAAGCGGTAAAACTCTTTACCACCCGTCGTCGCCAATTGAATAACGCGTGTTTTCGTCGAAAGAAGCTGGTCAAACCGGCCTTGCAGCCGCTCCCACTCGGTTGCTGCCACCTCGGCTGTTGGGTAGGCCCCCAACTGCACAAGATGTGTCCCAACAGAAAACGTTTCTGTTGAAACGGTTGCATCCGCTTTTGCAGAAACGCTTTGGTGCGTGGCTATCGCCCGCTTTTCAGGGCGGATCGATGTGCGCAGTTTGGCGTTCGGAAACGCGAGCGAAACTGCCTGTGCAACCACGTCATCAACATCAGCAAGCGCAGTCAGCGGCGCGCTATCGGCGGCGATCTGATCTGCCAAAGCCAAAATATCAACTGTGGTCAATGCTGGCGCATCGGCACTGGGCGTCGCCAAGCTGACCTGAATTGGGTTCACAACGGGCACGCTATCAATTGCGGCTTCTAATTGCTGGGGTGTTTCTTGCGCAACTTCGATGTCTTCAGCAGCAAGTCCCGTTGTTGTTGGAGCCAACAACACAGAATCGCCAAATCCCTCGGCTTCGCCTTTTGCAGCGACCGCATTAACAGAAAGTCCGACATGAGACGTAACAGAGCCACCCGGCGTGTCGGGCAACACACGCATGTCACCTTCCATCGCACGCACAACCGGAATGCCGGTAACATCGCGCATCACAAGCTTATAGCCCCAGATACCAATTCCCGCGACAAGTGCCAGCGAAACGACCGCGCCTGCATATTGCATAAAAACACTGGCGCGCCCTGCACCATCAATAGGGCCATGCCCTTGCTCATAAACTGCCATTGTCGCCTCACTGCCCGCGCCACTGCTGATCGCGGATGGGTTGCCTCAAATCACCCCAAACGGCGGCACGCTTTAGCGCATCTCTTCCGCAGGAGTGACGCCAAGAATACCCAAGCCAGCAGCAATCACAACAGCCACGGCACTGATAAGGGCGATTTTTGCCTGTGATGTTGCATTGTCGCCCTCTTGCAAGAACCGCAAGCTTGTATCGTCGTTGCCGCGGTTCCAAAGCCCGTGCAAATCAGATGCAAGATCATACAGATAAAATGCAATCCGGTGCGGCTCATGGCCCTTTGCTGCGATCTCAACCAGACGTGGCCATTCAGCCAGCTTTTGCGCCACATTGATTTCCGCTTCATGGGACAACTTGCTTAAATCCGCATTCGCCAACGCGGCATCCGAAACATCCACACCTGCCTCGGTTGCCTTGCGTTTGACCGAATTCACCCGCGCATGTGCATATTGCACATAAAACACTGGGTTATCCTTGGATTGTTCAGTCACTTTGTCGAAATCAAAGTCGAGCGGCGCATCGTTCTTGCGCGTCAGCATGTGAAAACGGGTGACGTCCTTGCCCACGGCATCGACAACATCGCGCAGGGTGACAAACGTCCCTGCCCGTTTGGACATTTTGAACGGTTCACCATTTTTATAAAGCTTCACAAGCTGCGTCAGCTTCACATCAAGCGGCACCTTACCGTCCGACAATGCAGAAACCGCCGCCTTCATCCGCTTCACATAACCACCGTGATCCGCACCAAACACGTCGATGAGCTGATCGTAGCCGCGCTGCACCTTGTCATAGTGATACGCGATATCGGGCGCGAAATACGTCCACGCACCATCTGATTTCTGCACCGGCCGATCCACGTCATCACCATGCTCAGTGGATTTGAACAACGTCTGTTCGCGCGGCTCCCAATCGTCGGGCATCTTGCCCTTTGGCGGCTCAAGCGTGCCGCGATAGATCAGGCCCTTGCTATCCAGTTCAGCAATTGATTTTTCAATTAAACCAGTACCATAAAGAGATTTTTCTGAATAAAAGCTGTCCATCTCAACGCCAAGCGCCTTCAGGTCGGCACGGATCAAATCCATCATGGCTTCGGTGGCATATTCGCGCAATTCAGCCAGCCATACGTCTTCTGGTTGGCCAAGGTATTTGTCACCAACCTTTGTCTTAAGGTCTTCACCCAACGGGATCAGGTAATCACCCGGATAGGTGCCATCTTCGAATGCAACCTCTTGGCCATGCGCCTCTTGATACCGCAGGTAAACGGACCGTGCCAAAACATCGACCTGTGCACCGCCGTCGTTGATGTAATATTCGCGTGTCACATCATAGCCCGCGTATGCCAAAAGGCTGGCCAGCGCGTCACCGAATACGGCGCCACGGGTATGGCCCACGTGTAATGGTCCGGTTGGGTTGGCGGACACATATTCCACCATCATCTTCTCGCCACCGCCCAAGGTCGACTGACCATATGTATCATCGGTCAAAACGGCCTTGACCACATCCTGCCAAACACTTGGCACCAAACGCAGGTTCAAGAACCCCGGTCCAGCAACTTCTGCCACAGCCACACGGTCATCTGACATCAATCTTGTTGCCAAAGCGTCCGCAATCGCGCGTGGGTTCATTTTAGCAGGTTTCGCCAGCACCATTGCCGCGTTCGTCGCCATATCACCGTGGGCCGCATCGCGGGGCGGCTCAACGGAAACGGCGCCCGTCGCAAGGCCATCAGGCAACACACCATTGGCTACCATGTCATCAAGACATGTCATCACAAGTGCGCGGATATCAGCAAATAGGTTCATGGAACGTAAGTCCTTTGGGTCTTTGGTTTGGCGCGGTTTAACACGCCCATGGTGCGCGTCAACGCTATGTATCCGCTGGCGGTTGTCCAGCGCCTTCAACGTCGTCCCTGCCCGGCGGTCGCAGGGCTATTATCCTGACATCCGGTGCGCCCGCTGCTTGGTCATCTTTACGGATCAGCATTATCTCACCGTTTGGTGCAATCCTTGCCATGATCTGGCTATCGGCGTGACCTGCACGCCATGCATCAAACGTGAATTCTTCGGTCAAGCGCGTGATACGGAATGTCCAGCCCAGCCGCACCAAACGGTCCAACCCCCGATGCGTTTCCTCGGGTCCAAATTTGCGCCCGCCAAGCGTGCGCGGCAACTGGTGCCTCGCGCTATCGCTTTTTTCTCGCATCACTTGAAACACATTTTCGCGCCCGAACTCAGGCGCCAAATCTGTCGCAACCAGCGTGTTATAGGCATCATTGGACGTCGCGGCGACCACAGTCGCATAGCTGACCAATTCCAAACGGTGTTCGGCCGCCTCCGATAGGATATCGCCCGAAAACGTATCAATGCCTGCGTCTCTTGCTGGACGTAAATTGCCATAGTTTGGATCGGTCATCAGCACCGGAACGTCAGCTTTTTTCAACGCCTCGGCAAATGCCGTCGTCCAAGCCGAGCCGCCAATGATCAGCACCCCGGGGATATCCGCGCCTGTCAGCCCCAGAAACCTTGCAAACGGTGTGAGCGTAAAGCCATGTAAAACAACAGTGACCGCCACCAGAACAAAGGCCAGCGGCCCAATCAATGCGGCATCTTGGAACCCAAGGTTTAGCAACCGATCCCCAAACAGCCCCGCAACAGCAACAAGAACAACCCCCCTTGGCCCCGTAAACGCGACAAGGATTTGCTCACGCCAAGGAATACCTGACCCCATCAACGACATCATCACAGTCAGCGGGCTCGCAACAAGGATCACAAGCGCTACGAACAAGACAGCACGCATGTCCAGCTGCGCCAAGGCCGCAACATCCAAGCCAGCAGCTAACAAGATGAAAACACCCGACACCAATAATACCGTCGCATGTTCTTTAAAACGGCGAAGCTCTTCGTAGCTTGGCAAATTCGCATTCGCGATCACGATCCCCATGATGGTCACTGCCAATAGGCCGCTTTCATGCAGAACCGCATCTGCCACAGCAAAAATGCCTAATAGCGATGCGAACAGCACGGGAACCTTCATATATTCGGGCACCCAAGCCCGCTTGAACGCTCTTGCTATACCAAAACCACCAGCCCAGCCCGTAACGGTTGCAAAGCTAATCCCGATCAATAATTCCTTCGATGCTTCTGCGATGGTGAAATTCGTATGAAGCGCCGAGACCACTGAAAATGCCAAGACCGCAGCTAATGCGCCAATAGGGTCATTTACAATCGCCTCCCATTGGAGCAACGCAGCAGGCCGTTTTGATAGCCTCGCAGTGCGCAGCAAGGGTGCGATCACCGTCGGACCTGTGACAATCATGATCCCGCCAAAGACCGTTGCGCTTTCCCACGACAGCCCTGCCCCATAGCGCAGCGCCAATGTCGACGTCAGCCAGCCCAAAGGTGCACCCACCAGAACAAGCCGTTTCACGCCTTTTTCGGCATCTTGCAGCGCATGAAAATTGAGCGTGAGCCCGCCTTCGAACAAAATTATCGCGACCGCTATCGAAATGATCGGCCCCATCAGCGGCCCGATGTCCCTTGCAGGGTCAAAAACACCGAGCACAGGGCCAATAACTATCCCCGCAACCAGCATCAGCACAATCGCGGGCATCCGTAGCCGCCACGCAAGCCATTGCGATCCCACGCCCAATGCCCCGACCAGCGCAAAGGCCATAACGGGCTGCATTGCCCCTGCTGCGGTCTCAATTGCCATCAATCACACCCTTTGGTATTTCTTCGCCGCCAATCAGCCGCTTGTGTTCTTGGATCGCAAACCGATCCGTCATCCCTGCGATATAATCAGCGACAATTCTCGCCAGTGCAACTTTATCAGGCGCATCAGCAACATCTTTGCGCCACTGTTTCGGCAATTCATCCGTGTTTTCCATGAAAAACGGAAACAGGTCATCAACCATCTGGGTCACGACAACGCGCATTTCCACAACTGCGGGTGCGCGGTACATGCGTTCAAACAGGAACTTGCGGATCACCTTCAAATCGCGCCAAAGATCGGGCGAAAACTGCACCATCATGCGCCCCGCGTGGCGCACATCATGCACCGATTGCGGGTTGAGGTCCGCCAGATTATGACGGCTGACCGTGATGACATCCTCGACCAAAACGCCAAAAAACCGTCGTAGCGCCTCGTGCCGGCGTCGGTAATAATTGAGGTCTGGATATTTAGTATCCACCCGCGCAAAACAATCACCCAACAGCGGCAGTTCGGCCAATTCGTCGGTGCTAAATAGCTCTGCCCGTAATCCGTCATGCAGGTCGTGGTTATTGTAGGCAATATCATCAGCAAGAGCCGCCGCCTGCGCCTCGGCACTCGCATGCGTATGCAGTTCCAGATCATGGCGTTGATTATATGCCGCAAGCGCCCAAGGAATTTTACCCGTCACTGGCCCGTTATGCTTGGCAATCCCTTCAAGGCTCTCCCACGTCAGGTTCAGCCCGTCCCATTCCGCGTAATGCCGTTCCAGATCGGTCACGATGCGCAGCGCCTGTGCGTTGTGATCAAACCCGCCAAACGGCTGCATCAACCGATCCAGTGCCTCTTCGCCAGTGTGGCCAAATGGTGTGTGGCCAAGGTCATGTGCTAATGCCACGGCTTCGGTCAGTTCAACATTTAGATCAAGCGATGCCGCCACAGTGCGTGCAACCTGTGCCACCTCAATCGAATGCGTCAGGCGCGTGCGAAAATAATCACCCTCATGCTCAATAAACACCTGCGTCTTATGCTTGAGCCTGCGAAAGGCGGATGCATGAATAATCCTGTCACGATCCCGCTGAAACGGTGACCGGAAATAACTTTCTTCTTCCGCGAATAAGCGACCGCGCGCATTTGCGGGGTCCGTCGCATATGGGGCTACCATTTTGTTATTGCCCTTTGCCTGTCTTGTCGTAATTGCCTGTATTTCCTATATGTCATTTGAAACCCAACCGATAGGCCTGTCCCATGTTGACGATCCCGCCCAAAGTAACCCCTCGTGCGTTTGAACGCCTCGCCGAAATTGGCGCCGCCGCGCAGGGCAAAGCATTGCGTGTCGCTGTTGAGGGTGGCGGATGTTCTGGGTTTCAATATGAAATTGAGCTGGACGAGCCAAAGGCCGACGATCTTGTTCTCGAGGGCGCTGGTGAAAAAGTGTTGATCGACACGATTTCATTGCCGTTTTTGGCAGATGCAGAAATTGATTTCACTGAAGAACTGATCGGCGCTCGGTTTGTGATTAACAATCCGAACGCCACCAGCAGCTGCGGCTGCGGCACTTCTTTTTCTATGTAGCGATTGCGCGTGCGGCCTTGAATGAAATCAGGCGGCGCGATCCCTCGTCCCACAGGTCAAGCTTAGCACATCTAAAGCTTTCGATGAACGTCATACGGCTCTGCTCGACCAATTCAGCATGATCACGCAATACTTCTGGCAAGCGATAAAACGGAATGCGCGAATACAGGTGATGCACATGGTGGACGCCGATATTTCCTGAAATCCAGCGCAAGACAAGCGGCAGATCATAATGCGAAGAGCCGTGCAAAGCCGCTTCATGCATATCCCAATTTTCGTTTTGATCCCAATGCGTTGTCTCAAATTGGTGCTGAACGTAGAACAACCACGTTCCAAATGACGCTGCCACAATTGTTGAAGGCAAGAACACAAGGAACAGCGCACCAAAACCAAGGAAATAATAAATCGCAGCAAGTACACAAACGATCGCTGCATTGGTCCCCATGGAGCTAATCCAATATTTTGCACCAGATTTCATCAATCCAACGGGAATGCGGTTTTGCACAAAAAACAAATAGCTTGGCCCCAATACGAAGAGTGTAAAGGGATGGCGATACGCGCGGTATTTCAACCGCCCCTTCCAATCACGCGCTTGATATTCAGCGACGGTCAGGGTCATCACATCGCCAATGCCCCGATGATCCAAATCACCAGTATGGCCGTGATGGATTGCATGTGTCCGCTTCCATACATCATAAGGCGTCAGCGTGATGACACCTAAAACACGACCAATCCAGTCTTGGGTCTTGCGATGGGTAACGAACGCAGCATGGCCGCAATCATGTTGAATAATAAACAAACGCAGCAGAAACGCGCCGTTAACGGCAGAAATCGCAAATGCGGCCAAATAACTATATTGCAGCACCCAACACGCAGCGACCCATAGGGTCAGATAAGGCACGAGTGTAATCGCCAGTTCCATTCCAGAACGCAGGTTTCTGGGATCGCGATACTTTGCCAACACTTTCATCCAGTCGCGTGCGGCTTTGCTATCAGTTGTTTGGGTCATCATCTGCCTGTTGCTGCTTATTTCAAAGCTTCCTATTTGATCGTAAAGATTCTCAAAAGAAAAATCGACGATGTGGGACAAAATGCGCCAATCTTGTCAGTTGGTCCCGAATAGGACACAAGATGGCACACGACTAACAGGGGCCCTTCCATGAAAATTGCGACATTCAACATCAATGGCGTCAAAGCCAGAATTGAAACTCTGCTCACATGGCTCCAAGAGGCAGCACCTGATGTCGCGGTCTTGCAGGAAATCAAATCCGTTGATGAAAATTTCCCACGCCAAGCTATTGAAGACCTTGGATATAATGTTGAAACCCACGGCCAAAAATCATTCAATGGCGTCGCCATCCTATCCAAACTCCCGCTCGAGGATGTGGAACGTGGCCTGCCTGGTGATGCAGATGACGAACAAGCCCGCTGGATCGAAGCAACTGTAATAGGTGAAAAACCGTTGCGCATTTGCGGATTATACCTCCCCAACGGTAACCCTGCACCTGGCCCAAAATATGACTACAAACTTGCCTGGATGGAGCGCCTATACCACCGCGCTTCATTGTTGATGGAACTTGAAGAACCCGCCCTAATGTGCGGAGATTACAACATTATTCCACAACCGGAGGACGCAGCACGGCCCGACGCATGGGTCGAAGACGCATTATTTCGCCCGCAAAGCCGCGCAGCTTTTCGCAAAATCATGAACCTTGGCTTCACAGAAGCATTTCGTGCCATTAATGCCGCGCCTGAAAACTATTCGTTCTGGGACTATCAAGCTGGCGCTTGGAACCGCAACGACGGCATTCGCATTGATCACTTCTTGCTAACACCGCAATGCGCGGATCTACTCAACGACTGCTGGATTGAAACAGACATGCGCGCCAAGGAAAAACCATCAGACCATGTCCCAGTATGGGTTGATTTGAAAATATAATCAGCGGGTTACATCATGATCATAAAGCCACGATAACCGAACTAGAAACGCATTTGGCGCAACGGCCCCAAGTGTTTTCAGGCCCGCAAATGCGATCTGCCGTTTTAGACCTGCCAAATGGTAGTTCCTTGCATTTGCCTGTGCTGCAGCAATGGCCCTTGTCACACGGGGCTTTCGCAGCCCTTGGTACATCGCAAAGGCCACGCTCAAATCCGAGTTTTCCAAGCAACACCGCGCCAAAACAAACGCATCTTCAATCGCCAAATTCGCGCCCTGCGCCAAAAACGGCAACGTCGGATGGGCCGCATCCCCTAACAATGCGACATTCCCCTTTGACCACTGCTCCGCCACCGGATGCCGGAATAGCCCCCATAAATGCGGCGCATCAACCCCAGCCAAAATGCCCTTTAGGTCTTCAGAACAATCCGAATAGGCATCTTTCAAGTTTTGCGCATCGTCCACGTGATGCCAGCCCTCAGCGGCCCAAGTAGCACGCTCTTGCACAGCAACCACATTCAGCGTGTTATCCGCCAACGGATAGGTCACAACATGCCGCCCTGGTGCCATCCAAATCCGCGCTTCAGGTTTCAGCGCGTCCGCGGGCACAATCGCCCTCCAAGCCACCTGCCCCGTAAACTGGGCCACTTCGCCATCCGGCTGGCAGAAACTGCGCATTTTGGAATGCACACCATCCGCCCCGACAATAACATCCGCTAAAACGTCACCTTGCGAGGTATTTAGCCGCCCATCAGGTCCAACGCCGTCGACAATGACGCCAAGTCGGATGGTCACACCAACCCCCAACGCAACAGTGCGCAGTGCATCAATCAACGTGGCACGATGATAAAAGCGATAGCTCGGCTTTTGTCGGCTCAGGTCAAACCGCGTTACAGCGCGACCAGTCATTGCATCCATCGGCACAACCGCGGAGGCCTTGAGCCCGCACTGTTCCACCCCAAGTGCGTCCAGAACCCTCGCACCGTTCGGCGTGATCTGAATGCCAGCACCAACCGCCAGTATCTGTTCGGCCTGTTCAAAAACAAAAACCTCCGCCCCATTTCGGGCGAAGGCTATTGCGGCGGTTAGACCGCCAATTCCTGCTCCAACAATCGCAACCTTTTGGCGCGCAGTGGGCATCTTAGTCTTTGCGATGTACTTTTTCGCCCCGTTCATGACGCTCTTGCGCCTCAAGGCTCATGATAGCGATCGGACGTGCATCCAAACGCTTTAATGAAATAGGATCACCAGTAATCGCACAATACCCAAATTCGCCTTCGTCGATACGGCGCAAAGCGGAATCAATTTTGCTTACAAGCTTACGTTGGCGATCCCGTGTGCGAAGCTCAATTGAGCGGTCCGTTTCTTCGGAAGCACGGTCCGCAATATCAGGAATGTTGCGCGTCTGGTCCTTCATACCCGCAACGGTGTCGCGCGTATCTTCCATCAGTTCTGACTTCCAATTCAATAGCTTACGACGAAAATACTCGACTTGCCGGTCATTCATAAACGGCTCATCGTCAGCAGGACGATAGTCTTCTGGCAAAAAGTTTTCGGCTTTCATATCGTTTCCCTTTTGATATGCAACGCCTGAAACGATAGCGTTTCAGACATCGTTAACCCCTTATTTTGTGCCTCATGTATCGCGTCAAACCAATCGTGTCACCCCCTCAAATGCGTCGATCAGCAACTGTTGATGATTGTCGCAAGCGGCCCTAGGTTGCGCGCAGACCAAAAGGAATATTTGCCATGCAATTTAACGGCACCGATACATATGTCGCGACTGATGATCTCAAAATGGCTGTGAATGCCGCCGTCACGCTTGAACGCCCCCTCCTCGTTAAGGGTGAACCGGGCACTGGGAAAACAGAGCTTGCCCGTCAGGTCAGCGCCGCTCTTGGGCTGCCGATGATTGAATGGCACGTCAAATCCACGACCAAGGCACAACAAGGCCTTTACGAGTATGATGCCGTCAGCCGCCTTCGCGACAGCCAACTAGGCGATGAAAAGGTCCACGACGTTGCCAACTACATCAAACAGGGCAAACTTTGGCAGGCCTTCGCTGCTGATGGCAAAGTCGTACTTCTCATCGATGAGATTGATAAGGCCGACATCGAATTTCCAAATGATTTGCTACAAGAATTGGACCGCATGGAATTTCACGTCTACGAGACAGGTGAAACCGTCGCTGCCAAAATTCGCCCGATTGTCATTATTACGTCAAACAATGAAAAAGAGCTGCCAGACGCGTTTTTGCGGCGCTGCTTTTTCCACTACATTAGCTTCCCCGACCAAGACACGATGCGCAAAATCGTTGAGGTGCACCACCCAGGGATCAAGGCGTCATTGCTGACAACAGCGCTGACCCAATTCTATGACATTCGCGAAACCGCGGGGCTCAAGAAAAAACCATCGACGTCAGAAGTGCTTGATTGGTTAAAATTGCTGTTGGCGGAGGATTTGACCGCCGATGACCTCAAACGCGACGGCGCATCAGCTTTGCCCAAATTGCACGGCGCACTATTGAAAAATGAACAGGACGTTCACCTTTTCGAACGGCTGGCATTTATGGCGCGTGGCCAGCGTTGACTTTATTAGAAAATTCACACCAAAGTTTTAATTACGCCCCCATTCCCCATCCCGTGATGTCGTTCGACTGCCGCAATTGGGTCAATCTAACGCCCCAGTTGGCTGAAACGTTGAACTGGTAATTTGAGGAGCACTTATTTGAGCAAGGCTGAATTAACTTTTGAAATTCGCCCGTTGGTTGCCGACGACAATAGTGCTTGGCGCGGATTATGGGCCGACTATTTGGAATTCTACGACACAACAGTGCCCGAGGCGGTTTACGCTTCGACTTTTGCACGTCTAATTGGCGATGACCCCCAAGATTTCAACTGTTTATTGGCCATCTCAAACGACCGTCCTGTTGGGCTGGCGCATTACCTCAGCCACCGCAACAACTGGAAGATCGAGAACACCTGCTACTTACAAGACCTCTACGTTGACCCGACCTTGCGCGGTTCAGGCATTGGACGGGCTCTGATCGAGGCCGTTTACGCACAATGCGATGCCGCAGGTGTGACAACGGTCCATTGGATGACGCATGAAACAAATACGACCGCACGTCAGCTGTATGATCGCATCGGCAATAAGACACCGTTTATCCAATATGTGAGACAAACATGATCCGTTTGCTCATTTGTATAATTAGCCTGCTTTCAGCTTGTGCCACCGTTGAAAAATCATGGCCAGAGGCCACACGCGCCGTCGCAATCTCCCAGACACTGCAACCGATGAAGAGATTTGGAACGGTCGTTTCAACGCCCCCTCAACGCTCCAACCAAGATATCATTCAAGATTTCTTAGACCTCTCATTCCGCATGGAAAGCGGCCGCACTATTCCTGTTTTGACGCGGTTTGATGGCCCAATTACAGTGCGTGTTACAGGTCGGACAAATCCAACGATGATGAAGGATCTGGAAAGTTTACTTCAGCGCCTTCAAACTGAGGCGATGATTAATATCAGGATTGTTAGTCGTAACAGTCCGGCCGCAATTACAATCGAAGCGGTCCCGAAGGCCACGTTACAAAAAGCAGTCCCAAGTGCCGCTTGCTTTGTCGTTCCCCGTATCAACAGCTGGAAAGAATTCAAGGCCGCGAGGAGAACCTCGAAGGTTGACTGGACAACATTAGACCGCCGTGATCGTGCCGTTATTTTTGTGCCTTCAGACGTTGCACCGCAAGAAATTCGTGATTGCATGCACGAGGAGTTAGCACAGGCACTTGGTCCGCTGAATGACCTATACCGGTTGCCGGACAGTGTGTTTAATGATGATAATATTCACACTGTTTTGACCGCATTCGATATGCTCATCTTGCGTGCTTATTATGCACAAGAACTGAGCAATGGCATGACACGCAGCGCAGTAGCTGCACGCTTACCTGCAATTTTGACCCGCCTTAATGCGGCAGGTGATCTTTTGGGTAAGAGCCCTCAAAGAGACACAGCTCGCGATTGGATTGATGCGATACAGCTGGCACTCTCAAGAGGCGAGTCTCTTTCATCCCGCCGCGCCGCTGCGCAAAAGGCAGTTTACCTGGCCGACGCGTTTGGTTGGTCAGGAACTCGCGCAGGCTTCGCCAATTACGCTTATGGTCGGCTTTTGGCTGGGTATGATCCTCATTCAGCTTTGCAATCGTTCAACGCAGCAAGACAGGCGTATGGCCAGAACCCCGACACCAATATTCATTCAGCCCACGTCGCTGTGCAACATGCAGCATTTTCACTCGCAGCCGGTAATGCAGAACTCACGATCTCACTGGCCGACGCCTTTATCCCCGTAGCGACGCGAAATCAAAATGCGGCGCTGCTGGCCACACTCATGATGTTCAAGTCAGAGGCCTTAGACATGCGCGGCGATACGGCGCAGGCTGCGGCCTTGCGGCTGGACAGTTTGGGTTGGGCGCGTTACGGATTTGGCTCTGACCGCAATGTGCAGGCGCGACTAGACGAAATTGCTGCCCTGCGCCGATTCTAGGACGCAAAACATGATCTACCCACTCTTCGGTTTGCTTATCGGTGCCTGCATCGGTGCGTTCCGTGCTTATCGCAAGGACGGTAAAGCGTTTGACTTGCTGCAATGGGGTGCGACGCATGCGATCTTGTTTGGCTTGATTGGGCTATTCGTTCTGATCTTTATTGAGCGCAGCTACAGCTAATCAATGTTTCTTCCATTCTTTGACAATTTACGAGGCGCTGGCGTGCCAGTGTCATTGCGTGAATTTTTGGCCTTCCTCGAAGGTATGGATCAGGGGTTGGCGACCTATGACATTGATGCGTTTTACTATTTGGCCCGCACAATTATGGTCAAAGATGAACGCAACCTTGATAAATTCGACCGCGCATTTTCCACGACATTTTCAGGGCTCGAGGCGATTTCGCCTGATGACGTGATCAATGCTGTTGATCTGCCCAAAGAGTGGCTCGAAAAACTGGCCGAGAAGCACCTGACCGAGGCTGAAAAAGCAGAGGTTGAGGCCGCAGGCGGTTTTGACAAGCTGATGGAAACACTCAAAAAACGGCTCGAAGAACAAAAGGGCCGTCACCAAGGCGGCAGTAAATGGTTTGGCACCGCTGGCACGTCCCCTTTTGGGGCCTACGGATATAACCCCGAGGGTATTCGCACCGGACAATCCGAAAGCCGCCACCAACGCGCCGTCAAAGTTTGGGACAAACGCGAATTTCGCAATCTCGACGACACAGTCGAACTTGGCACCCGCAATATCAAAGTGGCGCTCAAGCGCTTGCGTCGTTGGGCACGTGATGGCGCTGCAGAAGAGCTTGATCTCAACGGCACGATCCGCGCAACGGCAGAAAACGGATATCTGGATGTGCAGACAAGGCCTGAACGGCGCAATGCGGTAAAAGTCCTCTTGTTTCTGGATGTCGGTGGATCAATGGACCCGCATATCAAAGTCGTCGAAGAGCTATTCAGCGCAGCAAAAACTGAATTCAAACATCTCGAACACTTCTATTTTCACAATTGCCTGTATGAAGGCGTCTGGCGCGACAATCGCCGCCGTTACAACGATCAAACATCCACCTTTGACGTTATTCGCACCTATGGCCCTGATTACAAATGTATTTTCGTGGGCGACGCATCCATGTCGCCATATGAAATCGCTTTTGCGGGTGGTGCCAATGAACATTGGAATGCTGAAAGCGGGGAAACATGGCTCGCCCGTGCGCGCGATCAATGGCATAATCATTTGTGGATCAACCCGCTGCCCGAACGCTATTGGGAATACACGCAGTCGATCCAAATGGTTCAAAACATATTTGGCGCCGACCGTATGGTGCCAATGACACTCAGCGGGATTGAGCGCGGCATGAAGGTTCTTACATGATTTCTCGGCTCAAGCACTTATGGCAAAACCACCGCATCGCACTGGCGCTATTTTGTGCGACCGTTGCCTTGATCGGCTATTTCGCCGTTCAGACAATTTCATCGGCGATTTACTGGATGGACCCCAAACATCACGACCAACCAATTAAGCCTTGGATGACCCCACGCTACATCGCCCAGTCATATGATCTGCCGCCATTCGTTGTTGGATCAGCCTTGCTGTTTGAAATGGACGCGCCGACGCGCCGTGTGTCATTGGATGATATTGCCACGCGCAACAGTCTTACCTTGGATGACCTACAAGATCGCATTGATGCCGCCGCCGCCGCATGGCGTGCCGATCCAAACCGTGAAAACTGGGTCTCCAAATGACCGAACTTATTCTCACACTTGTCGCAGATTATGGTGTTTGGATTGTATTTTTCGTGACATTCGCCAGCTGTCTGGCGGTCCCTGTGCCCTCGTCGCTGTTAATGCTAACTGCTGGTGGTTTCGCCTCCGCAGGTGACCTAAGCCTCCCTTCGGTTTTTGCGGCGGCATTCATCGGTGCCATATTGGGCGACAACGCAGGCTATTGGATCGCTCGCGGCCTCGGAAACCGCCTGAATGACTGGTTGGCGCGCAACAAAAACCGTGCCGCAATGCGTGATAAATCAACGGCTTATATGGCAAAATGGGGCGGTTCGTCGGTTTTCTTTTCTTGCTGGCTGGTTGCACCATTGGGGCCATATGTGAACTATGTCTCTGGCATGACCCGCTTTAGCTGGTTGAAATTCGCACTCTGGGGCATGGCAGGTGAGGTTGTATGGGTCGGTCTTTATGTCGGTTTGGGCTACGTATTTGCAGATAGTCTGACGACTATTTCGAGTGTGCTGAGCAACGCAAGTGGCCTTGTGACAGCTATCGCAATCGCTATCGGTCTGGCCATATGGCTTTGGCGGGCGAGCAAGCCAAAAAACGACGTCAGAACGCCGCAAAACTGAACATTTTGGCATTTGCCTCTGCTAACATCATTCCATGACACAGCATTTTGACACCGCTGAATATGAACAGCGCAAGACCCGCGCAACCAATGCCATCAACGATCAGGGCCTCGACGCACTGCTGATGTTCGCCCCAGAGAGCCATTATTGGATTTGCGGATACGATACGTTCGGCTTTGCGATGTTCCAATGTCTTGTCTTAACGGCCGCTGGCGATCTGACCTGCTAACCCGTAATCCTGATTTGCGACAGGCCCGCCTGACGTCCACCCTTGATGATACGCACATCCATATTTGGGATGATGTTGAGGGCATGAACCCCGCTGAAAACCTGTCACGCCTGATCAATGACCTTGGCATCACGGGCCGCATCGGGTTTGAGAGCGACACCGCAGGCCTGACCGATCACAATGGCCAGGCATTGCGTGCCGCCATCCCCAATCTGATCGATGCATCCTACATTATACGCGCCGAACGCCGGATCAAATCCGCAGCAGAAGTCGCCATGCACCGCCGCGCTGCTGCGCTATCTGATGACGCGCTAGACGCGGGCATGTCTGTGACCAAGGCCGGCGCGTTCGAGGGTGAAATTTTGGCCCAAATGCAGGGCGCGGTATTCAAAGGCGGCGGCGATTACGCAGGCAATGAATTCATCATTGGATCAGGCGAAGGCGCCCTGCTCTGCCGTTATTTTTCCGGCCGCAGGCACCTTGATACCAACGACCAGCTTACTTTGGAATGGTCCGGCGCATACGCCCGCTACCACGCCGCCATGATGCGCACGGCGATTATCGGCGCACCTTCTGACAACCACAAACGCATGCACGCTGCCGCTGTTGAGGCACTGGAGGCATGCGAAGCGGCCATCCGTCCCGGCAATCCGATGGGCGATGTCTTTGAAGCCCATGCGCGAGTGTTTGACAGGCACGGTTTTGGCCATGCACGCCTCAAGGCTTGCGGCTACGGTATGGGCGCAATTTACAACCCAATTTGGGTGGATTTCCCTATGTTTTACGAGGGGAATCCTCTGCTCATGCAGAAAAATCAAGTATTCTTCTTACACATGATCCTGATGGATAGTGACAGCGGCGATGCCATGACACTCGGTCACTCGGTGCTTGTTCAAGACGACGGGATCGAGCGTTTATCACGTCATTCGCTTGATATGATTTGCCGCTAGTCCTCTGCCAGCCACGCCTCTGCATCTTCGGCATGCGCTAAATCAAATCCTTTGATCGTCATCCCGCTAAAGAACATGCCTTCGATTTCTGCGGCTTTGCGTATCCATGCTTGTTCACACACGACGGCGCATTTCCGGTATTTTCCAAGCAATTTGAACAGCTTTGGGATGCGCACCATCTCGACGCCGAACGCCCCCAATCCCGGAATGTCGAACTCATGTATTTCATAATACATTACGCCGTTGGTCACGCCCTCAGACTCCGCGATCAACAAATCAAGTGCATCCGCCATTTCTTGGGTCGTGAACCCGCCATGTAGCTCAAGGTTAATTCGGTTTTCGCCTTGTTTGGTTACTTTTAGCATTTCGGCCTCCTTTTCATGTATTCATTCTACTTTAACTGGCGCATCGCGGCTTTGATCTAGGACAAATCCTTGCCAGTCACCCGCTGACCCCCCATATCAACACTATGCTTCGTTTTACCCCTATCTTGATCGCGGTTCTTTACGGTTACGTCATGTATCGGTTTTCGGTCTGGCGCACGACCAAAGAGCTGGATGCAAATTCAGTCGATCTAGCCGATCCCGCGTTGCTGGCCCTGTCGCTTGATATGGCCAAGGCGCTTGATTTACCGCGGATCAAGGTCAGCATTTACAAGATCGCCCCCGTCAACGGGCTTGCCGCTGCCGATGGTCGTATCTTCATCACACAAGGGTTTCTTGAAAAATACAAGGCGGACGAGGTCACAGCCCCCGAACTTGCCAGTGTCATCGCGCATGAACTGGGCCATGTGGCGCTTGGCCACTCTCGTCGTCGGATGATTGATTTTAGCGGACAAAACGCAATGCGCACGGCCCTTGCGATGATCCTGAACAGGTTCATTCCTTTCATCGGGCCATTCATCGCCAATACGCTGATGTCGCTTCTTGCGGCAGGGCTATCGCGCAAAGATGAATACGAGGCCGACGCCTATGCATCCGCGCTGCTGGTAAAGGCTGGTATCGGCGTAGAGCCGCAAATCAGCCTGTTCAAGAAGCTGGATACACTCACTGGTGCCAATGGTGCGGCGTCACCTGCATGGATGATGTCACACCCAAAAACAGCCGAACGTATCGCTGCGATCGAGGCGAACCGCGATAACTGGCTAGGCTAGCGCCTTACCCAATCGCGGCATTCGTGCCTTTTTCATCAGGCCGCGCATCGTCCAATCGGGATCGGACATTGCTTGGGCCTGCGCCAAAACCTGATTTGCCACCTCACGCACCGCATTCGGTGCCTCGTCATACATGCGGCAGCTAAATTCATCTGGATTGAACCGCGCAAGGCCCTCCTCAGCAAGCGTATTGCGCGGAAAATCCTTGTTGTTCATGGTCATGATCCCATCACATGACCCGATCACTGCAGCCGCCAATACATGCACATCATCAGGATCAGGCAAATAGAACCGACGCTCGGCCTCTGGCGGCACAGAAATCGACGCCATGGGAAAATGCACCGCCAGTGCGGCTATCTCACCTCGGGCAAACACCTCAGCATCCGGACCAAGCTTGCGGGTCGCTCGCGCCCATTCCTCTAACACACGCGGTGACCAGCGCGGCTCGAACAATCCTGCTTTTGCAATGCCTAATACGACCTCTCGCATCACTGTTGGATACAGCACACAAGCGTCGATCATCACCCTCATAGGCGGAAGAACACGGCCTTTAGGTAGCCGCTTTCAGCCAAATGCGGCATCAGTGGATGGTCGGGGCCAGCGAAACCGGTATGGATCACCTGACTACGCCGTCCAGCGCGGCCAATTCCCCGCGCAGATGCATTGCGAAACTTGGTCAAGTCCGCCGCATGTGAACATGAACAAACGCCCAAATATCCACCTTCGGCCACCAAAGGTGCAGCAAGCCTCGCAACCCGCTCATAAGCCCGCAAACCCGCATCCAGCGCCTTGCGCGAGGGTGCAAATGCTGGTGGATCACAAATAACAACGTCAAATTGCGCGCCCTCAGCGGCCAATGCCTCCAGCGTGGCAAAAGCATCGCCCTTGCGTGTCTCAAACTTATCCGCAACACCCATCGCTTCTGCACCAGCTTGCGCAAGCTCAAGCGCAGGGGCTGATCCATCAACCGCCAGCACGGATTGCGCACCATTTGCCAATGCAGCAAGGCCAAATCCGCCAACATGGCTAAACACATCCAGCACACGTGCACCTTTGGCCAATCCTGCCGCAAAAGCATGATTTGGACGTTGATCAAAGAACAATCCTGTTTTCTGCCCGCCCATAACATCGGCCATATAGGTGGCACCGTTCATGGGCACAGCGATTGGCGCAGTCGGTGCTTGGCCAACCATAACATCGGTCTTTTCCTCAAGCCCCTCAAGATTTCGCGCGCGGCCCGTCCCGTTCATGATCACTGTCGCCACACCCGTCACAGCAACAAGCGCCGCAACCAACTGTTCGATCAGCGCATCCGCCCATGCAGCATTCGGCTGCACAACGGCCACATCGCCGAAACGGTCAACAATCACACCCGGCAATCCGTCTGCCTCGGCATGAACCAAACGGTAAAACGGATCAGGGTACATCAATGCGCGATGCGCCAATGCACGTGCGAATTTTGCTTCGAACCATGCTTGGTCGATGGATGCATCAGTATTTGCATCCAACATGCGGCAGAAAATCTTGCTCGCAGGATTAACCGCAACAAGGCCCATAGGCACACGGTTAGCGTCTTCAAGAATGGCGATTGTTCCGGCAGTAATCGCCTTGGTGCGGCGATCAGTGACGACTTCGTTGGCATAAACCCAAGGGAAACCATGGCGGATCGCACGAGCGTCACCTTTGGGATTAAGACGGACAACGGAATAAGAGGGCTGGTTCATACCTGCCCCCTTAATGTGTCAGATGATGGTTTGAAAGGTCAGATTTGGTAATTACCTGTTAACTCACCCCTCATGATTTGTGTGAGGTAATCAGTTACTCTTACTTTTTCAGTCTCGCCACGTTGCTCTTGTAGCAAAGCGGCGTATCCACCTGGCGCCGTTAAATCAGCCTTGACGCGATGTCGTCTTTCGACAACCGCCCCCGTCTTCGCGTGGCGCAAGGTCAGATCGAATACGATGTTATAGACCCCACCCATCGAAAACCGCGTGCGTTCGGTGACGCCGTGAAATCGCACCAACTCGATATCAACCACAATCGGTATACGGCCGGACAACTCAGATTGATTTCGTTGAACTGCCGTTTCAAAAATATTAGCAACTTGTTCAATGCGGTTGCCAACTGGATCGCCTCGCCAAACGATATCGCCCATTGGATAATACCCATTGCTTTCCGAAACTTTGAGATTTGTCGGCGCGATAAACGTCATGCTATGTACCGCGTAATCCCGAATTGTCGCCTGTCCAAATGCTTCAACACTATTGGCTCGGAATGGCGTATCCCGCTGTGGAAGATCAAGAATAGCGCAGCCAGCCAACCCAATATTGAGGACCAGCGCCAGACAAAGAATAATCGATTTCTTAGTTACGATAAGTTTCTGAGATAGTGCCAATTCAGGAAACCTCAACTTAAGGATTAGTTAACACTTGTGCTGGCTAATTGTGGCATCATCGTGTCAAATTAACATTTAGTCAGTCTTTTACAGAAAATTTACACAAAACCCATTTTGTAATTAATTCACCATCATCGTCACTAGTTATTGTTAGCGCTAACTTATCATGTTATACTGCGCAAAACACCCCTAAGAGGTTCTCATGGCGCTCCACAAAACAATCGAACGCGTTACCCAACGCATCATCGCCCGTTCAGCAAAAACGCGTGGCTATTATCTTGCAAATATGCGCGCAGCTGCGGCCGATGGCCCGCGCCGCGCGCATCTGACTTGCGGCAATCAGGCCCACGCTTATGCCGCTATGGGCGCCGATCAGGATGCTCTGGCAACTGCGCCATCGCCGAATATTGGTATTATTACTGCCTATAACGACATGTTGTCGGCGCATCAGCCTTTTGAAACCTACCCCCAAATGATCCGTGACGCCGCCCGTGCACACGGTGGCACTGCACAGGTTGCAGGCGGCGTGCCCGCTATGTGCGACGGCGTCACCCAAGGCCAAACAGGCATGGAGTTGTCGCTCTTCTCTCGTGACGTGATAGCACTCGCGGCTGGCATTGGCCTGTCGCACAATACGTTCGACAGCTCTATTTATCTGGGCGTTTGCGATAAAATCGTGCCTGGTCTGGTGATGGCTGCCGCGACATTCGGCTATATTCCGGCGATTTTTGTTCCCGCTGGCCCAATGGTCTCTGGCCTGCCCAATGATGAAAAGGCCCGCGTTCGTCAACAATTCGCCACTGGTGAAGTTGGCCGCGAAGAATTGATGAAAGCAGAAATGGCCAGCTACCACGGCCCGGGCACTTGCACATTTTATGGCACCGCCAACAGCAACCAAATGCTGATGGAATTTATGGGCCTACACCTGCCCGGCGCCTCTTTTGTGAACCCTAATACGCCCCTGCGCGACGCACTGACCCAAGAGGCCACAAAACGCGCGCTTGAGATCACAGCCCTCGGTGATCATTACACCCCCGCCTGCGACGTGCTCGATGAAAAAGCATTCGTAAACGGTATGGTTGGCCTCATGGCCACAGGTGGCTCCACAAACCTGATCCTGCACCTGCCTGCCATGGCGCGTGCTGCTGGTGTTCTTATCGACCTCGAAGATTTCTCTGACCTGTCCAAAGTTGTGCCACTGATGGCCAAAGTCTATCCAAATGGCCTTGCGGATGTGAACCATTTCCACGCTGCTGGCGGGCTTGGCTATATGATCGGGCAACTGCTCGATGCTGGTCTCTTGCACGGCGATGTGAAAACCGCTGCTGGCGATGGTCTGCACCTCTACACCCAAGAACCCGCGCTCTCGGACACGGGTTTCCATTACCGCGCTGGCTCAAAGGACACGTTGAACGCCAAAATTCTTCGCCCCGCAACGGATCCCTTTAATCCGCAAGGTGGGCTGATGCAGCTGTCCGGCAATCTGGGACGCGGCGTGATTAAAATTTCTGCCGTGGCCGCTGAACGCCACATCGTTGAGGCCCCCGCGCGCGTCTTCCACACCCAAGATGCGGTGAAGACAGCCTTTAAGAATGGCGAATTGGACCAAGACACAATCATTGTCGTGCGTTTCCAAGGTCCCAAATCAAACGGTATGCCTGAATTGCACAGCCTAACACCAACTATGGCCGTGATGCAGGACCGTGGCCTCAAGGTGGCGCTTGTCACCGACGGCCGTATGTCAGGTGCATCCGGCAAAGTGCCATCAGCGATCCACGTCAGTCCAGAGGCTGCCGATGGTGGCCCCCTGTCCAAAATTCAGGACGGCGACATCATTCGCCTTGATGCAACGGCAGGCACGATTGACGTGTTGGGCGTTGATCTGACAACACGCACCTCTGCCACACCTGATTTATCTGGGAACGGCAATGGCGTCGGCCGAGAGCTGTTTGATGTCTTCCGCCGCAATGTCGGCCTTGCATCTGATGGCGCAGGCGTTGTCGTCTAACTTTCACTTGAGTAAAAATATGGCCGCCGGAGGCCCCGATTTTCCTTAGGAAAATCGGCTTATCGCAACTAAGGACACCACTATGACACCTCAAACCGCTTCCGAAAAATCCCGCGCTCTTTGCCTATTGGCCCCCGTCATTCCCGTTCTGGTGGTTGATGATGCGCGTGATGCTGCACCATTGGCTCGTGCGCTTGTCGCGGGCAACCTTCCGGTTCTCGAAGTCACCTTGCGCACCGACGCCGCATTGGACGTAATCCGCGAAATGGCCGGTGTAGAGGGTGGTATCGTGGGTGCAGGCACGTTGCTCACACCTGCCGATGTTGAGGCCGCCAAGGCCGCTGGCGCGCAATTTGGTGTGGCCCCCGGCGCAACTGACCTGCTGCTCGATGCCTGCGAAGCAAATGACCTTCCCCTGCTTCCCGGTGCGGCGACTGCATCCGAGGCCATGCGCCTCCTTGAACGCGGCTACACCGTGCAAAAGTTCTTCCCAGCCGAAGCAAATGGCGGCGCACCTGCCCTCAAGGCGATCGGCGCGCCCATCCAACAGGTCAGCTTTTGCCCAACAGGTGGCGTCAGCCTCAAGAATGCAAATGACTACCTTAGCCTGTCCAACACGCTATGCGTTGGTGGCAGCTGGGTCGCACCCAAGGATGCCGTAAAATCTGGGGATTGGGACCATATTACCGCCCTCGCCCTCGAGGCATCATTGCTGGCGCGCTAGCTGGTCACCCTCGACGCACGTCCACCTCGGCGCTTTGCGGGCCCGCCCGTCCGCAAAGCAGCCATCAATGTCTGTGTCATCGGATGGTCTTTCGGCTGATCTGCATAGCGTGTAATCAATCTTTGCACGGGTGGCACCACATCCGCGCCGATCGGCAGCCCTAACGCCCAGTCGAGAAAGATCGACCGGCATTCACCCGCAGTGATACCCTCAATGCGATAGGATTCACGGATCAACCCTTTTAAATCGTCAGGGTCGTTGGGGTTCAAAACCATATCATGCACCTTCTGCCAGCAAACGGCTGATAACGTCATCCGCGTTACGGGCTGCCGATGTCATCGCCTCTTGCAAAGCAGTTACATCTTTATACCCGACCTCACGCAAAAGAAAACGCCGCCCACCTTCACCTAATTCATCAGGGCCTAGCGGCCCACCGGTCAACAATTTCGCCGCCGATTGTAACCGCCAGAAAAGCCCTGCCGACGCGCCGATTGCCTGTGCGTCAGCGTCACTCAAAACACCGTCCGCGACACCCGCCATCAATTGTGACGCACTATCACGTGCAGGGCTGCCACTGCGCAACGCAATCGCCTGTGCAATCAGCTCGGTGTCTTGCAACCGCCCTGCGCCAATCTTGGCATCCCATATCCCTTGCGCCGGCTTGGTGTCACTGATCCTCTGACGCATTTCCGCCAAATCGGACATGACCGTCGGCCCCTGCCCCTTTGACCCTAAAATCGCCCGACGCACGCCCTCAAACCGTTTGGAAAGTGCGACATGTCCTGCCACTGGTCTCGCCCGGGTCAGTGCCAGATGCTCCCACGTCCAAGCGTCTTGGTCTTGATAGGCCTCGAATGCTGTGATCGAGGTTGCGACCGGCCCTGCACGTCCCGATGGCCGCAGGCGCATATCAACTTCATACAGCCGCCCCTCTGCCATTTGCGCACTCATTGCGGTGACCAAGGCTTGCGTCAGTCTTGCATAATAGGGCCTTGTCGCAAGCGGCCGCTTGCCGTCGGACGCATCAACCCCGTCGGCATCATATATCATGATAAGATCAATATCAGACGTGGCATTCAAACGTGCTGCACCCAGACTGCCCATGCCGACAACCACGGCACCGATCCCTGGCATTGGCCCATGCTTGCGGGCAAACTCTGTGACCACCACCGGCCAAATCCCCGCGACGCAGGCCTCCGCTAGATCCGCATATTGCCGCCCAGCCGTATCCGCATCAATCAGGCCTCTCAGGTGATGCACCCCGATCCGGAAGTGCCGCTCTTTAGCCCAACGTCTCGCTGTCAGTAACTGCGCCTCATAATCATCCAGTGGCGCCAAAACAGCCGTTAGACCAGCGGTCAACGCTTCGCAACCTGCCCATTCCTCGAAAAAGCTACCGCCAATGACCGCGTCAAAAACGCCTGCGTTCCTTGACAAATATTGCGACAATGCAGGCGATGTCGCCGCGATATCGACAATCAGCTGCGTCAACTGCGGGTTCGCTTCAAACAATGAAAACAGCTGCACCCCTGCAGGCAATCCCTTGAGGAATGTATCAAATTGCAGCAAAGCCTCTTCTGGTTTGGCTGCTCCTTGTAAGCGCTTCAAAATCTCCGGCCGCAAACGTTTAAAGATTTCAACCGCCCGCCCTGATCGCAGCGCCGGATATGTCGGCCAGCGCGAAACAATATCTGCCCCAAAATCGGTTTCGGTTTCATCCGTCGGCTCTGGCGCAAAAAAACCTTCGATGGTGTCGTCCACATCCATTAAGCGGTGGGTCAATTCGCGCCGCAGATCTTTCACATCTCGGTCCATAAACGCAGCAAGCCTCGCAAACCCTTCGTCCGACTTGGGCAGGCTATGGGTTTGCGCGTCGTTGATCATCTGCAACCGGTGTTCGACCTCGCGGTGAAATTGATAGTGATCCAGCAATGTCTCAGCGGTATCATGGGGCACCCAATTCGCCTTTGAAATCGCGCGCAACCCCTCGTCCGTGCGCCGCACGCGCAGTGCCTCGTCTCGCCCGCCTGCAATCAATTGCCTTGTCTGGGTGAAAAACTCGATCTCTCGAATACCGCCCTTGCCCAGCTTCATGTTGTGCCCCTCAAGCACAAGCTTACCGCCCAGCCCCTTGTGGTCGCGAATGCGCAACCGCATGTCGTGGGCATCCTGAATTGATGCAAAATCAAGGTGCTTCCGCCACACAAATGGCCGCAATGTATCTAGAAACCGCTGCCCCGCTGCCAGATCACCGGCACAAGGTGCAGCCTTGATATAGGCGGCCCTTTCCCAAGTGCGCCCAACGCTCTCATAATACCGCTCGGCGGTTTCTGCCGCGATGCAAACAGGTGTCACAGACGGATCAGGCCGCAATCGCAAGTCCGTGCGAAACACATATCCATCACTCGTTACATCCGACAACATCGCCGCCATTTTTCTGGTCACCCGAATGAATGCAGCGCGGGCATCATGGTAATCATCGGGCGCGAACCTCGTTTCATCAAACATGCAGATCAAATCCACATCTGATGAGTAATTCAGCTCAAACCCACCCATTTTGCCCATGGCTAATGCGAACATACCCGCCGCATCCGCCTTATCATTCTCGCCCATTCCAGGCAGTTTCCCGCGATCAATTTCCGCCGCAACAAGCTGTTTGATACTGGCATCCACGCAAGCGTTTGCGAACTTTGTGAGATGGCCCGTCACATCGTTCAACGACCAAACACCACCCAAATCAGCCAGCCCGATCAATAGCGCCGCCCTGCGCTTTGCGCGCCTCAATTCAACCTTCAAATTGCCCAGCGTTATTTCGGCAAGCCCATCTGTGACACTGTGCATTGCCTGCTCTGGTGCATCAACGGCTTGCGATAACCACTCACCCTCGCGCCGCATCAACCCACTTAAAAACGGACTGCATCCAGCCGCACCCACGATCAGCTCTGCCATGGCACCATCGCACTGCGGGACGTGCAGCAACGCATCCTTGCCGAGGGTTTCATCAAACGGGCGCGGGGTGCGTATCAGGCGATTTGAAAATGACATAACCCCATGATGTGACCCAAATCAGGTGTCGTCAACGATGAAATTTCGCCTTCCATCCTGTTGATATTTATAAATTAATCAAATTAATGTAATAAACATTTACATTTAGACTTGCGCAACCGCGCTGTGGTCCCAATATTGGTAATGTGAAAAGCATTCACATCAAACAACGCACAAGGAGCCTGACATGAACACCGCCACCTCAACCCCGACGACACTGGGCCACTCCATCGCTACGCCTGGTTTTTTCACCCGCGCCGAAAGCTGGCTTGATGCCCGCGGTAAGGGTGCTTGGATTGCGGCCATGGTTCTTGGCTTTATCCTTATCTGGCCTATTGGCCTCGCCCTTCTCGCCTATATGATCTGGAGCAAACGCATGTTTAACAAATCAACCCGTTACGCTCACCGCGCAATGCGCCACCCGATGACAGGCAGCACTGGAAACGCCGCATTTGACGCCTATAAGGCCGACACCTTGCGCCGCCTCGAAGAAGAGCAAACGAATTTTGAATCCTTCCTTGAGCGTCTGCGCGATGCAAAAGACAAAGCAGAGTTTGACCAGTTTATGGATGATCGTGCCGACGGCAACGATGATCGGGACGACGAAAAAGACGCTGCTTAATATAATCAACGCAGTAGCGGCCTGCCCTCCCTTGGGCCGCTACTGCCGCCATTCTTGACCTAATAAGGAACACCAAATGTCTGCCGCCGCACAATCCCTTGGCCTGCCCGATCCTGATGAAAAGCCACAGTTCTACCAAAACATCCTGCCCAAGCGCCTGATCGCATGGGTGATCGACGTGGTTCTGATTTTCATCTTTTGCCTACTGGTTTTGCCATTCACGGCGTTCACTGGCATTTTCTTTTTCCCAGTGATGATGATCGTCCTCGGCTTTTTCTACCGCTGGTTCACCATCTCGAACCGTTCGGCCACATGGGGGATGCGTGTGATGGGTATCCAACTGCGTGATATCGACGGCGAGCCGTTGGAAAGCGGCCAAGCATTCGCCCATACGCTTGGCTACACAATCAGCGTGACCGTCGCACCACTGCAACTGATTTCGATCATTATGATGATTGTATCCGCGCGCAAACAGGGCCTGACTGATCACTTATTGGGCACCGCGGCGATAAACCGCCCTGCGCGTTAACTCCGCCTTATATGGGGGGCTTGTCTTATTCATCCGGCTTGTTAGATTTTGTTAACAACACCGGATACCCTGAATGCGACACACGCTCCCCATTGCGCCCCAGTTTTATGTGACCGCGCCGCAACCATGCCCCTACTTGGATGGCCGGATGGAGCGTAAGCTGTTCACCGCATTACAAGGCGAAGCCGCCCCAAAACTGAACGATGCCCTGTCCAAACAAGGGTTCCGCCGTTCCCAGAACGTGCTTTACCGCCCATCATGCGCTGATTGTTCTGCCTGTCTGTCTGCTCGGATCAAAGTCGCTGATTTCGTGCCAACCAAATCACAAAAGCGGGTGATGAAACGCAATAGTGACCTGACCCGCCGCGCAACATCCCCTTGGGCCAGCGAAGAGCAGTATGATCTATTTCGCACCTACCTAGATCACCGCCACGCTACAGGCGGCATGGCCGATATGGATATGTTCGAATTTGCCGCAATGGTCGAGGAAACACCGATCCGCACCCGTGTTCTGGAATACAAGGACGAAGACCGCGCAATTCAGGCCGTTTGCCTGACTGACATTCTCGATGACGGGCTATCGCTGGTCTATTCCTTCTTTGAACCCACCCGCGACAAGGACAGCCTTGGCACCTATATGATCCTTGATCAAATCGCATTGGCCCAAGAATTACAGCTGCCTTATGTCTACCTTGGCTATTGGGTGCCCGGCAGCGCGAAAATGGACTACAAATCGAAATTCGCAGGTGTCGAGGTGTTCCACGCCGGCGCTTGGCAGCCGCTGACAGACACATCCGATTTCGATGCAACCCGCCATCCCCTGTCCAGCGACCCTATCGCCGAACAGGTCGCACAGCTTAGCCTGCCTGATCAGCGCAGCTAGTTAGTTCAGCAGGTTCGGCACAATCGTCACAACAATCGGGAAGAAGTAGAGCAGCAACAAGCCAGCGACTTGAATCCCGATGAACGGTAAAACCCCACGATAGATTTGGCCCGTGGTGATAGACTTCGGAGCAACCCCACGCAGATAGAATAGCGCAAACCCAAACGGCGGTGTCAAAAACGAGGTCTGAAGGTTCACTGCAATCATGATCGTCACCCATTTGGGATCGAACGTGCCGCCATAAATAATCGGGCCAACGATCGGGATCACGATGTAAATGATTTCTAGGAAATCAAGCACAAAGCCCAACACGAACAGCACAAGCATGACCAACAGGAATACTTGTATTTCACTGTCAAACGACCGCAGGAATTGTTGAATGTAATGCTCACCCCCAAAGGAAATCAGCACAAGGTTCAGCAGCTGCGACCCGATAAGAATGGTAAACACCATCGATGTTACTTTGGCGGTTTCACGCACGACAGGCGATAGAACACCAGTGCTAAACAGCACCCAGCAGGACCAAAGCAGCCCAAACATCGCAAACAGGAACGACGCAAACGTCACAAGAAACGCGATCCGGTCTTCAAACAAGACCGTCGGTTGCCCCATCCGCATATCGAAATTGGTGCCGATAACCAGCATGATGGTCAATGCAGCCGCAGTATATAGCACCATACGCGGCGAACGGCGCTGATCTTGAAGCTTGCGATATGTTGCCAGCAGGATTGCACCACCTGCCCCCAATGCCGCAGCAGGCGTCGGGTTCGTGATGCCGCCCAAAATCGACCCAAGCACAGCCACAATCAGCACGAGCGGTGGGAACACCACCCGCAAAATCTCGTTCTGGGCCAGCATGCCAACCGCGACTTTTAGCCCGCGATACGCGATCATCAACGGAATGGCGATCAATAGAACGGTTGTTCCGGGTGTCATTGCCGCGCCGATAAATAGCGCATCAACCAGCAACATAAGACCGATACCAATCGCACCAACAATCAGCGGGCCATGGTCATCCAACGGGCGGACACCGCGCGCATAGACCAATGTAATTCCCATCAGCAGCGCAAAGATCGACAATCCGGTGCCAAGCGGCGGCGCATCAGCGATCTTCTCGATCACAAGCTGGCTCCGCTCTTCGTCGGTCAATTGACGGGCTTGCTCAACCCCGCCCGCATCATTGATCGTGCTTTGCTCCGCGAGTGCGGCATTCCATGCTGCGTCACCGTGCAGTTCGCGCATGGATAGTGCACATTCTTCGCTGACATTGGTGCGCAGGCTCGCGGATTTGCCCGTATCAGTATAGCTATCAACAAGGATAGATTGGCTGCCAACAATCCCCGTCTGCATCAGAATAAGCAAAAGGCCAATCAGCCCAACAGGCGCCGCCAATAACCACAGCAGGCCTTCGCGCACAGAAATTGCCTGTCCGCTGATTGCAGATCCACTGCGTACCGCGGGTGCTTTGGATGGGTTCAATAGCGCGTAGCCAAATGCATAGGCGGCATAAAGAAACGCCAGCAAGACACCAGGTAGCAATGCCGCTTGGAACAACGTGCCGACCGATACCACCGCAGGCTCGCCCAGATAGGTCAATGCATCTGTACAGCCGGCCAGTTGCGCACGGTCCTCTTGTGCTGCGGAATAGAGGTCACCCGCAAGCGTGCCCAACAAGACAATGACAATCGACGGCGGAATGATCTGCCCCAATGTGCCGGAGGCCGCAATAACCCCCGTCGACAATTCCGGTGAATAGCCGTTTTTCAACATCGTCGGCAGGGCAAGCAGGCCCATTGTTACAACGGTCGCCCCCACAATACCTGTTGAGGCCGCCAGAAACGCGCCAACAATCACGATGGACACAGCCAAGCCGCCCGGCAACGGGCCGAAAACTTTGGCCATTGTTGTCAGCAGTTCATCAGCAATACGCGACCGTTCAAGCACGATCCCCATCATCACAAACATCAGAACCGCCAGCAGCGTTTCAATCGACTGGCCTGCCAACACGCGTTCATTCATGCGGTTCACAAGGAACCCGACGTTACGATCGATCGCTTGTTCCCAACCATTGGGGAATAGTGCTGTCGCGTAGCGCGGTAAATCTGGGTTTCGAAACACCGATATCGTCTCGGGTCTGACCCCTTCAGCAATCAAGGCGGCATAGGCCTCGGTGCCGGTATCAACGGCAAAGTGTGTCAGAATGCCACTGCTATCGAGCGCCGCAATCACCCCAAATGAAATCACTGCCGACCCTGAAATCGCAAATGCCACCGGAAAACCCGACAGGATGCCCGCGAACAGCGTCAGAAAAACAATGATGATGCCAATTTCAACGCCATCTAGTCCAAGTATCATAACGGGTCCGCCCTTAGTGAATTTCAGCTACGCGTTCGGCGGTCACATCGCCAAGCACGTCTTTGTCGAGATAGCGGCCTTCACTGGCCGGCCCTTCGCGTAATTCCAGATAGGAACGATACAAGAATGCGATTGCTTGCAGCAAAACCATCAAAGCGAACGTCAATAGCAACACCTTGAACAAGAAATAGGCATTAAATCCATTCGGGCTAAATCCGATGGTTTCAACGTTCCATCGCAACGCTCGCGCCTTGGGTAATAGCTTATCAATGTCTTTGAACGTATCCGAAGCCGACAGTTTTGGTGTGACCATCGTGCGCCAGAAAAAGAACCAGCCATAAAAATATGTGACCAATGCCCCCGGTATCATAAATACCAGACACCCAATCATATCGATGATGCGCTTGATCCGGTAGCTGACAACCGAATAGATCAAATCAACGCGCACATGGCCTCCCTGAATGAATGTGTACGACACACACAAACAAACAATCATCGCGTTATATAGTTTAAGCTCTTCGCCCCACCAACTGACGTCATGTGTAAACGTGATTCCAAACCCAAGCGAGATTTCTGAGACCGCAAAAATGCGTTGGAGAAACACAATCAGAACCTGCTGCAGGACCATCAATAATCCGGCCCAAGCCGCGATGCGCCCAACAATATTGCCAAATCCCTCGAGCTTGCGCACGCACCCCCACATAAAGCGGTTGTTCAGCACACCCGCAATCGTCACGGCGACGAAAATAAAGCTCAGAGCAAAAAACAGCTCCCATGAGGCACCGTAATAGATGAAACGGATCAGGCTTTGCGCGACCTCGGGATCATCAAATTTGCCTTTGAGTTGAAAATGCGGAACCCACGCCAACCATGATGGCGCGTTCATCAACGCAATTATAATATTGTAGGGCGCTTCAATAAAATGGGCTAAAAACCACCCAAAGAAATTGCCACCCCATGCCTCGACCAGCCCCATTCAGCTGTCCCCCCGCTGCAATCGTGCGAAACATTCTTGGTGCAAGGGCCCCGATCAACGGGACCCTCGCAATGCGTTTAGCCGTTAGCAGCGTTGTAGCGTGCACGCTGGCGCTGGAATTCACCGTCAGAGATGCTGGTCCAGCTATATGTGGACGCAACAGATGCTTCTTGGCTTGCACGGATACGCGCGAACAGCTCGTCATCCATGTTTTCGTCAAGCGCTTCAGCAGCGGCCTTACCAAATGCATCCCAAACATCATCAGGGAATTGCAGAACTTTGGTGCCTTGGGCCTTCAGGCGCTCAAGTGCCGCACCGTTGTTGGCGTTTGACTGTGACAATGACCAGTGGTGTGTCGCCATCGCAGCTGTTTCAATGATTGTCTGCTGGGACGGTGTGAGCGTGTCCCAAACGTCGCGGTTCATCGCAGCCGTCAATGCAGAGCCCGGCTCGTGCATACCGCCTGTGTAGTAGTAGTCACAGACTTCTTGCAGACCAAGGCGTTCATCAGCAAATGGACCAATCCACTCAGCACCGTCAATCGCACCAGACGCGAGGGACTGATAGATTTCGCCGCCAGGAACGTTCTGAACAGATGCACCAGTCAGGCCAAGCGCTTTACCACCAAGACCCGGCATGCGGAACTTCAAGCCCTGAAGATCAGCTGCAGAGTTGATTTCTTTGTTGAACCAACCACCCGGCTGGTGACCTGTGTTACCAGCGATGAATGACTTCAGACCAAAGATCTGACCCAATTCATCATGCAATTCTTTACCGCCACCATGCTGGTACCAGCTGATCATCTCGCCACCAGTTGCCCCAAATGGCACAGCAGTGAAGAAGTAATAACCAGGGTGCTGACCACCAAAATAGTAATCGGCAGAGTGATACATGTCCGCCTGACCAGAAGAAACCGCATCGAATACTTCGAACGCGCCGACCAACTGGCCCGCAGATTTCTTGTCAATCGTCAGCTCGCCGCCAGACATGCTGTTGACAAGGTCGATAAATTTAACAGCAGCATCATCAAAGATCGCAAAGCCGTCTGGCACAGATGTAACCATTGTAAGCGTACGATTACCCTGCGCATACGCAGGTGCCGCAAGTGCCGTTGCAGCAGCAGCTGTGCCGCCAAGTGCTGAATTTTTTAGAAATGAACGACGATCCATGAAAATCCTCCCAGTTGTTCAACGCCGCATCGCGCCATGCGTGTGCGGCTGATCGTTTTCGTATCGTTACACTACCCAAAGATTTCTCTAGGTAAACAGTGAATATGAAACTCTTTTCTGGCCCCGCCGGAATGGCCAACAGCGAACGACGTGCTAATTTTGCACATTTCCCCTGCAAACACGCACTGGCATTCCCCGCCCCGCCGCCCTATTTCTCTCAAACACGAGTGAAATAAAAAGGCGCGAACATGACTGATACATATACTCCCCCGAAAGTTTGGACATGGGACAGCGCCAACGGCGGCGAATTTGCATCTATCAATCGCCCCATTTCCGGCGCCACCCACGACAAGGAACGCCCCATCGGTAAACACCCGATGCAGCTTTATTCTCTGGCAACGCCAAATGGTGTCAAAGTCACTGTCATGCTCGAAGAATTGCTGGCGGCTGGGCATACAGGCGCTGAATATGACGCATGGTTGATTAACATCGGCAAAGGCGATCAATTCAGCTCCGGCTTTGTCGAAGTGAATCCCAATTCAAAAATCCCGGCCCTCTTTGACGAAGACGCAGGCCAGCGCGTTTTCGAATCCGGCGCGATCCTCATGTATCTGGCCGAAAAATTTGGCGCATTCCTGCCAAGCTCCGGCCCAGAGCGCACCGAAACGCTGAACTGGCTGTTCTGGCTTCAAGGGTCTGCGCCATATCTTGGCGGTGGCTTTGGCCACTTCTTTGCTTATGCGCCTGAAAAATTCGAATACCCGATCAATCGTTTCGCAATGGAAGCCAAGCGCCAGCTTGATGTTCTTGATAAACGCTTGGGCGAAAGCGAATTCCTTGGCGGTGACACATATTCCATCGCGGATATGGCAACGGCCCCATGGTATGGCCGCGCAGTACATGACAAGGGCTATCCGGACGCAGGTGAATTTCTGTCAGTCCACGAATACACCAACGTGATCCGGTGGATGGATACAATTTCTGCCCGTCCTGCTTATATCCGTGGTGCGATGGTGAATAAGGGCAACGGCCCACTTGATGGCCAACTCCACGAGCGCCACGACGCATCAGATTTTGACACGATGACCCAAGACAAATTGCAGAACACTTGACGCAAACGAAATCTGACGGCAATTAATAGCGTGCCCAACGGAATTGGGCCGCTGTCTAACACTGTCGGGAATTCACAATGATTGCGCATTTATTGCGTGTTGACTGGCGCACCTGCGCATTGATCTTCGCCTGCTATCTCGTTTGGGCCTCGGGCCTCTATTTATATCATAGTCCGCTTTGGTGGGCAGCCCTGCCCGTAATGGCAATTGCCACAGCGTTTCATACATCGCTTCAGCACGAAACGATCCACGGTCATCCAACATCATCGCCCGTTCTGAACGAAGCCCTGGTATTTTTGCCGCTGGTGATGGTATTCCCTTATCGCCGCTATAAGGCGCTGCATTTACAACATCACCGCGACGAACACCTCACCGATCCCTACGAAGACCCCGAAAGCTATTTTTGGCCCGAACAAGACGTCACAACGATGCCGCGTTGGGTAAAACTGGTCTTTGCCGCCAACAATTGCCTGATCGGGCGCTTGGTCCTCGGCCCCGCGCTATCAATCATCGGCTTTGCCAAAACCGAAATGCGCCGCTTGATCGCGAACGAACCGCATGTTCGCATGTCTTGGCTGTTACATGTGCTTGGCCTTTTGCCTGTCTTTGCAATCCTCTGGGCTGCGAACATGCCGCTTTGGGTCTACCTGATTGGCGTCGTCTATCCTGCCATATCGTTTACGTCCCTGCGCTCATTTGCGGAACATCAGGCGGCCGAACATGTCGGCGCTCGCACTGCCGTCGTAGAGGCGCATCCGTTCTTTGGCCTTTTATACCTCAATAACAACCTGCACATCGTGCACCACGCAAGCCCCGCAACACCATGGCACCAGATCCCCGCACTTTACCGCGAACGCCGTGCGCAGTACCTCGCGGCAAACGAAAACACCCTGTTTTCCGGCTATTTCGACATCCTGCTCCGCTTTGGATTTCGCACCAAACAACCCGTCGCTCATCCGATCATGCACCGCATCTCCGCTAGTGCGGATAGTAATAAAAACCACAAATCCGGATAATTTGGACATAAAGTTGCGAAAAACACCCCTCAAACGACATTTTGTTCAAAAACGCTGTTGACCACCTCTGCACTGCGGCATAGTTTTACCAACAACAAAGGAACTCAAGAATGTCACCAGTGGTGGATCACGTCGAATATACGCGCATGGGCCGATAACGGTATTGCCATAAGGCTCCCATGCGCCCCCGATGATCGGGGGTTTTTTTGTGACAAATGAGATGATGAAGATTGGCGTAAAGGACGCAAATAAGATGTCGAAAACGATGACCGGTGCAAAAATGGTGGTTCAGGCTTTGGTAGACCAAGGCGTGGACACAGTCTTTGGCTATCCCGGTGGTGCTGTCCTCCCTATCTATGATGAGATTTTTCAGCAAAATCACATCCAACACATTCTGTGCCGCCATGAACAAGGTGCCGTGCATTCCGCCGAAGGCTATGCGCGCTCAACAGGCAAGGTTGGCGTAGCGCTTGTGACATCCGGCCCCGGTGCCACGAACGCGGTGACCGGCCTGACCGATGCACTTCTTGACAGTATTCCACTGGTTGTTCTGACAGGCCAAGTGCCCACATTCATGATCGGCTCTGACGCGTTTCAAGAGGCCGACACCGTTGGCATCACTCGCCCCTGCACCAAACATAACTGGCTGGTAAAAGAGACCGACAGCTTGGCATCAACCCTGCACGAGGCATTCCATGTCGCGACCGCCGGCCGTCCCGGTCCGGTTTTGATCGACATCCCCAAGGATGTGCAGTTCGCCAACGGCACATATACAGAAAAGCGCAGCATCAAAAGCCACTACCAACCACAGGTAAAGGGCGATATCGACGCGATCACCGAATTGGTCAAAGCGATGGAAAAGGCCAAGCGCCCTCTGTTTTATACCGGCGGCGGCGTTATCAATTCTGGCCCAGCCGCCAGCCAGTTGTTGCGCGAACTGGTTGCTGCGACCAACTTCCCCATCACGTCTACCCTGATGGGTTTGGGCTGTTATCCTGCGTCCGGTGAAAACTGGCTCGGCATGCTGGGGATGCACGGTCTATACGAGGCGAACATGGCGATGCATGATTGTGATCTGATGATCAACATCGGCGCCCGCTTTGATGACCGCATCACTGGCGTTGTCGAAAAATTCAGTCCCAATTCAACCAAAGCGCACATCGACATTGATCCATCGTCTATTAACAAGATCATTCAGGTCGATATTCCTATTGTTGGTGACATTGCCCATGTTCTTGAGGACTTGCTCAAGGTTTGGAAATCGCGCGGTCGCAAGACGAACGCCGAAGGCCTGTCCAATTGGTGGGATACGATTAAAACGTGGCAGGGCACCGATTGCCTGAAATTCACCCAAACCGGCAAAACCATCAAACCACAACATGCGCTTGCCCGCCTTGAGGCGTTGACCAAAAACCACGATCGTTACATCACCACGGAAGTTGGCCAGCACCAAATGTGGGCGGCTCAGTACCTCGGGTTCGAGGACCCTAATCGGTGGATGACATCCGGCGGCCTCGGCACCATGGGGTATGGCCATCCTGCATCCATTGGCGTGCAAATGGCCCACCGCGAAAGCCTCGTCATCAATATCGCAGGCGAAGCATCTTGGCTGATGAACATGCAAGAGCTGGGCACAGCGATGCAATACGGCCTGCCTGTGAAACAGTTCATCCTCAACAATGAACGCCTCGGCATGGTCCGTCAGTGGCAGGAATTGCTGCACGGCGAACGCTATAGCCAATCGTGGTCAGAGGCCCTGCCCGATTTTGTGAAACTTGCAGAAGCATTCGGCGCCAAAGGTATCATGGTCAGCGATCCTGCTGATCTGGATGATGCGATTATGGAAATGATCAATTACGATGGTCCGGTTGTGTTTGACTGTCTGGTCGAAAAACATGAAAACTGTTTCCCGATGATCCCATCAGGCAAGGCCCATAATGAGATGATCCTTGGCGACAATGTCGACACAGCCAACGCCATCCAAGGCGCAGGCGGCGCATTGGTCTAAGTCAAAGCTTCATTCATAAGTCATACGTCAATCACAAGACAAAAAAGGGACGCAAATCATGTCCGCACTGAAATTGAAAAAAGGCTCAACCAGCCACTCAGCTTACAACCTTCGCTCTCGTTTTGGCGACGAAATCGAACGCCACACATTGGCGGTGATCGTTGAAAACGAACCGGGCGTCTTGGCGCGCGTCATCGGCCTGTTTTCCGGCCGTGGCTACAATATCGAAAGCCTGACCGTCGCCGAAACAGATCACGAAGGTCATCTCTCTCGGATCACAATCGTGACCTCTGGCACACCTCAGGTGATCGAACAAATCAAGGCAACGCTTGGCCGGATCGTTTCGGTTCACGACGTGCACGATCTCACCGTCGAAGGCCCCTCTGTTGAACGTGAACTGGCCCTGTTCAAGGTCACGGGCAAGGGCGACGCGCGCATCGAAGCCATTCGCCTTGCCGATATTTTTCGCGCAAGTGTGGTCGATAGCACGTTGGAATCATTCGTTTTTGAGGTGACAGGCACCTCAGAGAAGATTGATGCATTCGCTGATCTCATGCGGCCTCTTGGCCTCAATGAAGTGGTTCGCACTGGTATCGCTGCCCTCTCTCGCGGGGCTTAATCAACGGTTCACTTTTTGTCGTTTTGTTACAAGATTTGTCGCAGCAGATCGGTGTTCCGCGTGCGGAACGTGACATTATCGAACGATAACAAGAGGAACGCGGTGAATGCCTAGTGATCTATCCGTTGTGCGCCAACCTATTGAGCAAGCCCAAGGTTTGCCCAATGAACATTATATTGATGACGCCATTTTCGAAGAGGAAAAGCACGCTGTGCTCTTTTCTTCTTGGGCAGGTTTGGCCGTCACCGCAGATGTTCCCGAGATAGGTGATGCAAAACCAATCGAATTTCTCGGCATTCCCCTTCTTTTGGTCCGCGACCGCGAAGGCCAAGTGCGCGTTTTCCAAAATTCCTGCCGCCACCGCGGCATGATTTTAGTGAGCGAGCCTAAAAAAATCGAAGGCGCAATTCGCTGCCCCTATCATTCCTGGTGTTATTCAACTGCCGGAAAATTGGTCTCCACGCCCCATGTTGGTGGTCCGGGTCACAACACCCATGAGGCGATAAACAAGGATGATCTTGGCCTTACAGAGGTGCGCAGCCATATCTGGTTCAACACGGTCTTTATCAACGTCGATGGCAAAGCCGATCCATTCGAAGTCGTCCACGCGGACCTGCTTGAGCGCTGGAAAGAGTTTGATCAACCCATGTATCACGGCGGCACCGAGAGCCGCTTTGATCTCGACGTTGCCACCAATTGGAAACTCGCTGTCGAAAATTACTGCGAGAGCTATCATTTGCCGTGGGTTCACCCCGGTCTCAACAGCTATTCACGGCTTGAAGATCACTACAATATTCAACAAGCAGGCCAATATTCCGGCCAAGGCACGTTTGTTTATCAGCAGTTGAAAGGCGATGCAGGCGAGGTATTTCCTGATCTAAATGGGCTTGGCGAACAATGGAATGAGGGCGCAGAATACATTACTGTCTACCCCAATGTCCTGTTGGGTGCACAGCGCGATCATTGTTTTTCGATCGTCTTGCAGCCAAATAATAAAATCAGCACGACTGAGCATATTCATCTGTTTTATGCGAAGCCTGACACCGCTCAGACCATGCGCGACAAGAATGCCGCCCAGTGGAAAACAGTGTTTGAAGAAGATATCTTCGTCGTTGAAGGCATGCAAAAAGGCCGCCTGTCCCCGCTCTTTGACGGCGGCCGTTTCAGCCCGGCAATGGATGGCCCGACACATAATTTCCACGATTGGGTGGCGGGCAAAGTCATGGATCACCGGGCCAAGGCATAACCCATGTCAGACCTAGATCAGGCCTTGCTGACGGCGCATGTAAACGATGACAAAGCAGCCCTCGTGCGGTTATATACGCTTGCCGCTGACGGTGCCGGCGACATCGACGCCGCCTGCTTTTACCTGACCCACGCTTATGTATTTGCTTTGGAAATTGGCGCTCCGGCCACTGCTGCTTTGCACCAGCGCCTGCTGGATCACGGTCGCGTCTAGCCCCTTGCCCCTGCCCCGCTATCGGGTCACATTGAGCGTCTGACAAATCAAAGGTAGCACAATGGCACCGCGCAAAATTATTATCGACACTGACCCCGGCCAAGACGACGCTGTTGCGATCCTTCTGGCTCTTGCCTCGCCCGATGAAATCGACGTGCTGGGCATTACGGCCGTGGCGGGCAACGTGCCGCTGCCATTGACCGAAAAAAACGCGCGAGTTGTGTGTGAATTGGCAGGCAAACCAGACACTCAAGTTTTTGCGGGTTGCGATGCACCATTGCAGCGCAAACTTGTCACCGCAGAACATGTGCATGGAAAAACAGGCCTCGATGGCCCGCAGATGGATGATCCAGTCATGCCGTTGCAGGACCTACATGCCGTTGATTTTATCATCGAAACCCTGCGCAGCCATGACACTGGCACCGTTACCCTTTGCCCACTTGGTCCGCTGACCAATATCGCCAAGGCGTTTCAAACAGCACCGGATGTCATCGAAAAGGTGCAAGAAATTGTTTTGATGGGTGGCGCCTATTTCGAAGTGGGCAATATCACTCCCGCCGCCGAATTTAACATTTATGTTGATCCAGAAGCCGCAAAAATCGTTTTTGATGCGGGGGTCAAACTCACGGTGATGCCGCTCGACATCACCCACAAGGCATTAACAACGCAGGCACGCGTCGACGCATTCCGTGCTGTCGGCACCAAGCCCTGTGTCATGGTTGCAGAATGGACCAACTTTTTTGAACGCTTTGACAAAGAAAAATACGGATCGGCTGGCGCACCGTTACATGACCCATGCGTCATCGCCTATCTGATCAAACCTGAATTGTTCACCGGCCGCCATGTCAACGTCGAGATTGAAACCGGATCAAACCTAACGCTCGGCATGACCGTCGCTGACTGGTGGCGCGTCACAGATCGGGCACCAAATGCGATGTTTATGGGTGATATTGATGCTGACGGGTTCTTTGATTTGCTGACAACGCGGATCGCCCGCTTATGAGCGCGGCACTCACCCTTGCGGGCCCTGACGACGCAGAAAAACTGCTGTCTTTGATTGCCCGCAACCATGCCGAACAACAACTAACCTATGACGATGAAACACGGGCAAATTCCATATTGCCTTTGCTTCAAGGATCACCGCTTGGTGCTGCATGGTTGATTGGCCCCGCGCGCGCGCCCTTGGGCTATGTCATTGTGACATTCGGCTGGTCGCTCCGCAATGCGGGTATGACCGGTTGGGTTGACGATATATTTGTCCGCTCCAACGTGCGCCGCCGTGGCATCGCAACTGAATGCATCATGGCCCTGTCTCGCACTTTGCAAGCCGCAGACGTGCAGACGTTGTCAATGCGTAGTGACGACGACGCTATCAAACGCCTCGCAAAACGTGTGGGCATGTTCCATGATGGCGCGCTGACATTTATGACAAGCGCACGCCCATGAGAATCCCGTTTGACAACACATATGCCAAACTGCCACCGGCGCTCTATACACGCCAAAACGCAACGACTGTCGCGGACCCGTCGGTGATCGCACTGAACCTGCCTCTTGCTGATACCCTCGGGATCGACAGAGATTGGATGGGAAGCGACGCGGCCAGAGATGTGTTTGCAGGCAATGTCATGCCAGAGAGCGCGGCACCACTGGCCCAAGCCTATTCCGGCCATCAATTTGGCAATTGGAACCCTGGCCTGGGCGATGGCCGTGCACTTTTACTGGGCGAGGTGGTGGGCACCGATGGCATCAGGCGCGATATTCAGCTCAAAGGCTCTGGCCCGACGCCCTATTCACGTCGTGGGGACGGACGGGCCGAATTGGGCCCTGTGTTGCGTGAATATTTGGTCAGCGAAGCTATGCATGCCTTAGGCGTGCCGACCACCCGCGCCTTGGCGGCGGTCAGGTCGGGGGAAGACGTGTACCGTGATGCCCCCCTCCCCGGCGCGATCCTCACCCGCGTCGCCAAAAGCCATATTCGTGTTGGCACGTTTCAAAAATTCACGGCGCGCGGCGATATTGCATCGCTCTCGGCGCTTTATGAACACACAGTCGCACGCCACTACCCCACGGCAAATGGCCCACAAGATTTCTTGACCCAAGTGTTGGAGGCTCAAGCCGAGCTCATTGCGAAATGGATGTCGCTTGGCTTTATCCACGGCGTGATGAACACCGATAACATGGCGGTTTCTGGCGAAACTATCGACTATGGCCCTTGTGCCTTTATGGATTCCTACCACCCTGCCACCGTCTTTAGCGCGATCGACCAGCACGGCCGCTACGCCTATCAAAACCAACCACGGATCGCTGTTTGGAACCTTGCGCAATTTGCCACCGCCTTGATCCCGCTCATGCCCGATCAAGACGCGGCGATTGAGACGTTCACAACAATCATCAACAGCTTTCCCAAGGTCTATGAAACGGTGCGCTTGCGGGTTTTTGCTGCAAAGATTGGTATATCCAGCCCGCAAGATGTTGATCATGATCTTATCGATGATCTGCTGACGCTCATGCAAAACGACGGCGCCGATTTTACAAATACATTTGCCAATCTTTCCGGTCCCAGCGCGGCAGATCAATTCGCTGACCGCATGGCATTTCAAATTTGGCAAGAGCGATGGGCCGCGCGGCGCGATGACAATTTTGCAGGTCTCATGGCCGCAGCCAATCCCAAAATCATCCCCCGCAATCACCTGATCCAAGCGGCCATTGTTGCCGCTCGTGATGGCAATGACGCACCATTTCATGCGCTCCACGCGGCCACGCGCGCGCCATATGCAGATCACGATCCGAAGTTTTCAAATCCACCTAACGCGTCCGAACGGGTCACACAGACGTTTTGCGGGACCTAGCAGGCGCGTTGATCAGATAAATACCAACAGCCACAAGGATCACCGCGACGATCAACGAAGCCCCGATCTCTTCACCCAACAAAAGCCAGCCCAAAAATACGCTTAGCACGGGTGATAAAAAGCTGAATGATGCGACGCTGCTCGCGGGATAAATCGACAACAACCAAAGCCAGAAAACAAAACCAGCGCTGACGACGATAACGATCTGGAACAGCAAACCAGCGAGATGGATTGTTTGCAAATCCCGCACCAAATCTCCGAAAAACAGCGACGCAATAAGCAACAATGGCGCAGAAACAAGCACCTGCCAAAACAGCTGCATCTCTGGCCTGACCCGCGACAAGGGTGATGCTTTGGCCATCATCGCCGTCGCAGCCCACCCCCAAGCAGCGCCAAGTGCCGCGAGATCACCCCAGACATTCGCCTCACCTTCGCCTCTGCGAAAAATGGCCCATGCGACACCAGAAACTGCAAACATAAGCCCGAGCGCTTTACGACCCGACATCTGTTCTTGCGGCAAAAACACATGCGCCAATAACGCCATCCACACTGGCATTGAATAGAAAATCACACCCGATCTGCCAACCGTGGTCAGATCGAGGGCCACAAACAAACACAAAAACTCTGCGCCAAATATGACACCGGTTACAAATCCCGCAAGCCGCGTGCCAGCTGTCCATTGCAGCTCTATCCCGCGAAACCGCATCCAAAAATAGATGCAAATTACCGCGCCCGCCGATCGCAGCCCCGCAAAAAACACGGGCTGTAGCCCACCGTTTGTGACCTTAATCACCACCTGATTAAACGCCAGCAACAGCGCAAACCCAGCCAGTGCCGTGGCCCCAAACGCATCTAAATGTTGTTTCTTTTCCATCGCCCGACAGGATAGGGCAAACCCGATTTAGTCAAGCGCGCTCTTGTTGTTTTCTGTGTCCAATAAACTCTCGCCGAAGGCTCCGGCACCTAGTTTCCAAGCATCCATTCACCGTTGGGCCAAAACGCATGAAACGCAAATGCAAACATCACATCATGCGCCAAATCTTGTCCCTGCGCGTCCCTTACCCGCACGTCGCCAACCTCTTTGCCATCACCTATGCGCGCTACATCTAAGGCAGAGGCCTGACCTTCCTTCCAACTGAACGCAATGCCCTCTTCGACAAGCGAGCCCGCCTGGGTCAGGCGGGAGAGCGGCCATGCCCTGTCACCGACGCGCACAACGCGGGCAAGTGCCGGAATGTCATGCGGCGGTTGCTCACCAGAATACAGAAACGGGCTAAACGAACTGTCGTAACGCACATATGGATTTGCTCCGTAATTGCGCCTGAAGTTCGGTTGTTTCATCACCAATCCTTTGGGATTGCGCGTCGCAAATGCAGTCCAGCTTTCCATCCAGCTAGGCAGACTTTGCAGCTCCATGCCTGTTAATTCGCCGACAATTGCTTCTCCGATCGCTTGCTGCCACCAGCTTTCAGTTTCACGGTCGTACATCACCATATCTGAATTGCGCAATTTGCCCGACACACCGAATTCCAAAACGCCCGCATCTGTGCGCCGGTCAAATGAGATGCCAGAATTGCAAAGCGGACAAAACGTCACCGCGACAGGCACATCACCCACAACGTCATTCACGATTTCATGCCACATCAGATAGCGTATCGGATAGGCACGCGGTGTCTCGCCCGCGATCTCGAGTGTGATGACGGGTTCTCGACCCAGCAGGCCAGACTCTTCAGATACACCATAAAACGTCGGATCACTGATCGCAGGGATACCGTCCTTTGGTGGGCCGCCTGACAGGATTTCGACCCAGCTTTCCACGGACGTCTGTTCAAAATCGGTGTTCGGCCATTCATGCACCCAAAAATCAGGGCTCGCATGTCCGGTGGCAGCAACAAGGGTAAAAGCAGCAATTGTCGGAAGCAGGCGCATCAGATCACTCCGTGGATGTTTCTTCCACCTTGAGCGCAGTTCGCCGGAATAAATAGCCCCCTCACAGCACTGTGAGAGGGCCGTGATTTTCTATTCGGTCACAGTCACCGATGTCATCATATCAGGCGTGCCAACCACAGATCCGTTTGGTCCTGTGCCAAGTTTGATCTGATCGACAACGTCCATGCCGGACGTCACTTGACCGACAACCGTATATTGGCCGTTCAGGAACGCACCTTCGGCGAACATGATAAAGAACTGGCTGTTTGCAGAATTTGGATTCTGCGAACGGGCCATTCCAACCACGCCACGATCAAAATTCAGGTCCGAAAATTCGGCCGGAATATTGGGCAGGTTTGAACCACCTGTGCCAGCCCGGCGCAGATCGGCGTCTTGCTTGCCGAACATCACGTCACCCGTTTGCGCCATAAAGCCGTCGATGACGCGGTGGAATACCACACCGTCATAGCTACCCTCAGCGGCGATTGCCGTAATCTGGGCAACATGCAACGGTGCCTTGTCTTCGAAAAGATCGATGACGACTGTGCCATTGGCCTCGCCTTCGACTACGATTTCGAGGCCAGCGGCCAACGCGGGGCTAGCCAATACAGCAAACGCAGCGGCGAGCTTAAACATCAGCAGCCACTTTCACGCTGATCATACGGTCAGGGTTCGCAGGCGGCTCGCCCTTGGCGATTGCATCGACATGTTCCATGCCGGATGTGACCATGCCATACACCGTGTATTGCCCGTTCAGGAAATCATTGTCTTTGAAGTTAATGAAAAACTGGCTGTTTGCTGAATTTGGGTTCGCTGAACGTGCAGCACCCAATGAACCGCGTGCGTGAGGGACTTTGGAAAATTCTGCTGGCAGATCGCCCAAGTCAGAACCGCCAGTGCCCGCACGGCCGGGGTTATAGTTGTTTTCCATGTTTGCATGCTCAACATCGCCTGTTTGCGCCATGAAGCCATCGATCACGCGGTGAAATGCGACGTTGTCATATTTGCCAGCGCGGGCCAGCTCTTTCATGCGTGCAGTATGGGCTGGAGCCACATCTGGCAGCAATTCGATAGTCACATCGCCACCTGTCAGCGTCATGATGATTGTGTTTTCTGGGTCTTTGATGTCAGCCATTTTGGGCGCTCCTTTTAAATACGTTGCTGCGTTACATATTGCGCAACCCAGCAATTGCCAAGGCAATGAGTTGACCCTGCGCCGCCTTTGGCGCAATGACAGTCTAAAATTAGCACCGGAGACTTACAAATGGCTTGGAATACGCTCGACGATATGGACTTGAACGGCAAACGCGTGTTGGTACGAGTAGATATCAACGTACCGATGGAAAACGGCGTGGTCACGGATGCGACGCGGATTGAGCGTATCGCCGACACTGTTTACGATATTCAGGACGCCGGCGGTAAAGTGATCTTAATGGCGCACTACGGTCGCCCCAAGGGCAAGGTCGTCGAAGACATGTCCCTGATCCATATTGCCCCCGTTGTTGCCGAAGAATTGGGCGTGCCGATTACATTCTGTGACAGCGATTATCGCGATGCGGTCAAGGAGATGGAAAATGACGAAGTTCTGTTGATTGAAAACCTGCGGTTCAATGCTGGTGAAGAGGCAAATGATCCGGCGTTCGCCAAACGCCTCGCGTCCCTTTGCGATGTCTATGTCAACGATGCGTTTTCAGCAGCACACCGCGCCCACGCAAGTACAGTCGGTGTCGCCGCGCTGCGCCCGTCATGTGCAGGCCGCCTGATGGCCCATGAGCTCAAGATGTTGGACCGTGCCCTCGGGTCGCCAAAGCGGCCTGTTGTGGCGTTGGTTGGTGGCGCCAAGGTGTCAACCAAGCTCGACCTGTTGGGCAACCTTGTGAACAAGGTCGAGCATTTGATCATTGGCGGCGGTATGGCCAACACATTTTTGGCAGCACAAGGCATGAATGTTGGAAAATCGCTTTGCGAGCATGATCTGGCAGACACGGCACGCGATATCTTGGTCAAGGCAGAGGCCGCAGGGTGCGAAATTATCTTGCCGCGCGATGTTGTTGTCGCCAATGAATTTGCAGCGGGTGCAGCCAACCAGACCGTCGCACCTGATGCCTGCCCTGCCGATGCGATGATCCTAGATGCTGGGCCTGAAACGGTTGCCTATATCACGACTGTTTTGGAAAACGCCAAAACGCTGGTCTGGAACGGACCGTTGGGCGCGTTCGAGATTGAACCGTTTGATGCGGCCACAAACGCAGTTGCAAACGCGGCTGTTAAGCTGACTAAAGCGGGTCGCTTGACCACGGTTGCAGGCGGCGGCGACACGGTTTCAGCGTTGAATCAGGCTGGTGCTGCCGATGATTTTACCTACATTTCAACCGCCGGCGGCGCGTTTCTAGAGTGGATGGAAGGCAAGGAATTGCCGGGTGTTGCCGCACTCAACATTTGATTGCGCTAACGGTAGCGTAACCAGAATTGCGCTACCGTTGTGACCCGCCTAAGCAAGAATGAATAGGTTCATTCAAAGGCGGATCACATGGTAAATCAGGCACAATTCGAACAAGTGAAATCGGGTACAGGCTTTATTGCGGCCTTGGATCAATCGGGTGGGTCCACACCAAAGGCCTTGCGGCTTTATGGGGTCGCAGAAGACGATTATGCCAACGATGATGAAATGTTTTCACTTATCCATCAAATGCGGAGCCGCATCGTGCATGCACCCGCATTTACCGGCGACAAGGTTGTCGGCGCAATCCTATTTGAAATGACAATGGACCGCGAGATCGACGGCAAACCTGCGGCGCAATCGTTGTGGAACGATCAGGGCGTGGTGCCGTTTCTGAAGGTCGATCAAGGATTGATGGACGCGCATAACGGCGTCCAAATGATGAAGCCAATGGATGGGCTTGATACGTTGCTGGATCGGGCGAAAACGGCAGGTATTTTTGGCACCAAAATGCGTTCGGTTATTTCGGCGGCAAATGCTGAAGGGATCAATGCCAATGTTAAGCAGCAGTTTGATGTTGCCAAACAGATCATGGCAAAAGGCCTTGTGCCTGTTATCGAGCCGGAGGTGACAATTAGCATTTCCGATAAGGCTGCCGCCGAGGACCTGCTCCTCGGGGCCCTGTTGTCAGAACTGGACGCGCTGGATGCAGATCAGAATGTTATGCTTAAGCTGACGTTGCCGGAAAAACCCAACCTATATGCGCCGTGCATCAAACACCCGCGGGTGGTGCGGGTTGTTGCCTTGTCCGGCGGATATACGCGCGACGAAGCAAATAGCCGCCTTGCCCAAAACAATGGCATGATTGCCAGCTTTAGCCGTGCATTGACCGAAGGGTTGAATGTACAGCAAAGCGATGACGCATTTAACACGACAATCGCTGCGACTATTTCGGATATCTACAACGCGTCAGCCACTTAAGATGCGTTAGCCCCTAAAAATAGTCGATTATTTGCGATTAGGGGATTCCCTCGTCGATTCAAATGTGCGATTCTACCTTAAGGCTGCCCATCAAGAGGCGGTTATGAGGCAGAGCAATGATCCGACGCAACCGCCCCGCGATGGGCCCACTTATTTATGTCATGGGGGCAATTTTGCTCGGCCTGTATTTTGCCTTTGCTGCAATTCAGGGTGATTATGGCGTATTCAAGCGTAGCGAAGTCATGGCCGAAAAGAGTGCGCTGGAAGTAGAGTTGGATGCGCTGCGTGTTGAATTGGCGCAGATGGAAAACCTTACGATGCGCCTGTCGGACAACTTTCTTGATCTGGATTTGCTGGATGAACAAGCGCGCGATGTTCTGGGCTTGATCCGCGCAGATGAGATTGTAATCCGCTAAATTTCAACGGTTTTAACCTAGCGTCAAATTGGCTCTCGCAATTCGTCTTGAGGTGTAGTAAAGATGGTTTAATACTAAACTATCTTACCTGAGCGCTGGAGGATTGCATGTCTGCCAAAAAGGCCAAGTCGAATGTATCGGCTGAAGAATTACTGCATTATTATAAAGAAATGCTTCTGATCCGGAGATTTGAAGAAAAAGCCGGTCAACTTTATGGCATGGGCCTCATTGGTGGGTTTTGTCACCTCTACATTGGTCAAGAAGCCGTCGTCGTTGGACTTGAGGCCGCAGCTGAAGAGGGTGACAAGCGCGTAACATCCTATCGTGACCACGGTCACATGCTGGCGTGCGGGATGGATCCAAAGGGCATCATGGCCGAGCTAACAGGGCGCGAGGGTGGTTTTTCCAAAGGGAAAGGCGGCTCCATGCACATGTTTAGCAAGGAAAAGCATTTCTATGGCGGTCACGGGATCGTTGCGGCGCAGGTGCCGCTTGGTGCGGGCCTCGCCTTTGCTGATAAATACTTGGACAATGGCCGCGTGACATTCACCTATTTCGGTGATGGCGCTGCAAACCAAGGACAAGTTTACGAAACATATAACATGGCCGAACTCTGGGCCCTGCCCGTCGTATTTGTGATCGAGAACAATCAATATGCCATGGGCACGTCTGTCCAACGCTCCACAAAATCCCCATCGTTGTGGGAACGTGGTTCTGCATATGGCATCGCCGGTGAAGAAGTAGACGGCATGGATGTTTTGGCTGTCAAGGAAGCAGGCGAGCGCGCTGTTGCGCACTGCCGCTCCGGCGAAGGGCCGTATATCCTTGAGGTGAAAACATACCGCTACCGCGGCCATTCAATGTCCGACCCTGCAAAATATAGAACACGGGAAGAAGTGCAGAAAATGCGCGAAGAGCGTGATCCAATTGAGCAAGTGCGCGAGACATTGCTGACAGGTAAGCACGTGACCGAAGATGAGCTGAAGGCCATCGACAAAGACATCAAAGCAGTCGTCAATGAAGCGGCAGAGTTTTCCAAGGAAAGCCCCGAGCCCGCGCTGGACGAGCTTTGGACAGATATTTACGCCGAGGAGACAGTGTAATGGCGATTGAACTACTTATGCCCGCCCTGTCACCCACCATGGAAGAAGGCACGCTTGCCAAATGGTTGGTCAAAGAAGGCGATACGGTTTCCAGCGGTGATATCATCGCCGAAATCGAAACCGACAAAGCGACAATGGAATTTGAAGCCGTTGACGAAGGCATCATTGGCAAGCTGGTAATCGATGCTGGCACCGAGGGTGTGAAGGTGAACGACGTGATCGCAATTCTGGTCGAAGAAGGCGAAGACGTACCTGACGTTGGTGCTAGTGCACCCGCTGCCGCCGCACCTGCCCCCGCGGTTGCAGCACCGCCAATTGTTGCCACTGCGGCGCCAGCTGCTGTGGTTGACGCCACGCCGGATTGGGATGCTGACGTTGAAGTCAAACAAACCACAGTAAGAGAAGCATTGCGCGATGCGATGGCCGAAGAAATGCGCCGCGATGACAACGTATTCTTGATGGGTGAAGAGGTTGGTGAATACCAAGGTGCCTATAAGATTTCGCAAGGTATGTTGGATGAGTTTGGCGCCAAACGGGTTATCGACACGCCGATTACCGAACACGGTTTTGCCGGTATCGCAACCGGTGCTGCATTTGGCGGCCTACGCCCGATCGTCGAATTCATGACGTTTAACTTTGCCATGCAAGCCATTGATCACATTATCAACTCTGCTGCCAAGACGCTCTACATGTCTGGCGGTCAGATGGGCGCACCTATGGTGTTTCGTGGTCCAAATGGTGCAGCGGCAAGAGTTGGCGCACAGCACTCACAGGATTACGCTGCATGGTATATGCAAATTCCTGGCTTGAAAGTTGTCATGCCCTATTCGGCAGCTGATGCCAAAGGCCTGATGAAAACTGCGATCCGCGACCCGAACCCTGTGATCTTCCTTGAGAATGAAATCATGTACGGCAAGTCGTTTGATGTGCCTGTCATGGATGATTTCACCATTCCGTTCGGCAAGGCAAAAATCGAACGCAGCGGTGATGATGTCACGATTGTATCGTTTGGCATTGGCATGACATATGCCCTGCAAGCGGCCGAAAAGTTGGCGGAAGAAGGTATCAACGCCGAAGTTATCAACCTGCGCACATTGCGCCCGATGGATACGGCGTCGATTATCAAATCGGTTCAGAAAACCAACCGCTGCGTCACCGTCGAAGAAGGTTGGCCGCAAGGATCAGTTGGCGGCTATATCAGCTCTGTCATCATGCAAGAAGCGTTTGATTATCTGGACGCGCCAGTGATCAACTGCACTGGTAAGGATGTGCCGATGCCATATGCAGCCAATCTTGAAAAACACGCGCTTTTGACAACGGATGAAGTTGTCGCGGCCGTGAAACAAGTCACGTATAGATAGCGGGTTGACCATGAAACAGTCACCGCTGTGCAGTCGAAACGAGGGTCGAGAGATCTATTTTACCGTTAATGACGGTTTTACCAAATATCGTTTTACCGTTCCGCAGGCTCTGCTTGATACAGAATGTGGCGCGCCTGCGAACGAAAGCGTTCGCAAGGCTTGGGTCAAAGATAATTTGGCAGATATCTTGAACGCCCGCCCAGAAGGTGCGCCGATTAGCCCCCCGTTTACCCATATTATCGTTGAGGAGATTTCCTGATGCCGATTGAAATTTTGATGCCTGCCCTTTCACCAACAATGGAAGAAGGCACATTGGCAAAGTGGCTGGTCAAAGAGGGTGACACCGTTTCATCCGGTGATTTGCTTGCTGAAATTGAAACCGACAAGGCGACGATGGAGTTTGAAGCCGTCGACGAAGGTGTTGTCGGTAAAATCATGGTGGCCGCTGGCACTGAGGGCGTAAAGGTGAACGACGTGATCGCCGTGTTGCTCGAAGACGGTGAAAGTGCCGATGATATCGGCGCACCTCAAGCGGCGGCTGTTGAAACTGCAGCCACGGAAGAAGCCGCATCGCCCGCACCGGTTGCTCCGGCTGCTGCCGTTGCCCCGGCGGTGGTGCAATCAGGCGACCGTGTTTTCGCCTCGCCACTCGCAAGACGCATTGCCGCGGACAAGGGTATCGATCTGTCCGCGATCCAAGGTAGCGGCCCGAAAGGACGGATCGTTAAGGCAGACGTATTGGATGCGAAACCAAAAGCAGTTACCGCCGAGGCCACAAGTGCCGCACCCGCTGTCGCAGCAGCTGCAGTGTCGTCAGGTCCATCGACAGACACCGTGCTCAAGACCTATGCAGATCGTCCGCATGAGGAAGTTAGCCTTGATGGTATGCGCAAAGTTATTGCCGCCCGCCTGACCGAGGCAAAGCAATCTGTGCCGCACTTCTATCTGCGCCGCGATATCCAGTTGGATGCATTGCTGAAGTTCCGCAGCCAGTTGAACAAACAACTCGAGGCACGCAATACCAAGCTGTCGATCAATGATTTCATCATCAAGGCATGCGCCGTTGCATTGCAACAGGTCCCCGAAGCCAACGCCGTTTGGGCCGGTGATCGCACATTGAAGTTCGAAAAATCGGACGTAGCGGTTGCGGTTGCAATTGAAGGCGGCTTGTTCACGCCTGTACTGCAAGATGCTGAAAGCAAAACACTTTCTGCGTTGTCTGTTGAAATGAAGGACCTTGCATCACGCGCAAGAGAACGCAAACTAGCGCCGCATGAATATCAGGGCGGTAGCTTTGCGATTTCGAACCTCGGCATGTTCGGCATTGAAAACTTTGATGCGATCATCAACCCACCGCATGCGGCGATTTTGGCCGTGGGTGCGGGTGTGCGAAAACCAGTGATCGGTGATGATGGTGAGGTCAAGGCAGCGACTGTGATGTCAGTCACGCTTTCAGTGGATCACCGTGTGATTGATGGCGCGCTGGGTGCGGAGCTGTTGAATGCAATCAAGGACAATCTTGAAAACCCGATGATGATGCTGGCCTAGGCTGCGCATCAAAGATTGACGAAAGGCCGGGCATTACTGTCCGGCCTTTTGCGTTAGGTTACGCCGTTGAGCAACTGGTCCATAGTCAGCGACGGGTTTGAACACCCTGCTTCGCCAACTATTTTGGCAGGCACGCCAGCAACCGTTTTCATTGGCGGGATATCTTCCAAAACAACCGAGCCAGCAGCAATCCGGCTGCAATGCCCTACGGTGATATTACCCAGAACCTTGGCCCCTGCCCCGATCAGAACGCCATCTTCGATTTTTGGGTGACGGTCATCGTCTTCTTTGCCGGTGCCACCAAGTGTCACGGAATGCAACATCGAAACGTTGTCACCAATCACCGCAGTTTCACCGATAACGATAGAATGGGCGTGGTCGATCATGATGCCACGGCCAATGCGCGCGCCGGGATGGATATCAACGCCAAACACTTCGCTGACACGCATCTGAACAAAATATGCAAGGTCGCGTTGTCCCTGTGTCCAAAGCCAATGCGCCAAACGGTATGATTGCACCGCTTGATAGCCCTTAAAGAACAGCAATGGCTGCAGCATCCGGTGGCAAGCCGGATCACGGTCAATGATCGCAACAAGATCGGCCCGAGCGGCAACAGCCAAATCAGGCTCTGCTTCAAAGGCGCGGTCAGCCACCTCACGAATGATCTGTTCTGACATTTCGCGAGATGCCAGCTTCATTGCAATGCGGTGGGCCAAAGCGTCCTCAAAGCAATCATGATGGAGAATGCCGCTATGGATCATCCCACCGATCAATGGTTCGACGGCAATAGCGTCCTGTGCTTCGGTGCATAGGCGTTCCCAAACAGGATCAAGGCGAGCCATTGTTTGCGTTGCAACTGTCATCAACCATCTCCTTCGGCTTATTCCTTCCTTAGATAGTGCGACCGACGTGATTTGAAAGAGAAAAGTTCAACCGCTCTGCAAAATCTACCCAGTTAAGGTTAGGCTTGCGGCGCTCCCTGGGCCAAAGGACGCTGAAATCTGCGCGACAGAAATCAGATATGGGTCATTGCCAATATCCGATTGTTTTGTTGCTTGCGGGTAGGTCCATGCTGGCGATGAAACAAGCTCTTGGCGCAGCGTGATCCCATTTTGAATGATCGAGACCTGATAGGTTTCCGTTTCCTCATGCAGTGGTATTTCTGGTAAATCCCAACGGTCGCCATCGCTTCTGGTGCCCCTGATCCAAGTGACATGCGTGTCGCCGGATTGATAGGCAACCCGCAGGTGTGACACTGGGTAAGGACGGGCACCGTTGCCCGATATTGACGTGACTTTTAGCTGGTAGCTTGGGTCGCCAAGCGGCTGGAACATTGGACCATAGCGATAGTGTCTTTCCAGCCCACGAAACGCAGACGAGATGCGCAAGGGTGTTGCCGTACGATCCAAAACGACGACATAGCTCCCTGCGGGCCAAACATCAGCAATGAATGATCCTGTGCCTGCCTGTCCGCGCAAAAGATGGCTAATCTCAAACTCCCCTGCCCCTACCGGTTGGGATTGCGCAAATTGCATGACTTCCCAGTTGTCGGTTGTTCCGTCACCAATTGCGATTGTGTTGCCACCAGCAAAGACGTCGGCCAGCGGCAATGATTGCAGTTGACCACTGACCAATTTGACAACCACACCTTGTTGCCGGTCCCAAATGCCCGTGTCGCCGCGCAACAATGGCGTTGTTAATTGCCCAATTGGCGAGCGGTCGCGAATAACATCAAGCAGCTCGTAATTACTATCTGTTTGGCTGGTATAGATTGCAACGCTACCGGGCCACCGCATAGAGGTGGCAACAGCAAGCGGGTCATTGGTGTCCACAAGCCCTGGCACCAGCGGCAAATCGAGCATCAACATAGTGACAGGCACTGGACCATAGTGCCGTTTCAGCGTTGGTAATTGTTCGTCTTTGAGTGATGGCAAATAGACTTCGGCTTCGACCCGCGTTGCCTCTGCAAGGCGCAGGCCCGCGGTATCAAGACGGTCAATACGGTAGCGACCGCTATGATCGTCGGTATCGATCGAAACCACATCCCCGACACGTACATCGTTGTATGAAGGCGGAAGGGCAAAGGCGATTTTGTCGGTTGCAACATCAGCCTCGTGGAGCCAACGAGAGAGCGTCGTTTGCGCTTCGGCCTTGGTCATAACAAGTGGCAGGTCGCTCTGGGCGACATTTGGTGATGTGTCACCAGAACGCTGTGTTTCCGCGACAACCGGCGCGTAGTCATTATCGAAATCGACAAAGCCAAGCTGCAAGCGCCCGACTGTTTCTGCCTTTGGTTCGCGTGTCAGGGTCAATGTCGCTGGTCGCTCTGGATCAAGTGCCAAAGCGTCGGGACCAAGTATGTGACGCGGTAGACCATCGCGACGCGAAAACACCAAAACGCCTTCGCGTTCGACAATCTCGATGCCATAAGCAGTGATTAAGGGCTGAAGCGCCGCGCGTGGCGATGAAATATGATCAACGCTATACCCGCGCACCACACCGTGCAATGTAGATACATCAACAGAGGTGACACCTGCTGTGGCACAAATCTCCGTGACAACTGAGGCCAAGGTTCGAGACGATGCGCGCCCGTTGAGCCAGTGACCGCGCGCATAATTGTCTCCGTCGCTCCAAAGCTCTTGGGTGGCGGGAAAGAACGGAAATGGCCGCGCGTCCCAAGCCCAAACATGCGCACGTGACATATCGACCATTGATCCACCGTATTCGACAGAGACAGGGTTATTGTCGACCAGCGAATAGTGCTGATAAACAGCCCGCAAGTACTGCATCTGCATGTAATCGTCACGGCGACCATCCGAATAGTGCGGCAATTGCGATTCCGACGACTTGGGATCGAGGAATTTGTTGGGCTGATTTGTGCCCTTGTCTATGGCGGCACATCCAAATTCGGTAAACCAGATCGGCTTGCTGGCAGGCGCCCATGCTGTTGGTGTTTCTTGACGCGCACCGTCAATACGATTGTGATGCTGATGGGACCACCACCCGTGAATATCTTTGTACCGCCAAACCCAAGGCTCGTCGTCGCCATCTGTGATCGGTGTTCGGATTTGGGCGTCACGGGCCTCGGTTGAATGGTAGAACCAATCGAACCCTTCGCCGCCAGCGACGTTCCCAGACAGGTAGTCAAGGTCATAGATTGACCCGTACGCATAGTCCAAATGGGCCGTGCCATCGCGCCAGTCTGACAAAGGCATATAATTGTCGATCCCGATGAAATCGACATTTGGACTGGCCCACAAAGGATCAAGGTGAAAATATTTGTCTGCTGTGCCAGCAGGCTGATGGCCATGATATTCGGACCAGTCCGCCGCGTAACTGATTTTACACGCAGGCCCAAGGATAGACCTGACATCATCAGCAAGCGATACAAGCGCATCGACGGCAGGATACGTGCCGCCTGCCCCCCGAATTTGTGTCAGGCTGCGCATTTCAGACCCGATGCAAAACGCGCTAACACCCCCCGCCAATGCGCATAGATGCGCGTAATGCAGGATAAAGCGGCGATATCCCCAGCTGTTTGGGCCCGTATAGTTCACGCGTCCATCAACCACTGCAAAATCCGCAGGGTCGGCCGTCCCCATAAATGCGGCCACTTCAAGCGCGGCCGCACCAGTGCCATCGGTGGTGCCAGCCATTTCAGGCCGCAGCGATGTGGTGATCCGGCCCCGCCATGGGAATTCCGGTTGCCCTGTCGTGCCATCCCAAGGATTGGGCAGCGTATTATCAGGTAGCTGATCCATCAAGATGAACGGGTAGAACACCGGTTCAATCCCGCGATCTGTCATCGCGGCGATTGCTTGGACAACGGATGCGTCCGTCGGTGTGCCGCCATAAACGGGCCTTTCGTTTTGCATTGGCACCGCTTGTGCTGCTGATCGGGTGATACCCGCTACCTGCCAAGGCATTGTATCCGCGTCTGTTTGGCTTTGTTCGACTTTTGGCTGAACGCTACAGTTACCACAGCGAAGATCATCGCCAAACCATGACACCACCAGCAAAGCTGATTTGCACGACGGCAGCTCGCCCGAAAGATTGTCCAAGGACGTTTCGAGATCAGTCAAACCTGATGGCGTGTTGACGTTAACCGCTACCGTTTCTGCAAAACCCCTGTCTTGATAAACAGGTGCGGTCGCGAGGCCATATTCGCCCGTCCCTGGTATTAGAGCGACTGCCTTGACCTGCCGCGCGATGTCCGCTGTTTCCGCGCTTTCATCTGCAGTTGACGGGCGCATCACTTCGAATGTGAACTGCGGCAAACGATTGCCAAAACGACCAAGTGCGAGATTTTCGATCACGACATAGGCTGTACCGCGATAGGCCGGTACATTTTGCGCACCCTCTGTTGCCACGATTTTGGGATCGGGCAGCTGGTCTTGCGTGCCATGATAAAGACGCATCGTTAAGTCATTTGCAGCGATCTCTTCGCCATCAGCCCAGATGCGGCCAACATGGGTGATTTCGGATTGGCACAGTGCGATTGCGACGTTGACGGAATAGCTAAAGGTCGTTGTTTTTGGTTGCGACGGCTGCCCCTTGCCGCCGCCTGTCGTTGACGATGTTTCTTGAAACTGGGTTGCCCAAATGACTTGACCGGGAACGCGCATGCGGCCGAATACCTGTTTGGCTGCGGCTCCTTCTGCGGCGCTTGTCAGGCGAAACCTGTCCACGCGCCCCGCCTCAACCGCCGCGCTGCCTTGCCCCAAAAGGCGCTGATCAATGACCTGCCCAAGTGTGGCACCAGCCGCGCGCCCGATTGTCGCCATCGACAAGCCAAGGACCGAACCGCCGATTGATCCGCCAAGCGCCATTCCGGCCGCTGATAAAACAAGTGTTGCCATCTGCTATAGTCCTTCACGTAATCTAAATCTGGCCACGATGCGTTTGCGCCATGGCCGAGACAGCGGGCTTTCGACAACACCGTGGCCCATATATGCATGCACAAATGTTGGAGTCGGGTTTGGTGCAGCTAGGATGCCTAAATGCTTGGCCACTGATCCGTCCCGCATGCGAAACAAGAGGATATCACCTGCTGCTGGTTCATTTGTCTGAGCTGGGGACAGAACCCGTTGAGCGGCTTGCCATAACCACTCCTCGCCTTGGGGTTCTGACCAATCAGCACCATAGGTTGGAATGGCCTCAGGCTCTTGGCCGCAAAGTGACCGCCAGCAGCCACGAAGCAGGCCCAAGCAATCGCAACCAACACCTTTGATTGAGGCTTGGTGCATATAGGGCGTGCCTATCCATTCTCTTGCATGAGAGACAATTGCTGGCGTGGTCACTTTGTCAGGCTCCCGCCTGCGTTATCGCCGCTGGTCTTGGCGACTGCGGCCAACCATTCATCGCCTGGAATATCGGGGAACCCTTGAAAATTGATAAGATTGTCGAATTTAATGCGGCAGGTCTCGATCCGCTTGTCACAGCCTGCAACAAGCCGCATGCGATCACCGACCGCAACTGTAGCCTTGAGCGGTTGCCACAATGTGAATTGCCGGTCCTGTGCATCGCCTGCATCGTGCTTGATCTCGGCGCGAATGCCCTGTGCCGCGCCGTCAATGACTTCGACAAAACCACCCTCAAACCAGCGTGCGGCGTATGCTTGCGGCAATTCCAACATGAAATGTTGGTTCTGCTCGCTGGAAATGACGACGGCCTCAGTTGAAAAATCTGCGTTTTCCAGATCCACTTTGCAGTTCTGACTGCCAAGCGTTGTATCACAAGAACGCAGGTAGCTGCGCCCAATGTCATGGTTCAGTGCCTCGCTGAGACCACGCAGATCAGCGCGGAACGTACCGCTTTCACGCACAATTTCCCCGATGGTTCCGGCGAATTGTAACTCCCTGGCTGCGACATTGCTCCATTGAACAAGCCATAACTGGACCGCGGCGCCATCAAAACGCCCCGCTTCGAGATCATCGTTTGTAATCGCATCAGATGTCAGCACGCCGACTGCTTCGGTATTATTCACCGACAGACCTGTGGCATGCGACACGGCTTTTGCTGACAAGCCGCTTTCGGGGGTGAAAGTCATCCCGTCGAATGCCAATGCCTGATCATGATCGGTAAACCCGAACATCACGCCATCAGACCGCTGCACGCTCCAACAATTGCATGTTTGTGTCGCGCCCGTCGCAAGGTGCGCATTGAGTGCTGCGGCATTCATATCCGCACCTCGATGACAGGGACATTGGGCGCATCACCCGCGCGAAAACTACTGACGGACGTTTGAATGACGTCAGTATCAAACCGCACCGGCACATCAAATTCAAATCCGGCGCGAATTTCAGCACCAAGATCCGGTGGGTGCGGAAACACGACTGTACCGGTTTCAAATTCAACGGTGTAATCAATCGTTTCTTGTAATTCGTCACCACCGACCGAAACCCGAACTGTCCCTGCAACCGGTTTTTTGATCAAACGAACATAGGCATCACTGCCGCTGCCATATGTCTTGGTCAATGGAATGTGGCTGCTGACTTCGTCCCCGATACCGATCAACTGATCAGCAGAGGCAACCTTGGATAATGGTGGGCAGGACTTGAAGTCACCCCAATCTTTCCAACGAAAGGCGTGTAGCTGACCCTGACGGGCCTCAAAAAATGCAACCAGCTCAGCAACGTCATCAAGCGAACGAAGCCCGAGGCCTGCATCATATCGCCTGCGCGAATGCGCCCATGGGGTGTTTCGTTCCTCAAATCCATTGGACAAAGTTACGATATCGGTGCGCCGTTCTGGGCCACCGACCGCGCCAAAGCTAAGCGGCGACGGGAATTGCACTTCATGAAAAGCCATTTGTATCTCCGATTAACGATTGCGTTGACTACGCCCAATGGCGCGCGCCATTTGCGTTGCGATCTGTCCTTGCGAACGCTGGAAACCGCCAACATCCGGTGTGTTGATATTCATGGTAATGTTCACACCGGCACCACCGCCACCACGCACGCCCAAACTACCATCAGCGGCCCTTGCCAATGGCATAATCGCCTCTGGGCCAGCTTCCCCCATAAGGCCTGTGCCTTGGCGCATTGGGAACGTGACGGGGCTGGATACAATGCCGCCTTTTGCAAATGGCATCACGCGCCCTTGGGAAAACGGGGCACCGTCCGCGAATGGCATCATGCCAGATGCTGCGCTGTTTACGCCGCTGGCCAAAAGCCCGCCCAAATGCGTGGTCACGGGTTGAATTGCAGCGTTATAGGCCGTGCTGGAAATTGATTTCGCAACACCGCTCAATGCATCCGTCAGCTTCATACCGTCGAAGACCAAGCCGTCAAACGCCTTGCGCAGACCGCGAGAAAAGCCGCGTTCAAGCTTACCAAGATCACGGGTCGTTTCGCCCAATGTAGATTGCACATCTTTGAGCTGATGATCAAAGGCAGTGGTCATTGCTGCCGTATCACCCAATGTGCGTTCCAGCGCGCTGACATCACTTTCAAGCGTATCAATATCAGTTAATCCACCCATTTATCGGGCTCCTTCGTTTGTGTCAGGAAACGTCACCAACAGCTGTTCCAGCCGCGCGTGCCCCATGGGCAGAAGTGTGGCATCAAGCCCCAACATCAGCTGTAATTCCGCTGGCGTAAGCGCCCAAAAATCCCGTGGCAGCAAGCGCAAATGCAACAGGCCAGCACGCATTAGATTTGCCCAATCCATACCCTATTCCGGCGGTGTAAATGCGCGCACCAAGAGCTGTGCGGCAACGCGGGCCGCGCCAACAGGGCCGCCATGGAAATCGACCTGCAACAGATCACCTGAATTGCCAGACCAACCGCCGCCTCTTAGTCCCGCGACAAGCAAGGCCATGACATCGCGACTACTATAGGCGTGGGTTTCAAAACGCTTGACCAGATCAACAAGCGACCCGTCACCCAAGGTTGTTTCCAGTTCGGCCAATGCGCCCAGCGTCAATTTGCACGGGTGATCGACGCCATTGATCCGCACGCTCACCTCTCCGGCAAATGGGTTGGCCATTAGACAATCGCCGTAAAGGTCAACTCACCCGCAGAGGCGAGACTGATTTCATAGGTTGCCTCGCCATTATGAGACCCCGCATATTCGATCGAAGCGATCTGAAATGGTCCTTCCATGATCCCGAAATCCGGCACGATTACTTGAAAATCAGGTGTTTCGCCATCAAAGAAGATTTGACGCGCGCGCTCGTCCGTTGATGCATCCTTGAACACGCCGGACCCAGATATCGCTGCGGTCTTGACACCTGCACCCGAAAGTAGTTCACGCCAGCCACCCGTGCTTTCAAGGCTGGTGACATCAACTGTTTCAGCATTTAAGCTGATCCGTGTTGCCCGAAGCCCAGCTGCGGTTTCAAACGAACCGTCACCAGTCATGTCAATTTTGACCAATAGGTCCTTGCCATTTTGCGCTACCATCTGAGCACTCCTTTAAGAAAATCAAAGTTAGGATCTACGCGTCGGAAATACGCGCCCGAAATGTTAGGTTGATTTGACGACGGTCACCTGTCCCGATCCGCGCGGCTGCCGCTTTGACAAACCCAAGGGCAACAAGAGTGCCACGATCAAGAATAAGCGGCGCATCGATCAAGACATCGCAAACCAAAGCACCAACTTCTTTGGCGACTGAGAACCCCGAAGCCTGCGTGATGATGCTCACCACGAAATCATGGATTGCCCCGTTTCCGGTTTGATCCGAGCTATCCTTGACAGCCTCAGTTCCCAAGACCACGTAGAGCGACGGCAAGTTGCCCGAAGGAATTGCGTCATATATGTCCGCGCCGACGGCATCGATCATGGCCTGATCATGAAACAGCGCCTGATAGACGGCCCGTTGAAGCGCTGCTGAGCCCGCAAAACTCATGTTGCTGTCTCCTCAAGCGCATGACAGATCAGATACCGTCCTTTGCTGTCCAACTCCGCCACAGCTTGGATGTCGTAAATACGCCCCTGCCCCTTAAAACGTTGGCCGGCCATGGGCCTCGCATCTGATGTAATTGGCGCGGAACGGACGACAATTTTATAAGGCACCCGCGCAATGGATGCCGCTGGCCCTTTGGTTTCGCGTCCAGTCCCAGGTGTAATCTCTGCCCAATGGGCACCGAGGGGCTCCCATTCGCTTATGAAACCGCCAGACAAATCAGCAGAAGTCGTTTCGCGTTCAAGGGTAAGATGGCGGTTTAGCTGTGGTCGCTTCATGCTCTGATCCCCCCGAATAGGCGCACAGGGCGAAAACGGTCCAGCAGGGATGCCACACCAAATGGCATGGTTTGACGCGCGCCGCTTGTGTCGTGTCGATGTTCATAAAAATGCGCAGCAAGCATCATAATGGCATGTGCCAGATCTGCAGGCAGATCCGCCCAATCAGGCCCAAACCCAACTGTCGCGGTAATCTTGGCTTTGCCGTCCTTGGGGATGGAGGACAACATAGACCCAACCGCGCTAATCAGCGGGCGGTCGGTATCCTGCCGCAAGACATAACTCGCCTCATCCACGAAGGTGATCGTGCCATCCGAAGAGATAACTTCAATTGAGACAATCTCTGACACAGGTGCAACAGGAAGCGGGTGTGTATCCGGTTCCCGCCAAGTCGAAACCGTCAAACTGAAACTACGTGAGATTGTAATCTTACCAGTGCGCGCCTCGACAGCGGCAAGTGCCGCGCGCAAGTAGGCTTCGAGCACCGGATCTTGCACAGCGTCATCCGAAAAACCGGATCCCATGCGCAGGTGATTTTTGAACAAATCAACTGGTAACGCAGCCTGCGGCACAGTGGTTTCTTCGACTAACATCATGGAATGCTCCAAATTACGCGGGCAATTCGCCCACTTGGCCATCAATGGCGCGCGATACGGGAGATGATCGTCATACCGCGCGCCGCTCTTCATGCAGGGACCTTAATGGTCCCAACGCTTAGCTCAGCGCGAAACGAAGAAGCTTGATCGCCGCAAAATCGCTCACGGCGCCGCCCACTCGTTTGGTTGCGTAAAACAGAACATGTGGCTTGGCCGAGAATGGATCACGCAGAACCCGAAGATCGGGACGTTCGGCGACTGTGTAGCCTGCAGAAAAGTCCCCAAAGGCAACCGCGTCAGCGCCTGATGCCACATCCGGCATGTCTTCTGCCACCAATACCGGATACCCCATAAGACGCGCTGGCTCACCCGCCGCAAGACCATCAGACCACAAGAACCGGCCGTCATTGTCCTTGAGCTTGCGGACCAATCCCGCCGTCTTGGAATTCATGACAAATGTGCCGTTCGCGCGGTATTCAGAGCCGACAGCATAGACCAGATCAATGATCGCATCGCCATCCGACAAGCCGCCGTCAACACCAGTCGGGACATAACCGACGTTGCCCCATGTCCAGCTGTCATCTGCAACCGTTGGGTAAGTCAACAATCCCGTCGGTTTATCAACGCCGTCACCGGTCAGGAACGCTGCGGCCTCTGATCGTGCAAATTTATCTGCAATGCGGCCAGCCAACCAGCCTTCGATATCAAAGGCGCTATCGTCCAGCAATCGTTGCGAGGCCTTGGGCAGGGCTGACAGCTCGTGAAGCGGAATAGAAATGCGGTCAATCTGCGGGGTTGACGTTTCAACCGTTGAGGCCGCTTCTGTCGCCCAGCCAGCACCAATGTCAGTGTGATCCACAAGGACATCATAGGATGTTGCGTCAACACTGACGACATTGGAAACCGCGCGCAATGATGCCGTGGCACTGAGCGTGCTGTTGATGGTGTCAGACGTTTGCGGATCGACAAGATACCCACCATCGGCCGAAACAGACGTGCCGAGCGCTTTTTCCTCGATGTCCAGACCACGCAAAGCATCATCATCACCAGAACGCAAATACGCAGCGAACGCTTTTTGATGTGGCGCGTCGTCTTGTGCCGTTACATTTAGCGCATGACGCGCATGCGACATTGTCTTTCGGTCCAGTTTATTCATCCGGGTATCCTGTTCTTGAAGTTTGGCATTAACGCCGTTGGAAAAATCTTTGAAATCGCTCATGAAACCTGAAAGTGAGGTTTTCAGTTCGTGGGCAGGAGACACATCTTCCCCGGCCCGAGCCTTTGTCTCGGATATACTCATCTATCGATCCTCTTGATGGACAGTTTTTGCCGGCTAGACCGGCGTCATCAGGCTGCGGGCGTTGTCAAACGCTGCAGCCAGTTCTCGCAAGGCATTTCCATCAGGATCGTCTCCCTTGGCTCCTACGCGCGCTTCGGGAAGCATTGGGAATGTGACCAGTGACACCTCCCAAAGTTCCAATTCAGACAAAAGGCGGCCGCCCTTGTCACTCTTTCGGGCCTTAATGGTTCGATACCCGATTGAAAGCCCATCGATCGCACCTGCCTCAATCAAGGCAGCGGCTTCTTTTCCACGTGCAACATCGGTCAAAATACGGCCGCGCACCCAAAGCCCCTTTTTGTCGGCACGCACTTCGTCCCAAACGCCGATTGGTTCGGACGGTTTATGCTGCCAGAGCATTTTTATGCGACCACCCTTTTGCGCGGTGATTTTCAGGCTTTGGTCATATGCACCGACCTCAACCGTATCACCGCCCTGATCGGCTTTACCAAAGAGAGATGCGTAGCCTTCAATCGTTGCCCCATCAGTCACGATGAGATCGGTGCCGAGCTGGCAATACTTGTGTTCAAGTGACATTTCCGTCTCCAGTTCAGTTGGCCGCGAGGGCTTTGACAATTTGATAAATCAGCACGCCGAATGCGCTGCAAACAAGCATCCAGATTTGCCATTCCAGACGCGCGACCATGAATTCGATCTTGCCCAACCGCACATCGATTTGAGCGAACCAAAAGTCCGAAACCGGCGGCGATTGACCGGATCGAGGCGCGCCTTTGATGTCCACAATTTTACCCGTCATTGCCGACCTCAAGGCTTGGCAAACCAAGGAGATGGCGTTTTTCTGCAGCGGTCAAAAAAGCAGCCTCTCCGACACGGCGCCATTGGGCGTCCCTTTCGGCCGAAAGAGCGGGGATTTGATCCAGATCAGGGCTAATCTTTAGGTCCTCGCCTGTGAAATCGGACAACCAATCGCCGATCGTGCCCAAGACACGCTGCGCAAGGGGCAAGATCGTCAGGCGATAAAACGCCCTGTTTGCCTCTTGGTAATTGGCATAGGTCGCATCACCGGGAATGCCCAAGATCATTGGCGGCACGCCATAGGCGACAGCAATTTCACGTGCGGCTGCCTCTTTTGTTTTTTGGAATTCCATGTCCGACGGGCTAAAGCCCATCGGCTTCCAATCGAGCCCACCTTCCAGCAACATTGGCCGCCCTGCATTGCGCGCGCCTTGGTGCTGCGTCTCCATTTCAAGGAGAAGGCGATCATATTGATCATTTGTCAGCCCTTGCCCGTCCGTGCCTTCATAAATGATTGCGCCAGATGGTCGCGCAGCATTATCGAGCAATGCTTTGGACCAGCGCGACGCCGCATTGTGCACATCTACGGCACTTGCCGCAGCCTGCATCGGCGCATACCCATAGTGATCATCTTGGGGGTGAAAGCTCTTGATGTGGCAAATAACGCCGGCATCCTCAGTCGCGGCAAACCTGTGTTTTCGACCATTTACCTGGTATTCATAGGCAACGGGCCAGCCATCGGCCCCGGGCACAACACTCATGCGATCAGACCGCAAAACATGCAGTTCATGCGGAAGCGCATCATCGCCAACAGCCTCAACGTAGCCGTTGCCAGTGAGCAAGAGCTGCCCATAAAGCGCTTCGAGCAAGGCTGCCCTCGGTTGTCCAGCATTCGGACGGGATAGCAGCGACAAAACAGGATGGGTTTCATAGCGGCGCGCGTCATCTTGAAACACCAACGGCAGCGCTGCCGCGGCTTCTGCAATCATTTTCACTGCACGAAAGCCGATAGGGTTGCCATTGAAACCGGTGCGCGTCAGCGAAGAAACGTCACGAGGGCTCCACGAGACGCGACCAGATGCCCCAAGGGCCGCAATCCGACCCGCCGCCGACGCTTTGACACTTTCAACTGGTTGATCAGCGGAAACCTTGCTGGTTGCCCTGTTCAGAAATTCAAACATCAAATTCTCCTTGCGACCAACGTCCCACAATGGAGCGTCGATTTCTTGTGATAAGTTTTACCGTCAAAGCTTTAGCGAATTGAGACATCACCGCGCGTTGGATCGCGCAACGGCTATAGCGTTCTAATTTTTGGGCGGTTCGCTTGACCGGCGGGAACAATCATCAATTCATGCGCGGCCCAAACAAGCGCATCAACGCGGTCAGGCGAACCCTGCCCTTCGAAACCCGCGATTGTCATTTGGCACATTTGATCCTCTAGCGCGGAAAGCCCGCGCAGATGGCGCACGCGCCCCTGCTCATAAAGCGCGGCAATTGGCTCTGCGCGGATAGATTTACCTTTGACAGCACGCACGGCCTTGAATGGCACCAAGGGTGAAAGTTGGCGCACGACGGCCTCGACCATATCACCGCCTTGGTTAACCTCGGCAATCATGCGATCCCCATTGTTGCGCTCTAGAGCGTCAATCGCGGCTTGCGCCCAAACTTGGGGCGACGCGGCTGAAACGGTCGCATCTTCAATGACATATAGACACCTGTCGCTTGATTGGCTGTCTACGACAACGCCGCAAACAATAATGCCACACGCATCAGATGTTGATTTGCCCGATGCAGGTGGATCAACGGCCACGACGACGCGATCAAAAGTTGGGGATTTTGTGGTTTGGATTTCAGCCAACATAGCGTAACGCCACAACGCACCTTTGGTGTCGGTCAGCATTTCACCATCCAGTTCCTGACGTCCGATACGGGTTCCTGCATAGCGGGATTCGACTTCAGCCATAAATTCAGGGGCTAGATTGGCTCTGTTTGCGTAGGTCGATGCATGAGTCATTTTCGTTGAAGGACGATCTAGCAACGCTTTCAACGCCGGCACATTTCGCGGCGTCGTCGTTACGCACGCTCTTGGCTGCTGGCCCAGACGCAGGCCAAATTGGATCATATCCCACGCGGCCTCGGCTTTGCGCCATTTTGCGAATTCGTCAGCCCAAATTGCATCGAACTGTGCGCCGCGCAAACTGTCGGGATCATGAGCGGACATCACCCTCGCAGAACAACCGTTTGGCCAGATCAACATTTTGCGGCCAGCGATCCATTTGGGTCGCCAAATGGGAGGCGACACCGCTAAAATGCCGCTTTCACCAAAAACCATCACCTCTTGAACTTCGTCGATACTTTCGCCAATCAAACCAATGTGTTTGGCTGCCCCCAGAACATCAACAGATGGCCCCTCGGCCATGCTTCGGACCCATTCGGCACCGGCGCGTGTTTTCCCAGCGCCACGCCCGCCCAATATGACCCACGTGCGCCAGTCACCAGCCGGCGGCAATTGATGTGGCAATGCCCAAAAGTCGAACAAATAGGGCAAGGCGAGAAGTGCGGCATGATCGAGTTCTTTAATGAATGTCTGTTGTTGTGAGTGTGTCACGGATGCGATCAAGTTGGCGCCCGATCTCAACCCTGATCCCTTCAAAGTCGGTATCGTCGGTCGCGCCTTCCTTTCGGATTTTTTCATAGAACGCTTCCTCTGCTTTGATCAAAGCCAGATGTGCAGTTTGCAGTTCTGACAACTTCGAAATCATTTTGGGTGGCATTTCGGGCGTCGGACGATCCAGTCGTTCCATCGTGGCAACCAAGATATCCTTGATACTGCCAAACAGCACCTCAATCTCCGCAACCCGTTTTGCGGCCGCTAACTCACCCGATGTCGGGCGATTGTTTTCATGTGTCATGATAATTTGCCAATAAGGGGGGCGTTCAATCCCGTGTCCAGCGCGCCGCTAAGCGATATCTTGCGTAAGCACTGTGGGCATAAGTATTTTTAGAATAGCCTAGGACAAAAGTCAATTTTGCCCTGCGCATCACCGTGCGCAGGGTTTAATAAAACATTAACAAAACAAGGCGTTATCCGTCGTTTTGCGACGCACGTTCTGCTTCGATTGCGCGCCATTTACGCACATTCGCATTGTGTTCAGCAAGCGTCGTAGCAAACGCGTGACCGCCTGTTCCATCAGCAACAAAGAAGATGAATTTTGAACCGTCCGGATTCAAAGCGGCATTAATTGCGGCCTCACCTGGGTTGGCAATCGGCGTTGGCGGAAGTCCGTCGATGAGATAGGTATTCCAGGGCGTTTCACGGCGCAGCTCGCTTTGACGTAATCCACGTCCAAGCACCCCTTCACCTTTTGTAATCCCATAAATGACAGTTGGATCCGTCTGCAAACGCATCCCTTGGTTAAGCCGGTTCACAAATACACTTGCAACCTGACGACGTTCACCAGCGAGACCGGTTTCCTTTTCCACAATGCTCGCCAGAACCAATGCCTCTTCAGGGGTCGCGAGCGGTAAACCATCTGCTCTATTTGCCCAAGCTTGTGCCAGAATTTGGTCCTGACGGTCAGCCATACGGTCAAGGATAGAGGTTGTTGTCGCGCCTTTTCTGAAATCATAACTACCAGGAGCAAGGGACCCTTCGGCAGGGACTTGTGCCGTGTCAGATGCCAACTCAGCAATCGAGGACAAGACGTTTACAACTTGCCAGCTCGTAACGCCCTCGGCCATCGCAACGCGGTAAAGCGTATCTGGGTTTGCAAGCGTGTCTTCAAATGCTTCTGGCAGAGTTTCGCTACTAGTAGGATCAAAGTTCACAAGCGTTACAAACCGGTCCGTTTGCGGGTCCAACTCTCTGACTTGTATCCGATTGGCCGTGACGCCGATGCGATAAACAATCTCTGTTCCACAGGTGTTTTGGCCACCCCGTGTTATGATATCAGTGATCCCCTCCATTGAGGTCCCTGCAGGCACGCGGAAACTACCAGCCTTGAGGCTGCCAGATTTTTCCGCATATTCCGCGCCGATCCGGAATAATGGTGCCGAAGTTATTGCACCCGTTTCAGACAGCTTGGCACTCACTTTGCGAATGTTTGATCCACGCTCAACCTGAAAACAAATCGCCTGTTCAAGCGGTCCTGCGCTTGAGTAACGCTCCGCCGACCAAGCAATTACACCAGCCAATAAGAATAATGCGACGACAAAAAACGACAGTGCATTAGACGCAACATGTCGCCACATTAGCCGATCTTTCCAAACAGGACGCTTGCATTGGTTCCGCCAAATCCAAAGGAATTGGACAATGCGACATCAATTTTACGTTCGCGTTTGGTGTTCGGGGCGAGATCAACTTGCGTTTCAATTGCTGGGTTATCAAGGTTCAGCGTTGGCGGTGCGACCTGATCGCGAATAGCCAAAATCGAGAAAATCGCCTCGATTGCGCCGGCGGCACCCAATAGGTGTCCCGTGCTTGATTTCGTCGATGACATTGTCACGTTGCCCGCAGCGTCGCCCATCATCCGCTCAACCGCGCCAAGCTCGATTGTATCAGCCATAGTCGATGTCCCGTGCGCATTGATATAATCAATTGCCGCAGGCTCAAGGTTTGCATCTTTCAATGCAGCCCGCATTGAACGCTCACCGCCCTCGCCATCTGATGATGGTGCCGTAATGTGATGCGCGTCACCGGACATGCCGTAGCCTAGCACTTCTGCATAGATCTTCGCACCACGTGCGACTGCATGCTCATACTCTTCTAAGACAACAATGCCCGCACCTTCACCCATAACAAATCCATCGCGGTCGCCGTCATAAGGACGTGATGCTGCTTTGGGGTCATCAGACCGCTTTGTTGACAGTGCTTTACAAGCGTTGAAACCAGCGATGCCAATCTCACAAATGGCAGCTTCGGCACCACCAGCGACCATAACATCTGCCGCGCCATATTTAATAAGCCGCGTTGCATCACCGATTGCGTGCGCACCTGTTGAACAGGCGGTTACAACCGAATGGTTAGGGCCCTTAAATCCGTATTTAATGCTGACCTGACCAGAAATGAGGTTGATCAAAGCACCCGGAATAAAGAAAGGAGAAACACGTCGCGGCCCCTTTTCCTTAATCATAACAGCAGTTTCGGCAATTGACTTCAAACCACCAATGCCCGATCCGATTAAGACGCCTGTCCGTTCTAGATCGTCGTCCCCTTCGGGCATCCAACCAGAATCTTCGACAGCTTGTTGTGCTGCAGCGATACCAAACAAAATGAAATCATCAACTTTGCGTTGTTCCTTGGGCGCAAGATATGCATCAGCGTTAAATGTATCGTCCGCGCCGTCACCACGTGGAACTTCGCATGCATAATCGGTTGCTAGATGGCTCGCATCAAAGCTCTTGATTGTGCCGGCACCAGATTGACCATCAAGGATCCTAGTCCAGCTGGCCTCAACGCCGTCTGCAAGTGGGGTTACTAGCCCCAATCCTGTCACTACAACTCGCCGCATAATCTGACCTCATTATTAAGTATGTATTTGGTATCTAGATAGCCCAGCCACCGCTGCTGGGGCAAGGGCCGTCACAACATCTTGCGTGCTTAGGTGTGATTTTACCTATTGTTAATGCGTTGTTCCTACTCTGGCTTCAAACTTATGGGAAAAGTAAAATTGAAACCTATCCTTTACGGGGTCATCATTCTATTTTTTTCCGTTGTTGAGGCCACAGCAAACCCGTCATTGTGCAATGCAATCTCCTTTGTGGAACGGGCTCAAACAGCCCAGCTCAGGTTATCAAAATTGGAAAGCTTGACATCAGGCAACCCCGACGTGCGGCTGCTCATTGCACACATGTCCAGAGTGGACGAAGACTATATCATCCTTCAATTCCCGCAAAGCACGCGTTCTGGACACGGCAGGATCGTTTCGGATTTTTTGGGAAACACACGAGTCATTGTTCACGAATTAGAAAAATCAAATTATCAAATTGCTCAAAGCTTATTGCTTTCACGCATGCACCAACAAAGTTTGCGTCAAATCACGCAGATCGTACCCCAATACGATTGTCCTGCAAATATTGAGCCGCCGATAAATGTGGGCCGCGCATTAGGAAACAAACGAGGGTCTGAAAACTTCAATGGAACAAGTTTCGAGCCGGATCAATTAGTAACCATTATCCCGATCTCATTTTTTGCAATACTTGGGGCCTTTTTCACCATAAAATTTATGTTCCGTCGATCCGAGCTTAACAGACGCCGAGCCAAACGTTTTGTCACCAATATCCAAACCCAGGTAAAAGTTCACGGCCAAATATATGCTTGCAATATAAGTGACCTCAGCTGCACCGGCGCAAAAATTTCAGGTAAGGGTGGGAAATTGCTTTGCGATGAACAGCGCGGCGCAATTAAAATTGGCAAAAACTGGACCCGTTGTCACCATAAATGGTCAAATGAGCATTTTACAGGGGTTCAATTTGACCGCCCTTTGCCCATATTGCTCGTCCGAAAAACCGTAAAATTCAAAAAGTAAAAAGAAAACAAAAAAGCGGCCCCAAAAGCTGGAGCCGCTTAAAATCAAATAACTCAGGCTTACTGAGCTTTTGTGATGAACTCTACCGCGTCACCGAATGACTGGATAGTTTCGGCAGCGTCGTCAGGGATTTCGATCCCGAACTCTTCTTCGAATTCCATAACCAATTCAACGGTATCAAGGCTATCTGCACCCAGATCGTCGATGAAAGATGCTGCTTCAACAACCTTATCTTCTTCTACACCGAGGTGCTCTACTACGATCTTACGTACGCGGTCTGCGATATCGCTCATGTCTATTCCTTACGTTTTCGGGGCTGCGCCCTGTTTGCGTTGGGGTTTCCCCCGATGTGCCCTTTAGGACTTACCTGCCACATAATAGGCAAATACTGTCGGTGCAAGTCGAGATTGACGCAAGGTCAACACCGAATATTACCATTCTGCGAGCGCCTATACCATCAATCGCCTGCAACGCAAACGGTTTCAATAGGCATACCCGATGATACGCTAGATCATAGCCATTCCGCCGTTCACATGCAATGTCGTGCCGGTAACATATGCGGCTTCTGCACTTGCCAAATACACGACCGCAGCAGCGATTTCATCCGCGTCGCCCATGCGTCCAGAAGGGACTTGGGTCAAGATTCCACCCTTTTGATCGTCGGTCAATTTCTCGGTCATCGCAGTTGTAATAAAGCCGGGTGCCACACAATTCACAGTAATGCCGCGATTAGCCACTTCATAGGCAATCGATTTAGACATACCGACCATGCCGGCCTTGGATGCCGCATAGTTAGCCTGCCCCGGATTGCCAGTCGTCCCAACAACCGAAGAAATGTTAATGATACGCCCCCAGCGTGACTTCATCATCCCACGAATGGCCCCCTTACACAGACGCATTGTCGACGTCAGATTAACCTCTAGCACGCTAGACCATTCATCATCTGACATGCGCATAAAGATATTATCCCGCGTGATACCAGCGTTATTCACCAAAATATCAAGCGAACCCATCGCCTCAATGGCTTGTTTGGGAAGTGCCGTTACGGCATCTGCATCGCTCAGGTTACATGGCAATACATGGACGCGTTCGCCCAGTTTTGATGCCAACTCGTTCAACGGGTCAACTCTTGTGCCACTTATCGCAACAGTCGCACCCTGCGCATGGAGCTTTGTCGCAATCGCATTGCCGATGCCGCCGGATGCACCCGTCACAAGAGCGCATTTTCCTGTTAAATCAAACATTTTATTTCCTTACTTATTCTTGTTCAGCAATCGCACTCGCGACCGCTTTAATATCTTCGGAAGTGCCGGCCGCAGCAGTTGCAATCGACTTATCAATGCGTCGCACCATTCCGATCAAGGCTTTGCCTGCGCCGACTTCGACAATGTCTGTTACGCCTTGCGCTGCCATAAACAGCACGCTCTCGCGCCATCGTACGGATCCCGTTACCTGCTCGACCAAGAGCGACCGAATGACAGCTGGATCAGAAACCACGCCAGCGCGGACATTCGCAACCAATGGCACCGCAGGAGATTTAATTTCAACATTCCCCAATGCTTCTGCCATCGCTATTGCTGCCGGCGCCATAAGTTCACAATGAAACGGGGCACTGACTGGCAGCAAAAGCGCACGCTTTGCACCTTTTTCTTTTGCTAACACGAGTGCGCGTTCTACAGCCGCCTTATGTCCTGACACGACGACCTGACCTGGATCGTTATCATTTGCGGCTTGGCAAACTTCGCCTTGTGATGCCTCTGCGGCCACTGCCGACGCAGTTTCAAAATCAAGTCCTAGAAGAGCCGCCATAGCGCCGATACCAACTGGCACGGCTTCTTGCATGGCTGTGCCACGAATGCGCAAAAGCCGCGCTGTATCGGCAACTGACATCGCCCCCGCAGCAGCAAGAGCGGAATATTCGCCAAGTGAATGCCCGGCTACGAAATTGGCATGAGCAATTGTGACGCCCTCGTTTTCAAGCGCACGCATCGCTGCCAGAGACGTCGCCATCAATGCAGGTTGCGCATTTCGCGTCAGGGTCAATTCGTCGATATTGCCGTTCCACATCATGTCGCTCAGGTTTTCACCCAACGCGTCATCAACTTCTTCGAACACGGCCTTTGCCGCTGGATAAGCCTCGGCTAAGGATTGCCCCATACCGATGGCTTGCGCCCCTTGCCCCGGAAATACAAATGCCCTCATCGTGTGCTCCTTTTTCCACCTCTTCTCATTGGCTTACCCTGCGTCCGCCAGTGTGACAAGTATCAGCGCAATTCGGTATTTTGACGTCGACGATCAGTCCGAGATTGGCGACCTCTAAAATCATAAGCATTGCAATTTCAAAACTGCTCTCATTTTCTCAATTGGCATGTCGACTAATACACTCAATAAATTGAGCCGACCGGCATCCTAAACACTTAAGGCTTAACTGGGCCGTTCACCCTTGCAACATTGGCAATCACAGCTATAAGGCCACTACCTTCCGCAAGTTAAATGAACTGCGCAGTCTCTCGTGGATGGGGTGCGGCAAGGTTAATCGCCCCTTCCTATGAAATGCGCCGATAAAATGAATGGAGCACACATGCCACTGTATGAGCATGTTATGATTGCGCGTCAGGATCTTTCCAACACGCAAGCAGAGGGCCTGATAGAACACTTCGGTACTGTCCTGTCTGATCACGAAGGTAAACTGGTTGATCACGAATATTGGGGCGTCAAAACGATGGCCTATAAAATCAATAAAAACCGCAAGGGCCACTACGCATTTTTGCGCACAGATGCCCCTGTTGCTGCGATCCAGGAAATGGAACGCCTGATGCGCTTGCATGACGATGTGATGCGCGTGCTGACGATCAAAGTTGATGAGCACGCTGAAGGCCCATCCGTACAAATGCAAAAACGCGAAGAACGTGGCGACCGCCGCGAACGTCGCTAATTTAGATCAGGAAAGGACCATAAACCATGGGAACTAAACCATTTTTCCGCCGTCGTAAGTCCGATCCATTTGAGGGCGATAACGCTCCAAAGATCGACTACAAAGACACACGTTTGCTGCAGCGCTACATCTCTGAGCGCGGCAAAATCGTCCCTGCCCGTATCACCGCAGTCGGTGCCAAGAACCAGCGTAAGCTTTCGCAAGCTATCAAACGCGCCCGGTTCCTCGCATTGCTGCCCTACGCTGTTAAGTAAGGAACGCACGACATGGATATCATTCTACTCGAACGCGTCGCAAAGCTTGGCCAGATGGGCGAAGTCGTCAGCGTGAAACAGGGCTACGCTCGTAACTACCTTTTGCCACAAGGCAAAGCGTTGCGCGTGAACGCCGCTAACCTTGCTCGTTTTGAGGCTGAAAAGGCTCAGATGGAAGCGCGCAACCTTGAAACCAAAAAAGAAGCAGAAGCGATGGCTGAAAAGCTGGACGGTGAAACATTCATCGTGATTCGTTCTGCGTCTGATGCGGGTTCGCTCTACGGTTCTGTCACAACACGTGACGCCGCCGAAGCAGCAACCGAAGCTGGTTTCTCCGTTGATAAGCGTCAGGTTGTTCTGACAGGCGCCATCAAAGACCTCGGTTTGCACGACGTTAACGTCGTTCTGCACCCAGAAGTCACAGCAACAATCACCATGAACGTTGCACGTTCTGTTGAAGAAGCTGAACTTCAGGCATCCGGCAAATCCATCGCCGAACTGGCCGCAGAAGAAGAAGCAGCAGCTGAATTCGAAATTCAGGAACTGTTCGACGACATCGGTGCAGCCGCATCCGATGACGACGATCTGGCTGAAACAGCTGGTGTTGCTGCAGAAGCATCCGAAGAAGAGTAATCTACTCGTCTTTTGAATATTGAGAGGCCGCATCGTTTATTCGATGCGGCCTTTTTTGTTTAGAATAAAATTCCGCTTTGAGCTCATTTAGACTCGGGTTGCTAACGACACGAATGTCGAACTTTTTCTATTTCGCAATTTAGTTGCAATATGACCAAATTGTTGGTCTGTCACCAACAGCAACTCAAGCTTCGCGTTTGCGGACTGAGAACCAAACAACACCTACTAGGCAAATCGATGCAATTTCTCCACGAGTGATTGCCGACTGGTAGCCCAAATGAAGAAACTCAAGAGCCAATCCTTCAAGATATTGAGCTGGAGCGAAGAGGTCGCCAAGCCCCATGTCGAGAACAACAACTTGCCAAAACTCGACCAAATATGAAAACGGGTAGATAATCGAAAATACGAAAGAAATTGCGACATTAGCAGAAATCAGAATGCGCCCCAACCAATCTTCATAACCGATACGGAAAAGCCGAATGCCAAAAAGTAGGCAAATTGTAGAAACTATGAAATCCCACGGATCATACAGGCCAATGCCGAAAACAGTGATAAACTGCATCGACAATACAGTGATTACGGATGCGTGGGTGCTAGTTAAATCGTCTGTCTTCATTAAATCTCTCCCAAATTGCGGCTTATTCGTCGAATAGTTCAATTTAACTAAACTGAATTGAGAGTCGTTCTTAATCGATTCAGAAGCGGACTTACATCCCCTCGAGGAAGGGTCTGCGTTATCCGTACAGCAGACATCACCAAACAAAAAAGGCGCCCCACAGGGACGCCTTTCCAAATTCAAAAATGTAAGAACCCTTACTCTTCTTCAAGCGCCTCAACAGCATTCTGAAGATCGTCTTTGCTGACTTTCTTATCAGAAACCGTGGCACCCTCAAGGATGTGGTCTACAACTTTGTCTTCGAACATTGGCGCCTGCAACTGCTGGCGGAACTGTGCGTTTTGCTGAACGAATTCAAAGAATTCACGCTCTTGGCCCGGATACTGGCGCGCTTGGTTCATGATCGCTTGGGTCATTTCCTGATCGGAAACCTGAACCTCGGCCTTCTGACCGATGTCAGCCAACAGCAGGCCCAATTTCACGCGGCGCTCTGCCAATGTGTTGTGCTCATCTGTTGCTTCGATTTCAGGGTGATCATGGCCCTGCACGTCAGGGTTTTCTTCATGCCACAACTGATGTGCAATTTGACCTGCTTCAGCTTCAACCAATGACGGTGGAAGATCAAAAGTAACCTGCTTGTCCAATGCGTCGAGCAAGGCACGCTTCGTGATCGCACGTGCAGCCCCTGCATATTCAGCTTCCAGACGCTCAGTGATCTGTGTCTTCAAACCAGCAAGGTCCTCTGCGCCGAATTTCTTGGCAAACTCGTCATTGACTTCGACAGCAGCGGTGCCGCGAACTTCTTTGACTGTGCAGCTAAATACCGCGTCTTTGCCGGCAAGGTGCTCTGCCTGATATTCAGCAGGGAACGTAACAGTTACGTCCTTTTCGTCGCCAGCTTTCACGCCAACAAGGCCTTCTTCAAAACCGGGGATGAAAGAGTTAGAGCCAAGCACAAGCGGATAATCTTCGGCTGTGCCGCCTTCAAACGCTTCGCCGTCAACTTTGCCGACGAAATCAATTACAACTTGATCGCCATCAGCAGCTTTGCCCTTTTTCTCTTCAAAAGCAGCGGCTTGTGGAGAAGAAGCAAGGTTATCAAGCGCTTCTTGAACAGATGCGTCATCGGCCTCAACAACCATACGCTCAAGCTTGATAGAAGAAAGGTCAGTGTCTGGCACATCAGGAAGACGCTCATAAGAAACGTTGACTTCAACGTCGTCGCCTTCTTTCCAGTCTTCGTTTGCCATAACCACTTTGGGCTGTGCAGCAGGGCGATCACCGGACTTTTCCATGTGCTCAGCCATGGCGCCGTCAATGCTTTCTTGCATTGCTTCGCCCATCACGCGTTGACCAAATTGCTTGCGCATCATCGCCATAGGCACTTTGCCTTTGCGGAAACCCTTCATCTCGACTTCGGGCTGCGCTTCTTTCAGCTTTTCTTCGACTTTCGCGTCTAATTCAGCCGCAGTGACCGTGATCGCATATTCGCGCTTCAGGCCTTCGTTCAGGGTCTCTTTGACCTGCATGAGCTTTCCTTCTTCTCAAAATAATGGTGCGGGTGAAGGGACTCGAACCCCCACGCCTCGCGGCGCCAGAACCTAAATCTGGTGCGTCTACCAATTCCGCCACACCCGCACATCAATAGGGGCAGTTCAATGCCCTGCCCCGTGATTGCGCGGTGTCTAACAAAGCCCCGCACAAGATGCGAGAGGAAAATAACCAAATTTTCAATCATTCCACATCGAAGGTTTAATTTGGGAATTCGCTAAATGCTTAAAATTTATATGTATTGCCTAAATTTTAAGCATTCTCAATTTTCTACTGTTGGATTTGCCGGATTTTTACCCTGCTCCATTTGAACCACCCCGCGATTAGTGGTCTCACTTGCAGCATCAATAATAGGGGAATCGCACCATGAAAAAAATTGAAGCGATCATCAAACCATTCAAACTTGATGAGGTCAAAGAAGCCCTGCAGGAAGCTGGCGTTCAGGGCCTCTCTGTCGTCGAAGTCAAAGGCTTCGGTCGTCAAAAGGGCCACACGGAGCTTTACCGTGGCGCTGAATATGTCGTCGACTTCCTGCCAAAAGTTAAAATCGAGGTTGTCCTGGCCGATGACCTTGTCGACGCAGCAATCGAAGCCATTGTAGACGCCGCAAAAACAGACAAAATTGGCGATGGGAAGATTTTTGTCTCCTCCGTCGAACAAGCCATCCGAATTCGCACCGGTGAAGCCGGCGAAGAAGCACTATAATATCAACACAATCCGAAAGGACCTGCACTATGAGCGCACAAGACGTTCTTAAGCTGATGAAAGACGAAGATGCCCAGTATGTGGACATTCGTTTCACTGATCCCAAAGGCAAACTTCAGCACGTAACAATCGTTAACGATCTGGTTGACGAAGACTTCCTCGAAGAAGGTTTCATGTTCGATGGTTCCTCCATCGCAGGCTGGAAATCTATCGACAAGTCAGACATGAAACTGATCCCTGACACGTCTAGCGTCTATGTTGATCCGTTCTATGCGGAAAAAACGATCTGCATTCACTGTAACGTCGTAGAGCCTGATACAGGTGAAGCATATTCACGCGACCCACGCGGCACAGCAGAAAAAGCAGAAGCTTATTTGAAGTCCACAGGTATCGGTGACACAGCATATTTCGGCCCAGAAGCTGAATTCTTCGTCTTTGATGATGTGCGTTATTCTGTTGGCATCAACAAAGTTTCCTACCAAGTCGACGCAATCGACGCGTCATGGAACACTGATACAGAATTCGAAATGGGCAACTCTGGCCACCGTCCGGGTGTTAAGGGCGGCTATTTCCCTGTGAACCCGATTGACGATGCACACGATATGCGCGGCGAAATGCTTTCAACGATGAAGCGCATGGGCATGAAGGTTGATAAGCACCACCACGAAGTGGCGTCTTGTCAGCACGAGCTTGGCCTCATCTTTGGCACATTGGTTCATCAGGCCGATGAGCTTCAGAAGTACAAGTATGTGATCCACAACGTGGCACAGGCATACGGCAAATCAGCAACATTCATGCCAAAGCCAATTGCTGGCGACAACGGCACAGGCATGCACGTGAACATGTCCATCTGGAAAGATGGCAAGCCATTGTTCGCAGGCGATCAATACGCTGATCTGTCACAAGAAGCGCTGTATTTCATTGGTGGTATCCTCAAGCACGCCCCCGCTCTGAACGCGATCACAAACCCTGCGACAAACAGCTACAAGCGTTTGATCCCTGGTTTTGAGGCCCCTGTTCTGCGCGCCTACTCTGCATCAAACCGCTCCGGTGCGGTCCGCATCCCTTGGGCTGAGTCGCCAAAGGCAAAGCGCGTTGAGGCACGCTTCCCTGATCCTGCAGCCAACCCATACCTGTGCTTCGCTGCATTGCTGATGGCTGGCCTTGACGGCATCAAGAACAAGATCGACCCAGGTGCAGCATCTGACAAAGATCTCTACGATCTGCCACCAGAAGAGCTTGCCGGCATCCCGACGGTATGTGGCTCCTTGCGCGAAGCACTGGAAGCTCTTGAAGCTGATCACGACTTCCTGCTGCAAGGCGACGTATTCACCAAAGACCAGATCGAAGGCTATATGGCCCTCAAATGGGAAGAAGTGTTCGAATATGAGCACACGCCACACCCTGTGGAATACAAGCTTTACTACAGCTGCTAATCACAAATTAAGGGCGTCCACATCAGGGCGCCCTTAATCTTTCAGGGTTTCTCGAACCACAAACGTATGGATCGCAAACAGCACCGCCCGAGATTTGGGCATCCTCACCAACGACTGATGTTCGCTGCGCACATAATCCCCACCTTCATTCTGCTCGCGTGGGACATCGACACTGCGCGGATGGAATAGATCGGGATTGAGATATCTCATGACATTATGTCGCCAAAGCGGTCTATCTGTTTGAATGCCATCAAACAATCGCTGCACCCGACGCGCAATTAAATCATCAAAATCGGGGACCGTGTCATGGATCGTGATCAAAGGGCGCCCGATCTTCTCACTCAGCGTCCAACTCGCCGGAAAACACAAAACAGCTGCTGTTAGAACATGTTGGTCACCGCGTTTTTCATGCAGGCATAAATCTTCCTGCACAAGTCGCGCAGCGGTAATCAAAGGGTTGCCAGACAGTGGCACACAAACCCCATCCGGTCGAATAATCCCCTTAGCACTCACTTCATACCCGTCGCGCTCGGAAACGATCTTCAGCGTCTGCTCTAACACTTCGTTCTTCGCCGCGTCGCTGGCCCCAGCGTCGGCAATTACCAATTCAGGACATTCTTTGATCAGCCGATCGCGCAGCGACATTTGCGCGGTAAACGCTTCATCTTGAATAATCCAACCATCTCTTGCGAGGGGCGCTATTCCGGGCAAGCGTGCATCCCAATCAGGCATATAGGGTATCGAATTTTGTAAAATCAAAGTCATCGCGTCGTTTTCAGTCCGTCAAACGTGTCGTAAACAAACCTGACAGGGCACAGCTGCCGTAGCAATCTAAATTCAAGCAACCGGAGACGCAGAATGAACCAACATCATCGCGACAACCGCAAGATTGATCCCTCCCGTGGGGCCCTCCTCGCTGACGGCAGTCCAAACCTCAATGACCGCATGGAAATTGGTCCAACGCGGCTCGCATATGATGAATGGGAGGCCGCAGGGCTCATTCTGCCCAATCTCGAAAATATGCGGGCATTTCGCCATCAACGTTTAACCAACGGCGTAAATACGCGCGATTACGGCGGCATCCTCATGTTTGATCCGCTCAACATCCGCTACGCCACCGACAGCACCAACATGCAGCTTTGGAACACGCACAACGCCTTTCGCGCCTGTCTGGTTTGCGCAGATGGTTACATGGTCGTCTGGGACTACAAGAACGCAATGTTTTTGAGTAAATTTAACCACCTTGTGAATGAACAGCGCACGGGTGCTGACCTGTTCTATTTCGATCGCGGCGATAAAATTGACGTCGCGGCGGATGAGTTTTCCAACCAGGTCCGCGAACTGATTGCCGCACACGGCGGCGGCAATATGCGGATTGGCGTGGATAAATGCATGATCCACGGTTTGCGCGCACTCGAAGCGCAGGGCTTCGCCGTTATGCCCGGCGAAGAGCTGACCGAAAAAGCGCGCGCAATCAAAGGGCCGGACGAAATACTCGCGATGCGATGCGCGTCCGAAGCTTGTGAAATCGCATGCGCCGAAATGGAGCGTTTCGCCCGCGAGGCTGTCCCAATGGGAGAGACGAGCGAGGATGACATTTGGGCTGTTTTGCACGCTGAAAATATCCGGCGCGGTGGCGAATGGATTGAAACCCGCTTGCTATCATCTGGCCCCCGCACAAACCCTTGGTTCCAGGAATGTGGCCCTCGTATTGTTCAAAACAATGAAATCGTGGCCTTTGATACCGATCTTGTCGGCAGTTATGGCATCTGCGTCGACATTAGCCGGACATGGTGGATCGGTGACGAAAAACCTCGCCAAGATATGATCGACGCCATGAGGTTAGGCGTGGAACATATTGAAACGAATATGCAAATGTTGCGTCCGGGCATGAACATTCAAGACATGAGCCGCAACTGCCACAAGCTACCCGACAACATGCAGGCACAAAAATACGGCTGCCTGATGCATGGTGTCGGCCTTTGCGATGAATGGCCGCTTGTCGCTTATCCTGACAAGGCCGTTGACGGCGCGTTTGACTATGAACTTGAGGCAGGTATGGTGCTTTGCGTGGAAGCGTTAATAAGCCCCGAAGGCGGCGATTTTTCAATCAAGCTCGAGGATCAGGTTCTTGTTACTGACGACGGTTTTGAAAACCTGACGAAATACCCGCACGATGCCGCCCTGATGGGACACTAGCGCGTGAACAAGTCGTCATAACCATTGCAACGCTTGGTCCGCAGCTCCACCTTCTAAGAAACCAAAGGAGGCAAAAATGCAGACTGAGCGTTTCACTTTTCCCGGTCACAGCGGCCATGATCTCGCTGCGCGGCTCGATATGCCGTCAGGCACGCACCTTGCGACTGCGGTGTTCGCACATTGCTTTACCTGTTCAAAGGATATCACAGCCGCCCGAAGGATTTCAGCCCGATTAACGACGATGGGTTATGCTGTTTTGCGGTTTGATTTCACGGGCCTTGGCCATTCTGAAGGTGAATTCGAAAACACCCATTTTACGTCTAATGTTGTCGATCTTTATGCTGCTGTTGCGGCACTGACGGATCGTGGCATGCAGCCTACACTGCTCATTGGTCATTCACTGGGTGGGGCTGCCGTACTCAAAGCCGCGGCAAACCTGCCAGAGATTAAAGCAGTCGTGACAATTGGTGCACCCGCCGACCCGGGTCATGTCATCCACAATTTTGGTGATGCGTTAAGCGATATAGAAGCCAACGGCCAAGCTTTGGTCAGCCTCGCGGGGCGAACGTTCACGATAACCAAAGACTTTGTTGATGACGTGTCCGCCATTGAAATTAAGACCTGCATTGCGAAATTGAAGGCTGCGCTGCTGGTCCTGCACTCTCCAACTGACCAAACGGTGGGGGTCGAAAACGCCAGTGAAATATTCTTGGCTGCAAAGCACCCAAAAAGCTTTGTCAGCCTCGATACAGCTGATCATCTGATTTCCTCTCCAGCGGATGCAGAATACGCAGCAGAGGTCATTGCAGCTTGGGCGCGCAAATATCTGCCCGAAGTGCAGTCCGCAGGTGATATGTCTGTGCCTGAAGGGGTCCTGCGTGTGTCAGAGGCTGATCCAAACGGCTTTTTGCAAGACATCCGCTCCGGTGACAATCATACCTCTGTCGCAGATGAACCAACGTCATTTGGCGGAACGAACCAAGGGATGTCGCCCTATGGTTTTTTGTCTGCTGCGCTTGGTGCCTGCACATCAATGACCATACGAATGTATGCGCGGCGGAAAAAATGGCCGCTTGCTCATATCAGCGTCGATATCAGCCACTCAAAAAGCCATTTCGAAGATGCTGAAACAAGCGCAAAGACCAAAGTTGATGTGTTTGAACGGGTCATTCATCTCACTGGCGATCTCGATCATGAACAGCGCCAGCGTTTGCTGGAAATCGCGGACAAATGCCCTGTGCACCGGACATTGGAACAAAGCTCAAAGGTTAATTCGAAACTGTCATAAAAAATGGGGCGCAAAGGTTTCCCTCTGCGCCCCATCATTGATTCTGTTTCGCAGCAGTTAGCCGCGAGCATTTCCGATCAGTTTCCAGAGGCCCGGCACCATGACGGCGGCCAACGCCAGCTTCAGTGCGTCACCGATGACAAACGGAGTAAAGCCCCACTCAAGGATCGGTTGATCAAGGCCGTAAAGCTGCACCAGCCACAACAGACCCGGGATGTAGATAATCGCGTTACCGATTAGCATCGCGAGCGCCATTTTGCCCATGCTGCGGTCCATACCGCGGCGCGCAGCAAACCCAAGCGCCAGAGTAGCAAGAACATAGCCGACCAAATAGCCGCCGGTGCCGCCCATCATGTATGTCAGACCGTTCAATTCAGCCGTGGAATTGGCAAAGATATCAAAGCCAAGCGCACCGATAATCATGTAACCCATGATCGTGGCAAGCCCCAAACGCGGACCATATGCAGCACCAATTGTGAGAACTGCAAATGTACCCATCGTGATTGGCACGGGCCACATCGGCACCTTGATTTTCGCAAAGACTGCGAGGGCAGCAATTCCAACAATGACCAAAGCAATCTGCTTGATCATTTTGTTGGCGCCTTCAGTGACCCCAAAAGTTTCTACAAGTACTTTATCGTTTGCGACGAGTGCCATTAGCCCCTCCATTTATTAAACCGTTATGTGCTTTCTGCCCTAGCGGAAGGCCGTGTGCAAGACTGGTAGCGCTTTCAGAGCCGAGTATAGTGAGTAATCGACGTGTAATCTTTGCGTGGGCCCGTAACGCGCCATGTTGCAGACCAATCCGGCCAACCCGTGAAATCGTATTTCACCCTGTAGAAATCATCGCCGCAGGGGTGGTTTGTTCCATCTACCTGCCCTGACGGTATGAATTGATGAAATGGGCGACCATCAGCGAATTGAACCGTCACGCCATTTTCAAATCGCCAGATATAGGACCGTTCAGCCGACATTGCAGGGCCATTGCCCAATCGCATCTGCCCCGCCTCACGATACAGCACATGATCGTCCGCGCGGACAAACGAAGCCCGCCCAATCATTTGTCCCGATTGGCCGCCTGCCCTGTCATCAATTTGGCGTGCCAGTGACCAGTCGCCGAGAAAATCTTGTTCGTTTAACATCAATCCCGATACTGCCCTTGGCTGATGGATCGATCTGACCCGATAAAACGCACCTCGTCATTTGAAACTTGCACGTCATAGCAGGCCCAAATGTCGGATGGTGGCCAAACGCTGCAATATTGCCCACCTCTTACAGCCCACCGCCCTTCGCTCAGGCGTTCCGTAACAAATTGCGTGTCGCCAGCGGCACCAAACCGTTGAAAGGTGTGGGCATCATATTCAACCGTGCGATCGGCAAGGGCATCAATGATTGCAGTGTCACCTCTGAGCGGTTGCCAATCCTGGGCAAGCGCCTGCCCTGCTAGTAATACAAATACGCTAACAATTACTCTCATATCATCCATCCCCTTGAGGCTCGTCGTCATGCGCCTTATGACGCAAGCGCAAACGCTGCCCAATCACAAAAAGGTATATCACATGATCCCGCGCTATTCCCGTCCCGACATGGTCGCAATTTGGTCGCCAGAATCAAAGTTCAAAATCTGGTATGAAATTGAAGCCCACGCTTGCGATGCAATGGCCGACATTGGCGTGATCCCTCGCGAAAACGCCGATGCAGTCTGGAAAGCCAAGGACGTTGAATTTGACGTGGCTCGCATTGACGAAATTGAAGCGGAAACAAAGCACGACGTCATCGCATTTCTCACACACCTTGCTGAACATGTCGGATCAGAAGAAGCGCGTTTCGTGCACCAAGGCATGACATCTTCCGATGTATTGGACACTTGCTTTAATGTGCAACTGGTCCGCGCGTCTGACATCTTGATTGCCGACGTCGAGAAACTTCTTACAGCTCTCAAGACACGCGCGATCGAGCATAAAGACACGATCCGCATTGGCCGCAGCCACGGTATCCACGCTGAACCCACAACCATGGGCCTTACCTTTGCGCGCTTCTATGCTGAAATGGATCGGAACCTTGCGCGATTGAAAGTTGCTCGCGATGAGATTTCAACCGGTGCCATTTCCGGCGCTGTCGGCACATTCGCCAACATTGATCCAGCGATCGAAGAACATGTCTGCGAGAAACTGGGCCTCTCACCTGAACCGATCAGCACGCAGGTTATTCCACGTGACCGCCATGCAGCATTTTTTGCAACTCTCGGTGTTATCGCCAGTTCTGTAGAAAACGTCGCCACCGAAATCCGCCACATGCAACGAACAGAAGTGTTGGAAGCCGCGGAATTTTTCTCAATGGGTCAAAAAGGCTCGAGCGCGATGCCCCACAAAAAGAACCCCGTTCTGACCGAGAACCTGACGGGTCTTGCGCGCCTTGTCCGCATGACAGTTGTACCCGCAATGGAAAATGTAACCATGTGGCACGAGCGCGATATTTCCCATTCTTCAGTGGAGCGTAACATCGGACCCGATGCAACAATCACACTCGATTTCGCCCTCGCGCGCCTGACGTCAGTCATTGATAAATTGTTGGTATATCCTGACAACATGATGGCAAATATGAATAAATTCCCGGGCCTCGTGATGAGCCAACGCGTTCTTCTGGCGCTTACGCAAGCAGGTGTCAGCCGCGAGGACGCGTATCGTTTGGTCCAACGCAACGCGCTGAAAGTTTGGGAAACTGGGTGTGATTTTAAAACAGAACTTCTGGCCGATAATGAGGTCGTTGCCGCGCTTGGCAACGACCAGATCGAAGAGAAATTTGACCTTGGATATCACACCAAACACGTTGATACGATATTCAAGCGGGTCTTTGGCTAAAGGCCGAGTTAGCCCGGCCTGACAAAGGTCAGTCCGGGCATCACCGCCTTATCCATGTTTTAGCCTCATAATTTAGGCTATTTGCGGAGCGTGAAGCGGCTGTGGCTGTGGCCGGTGCGTTGCACGTGGTACACGGGGCATGGTCCGCTCACAGGGCATTGCTAGAACCGCATAACGACGGCCATCGCCTTCGTTCTTATATGGCTCACCGATCCGCTCAGCGCCAAAACCAAGTTGGCGCAATGCGCGCATCAGCGCGAGCGGTGACAATGACATCAGCTGTGACGCTCCATTTTCCGCAGCAACATCAATTAGACCCTGCACAATGAGACCGAGGCACTCGCTCCTGTCGGCATGTGTGTTTACGTCATCAGACATAACCAACCGCGTACATTCCCACATTTTGGGTGACTGAATGTCCTGACCCAAGACGCTCGGTGGAATATCAATCAACTTGCCACGTACAGCGTCGCGCAACATATAACTATGGGATCCCCACTGTGCAGTCGTCGACATAACCCTTGCTCCGCCGATGATGTCGCCATCCCTTAGCACAAGTGAGTAATACGCCTTAGGGTTGTCATATTGATCCATTTCAAAATCTGAATCATGGGGGATATCCCACTTCAAAGTATCGACAAAGAACTCTTTTCTAAGCTTTAGAAAATCAAAGAATGACGATCCATGTTCGTGAAGTTGTGTGAAGTTAAAGGTGATGTGTTCCATTTTTTCTCTCCTATATGGAGAGTAATTGGTAGCATTGCACCCTTAGATTGTCATCGGTAAACGCAATTTAACCATGGTGAGCAAGCAACCTTACGTAAGGGCAACTATATTAATCCGTATTTTGAAGCCAGTGCCGCTGCCTGTGTGCTCGTTTTCGCATCAAGCTTGGACTTTGCGTTTTTCAGGCGCAATTTCACGGCCCCTTCTGTGACACCAAGGCTATGTGCGATCTCTTTCAACCGTTTGCCGTTCCTCACCTGCGTCAACGCTTCTATTTCAGCTTTTGTCAGGTTTGAAGGCGGTGCCATTTCATCGTGGCGACGCGCCAAATAGGCCCGTAACAGCCTAATTTCAAGGTCGTCAAATTCCCGATCTGACCTTGTAAAGCTGGCAAATGAACGCTGCCCATCTACGTTGCCGTCAAAAACACAAATCGCAACACCGTAGCGCAAACCGAACTGCTTTGCCTGAGCCAAAACACCTTTGACATCATCAATTTCGATTTCGCTCCAACGAACGGCGCCGGTATTTGCATAGACCCACCGAATAACTGGATCAAAAAGCATAAAGCGGTTTTGCGTATAGTGATCCACCCAAAGTTCGGGCAATGCATTCTCTTCTACAAGCGGAAAGGCAAAGCCGACCCGCAAAGCGATATAATGCCCCGCAGGTGATAATGCCTCAATCTCTTCCGGTCCAACACGTGCAGTCATTTAAGTAATTAGAACCCCGGTGATCAGGTTTATAGTTGATTTTAAGTTGAAACTTCGTCACGCATAAATAGGGGCGCTTTATTAGTATTTCGTTCTTACCGAGGTTTAGCAACCAGAAAGAGAGTATCGCGTGGCAAGTCAATCAGACATCAAAAATATGCTAAGCGAACTCAAGCAAATTTCCGATGCAGGATTTGCGCTCGCCTACGAGGTGAACTTTACGACCCCACGCTATTTATTTCAAACCTATCCAAAACCTTGGCTCGACCATTATTCACAAAACGGGCTGGTCATGTCTGACCCTACTGTCCAATGGGGGATGGAAAATACCGGGCAAGTTGATTGGGACTTGCTGCGCGGAAATGACACAGCCGGCGTTTTATCAGCGGCTGCGGAACATGGGCTCAATTACGGTATGACCTGTGCAGCTGAAGTCGCTGGAAAACGCAGCCTTGGTAGCTTCGCACGATCAGATCGACCATTTTCATCGGATGAAGTCGCAAAGTTGACCGATGGATTTGAAAATTTGCGGGCGCTCTTGATACAGGTTGAAGCAATCTCTCCTGAAACGGCAGCAGCACTGCGCGAATTGTCTGTGTCTTTCACCCATGGTGATCATTCATAACATTTTCATGTTTCGGGCGCAAAAGTGCGCCATGGACACTGATACCCCTACAATATCCGCCCCCTTATCTGGCCGCCGTAAAGCTGCGGTCGTTGTACAACTTCTATTAGGGCATGGCGGCAAGCTTGCCCTCAATCAGTTGCCTATTGCTAACCAAGAAGCACTAGCACGCGAAATGGGCGACATTCGACTCGTTGATCGGTCAGTTGTGCGCAGCGTAGCCCATGAATTTGCTCAAAAGCTAGGCGATGTCGGCCTTGCCGCCACAGGTGGGTTAGATGCAGCGATCACCGCACTCACGGACCATATTGATCCCAATCTCGCTAAAAAAATGCGCGAAGATTTGAAAAACTCCTTTGGTGTTGACCCTTGGATCAGCATTATCGAACTTGATGAGGTGCAATTACACAAGCTGTTTACGCGAGAAAGCACAGAAGTCTGTGCCATCACCCTATCTAAACTGCCGGTTGGAAAGGCAGCTGAAGTATTAGAATCGATTTCCGGGGATCGGGCACGCCGGATCACACTCGCAATTTCAAAGACGGAAAAAACAGCGCCGGATATCGTGACAAACATCGGTCGCGCCCTTGTCACAGATTATTGTGTTCATACACCTCATGCCTTTGACAAAGTTCCGACCCAGCGGGTTGGCGCGATTCTCAATTCAGCCAACGGCGACATCCGCGATGCAATGCTTGAAGGATTGAATAATGATGACCCCGGTTTTGCCGCAGATGTGAGAAAGGCGATCTTTACATTCAAAGATATCCCAGCGCGGGTACTGCCGACGGACATTCCCGCTGTCACCCGAGAAGTTCCGCCTGAAGAGCTAACCATCGCGCTCGCGTCGGCACTGCAATCCGATGCAGAAATGAATGCTACAGCAGAATTTATTTTTGCAAATATATCCCAACGCATGGCCGGCCAAATTCGTGATGAAGCCAGCGAGCTTGGGCAAATCGAAGCAAAATCCGGCGACAAGGCCCAACGTGGCCTGACCTCTGCGATCAGATCCTTGGCAGACAGCGGCGCGATTACCCTGCAATACCCATCTGATGACGATGAAACATCCTGAAGCGACGTCGCTTGATTGATTGCCCTGCCATCGCTATCCAATTCGATTATGGCGTCTCACACCCCTCTCAACGGCACATTTGCCGATATCGCTTCTGATCGTGTTCTAAGGGCATTGATCGACGGTATTATGGCGCTGCCATATGAACGCCGCGTGCCCGCAATGGGCCGCATAATGCGCCAGGGCATTGGCCCATTGGCTGGGTACACGAAACGTGCCCGAAAACATCTCGCTATGATTTTCCCCGACTTAAGCGGGTCGGAGCAGCAGAAGATTGCATCCCAAGTCTGCGACAATTTTGGCCGCACCATGATCGAAAACTATAGTTGGCCCGAATTGCACGATCGCGTGAAAAACATTGCTCCGACAGGCGCCGGTATGGACGCCATTGATGACGCGCGTTCGAATGGTCGCCCGATCCTCTTTGTCACCGGACATTTTGGAAACCACGAAGTCCCTCGCCATGTTTTGACCGAGCTTGGTTATAATATAGGTGGCCTGTATCGCCCAATGGGGAATCCGTATTTTAATGCCCACTATGAAAAAACAATGACGTCATGGGGCGGGCCAGTTTTCGCACAGGGGCGACGCGGCACCGCTGGTTTTGCCAAACACTTAAAATCCGGTGGCATGGGCACGCTCCTATTCGACGTTGCATTTGCTGGCGGTGTTGCTGTCAATTTCTTGGGTAAACCCGCAATGACGGCGACATCCGCGGCCGACCTGTCTTTGCGGTTCAACGCGTTAGTTGTGCCCTATTTCGCCAAACGGCAACCTGATGGCCTGACGTTTGATGTCACTGTAGAAGCGCCGATCCCTGCCCAAGAACCGCTTGCCATGATGCAGGACATGACGGATCGACTCGCGGCCCAAGTGCGGCAAGCGCCTGAACAATGGTTCTGGGTTCATCGCAGGTGGAAAATGCGGCAACAAAATACTTAGTTGATTTGAACCGCTGCAACTATTGGTCCTGCATTCACGTTCTGAACAATCGCGACCATGGGTCCTGTGGAGGGCGCAGGCGTTGAAATAACCAACGGCGACCGCCCGTCCCATCTTCCCACGGTGCTTATGTCATCAACAATGTTAATGTAAGATATCTGTCGGCCTGCATTCTCGCCACGTTTGATATCAACGGTTTGTTCGGGTGAATATGAAACAAGCTCGACAACAAATGATCCATTGAGTCGCACTGCTGGGTTTGCCCAGACAGTAATCTGACCTTCCCGACGCTCAGCCCGAAGCTCAACAGTCTGTCGTTTTGCCCGATGATCCGAAATATGTTGCCTCACGGCATTCGGCTTAGACCCAACAACATGATCAACTCCTCCGATCACCATTTGAGGAGTGTAGACCATTTTCTTTCCGGCCGCCCGTGCATAGCTGTATTGCCTCTGAGTATAGAATGGATCAGCAAAATTGTCTTTCCATCCAATGTAATCCCAATAATCCACATGGAGCGCCAGCGCGATGACATCGTCCCGTTTCGCAAGCTCTGCCAAATAGGCGTCAGCAGGAGGACAAGAAGAACATCCCTGCGATGTATAAAGTTCAATGACGACTTTATGCTCTTCTGCTTGTACAATCGTAGCAAATGTAAGGCATATTGCCGTTGCCAAATTCCAAACACGCCGCATCTGAGATCCTTCATTTATTTATTCATGGTCTATTTGCTCTTTTGTGAAATAGCCAATCAACGATTTGCGATAGGATATGTCGAGATGTTTCAAAATGCCGCCAATTTCGGTGCACAATTGTATACAAATGATCATTCCGACCCTTGAAAACTATCTGGCTATGGGGCAAAAGCCAGCTAATACATAGATAATGCGTCTCAACGAAGGATATGTCATGACTATCACCGTCGGCACCGATACAGCCAAAACCCGTAAAAAACTTACCGTCGGCAACCAAACTGTTGCCTATTATTCAATCGCAGCTGCAGAAGCTGCGGGTTTGGGTGATTTTTCAAAGCTGCCTGCAGCGCTGAAAGTGGTTCTTGAAAACCTGCTTCGCTTTGAAGACAGCGGATTTTCAGTATCCACCGACGATATCAAAGCATTTTCCGAATGGGCCACCAACGGTGGTAAGAACCCACGCGAAATCGCCTATCGCCCTGCCCGTGTATTGATGCAGGATTTCACCGGTGTTCCCGCTGTTGTTGACCTTGCCGCGATGCGCGACGGGATTGTAGCTCTTGGCGGCGACGCACAGCAGATCAACCCATTGAACCCTGTTGATCTGGTCATTGACCACTCGGTTATGATCGACGAATTCGGCAACCCACGTGCGTTCCAGTTGAACGTTGACCGCGAATATGAGCGCAACATGGAGCGTTATCAGTTCCTGAAATGGGGCCAAGGCGCATTCAACAACTTCCGCGTTGTGCCACCGGGCACAGGCATCTGCCACCAAGTGAACCTTGAATACCTTGCCCAAACAGTTTGGACTGATACCGACCAAAACGGCGAAGAAGTGGCATACCCCGACACGCTCGTCGGCACAGACAGCCACACAACCATGGTCAACGGTTTGGCCGTTCTTGGTTGGGGCGTCGGCGGGATTGAGGCAGAGGCCGCGATGCTGGGCCAGCCGATTTCAATGCTGATCCCAGAAGTCGTCGGTTTTGAGCTGACAGGCGAAATGGTCGAAGGCACAACCGGCACTGACCTTGTGCTGAAAGTGGTCGAAATGCTGCGCGAGCTTGGCGTTGTTGGCAAATTCGTTGAATTCTACGGCGCGGGCCTTGATCGCCTGCCGCTTGCAGATCGTGCAACAATTGCCAACATGGCTCCTGAATACGGTGCGACATGTGGCTTCTTCCCAATTGACGGCGAAACACTGCGTTACCTGCGCAACACGGGCCGTGATGAGGACCGCATCGCATTGGTCGAAGCATACGCCAAGGAAAACGGTTTCTGGCGCGATGAAAATTATGCACCGGTTTATACAACAACCCTTAGCCTTGATATGGGCACGATCGTTCCGGCGATTTCCGGTCCAAAACGCCCACAGGATTACGTGGCACTGACCAATGCGAAATCTGCCTTTGCGAATGAAATGGAAAACACTTTCAAGCGCCCAATGGGCAAAGAAGTGGCCGTCGCAGGCGAAGATTACACAATGGAAAGCGGCAAGGTTGTGATTGCATCGATCACATCATGCACAAACACTTCCAACCCATATGTAATGATCGGCGCGGGCCTCGTGGCGCGCAAGGCTGCAGCACTTGGCCTGAACCGCAAGCCTTGGGTTAAGACATCCCTCGCCCCTGGTTCACAGGTTGTTTCTGAGTATCTTGAGGCCGCTGGCCTACAGGATGATCTGGATAAATTGGGCTTTAACCTTGTTGGCTACGGCTGCACGACATGTATCGGCAACTCTGGACCGCTGCAAAAAGAGCTATCCGACGCGATTGCCGAAGGTGATCTGGTCGCGACATCCGTTCTGTCAGGTAACCGCAACTTTGAAGGCCGTATTTCACCCGATGTACGTGCCAACTATCTTGCATCACCACCACTTGTCGTCGCTTACGCAATCGCTGGCACGATGGACATCAACCTGTCCAGCGATGTGATCGGTCAGGACAAAGATGGCAATGACGTATACCTAAAAGACATCTGGCCAACCAACGCCGAAATCGCGGAAATGGTCGACAAGACTGTGACACGCGAAGCATTCCAAAAGAAATATGCGGATGTGTTTAAAGGCGATGAAAAGTGGCAGGCTGTTGAAACGACAGATAGCGAAACATACGACTGGCCTGCGACATCAACATATGTGCAAAACCCGCCGTATTTTAAAGGCATGTCCAAAGACGCTGGCACAATCCACAACGTCAAGGATGCCAAAGTATTGGCAATCTTGGGCGATATGGTCACGACTGACCACATCAGCCCCGCCGGCTCGTTCAAAGATACAACACCTGCTGGTAAGTATCTGATTGATCGCCAAGTGCCTGTACGCGAATTTAACAGCTATGGATCACGCCGCGGTAACCACGAGATCATGATGCGCGGCACATTCGCCAACATCCGTATCAAGAACGAGATGCTCGACGGTGTTGAGGGTGGTTACACAAACGGCCCTGACGGTGCGCAGACATCAATCTTTGACGCGGCAATGGCACACCAAGAAAACGGCACACCGCTGGTGATCTTTGGTGGTGAACAATATGGTGCCGGCTCGTCACGCGACTGGGCGGCCAAGGGTACCGCACTGTTGGGTGTTAAGGCTGTGATCGCTGAAAACTTTGAGCGTATCCACCGTTCCAACCTCGTTGGTATGGGTGTGATCCCGTTCGAATTTACAGGTGGCGACAGCCGTAAATCACTGGGCCTAACTGGTGAGGAAACCGTTTCAATCGAAGGTTTGGACGCTGTGAAGCCGTTGCAGGAAATGACTGCACAAATCACCATGTCTGACGGCACGGTCAAAGACATCACCGTCAAATGCCGGATCGATACTGCAGTTGAAATTGAATACATCGAAAACGGTGGTGTTCTGCATTACGTTCTGCGAAATCTCGCAAAATCATAATTAGATCACCCGCAAAGTAAAAAGCCCCGACATTGCGTTCGGGGCTTTTTTTATTCTGTTGCTTTTTCCAGCGCTGGTAAGAACCGCTGCTCATAGTCGGACCCGATAAGAGGCCCGGCAAAGCGAAACAGAACTGTGCCATCCCCGTCCACAATGAATGTCTCAGGCGGTGCGGTCACACCCCAATCAATCGCGGTCCGTCCTCTGGGGTCAAATCCGGTGGCAAAGAACGGGTTGCCATCCTCAATCAGATAGGCCGATGCCTGTTCTGCTTGATCACGAAAATTAAGGCCGGCAATTCGATAGCCGTTGGCATCTAACTGCATCAAAACTGGATGCTCCGCGCGGCATGGCGGGCACCAGCTCGCCCAAAAGTTCAGAATTGTTACCTCCCCTGAGCGTAAATCAATCCCTGTAAGTAGTGGCGTGCCAGTGACAGGCTCAGGTGCCAAATCTGGGGCAGGTTTACCAATAAACGTGGATGGTAAATCATCGCTATTGTTCATCATGCCAGCGATGAAAAGCCCGGCAAGCCCTGCAAAAATGATCGGAGGCAGCATGACCAACGGAGAAATCTTAGCCATTTAACCGCGCCTCGGTTGCCTCTAGCGCGGCCTTTTGACGACGCGACGAACGCCAGCTCATTACAGTTATGGCCACCAGTAGCGTTAGGCTCACACCATAAGCCGCCAAAACTTCAACTGCGTACTTCCCTAGATCAGGCATTGCTCCGCCCTTCTTTGATCAACAATGCCCGCAACCGGCGCGCTCGAATTTCAGTCCGTGTGCGCAGTAAGACCAACGCCAAAAACAACAGGACAAAGCCAGCGATTGCCACCAACAACGGCAGATAGAAAACATCCGCGACGTTTTCCTCTTTGTCCAACGACAATGACGCCCCTTGATGCAATCCTTGGTTCCAAAAATTGACGGCATATCGGGACAACAGCGCAAATACTGATCCCACAATACACAACACACTGGTCAAATCTGCAGCGGTGTCTGGATCATCAATCGCCGCCCAGAGGGCCACGTATCCTAAGTAAAACAGAAACAAGATCAGGAATGACGTCAATCGCGGGTCCCACGCCCAATAGGTGCCCCACATCGGCTGCCCCCAGATGGCACCGGTCAATAATGCGATTAATGTCATGACGATGCCGACAGGTGCCGCAGCCTTGGCTGCTAGCGCTGACACATGATGCCGCCGGATTAACCACACCAACGACGCGACAAGCATCATAAACCACGCATTAATGGCCATAAGCGCACTCGGAACATGCAAATAGATGATCTTAACGGTTGATCCTTGGCGGTAATCGTCAGGGGTAAAAAAGAACCCCCAGACTAAACTGACGACTAGGCACACAAACGCAGCGCCAAAAAGCCATGGCAATATTGGCGCCGTCCAGCCCATGAAAAGTTTGGGGTTTGCATATTTCCACATCGACATGGTTTTGATTTAGCTCCGCTCGCCCAAGTCTTCAACGCAAATTCATGCGCAATACTGCCGCAGTTGCAAACGGCAACATCGCGACACATCCAGCCGTAATCGCCCCAACCATGGCCAACGGTACAAGTGCGTCCAGCCCAAGCGCCCCGCGCCGCACAGCCTCAGCACCAAAAATGAGCGTAGGAATATATAGCGGCAACACTAATAGTGACATCAGTAACCCGCCGCGCCGCAGGCCAACGGTTAGCCCCGCGCCAAACGTTCCAATCACCGATAATGCAGGCGTGCCGATCAAAAGGCCGCCGAACAAATAAACAAAGGCCTCAGCATCCAAATGCAACAAGAACCCCAGCAGGGGTGCGACGATGGTCAATGGCAAACCTGTAGTTATCCAATGCGCCATAGCTTTGGAAATGGCCAAGGCCTCTAATGGCAATGGCGACGTCGCAAGCAAAGCTAGCGCCCCATCCTCAAAATCGAGTGCAAAAACGCGATCAAGCGATAATAGCGCCGCGAGCAGTGCAGCAACCCACAATATCCCGGGTGCGATGCGCGACAGAATTGCTTGTTCTGGGCCCACGCCGAACGGAACCAACACCACAACAATCAGAAAAAACGCAAGCCCGAGACCAAAACCACCGCCTGCTCTGACCGCGAGCAGGAGATCGCGCTTGATCACAGCAATCATAAAAATGCCTCGTCGGCGTTTCCATCGTCGTCGGATACCGCCTTGTTTGCAGTCAGATCAATCGTCGTTGCGTCCAATTCAAGCCCGATATGCGTGGCAATTACAGCAATGCCATCACGGGCAAGGTGGCGATCCCTTATGAAATCCGTGAATAGTCGCACTGAAAATCCATCTAGTGAAACCGTTGGCTCATCCAAAAACAAAATCTTGCGATCAATAATCGCTAGGCGAGCAAGGCCAAGCCGTCGCTTTTGGCCTGCTGACAATGTTCCCGCCAGCCGGTCACGCAACGTGGCAATATCAAAGCTGTCAAACACCCAATCGGGCAAATCAGTGCCGTAAATTTCGGACCAAAACTTTAGGTTTTCAGCCACGGTCAGCGCTTCTTTAACACCATCGGCGTGACTGGCGTACGCGCCCTCGCCCTCAGGCATTTCGATCATGCCTTCGAGCGGTAGCTGCAAACCAGCCAATGTGCGCAGCAATGTCGTCTTGCCGATGCCATTTGGCCCCCGCAGAATGAGCGCTTCACCTGCTTTAACCTCGAACGACACGCCTTGAATAACCTTTAGTCCACCACGCGCCACAGCAAGATCATTGACCCTCAGCAAGGGATTAATGCCGCAGCAACCCTGCGGCCCTCTGATAATAAGATATTATAGGTGCGGCATGCTGATGGTGATGTCATCGGTTCAATACCCATCCCCGCCTCTTCCAATTGCTCCCGCAGCTTTGTCGGCAAATGCGCGATTTCGGCTCCTACTCCGACAAAGACAACATCGACACTGTCACCTAATGCGATCAGCGCGTCGCCATCATCAAGGCCGGCCCAAGCAAACACGCCAGTCGGGGCGACGATCACTGCGCCGTCATGCTTTTGTCCGCCTACGCGGAAAAACCCAGGTCCGTAACCGTCAATTGGTTGACTGTCGTTGAAATCGATCTCGTTCAGGCGCATGGCACCCTCCGTTTAAGCGTCGATATTGCTGTATTGGTTGCCAACCGTATTCGCCTTTTTAGACCAATCACGCTTGACGCCAAGGACCAAGAGAAACGCGGTCGCCACGAAAATGGACGAATATGTGCCGATAAATACGCCCCACATCATTGCAAACACAAAGCCGCGGATCACATCGCCACCCAAAACAAACAGCGCAAGCAGCGCAAGCATTGTGGTGACAGACGTCATCAACGTCCGGCTAAGCGTTTCATTGATCGAAATGTTCAGCACGTCTTTCAATGGTTTTTGCTTATATTTGCGCAGGTTCTCACGCACGCGGTCAAATACGATGACCGTATCGTTGATCGAATAACCCACAATCGTAAGCAGCGCGGCAATGATCGCCAGATCAAATTTGATTTGCAACTCCGAGAAAATGCCAACCGTCAGCAATACGTCGTGCGTTAATGCCAAAACCGCACCAACCGCAAATTGCCATTCGAACCGTAACCAGATGTAGAATAAAATTGCGATCACGGCCAATACAACAGCAATGCCCGCCGTTTTAATTAACTCGCCTGATACCTTTGGTCCGACAGATTCAACCGATGGAAATGTAATATCCGGCGCGATACCCCGCAGTGCATCCTGCACCGCTGAAATCGTGTCATTGGTCACACTTTCCTCGCCCTCTTGGGCCTGAATGCGCACCATGGCAACATTCTGATCGTCGGCAAAATTTGGGTCAAAAACTTCGGTTATTGAAACATCCCCAAGTTCCAGCGGCTCAAGCGCCGCGCGATATGCGCCGACATCAACCGTTTGGGCCGATTGCGTCCGCAGGCTTGTGCCCCCTTGGAAATCGATGCCGAAATTCAAACCTTGGATCAGAAACGACACAAATGCCAAAATCATCAAAGTGCCTGAAATCCCGAGCCAAACTTTTACGCGGCTAAAGAAATCAATGCTTGTGTTGTCGCGGACCAATCTTAAACGCATATCAAATCTCGATCTTCTTTGGGCGGCGGTATTGGAACCACAGCACGATAATCGCACGGGTCACAAAAATTGCCGTAAACACAGATGTCATGATGCCAAGGCCGAGGGTGATGGCGAAACCACGCACAGGACCGGACCCCATGACAAACAGGATTGTCGCTGTGATAAATGTGGTGATATTGGCATCAATGATCGATGACAGCGCCTTTTCATACCCCAACTCAATGGCGCGTGCTGGCCCCTTTGCGGTCTTCAGCTCTTCGCGAATACGTTCAAAAACAATAACGTTTGCATCCACAGCCATACCAATCGTCAAAACGATCCCTGCAATACCTGGCAACGTGAGCGTCGCCCCGATCAATGACAGTAGCCCGAAAATCAGACCGACGTTGACGATCAACGCAACATTCGCAAACAAGCCGAACAAACCATAGCTCAGCGCCATATACAGCAGCACAGCAAGGCCAGCCACAATACATGCGACCTTACCCGCGTCGATACTATCTTGGCCAAGTTCCGGCCCGATTGTGCGTTCCTCGAGGAACGTCAACTCGGCAGGCAGAGCACCTGCGCGTAAAAGAACAGCGAGATTGGTCGTCTCTTCGACACTGAACCGCCCAGTAATAATCCCCGAACCACCGGAAATATGGCTTTGAATTGTGGGGGCGCTAATCACCTCGTCATCAAGAACAATCGCAAACGGCGAGCCGATGTTATCCGCTGTGTAGTCACCAAATTTACGGGCACCTGTGGGATTAAACCGGAAGTTAACCGCCGGCCGCCCGTTTTGGTCAAATGCAGGTTGCGCATCAGTCAGCTGCTCACCAGTCACGACAGCGGAACGCTCCAAAATGTAATAAACGCCGGGTTGGTCAACCGACGGCAACAAAATATTCCCTGAGCCCGGCGATGTTGTCTCGTCGTTCGTGCGCGAAACAACGGGATTAAACGTCAACTGCGCAGTTGTGCCGATAATATCCTTAACCTCTTGAGCCGAACCAACACCGGGTACTTGCACCAGAATTCGCTGCGTCCCTTGGCGTTGAATTGTTGGCTCTCGGGTGCCGACCTCGTCAATACGGCGGCGAATAATCTCTAGCGATTGCTGGACAGTGCGTTCATCAACAGCCAGTTTTTCAGCCTGCGACAATTCCACAGTAATAACAGGGCCGTCAGCGGATACTTCGATATTCGTCTGCCCTGCCCCGGCAAGTGATGTGACAGGTTGCGCCAGTCCACGGACAAGCTCAACGGCGCGCTCTGCACCCTCAGGCTTGGAAATACGGACACGCAATTGATCAGCAGGCCCGTCTTCTCTTGTGACAAAACCAGTGACGTCACGTTCCGCGACGAGTGTATCGCGCACTTGGGGCCACATCCCGTCCATGACAGTTTCATAGACATCAGTAACCTGCACCTCGGCCAACAGATGCGCACCACCGCGCAAATCAAGCCCAAGATTAACAAGACCAGATGGCAAAAACGACGGCCAAGCATCGCTTTCGCCCCCTGCAGCGAGAGTATCATTGTGCCCCTCAACCTTTGAATAGAAGCCGTTTGGCATTGCCAACATCAGCCCGACCACCACAGTCAGCCAGATCATAGCTTGCTTAATTGGAGAAATATGCAGCATCAACGGCGCCTTTCGCGGGCGAGATTAGGATTTAGCAGGTTCTGTCTTGCTCAGAACTTGCGCAATCGTCGCGCGCACAACACGCACAGTAACACCAGACGCAATTTCAACCTCAATTTCGGTCGCATCGTCTTTGACTTTTGTCACTTTGCCCAGAATACCGCCTTGGGTCACAACCTGATCACCGCGACGTAATGCGTTTACCATATTCTGATGTTCTTTCAGCTTTTGCTGCTGGGGACGGATCATGAAAAAATACATAATCCCGAAAATCAAGATGAGCGGGATAAGAGATGAAATACCTTCCATAGGCTTTCCTTTTGTTGAGCGGTGAAAGATGCGCCACATGACGACACCCAAAGTCGCGGCACATTATGACTGCACCCAATGAATGGCAACCGCCCTGCGCGTGTTATTGCGGTTCACAGGCGCCATTCTTTACGGCATATGGGGGCTAATCATACGTTTTCCAATCGAAGGACCGCAACAATGCATGACATCCGCATGATCCGTGACAATCCCGACGCATTTGATGCGGCACTTTCCCGCCGTGGATTGGACGCGCCATCTTCTGCGATCCTTGCATTGGACGAAACGCGCCGCGCCAAAATTCTTGCTGCGGAAACGGCGCAAGCTGACGCAAACAAAGCCGCCAAAGAAGTTGGCGCAGCCAAAGGCCGCGGCGACGATGCCGAATTCGAACGCCTGCGTGCGCTTGTTTCCGAGAAGAAAGCAGAAATCGCGGCACTCAACGATGAGGCAAAGGCCGCCGATGCAGAACTGTCCGATCTGCTGATCGCCCTGCCCAATTTGCCATACGCTGATATTCCGGATGGTGCCGACGAGGCAGACAATGTCGAGATTCACCGTGACGGCAGCCCCCGAAATTTCGATTTTGATCCAGTGGAGCATTTTGAAATTGGCGGCATTGTCCCCGGTATGGATTTCGAAACTGGTGCCAAACTATCGGGCAGCCGCTTTGTTGTGCTGTCCGGTGCTGTGGCCCGTGTCCACCGTGCATTGGCGCAATTTATGATCGACACTCACGTCGAAGACAACGACCTGATCGAGACAATCACGCCAGTACTTGTCCGCGAAGACATGATGATCGGCACAGGTCAGTTGCCGAAATTTGGCGAAGATAGCTATCAGACAACCAATGGCTGGTGGTTGATCCCCACTGCCGAGGTCACATTGACCAACCTTGTGAATGGCCTGACATTGGATGAAGGCTACCTGCCACGCCGCTATGTTGCGCATACCCAGTGTTTCCGCTCTGAGGCAGGCAGCGCAGGGCGTGATACGTCCGGAATGCTACGCCAACACCAATTCGAAAAGGTTGAGATGGTTACTGTTTGCCACCCTGACCATTCCGATACCGAACACCTGCGTATGACGAAATGCGCCGAAGGTATCTTGGAGCGTTTAGAATTGCCTTACCGCACTGTGGTCCTGTGCACTGGAGATATGGGCGCAGGCGCGCGCCGCACGCACGATATCGAAGTGTGGTTACCCGGTCAAAACGCCTATCGTGAGATTTCAAGCATTTCGACATGCGGTGATTATCAAGCCCGCCGGATGAACGCCCGTTTTAAATCCGCCGAAGGTGGAAAGCCGCAGTTTCTGCATACGCTAAACGGGTCCGGCCTTGCCGTTGGCCGCACATTGATCGCTGTTCTTGAAAACGGGCAGCAGTCAGACGGATCTGTTGACCTGCCTGCAGCGTTGCACCCTTATTTGCGCGGCAAAACGCGGATCAACGCTGATGGTAAAATGGCATAGCAATATTTGAACCAATGGCTGCCCCATGCGTTGGGCAGCTATGAAACAAATATATGCTTGGCTCACGCTGATATTCACTGCCACTTTTGTGGTCTCACCCGCTGTGACGTCCCCATTTACGGGGTTTTCGGCTGATCAGCTCCCCATTCCGCAAATTGACCCGCCAGTTCAACCTGCAGGTTACGCCTTTGCGATTTGGGGGCTTATCTACAGCTGGCTAATCGTTTCTGCTGTCTTTGGCGTTTGGCGTCGCGCTGCTGATAAATCTTGGGAAGCGGCGCGCAGACCACTTATCCTAAGCCTTTCTATCGGGACGCCATGGCTTTGGATTGCCAACAACAGCGCTATTTGGGCGACGATAACGATCATGGCGATGGCCATCTTTGCAATTATCGCTTTGGTGCTGGCACCGCGCCACGATCGCTGGTCGTTACAAGCCCCCGTTGCAATTTATGCAGGCTGGCTCACCGCGGCATCGTTCGTGTCATTGGGCAGCACAGCGGCGGGATATGGCGTTTTACTAGGTGGAATAGGTTGGGCTTATCTTGCCATTGCCTTGGCCCTCGCCGTCACGCTGGCGGTCATGACACTCCGCCCGTCCGCGCCAGAATATGCATTCCCGGTTATCTGGGCCTTGGTAGGGATAATCATCCCGAACCTCGGCATGGCGACAGGCGTGGCCACAGTCGCCGCGGTTGGGATCATTATCGTAAGTTTCGTAATCTACAGGAACCAGCGGAAAAGCCGTGGCTCTACTTCCCCGGCTTTTTGAGGTGCTTGCTCAATCGTGATGGTTGCGCCGATTTCTTACCTTTGTAAGGGTTCTTATCCCCTTGATCACGCAGAGTTAAACGGATCGGCGTCCCCGGCATATCAAAATCTTCACGCAACCCGTTGACCAGATATCGCGTATAGCTCGCAGGCACCAAATCTGGAAAAGACGACATCACAATGAAGCCTGGCGGGCGGGTTTTCACTTGTGTCGCGTAACGCATTTTGATGCGACGCCCACCCGGAGCGGGTGGCGGGTGCTGCTCCAGCATTCCAGTCAGCCAGCGGTTCAAATTAGCCGTACTTACACGGCGGTTCCAAATTTCATGCGCCCGCATGATAGCCTCTTGCAGGCGGTCAATCCCCTTGCCGGTCTTTGCCGACACTGTGACCAAGGGCGCACCCTTGAGCTGCGGCAATAGGCGCGCAAATTCTTCACGAAGTTCTTTGAGTTTATTTTGCTTGTCCGCCTCGACATCCCATTTGTTCACGGCAATGACGACAGCGCGACCTTCACGTTCTGCTAAATCCGCGATCCGCAGATCCTGCTGCTCGAACGGAATTTCAACATCCAGCAGTACAACAACAACTTCGGCAAATTTCACAGCGCGCAGACCGTCAGACACAGACAGCTTTTCAAGCTTTTCCTGTACCTTTGCTTTTTTGCGCATCCCAGCGGTATCAAAAATCCGCATCGGCACACCGCCCCAGTCCTTTTGGACTGAAATGGCGTCACGGGTGATTCCCGCTTCTGGGCCAGTCAGCAGCCGTTCTTCGCCAATGATCTGGTTGATGAGCGTCGATTTCCCCGCATTTGGACGTCCAACAACGGCAATTTGTAATGGCTTTTCAGACGTCGGAACGCGAGGTGCGTCCTCATCATCTTCCGATACATCAACATCGGTGTCAGGGGTATCAGCCTTAGCACGTTCTTCGAACTGATCAGCAAGTGGCATAAGGATATGATAAAGCTCATCCATCCCTTCGCCATGCTCAGCGGAAAGCCGGATAGGTTCATCCAAGCCCAGACCATACGCCTCGAGAAAACCAGCGTCACCGGCTTTGCCTTCTGATTTATTCGCCGCAAGGATGACGTTCGCGTTCTTCTTGCGAAGAATATCGGCAAAAACTTCGTCGACAGGTGTCACGCCAGTCCGCGCATCGATCATGAACAGGCAAATATCGGCCATTTCAACCGCACGTTCCGTCAATCGCCGCATGCGGCCCTGAAGACTGTCGTCTGTTGCGTCCTCTAGCCCAGCACTATCAATCACAGTAAACCGAAGGTCGCCCAGTCGCGCAGCACCTTCACGTAGATCACGCGTCACACCAGGTTGGTCATCAACCAGAGCCAGTTTTTTGCCGACAAGTCGGTTGAACAAAGTAGACTTGCCCACATTCGGGCGCCCCACGATGGCAAGGGTAAATGACATTTGCTACGCTCCTAACGCTTAGACGCCAGCGCTTAACGTAAATAACGACTAACGGAAAGCTAACAATTTGCCATCTCTCGTGACGACAAACAAAGTCCTACGCGCAACCGCCGGCGACGATGCCGCTCCGCCGACGATTGGCAACGTCGAAATAAGCTCGCCACTCTTGTGGTCAAACTCTCGCAATTGGCCATCAGAAGACGCTACTAATAACCGTTGTCCGGCCAGGATTGGGCCATGATGGCTTATCGACATCGCATTTCTACCAGTGCCGTTCTCAAGTTCTTGCGGCAGTTGGACGCGCCAAATCGGTCGGCCATTCGCGGCATTCAACCGCACCAATTCATTCAAATCATTGATCAAAAAGACAGCGTTTTTTATGGGCCAAACCGGACCTTGTGCGCCCTCAGGCGCGCTCCAGATAACATTGCCATCAGTCAGCGACAAAGCCGATGTTTGTCCGCCTAGATTGCTCACATAAACGCGTCCATCAAAAATGACGGGGTCGCCAGCGATATCATCAATGGCACTCGCAGCATGCCCGAGTCGCATCCCCGAAATTACTGTTGACCATCTCTTTAGACCGCCTTTTGCGAATAGTGCGACGACCTCTCCTGATGGAAAAGGAAAAACAGCCATTTTATTCGCGACGGCAGCCCCTGAGCCCCCGTCAAAACTCGTGGTTGCCGGCGAACCGTCAACTCGCCAAGCAACCCTTCCGGTTTCAGCGTCCAACGCCCAGGCGCTACTGTTCTTGGCAGTGACATAAACAAGGCCATTGCGGACGGTTGGCGCAGCGGTTCCTGGCGCATCTAGGTCCTGCCTCCAAAGTAATTGCCCGTCTTTTGCGTCAAGTGCGGTCAACACTCCAAAACCAGAACTGACAAAAATCTTGCCTCCCGCGGCAGCAAGCCCCCCACCAGATGCATCGTCCGCCCCATCGCGTATTGGCTTAACACTCCTTGTCCAAATTATTTCGCCCTGCATATTTACGGCTGTAACAAGCGCTCGTGCGTCAAGTGTATAAACGAGGCCGCCTGAAACGATCGGTGAGGCGGTAATTCTCGCACCGCGGCTGTCACCTTCGCCAATATCCGCCGAAAACAAGAGTGTCAGATCCTTGGCAAGTGCTGCCATCGGCCCAGCATGGCTCGGCGCACCGTTACGATGTGTCCAACTCTTATTTGGGACAACCTTGGGTAACTTAGCGGGTCGTGTTTGGTTTTTTACATCTGTCCGGCTCGCCCGAACGTCTTCTCGTAAACCTGCCAAGCGAACGTCAGGCTCAGAACATGCAGAAAGCGCAATAAGTACGGCAGTGGCAATCAATACTTGCTTGATCATTCTCGTTCCGCTTTCGTTTACTACTGACCAGACTGGACGGCTTCTAAATCACCGCCCAAAGCCACATACATCGCTTGAGCTCTTTCACGTAGGCCGCGTGTCGCACTCGCGTCTTGCGCAATGTTTTTAAAGCCTTCAATAGCCCCTTCAACATCACCGCTATCCACGGCCATCAATGCCAACTGTTCTTGCGCCAAAAGGGCAAAAGGCGCACCGGGTTGTGCCAAGGCCTCGAGCGCCGCAGCGCGCGCGTCAATATCCTCAGATGGCAACATCGCCGCCTTGAGAGCAGCAATATCCGCGTATATTTGCGGCACGTCGCTTTCAGTTACAACTTGCCCAAGTGCATCTGTTGCTGCCGCGTAATTCGCATCTTCGATCTGCGCGTTCGCCAACAACAATGTGCCTACAACGCTTGATGGCCCTTCAAGGTCTGCACCTGACAGCGCCGCAATGCGCGCGGCGTTATCGTCTGCAGACATCGCAGCAATCAATGTGTCACCAGCGTTTTGTGCCGCTGCCGTTTGTTGCGCCTTCTGATATTCGTTCCATGCGGCACCACCGACCAGCAACAAGACCAATGCCACCGCAATCCACCCATAGCGGCGGATGTATTGAAACAGCGCATCACGACGCACTTCGTCGCTGACTTCATTGATGAAATTGTCGGTCTCGCTCACGGCTGGCCTCCCCTGACCCGCATGCGGGTAATTGCCTTTTTACACGTCATATCGTGAAGCCAAGCTATTCGACAAGGCCCCATGAACACAAAGCGCAAATCCCCGCTAAGCGACCTCATCTTCGGACTGACGATTCCACAGATGCGCATAGCGCCCATTCTGTGCCAAAAGCGTTTCATGCGTTCCTTTTTCGACGATATGACCTGCCTCTAGCACCACGATTTGATCGGCGTCGGCAATTGTTGACAGGCGGTGCGCGATTGTAATCACGGTACGTCCGTGACCCATTGCCTTTAACTCAGCCTGAATGTCCATTTCAGTTTCAGTGTCGAGCGCTGACGTCGCTTCATCAAGCAGCAAGATTGGCGGGTTTTTGAGCAATGTTCGTGCAATCCCCACTCTTTGTTTTTCCCCACCAGAGAGTTTTAGTCCCCGTTCGCCAACCGTCGTTTTATAGCCCTCCGGCAAGCTGAGGATGAAATCATGTATTTTTGCGGCCTTTGCTGCTGCCACGATTTCGTCTTCTGTGGCAGTTGGGCGACCGTAGGCAATGTTATAATGGACAGTGTCGTTAAATAGGACCGTATCTTGCGGCACGACCCCAATCTGATCATGCAAACTGCTTTGGGTCACATCCCGCACATCTTGACCGTCGATCGAAAGACTACCCGACACAACATCGTAAAACCTGAACAACAATCGGCCCACGGTGGATTTGCCCGAACCAGATGAACCTACGATTGCCACTGTCTGTCCGGCTGGAATGTCCAGATCAACACCCTTGAGAATGGCGCGCTCCGCGTCATAACCAAAATGAACATCTCTCAGCGCGACCGCACCCCCTTGCACATTTAGAACTTTTGCGTCGGGTTTATCTTGCACTTCGGCGGGTTGCTCTAACAATTCGAACATATCCCCCATATCAATCAGCGCCTGACGAATTTCGCGATAGACTGTACCCAGAAAATTGAGCGGCATGGTAATTTGGATCATATACGCGTTGACCAGTACAAAACCACCTACCGTCAAAGTGCCTGCACCAACTTCCATCGCGGCCATTACCATTACGCCAACCAATCCCGACGTAATAATAAACGCTTGTCCGAAATTCAGAAATGCCAGTGTATAATTTGTCTTTACCGCAGCCTCGGCATAACGCTCCATAGCACTGTCGTACCTATCCGCTTCCCATTTTTCCGCGCCAAAGTATTTGACGGTTTCAAAATTCAATAAACTATCAACGGCTTTCTGATTGGCGTCTGTGTCTTGATCATTCATGATCTTACGGATTTTTACCCGCCACTCGGTCACGGCAAATGTAAACCAAACATAGAGCCCTATCGTGACGACCACGACCGCTAAGTACCAGAAATCAAACTGGAAATACAAAACCCCCGCGATAAGTAATAGCTGCAACATCAGCGGTCCGACGGAAAAGAGCATGAAGCGCAACAAGAATTCAACGCCCTTAACGCCACGCTCAATAATCCGGCTTAGTCCACCTGTTTTTCGCGTGATATGGTAACGCATCGACAGACGGTGAATGTGCTGGAATGTTTCAAGCGCCAAAGACCGTAGCGCCCCCTGCCCAACCCTTGCAAAAATCACGTCGCGCAGTTGCTGAAACCCCGTTGCCATCAATCGTGCCAGCCCATAGGCCAAAGTCAAACCCACCGCGCCGAGCGCCAAGAAGGTAGCAGGATTGTCGCTGTCTGGAGCCATTACATCCACTGCAGCAGAGAATAGCTGCGGGGTTGCAACCGTAATTAGCTGGCTAAGCAGCAAAGCTGCCAAAGCTGTAACAACGCGAATTTTGGTATTTATGTTTCCAGCAGGCCAGAGGTATGGCGCCACTTTTTTTATGACGCTCCAACCTCGAATACGGTCATTGTTTAAGTTGGCTTCTGTTTTAGCAAGACTTCGCATAGCATTCCTTTGCTTGTGTCAGACATCAATCTAAGCACTTCGCAAAGGATCACCAGAGCCGAATTACTCCGTTTGGGGAATTCGGAACACTTGGCCAGGGAAAATAAGATCAGGATCCTTGATCAAATCACGGTTTGCTTCAAACACTTCGACATATCGAATGCCTGCACCGAACCGCTCCTCTGCAATCGCCCAAAGCGTCGCACCAGGCTGAACGGTTTTAACGGCAATCTGAAAATCATCATCATCGGTCTCTTCCGCCATGACCGCCGCGATGGTTTCCGGTTCCTCGCGCTTAAACGGCGTTTCAATCCGCGAAATCACATCGCCTTCGGCTGAAACTTCGTCAACACGAAGCGTGAAAACACCTGTATCAATGTCGGGCAACGGTGTCCGCCAGTCCCCACCTTCCACAATCCGAGACGTCGTGATCGGTTGGTTATCAAGATAGACACGTACATAGCCGTCACCACTTGCACGACCCGCGATAGACACCTCGCCCGATGGATCATAAGTGATTGAATCAAGTGCCACATTTGCAACAACTGGGCCGTTTTCTGACAATGGTGACTGAACGACCCTTACACCGTCCTGATCAGCAACAAGAACGGTCGGCTCAACAATCTTAACCTCTGGTTCCGCTACAACCGTATCCTCAACTGGTGTTTCCTCGGTTTCGATGGCCAGCGCTGTTTCTAAAACTGGTTCTGTTGTGACGCCATCAGTAACAACAGCGGCGTTATTTTCTTCGGCAATCAATACATCTTCTGCACCAAGAAGTGCGTCCACAGTCGGAATAATTGCTTCATTTCCAGCATCTTCTTCAACGGGCGCCTCTGCGATCACAATTTCTTCTGCATCCAAAACAGGTGCAACCATTGGCCCGATCAAATAGGTTTGATCGCCCTTCAATCGTGCGCCGTCGGGATCCGCTACGACAAAAATGGCCCTGCTTTGGTCGGAAAACGGCAATAAAGAAAGGACAACAAAACTTCCATCTCCGCTAGCTTCAGTGCGTTCGAATGGTTCGTTTCCAACAACCAGTTCAATCAATTGAAACGGTTCGGCCCGCCCAGCAATCACAAGGCTGCCATCTGGATCAAAGCGGAATGTATCCACGCTTGGGCCTTTGGCAACTTCCACGATGGCGACAGGTTCATCAACAGCAGCCTCTTCAGCAACGGTCTCATCAACGACAGGTTCTGCGACAGTATCCGCATTTGGGCTCTCGGGCTCTTGTGCTGCATTATCCAAGGCGTCTGTATTTGCACCGGTCGCTCCGACTGACGTTTCTTGTGTTTCAGAAACTGTTGGCGAAGGTTGCGCCTCCGTTGATGGATCAGCGTAACCACGCGGCCCAACTTCTGGCGCTGGCACGAGCCATATTACCAACCCGGCAATCGCAAACGCTGCCCCAACACCTAGTACGATTTGCACACCGTTTGACGTTGCCATTCTATCCCCCATCGCGCACCGTTGCGCGGTTGAGCTAACATAACAACAGCGTTATGGGCGGTCAAAGAACAATATAAGGATAAGCCCGTGCGCCATAAGGAATTTTCAGTTTGTGTCTATTGCGGTTCGCGCAATGGAAACGATGAAGCGTTTGGACGCGCCGCGACCGAGCTTGGCACGTTATTGGCGCGCGAAAACTGGCGATTGGTCTATGGCGCAGGTGATGTTGGCCTCATGGGACAGGTTGCTGATGCAACCCAAGCCGCAGGCGGTCGCACATTCGGAGTGATTCCTACCCATTTATTGGATTGGGAGGTCGGCAAACGAGACTTGGACAGCTTTATCATTACTGAAACGATGCATGAGCGTAAAAAAGTAATGTTTATGAATGCCGACGCAGTTGTGGTTCTACCTGGCGGCGCAGGGTCGCTGGATGAATTCTTCGAAGCATTGACTTGGCGACAATTGGGGCTGCACGCCAAACCGATTTACCTACTGAATATCAACGGATTTTGGGACCCGTTGATTGGACTGATCGACCACACAATTGCGCATGGGTTTGCGGATGAAACGCTCAAGAATTTCGTTCAGATTGTGCCAGATGTCTCTGGGTTAGCGGATAGTTTGCGCGCTGCTGCGTCCTGACGGTAGGCTGACAGGGTGTAGATAGCCAAGCCGGTCCAAATGATTGGAAAGGCTAAAATATGCCAACGCGTAACAACCTCGCCCATAACGACGGCGGCGCATAAAAATTGTAATGTCGGGTTAAGGTATTGCACCAAACCAACAGTGGCCAAGCGGATGCGCTTGGCCGCAAAGCTAAACAATACCAATGGTGTGGCTGTCAATGGACCGGACAACATCAATAAGAGATGGGTGCCGATATCGTTGTCACCACCTGCGCTGCTGCCCATGAAGTATATCCAGCCAATTGCAAAAGGCGCAAGCAACAGCACCTCGCAGTTGACCGAAAGCAGCGGGCCAAGGGTAATTTTCTTTTTGATCAACCCGTAGAACCCAAAAGTCCCCGCCAAAGCGAGTGCAATCCACGGCGCCACCCCCAATCCAAGCGTCAAGACTGACACGCCAGCAGCGGCCAGCGCGACAGCCGCCCATTGCATTGTGGACAAGCGTTCCCCAAATACAGATTGCCCGAGCAAAACCGCGACCAGTGGGAAAATATAATATCCCAACGACGCCTCGATCCCCTGCCCAGTTTGAACTGCAAAAATGAAGCCAAACCAATTTGCAGAAATCATGATCGCAGCGGTCAGGATCAGCAACGTCTGACGCGGAAATTTCAACGCTCTTGGAATCTCTGACAAGCGCCCCTGCACCATCAAAACCAAGGAGAAAAACGCAAGCGACCAAAGACAGCGATAAGAAAGCACCTCAACCGCAGGCACATGTTTGAGCATTGCGTAGTAGAGCGGCGACAGCCCCCAAACCGTGCAGGCCGTGATCAGCGCAATCACACCTTTTTGACTGTCGGTCATGCTGTCCCCTTTGCCCAAACACAAAAGCCCGCCGCAATACGCGACGGGCTTTTGATCGTTATTTCAACGCATTACATGCGCGATGCAACATTTTCCCAATTCACAAGGTTGTCGAGGAAATTCGACAAGTAAACTGGGCGCTTGTTGCGGAAATCGATGTAGTAGGAGTGCTCCCAAACGTCACAGCCCAACAATGCAGTCTGACCAAAGCAAAGCGGGTTCACGCCGTTTTCAGTTTTCGTCACCTTGAGGCCGCCGTCAGTGTCCTTGACCAACCAGCACCAGCCTGAACCGAACTGACCAGCGCCAGCAGCAGAAAACTGAGACTTAAACTCATCAACAGAACCAAAGCTTTCGATCAATGCTTTTTCCAACTCGGTTGGCATTGCATTGCCATCAGGGCCCATCATTTCCCAAAACTGGTTGTGGTTCCAAAGCTGGCTGATGTTATTGAAGATGCCGTTTTGGGCAACAGATGATTTATCATATGTGCCAACAATGATGTCCTCGAGGGATTTGCCATCCCATTCAGTGCCCGCAATCGCCGCGTTACCATTGGTGACATACGCGTTGTGGTGCAGGTCGTGGTGGAATTCCAGCGTTTCAGCGGACATGCCTTTTGCAGCAAGCGCATCGTGGGCATATGGAAGATCGGGAAGTTCAAAAGCCATGATAAACTCTCTTTTTGTTAGAAGTTGAGGTTGCCAGATACATGTCACATGACACGGTCACGTCAAGTGGCTGTTGGGTTACTGGAACCCAACGCGCCCACCTTTTGCGGCCGCAGCGAGCAAGTTGAATGTATAATCGGCCACAGAACGAAAGCAAATCACATCAATCGTATCGTCGTCGCGCATCCAGAAGGCAGCGGCGACCTGCCCCAGCCGCGAACGACGAAAATCGCCAGGCATAAAGCTGGTTGAATGCAAATCGACCGGGGCAAGTTTCGCGACGACTTCGCGCGCAAAATCGCCCTCTACGGTAATCAATGCGCGCGCATCCGATACCGTTTCAGCCAAATAATGTTGGCCCTTCATCGCCTTGGCAATTGCCGCAATCGCGGCATCTGTATCGCCGTGAGGCACCAACAACAACAGCTCGTCGGTGGACATCCAAGCAAGACCCTTATCACCATCAACGTTGGCCTGTTGGGAATTGGGCATTGCAACTCCGCTCAGTTTCTTGACAACATTTTGCAATTTCGTCGATGCCAGATTGCCGCGAATTGTGATCATCCCGCGCAAACCGCCCTCGCGCACTGTGACTTCACCAGAGGCCGCTTTGCCTTGTAATGCGCTGACTGCATTAGACATTTTGCTTCTCCCCGTCCTTATCAAAGAATACCTGATCAACGATCTTGGCCTCTATCAAACTGCCGTCGACCTTGTTGAAATTAATCACCTCGCCCATGCGGTCGGGTCCATTGTGAACAAGCCCCATTGCTATGCCCCGTTTCAGGGTTGGTGAATAATAGGTCGAAGTGATCCGGCCTTGGGTGTTGCCCTGACCATTGGCGTTTGTGCCATCAGCAACCGCATAAGACCCGTCCGGAATAACTGACCCATCAAGCGTTTCGAGACCAACCAGCTTCCAGCGGTTTGGATCGGCCATATGGGTGCGTTCCTGCGCCCGTTTGCCAAGGTAGTCGTCTTTCTTTTTGGACAGCGCCCATTGCAGGTTCAAATCCTGTGGAATGACCGTGCCATCGGTTTCGTCACCGATCATGATAAAGCCCTTTTCGGCCCGCATGATATGAAGCGCCTCTGTGCCGTATGGCATGACGCCGAATTCTTCGCCCGCTTCAAGTAGTGCATCCCAAAATGCGCGGCCCTGGCTGGCTGGAACGGCAATTTCATAAGACAGTTCGCCAGAAAACGAGATGCGATACGCGCGGGCATCAAATTCTCCGATCTTGCCATCGCGCCATTGCATGAATGGCAGCGCCTCTTTTGACACGTCCATGCCACCCAGTTTTTCGAGCAACTTGCGTGCATTCGGGCCGACGACAGCGACTTGCGCCAGTTGTTCGGTTACGTTGGCCACGTAGACGCTCCAATCCCACCATTCGCATTGCAGCCAGTCTTCCATCCACGCATGGATGCGCTCTGCGCCGCCTGTCGTGGTGTGGCAAAGCCATGTTTCATCGTCGATCCGCGCAACCACGCCGTCGTCTGACAGAAATCCATTCTCAGTACACATCAAGCCGTAACGGCATTTACCGACCGCCAAGTTCGACATCATATTGGTATACATCATGTCGAGGAATTTGCCCGCGTCCGCACCTTTGACGATCAATTTGCCAAGCGTCGATGCGTCCAACAGGCCAAGGCTTTTGCGAGTGTTAACAACCTCGCGGTTGACCGCGTCATGCACCGTTTCGCCGTCACGGACATATGCGTATGGGCGGCGCCATTGGCCAACGGGTTCGTAGTCGGCGCCATTTTCAGTGTGCCAATCAGACATAGGCGTTTTGCGGATTGGCTGGAACAGCTCATCGCGCGCAGGGCCCGCGATCGACGCCATTGAAATCGGCGTATAAGGCGGGCGGAACGTGGTTGTGCCCACATTCGGGATGTCAGCATTCAATGCCTTGGACAAAATCGCCAGCCCGTTGATATTGCTAAGCTTACCCTGATCCGTCGCCATGCCGAGGGTTGTGTAACGCTTGGCATGTTCCACGCTTTCAAACCCTTCTTGGGCGGCCAATTGAACGTCGCTCACCTTGACATCGTTTTGGAAATCAAGCCATGCCTTGGAACGGAGCGCCTGTTTGGCGCCCTGCGGCATCAACCAAACAGGGCTGATCGGGCCTTCAGCGGCGTCGGCACCCTTTGGGGCCGCTAATTTTTTGGCTTTGCCTCCTGCCGCCTTGGCAGCAGCCACGCCAGCAGCATGCGCATCCGCAAGGCCTGCATCAGTGTGCAAGTAGCCATTAGCGACACCCGCAGTTGTCACAAAACCCTGCCCATCAGCGCCAAGCGGTGGGCGGGTTGGATCGGGGCGGAACATTGCGGCATCCGCATCCCAGTTCAATTTGCCGCCGCAATGGGACCATAGGTGCACCACAGGCGACCAACCGCCTGACATCGCGACGCAATCACATTCGATTTCTTCGAGAACTGCACCATCGCCCTCTTGCAAGCAAAGCGCCACGCCCGTGACCCGCTTGCCGCCCAATACCTTGGCAAGGCCTTTGCCCAGCTCAATACGAATACCAAGGTCACGGGCTTGATCAATCAACGGGCCAGACGCATCGGCGCGCGCATCGATAATAGCAGGCACGTCGAGTCTCGCTTTCTTCATTGCAATCGCGGTGCGGTATGCGTCGTCATTGTTCGTGACGACAACCGTACGATCGCCAACCGACACACCAAAATTAACGGCGTAATCGCGCACCGCAGCGGCCAACAAAACACCCGGAATATCGTTGCCAGCGAATGACAGGGGGCGTTCAATCGCACCCGTCGCGGTCACAATTTGCTTGGCGCGGATGCGCCATAGGCGGTGACGCGGGGCGTCCTTTGATGGGGCGTGATCGGTGATCCGCTGATAGGCCAACACATAACCATGATCATAAACGCCTGAACCTTGGGTGCGTGTACGGAGCGTCACGTTTTCCATATTTTCAAGCGTTTCGACCGCCTGCGTGACCCAATCTTCGGCAGACATGCCGTCGATTTCAGGTTGATCGACAACCGCGCGGCCACCCCAATGGGCCGTTTGTTCGACCAACATGACCCGAACACCCGTTTTGGCCGCAGCCAAAGCGGCCGTCAGACCCGCGACACCACCACCAACAACCATCACGTCGATGTTGGCATGGAAGTGCTCATAGGTGTCGTGATCGCGGTCCTTTGGTGCTTTGCCCAGACCTGCGGATTGGCGGATGATCGGCTCATACACATACTTCCAAAACGGACGCGGGTGGATGAACATTTTGTAGTAAAAGCCAGCCGGCAAAAAGCGGGATAGATGCTTGTTCACAGCGCCGATATCGAACTCAAGGCTCGGCCAGTGGTTTTGGGATTTCGCGGTCAAACCATCAAACAATTCGGTGGTTGTCATGCGGGCATTGGGTTCAAAATCAGACCCTTCGCCAAGGTTCACAAGCGCGTTCGGCTCTTCCGCGCCGGAGGCCACAACACCGCGTGGGCGGTGATATTTGAACGAGCGGCCGACCAGCAATTGATCGTTGGCAAACATGGCCGAGGCAAGTGTATCGCCCTCGAACCCCTGCAGGTTTTTACCATTAAAAGTGAATGATACTGCTTTGTTTTTGTTGACCAAACGGCCACCAGAAGAAAGGCGAGTGCTCATGAGAAATTCCCCCAAGTCCAACCAGGGCGTTTGGCTGAAATCTTGTCTTTGATGTCTTGTGGCGGCTCGAGCGTTTGGGCCGAATAAGTGCCGAACACCTCTAGCGTGGCCGTGCAACGCGCCGCGTGGAAAAACTTGCCACAGCCGTAAACATGCCGCCAGCGTTCAAAATGCACACCCTTGGGATTTTGCCGCTGGAACAGGTAATCGTGAAACTGATCATCCGATGATCCGGGGCCGAAACGCTTCAAGTGCGCCTCGCCTTCGGCATGAAGGTCAGTTTCATCGGCATCAACGCCGCAATATGGACAGTGTAAGGTTAGCATGATGCCCCCCCGAAAAGTGTCGAAAAATATCCGCGTATGACTGAAGCATAGCTCGCATATGACATCAGTGCGCCACCCCCGCCGCTACGCTTTCATCAATGAACTTACCCTCACGGAAACGGAACATGTTGAATTCCTCTGTGAGCGGCGAATGGCCTTTGGCCATCAGCTCGGCCATGGCCCAGCCTGAACCGGGAATCGCCTTGAAACCGCCAGTGCCCCAACCGCAGTTGACGAAGATGCCGTCGATGGGCGTTTTTGACAGGATCGGCGAACGGTCGCCCGTCACATCCACGATGCCGCCCCATTGGCGCAACATCTTCAGACGCGCCAGCATGGGGAAAGTTTCGACCAGTGCGCGCACGGTTTCCTCAACATGGTGGAAGCTGCCGCGCTGGGTGTAGTTGTTATAGCCGTCAGTGCCGCCACCGATAACCATCTCGCCCTTATCGGACTGTGACAAGTAACCGTGCACTGTGTTCGCCATCACGACGATATCCATGCACGGCTTGATCGGCTCAGAAACCAACGCCTGTAGCGCCACAGATTCCATCGGCAGGCGGAAGCCCGCCTTTTCCGCCAGAACAGACGCATGACCAGCGACGACCATGCCCAGTTTGTTACAATCAATAGCGCCCTTGGTGGTGTCGACGCCAACGACCTTGCCGCCCTCGGTCCGGACGCCGGTGACTTCACATTGTTGAATGATGTCCATGCCCATATCCGAGCAAGCACGCGCATAGCCCCACGCAACCGCATCGTGTCGGGCCGTGCCGCCGCGCGCCTGCCAGAGACCACCCAGCACAGGGTAGCGCGGGCCGTCGATATTCATGATCGGGCAGAGTTCCTTAACCCGAGCAGGCTCAATCCATTCTGTTTGCACGCCTTGCAACGCGTTGGCGTGGGCCGTGCGCTGGTATCCGCGGATTTCAGATTGTGTCTGCGCCAACATGATCACGCCGCGCGGGCTGAACATGACGTTATAGTTCAAATCCTGAGACATGGTTTCGTACAGTGAGCGAGATTTTTCATAAATCGCGGCAGATGGGTCTTGGAGGTAGTTCGAGCGGATAATCGTCGTGTTTCGTCCAGTATTCCCGCCGCCTAGCCAGCCCTTTTCAATCACAGCAACATTCGTGATGCCGAAATTTTTGCCGAGGTAATAAGCAGTGGCAAGGCCATGACCACCCGCGCCCACGATGATCACATCGTATTTGGATTTGATCGTGGGCTTGGCCCAAGCACGTTCCCAACCAGTGTGATGGCGAAACGCTTCACGAGCGACAGCAAAGGCAGAGTACCGTTTCATGACGAATCCCTTTCAGGGCGGTGGCAAATCAACTTGTGTGTTTTTTCGCCTGTGTGGCAAATAATAAGGATACTACCAGCGTCGTCTAATGCCAGTTTTGCGACATGGCTAGCCTTGCTCGCATGGTGATTTGCCGCAGCCCCTTTCGCAAGCCCGACGGCATCGCTAGATAAAGGATAAGACAGAAGGACGACCCCATGATATTTTGGCTGACCTGTATTGTATTGACCATTTTCATTGGCGCAATCGTTGTGGCCCCGATTTGGAAAAAATCCGAAGGCCAAAGTGCCAATTCGGATGTAGATGTTTATCGTGCACAGATTGCTGAAATTGAAAAAGATCAAGAACGCGGTGTCTTGGACGAGGCCGAGGCCGAAGCGGCAAGAAACGAAGTAGTAAGGCGGCTCATTGCAGCAGACGCCAATGCAACGGTGTTCAAGGAAACAACGCCAAGGCGAGGCATTGGCATTGCAGTGGTCGCGGCACTGATGGCCACTGGCCTAGGCGGATATGCGTTTTTGGGTGCCCCCGGTTACGGCGACCTGCCGCTGGCCGTCAGGTTTGTGCAAAGCGATGACATGCGGGCCAATCGCCCCGGCCAAGCCGCATTAGAAGCAAATGCACCAGCACGACCAGCGATTGAAGTGCCCGACGATTACCTAGAGACCGTCAATCAACTACGCGCAATCGTTCCGACACGGCCCGATGATCAAAAGGGCTGGGAATTACTGACCTACCACGAAGCACAGCTTGGCAACTTTGGCGCAGCGGCAGCGGGACAGGCACGCGTTATAGCAATCAAAGGCCCCGACGTCACAGCAGATGATTACCGCATGGAGGTAGATTTATTGGTCATGGCCGCAGGTGGCTTTGTGTCGCCCGAAGCCGAAGAAGCCAGTTTGAAAGCGATCAAGATTGATCCCAAAAACGTGGGCGCGAAATATTACCTTGGGTTGCTGTATTATCAGACGGACCGTGCAGATCTGGCGTTTAAGCTATGGCGCCCGATCGTGGCCGAAGCACAGGCAGGTGATATGCATGCCGCCGCCGCGAGGGAACTGATCGTTGATGCGGCCTATCTGTCGGGACTATCAAAATATGAACTGCCACCGCTGCCGGGTCCAACACTGGCCGACATCGAAGCCGCGAGCGATCTGAGCGCTGAGGACCGTCAGCAAATGATTGCAGGTATGGTCAGCAACCTTTCGCAACGATTGGCACAAGACGGCGGATCAGCGCAAGATTGGGCACGGCTGATCACATCATACGCCGTGTTAGGTGATACGGACGCCGCGGGTGAGGTATGGGCCGAAGCGCAAGAGGTATTCGCCGACAGACCCGAAGCAATGAAAATTCTGCGAGACGCTGCTGGGCAAGCGGGGTTGAACGACCAATGATCATCGAAGACATCACACAATTCGAATCTGCCCTGCCCCCAGACGGGCCGATTGCTGGCCTTGACCTTGGCACAGTCACAATAGGTGTGGCGGTGTCGGACAGGCGTCGTAGTGTCGCGAGCCCAGACCAAACGATAAAGCGCAAGAAATTCACGCTGGATGCGCAGACCCTGTTGGCCCTATTGGCAAAGCGCGAAGTTGGCGGCATCGTACTGGGGCTGCCGTTGAACATGAACGGGACAGAGGGGCCGCGCGTGCAAGCGACCAGAGCATTTGCCCGCAACCTTGAAAAACTGACCGATCTGCCGATTACATATTGGGATGAGCGTCTATCAACGGTTGCTGCCGAGCGGGCGCTGATTGCGTCGGATGCATCACGCAAACGTCGCGCAGAGGTTATTGATCATGTCGCCGCAGGGTTTATCTTGCAAGGAGCACTAGACCGTTTGTCCCATTTGAGGAATGCCACGTGACCGAGCAAACAAACACAGATCACATCTGGGCCCGTGACGAAGTCGCAAGCCCATGTGTGAAAATTTGCGTGGTTCACCCGCAAAGCAGACTGTGCACAGGGTGTTTGCGATCCATTGATGAAATTGGCCGTTGGTCGCAGATGGGCAATGATGAACGCGCCGAAATTATCGCTGCAATCCCTGACCGCGCTAAACTGATCACCAAACGACGCGGTGGTCGGGCGGCGCGGTTACGCGACTAGACCTTTGGAAAAACGAAGCATCTGTCGCGGCGGATCATGATCCACAGCGGCGTTCCTGCCTTGGGAAGAAACACCGACGGGATCAAGGCGGTCAAAGTGCCGATGTCATGATCCATCGTAAATTCAACAAGGCTATCTGATCCCATGAACCGCGCACGCTTTACCGTGCCGCGGGCTGGTGTGCCTTCCATCGGGGTGGCATTGGGGCCGCGACCTTGGCGATCAAAGTCAATTTTCAGATGCTGCGGGCGAATGACAATATCGACCTGCGTGCCATCACTAAGGCCCGGTGTCAGGAATTGGCCAAACGGTGTATCAGTCAATGCACCATTAACAACGCCGTCAATCACATTGATATCACTAAAGAAACTTGCAGCCTCTTTGTCGACTGGCGCGTTATAGATATTGTACGGCGCTCCCTGTTGCACGATCCGTCCATCGCGCATGAGCGCGATTTCGTCGGCCATGCGCATAGCCTCCGCAGGTTCGTGGGTGACGAGCAGCACGCCTGTGCCTTCTTCTTTGAGCACGGCAAGCGTTTCGTCGCGAATGTCATCGCGCAGGCGGTCATCAAGGCCGCTGAACGGCTCATCCATGAGCATAATTTTGGGGCGAGGAGCAAGCGCACGTGCCAATGCGATACGCTGCTGCTCGCCGCCCGACAGCTCATGCGGGTAGGCATTGATATGCCGCGACATGCCAACCTTGTCCAAAAGCGCCTTAACCCGGGGGCCATTACGCCCTGCACCACCCTTGAGCCCGAAACTGACATTTTCGGACACGCTAAGGTGAGGAAAAAGCGCGAAATCTTGAAACATAAGCCCGATTGAACGGGCCTCTGGCGGAACAAACGCCACGCCGTCGCTGATCAACCCGTCGTCGACATGGATCGTGCCGCTATCCTGCGTCTCAACCCCTGCAATGATGCGCAGCGTCGTGGATTTTCCGCAACCAGACGGGCCAAGTAGACACATCACCTGCCCCGGCGCGATAGAAAGCGACACATCATCAACAACCGTGCGACCGCCAAACGATTTGGCGATATTCTGAATGTGCAAGCGAGGTGAGATCATAGGCGGGGCAATCCCTGATAAAAACGATTGGGTATTATTGTCCTAGCAACTGACCGCCCATTGAGCAAGCTTAGCAAAGCTCAAAATCTGCGGACGCAATACGGCGACCATTGACCTGCAAATGGATGCGATGTGGTCCGGCATATAGACGAAATGTCGTCGCAGTGTCATTAAAGTGATGTGATTTTCTCAAGTTCATTGATGTGTTAGCTTTGCCCGTTAGAGACTTTAATTTAAACACTTTTATAGACTTTGATCCATTTGTTTTACAAAACTCAATGGCGTAATCGACAATAAGTGGCGCATCGCACATCGGCGTAAAAATCACATCAATCGAAACTTTTTCGCCAAGGCGGACCTGCGACAGGATCGAGATTTTCGGGCCAGATATCGCAACGTCAGGGTCATAGCCCAGATGTGCCATTGCCCCCGTGTGCCCGTCCTTGATCAACGTACGCAGGGCATGTTTGCGCATCCACAACAGCTCTTGTTTGGTTTGAAGGTTCCCAGTCACCCATTTGTCGAGCCGCTCAATGACCAGATCCGGCGCAATCTTTGCAATGTCGTTCAAGTGGTTTGCCACAGAACGTGTGACGAAACGGCAAGGGTCGGCATGTAATGCATCCAAGATCGGCAAGGTGTCCTGAGGCGATAGCCCGACATTCTGTCCCCATGGCAGGCGCGGCCTTGTGCCTTCGCTCGCGAGGCGGCGCAGGTGATAGTTGTCATCCTTGGCCCAACGGCGCACACATTCCATGGTTTTCTCTTGATCTGCATTCAGAAACGCACGCAGCGAAAATTCCATTGAAAACCGCTTTGTAATCTCGGACAGCAGGTCAAGCCCAAGTGAGAAGTGCTTCGCAATCGCTTGTTTTTCAACAAATATTCCCATTGGGGCGTAAATAAATTTACCAAAATCGTCATCGCGAAGAGAAGGATCAAGAGGCGGCGGCATGGCTTGACGCAGCTGAGTGGCCGCTAATTCGAAATCGTCAGACAGATGCAGCGCGAGCGCCTCGGCGATAGCATTCAGCCGCTCCTTGAGGGCAAGTCCGCGGACCGCCGCAATCGCATCGGACCGAAATGAATGATGGTCGAAAACACCGGCAAAACCATCGGCAAGGGTGCCGATGGTTTCTGGGTTTATAAGTTGATCAGCTAGGCTGAACCCCTTCGCCACTAGATTGTCGCGTTGATCGCGCCACCGTCGACGACGATGTTTTGACCCACAATAAATCCGGAGTGCTGAGAGCAAAGAAACGCACACATCGCACCGAAATCATCAGCAGAACCATAGCGGTTGGCAGGAATTGTCGCTTCACGTTGTGCGCGCGCGGTTGCACGGTCAATGCCTTGGGCGTCCATCACGCCCTGGTCGAGGCTCGTGGCGCGATCCGTATCGTGGATACCCGGAAGCATGTTGTTGATCGTGACCCCACGAGCCGCCACCTGACGGGATGTACCCGCGACATAGCCGGTCAAACCGGCACGCGCAGCGTTGGATAGGCCAAGCTGGGGGATTGGCGCCTTGACCGAGCCGGATGTGATGTTGACTACCCTCCCCCAACCGCAATCCATCATGCCCGGTAAACAGGCCTTCATCATGGCAATGGGGGCAAGCATGTTGCTGTCGAGCGCCGCAATAAAATCATCGCGGTTCCAGTCAGACCACAGGCCCGGAGGCGGACCGCCAGCGTTATTGACGAGGATATCAACGTCACCCGCAGCAGTTAATACTGCAGACTGACCTGCGGCGGTTGAAATGTCAGCCGCGACCTCTTGGACGTCGACACCGAAATCGGCACGAATTGCCTCTGCCGCGGTGGCCAATGCTTCGGCACCACGCGCATTCATGACAAGCGACACGCCTGATTGGGCCAATGCCCGCGCGCAACCGAGACCGAGCCCCTTTGATGATGCACAGACAATCGCCCGCTTGTTTTTGATGCCCAGATCCATTGATGTTCCTCATTTAAAGCTGCTTAATCTAAGAACACGACTGTGGGATCAAAACCATGTATTGACCCAGCGCAGACCGCGTTCTACCACTTTTTGAAGCATAGACCGAGGACCATGCACGAGCAACGCACATCAACACGCACACAATCGGTATCGGTGATTTTGGCCCAAGATTTCATCGCCGTGGATGGTGTGGCGACGGGCGATCCCATTTCATATGCGGATGAGCTTGTTCTTGATGACATGTACCAAATGGTCAACGCCGCAAGACGCCATATTTTGACGCTTGAAACGGTTGAGGGTGGCTCCGACCTAAAGGTTGCGGCCATTAGCGATGTTGGTCGGTCTGGTGCCACAATCATTATCGATAGCTGCATCACCCTCATGTCAGAGGACAGCGAGGCCCATGAAGCGCTTGTGCTGGTTGAGATCGACCAAGGCGGCGTGAGCGACGTATTCATTATGCCGATGTCGATATTGCAACTTGAAGCAACGTTCAGACTTGTTGGGATAGACCGCCATACGGCGACAAAGCGATTTGCAGAGATTGCATTTGTCTCCTTTAGCCGCGGAACGCTCATTACAACAGCGACTGGCGAGCCCCGATTGGTTGAGGACTTGGCAGTCGGCGACATGGTGCTGACACGCGACGACGGGCCACAACCGATCAGGTGGATCGGCCAAGTCACACACCGCGCGACGGGATCGATGGCACCTGTCGTGATCAAGAAAAATGCAATTTATAATGTGAACGATCTAACGCTTAGCCCGGAGCACCGTATCCTCATATACCAACGAGAAGACAAATTAGGCGCGGGGCGATCAGAAGTATTGGTAAAAGTCCGGCATTTAATTAATGGAGACACGGTCATTCAAAAAGAGGGTGGATTTATCGACTATTTCCAGCTGTTGTTCGATGATCACCAGATGATCTATGCCGAGGGAATAACAGCGGAATCGTTGCTGATTGACCCACGAACAAGAGCAGGCGTTCCCGAAGAAATGATACCCGGACAAACCGGCGAACATGCACATCGGTCGCATCTTGACTATGAAATAGCCGAAAGCTTGATTTCTGCGCCCGACGCGATTGAGCTGCTCAAACGGGCCAGCAGTGATTAAATGCTACCAATTGGAACTCGCAAATATTCCAACATTAAAGGTTACGGTTTCTCCGTTATGTTCACCAGAATTCACGATCGTTGATTCAGCGACATTATCGATGAATTTCGGATCATCCACGCCATAAAACGGATTTCCCTTAAACATACTCTCGACTGTTCCAACGGACTGAAATGTGTCTGTCGCGTTTGACAGATCAAGGTCATAGTCAATTGTGAAGAACGGGTTTGTTCCCTCAATGTCAGTGCTTATCAGAGTTACATTGCCATCAAGTGTGTCAACACCTTCAGCAAAGTCTACCTGTACAAAGTCCGAAACAGTTCCCGTTAGTGTGCGAACACCGTCGAAATTCACATTGATCACCGCATCACCGAGCAACTGTTTGTCAATTCCACTGGCACCAGCATCAACATTGATCAAAGCATAGCCTGTAAACTTCGCACTTCCGGTCACTTCATCAAGTTTTGCGCCGCCCGTTTTGGTCCTGTCGTCCTTAATATGGCGCTGCAATTTAAGCGCATCATCTATCATCATAGCATGTTGAAGTTCTGGCGTGTCGTATTTTTCCTTGTAATGATCAATCGCCATCTGCTCCAAAGACGAAAGCCCACAAGATGAAAGGACGCTCGCAAAGCCGCACAAAACTAAAATTCTAAATGTCATAGCGTCCTCAAAAACTCACCTTCTTGAATACAGGCTACTATTGAAAAGGTCGTTAACCAAGGCAATCATGTGTCAAATTGTAGAAGTCGCGTCATTGCGACACTATTAGCTTATTATCTATTTATGTTTTAATCTAGCTATTGGCCATCTACATGCACTCCTTGCATTGCTCTCGTCACCGCAATTGCATATCCCGATACCATGACAAATCGCCCAGAACTTCCGCCCGAAATTGCCCGCCGCCGCACGTTTGCGATCATCTCGCACCCCGATGCGGGCAAAACAACGCTGACTGAAAAATTCCTGCTTTATGGTGGCGCTATTCAGATGGCCGGTCAGGTGCGCGCCAAGGGCGAAGCAAGGCGTACGCGCTCTGATTTTATGCAGATGGAAAAAGATCGCGGAATCTCTGTCTCTGCGTCGGCGATGTCGTTCGATTTTGAAAAATACCGATTCAATCTGGTGGATACGCCCGGCCACTCGGATTTTTCAGAAGATACGTACCGCACGCTAACGGCTGTGGATGCAGCCGTGATGGTAATTGATGGCGCCAAAGGTGTGGAAAGCCAAACGCAAAAGCTGTTTGAGGTATGCCGCCTACGCGATCTGCCAATTCTGACGTTCTGTAACAAAATGGACCGTGAAAGCCGCGATACGTTTGATATTATCGACGAAATTCAAGAAAACCTAGCAATTGATGTGACCCCGGCGTCATGGCCAATTGGTGTCGGCCGCGAATTTATGGGGTGTTACGACATTCTGCGTGACAAACTGGAATTGATGGACCGTGCGGACCGAAACAAGGTCGCGCAAAGCATTTCGATTACTGGACTTGATGATCCCAAACTTGCGGAACATGTGCCTGTGCATTTGCTTGAGAAATTTCTCGAAGAAATCGAGATGGCTCGTGAATTGCTGCCAAAATTGGACCCTGAGGCCCTGCTCAATGGGTCAATGACGCCCATTTGGTTTGGATCCGCAATGAACAGCTTTGGTGTGCGCGAATTGATGGATGGCATTGCGACCTATGGGCCAGAGCCGCAGGTGCAAAAGGCGCAACCGCGTGACGTCGCACCTGAAGAAAAGAAAGTCGCTGGTTTTGTATTCAAAGTGCAGGCCAATATGGACCCAAAGCACCGTGACCGCGTTGCATTTGTGCGCATGGCGGCAGGGCATTTTCGTCGTGGGATGAAGCTGACGCATGTACGCAGCAAAAAAATCATGGCCGTGGCAAACCCAGTGTTGTTTCTGGCCGCAGACCGCGAATTGGCCGAAGAAGCATGGGCCGGAGACATCATTGGCATTCCGAACCACGGACAATTGCGGATCGGTGATACTCTGACAGAGGGCGAAGCGATCAGTGTTTCAGGCATTCCTTCATTTGCGCCCGAGCTGCTTCAAACCTGTCGCGCGGGCGATCCAATGAAGGCCAAGCACCTTGAAAAAGCACTGATGCAATTTGCAGAAGAAGGTGCGGCGAAAGTATTCAAACCGACGTTTGGATCAGGGTTTATTGTGGGTGTCGTTGGCGCATTGCAATTTGAAGTTCTGGCGAGCCGGATCGAGATGGAATACGGCCTGCCTGTCCGCTTCGAAGGGTCGCAATTCACATCGGCGCGTTGGGTGTTAGGTGATAAGGTCGCAGTCGAAAACTTTGCTGCCGCCAACAAGCAGCACATCGCAACAGACAATGATGGTGATGTTGTGTTTTTGACGCGATTACAATGGGATATAGACCGTGTTGAACGTGATTATCCTGATGTGACGCTTAGCGCCACCAAGGAAATGATGGTTAGCTAGAAACGGAATTTTAATCTTCGTCGCCGAATGTAAGGCATGAAGATTATTTTCCTGCTTTTGCTGCTGATTGGCTGTACCGCCCCTCCTGTCGTCACGCGTGACCTTTGGACTGGCAACACGCTTGCCGTGACAAAAGCCTATGAAATTTCCAGAACATTGGATGCTATTGTCGAAGTGCGGCCGGTGATTGGAAACATTGATGGCGTAATGCGATACGCGGTACTCACCAATGTCCGACGATTGGACCAAAATGGGCCAAGGATCGACCGCATCACAACAACATCGGAACCGTTGGACTACCGACGCCATGACAGGCTGCGGACTCATTGTATCGACGGGTGTAGATTTGCGGAAATTGGGGCGATCCATCTTGATGTCAGCGCGTTCGAGGATGCTTCCAAGCAGGGATTGGCGCTGCGCATTTGGGGCAAAAGAGGACGCTATGAGGGCACAATTCCCGCAGATGCATTTCAAACGGCTCTTCTCAATGCGCGATATCTCAACTAGCGTTTGCACATGCCACTTCAAAACCGCGCGCAGCCAAATGGCGATATTATAGCCCACCCGGCCCGCGGGCAATTTATGGGCAATCGCGGAATATTGCATGACGACGCGCAAAAATTGGGCACATCGCGATGGAGACACAAGGCTTGGGTCTGTTGCGCACTTGAATTCAAGAACCGCAAAAGACAGGTGATGGCGCCGCACAATTATACGGAATTGTTTTTTTATGACGAGGCAGTCGCCCTTGCCGCAGGTCACAGGCCTTGCGCGGAATGCAGGCGAGATGATTTCATGGCATTCAAGCACGCGTTTGAATTTTGTGCTGGCCGAAGATTGATGGCGCCGGAAATGGACCAAATCTTGCACCCAGAGCGTGTGACCAGAAATCGCCAAAAAATAACCTATTGGAGTGCGCCTGAAGACCTACCTGATGGCACATTCATTAGGCATGAAAACCAAGCCCATATCGTGTGGGCGAACCTTGCAATCTCATTTTCACCAATTGGATATGGGGCAACGGCTCCACTGCCGAAAAGACAGGTTGAAGTATTAACGCCCCGCACGACTGTTGCTGTTATGGCAGCAGGATACCGCGCTGCCACACATGAGGCGCTGAGATCGCGGTTTTCTTGACCTGACAATGATTTACGAGTAAGCGTGCACACGTCGAACGCCCGACAATTCGGTCAGGGCGGGCCGTGCAGTTTTGCGGCCAATGCGCCGTAAATCTGAAAGGGCCACATGACAAAATTTACCGACCTTAACCTGAGCCCTAAGGTGCTCAAAGCTGTAGCCGAAACTGGCTATGACACCCCTACACCGATCCAAGCTGGCGCAATTGCCCCGGCGCTTGAAGGTAAAGATGTACTGGGCATAGCCCAAACAGGTACGGGTAAAACCGCCGCATTCACTTTGCCGATGATCACATTGTTGGGCCGTGGCCGAGCAAGGGCCAGAATGCCACGTTCATTGGTTCTCGCCCCGACCCGCGAATTGGCCGCGCAAGTTGCCGAAAACTTTGACACATACGCCAAATATACCAAACTGACCAAAGCGTTGTTGATTGGTGGCACGTCATTCAAAGACCAAGACAAAATCATCGATAAAGGTGTTGATGTTCTGATTGCGACCCCTGGTCGCCTGCTTGACCATCTTGAGCGAGGCAAATTGATCCTGACGGACGTGAAAGTCATGGTGATTGATGAAGCTGACCGCATGCTGGATATGGGGTTCATCCCTGACATCGAAGAGATTTTCAAGCGCACGCCGTTTACACGTCAAACGCTGTTTTTTAGCGCAACGATGGCGCCTGAAATTGAGCGGATTACCAACACATTCCTGTCGGCACCTGTCAAAATCGAAGTGGCACGCGCTGCAACAACGAACACCAATATCAAGCAAGGTGTTTTAGAGTTTAAAGCGAAATCAAAGCCGCAAGAAGCAAAAGAAAAGCGCGACCTATTGCGTGCGCTGATTGCAGCTGAAGGCGACACTTGCACCAACGCTATAATCTTTTGCAACCGGAAATCAGACGTCGATATCGTTTCTAAGTCTTTGAAAAAGCACGGGCTAAATGCAGCACCTATTCACGGTGATCTGGATCAATCGCACCGCACACGCACGCTCGAAGCGTTTCGCGATAATCAATTGCAATTTCTTGTGGCGTCCGATGTAGCCGCACGTGGTCTCGATATCCCTGCCGTGACACACGTGTTTAACTTTGACGTGCCTAGTCATGCCGAAGATTATGTTCACCGGATTGGTCGCACAGGCCGTGCAGGTCGGTCAGGCACCGCGATCATGATCTGTTCACCACGCGATGAGAAAAACCTTGAAGATGTTGAACGTCTGGTTAAGGAAACGATCCCACGTCTGGAAAACCCGCTAAAGGCAAAAACAGCGACGGCGACCGATGCAAAAACTGGCGACAAACCGAAACGGACCCGCAGTCGCAAGCCGCGCAATGCGCCCAAAGATGATGTCGCTGTTGTCGAGGCAAAATCAACTGAAGCTGCTGTGCCAATCGCTGAAACAGCCCAGCCACCCCGCGAGGAGCAGCCAGTTGCTGCAGAAAAGTCGCGGAACGAGAAGCCACGTGAAGAGAAACAGCGCAACGATCGCGGTGGGCGTAACAATCGCAATCGGGACAACGGAAAGCGCGACAATCGTCAGCCGCAGAACAAGGTTGTAGGCCTCGGCGACGATACGCCAGCGTTTATCGCACAAAGCTTTGTTGAACGCGCCAAAGGCGAGTAACAGTTTTTAGGTGGTGGCGGGTTTCAGGCCCGCCACCATCCATTAAATTATCCCAAACGTGAAACAATCACCGTGACTTCGGGCTTTTTGCCCAATTCACCCTGTGCAGATTTGCGCGCGATGTTGCGCATTTCTTTTTCGAGCTTCACTTCATCACGCAAAGTTTTGTCGTCAGCACGGCCAATAAATTGCGCAAGGTCATGTTCCACGACTTCGACAACAGCGGCATTCGAACGCCCTGTCTCCGCTAGACCTGACATTTCGACCCAAGGATCGCCCAAGGGATCATCATTTTCATCAATGATCAACGTGACAATCATATGGCCGTTAAGTGCCATCCGGATACGGTCACGAACGATACCGTCCATCGCACTGACACGGACAGAACCGTCAAGATAGGTTCGGCCAGTGTCGATGTATTCGGCAACAGTTGGGGCATTGCCGGACAAATCAATCATCATGCCATTTACCGCAACGATCCCCGTCAGGCCGCGTTCAGCACCTAGTTTGACGTGCTCGCGCAGGTGGCGGTGTTCGCCGTGCATCGGGATCAGAATTTGAGGTTTCACAATCTCGTGCAATGTCGCCAGATCAGGCCGGTTCGCGTGACCAGACACGTGATATTTGCCACCGGCGTCATCAATGACGTCAACACCCTTTTCCGACAACTGGTTCATAATGCGGATAACGCCGCGCTCATTGCCGGGGATGGTCTTGGAGGAAAACAGGAACGTATCCCCTTCCTTCAAGGTCAACCCGAGGTATTTGCCTTGGCTCAACTGTGCAGAAGCAGCGCGACGTTCACCTTGGGATCCGGTCACAAGCAGCATCAGTTTTTCACGCGGCATATTTTGTGCGTCTTCTGGTGAAATGGTTGCAGGGAACCCTTCAAGAAGCCCCGTTTCTGTCGCAGCTTCAACCATCCGGCGCATAGAGCGGCCCAACAACACAACAGATCGATCTGCCCGCTTCGCGGCCAATGCCAATGTTTTCAAACGCGCAATGTTGGATGCAAATGTCGTCGCGACAACGCAACCTGTCGCCGCTTTCATCATGTCAGCGATTGCGTCGCCAATTGTTGCCTCGGACCGTCCTGGTGCTTCGCTAAAGACGTTTGTGGAATCACAAATCAATGCCTTTACGCCGTCTTTGGAAATTTCTTCCCAAAGTGCGTGGCTAAACGGATCGCCGACAACGGGTGTTTCGTCAATTTTGAAATCACCAGAGTGCAAAACGCGGCCCTCCGGCGTGTCGATCAGCAAGCCCGCGCTCTCTGGGATAGAGTGTGAAATCGGCACGTAGGATACCTTGAACGGTCCGCAGTCAATAACCTGCGGATAGACGTCCACAACTTTGACAACACCTTCTGGGTGACCATGTTCCTCAAGCTTGCGACGCGCAATGTTGGCCGTAAATGGGCGCGCATAAACAGGCGCGCCGAGGTCTTCCCAATAGTGGCCGATAGCGCCAACGTGATCCTCATGGGCATGAGTGATAAAGATAGCTTCGATATCACCACGGCGTTGTTTCAGCCACGTGATGTCAGGCATGATAATGTCGACACCCGGTGTTGTGTCCATGTCGGGGAACGTAATGCCAAGATCGACAACAATCAGCTTTTCTTTACCCGGTTTGCCATATCCGTAGACATAGGCATTCATTCCGATTTCACCTGCCCCACCAAGAGGGAGATAGATCAGGCGTTCAGCAGCAGTTTTGCGGCTCATGTATTTTCCTTGTTATAGCGGTGGATGACGGTCAGCCCGTGCATCGTCAAATCATCTTCGAAGGCGTCAAATAACGCTTCTGTTTGTCCAAATAGCGGCGCAAGACCACCTGTCGAGATCACTTTCATTGGCACGTCTCGCTCTGCCTTTATCCGCGCGCATATCTCACGCACGAGGCCGACGTAACCCCAGAAAACACCCGATTGCATACAAGCCACGGTATTGGTGCCGACCACGGACTGTGGCTTGCTAATATCAACGTGGGGCAAGGCAGCGGCGGCGTTATGTAGCGCCTCGAGAGACAGGTTGACACCGGGTGCGATCACGCCACCAACATAGGCGCCATCGGTATCCACAACATCAAAAGTCGTGGCGGTGCCAAAATCAACGACGATCAAGTCGCCACCATGCCGCGAATAGGCGCCTGCGGTATTAACCAACCTGTCGGGGCCTACTGCGGTGCCGGCATCGACGCGCGGGGCCATCGGCAGCAAGCAATCGGATTTACCAACGACAAGTGGGCGGCAATTGAAATAACGATCAGCAAGAACGCGCAGATTGAACACCACACGCGGGACAGTTGATGACACAATCACTTCGTCTATCGTCACATCAATCTTGTTGATGTTCATCAAAGTCGAGAGCCAGACGTAATACTGATCAGCCGTGCGCTGCCATTCGGTTGCCGTGCGCCACGTCGCGATAAATTCAGATCCATCCCAGATTGAGAAAACGGTATTGGTGTTTCCAGTGTCGATGGCCAATAACATGCGAGACCCTTTCTTTAGAAAAACACTTCAGCGGCAGGAATAGCCAGAGGACCAGTTGCCGTGATGAGAATGAGGTTGCCATCAACGTCGATGGTATCAAACGTGCCGGTAACCGAAGCATGCCCGGTCTTGGCGGTAATGACATCGCCTAAACGCGCGGCATGCTTCAACCAATCAGCACGGACACGCTCAAAGCCGAACTCTGCCAAATTACGCTCTTGTTCAGCAAAGGCAGCGGCAAGCGATTTCAAAAAATCAATTGGCGAAGTAGCAGTGCCGCCTGCCCCAACTACGCTAACTGGTGAAAACGCATTTTCCACATTGTCCGGCGCATGGGCAAGGTTCACGCCGATCCCGATAGATAACCAGTCAACGTATTCGCCACGCCCCGTCGATTCGAGCAATATTCCCGCGACCTTACCGCCCCCCAATAGCACATCATTGGGCCACTTCAGGGACAACAAGGCATCATCAACGTAAGACGCCAAAGCCGTATAAAGGGCGTTTGCAGCAAGAAATGAGCGGCGGGCGGCATCGGCGGCAGTGCAGTTGGGTTTGTAAATAAGCGTCGCGTTAAGATTGCCAGTTGGCGTAATCCATTCGCGCCCGCGTGTGCCACGGGCTGCTGTTTGGGTCTCTGCCAATATCCAAGTCGGTTTGGTAATTGTCGAGGCGATGCGCGCCGCCTCTGACATGGTGCTGTCGACCTGATCAAATGTGATCAGGTCATATCCGTCTGGCATCAGCTTAGTTGACAAGTGCAGCCGCGGCTGTGGTTGCGGCACCTTCGAGACCAAATAGGTCGATAAATGGCAGGCCACCAACCGCTACGATCAATGCAGTAACGACGGCAGTCAACCAAAGCACAGGCGTTAGATTGGTTTCGACACCCTCTTTGTCTTCGCCAAAGTAGACGAAGTATACGATGCGCAGGTAGTAAAACGCTCCGATCACAGAAGCGATGACACCAGCAATGGCAAGCCAGGCAAGGCCAGCATCATAGGCTGCACGCAGCACGTAGAACTTACCAAAGAAACCAAGCATCGGTGGCACGCCTGCAAGGCTGAACATCATGATCAACACAACAAGCGCCATCAACGGCTGCTCCTTGGAATACATTTGCAATGCATTGATATCGGTTACCGGACGGCCATTTTTATCAAGCCCAAGGATAAACGCGAACACGCCAAGGTTCATTGTCACGTAGATCGCCATGTAAACCAACATCGCCTCAATCCCGAGCGCGGTGCCAGCAGCAAGCCCCATAAGCGCAAAACCCATATGAGCGATTGATGAATAGGCCATTAAGCGCTTGATATCGCGTTGGCCGATTGCAGCAATTGCGCCAAGGAACATTGAAATTACTGCAAGGAAAGCAACAATTTGCTGCCATTCGGATACGATCCCACCGAATGAATCGTGCACAACACGGGCAAACAGCGCCATAGCCGCAACCTTGGGTGCTGTCGCAAAGAATGCCGTAACTGGCGTTGGTGATCCTTCATAAACATCCGGTGTCCACATATGGAACGGAGCAGCGGAAACCTTGAATGCGAAACCTGCAACGAGGAAGACAACGCCAAAGAGCACGCCAAGCGATACGCCATCTGATGTTGCGGCCATAATTCCCGTGAACAACGTGGTGCCAGCAAAACCGTAGACCAAAGACGCACCATAAAGCAGCAAGCCGGACGATAGGGCGCCAAGAACAAAGTATTTCAGGCCCGCCTCAGTCGATTTGGCATTATCGCGACGCAGCGATGCAACGACGTATAGCGCAAGCGACTGCAACTCCAGTCCCATATAAAGCACCATCAAATCGCCGGCAGACACCATAACCATCATGCCAACCACAGCCAAAGCGACCAACAGCGGGTATTCGAAACGCAACAGGTTGCGCTTGATCATATAGTCTTGGGACATCAGCAAAACGATAGCTGCGGAAATCAGGATCACAACCTTGGCAAAACGACCAAACGCATCCTCGGTATACATGCCGCCAAAGGCTGTTGTTGCCCCTTCGCCCATGCCGATCCAAAGGGCAAGCACGACAAACACGCCTGACGTTAGCCAAGTTAGCAGCGGCGCTGCCTTATCCTTGGTGGTGTATACAGCAGCAAGCAGGGCCAGCATCGCATAAAGCGAAAGCAGGATTTCCGGCATCACGGTTTGAATATCAGCAGAGATCATGTGACCCGTTCCTTAATGCGAAGCTTGCTCGGCAGCGGCATGAAGCCCCGCCGTTGCGATTTCATAATTTTCGACCAATGCGCCAACACTTGGCCCGATCACGTCCAACACCAGCGCTGGATAAACACCCAACAGAAGCGTCATAAACACCAGCGGCGCAAAAATTACACGTTCACGTGTGGTCATATCCGATATTGTCCGAAGGCTTTCCTTGATCAGATCCCCCATTACGACACGGCGATAGAGCCATAGCGCATAAGCGGCCGACAAGATCACGCCAGTCGTTGCAAACATCGCAACCCATGTGTTGACTTGGAAAATGCCGATCAGCACAAGGAATTCACCAACAAAGCCTGATGTGCCTGGCAAACCAACGTTTGCCATTGTGAAGAACATGAAAATCAATGCGTAGGCTGGCATCCGGTTCACAAGGCCGCCGTAGGCGTCAATCTCGCGTGTGTGCATCCGGTCGTAGATAACGCCGACGCACAGGAACAACGCCCCAGAGATAAAGCCGTGGCTGATCATCTGGAAAATCGCGCCGTCGATACCTTGCTGGTTCACCGCAAAGATCCCCATGGTGACGTAGCCCATGTGCGCCACCGATGAATAGGCGATCAACTTTTTCATGTCTTCTTGAACCATCGCAACCAGCGATGTGTAGATGATTGCGATTACAGACAACCAAAGAACAAGTGGCCCCATGACCTCTGATCCGATCGGGAACATTGGCAAGCTAAACCGCAAGAAGCCGTAGCCGCCCATTTTCAACAGGATCGCCGCAAGCACGACGGAACCAGCTGTCGGGGCCTGAACGTGCGCGTCAGGCAACCATGTGTGAACAGGCCACATTGGCATTTTTACCGCAAATGACGCAAAGAACGCCAGCCACATCAATGTCTGCATACCGCCAACGATCTGAATGCCCAGAACGCTGAAGTTTTCAGAACCGAACTCAAACACCATCAACGTCGGGATATCAGTCGTCCCAGCCTGGCTGAACATCGCGACCATAGCCACCAACATCAAAACCGAACCAAGGAAGGTATACAGGAAGAACTTGAACGACGCATAAATGCGGTTCGCGCCGCCCCAGATGCCGATGATTAGGAACATCGGGATCAAGCCTGCCTCAAAGAAGAGGTAGAACAGCACGAGATCGAGCGCCATAAACACGCCGAGCATAAGGGTCTCGAGGATCAAGAAGGCGATCATGTATTCTTTGACACGATCAGTCACGCTCCAACAGGATGCGATCACGAGCGGCATCAGGAATGTGGTCAGCATCACGAATAGGACAGAGATACCGTCAACGCCCATCTTATAGTTCAGACCAGCGATCCACGTGCGTTCTTCGACCATTTGAAAGCCGGTGTTGGCAGGGTCGAATTCAGCATAGATGAACAGCGACACCAAGAATGTCGCGACCGACGTCGCCAGCGCGACCCATTTCGCATTGCCACGCGCTGCAGCATCATCACCGCGTAAAAACAGCGCGAGGATCACAGCACCCAAAAGCGGGATAAACGTGGTGAGGGTGAGTAAGTTGCCCATTATTTGGCCCCTCCGGTCAGAGTTACCCATGTGATCATGGCCGTGATGCCGATGACCATCGCGAATGCGTAGGTGAAGATATAGCCAGACTGCGCGCGGTTCACGAGGCGGGTGAAGAAGGGCACGATGCCCATTGCCACGCCGTTCAATCCGCCGTCAATGACACGCGTATCACCCTGCTTCCAGAAGAAGCGGCCAATTGCCATCGCTGGTTTGATAAAGATAACGTTATACAACTCGTCAAAATACCACTTGTTAAGCAAGAAGTTATAGAGCGGTGCCTGTTGCTTGGCCAATTTTGCAGGCAAGTCAGGGCGACGAATGTACATTTGATAAGCCAGCGCGAAGCCAAAGATCATTGCAAAGAACGGCGACAGTTTTACCCATACAGGAACGTAATGCGCATCATGCAGGACATGGTTGTCTGGGGCTTTGAAAATAGCACCCTTGCCCGGCGTGGCAGGCCATTTCACTTCTTTTGCATCTTTCGTCTCGTCACCAGCCGCATAAGCAGCAGATACGAACGAAATTGCCGCTTCATCTTTTTCATAGGCTGACATTTCGATCACGCCAAAGAATTCACCAACGTATTTGTCGCTTTTGAAGAACGGCTTATAAAATACCATCCCAGCAAAAATCGCGCCAATCGCCAATACACCAAGCGGGAACAGCATAACGTTCGGGCTTTCGTGGGCGTGGTCATGCGTATGCTGATCGCCACGCGGTTTGCCGTAGAACGTGAGGAACATCAGGCGCCAGCTGTAGAAACTTGTCATGAAGGCCGCGACAACAAGCATCCAGAATGCATAGCCCGCATTTGCTGCATAGGCGCTTTCGATGATCGCGTCTTTGGACACAAAACCAGCGAAACCAACAGGGAAACCTATATAGAGAAGCGGAACACCAACACCTGTAATAGCCAACGTGCCGATCATCATGGCCCAGAACGTCTTGGGCATCTTGTGACGCAATCCGCCATAGTTCCGCATGTCCTGCTCGTGATGCATCCCGTGGATGACCGAACCCGCACCAAGGAACAACATCGCCTTAAAGAACGCGTGTGTCAGAAGGTGGAACATCGCAACTGAATAAACACCGATGCCAGCGGCCACGAACATATAGCCCAGCTGTGACATGGTTGAATATGCGATCACGCGTTTGATATCGTTTTGCACAAGGCCAACAGTCGCTGCCATGAACGCTGTTGTCGCTCCCATAAACACGATGAATTGCTTGGCCTCTGGCGCATATTCCATCAGTGGCGACATGCGGCAGACAAGGAACACACCGGCCGTTACCATGGTCGCTGCATGGATAAGTGCAGACACAGGTGTCGGCCCTTCCATCGCGTCGGGCAGCCAAGTGTGCAGGATCAACTGCGCAGATTTGCCCATTGCGCCGATGAACAACAAAACCGCCAGCAGGTTTGCCGCGTTCCAATCAGCCCAAAGGAAATGCAATTCGGTTTCAGCCAGTTGTGGTGCGGCTGCAAAAATGTCGTCGAATTTAATGCTATCCGTCAAGTAGAACAGGCCAAAGATACCAAGCGCGAACCCAAAATCGCCAACGCGGTTGACGACGAATGCCTTGATCGCTGCGGCATTTGCAGAAGGTTTGCGGTAATAGAAACCGATCAACAGGTATGAAGCAACGCCCACCCCTTCCCAGCCAAAGAACATCTGAACAAGGTTGTCGGCCGTCACCAGCATCAACATCGCGAATGTAAAGAAAGACAAATAAGCGAAGAAACGCGCCTTATAGGGTGTGCCGTCGCTAAAGTTTTCGTCATGCGCCATATATCCGAATGAATACAGGTGCACGAGCGCGGAAACTGTCGTGATTACGATCAACATAATCGCGGTCAGGCGGTCCATGCGGATTGCCCAATCGGTGGACAATGAACCGGATTCGATCCAACGCAGCAACTGAATGCTCTCGGTGACGCCATCAAACGTCAGGAACACGACCCATGACAGGAATGCGGCAAGGAACAACAGGCCGGTGGTGACCCACTGCGCAGCGGTTTCACCGATGAATTTCCAGCCAAAGCCGCCGATTAGGGCGCCGACGAGTGGGGCAAAAAGGATAATGGTTTCCATGTGATTAGCCCTTCATCACGTTGACGTCTTCAACGTCGATGGTCCCGCGATTGCGGAAGAAACAAACAAGGATCGCAAGGCCAATCGCGGCCTCAGCAGCAGCGACGGTCAGCACGAAGAGTGTGAAAACCTGCCCCGTGAGATCCTGCAAGAAGCTAGAGAAAGCAACAAAGTTGATATTCACCGCCAGCAGCATCAATTCGATGCTCATCAACAGGATGATCACGTTCTTGCGGTTCAGGAACAGGCCAAAGATGCCTATCACAAACAAGGCGGCCGAGACCGTGAGGTAATGTTCAATGCCGATCATGATTATAGCCCCTGCCCTGGTTTAACGTCGATATTTTCCATCGCCTTGGCCGGATCACGGTGCATTTGGGCCATGACGTTTTGGCGTTTGATGCCCGTGCGGTGGCGCAATGTAAGGACGATAGCGCCGATCATGGCGACCAGCAGGATCAGGCCCGCGAGCTGGAACAGAATGATGTATTTGCCGTAGATCAACAGACCCAATCCGACGGTGTTTTGGACGTCCCCATTTGGCGATGAGATGTTGCCGGCTGCAGCATCCGCATAATCCCAGACGCCAAACGCCATGGACAGTTGCATCAAGATGACCACGCCAATCAGTAGTGCCAACGGCATATAGCGCGCCATTTCTGCCTTGAGTTCAGCGAAATCAACATCAAGCATCATCACCACAAAGAGGAACAGAACCGCGACGGCACCGACGTAGACAATAATCAGCAACATCGCGACGAATTCCGCGCCGAGAAGCACGAACAAGCCAGCAGAAGATAGAAACGCGAGGATTAGCCAGAGCACAGAGTGCACCGGATTGCGGCTTATCACAGTGAAAAGCCCGCCCGTCACCGTAGTGATCGCGAAGAGGTAAAATGTCAGTGCGGCAACAGTCATGTGGTTGCGTCCTTTATCATCACGTCAGCGCCCTAGCGGTAAGGTGCGTCTATTTCGAGGTTGCGGGCGATCTGGGCTTCCCAACGATCACCGTTCTCCAAAAGCTTGTCCTTGTTATAGTAAAGCTCTTCACGGGTTTCGGTTGAGAATTCAAAATTCGGGCCTTCGACGATGGCATCAACGGGGCATGCTTCCTGGCAGAAACCGCAATAGATGCATTTCGTCATATCAATGTCATAGCGCGTTGTGCGGCGGCTGCCATCGTCACGCGGTTCTGCGTCGATGGTGATCGCTTGGGCGGGGCAAACCGCCTCGCATAATTTACAAGCGATGCAGCGTTCTTCACCGTTGGGATAGCGGCGCAACGCATGTTCACCACGAAAACGGGGGGACAAAGGCCCCTTTTCATGTGGGTAGTTCAGCGTCAGCTTGGGCCGGAAGAAGTGTTTGAACCCAAGGCCAAACCCTTTCCAGATATCCATCAGAAGGAAATATTTGGCGGCGCGTGTGTAATCCATTGATTAACCCCCTACCGTGTAGCGCGCCCAGAGGCCGCCCAACACTTCGTATTTTGCCATGAAGGCGACGAACACAACCCAAGCCAATGACATTGGCAGGAACACTTTCCAACCGATGCGCATCAGCTGGTCATAGCGGTACCGCGGTGTAATCGCCTTCACCATTGAGAACATAAAGAACACGGCAGACATTTTCAGCACCATCCAGAAGACACCGTCCGGCAAGAAGCCAACAGGTGACAACCAACCGCCCAAGAACAAGAGCGAAACAAGCGCACACATCAGAACGACGGCCATCAATTCACCGATCATGAACAGCAGGAACGGTGTGGATGAATATTCAACCTGATAGCCCGCGACCAATTCTGATTCCGCTTCTGGCAGATCGAATGGTGGGCGGTTCGTCTCAGCCAAGGCACTGATAAAGAAAAGGAAAAGCATTGGGAAGTGGGCAACCCAATACCAGTTGAACAGCCCCGCGTTGCCGCGCTGCGCTTCAACAATATCGCCAAAGTTCATGGAACCGGTCGAGATGATCACACCGATGATAATCAGGCCAAGTGATACTTCATAGGAAATCATCTGCGCAGCTGAACGCAACGAGCCGAGGAACGGGTATTTGGAGTTTGACGCCCAACCGCCCATAATCACGCCGTAAACTTCGAGCGATGAAACCGCAAAGACGAACAAGATTGCGACGTTAATGTTGGATATGACCCAACCGTCATTAAACGGGATCACGGCCCATGCGACCACGGCCAGAACGAATGAAATCATCGGCGCGAGGAAGAACACCGCCTTGTCAGCGCCCGCAGGCACGACGATTTCCTTAACGATGTATTTTAAAAAGTCAGCAAACGACTGCAAAAGGCCGAACGGGCCCACGATATTCGGGCCCTTGCGCTTCATAACGGCGGCCCAGATTTTGCGGTCGGCATACATCAGGAATGCAAGTGCGAGCAAAAGCGGGATCAATACCAAGAGGCACTGGCCGAGAATAACCAGGAGCATCCCCAGATATGTGTTGGTGAAAAATTCAACCATGCGTCGTGTTCCTTACACCGTTGGTATGCCGTCGGCACCGCAAGCGGCAACCACTACTTCGGCGTCAATTGTCTTTAAACCATCTGGCAATGTGGGCGAAATGACATAAGCCGCATCTGCAGACCATACTTCATTTTCGCTTTGTGACGTTGTGCGCACATGCCGCAAGAATCCGTAGCCACGAATTAGCGTGTATTGGGCGGCCGCGCATTCTGCATAACGAGCAAGATCGTTCACATCCTCTGTGCCGCGCATTTGCACGACAAACCCAACCAAATCATCGTCCAGCAAACGTGTATCGATCCCATCATATGACGGCGTCATCGCGGCGCGAGCAACCTCGGCCTCGTCGGTCGCACATGAGGCTAGTGCCAGCACTGATATGATGATTGCGGTTCTCACTTATTCGGCTGCCATTGCGGCGTTTGCGCGTGTCTTGGCGTTTTGCGCCAATTCACCCATCAGTTGGCTCGCCCGCGCGATAGGATTGGTTAGGTAATGATCGCTAACCGCGTTCTTAAACGCAGCTTTACCCATTTTCTTGGCCTTCAGTGGTTGCCAGTCATTTTGAGCAACCACGTCGATATCCCCAAGATGCGGATGGTCTGCCGTCATTGCGTTGCGCAATGCGCCAAGGCTGTCAAACGGCAATGTCGCATCAAGTTCAGCGGAAAGCGCACGCAGAATCGCCCAGTTTTCCTTGGCCTGACCAGGTGCAAAACCAGCACGTTGCGCCAATTGAGGACGCCCCTCCGTATTGACGAAAATGGCATTTTCTTCGGTATATGCCGCGGCAGGCAGAATGATGTCGGCGCGGTGCGCACCACGATCACCATGGCTACCCTGATAAATCATGAACGGGCCTGCATCGATGTCGATCTCATCGGCACCAAGATTGAAAATCACGTCTGCGCCTTCGGTCGCCGCCTTCATGCCGCCATCGGTTGTCGCACCAACGTCCATCGCACCAACACGACCAGCGGCGGTGTGCAAAATCATCACCTTAGATTGGGCAGCAGCGGCCATTTGCATGACAGTGCCAAGCACCGCCTCACCATCCGCCTCGTTCAATGCGCCCTGACCGATGATCATAACACCGGGAACGCCGTGCTTGTCGGAATGGTCCATGGCAGCCAGATTAGCGAGCGCCTCACGGTCCGTGCCGACTTGAACAACATCATATGTCAGATCATCATCTGCGCCGATACGCGCCACTTTGGCACCATTGAGCCAAGCCTTGCGAATACGCGCGTTCAAAATTGGCGCTTCTTCACGTGGGTTTGTGCCGACCAGGAGAATCATCTTGGCGTCGTCGATGTCTTCGATAGAAGCAGTGCCGACATAACCAGAGCGGTTGCCCGCAGGCAATTTTGCCCCATCAACACGACATTCAACTGAACCGCCCTGCCCTTCGATCAACGCCTTCAGCGCATATGCCCCCTCAACAGGAACCAGATCGCCAACAAGGCCGGCAACTTTCTTGCCTTTCATCGCAGCGGCGGCGGCGGTCAATGCCTCGTCCCAGCCAGCGGCGCGCAATGTACCGTTTTCGCGGATGTAAGGCGTATCAAGACGTTGGCGACGTAGGCCATCCCAAACAAAGCGTGATTTGTCGGAAATCCATTCTTCGTTCACGCCATCATGGTTACGCGGCAATAGACGCATCACTTCGCGGCCCTTGGTATCCACGCGAATGTTAGACCCCAGCGCATCCATAACGTCGATTGATTCCGTCTTGGTCAATTCCCAAGGACGTGCGGTAAATGCGTATGGTTTTGAAACCAGCGCGCCAACGGGGCAAAGATCAATAATATTGCCCTGAATGTTCGAATCGAGCGTTTCACCCAGATAGCTGGTGATTTCCGCATCTTCGCCGCGACCAGTCTGGCCCATTTGCGAAATGCCCGCGACTTCTGTCGTGAAACGAACACAGCGCGTGCAGGAAATGCAACGCGTCATGTGGGTTTCGACCAACGGGCCGAGATCAAGATCATCAGTCGCGCGCTTTGGTTCGCGGAAACGGCTAAAGTCGACACCATAAGCCATCGCCTGATCTTGCAAATCGCATTCGCCGCCTTGGTCACAGATCGGACAATCAAGCGGGTGGTTGATCAGCAGGAATTCCATCACGCCCTCACGGGCCTTCTTCACCATAGGCGAATTGGTCTTCACAACGGGCGCCTGTCCTTCTGGACCGGGGCGCAAATCGCGAACCTGCATCGCGCAAGAAGCGGCTGGTTTGGGCGGGCCGCCTACAACCTCGACCAGACACATGCGGCAATTGCCAGCAATCGACAGACGTTCGTGATAGCAAAAACGAGGAATTTCGACACCGGCCTGTTCGCAGGCTTGGATCAGGGTCATAGCCCCGTCAACTTCTACCTCGGTTCCGTCGATGACAACTTTGCGCAGATCAGACATGGCAGGCCTTTTTGTTTCGTTAGCCCATGCCGCAATACCCATGCAGGGGCGTTGCTTTGCGTTCTAACGAAACCAGCGCCGTGATGCCAGTCAGATTGCGAAAAAAACCGCATTGATCGGGTCAATACTTTGGTGTTGTCACCGGACTACCTTAATAGGCGGCCAATTGCTGTTTTTTGTGCTATCTGGGCTTTGCCAACTTTGCAGTATGATTGCTCATTCCCATCAATTGCGCCAAGCGACTCTAATCGTGCACGGGCGATTTTTACCAATCTGACCTCCTCTTGTCGATCATCGGTGTATGCCTTTATCTCATCGTTACTGTATCCCAAACTTCGCGCATAACCTTTCAGCGAACTCAGATAGCTAAGTCCCCGAATATAACGCGGTCGAATAGCGTCGCATTTTTCGCTGATTTCATATGCTATGCCCGTCGCAATCAGACCCTCAGTTACAATGCTGATTTCACTCAAATGAGGCTTAGCAGCCACTGCCGAACCCGGAAGTGCCAACATCAGCGACAAAAATATAGACTTAACATTGGTCATGCTACTCTCCCTCATTTGACGGTGCATCGTCCTTCTTTAGTAAAAGGTGGTGATATCATCTTGTTATTCAATATCACGTTAAATCAGTAGGCGATAACGCGCTATTGGCGGTCGGATCAGGGTGCATCGAAAGATAATCCCACCCGAAAGCATCAGGCGTGTCCCCATTGATGCGCAAGGCCTCTAGCCTGCCGAGCGCCTGATCAATTTTGGGAAAAGCACCGTCTTCAATCCACCACATGACAAACGTCGGACGGTCTGCGGTCACAAACCATTCTCTTCGGCGTTTTAAAAATATGTCGTGGACTGTGTAATAAACAAATTTTCGCAGCGCATCTCCATTTTTCCATACCGTCAAATTCGGGATTAGGAGTGGATCGTTGCCAATCGAATTACTGGTGTTTCCAGGAGAACCTTCGCTTTCCATCATCCAGACGAATCCCGGCATACGCTTTGCAAGACTATTTATTCTATCGATATTCTCAATAAATTCCGCGACGGCTGGATCACTGACAGGAGCAATTAATTTGCCAATGTTCAGTTCTGCCAACTGCATTAGCGGCGGCGGCGTTCGCGAGAGGGACTTATACCACGCATCGCTTTACGCCCGAAAGCTAACGCTAAAATGATGCCAATAGCTGACAGTGCAATCGTCGGGACCCAAACCCATGGCGGCGCTAGTCCGTTCATCAAAGCTAGATAAGTATACCAAACAGGCACACTGCAAATTGAGAGAGTAACAGCTGCAGCAACGAAGCTTACAAACCCATCCCAAAGGTGCCTAACGAGCATATTACTCTACCTCAGTTTCTAGTTCAGCAGGTACCAATTCCCAAAGTAAGTTCCCGCGGATTGAAAACGTTCCATTGGTTTGAACAGATGTCCCTGATACGCGATTGAAGCCTGGCTCGACAACGCCAACACCAATTAATTCTAGTGATTTCACTTCAGGGCTAACAAGAGAGATATGCGCGGTCGTTTGAACACGTCCAACATCGGTTATACAATAAATCGTAGATGTCTTGATGCCACCAAACAGCGTCACGACATCAACATTTCCAAATTTCCCCAATGTGACAACACTGTTAGGGGCAATAATCCCACATGTTCCACTGGGTGCACCACTGAACGAAACTCGAAAAAGCTCGTTTCCTTCAATTGGGGTTAATGGCCGAGGCTTAAGAGGCAACCCAAAGCTACAGCCACAGAGGCCAATAACCAACGTCGTGCTCTGAATGAATTTGATTGCCCTCTTCATCGCTCGGCCTATGTCCTGATCAGATTGCGATTAGAAAAATGTTAACAACCATACAACCAGAAGCAAAGTCCGTTTCACAAATCCGCGGTTTATTGCGCAGCAATCACACGTTTATGCTTAATACGATCTTCGATTTCATCACGGAAGTTATTGATCAGACCTTGGATCGGCCAAGCGGCCGCATCACCCAGAGCACAGATTGTGTGACCTTCGACCTGTTTGGTCACGTCAAACAACATGTCAATCTCATCTGGTGTTGCGTTGCCTTCGACCAAGCGCGCCATAACGCGCATCATCCAACCTGTGCCCTCACGACATGGTGTGCATTGGCCGCAGCTTTCGTGCTTATAAAATTTGGACAAACGCCAGATCGCTTTGATGATGTCAGTCGACTGGTCCATCACAATCACCGCCGCAGTGCCAAGGCCGGAACCAAGCTCGCCGCGCAGGTAATCGAAATCCATGATCGCGTCTTTCATCTTTTCGCCACGCACACATGGCACAGATGAACCGCCAGGGATAACAGCTTTGAGATTATCCCAACCGCCGCGAATACCGCCGCAATGTTTCTCAATCAGTTCTTCAAAGCTGATCGACATTTCTTCTTCGACCACGCACGGGTTGTTCACGTGGCCAGAAATAGCAAACAGTTTCGTGCCAGTGTTATTCGGGCGGCCCATGCCCGAAAACCAAGCACCGCCACGGCGTAGAATTGTCGGAACCACAGCAATTGATTCCACATTGTTCACAGTTGTCGGGCAGCCATAAAGGCCCGCACCCGCTGGGAAGGGCGGCTTCATGCGCGGCATGCCTTTTTTGCCTTCTAGGGATTCGAGTAATGCGGTTTCTTCGCCGCAAATATACGCCCCTGCCCCATGGGCCACGTAAATGTCGAAATCCCAACCGGATTTGCAGGCGTTCTTGCCCACGAGACCAGCGTCATATGCTTCGTCAATTGCAGCCTGAAGTGCTTCGCGCTCGCGGATGTATTCACCACGGATATAGATGTAGCAGGCGTTCGCATTCATGGCGAAAGACGCGATTAGGCACCCCTCGATCAGCGTATGCGGATCGTGGCGCATGATTTCGCGGTCTTTGCATGTGCCCGGCTCTGATTCGTCCGCATTCACGACAAGGTAGGACGGGCGTCCGTCGCTTTCCTTTGGCATGAATGACCACTTCAAACCGGTAGGGAAACCAGCGCCACCACGACCACGCAGGCCAGAGGCCTTCATCTCGTCGATAATCCAGCCGCGGCCCTTTTTAATCAGGGCTGCAGTGCCATCCCAATGCCCGCGTGCTTGCGCGCCTTTCAGCGTGCGATCATGCATTCCGTAGATGTTTGTGAAAATCCGGTCTTGGTCTTTGAGCATTAGAGATCATCCTCGTCGCGTTGGCGGGATCGCCAGAGTTTGAACACCATATAAAGGGCAAAGCCAAAACCTGCCAGCGCCATAAGGTCAAAAAGGGCCCGGATACGCATATCCAGGCCCAGTTTTTCACCCGCAAACGTCGCGACAATCCAAAATACACCAGTTCCGGCCATAACGAGGGCCGCACGCTGTCCCGCCTTTGCGGTATCCAGATCGCCGTGCATCGCTTATTTCGCTGCTTTTTTGGCAAGAGCCTTGGCTTGCTTTACCCATTCGTCACGCGCAATCCGGCCTTTGAAACCATCAAGATGGTCGTTCACCCAATCCGACTGTTTTTTGTTCCAAGACGCTACTTGATCGAAGTGGAAGAAACCAAGCTCGTTGAGCAATTTCTCCATTTTGGGACCAACGCCGCTGATCTGTTTAAGATCATCTGCGCCGCCTGCCCGTGCTTTCTTTAGCTGTTCGGGCTGTGCCGCTGCCTTTGGTTTTGCGGCGGTTTTTGCTGGTGCCTTCGTCGCAGTCGCTGCTTTGGATGCACTTTTCGCCGCTGGGGCTTTTGCTTTGGCTTTTGGCGCAGCCTTTGCTTTGGGCGCAGCTTTTGACTTCGCCTTTGGCGCTGCAGTTGCTTTGGCTACCGGCTTTGCCGCTTCAGCTTTTGGAGCAGTGGTTTCCGTCGCAACAACATCGGCAGTTGCGGTTGCAGCAGGGCTGGCTTCAGCTGGTGCTGAGGTAGCGGCATTTGAGGATGTTTCCTCTGCGGCGCCCCAGCTGCGCCATAAAATGAACCAAACGATCGCAGCGACGATCAATCCGATAAGAAGTGCACCTAGAAGCGCGAAAAGAAAAAACCGGCTTGCGGCCCACGCCGCAATTATCCCGAAGAGTGCCGAAACAAAGGCGATTTTTCCTACATTTGGTGATGCATTGCTCATTCTTTTGTCTCCCTGGCATGGCACTGTCATTGCAGGCATGCGGTTGTTATGCGGATCATGTCGGTTCGTTACCGAGCCGCCGCGTCGCCATCGCGCATACTATAGAGAGAGCGCTGCGAGAAGAATAAACACCGCAGGACACATGATTTAGTATAAAATGTGGCTTTCTAGCCCCGATATAGCGTTACTTCGCCATATCCGTCGCTTGCTGAACCCAATTGTCGCGCACGATTCGGCCTTTAAACTTGAGGCGCTGATCGACCCAAGCGATCTCTGCATCAGTCCATTTTGCAATTTGGTCGAAATGCCAAAAACCGAGGCCGTTCAAGACACCTTCGAGCTGTGGGCCCACGCCTTTGATCAGTTTCAGATCATCCGCTCCAGATTTACGGGCAGCCGTCATCGTACGCGGTTTCTTGCCCTCATCGGACGATGCTTCCACGGTCGCAGGTCTAGACTTTGCCGCAGCTTTCTTTGGCGCGGCTTTTGTAGCTGGCTTTGCTTTGGTCTTAGCTTTGGCAGATTTACCCAACCAAGGTGTCAAAAGGGGCACTTCGGTGCCATCAATCCGCTTAACCGTATCACCAATATCAGTCGCGAGTTGCACGCTGGCGTTATATTGCGTTTTGCCACTGTCGTATTCGGTCAGGCTAGTAAGCCCCTTCAACGGTTCAGCTGCGTAACGGCCGTTTTGCGGACCCGGTGTTGGCACCTTGCCTGCTGCCAATTCATCAATGATGTCGGACAGGCGAGCGGCTGTCAGGTCTTCATAATAGTCTTTACCGATCTGGGCCATTGGCGCGTTGGCACAAGAGCCAAGGCATTCGACCTCTTCCCAGCTGAATTTGCCGTCGTCAGATAAAGCGTGTGCCTTGTCTGCAATTTTCTCTTTGCAAACGGCAATCAAATCTTCGGCGCCACAAATCATGCATGACAACGTGCCACAAACCTGAATGTGTGCAACAGAACCAACAGGTTGCAGTTGGAACATAAAGTAGAACGACGCGACCTCTAATGCGCGGATAAACGCAAGATCGAGCATGTTCGCGACGTATTCAATTGCTGGACGTGTCAACCAGCCTTCTTGTTCCTGAGCACGCCAAAGGATCGGGATAATCGCCGAAGCCCGACGCCCTTCGGGGTATTTCGTGATCTGCGCCTCGGCCCATTTTTGGTTCGCGTCTGTAAACGCGAATGTGGCGGGCTGTTCTTTGTGTAGTCTGCGCAGCATCAGATTATTCCGGTCGGTTAGTCGTTAAATACAATTGGATGAGTTCACGCGGATCGCGCCAGTGTCTTTTACAGCAACACGGCCCTCGGCCTGCAACTGTGGGATAATGCTTTGCAATTCATCCGCACTGATTGTGGCATCGCTTAGGATGACACCAACGTTGTCTTTGTTAAGTTCACAACCCTGCCCTTCAATGGCGAGGACGAGGCGTTCCTTGGCGGTCAAGATCGGCGCGGCAACGGCAGAAGATGGCACAAGTGCTTCTGGTGCCGTTACCGTGGCCAGCATCGGACGCAGATCAACAACATCGCAAGCCGCGAGGCCAAGCAGTGACACCGAAAGGACCAACCTGTTCATCGGTCAATTTCCCCAAACACGACATCCATTGTGCCGATGATTGCAGCAACGTCGGCAAGCTGGTGGCCAACTGCCACGTGATCCATTGCTTGGAGGTGCAAATACCCCGGTGCGCGAATTTTGGCGCGATAAGGTTTGTTGCTGCCATCGGCGACGAGGAATACACCAAATTCGCCTTTAGGGGCCTCAACACATGCATAAACTTCACCAGCAGGCACATGGAAGCCTTCGGTATAAAGTTTAAAGTGATGGATCAGGCTTTCCATTGATGTTTTCATATCGCCGCGCGTTGGTGGCGTCATCTTACCACGGGCCATAACCGGACCCGGTTCATTGCGAAGTTTTTCACATGCCTGACGGATGATATGCGTGGATTGGCGCATCTCTTCCATACGGCAGAGGTAGCGGTCAAAACAGTCACCGTTTTTGCCGACAGGAATTTGGAATTCAAATTCGTCATAGCATTCATACGGCTGCGAGCGGCGCAAATCCCAAGCGAAACCGGAACCACGGACCATCACACCAGAAAAACCCCAATCGAGGATGTCTTGCTCGGAGACGATACCAATATCGACGTTGCGCTGTTTGAAAATACGGTTTTCGGTCAGCAGGCCGTCGATGTCGTCCAACAGCTCAGGGAATTCTACGGCCCATTGATCAATGTCTTCGATCAACTGATCCGGCAGGTCCTGATGCACACCACCAGGGCGGAAATATGCAGCATGCAGGCGCGCGCCACAGGCACGCTCATAAAACACCATCAGCTTTTCACGCTCTTCAAAACCCCAAAGCGGTGGGGTCAGAGCGCCGACGTCCAACGCTTGGGTTGTGACGTTCAGCAAGTGGTTCAGCACGCGGCCAATTTCGGAATAAAGCACGCGGATCAATGATGCACGACGTGGCACTTCTGTACCTGTCAGCTTTTCAATCGCCAGACACCAAGCATGTTCTTGGTTCATTGGCGCCACGTAATCGAGACGGTCGAAATACGGCAGGTTTTGCAGATACGTCCGACTTTCCATCAGCTTTTCAGTACCACGGTGCAGCAGGCCGATGTGCGGATCACAGCGTTCAACAATTTCGCCGTCCAACTCTAACACTAGGCGTAACACGCCGTGCGCCGCAGGGTGCTGCGGGCCAAAGTTGATGTTGAAGTTACGGATTTTCTGTTCGCCGGTTGCGGCGTCAGTGGACCCATCGTCGTATTTATTCACGCGGATATCGCCGTCCATCATGCTGTAGTTCCTTCATCACGAGTAGAAACTGTATCCGAGAAAGCAATTACCCAGATCAGAACCAATACGGCAAATGCACCCAAAATCGGTATAAATCCTAAGCAAGAAAGCCACTTAGAAAAGCCAAACTTTGGCAACAATTTCCACATTGGCACGACCCATATCAACGCAAGTACAATCATGAAGATCAGCGCGGGAAATCCGGTCAGAGTAAATAATGGTTCTGCATTATTCATTTCGCGTCCCCTTCTGCCTTCTCGTCACCCGGCATGATGTATTCGGCACCTTCCCATGGCGACATGAAATCAAACTGGCGGTATTCTTGGACCAGTGACACGGGCTCATAAACAACCCGCTTTTCGACTTCATCATAGCGCACTTCGGTGTATCCCGTTGTCGGGAAATCCTTGCGCAGCGGATAACCGCGGAAGCCATAGTCTGTCAGAATGCGACGCAGATCGGGATGGCCTGTGAACAGGATGCCGAACATGTCGAAAATCTCACGCTCGAACCAATTGGATGACGGGTGCACATCGATGATGGAAGGCACCATTTCGTCTTCGCGGATTTGCACACGCAGGCGGATGCGGTGGTTTTGATACATCGACAGGAAATGGTAAACCATGTCGAAACGTTTGCCACGGGTGGGGTAATCAACGGCCGTAATGTCGACAAGTGTTGAAAATTTGCAGCTGCTATCAGTTTTGAGAAACTCGACAAAGCTCACCAATGATGATGGCGCAAGGTTTACCGTCAGCTCACCATGAGTCACGTCCCATGACAAAACGCAGTCAGAGCGCTTCAACTCAAGATGCTGGCCCAGTTCATTCATTGCATCGCTCATCGGATAATCGTCCCTGTGCGGCGGATTTTGCGTTGCAGTTGCAGGATGCCGTAAAGCAGCGCCTCTGCTGTAGGCGGGCAACCGGGCACGTAGATGTCAACCGGAACGATCCGGTCGCAGCCGCGTACAACGCTGTAGGAATAGTGATAGTAACCGCCACCATTCGCGCATGACCCCATAGAGATCACATAGCGAGGCTCTGGCATTTGGTCATAAACCTTGCGCAGCGCGGGCGCCATTTTGTTGGTCAGTGTTCCAGCCACGATCATCAGGTCAGATTGACGTGGGGATGCGCGTGGCGCTGTGCCGAAACGCTCAAGGTCATAACGCGGCATGGATGTGTGCATCATCTCAACCGCACAACAGGCCAAGCCAAATGTCATCCAGTGGAGCGAGCCTGTGCGCGCCCAATTAATCATGTCGGCAGTGCTGGTCACAAGGAATCCCTTGTCCTGCAGCTGATCGTTCAACATTTGCGTTGTGTGCTCTTTGTCAGCGCCCACTTGGGTTCCGGTCATCACTCCCATTCGAGCGCCCCTTTCTTCCATTCGTAGGCAAAGCCGATCGTAAGCACGCCGAGGAAAATCATCATCGACCAGAAGCCGACCATGCTGATGTCTTTGAAAGCAACGGCCCATGGGAACAGGAACGCGACTTCAAGATCAAAAATAATAAACAGGATCGACACAAGGTAGAACCGCACATCGAATTTCATACGCGCATCATCAAATGCGTTAAATCCGCATTCGTAGGCGGATACTTTTTCAGGATCAGGATTGCGCACCGCTACGATCGCCGCAGCAAGAATCAAGATCGTGCCAAGCGCAATAGCAAGACCCAGAAATATCAAAATAGGAAGGTATTCGTTCAGCATGTCCTGCAAGGTGCAATCCTCTTTCGCTGGTCAGAGCAGGAACAGCGCCTACTCAACGTTTGACGACCTTTACCGCCCCCACGATTGGGGGTCAACGGGTGCGAGCGGATTCAAGCGGCGTGGAGGGTAGAAAGTTTTGGTTATTGCCCGCACTTTTTCATCGCACCCAAGGTGCGGGTTGTTTGGCAAAGAAAGCGGCCAGTCCTTCTTGGGCTTCTGATCCGTCCCAACGGTCAACCAGTTGATCAATCGACCGCGCAATAACATCATCATTAATCGGCATTCCAAGCGCGCGAACTTGTGCCTTGGCAGCCGCGACAGCGCCCGGTGCACAGGACAAATATGGAACGACTTCGGCCTCAACCGCAGTGTCCAGCATATCCGCTGGCACGACACGTGACGCAATGCCGAGGTGCATGGCTTCATTGGCATCAAATATACGACTGGACATAAACACTTGGCGGGCGTTCGCCTCGCCCATACGGGCCATAACATACGGCCCAATGGTGGCGGGGATCAGGCCCAGCCGCGTCTCGGTCAGGCCCATTTTAACGCTATCCACCGCAACGACCACATCACAAACGCAAGCCATTCCAACCCCGCCGCCAAAGGCATTGCCTTGCACGCGACCAATCACAGGTTGCGGCAGCGTATTAAGAAGATCCAGCATTGCAGCCAGCTTCATCGCGGCGGCCCTGCGGGTTTTGGTGCCTGCTGCGATCTGATCTTGCATCCAGCGCAGATCACCGCCTGCGCAAAACGTCGGCCCCTCGGCATCCAAAATGACGACGCGGATATCACGATCCTGCGCGATCCGCTCGGCGGTTTGGGTTACCTCGATAATCATTTGTTCGGACAAAGCGTTGTGCTTGTCCGGTCGGTTGAGGGTAAGCCGCGCAACACCGCGTACATCAACTGCAAAACCAACTGTCATGAGCGCATTCCTTTTGCCATTTCTGCGGCCTTGGCGATAATATTTTCATCAATGCCCGTCTCAAAGCCTCTGTCGTGAAGCATTGCGATGACCTCGCCCGTGTCTACGTTACCAGGTGCGCCGGGGGCATAAGGGCATCCCCCGAGGCCGCCGACTGCGCTATCAAATGCCCGCAACCCCAGATCGAGCGACACGGATATATTGTCCAACGCCATCCCGCCTGTATCATGAAAGTGCCCTGCAAGCGCATTGGCGGGTGCGTTTTGCAGCACGTCGTCCAACATGGCGGCAACGGATCTTGGCGTTCCTTTGCCGATAGTATCACCCAACGACACTTGCATCGGCGCTAGCTGCCGCAGCAATTTCACCGCGCTGGACACATCAGAAGGTGCAACCGGACCATCAAAAGGGCAGTCAGTGACGCAAGACACATAGCCCCTGACCGCTACTCCAGCGTTTTGGGCCGCTGCGACGACGGGCGCGATCCGCTCGACGCTTTGTGCGACGGAACAGTTAAGATTGCTTTGGGAAAACCCTTCTGATGCCGAGATGAAGACAGCGATTTGGTAGTCAAAACCGTCGCGACGCGATTGCCTGAATCCCTCCCAGCCTTTCAAATTAGGGGCCAACAGAGCAAATTGAACAGGGGCGCGGGCAATGGCGGCCATGACGTGTGGTGTATCCGCCATTTGTGGCACCCATTTGGGGCTGACAAAGCTGCCGATTTCAACGTGACGAAGGCCAGATGTTGCGAGAAGGTCTATCAACGCCACCTTTGCCGCAGTCGCGATTGGTAGCGCCTCATTCTGCAGACCGTCGCGAGGACCGACCTCGTGAATGGTGACGAATTCAGTCATCCTGATCCGCCAACGCGATCAACAATTGGCCACCCGTGACCTGTTCTCCCAACTCTACCGCGACACTGGACAAACATCCGTCACGCGGCGCGCGTAGCACATGTTCCATTTTCATGGCCTCCAGCACCATCAAACGTTGCCCTTGGACTACGGTATCTCCGCTTTGCACGTCGACGCTCCGCACAAGGCCGGGCATAGGTGCCAACACTTCATCGCCAGCAGCGGCACCCGAACCGCGAACAAGCGGATCAGGCGACATGAAATTGCGCGTAACGGTGCCAAACACATTAATTTCAGGACCGATGCATACTGCCGACAAGATACCTTGGTGCGTGCGCCAACCCGATCCATCCCAACGAAGCTGTAGATCACCGACTTGCACAGTCTTGCTGTCGAGCACCTGAAATCGGCGAGTATAGGCTGTGTCCCCGCTTAAGATCGTGACGCTTTGGCTGTTTGCGCCCCAAATGCTGAAACCTGCAAAAGGCGCAAATGGAGGTGACAGACCAGCGGCAGCCAATGCCGCAACGGCGATTTCAGCATCACTTGGGGCTCCGTCATCACTCAATGTATCCAAATGCCGTGCAATAAGGCCGGTATCGACGCGACCGGCGACAAAATCAGGCTGCCCGGCCAATGCCGACAGGAAATTCAGGTTCGTGACAGTTCCTGCCACCTGCGTCGCGCCCAGCGCCCGAGACAATTTTCGTAGTGCATCGCCACGATCAACGCCGTGCACCGTGAGTTTAGCAATCATCGGGTCGTACCAAGGTGAGATTTCAGAACCTTGCTCGATCCCACTGTCGATCCGCGCATGATCGGAGAACTTCAGATGTGACACTGTGCCAGTAGACGGCAAAAATCCGGCTGGGACATCTTCGGCGTATAGTCTTGCTTCAATACTATGGCCGTTAATGTGCAGATCGGATTGATCAGCCGGCAGGCTGCCGCCTGCGGCGACATGCAATTGCCAAGCCACAAGATCGACGCCGGTAATCGCCTCTGTCACAGGATGTTCGACTTGCAATCGGGTGTTCATTTCCATGAACCAGAATTTGTCCGGATGCAGCCCGTCCGACCCATCCACGATAAATTCGACTGTACCAGCGCCTGCATAGCCGATTGCCTCGGCAGCACAAACGGCCGCCTGCCCCATCGCATCGCGCATTTCACCCGTCATACCCGGCGCAGGCGCTTCTTCGATGACTTTTTGATGGCGACGTTGCAGCGAACAGTCGCGTTCAAACAAATGCACAGCGTTGGTGCCGTCCCCAAAAACCTGCACTTCGATGTGTCTTGGCTGATTGATATATTTTTCGATCAAAACATCAGCATTCCCGAAAGCATTACGCGCCTCTGACTGAGCCGATGCTAAATGTTCAGCGAAATCATCAGGGGCTTCGACAAGGCGCATCCCTTTGCCACCCCCCCCCGCAACGGCTTTGATCAAGACTGGGTAGCCGATTTGGGCCGCCTGTATGGCAAGAAATGTCGGATCTTGGTCCTTACCGTGATAACCGGGCACAACGGGCACCCCTGCCCGTTCCATCAAATCCTTGGCTGCGTCTTTGAGCCCCATAGAACGGATGGCATTTGCTGAGGGCCCGATGAATACCAGACCTGCGCCTTCTACAGCCTCAACGAAGTCAGGGTTTTCCGACAAGAAACCATAGCCGGGGTGAATTGCCTCTGCGCCAGTGTCCAAGGCTGCTTGAATAATGGCATCACCAAGTAAATAGCTTTTGGCAACAGGCGCAGGGCCAATGCGCACTGCCTGTCCAGCACGGCAGGCATGTCGTGCATCCACATCTACGTCAGAATAGACCGCAACAGTTGAAATGCCTAATTGGTCGCATGTGTCCATGACACGGCAAGCGATCTCGCCTCTGTTGGCAATCAGGATTTTCTGAAACATTAGCTGCTCCCCAGTTTCCGGCACCAATTGATGCGGGACCCACCGTAATACGGCACTGCAAGCCCCTCTGCTAAGAGGGTTCGGGCGATATCCACGCCATCAACGGTCATGACCGCAAGCATCCGCCCGTATTTATCGAAACCTTTGCCTTCGAACGCCAGGTCACCGGATTGCACCAATGCCCTAAGTCTTTGGGTAGCCGTGCGGCCCAGCGCGGCTTCTGCATCGCAGCCGGGCTTTTTGGTTTCAGGGGTATCATACCCAACAATGCGCACCGTCTTGCGCCCCTTTGGGCAGTCCAATGCAACTGTGTCACCGTCATATACATAATTTAAGACGCAGCCCTCGGTATTCACGACATTCGCGGGTGCGATCCAATTCGCCACACCGACCAGCGCAAATAATAAGATAGCCGCATATGCAATTCCGGTGGCGTCCATAGCCTACATCCGGAACACGCCAAAGCGTGTCTCTTTGATCGGTGCGTTGGAGCAAGCCGCTAACGACAATGCCAGAACGTCGCGTGACTTACGTGGATCAATGATACCGTCGTCCCAAAGTCTGGCCGAAGCATATAGCGGATGTGATTGTTCTTCGAACATATCAATCGTTGGCTGCTTGAATGCTTCTTCGTCTGTTTGGGACCATTCCCCGCCTTTGCGCTCTATCGCGTCCCGCTTAACGGTCGCCAATACACCTGCTGCCTGCTGGCCACCCATGACGCTGATCCGGCTATTGGGCCATGTCCACATAAAGTCTGGGCTATATGCACGCCCAGCCATACCATAATTTCCGGCACCGAACGAGCCGCCAATCACCATGGTAATCTTTGGCACTGAAGTCGTTGCAACCGCCGTGACCATTTTTGCCCCATGACGCGCGATGCCTTCGTTTTCGTATTTCTGGCCCACCATAAAACCGGTGATGTTTTGTAGGAACACGAGCGGAATTTTGCGCTGACTGCAAAGTTCGACAAAATGTGCACCTTTTTGCGCTGCTTCGGAAAACAGCACCCCATTATTGGCGATGATCCCGCAAGGGTACCCATCAATATGGGCAAACCCCGTTACCAGTGTTTCGCCAAATCTTGCCTTGAACTCATCAAATACAGAGCCGTCAACGATCCGTTTGATCACCTCTCGGCAGTCATAAGGGGTGCGCAGATCAGCAGGCACCACGTCCAATATCGTTTCGGGGTCGTACTTGGGTTGGGCGCTCGGGGTCCGCGAGGCCGCCTGCAAGGGTGGACGCGCACAGGATTTCACGGCTTGGCGCGCCAGAGCTAATGCATGTGTGTCATCTTCCGCTAGATAATCGGCAACGCCTGACATTCGGGTGTGCACGTCTCCGCCACCAAGGTCCTCTGCGCTCACAATCTCGCCTGTTGCGGCCTTAACCAAGGGTGGGCCCGCTAGGAAAATAGTGCCTTGCTCTTTGACGATGATCGAAACGTCCGACATCGCAGGCACATAGGCCCCGCCCGCCGTGCAACTGCCCATAACTACCGCAATTTGGGGAATGCCTGCCGCGGACATATTGGCCTGATTGTAGAAAATCCGCCCAAAGTGATCACGATCGGGAAAAACCTCGTCTTGACTAGGTAGGTTCGCACCGCCGCTATCAACCAAATAGATACACGGAAGGTGGCAGCTTGCTGCAATTTCTTGGGCCCTTAGGTGCTTTTTTACCGTCATGGGGTAATAGGTACCGCCTTTAACAGTCGCGTCATTGCACACTACCATGACGTCGATGCCCTCGACCTTTCCAATGCCGGCAATCACTCCGGCACATGGTGCCGCACCGTCATACATCCCGTGCGCCGCTGTTGCCCCTATTTCCAAAAATGGTGAACCAGCATCAAGCAAATTGGAAACCCTGTCCCGTGGCAACATCTTGCCCCGTGACACGTGACGTTCGCGCGGCCCATCACCGCCGCCCAGCGCAGCAGCCTTAGCCGCTGCGGCCACTTGATCAAGGGCGTCAAGATGGGCGGCGCGGCTCACTTATTTGTCCTCGATCTGACAGTAAGGCGCTGTAGAGTATTCGTCGTAGCAAGACACAAATTCCACCGTGATCCCCGACATCTCGGAAATCTCGCAACCTAGCGTCGCAGCCTTTGCACCTGTTTCGGCATACTGCTCACCCACTTCGGCGCACTTCTGACCAACGTATTCGTCCCATCGGTTCAAAATAGTCAAAAGCTCTTTGCCGCCATTGACCGTCAACTTTTGAACCAACTCACGTTCCAATATGACCTGCGTCGCTGCCCAGCCATCGCGTTCCTTGGTCAAGCACGCGACATGTTCATCCGTGCCGGCTACGTCCGTTGCACAAGGTGAGAACATAACATTCAAACACTGCTCCCATGTTGCGCCATTTTCCATCTGTTGGAGGCACGTCACGACGTCTTGTTGGTGCTCTGTCACACCAGGTGCTGCAAAGGCGGGGCCGCCGGACAAGATCGTAAGCGCGAGGGCTATTCTTAGCTTCATTTTACAACTCTTCTTGCTGGCAACATTTTAACTGCGTCGCCTCGTTTCAATTATGTATCGGCACCTTTGCCTATGTCATCGAAGACATCAATTCACGGCCGACCAACATGCGTCTTATTTCTGATGTGCCGGCACCGATTTCCATGAGTTTGGCGTCACGGAAAATACGCGCAACGGGGGCATCGTTGAGAAAACCAGCCCCGCCCATCGCCTGAACAGCCTGATGCGCCTGTTTCATTGCTTCCTCGGACGCATATAAACAACATGCCGCAGCATCTTGGCGCGTCACTGTTCCCTTGTCGCATGCTTTGGCCACTTCATAGACATAGGCACGCGCAGAGTTCATCGCCGTATACATGTCTGCGATCTTGCCCTGCATCAGTTGAAAGCTGCCAATTGGCTGTCCAAACTGTTTGCGGCTCGCCATATATGGCATGATCTCATCCAAGCAGGCCGCCATGATGCCAAGACCGATACCCGCGAGAACAACACGCTCATAGTCGAGACCGGACATCAGAACCCGCACGCCCTTGCCTTCTTCACCAAGCACATTTTCAAATGGGACCTGCACGTCATCAAATATCAGCTCAGCGGTGTTTGATCCTCGCATACCGAGTTTGTCAAAATGCGGTGAGGTGCTGAACCCAACCATTTCCTTTTCTATCAAAAACGCAGTTATACCCTTGGATCCGGCATCAGCATCCGTTTTCGCATAAACGACCAGCGTATCGGCGTCGGGGCCATTCGTGATCCAGTATTTGTTACCATTGAGCCGATAGTGATCGTTGCGCTTTTCTGCCCGCAGCGACATGGACACCACATCCGAACCCGCGCCCGCCTCTGACATGGCCAAGGCACCAACGTGTTCGCCTGACACAAGCCGTGGCAGGTATTTTGCCTTTTGTTCCGGCGTGCCATTCAACTTAATCTGATTGACACATAGGTTGCTATGGGCACCGTAGGATAGCGATACCGATGCGCTGGCGCGTGCAATCTCTTCAACAGCGACAGTATGAGCAAGATAAGACATTCCCGCGCCGCCAAATTCCTCTGGCACGGTTACACCCAATAGCCCTAGTTCCCCCATTTCCCGCCACAGCGCGGATGGAAACAGATTGTCGGCATCAACCTGAGCAGCGATCGGCTTTACACGCTCTTGCGCCCAATTGTGGACCATATCCCGAAGAGCATTCGTTTCTTCACCCAGATCGAAAGTCATTGAAGCATGGAACATGGCTGCGCCTCACGTTAATTGAACACTTGTTCATTAAGCCAAAGCAGCGCCAAATTGTCGAGTCATTTTTGCCCTAGCTTTGCGCCTGAAAAATAGCGCCAACTTCGGCGCGAATAATGCGGCCAATCAATGCGCAATCCTCAAGGCTGAAAGTCAACGGAATACGCATATCGATAATCCCAGCCAAAATGCGATCTGACGCGGGCATCGGGGCGCTAGCCGCATAGCGCCAGCTGTCGTATCGGCTGGTAAATCCTGTCGGCTCTGCACCACCAAACCATTTCAGCTCAACCCCGCGATCACGGCAACGAGATATGACCTCCTGAACCGCGTCCTTATCCCAGTCCAACAAAAGAAACTGAAACGACGACGCAACAAAACTTTCTTTTTCCGGACGATTTGGAAGGTGTAAGCCGACGGTTCCCTGCAAAGCGGTTTCAAGCACGGCATAGCGTTCATTCCAGCGCTGCGCCTGTCGCGGCAGATCAACCAGTTGAGGGCGCAAAATGGCCGCGCGAAGGTTATCCATCCGCCCAGAAATATTAGGCGTTTCGTATTTTATTTGCGCGAATGCCTCAACCGGCGGCGCTGCGCGGTGGCGTTCAAACAACATATAACTTCCAGACAGTATGATCGCCCGCGCCATGCCCTCAGCGTCGTTTGAAATTAAAAGCCCGCCTTCGCCCGAATTCACGTGTTTGTACGTCTGCGTTGAATAACACCCAAATTTACCCCAGCGCCCTGATGGTACCCCATTCCAAGAGGCCCCCATGGTATGTGCACAGTCTTCAATCACCGTTACGCCTGCGGCATCACACATATCCATAAGTCGTTCCATGTCACAGATGTGACCACGCATATGGCTAAGGAGCAAAACACGGGCCTGATCAATTTTGGCCGCCAAATCATCAAGATCAATCAGCAGATCATCAGTTACACCTACAAATATTGGTTGAGCGCCAACAGCCGCAATCGCACCCGGAACCGGCGCAAGCGTGAATGCGTTGGTCAGGACCTGATCGCCATGCCCGACCCCACATGCGCGCAACGCTGTTGTCAAGGCATAGCCACCAGATGCACAAGCAAGGCAATATTTCGCGCCCGTTTGGGCCGCGAACTCCTCTTCAAGCAGCGCGGTTTCCGCGATTTCATCACCTGATGTGTTGTATCGATGAATGCGCCCATGCTGCATCACAGCGTTTGCAGCCGCTATTGCAGCTGGTGGAAGTGGCTCTTGCTGGGTGAAACTACCGGTAAATATCTCTGTCATGGCAGTTTCATGGTGGCACTGTTGTTAGGCGTCAACAGAAAACGAACTGCGCTCACCGATCAAACGCTCAACCTGATCAAAAAGTTGATCATAGCGGTCAATCACGGCCTCTGGGTTCAGGGCATGCATGTCATCGTTTGACGGGCCAAATGTTACCAAAATCGACGGGCGCTGCGCATTTTTAGCGGTATCGCGATCCGTAGCCGTATCACCAACCAGCAAACATCGGTCGATATCACCGCCCGCACGCCGCACAGTTTCGAACAAATGTTCAGGGTCAGGTTTTCGCACAGGCAAAGTATCTGCCCCCAAAAGCGCCGCAAACTCTTGGCGGACGCCCAGCGATTGCATCAATGTTTCGGCTAAACCTTCGGGCTTATTGGTGCAAATAGCCACTTTGTAGCCGCAATGCTTCAGCGCCTCCACAGCATCCATCGCACCGTCATAAAGATAACTATGGTTGTTGATGTCTTGGGCATAGGCCGCCAGCAGATGTGGGTATTGCCTGTCAACCTCACCATCAGGTGCGCCGCCAACCCGCGAAAAGCCAAGGTTCAGCATAGCCCGTCCGCCCTTAATGGCCGTGCCTGCATCCGCAAGCGTAAGCAGGTCACCATGGCCCAACTGCCGGAAACATGTATTAGCCGCGGCCAACAAGTCACCACTTGTGTCTGCAAGCGTGCCATCAAGATCAAATACCACAGTGCGCATTCGCCACTACCCGCCTATTTGTTACGTTTCGTAAATTGAAGTGAAGCCAAAACAGTTGCGATGTAGCACACGTCATGTAGAACGCAGCAAACTAGCACATGGTTAATATATGACAATTTCTTTGATTATCTTGGGCGCTGGCAAAGGCACTCGCATGAATTCTGAGCTGCCCAAGGTCTTGCATCAAATCGGCAGTGCACCAATGCTTGTCCATGCAATGCGCGCAGGACAGTCGCTTGATCCTGAACAGATCGTCATTGTTGCCGGTCACGGTGCCGAAATGGTCGAAAACGCCGCCCTTGCCTATGAGCCAGATGCGATCTGTGTACGGCAAACCGAGCAGCTTGGCACGGCGCATGCGGTGGCCCAAGCAAAGCCGGCCCTCGATGGTGGGACAGGTGATGCGGTCATTCTATACGGTGATACGCCGTTCATTGCCGATGAAACCTTGGCCAAAATGGCGCAAGCACGCAAAACACATGACATCATCGTGCTAGGGTTCGAAGCCGCTGACGCGGGGCGATATGGCCGATTGGTCACAAATGGTGATACCCTAGATCGGATCGTGGAATTCAAGGATGCATCCGAACAGGAACGAGCGATCAATCTGTGTAACAGCGGTGTCATCATGGCGGATTGCGCAACCCTGTTTGATCTGATTGATGCTGTCGGCAACGATAACGCCTCGGGTGAGTATTACCTGACTGACATCGTGTCGATTGCACGCGATCGCGGATTATCTGCGACTGTCGTTCGTTGCGACGAGGCCGAAACACTTGGCGTCAACAGCCGAGAAGAGCTTATCGCGGCCGAGGCCAATTTTCAGGCCCGCGCACGTACAGAGGCAATTGAAAATGGCGTGACGCTCGTCGCACCTGACACCGTGCATCTGGCCTACGACACAGTTATTGGCCGCGACACGGTGGTCGAACCAAATGTTGTATTCGGCCCGAACGTCACGATCGAGAGCGGTGTAAGACTGCGGGCGTTTAGCCATCTTGAGGGGTGTCATGTTTCGCGCGGCTCTACTGTTGGCCCCTATGCCCGTTTGCGCCCCGGGGCGGAATTGTCTGAAAATACCCATATCGGCAACTTTGTCGAAGTGAAGAATGCGAATATCGCCGAGGGTGCCAAGATCAATCATCTAAGCTACATTGGCGACGCTGATGTCGGTACGCGCACAAATGTTGGCGCCGGCACAATTACCTGCAATTATGACGGTGTTTTTAAGCACCGCACAACAATTGGCGCCGATGCGTTCATCGGATCGAACACTATGTTGGTCGCCCCTGTATCAATTGGTGATGAGGCCATGACCGCCAGTGGTTCCGTCGTCACATCCGACGTGCCCGATGGTGCATTGGCGCTAGCAAGATCGCGGCAGCAAAATAAAGACGGGCTCGCCCGCCGAATGTTCGAAAAGTTAAAGAGTGCCAAGGCAAAACAACAAAAAGGGTCTTTGTAATGTGCGGAATTGTAGGGGTTCTAGGAAATCACGAAGCGGCGCCAACCCTTGTCGAGGCGCTTAAACGCCTTGAATACCGCGGTTATGATAGCTCCGGTATTGCGACGATTAATGGCCAAAAACTGGACCGGCGTCGCGCCGTTGGGAAGCTGGTCAACCTGTCAGATTTGCTCGTGCATGAACCGCTTGCCGGAAAATCCGGCATTGGCCACACGCGATGGGCCACGCACGGCCAACCTAACGTGAACAACGCGCACCCGCACCGTGCCGCAGGCGTGGCTGTCGTTCACAACGGGATTATTGAAAACTTTCGCGAATTGCGCGAGTTTTTGGCTGAAAACGGCATCGACCATTCTACGGATACCGACACTGAAACAGTCGCACTGCTTGCCCAACATTTTCTAAATCAGGGACATGCGCCCCGCGATGCCGCAGAACAGACAATTGCCCGCCTCGAAGGCGCATACGCTCTGTGTTTCCTGTTTGATGGCGAGGACGATTTAATTATTGCCGCGCGAAAGGGTTCACCATTGGCGATTGGGCACGGTGTGGGCGAAATGTTTGTCGGTTCCGATGCGATTGCGCTTGCCCCGATGACCGATCAGGTCACTTACCTTGCCGAGGGTGATTGGGCCGTCGTGACACGCAATTCGCTGGAAATTCGTGATGCTGCTGGAAAGTTGGCAAATCGGGAAAAGCGGACAATTACAATCGATGCCACGGCCACCGATAAGGGCGGCTATAAGCACTATATGGCCAAAGAAATTGCCGAGCAGCCGACAGTATTGCAGGGCGCGCTCAATCGCTACATTTCGGCGGATGCAGAAACGGTTACCCTGCCCTATCCCGGCATTGATTTCACCAAAATTGAACGCCTGACCATGGTCGCATGTGGCACCGCTTACTATGCCTGCGTGGTCGCGAAATACTGGTTTGAACAAATCGCAGCCATTCCAGTAGAGGTCGATGTCGCCTCGGAATTCCGCTACCGCGAGCCGCCAGTCACCGCAGGCACCGCTGCACTATTCGTCAGCCAATCAGGCGAGACAGCAGATACGCTTGCCGCTTTGCGCTATATGCAGGGCAAAGCAGACAAGATCATTTCTGTCGTCAACGTACCAGAAAGCTCCATCGCTCGCGAAAGTGATATCGCATTGCAAATTTTAGCAGGCGCCGAAATTGGCGTTGCGTCGACCAAAGCATTTACTTGCCAGCTGACAACGCTTGCCATTTTGGTGTTCAAGGCGGCGCATGCCAAAGGGCAGCTCGACGATGCTGCGTTGGCTGAAAAACTTGGGCAACTTCGCGCGATGCCCGGAATTATTAACCATGCCTTGTCCATTGAAAATGAATGCAAACGCATTGCCGGTGAACTTTCCGAAGCTAGGGATATCTTATTCCTTGGTCGTGGGCAGATGTTCCCAATCGCAATGGAAGGCGCATTAAAACTAAAAGAAATCAGCTATATACATGCCGAAGCTTATGCATCAGGTGAGCTAAAACACGGACCAATTGCGCTGGTCGATAACAAGGTTCCGGTCGTAGTGATGGCACCAAGTGACGCGCTTTTTGAGAAGACAATTTCCAACATGCAAGAGGTCATGGCCAGAGGCGGTAAGGTGCTTTTGATCACGGACAAAACAGGTGCAGAAGCAGCTGGCGAAGGTGTCTGGGATGCAATCATCATGCCTGAAATCGACGATTTCCTTGCGCCGATACTTTACGCGGTTCCTGCGCAACTGTTGGCATATCATACTGCTATCGCTAAGGGCACGGATGTGGATCAGCCCCGAAACCTTGCCAAGTCAGTGACCGTCGAATGAGCTGGCCTGCGCCCGCTACTTTGCGCGGCGACCATGTCACGCTTGCTCCATTGTCCCATGATCATGCGCCGGAGTTGGCTAAGGCCGCCGCATCACTTGGCCAGCTATGGTATACTGCCATCCCTATGCCTGACGGAATGGCGGTAGAAATTGAACGCAGGTTGGCTTTGCCGGACATGCAGCCGTTTACTGTTTTGGATGCAAGCAACACGCCGATCGGCATGACAACCTATATGAATATCGATGCAATCAACCGTCGGGTTGAAATCGGCTCTACCTGGGTTGCACCATCCGCTCAGCGCACGCCGCTCAATACAGAGGCAAAACTGCTGCTTCTGACCCATGCATTTGAAACACTCGGGTGTATAGCGGTCGAATTTCGAACCCACCGCCTTAATCAACAATCCCGCCGCGCGATAGAACGGTTAGGCGCGCAGCTCGATGGTATATTGCGGGCGCATTCGATTATGCCAAACGGCACAATTCGCGATACTGCCGCCTATTCGATTACCGCCGCGGAATGGCCAACCGTTAAGGTCCATTTGCAAAGTAGATTATTATGAACCTATCAGACGCTATCGCTTCACTGGGCAGTAACCCCGAAAAAGCAACGGAAATGGCCCGATATCATAAGGCTGAGCGCCCCTATCTCGGCGTCGCTAATCCCGTCATTGATGCGCAGGTCAAAGAGTGGCGCAAAACCATTACCCATGACAAACGCCATACCCTTGCCAGCGAATTATGGAACACAAACATCCACGAGGCGCGTGTCACGGCGGCCAAGCTGCTAACGCAAGCCCGTATTCGACCAGAGGACGAAACAGCATGGCAATTGATCCAATCTTGGGTTCCTGAATTTGATGCATGGGCTATTGCCGATCACGTCTGCATTGCAGGGCAAAAACGGCTGATGGCCGACCCAACACGGCTTGATACAGTTGAAACATGGACAACGTCAGCCGATATGTGGGTGCGGCGTGCAGCACTGGTTATGACATTGCCATGGACAAAACAAAACAACCCCAAACCTGCTGAAATCATTGCCAGAGACCGCATTCTCGGTTGGGCCGCATCCTATGTCGACGACAAAGAATGGTTCATTCAAAAAGCAGTGGGCTGGTGGCTCAGGGATTTGTCAAAACACGATGTACCGCGCGTCGAATTGTTTCTTGAACAATTCGGAAACCGAATGAAACCGTTTGCGATCAAAGAAGCATCCAGCAAGCTGCTCAATTTCGAATTACCCGCAGTTCCAACAGACTTGTCAGAGGCGCATCCAGAAGACGCATCGCAGCCAAGCTGATTTGACTGCCCGCACCTGATGGTTTGCCATTTGGCCGCAGCTCGATGTTAATCGAATTGCCATTTGCTACGTTGGTCACCTGCCCTTGGGCTAATTCGTTGACCAGCGGCGTAGCAAGCCAAATACCAGGTTCAGTTGGGGCGCCCAAAGATGCAATTGTGCCGCCAAGGGTTTGCCCGCCTGCACTATCCCGAACAACGACAGCTTCAGCACGATCTTGTGATGTCGTTGTGTCAAACTGCTCGACAGTGCGTGCTAACGGTGATGGCGCGGGCGCGGGTGTCGGATCAAAGGTAACTGGTGTCGTCGTAGGCGGATCATTTTCCAGTATCGGCGGCGGCATAAGAATGCCCAGCTCGCTGCACCCTGCGATCAAAACCAAAGGTAGAATAGACAATATTTTCATGCGACAACCCTACGGCGCTGCACAAACCTGCACAACTAGCCCTTTGCCCTTGCGCGTGACTTTGCCTGCCCCTAGATATTTCCCATGACCGCTCCACTGATTGACCCCTTCCAACGTACGATCGACTACCTGCGCGTTTCGGTAACAGACCGCTGCGATTTTCGCTGTGTGTACTGTATGTCTGAAAACATGACGTTCCTCCCGAAGAAGGAATTGCTAACGCTCGAAGAGCTGGATCGCATGTGTTCGGCGTTCATCCGCATGGGTGTCAAAAAATTGCGGATTACAGGTGGTGAGCCTTTGGTCCGTCGCGGCATCATGACATTTTTTGAAGCAATGACCCGTCACCTGAAATCGGGTGCATTGGATGAATTAACGCTGACGACGAACGGCAGCCAGCTTGAAAAATATGCCGATCAACTGGCATCATTTGGGGTGCGCCGTATCAATGTTTCGCTTGATACGTTAGACGAAGATAAATTTGCCCGTGTCACCCGTTGGGGCCGCCTGCCCCAAGTGCTCCGCGGTATCAAAGCCGCACAAGACGCTGGTCTGCGTGTCAAAATCAATGCCGTCGCCCTGAAGGACTTCAACGAAGACGAGCTATTTACGCTGACGGAATGGTGCGCAGCCGAAGGTATTGACCTGACATTCATTGAGGTCATGCCCATGGGTGATTTGGGAAATGAGGATCGCATTGGTCAATATTGGTCGCTTAAGGACCTGCGCAGTCAACTTGAAACCCGTTATTGCGTCACCGACCTATCCGAGCGCACAGGCGGGCCAGCTCGCTATGTGAAACTGGATGAAACGGATCAGAAAATTGGCTTTATAACGCCGCTATCCCATAATTTTTGCGAAAGCTGTAATCGCGTACGTATTACTTGCACAGGCGAAATTTACACATGTTTGGGCCAAGAAGGGCACTCAGACTTGCGCGAACCATTGCGCGCGTCAGAAAATGATACCGTGCTTGAGAACGCAATTCGGGCGGCAATTGGCCTCAAACCCAAGGGGCATGATTTTGATTATTCGCGCCAACAAATCGACGGTCAAGTAAGCCGCCACATGAGCCATACAGGCGGCTAATCCATCGTTTTCTGTGTCCAATAAACTCCCGCCGGAGGCTCCTGAACCGGATCACCCAGTCTGTCCGTTTATGATACAGGCATCCGCTCTTCGACAATGCCAGCCCACCAGCTACAGCCAGCAGGTATCGCTTCGTCGTTGAAGTTATATTCGGGATGGTGAACCGATGCGCTATCACCGTTACCGACCAAAATATAAGCACCGGGCCGTTCTTCGAGCATATAGGCGAAATCCTCACCGCCCATCACAAGCGGCGCATCAGAACAGCTTCCTGAAACTTTGCTCGCGACCTCGGCTGCAAATTCTGTTTGTTCGTCGTGGTTTACCATCGATGGATAACCCAAATAATATTTCACTTCGGCCTGAGCGCCAAACGCCTGCGATGTCAGTTCTGCGATTGCGGTCAACCGTTCTTGTGCCAACGCCCGCATTTCCTTGCTCATGGTGCGCACGGTGCCCTTTAAATGGACACGCTGTGCAATCACATTAAACGCTTTTGACGAACTTTCGATCGACGTCACAGAAACCACCACTTGATCGACAGGATCCGCGTTTCGGCTGGCGATGGATTGCAATGCAGTGACTGTGTGAGCCGCGACCAATGTACTATCGACGGTTTCCTGCGGCTTTGCGGCATGTCCGCCTTTTCCCTCAACGATAATCTCAAACTGATCTGTCGCCGCAAAAAACGCGCCCTTGCGAATTGAAAATGCCCCAATAGGCGCACCGGGCCAATTGTGCATGCCATATACTTCTTGGATACCAAACTTATCCATCATCCCGTCTTCGCACATCTCGCGGCCACCGCCACCGCCCTCTTCGGCTGGTTGGAAAATTACCACGACTGTCCCATCAAAATTACGTGTCTCAGACAGATACTTTGCCGCACCCAGCAACATGGCCGTATGGCCGTCGTGGCCGCAGGCGTGCATGGCCCCATCTGTTTTTGAGGCATATTCCAGCCCTGTCGCCTCGTGAATGGGCAGCGCATCCATGTCAGCACGTAGCCCGATAACCTTGCCCGAGGTATCGGTTTTGCCTTTTATGACGCCGACCACTCCCGTTCTGCCAATGCCCGTTTCAATGGTATCGCAACCAAATTCAGCCAGTTTTTCAGCAACAATTGCCGAAGTGCGGTGGGTCTCAAACAATATTTCGGGGTTCTCATGCAGGTCACGACGCCAAGCAGTAATTTCGGGCAGCAATTCGGCAAAACGGTTCTTTACGGGCATCGTCTTCTCCTCTGGGTGAACGATGAGAAGCCTGCAGCAAGACAAACCAAGGTGCAAGCAAATGTCAGAGGTTCGGTCCGAGATGTAATTTGCTACCATCATGAAACCGGGAAAACCGAAAGCGGGACAAATCGAACTTTGGTGCGATGCCCAACGCCAACTGCGCAGCGATTTGGCCAAACGCCGGACCGATGCCAAAGCCGTGGCCACACATACCCGTCGCGATCGTCAGCCCCTCCAATGGAGCATGGTCCACGATTGGCACAACATCAGGCATCGTATCGATCATTCCCGCCCATGCCATGTTGATTTCAACTGCACCTAACGGCGGAAAAGTCGTCCCGAAATCGCGGGCAAGCTTTGCAACTTTAGTTGCATTTGGTGTCGGGTTTAGCACCCGCATTTTCTCGAATGGCGTAACAGCGTCATCAGCCCAATGTCGCTCTGTTCCCCATGCATCTGGGAAACCTTTGGGTGCCTTGGGCAGCAACCTTGTACCCAACGGATCCGCGATCAGCGCAGTGGCATATCCACGCAAGGCACGGAATGCATCGGGCCCTACAAAAAGTTCATGAAATCCGGACGGTGCGAGCGTATATCCACCGTCAGCACGGCGTCGGAATGCAAGCTTGCTATCGACCGCACCGCCATCAAACACATGGCCCAGCGGTTTTGTGGCGGCTACCGTCGCCCTAACAGATAACTGCGGGATATTGATCCCATGTCTGCGCAAGAATAACGATGACCATGAGCCGCCAGCCAAAATCACACGCTCAGATTTGATCACCCCTGCCTCAGTAATTACGCCGCTCACTTTTCCAGCTGAAATATCAAGCCCTCTGGCGGCACAGCCTTCTAGAATAGCGACCCCGTCCCGCACCGCCGCGCGCGCAAGTGCTGGCAATGCAATCCAAGGTTCTGCCTTCATATCACTTGGCGTCCAAAGCGCCCCAGCCCAACCGGATGTCGCATCGGGAATAAGGTCCCGTGTCTGCGATCTAGACAGGATTTTGCTATCGAGGTCAAAGTCACGGGCGGTTTTCAACCACGCGGCATATCGGGAAATTTCATCATCGTCGTTGGCCAGGTAGGCAACACCGGTCTGGCGCAAACCAATGTCTTCCGGAACGGTCTGCGCCATTTCATGCCACATCTGACGCGCAAGGAGCATGATTTCGATCTCGGCTGGATCACGGCCCTGAGCGCGTATCCACCCCCAATTGCGAGAGGATTGTTCGCCTGCCACGCGGCCCTTTTCCAATACCACAACGCTGAGGCCAGATTTTGCAAGCTCCCATGCTGACATGACCCCGATGATGCCGCCGCCGATAACAACAGCGTCAGCATGATCCGGCGGGGATCCGTTGTGTTCCAACAGATGCGTCATCGCAAACGGAGGCGTCATGATGCAAGCTGATCGACCAACCGCTGTATAAACGCTTCGCCTTTTTGGAACTGGTCCACAGTTATAAATTCATTGGGTTGGTGGGCCTGTGCGATGTCGCCCGGCCCGCAAACAACTGCGGAATACCCGCGATCTTGGAATTGTCCTGCCTCGGTGCCGTAGCTGACAACGTTCGTGGCATTATCACCCGTCAATTGGCGGGCGAGCTGCTCGGCTGTGCCCATATTTTCGGGTCGTAACCCCGGAAGTTCAAAATACTGTTCCGTCACAATACGCGTTTCAGGTTTGATCGACTGCATCTCTGTTTCAATTTCGGCTATCTTGGCGAGAACACGGGTCTTCCAGTGGTTCACATCGTCGCCAGGGACGACGCGGACATCAAAACACAGCCAGCAATCCTTGGCGGTAATGTTATTCGCTGTGCCGCCTTTGATCGTGCCAACGTGCAATGTGGAATACGGCGGATCGAACGGCGCGTTCATTTCGCTGGGCGTTTGGCTGGCGTTTTCGGCATTCACCTGATTGGCCCATTCGATCAATTTGCCTGCCATCATAATTGCGCTGACGCCCTGATAGGCGATTGAGGAGTGCACTTCGAACCCTTGGAAGTGGGCGTTCCAACCGACCCCGCCTTTGTGGCCTGTCACCACCTGCATCATCGACGGCTCGCCCACCAACACGGTGTTCGCGCGCGGCAGGCCATGGCTGACCATATGATCGATCATTGGCGGCGCACCAAGGCACCCGACCTCCTCGTCATAGCTTAATGCAATTTGAAGTGGCCGCTTAATTCCTGCCTTTAGCGCCAATGGAACGGCCGCCAATGCCAACGCATCAAACCCCTTCATATCGCAGGTGCCACGGCCAAAAATCTTGCCGTCTTTTTCTGTCACGACAAATGGATCGGTATCCCATGCCTGCCCGACAACAGGCACCACATCGGTATGACCTGACAGAACGACTCCGCCATCAACGTGTGGCCCGATGTGCGCGTAAATCGATGCCTTGGTGCCATCGGCATTAGGCACGCGGACCGAAGCAACGCCGTGGCCATCAAGGTAGGTTTCCACGTAATCGATCAATGCAAGATTGCTTTCGCTGCTGACGGTCGGAAAGGCAACCAAACGCTCAAGAATGTCACGTGCTAACGTCATGGCGGATTTCCCTCAAAGATTGTTGTGAACAACAGCTTTGCGCGAAGTCAGCGAAATCGCAAACCCGAATCGGGTTGCAGACGGGCAAAACCATGTTACCGTTTGGTCAAAATTTGGGTCGAAAACAATAATTGACCTTTAAAAACAACACCAAAGAACCGATTGGGAGGTTCTCATATGCCCGAAACAGGGGTTCCGGTCTTGGATGTCCAAGGTCTGAAAACTGTATTTCGGACCCGCGGGGGCGAGGTCCATGCCGTTAACGACGTGAGTTTTGATCTCAAGCCGGGCGAATTGCTTGGGGTGGTCGGCGAAAGCGGATCTGGCAAATCAGTCACGATGATGTCGTTGCTTGGCTTGTTGCCAATGCCGCCCGCAGAAATTCGTGCGGGCCGCGTTATGTTTGAGGGGCAGAACCTGCTCGACGTCGATCAAGAAACATTGCGTTCCGTGCGCGGCGGCAAAGTTGGCTTTGTTTTCCAAGACCCGATGACGTCGTTAAATCCTGTGTTCAACGTCGGGTTCCAAATTTCTGAACCGCTGATCAAGCATATGGGCATGAACAAGAAACAGGCGATGGCGCGCGCGCAGGAGTTGCTCGAACTTGTTGGCATCCCTGATGCGCCCCAACGGCTTCTTGATTATCCGCATCAGTTTTCGGGTGGTATGCGCCAACGCGTGATGATTGCGATTGCATTGGCCTGTGATCCAAAAGTCCTGATTGCCGATGAGCCGACAACAGCGCTCGATGTCACTATTCAGGCGCAAATTCTCGAACTTATGAAAGAGTTGCGCGAAAAACTTGGGATGGCCGTGATCTGGATTACCCATGATTTGGGCGTCATTGCAGGCATAGCTGACCGCGTTTTGGTGATGTATGGTGGTCAGGTTGTGGAACATGCGCCTGTTCAGGAATTGTTTACCAACCCAAAGCACCCCTATACTTCGGCCCTTCTCAAAACGATCCCCAAGATTTCAGGCATACGCGAAAAGCGTCTGACAATTATCGAAGGGCAGCCGCCATTGATGACTGGTGCCCCCGTATCGTGCCCGTTCCGCGAACGCTGTGATAGCGCGATGCCTGTCTGCGCTGTCAAAAACCCTGTGCGTTTTGAAGTGGGTCAAGGCCATGATGCGGCATGTTTCCTTGTCGATCCGTTGGAGGTGGCCAATGCTGGATAACCCACAAACACCGCTTGTTCGTATTCGCGATTTGAAAATGCACTTTCCAATTCATGCAGGCCTGTTGCGCCGTCGCGTTGGAGAGGTGAAAGCGGTCGATGGTGTGAGCTTTGACGTCATCGACGGCGAAACGCTCGGCCTTGTTGGTGAAAGCGGATGCGGTAAGTCCACCTGCGGTCGCGCGGTACTACGGCTTTACGATATTACAAGCGGGTCAGTTGAAATTGACGGGCATGAAATCGGTGAGACGCCCCAATCACAGCTACGGAACATGCGCCCAACCATGCAAATGGTGTTTCAGGATCCGCAAGCGTCGCTCAACCCACGTATGACGGTTGAAGCAATCATCAAAGAACCACTGGATGAACACACAAAACTGAACGACGCCGAGAAGCGTGAAAAAGTAGCCGAGCTGATGGATGCCGTTGGGCTCAATCGCAAGTTTGCAAAGCGTTACCCACACGCGTTTTCAGGCGGTCAGCGCCAACGGATCGGGATCGCACGTGCCTTGGCTCTGAACCCGAAATTCATTGTCTGTGACGAACCCATAGCCGCATTGGATGTGTCTATCCAAGCGCAGGTCGTCAACCTGCTCGAAGACCTCCAAGAAAAACTCGGCCTTACCTACCTGTTCATCAGTCACGATCTTTCGATGGTGCGCCATATCGCGACCCGCGTGGCTGTGATGTATTTGGGTAAAATAGTTGAGCTGGCGGACCGCGAAACACTATTTGCAAGCCCCCTGCACCCATATACCGAGGCCCTGCTTTCGGCCGTTCCCGAACCTGACCCGAGCCTTGCGCGTAAGGTAGAGCGGATCATTTTGCAGGGCGATGTGCCATCGCCTTCAAATCCGCCCAAGGGCTGCAACTTTTGCACGCGTTGCCCAAAGGTGATGGATATCTGCAAGGGTATCGAACCAGAATACCGAGAGGTGAAGCCGGGCCAGTTTACGGCCTGTCACCTTTACAACGAGAATTCCACCGCTGCACAGAACGGCGGGGACTGAGGTCACAAGAGCGTCCAACAAGGAGAAGACAAAATGAAACTCAAGACATTAATGCTCGGCGCAGCCGCCAGCTTTGCGTTTGCACCGATGGTGTATGCGGATGGCCACGAAGGTGAGCGCGGCCGCGATGGCGAGCTGAAAATCATCTATTGGCAAGCGCCATCGATTTTGAACCCATATCTGTCCGGCGGCACGAAGGATCTTGAATCCGCGTCGCTCGTGGTTGAACCGCTTGGCCGTTACGACCAAACGGGTGCATTGGTTCCATATCTGGCTGCTGAAATCCCTACCGTTGGCAATGGCGGCGTATCTGCTGATCTCACGTCGATCACTTGGAAGCTCAAAGATGGCCTGCTTTGGTCTGATGGTTCCGCTGTGACATCTGCTGACGTTGTGTTCACTGCAGATTACTGCATGGACCCAGAAGGCGGTTGTGCGCAGTTATCCAAGTTTGACGGTGTTTCCAGCGTTGAAGCAATCGATGATCTGACCGTCAAAGTCACATTCGATTCACCAAAACCGAACCCATATGGTCCGTTCATGGGCGCACAATCCCCGATCATCCAAGCGGCTCAGTTTGCTGACTGTATGGGCGCAAAAGCACCCGAATGTACTGATGCGAACTTTGGCCCAATCGGTACTGGTCCGTTTGTCGTGACGGACTTCCGCACGAATGACGTCATCCAAATGGCTGCAAACGAAAACTATCGTGAAGCTGGCAAGCCTGCATTCGCAACACTGACCTTCAAAGGTGGCGGCGATGCTACTGCAGCTGGTCGTGCCGTTATGGAAACAGGCGAATTTGACTACGCTTGGAACATGCAGCTGGCGCCGGATGTGCTTGCGTCCATGGCCGAAGGTGGCGTTGGCACACCAGTATCCGCATTTGGTACATTGGTTGAGCGTCTTGAAATGAACCTCACCAACCCTTCATCCGATCTTGGTGCTGATGTGCGTTCGACCGTTGCGGAACCACACCCATTCTTGTCAGAATTCCACGTACGCCATGCGCTTTCTATGGCGATCGACCGTGAACTTTTGGTCGAAGTTGGCTATGGTCAAGCTGGTCGTCCGACTTGTAACCTTGTTCCAGGTCCTGAAATCTATGCATCAACAGACAACACTGGCTGTCTGACGCAAGATATCGCTGGCGCGAACGCAATGCTGGATGCAGCAGGCTGGGTTGACAGCAATGGCAACGGCATCCGTGACAAAGACGGTGTTGAACTGCGTATTCTGTACCAGACATCTACAAACGCTGTGCGTCAGGATTTCCAAGCTCTGATCAAAGAGTGGTGGTCTGAAATCGGTGTTGAAACCGAGCTGCGCAACCTTGATGCGTCTGTCTTCTTTGGCGGTGACCCAGGTTCGCCTGACACATTCCAAAAATTCTATGCGGATGTTGAAATGTATGCCAACAACTTCGACGGCACAGACCCACAGTCGTACCTGTCTATGTACCGTTGTGGCAACGAGCCAAAGCCATCTGCACAGTGGCAAGGCGAAAACATCAACCGTTTCTGCGACCCAGAGTATGACGCTTTGATCGACGAATTGGGCGCAACTGCTGACATCGGCAAGCGTGGCGATCTGATGCGCAAGATGAACGACATGCTGACCAAAGACACGATGACAATCGTGCCGCTGGTCGATCGTGGTCGCGTATCTGCACATGCCAACGATCTGGGCGGCGTAGTTCTGAATACTTGGGATTCCGAGTTGTGGAACGTTGCTGACTGGTATCGGACTGGTAACTAAGGTCAAATTGGCCAATGACTGGGCGCGAATTTTCGCGCCCAGTCTTCCCCACCCTATTGCACTGAACAAAGGCGTCACTTGATATGCTGACCTACACAATCCGCAGGTTATTTTTGTCGATACCGACGCTTTTGTTCATCGCATTTGTCATTTTCATGCTGCTTGAATTAGCTCCCGGCGATCCGATGGCGCAAATGCCACTGACCATCCCACCCGAGGTCAAAGAAAAGATGCGCCTTGCCCTAGGCTTGGGAGAGCCGTGGTGGGTCCGGTTTCCGCTATGGCTCAAACAGTTTTTCATCGTTGAACCGCAGTATTGGATTGACGCCATTTTTGGCACCAACTTTGCTGATGGCGCACAGCGGATAATTAGCTTTCAATCTCGTAGCCCCGTGTTCGACGTGATCGCCGAGCGCTTACCCCAGACATTCTGGGTCGTCGGCATGTCCTATGTCGTTGGCGTCCTGATCGCGCTGCCCATCGGGATTATCAGCGCTTATCGCCAATATTCAATCTTTGACCAAACCGGCACATTTGTATCAATGATTGGGTTTTCCGTGCCGCCGTTCTTTTCAGGTGTGCTGTTAATCGTCATCTTCTCTGTGCAACTCAAATGGCTACCCTCAATTTATGACACGACTTTGGTGGTTAATTCATGGGACACTTTCATTATTCAGCTTAAACAGATGATCATGCCTGTTATGGTGCTTGCCTTGCAAACCACAGCACAGGTCAGCCGTTATATGCGTGCGTCAATGCTGGATAACCTATCCCAAGACTATGTTCGCACGGCGCGTGCCAAGGGCCTGACTGAAAGCGTCGTTATCATGAAGCACGTTGTTCGCAATTCGATGATCCCTGTTGTGACGGTTATCGCGCTTGGCATCCCGTCAATCTTTGGTGGAGCCATCATTACCGAGCAGATTTTTAAGGTGAACGGATTAGGGCAGCTGTTGATCACTGCCCTCCAAGGCAACGATATTCCGATGGTAATGACCATTACGTTCCTCTTGGCAGTGTTGATTGTGATGATGAACCTGATCGCTGACGTGCTCTACGGCGTTTTAGACCCGAGGATCCGCTATGACTGATGTTGATGCGCCAATGACCAAAGAAGCAAACACCCCCATAGACCGCAATCAATGGTGGGATGTGTGGGATCAGTTCCGCAGCCATCGCGGCGCGTTTATGGGGCTTTGTTTTCTTGTCTTTATCACATTGTTTTGCGCCTTGGGTCCAATGCTTTGGGACGTTGACCCTGGCAAGTTGAATATTAGAAATAAGAACGTGCGCCCCATCATCGTCGCGCTTTGGGACAGTGAAGCCAAAACAGTTTGGGCCAATCCGATGGGCACCGACAATCTTGGGCGCGACATCATGGCCAATATAATGCAGGGCGGTCGCATTTCGCTCGCTGTTGGCTGGACGGCGATGATCCTTGCTTTGCTGATCGGCACATTCGTTGGCGTCATTGCCGGTTATTTCAAACGGTTCGACGGGATTTTAATGCGTTTTACCGATCTTGTTTTGTCGCTGCCCCTGTTGCCGCTATTGCTGGTTATGATGATGTTGTTCCGCGACAGCCTGCGTGCCGCATTCGGGCCCGAAACGGGTATCTTCCTTCTGATCGTTGCAGGCATCGGCATCACAAGCTGGATGCCTACTGCGCGAATTGTGCGTGGCGATGTGATGGCGCTGAAAGAACGTGAGTTTGTATTGGCCGCCCGTTCAATTGGGACCCCTGCCCGCCGCATGATAACGCGGCACCTTTTGCCCAACGTGATGTCACCAATCATGGTCAGTGCGACACTCGGGCTTGCCACTGCTATTATTACCGAAAGTGCGCTGTCGTTTCTTGGCCTTGGCTTTCCATCAGACTTTCCGACTTGGGGGAAAATCCTATTCGATAGCGTCGACCGTATGACGTCGTTCCCTGAGCGGGTGATTTGGCCAGGGATTGCAATTTCCTTGACCGTGCTATCAGTCAACTACATTGGTGATGGGCTTCGAGATGCATTGGATCCGCGTATTCGGGGGCTTTGATCAACCAATTGAGCAACGATAATCTTAGGCGATATTCGCATCCGGCTCATGCATAAGAACGGTCTAGATTATCGTACGCCGAGGGTTATAAGTCGGCATGGCAAATGTGATCCTTTTTAATAAACCGTTTGGTGTCTTGTCTCAGTTCACTGACGTCAAAAGCCCGTCGCCGCGCCCGACCCTATCAAGCTACATTGACGTGCCCAATGTGTATCCTGCCGGTCGTTTGGATCGTGATAGCGAAGGCCTGCTGGTGCTTACGGATGATGGCGCCCTGCAAGCCAAAATTGCTGATCCAAAACATAAGATGTCAAAGACTTATCTGGTCCAAGTTGAAGGTGCCCCTGCCGAGAGCGACCTTGAGCAGTTGCGAAAAGGTGTAATTCTAAAGGACGGCCTGACACTGCCTGCCTATGTAAAAATAATCACCCCGCCTGAACTGTGGCAACGGGATCCGCCAGTGCGCTATCGCAAATCCGTTCCCGATACTTGGCTAGAGCTGAAAATTCGAGAAGGACGCAACCGACAAGTGCGCCGTATGACCGCCCATATCGGTTTTCCAACACTCCGCCTTATCCGCTGGCGGGTCGGAAATTGGACATTGGACGGTTTGAAGTCAGGTGCATGGCGCTCAGATTGAAGCGTCACTAAGGCACCTACTAACCACCAATATGTTGGGCTCTCTACCTAATCGTGTATGCCCGTGCGAAAATTCTACTAGGAAACTGATTCGGTCTGTGTAATACTGGAGTCAAGTTCGTAATATATCGAACATTTAAGGCAGTATATCGTTGGCACTAGACCTGACATATTCCGTCCGCATTGATAGCGGCTCGGGAGCCGATCCGTCGATCAGACTAAGCAATGATCCGGCGTTTGAGGTATCCTTTCTAGCAGAAACGTCCACTGGCGGTTCTGGTGACTTGCTTTTGGACATTACTGGCACAGCGACACCAGATCCAGACACCCAAGTTGTGATTAACGGGGTCAGTTACGAATTCACTTACGAAATTAGCGGCACATTACCGAGCGCTGGTGACAAAGCTGCCAAGAAAATCCCAACGGAACTTCAGGGAGAAGAAGTAGCGGTCATCACTGTCTACGACTACCCCGCGCCGGGCGATGAAACACGGATCGTATTTGCCCCTGATGCAGATGTGTCGCTGGCGGTTATGGACGATTGGGGTAAAGGTAATCTCAAAGCCGAAACATTAACGCCAGCAACCGAACCTGCTGCGATCTGTTTTCTTGTCTCGAGCAAGCTAGACACACCCAAAGGCCCGCGACCTGTGGAACGGCTCAAGGTTGGTGACCTCGTGAATACCGCAGATCATGGTCCGATGCCTATCCAATGGATCGGCTTTACCGATCATGACTGGCCCGGAACCCACGAAGATTTTAAACCGATTATGATCAAACAAGGTGCATTCGGGGCCGGCAGGCCCAGGCGTGATTTGATCGTTTCGCCACAACATCGCATCGTCCTCTCTGGTGCAATCGTTCAAGAACTATTTGGCGAGCGAGAGGTTTTTGTAGCGGCCAAGTTTCTAACCTCATTGCCTCGGGTAAGATGCATGAAGGGCAAGAAAAGCGCCCGTTATTATCATGTCTTGCTAGATACGCACGCAGTCATTAGCGCTCACAACATGCCCACCGAGAGTTTTTATCCTGGGCCGATGGCACTGTCGATGATGCGCCCAGATGCAAGAGAAGAGATTGAATATTTACTCCCTGGAGTGCAAGAAGATTTGCTAGGTGTTTACGGGCCGACTGCGCGCAGATCGCTCAAGCGCAAAGAAGCCGATATTCTGGTTCCGCTGATCAAGTCGAATAAAGGTCGTAGACGACTGAATTTTGTTGAAATCGCTAGGCCAGATCCTGCAAGTCTCCGGCATTTGATTCCAGCTTTAGGTTAGCAACTAGTTTGCGTTTTGAAGTGAGGGGCCCTGCTGGGTGCAGGGCCCCTCACTCACATCTTAATCGATCTTTGGCAAAAGCGTATCCAAAGATGCCTTGGCATCGCCATAGAACATGCGCGTATTTTCCTTGAAAAACAGCGGGTTCTCGATGCCGGAATACCCTGTACCTTGCCCGCGTTTGGACACAAACACTTGCTTGGCTTTCCAACACTCAAGCACTGGCATACCTGCAATCGGGCTGTTCGGGTCGTCTTGTGCGGCTGGGTTCACAATGTCATTGGAGCCGATCACGATAGCGACGTCCGTATCTGGGAAATCATCGTTAATCTCATCCATTTCCATCACGATGTCATAGGGCACCTTGGCCTCCGCCAGCAGCACGTTCATGTGACCTGGCAAGCGCCCCGCCACAGGGTGGATTGCAAAACGCACGTTTTTACCCTGCGCACGCAGTTTACGCACCAGTTCGGCCACAGCCGTTTGCGCCTGAGCCACGGCCATGCCGTAACCCGGGATGATGACCACGCTGTCTGCCTCATTCAACGCCGTGGCAACGCCATCGGCGTCGATGGCCACTTGTTCGCCTTCCACGGCCATTTGCTCACCCGCTGGGCCGCCAAAGCCACCCAAGATCACGCTGATAAACGAACGGTTCATGGCCTTACACATGATGTACGACAGAATTGCGCCGGATGACCCGACCAATGCGCCGACCACGATCAACAGATCATTGCCAAGGCTAAAGCCGATCGCTGCCGCAGCCCAGCCTGAATAACTATTCAGCATGGATACGACGACAGGCATATCAGCCCCGCCGATGCCCATGATCAAGTGGAACCCGATGAAAAGCGCGGCCAGCGTCATAATGAACAACGGCAGGAAACCACCCCCGTTGAAATACCAGATCAACGACAAGACCGAGATCACCGCCGCCGCAATGTTGAGCATGTGGCCACCCGGCAGCTTTGTTGCCGCACTATCCACGCGCCCCGCCAGCTTACCATAAGCAATGATAGATCCGGTAAAGGTGATCGCGCCGATGAAGATACCGAGGAACAACTCAACCCGCAGAATGTTGATCTCTACCGCTGATTTCTTGGCGATCATCGCGGCGAATGTGCCCAGATCCCCACCAGCGGCTGCGTTGCCGATCTCAAAATGGGCAATAAAGCCCACGAATACCGCCGCAAGGCCAACCAGCGAGTGCATTGCCGCCACTAGCTCTGGCATCTGCGTCATCTGCACCTTGGTCGCCAACATATAACCGATGTAGCCGCCGCCGCCGATCAGGATCAGCGACCAGAGCCACAGGCCAGCGCCCGGCCCCATCAAGGTTGCGATCACGGCCAAGGCCATACCCGCGATGCCATACCATACCGCGCGTTTCGCGCTTTCTTGTCCAGATAGCCCGCCGAGCGACAGGATGAAAAGGACTGCTGCGACCACATAAGCCGCTGTTGTGAAACCGAATTCCATTATTCAGCCCTCCTTCAAGATTTCTGGAACATGGCAAGCATGCGCCGTGTGACGAGGAACCCGCCAAAGATGTTGATACCCGTCATAAACAAGGCAAGAGAGGCAAGGACAATCACAAGGAACGACCCCGAACCGACCTGCACCAATGCGCCCAAAATGATGATCGAGCTAATCGCGTTGGTCACCGCCATCAGCGGCGTGTGCAGGCTGTGTGCCACGTTCCAAATCACTTGGAAGCCGACGAACACGGCCAGAACAAACACGATGAAGTGCTGCATAAAGCTGGCAGGCGCCACAAGGCCGACGCCCAATAACAACACCGCACCAGCCACCAAAAGGCCAACTTGGGTCTTGGTTTCTTGTTTGAACGCAGCCACTTCCTGCGCGCGTTTCTCTTCTGCGGTCAGCTCTTTTGGCGCTTGTTTCTTTGGTTGCGCTGCAATCGCTGCCACCTTGGGTGGTGGCGGTGGGAAGGTCACTTCCCCCTTGTGCGTGGCCGTCGCCCCACGGATCACATCGTCGTCCATGTTATGATCGACCATACCGTCCTTTTCAGGCGTCAGATCAGTCATCATATGGCGGATGTTCGTGGCATAGAGCGTAGATGACTGCGCGGCCATCCGGCTTGGGAAATCGGTGTAACCCACAATGGTCACGCCGTTTTCCGTGACGATTTTCTCGTCCATTACAGTCAGTTTGCAGTTCCCACCACGTTCAGCCGCCAGATCAATGATCACAGATCCAGGCTTCATGCTGTCGACCATGTCTTTGGTCCACAGTTCCGGCGCGTCACGCCCTGGGATCAGTGCCGTTGTGATGACAATGTCGATGTCAGGCGCGATTTCACGGAACTTCGCTAGCTGAGCGGCTGCAAATTCTGGTGACGATACTGCGGCATAGCCGCCAGTAGACGCGCCATCTGCTTGGTCTTCTTCGAAATCAAGGAACACGAACTCAGCGCCCATGCTTTCAACTTGTTCAGCCACTTCAGGCCGCACGTCGAAGGCATAGGTAATCGCACCCAGCGATGTTGCTGTGCCGATGGCAGCCAATCCGGCCACGCCAGCGCCAACAACTAACACTTTTGCTGGTGGTACTTTGCCTGCTGCAGTCACCTGACCTGTGAAAAAGCGGCCAAAGTTATTGCCCGCCTCAATTACCGAACGGTAGCCTGCGATGTTTGCCATGGATGACAGCGCATCCATTTTCTGCGCACGCGAAATGCGCGGCACCATGTCCATCGCGATCAGGGTTGTACCCTTGCCCGCGACCTTGTCCATCAACGCCTCGTTCTGCGCAGGATAGAAGAATGAGATCAGTGTTTGATCGCTCCGCAGGCGGTTTGCCTCTTTGTCCAACGGCGGCCGCACCTTGGCGACGATATCAACCGATTTGAAGAGAGCCGCAGCGGTTTTGACCACCTCAACGCCTGCGTCTTTGTATAATGCATCGGAAAAGCCAGCAGCTTCCCCTGCGCCGGTTTCGATAACGCAGTCGAACCCCAGCTTTTGCAAATCCTTGGCGGAGGCTGGCGTCATTGCCACCCTATTCTCGCCTTCGAATATTTCTTTTGGTGTCCCAATTTTCACGGACTATCCCCCTACGCGATTTTGCAGTGCAGCATTTGTATGCCGCGAAATTTTATTGCGCAAGCGAGTTCCTGATGGTCAACTTTGTTCCACTACGCCTTTGGGCTTGTGGTGTGATCCCAGATTGTTAGCATCATTCTAAACAGGAGTTGACTATGGATCACGCAGGAAAACATGCGCTCGTCACCGGAGGCGGAACAGGTATCGGCGCAGATATTGCACTCGCTTTGGCAAATGCCGGTGCATTGGTCACAGTCACAGGGCGCCGCAGCGCTCTTCTTGATGAAACCGCCCGAAAGCATGCGAATATAACCGCCATGCAGATGGATGTGGGCGAAGAGGCATCCGTGCGCGATGGCATCAGCCAGGCGGCAAGCGCACGCGGCCCGATACAAATCTGCATTGCAAACGCGGGCATCGCTGAGGGTGGGCCATTTGCAAAAACCTCACTCCCTCAATGGCAAACGACAATGGCGATCAACCTCGACGGCGTGTTTCTGACGCTTCAATCTGCTATGTCCACTCTGCCCGCCGATATGCCCGCACGCATGATCGTCGTCAGTTCCATTGCAGGTGTTCGCGGATTAAAGAATGCCATCCCCTACACCGTATCCAAGCACGGTATTATTGGTCTTATCCGTGGGCTATCGGAGGAATATATGCGCAGCCCGATCACATTTAACGCACTTTGCCCGGGCTATGTCGATACTGACATTGTGCGTAACCAGTTGCCAAGTTTGGCAAAACGCTTTGAAACAGACGAAGCAGGTGCTGCCAAGCTGATAGCCAAGGGTAACCGGCACGGAAAATTACTCGACGTCAGCGAAGTCACTGCCGCCGCTATGTGGTTGTGCAGCGATGCAGCGCAGTCCATCAATGGCCAAACAATCGAAATTTCAGGGGGGCAAGTATAATGTTTGCAACAATTTTGGTTTGGGTCGTCGCTGTAATCCATCTCTATTTTATGTATCTTGAAATGATAAAATGGGAAGCGCCGCGCACGCGCAAGGTATTCGGCGTGTCCGAAACATTGGCGCGTGATACGGTCAAGCTCGCTGCGAACCAAGGGCTCTATAACGGCTTTATCGCGGGCGGGCTTATCGTCGGTTGTTGGTCTGGGAACGTGCAAATGACCGTGTATTTGCTTGTCTGCGTCGCGATCGCCGGCCTTTATGCATTGTGGTGGGGGATCAAGCCCGCACTGATTGCCCAGACCCTCCCTGCGCTCTTGGCATTGGTGGCCGTCTGGTTGTCACTATGACGGATTTCGCAGTCACTAAGGCCCAGTTTCATATCCCCGAGGGGATGACCTATCTTGATGGCAATTCTTTGGGTCTACTCCCCAAGGCCGCCGCTGCGCGTGTGCAACAGACCATGGTGGATGAATGGGGGCAACTGGTAATCACAGGTTGGAACCGTGCCGGATGGATGGCGATGCCGACCCAGTTGGGTGACCGGATTGGCCGGCTGATCGGGGCAGAGGCAGGGCATGTGGTAATTGGCGACACGTTGTCGATCAAAGTTTACCAAGCGCTTGCCGCTGCACTGAACATAAACCAAACACGCTCGGTCATTCTCTCTGACAATGGGAACTTTCCTACTGATCTTTATATGGCCGAGGGACTGATCGAAACGCTTGATCGCGGCCATGAGCTGCGCACTGTCGCACCCGATGACGTGATGGATGCGCTCGACGATAGCATTGCGGTTCTTATGTTGACCCAAGTCGATTACCGTACTGGACGCCTGCACGATATGGCCGCTTTGACAGCCAAGGCCCATGAACACGGCATTATCGTGATTTGGGATTTGGCCCATACGGCTGGCGCGATGGAAGTCGATTTAACGGGATGTAACGCTGATTTCGCGGTCGGATGCACTTACAAATATCTAAACGGCGGGCCCGGAGCGCCTGCATTCATCTATGTTGCCCCGCGTCACGTTGATAACATCCAACCTGCCCTATCAGGATGGCTTGGGCACAAGGCCCCATTCGCGTTTGATCTAAATTACGAAGCGGGCAGAGGCATTGAACGTATGCGTGTTGGCACGCCGCCTGTCATCCAAATGGCGGCTCTCGACGCTGCGATGACGATTTGGGACGATGTGGACATGGCAGCGGTGCGCAAGCAGTCCATCGCGCTGACAGAGATGTTTATCACAGGCGTTGAAGCCGCTTGCCCTGAACTGCGTCTTGCTAGCCCCCGCGATCCCGCCATGCGTGGGAGCCAAGTGTCATTCCACCACCCAGAAGGTTATGCGATCATGCAAGCCCTCATCGCACAAGGCGTCATCGGTGATTTCCGTGCCCCCGACATTATTCGCTTTGGGTTTACCCCGCTTTATACAGATACAGGTGATGTTAGACGCGCAGTGGATATTTTGGCCGAAATCATGGCCGAACGCTCTTGGGATGACCCTAAATTCAAAGTGCGCTCAGCGGTGACATAAAGCTTTGATTTGCTAGCTTCGGGCCAAGCAGAGTATCGGTCATTCCACGCTATCAATCATGTCCTATAAGGCTAACCATGTTTTCGATTTTCTGTGGATTTGAGTGTTCAATGCAGCGCCAAATAAGATGAGAAACGCGCTTGCATAAAGCCAAAGAAGTAACCCGATTACCGCGCCGATTGATCCATAAATTTCATTGTAGGAAGAAAAATTTTCGAGATAATACGACAAGCCGGATGAAACCATGATCCATAGCAATACGACAACGACTGCACCAACTGTAAACCAGCGTGCGCGTTCGCCGCTTGGTGCAGGTCCAAACCGATAGATTAGTCCCAAAGCAAGAAATAAAGCTGTTAGCCCAGTCGTTAATCGAATTGTGGTTAATAACCATACCGTATCACTCGCCATGGGTAGCAAGGCAATTACAAGCGGTAATACAAATACGGCAAAGAGCGCGACGGTTGCCAACATCACCAAGCAAATCGTTAGTGTTAATGATACGGCTACCTGCCAAAGGCCATTTCGTGGCGGGCGCCCTGATATCGTGTTTAATCCTCCAATAAGCGCAGCAACACCTGCCCTTGATGACCACAGCGCAAGGCTAATTGACGCTATCGTTGCCCAACCCAATGTGCCTGTCGGTGCATCCAACAGTCGATTTAATTGCCCCATAATCAAGTGAAATGCATCGTCAGGTACAATGCCCTCAAGTAACGCAAACTGGTCCGTCACAATCATCGGATCGGCAAGCAATCCAAAAATTGCAATCACAGCAGCCATACCGGGAAAAATGCCCAAAATACCGAAAAATGCAACGCCGGCCGCTATCAGGCTGATTTGCTTCTCACTCATAATGTCATAGACATTGACGAATATGCGCCACGGTGTTGGCATGTCGGATTAACCCTTCGAGCTTTCTTTATAGTGCTAGCATCTTCTTTCTTTCGGCGCAGCATGTAGCAAAAATTTCGCCTTGGGTTAACCAACTCTGAATAACTGCTCTAATTCTGCTTGAAATTAGCTGTGTTAGCCTAATTGCTTTCAGCACCTATCAGCCTTTCTTGGACCAGTTTACACATTTAAGGCCCACTTTCGCGCCGATCCAAAAAGGAAATCTAAAAACCCGCGCTTTGCACATTCGCAAAATGTAGATTAAATAGTTTAGAAGGGCGTCTCTTAGTCAAAGTGTGTCCTTCGGTTAATATCCCTATCAGCCACCTAGCACATACCAAATATCTGGTTTCATCACACAATGCATTCCGGAAACTGCGGAATAACTACTATAGAAGGAGCGGTTCGATTGCCGCAACAGTTGCCGCCACTTGACGATCTGGTCGCCTGCCCGCAATGCGATACGTTACACAACGCGACGTTGTTACCAGAAGGCGCGCGTGCACAATGCATGCTTTGTGGCCATGTCTTGATGACATCTCGGCCCGCTGCATTGGTTCAAATTCTAAGCCTCGCGCTTGCTGCACTTGTCCTGATGATTGCGGCAATCGGTCTTCCATTTCTTGAAATCAGCGCAGCCGGACAGCAAAATAGTGTTTCGGTCGTTGAGGCCGTACTTGCATTTAATTATGGCATATCCAGATTGTTGGCCCTTGCCGTCGCCGGTTTCATTATCGTGATCCCTCTTCTCCGCCTAGCATCTATTGTCTTTACCGTCGCGCCGCTTGTTGTGAAAAAACCTCCTAACAAATATGCCCACGCAGCATTTGCTCTCGCTGAAAGCTTGCGCCCTTGGAGCATGGCTGAGATTTTCGTCGTCGGTGTGGCCATTTCTTTGGTTAAAGTGGCGGGTCTTGCGACGTTTTACGTTGGCCCTGCGTTTTGGGCTTTTGGCGGGCTCGTGGTAATTTCCATTATTAAAGATCAACTCATATGCAGGTATTCGATTTGGGAAATTCTCGACCAATCGCAACCATAAGTGCGCGCCAGGCTGGGCTGATCGGCTGCCGGCGGTGCGGTCAGGTGCACCTCGCTGATAAGGGCTTCTGTTCGCGCTGCAAGGGCGAGCTACAAAGCCGTGACACAAAGAGTCTACAGAAAGTTTGGGCATGGTTGATTGCAGGTTTAATCGCATATCTCCCAGCGAACACGTATCCAATAATGGTCACCGCAACACTAATTGACTGGAACGAGAGCACAATAATCGGCGGTGTCATAGACCTATGGCACTACGGTTCATTTGGTGTGGCATCAATTGTGTTTATTGCTTCAGTCATCATCCCAGTGGGTAAGTTCATTGCAATTAGCTATCTTGCGCTTTCAGTCCAGCGCCGATCAATAGTCAATCCACATCAGCGCCATCGGCTTTTTGAGGTGGTGGAATTCATTGGTCGTTGGTCAATGATCGACATTTTTGTCGTCGCTATTCTGTCTGCCCTGATCCAATTTGATACCCTCGCCAATATTAACCCGGGCGTCGCCGCAGTGAGCTTTGCTTTGTCTATTGTATTCACTATGCTTGCGGCTCAAAGCTTTGACCCAAGATTAATTTGGGATGCCGACAGGACCGATGATGCCGGATGAACAAGATTTCAAACCCGCCCAAATGACAATTACCTCAGGCGGTCAACGTTCGTGGCAACGTATCTCGTTGGTTTGGTTGGTGCCGTTGGCCGCACTGATTATTTCTTTAGCGATTGCTTGGCAGAACTTTCAAGCCCAAGGTCAGCTGATTACAATCAGCTTTAAGAACACGTCGGGAATTACGGCAAATGAAACTGTGATCAAGTTTCGCGATGTGACGGTTGGAAAAGTCGAAAAAGTAAATTTTGCCAATTCGTTAAGCGAAGTCATCGTGACGGCACGCATTGACAAAGACGTCGCCCCCTACCTCGATGAAGACGCCAAGTTTTGGGTTGTGCGTCCAGATGTCAGTGTCCGAGGCATTACCGGCTTAGACACAGTTTTATCCGGCGTTTATATTGAAGGCAGTTGGGATGCCAATATCACGTTACCAACAACCGAATTTTTTGGCCTTCAGACGCCTCCGTTGGTTAGAGCAGGCCAAGAAGGAATAACAATCCACCTGCGCGCCGACGACGGCGGCGCCCTAACCGAAGGTGCGCCAATCCTTCATAAGGGCATACAGGTTGGATACCTCGAAAAGCCAGAGCTTTCATTTGATGGGAATAGTGTCATTGTGGCGGCCTTTGTTGAGGCCCCTTATGACAAACGCATAACATCAAATACCAGATTTTGGGACACATCTGGTTTTTCAATAAATTTAGACGCGTCTGGTTTGTCGCTGAATGTCGAGTCTCTGGCTTCGCTTATCGAAGGCGGCATAGCGTTCGACACTGTCATTTCAGGCGGCACTAAACTGCGCGAAGGCACGGTGTTTGACATATTCTTTGATGAACAGACAGCAAGAAGCAGTTTGTTTTCAACACCAAACCAAGAATTGCTAAACCTATCGATCCTTTTTGACGAATCTGTGAGTGGCCTTACCGCAGGTGCTGATGTGCGGTTTCAGGGTATCCGCATCGGTTCGGTAAAGGATTTGAGCGCATTCGTTGTCAGTGAAGAGGCCGATCAAGACGTTCAACTTCGTACGAATATTGAGATCGAACCCGGCAGACTTGGATTAGGGGAAACGGCGACCCCTGAAATGGCGCTTTCATTCCTTGAGGTATTGATTGAACAAGGTCTTCGGGCACGGATGGCGACAGGCAACATTCTTTCCGGATCTCTGCAAATCGAACTCATTACAGTTGAAAATGCGCCGCCGGAAACGTTGCTAGTGACAGATTATTCGTTCCCGATCATTCCAACGACCACCTCAAACATTTCGGACGTATCGGCCACTGCGGACGGCATTCTGCAACGCGTGTCCGACCTACCCATTGAGGAATTAATGTCAGGTGCAATTGAAATGATGGACAGTTTCGAGCGGCTTGCTAATGAGGGCGCCCTTCGAGAGGCACCGCAGTCGCTAAATGCCCTGCTTAACGATGCAAGACGCCTCATTAATAGTGAGGATGTTCAAACCATTCCCGTTGACGTGAACAATGTTATCGATAGCGCCCTACAGGTGCTGGAAAACATGGACAGTGCCGTCAATGACGTGCAAGTCGTGGCTGCAACAACTCAAGACGTTATCAAGTCAGATATATCCGACAACCTCAGCGTTTTGACCCAAGACATCCGATCGGTCGTCGCAGACGTTGGCAAAATTGTTGCCGACACGAACGACGCCGATTTGGTGGGCCAGATAACCAAGGCATTGGCGTCAGCGACCCAAACGGTTGATAACATTGAGGCCGCAACAAAACAGCTTCCTGCTATTACAAATCAAGTTGAGGCTCTCATCGCGAAAGCGAATGCGTTGGAAATTCAGGCATTGGTCGAAAGCGCCAATGATACAATCATCAGTATGAATGCACTGATAGGCAGCGATGATACTGCGGCATTACCCGCTGCTGCCATTTCAGCGCTCAATGAAATGGAAGTCGTCCTTGCTGAAATCCGCGCTGGTGGAGCCATTGAAAACGTCAACGTTGCATTGTCGAGCGCCAGTCAGGCAGCCAAGGCCATAGAAGATGCTGTGATTGACTTACCGGCTTTATCATCACGGGCTTCTCGCCTCGTCAGCCAAACACAAGCCGTCATCGAATCTTATGGTGATCGCTCTAGATTTAGTGCAGAAATGTCCGGCACATTGCGTGATATTCAAGCAGCGGCAGACGCTGTAACGTCGCTAGCGAGAACGATCCAACGTAACCCAAGTTCATTGATCAGAGGGCGCTAAAGAAATGAAAATCGCATTTGCTTGGGTTGCCCTCGTTTTCGTTCTTGGCTGTAGCTCGGTTATACCTCCTCGTATTGATATGGTTGCCCCAACGTCTGCCCTGAAACTCAATGCAATTGTCCAGTCCGCGATGGTGCGCACCGTATCACTTCCCACCTATGCAGCCGCAGAAGAAGTCGCGTTTGAGACGTCTTCTGGTTTGATTTCCCAAAACAACAATTTGCTATGGGCTGATGATCCGGCACGGGCAGTGACACTGACGATCGCGCGCCAACTCGATAACATTCTGACCGCGGACGTCAGCCCCGAGCCATGGCCATTCGTCAACTTGCCAGACGTTGCAATTGATGTTCGCGTGTCGCGCATGATTGCTGGACGAAATGGCAATTTCAGCCTTGAGGGGCAGTATTACGTTGGTGGCGATGGCATTGATTTCCCCAATAGCACCACAAGTTTTGCTATTCAGGTGCCTTTGACTTCAAGCCAATCGGCCGAGATCGCGCAAGCTCAGGCAAAGGCGATTTTACGTTTATCCGAGAAAATCGCATACTCACTCGACCGTTAAGCCAGACATCAGTTTAAATGCAGTGCACTCGAAAAACGCAAGAGTGGCGCATAGAGACTTCTGTTCTGCCATGTTCATCCCGATAAAAAAGGGTCGCATTTGGATTTGACGTCTTGCCCCCTTCGCCCCCATAAGACGCTTGCTGTATGAATTAATAGGGGCGCATCATGACTGATCTCAAAATGAACTATATCGCAGGCGAATGGGTCGCAGGCACCTCGACGATCGAGAACCGCAACCCATCTGACTTGACCGATTTGATCGGCAATTTTACCCAAGCGAGCGGTGATCAACTTGACGCAGCCCTCGACCAAGCCCGCACCGCACAACGCGAATGGGAAGCTTACGGAATTGAACGCAAATACAACGTCCTGATGGCCATCGGCAACGAGATGATGGCACGCGCCGAAGAACTCGGCACGCTCTTGTCCCGCGAAGAAGGCAAGCCGATTGCCGAAGGTAAAGGCGAAGTCTACCGCGCTGGTCAATTTTTCACCTATTACGCCGCCGAAACGCTTCGCCAGATGGGTGAAACTGCCGACAGTGTGCGCCCGAATATCGAAATTGATGTCCGTCGCGAGGCCGTTGGCGTTGTCGCCATCATCTCCCCTTGGAACTTCCCGACAGCAACGGCTAGCTGGAAAATCGCCCCAGCCCTTTGTTACGGCAACGCAGTGGTTTGGAAGCCCGCCAACGCGACCCCAGCAAGTGCCGTGGCACTGACTGAAATCATTTCACGCCAAGACATTCCAAAGGGGCTCTTTAGCCTCGTGATGGGCGCAGGATCAGAGATTGGCCAACGCCTCGTTGAATCGCCAAAGATCAACGCAATCTCTTTCACTGGTTCCGTTCCAGTTGGCAAAGGTATCGCCACGGCCGCGATCCAGAACCTGACCAAGGTGCAAATGGAAATGGGTTCAAAGAACGCGCTCGCGGTTATGGACGACGCAGATCTTGATCTGGCGGCTGGTCTAGCAGCAGGTGGCGCATTTGGCGGCTCTGGTCAAAAATGTACGGCTTCTTCACGTTTGATCGTCCACGCTGATGTGCATGATGCATTCGTTGAAAAGCTGGTTGCAGCGACCAAAGCGATGAAAGTCGGCCATGCGCAGCACGAAGGCACGGTAATTGGCCCAGTCGTGTCTGAACAGCAGCTCAACGAAAACCTGAAATATGCCGAATTGGGCAAATCCGAAGGTGCAGAGCTGATCATGGGTGGTAACCGCCTCGAGATGCCGCATGATGGTTACTACATGCAGCCCGGCATTTTTGTTGGCTCCACCAACCAGATGCAAATCAACCGCGATGAAATGTTTGCCCCGCTTGCCGCCGTCATCAAAGTGGATAGCTATGAAGAAGCCTTGCACACCGTCAATGACACCAACTTTGGCCTCACCGCCGGTATCGTCACAACCAATCTGGCCCGCGCGACACACTTCCGCCGGAACGCCAAATCCGGTTGTGTCATGGTGAACTTGCCCACAGCGGGCACCGACTATCACGTGCCATTTGGCGGCCGCGGCGACAGCTCTTACGGGCCACGCGAACAGGGTCGCTATGCAGCTGAATTCTACACCGTAGTAAAGACATCCTACATCTCTTCCGGCACACCAGTCTGATGCTGATCGACAACCTACAATACGCCAATTGGTCGGAAAAAATATTCCGTCAGATGCGTGCAGGGGGCGTGGACGCTGTCCACGTCACCATCGCCTATCACGAAAATTTTCGCGAAACGGTGCTGAATATCGAACAGTGGAACCGCTGGTTCGAGCAGTATCCGGACTTGATTTGTCAGGCGTATACCGCCGCAGATATTGATGCCGCCCGCGCCGCTGGCCGCACCGCGATCATCTTTGGTTTCCAGAACCCGTCCCCGATTGAGGACGACATAGGATTGGTAGAAGTGCTGCACCGCCTTGGTGCGCGGTTCATGCAACTTTCCTATAATAATCAATCGCTTCTGGCGACAGGGTGTTATGAGGCCGAGGACCCGGGCATCACCCGCATGGGCCGCGAAGTCATCGCCGAAATGAACCGCGTCGGCATGGTCGTCGACATGAGCCATAGCGCTGATCGCTCTACCATAGAAGCCGCTGAAATCTCTTCTCGCCCCATCGCAATTACGCATGCCAATCCCGACAGCTGGCACCCTGCACTGCGCAACAAAACGGACGAAGTGATAAAAGCTGTCACCACGCGCGGGGGCATGCTGGGCTTCTCAGTATACCCGCACCACCTTGCGGGTAAATCCGACTGCACGCTCGAAAGCTTTTGCCAAATGATCGCCGATACAGCAGGCAAATTTGGCGCTGAACACCTCGGTATCGGCACCGATCTTTGCCAAGATCAACCCGACAGCATTGTAGAATGGATGCGCGTTGGTCGCTGGACCAAGAAAATCGACTATGGCGAAGGATCGGCCTCCGATGCAGGTTTCCCTCCCATGCCTAAATGGTTCAACGATAACCGTGATTTCGGAAATATCGAGGCGGGTTTGCTCGCAACGGGGCTGAATGAATCTGAGGTCGCAGGCATCATGGGTGGCAACTGGTATCGTTTTTACGCCGATAACTTTGGACCTGTTTGAAGGGCTGGGTACAGTCCAGTAAATTGGTCGTAACCTGCAGAAAACCCGGCCGATAATTCATGATCGGGTTCAAATGTTTTTTCAACTGCCGCTGCTGTGCAAACATCTGCAACACAGCATTCATTGCTTGCAATTATCGCCAGTCGAGCCGCGCCAAATGCGGCCCCCAACTCACTGCTCGCAGGTACATCAACAGGTAAATCCAACACCGTCGAGATTAAGCGTAACCAGTATTGCGAAGCGGCCCCCCCGCCAACCGCAACAACCCTATCAATTTGTGTCCCCGCTGACGCCATAGCCCCGAGATTATCGCGCAAGGCATAAGCGACCCCTTCGAGGACAGCTTGTGTCATCTGACGACGATCATGTTGGTGCCCGAGTCCGATAAACGCGCCTCTAATCGAAGCGTTATTGTGGGGTGTTCGCTCTCCGGCGAGATACGGCAAGAAAGTCAAATCACTTGCAGGTCGGAGCCGTTGACCCAATGCATCAGTGTCCGTCATCATATAGTTTGGGACAGTAGGCGTTTTGACTTTGAAGAGTCATCG
>CAXHZK010000002.1:0-264980 GCA_964021915.1 uncultured Roseobacteraceae bacterium | reverse complement strand
TTTTGATGTGCCCGCCGTTGGCAATGTCGAGGTCGTGCGTCAGTCAACGCTGGTTTTCCAGGGCACGCTCCCATCTGACGCGCAAAACATGCAAATTGAATGGCCTTCTGAGTACGGAACACTCGTGCTGCGCCAGATGGGTGTCGAGGCAGGATGGGACGGTATTTTGTCGGGCGGTGGTTTGACGGACCCGGTGGCACTAAGCGGCGGTGGTGCTATGACTGGTGGCGAGGCATTCGTTCGCTTCATTCCCGTTGGCGTCGAGCACATCGTACCGCTCGGCCTAGACCACATCCTGTTTGTGCTGGGCCTATTCTTCCTTTCCGTCAAAATGCGTCCGCTGCTTTGGCAGGTTACTGCTTTTACGGCTGCCCACACAGTGACACTAGCGCTGGCGACGATGGGGTACGTGAACATTCCAGATGAACATATGTGGATTGTCGAAAGCATCATCGCGGCCTCAATTGTTTATGTCGCCGTGGAAAACATCTTCACAGATGGCCTGAATCCATGGCGGCCTGTGATCATTTTCTGTTTCGGTCTGCTACACGGGTTAGGTTTCGCATCGGTTCTGACGGCATATGGTCTCCCGGATGGCGCGGTTTTGCCTGCGTTGCTGGGCTTTAACATCGGCGTCGAGCTGGGCCAGCTTTTGTGTATTGCGATTGCCTTTATCATCGTGGTCTCCGCGATCCGCTGGTCAGAAGACGGCAAAGTCAACAAGACTGCGGCATGGGGCTATATGGCCGTAGCCATTCTGATCGTGCCTTTGGCAATCATTCCTGTTTCCGCGATGGGGCCGGATGCTGTTGCGGCCTACTTGCCGCTGCTGTTTATGGTCGCGGCCTTGTCAGGCCTTTGTGCGGCGTCCTGTGTCGTTGAACGGTTTGAAACCTACCGCCACATGGTCGCCATGCCCGCCAGCATCGGGATTGCCCTGATCGGTGCTTATTGGGTCGTCGAACGCCTATTCCTGTAATTGGCTACCGGACCTTGTTTTATGGGCTTGCGCCATAGGCAAAGCCGTTCTATAGGGCACTCACGAAATCCCCAGACGGGGGCGGGTGTGTCGGGGAGAAATCCTGATCCATCCACCGGTTGACCAAAAGGTTGATACCCCCGTCCAAGGCTAATGAAACCGGAAAGGAAACGACCATGGCTCTTCCAGAGTTTACCATGCGCCAACTGCTTGAAGCAGGCGTACACTTCGGCCACCAGAAGCAACGCTGGAACCCGAAGATGCAAGAATTCATCTACGGCGCCCGCAACGGCATCCACATCATGGACCTTACTCAAACGCTTCCGATGTTGGACGCAGCGCTTGATATCGTTCAGAAAACTGTCGCCAAGGGCGGCCGCGTATTGTTTGTCGGCACCAAGCGTCAGGCACAAACGCCAATCAAAGAAGCGGCTGAAAAGTCCGCTCAGTTCTACATGAACCACCGTTGGTTGGGTGGCACTCTCACCAACTGGCAGACTGTTTCCAAGTCTATCCAGCGCCTCAAGAACATCGACGAAGCTGCTGAGCGCGGCTTTGAAGGTCTGACCAAGAAAGAGCGTCTTGGCATGGAGCGTGAGCAGGGCAAGCTTGAAGCATCTTTGGGCGGTATCCGCGAAATGGGCGGCGTTCCTGATCTGTTGTTCGTCATCGACGTCAACAAAGAAGATCTGGCCATCGCAGAAGCCAAAAAGCTGGGCATCCCAGTTGTGGCTGTTGTCGACACCAACTGTTCACCAGATGGCGTTGATTACCCGATCCCAGGCAACGATGACGCGGCGCGCGCAATCGCTCTTTACACTGATCTTGCTGCACGTGCGGCACTTGACGGCATGCAAGCACAGCTTGGCGCTGCTGGTGTTGATTTGGGCGCAATGGAAGAAATGGTTGAAGAAGCTGTTGCTGAAGAAGCACCGGCTGCTGAATAAGCACCGCTTTTCCAAACTGATCTAGGGCAGGGGGCAACCCCTGCCATTTCAATTCAATTCCTTATTGGAGAATGAAAATGGCTATTACCGCTGCAATGGTAAAAGAACTGCGCGACAGCACTGGCGCAGGCATGATGGACGCGAAAAAAGCGCTCACTGAAAATAATGGCGACATGGAAGCATCCGTTGACTGGCTGCGCACCAAAGGTCTTGCCAAGGCTGCAAAGAAATCTGGTCGCACCGCTGCTGAGGGCCTTGTTGCTGTCGCAGTAAACGGTGGCAAAGGCGTTGCTGTTGAAGTTAACTCCGAAACAGACTTCGTTGCGAAGAACGCTGACTTCCAGAAAATGGTTGCCGGTATCGCAGAAGCTGGCCTTGGCGCTGACGATATTGACGGCCTGAAGGCTGCTGACATGGATGGTAAATCCGTTGAGCAGACCGTGACAGACGCGGTTGCCATTATCGGTGAAAACATGTCCGTGCGCCGTATGATGACATTGACTGGTGAAACAGTTGTGAACTACGTCCACAACGCTGCGGCACCTGGCATGGGTAACATTGGCGTTCTTGTTGCAATGACTGGCGACAACGAAGCATTTGGCCGTCAGGTTGCAATGCACATCGCTGCAGCAAACCCAGCGTCATTGTCAGAAGCCGATCTTGATGCGGCTGTTGTTGAAAAAGAAAAGAACGTTCAGATGGACATCGCACGCGAATCTGGCAAGCCAGAAGCTGTGATCGAAAAAATGATCGTTGGCCGTATGAAGAAATACATGGCTGAGGTCACATTGCTGAACCAACAGTTTGTTGTGAACCCTGATCTTACGGTTGCTGCTGCTGCTGCAGAAGCTGGTGTTGAAATCACTGGTTACGTCCGTCTGGGCGTTGGCGAAGGCATCGAAAAAGTCGAAGAAGACTTTGCTGCAGAAGTTGCCAAGCTGAACAGCTAATTTACGCTACATGAATATGGAAAAGCCTGCGCATTGATTTGTGCGGGCTTTTTTCTATTCTGCCACATAAGTCTGCGCCAAATATTCAACAATCTGGGCGAGGGAGGCTTCATTCGCGCTAAGACCATTGGACACCATCCTTTGCACCAATGAAATAGCATCTAAACGTTCATTCAATGTCACGCCCTTTATCAATTCCGGCGAATGGCATTGGGAACAGGTTGTTTCAAACGTTTGCAGCGCAGATTGAGCATCATAGTTGCTCGGCGTTTCAAACGCGGCCGTGCGTGCAACAGTCCGGTTATCTGCCGATTGTTGGCTCTGCATCCGCTGATCACTCGCGCTTGATTGCAATGTCGGTGAAATCGCTATCAAGTAAGCGGTTACGCTCCATTGTTCAGATGCGTCGATCGGATTTAATACCGTTGCGCGGTTTGCCATCCGATTGACCGTGTTCTTCCAATCCTCAGGCGTGCGCGGTTTAACCAATATCGTTCTTAGATCATGGCATTGTGTGCATTTTCTCATCAAGATTTCTCGACCGTGGGCAAGGCCCTCTGATGATGCCAGAATTGACAATCCAGCGGCGTCATCGAATCCAATCATGGGCAAGAATTTTTCAACGCGTTCAATGCGTTCCGAGGTAAAGCTGCCACCATCTTGGGCCGTTGTGCGTAAATATGCCTCTCTCAATGTGTAGGGCAGTGCAAGGCCGGTCAAAAGCAATGTACAGATCAGCAGCGCGGTACCTAGAAATGGCGCAAGAGCAGACTCCATGTGTTTGAAAAAGCGGACAATTACAATTTTGACAATAAGAATTGCACCGACGATCATGCCGAGCGTCAGGTGGATAACCGTGCGCGTCGGGAGCTCAACTTGATACGACCATAGCCTAGGCACCATGTCCCACATCAAGACGACATAAATTGCTACAAAGACATAGCCCAATGCACGGTGCAAGTTCATCAATGACCGCGGTGCTGAGCTGCGATGTGCCTTTTTATCAAAGGGATAGCCCCACAGGTGGTACATGAGGAACGTCAGGAACAGTGCTAAGACTATAAATGCACCGCCTAATATAGCATTTATCATCGTGCCCATTGTAACCTCACTTATAGCTAAACCTGATCAAGGATGGTCGGAGCACCAGCGCTACGTCAAGTATAGTCAATTATGTAACATAATACATATTATACGATACATGCTGCCCCAATTGCCCTGTTGGTTCTGCAACAACAAAACGACACTATCATCGTCATTGGTTTCAGCGGTTATGTCGATTTGGGCAACACTTTTAGGCTCCCCCGCTTGCCGACGACAAAAATCGTATCAAATGCAACTAATGCCGTTATAAGCCTTTCCAGGTCAAAACTTTAACGCGGGTTTGGAATGACGCAGCAAAGCCTGCTATTAGAGCGGACAGTAACGAAACTTACGACACTACCCGTCGCACTCAAAACGCTTGTCGTGGGCGATTTAGAACATTGGATCGCGCTTGGACGCGACCTGCCGTTCATTGAAAATTTGCAGTTTGTTCCATTTGCGGAACTCTCGGGTGAAATAATCCAATCTCAGCCGGATATCGTTTTGTCACCGCTTTCGGCCGAAGGTTTCGACGCCGTTGATGTAGCAAACAGATTACGGGATCTGAACTTTACTGGCCCATACCGCGCGATTGCACAAAGGGTCCGTGATCCTGAAATCGTCCGCCAAGAGATCAATGATCACGCTCCAGACATAAACTTTGATCTACTCATTTTCCCGACGGCTACGGTTGCGTTCTAGGGCAATGAATTTGCAGCGTTCGTGAATTCTTCGATCAACATCGAAATGTCTTCGACGCCAACGGAAACGCGGAAGAAACCTTCCGACATTCCCAACCGCGCGCGGCCTTCTGCTGTTAGGCCACGGTGGGATGAGGACGCCGGATGCGACAACGTCGTCCCGATGTCACCAAGGGTTGGCGCAAAAGCAATCTGGGGTGCTGCGCGGGTAAATGCGTTGGCAGCCTCACGCCCTCCACGAAGGGCAAACGACACCATGTTACCGCCCTGCCCAGCCAACAGGCCCGCCGTCCGATTGTGATCGGGGTGATCCATGCGTGTTGGATATAGAACCTTTTCAACCATCGGGTGGTCAGCCAGCGCATCAGCAAGCGCGCGCGCATTTTCTTGGGCGCGGTCATAACGCAATTCGAATGAGTGCAAGCCACGCTCGGCGAGCCAACAGTCAAACGGGCTTGGCGTCAGACCCCAAGTGACGTTTGCATCATTGATCGCCGTTCGCAACGCCGGATCAAGCGCCGCAACATAGCCGAGCGTCGCATCAGAATGACCCGCCAACAGTTTGGTCACTGAATGCACGACAATATCAGCGCCGTGATCAAACGGCCGATATGCGCGTGGTGTGGTAAAGGTATTGTCGACGACGACAAGTGCGCCAATCTCTTTGGCCAATGCGATGATGCCATCCATGTCGGCCAAGCGTATGGTCGGGTTTGAGATGACTTCGACGACGATCATTTTGGTATTAGGTTGCACAACGGCTCGTATGGCAGACGCGTCAGTTGGGTCCGCCAGCGATGTTTCAATCCCAAACCGCGGCAAATCCTGTGTCATTAACCGCAGGGTACGGCCGTAAAGTTGATCACCGCCGATCACATGGTCACCCGCCTTGAGACAACCGAGAAATACAGCGCCAATCGCCGACATCCCCGAACCGGTAATAATGCCGTCATTTGCACCTTCGAGAAGATCAATTTTTTGGGCCAACACACTGGCGTTCGGGTGCCCTTCTCTGGCGTAGGTAAACCCGCTGGCATCTGCGTATTGTGCATCAAGCGCATCAGGATCAGGCGAAGAATAGACGACGGATGGTTGCAGTGGCGTAACCACGGGGCTTGAAACAGATGTTGGCCAAGCTGTGCGGCGAACTATTGATTTTGGTGGAGTGTTCAAGGTGTGACCTCACGAAGTTCAGCGCGAAAACGGCGCGCATTTTCACTGTAGTGCAGCGCAGAGGCACGTAGACCTGCGATCGCAGTATCATCCAATTCTCTGATGATTTTACCGGGAGCGCCCATGACAAGTGATCCATCGGGGATCACTTTACCTTCGGTGATCAAGGCCCCTGCCCCAATTAGGCAATTTTTACCAATCACGGCACCGTTCAACACCGTCGCACCCATTCCAATCAGGCTGTTTTCGCCAATGCGACAACCATGCAACATGGCCTTATGCCCGATCGTGCAACCTGCGGCGATTGTCAGCGGAAACCCCATATCAGTATGAAGAACGCAGTTTTCCTGCACATTGGAGCCAGTACCAACCGTGATCATTTCGTTGTCGCCACGCAGCGTGCTGCCAAACCAAATCGACGCATCGGCAAACAAGGTAACAGCCCCCATGATATGACAGCTCGGCGCAACCCAAGCATCATCATCTACAACAGGTATTTTATCGCCAAGCGCATATATCATTATCGTTCCTCAAATTGGCGTTGAAGATCGCGTACATGGGTCATCAACTCTGGCTGTTGGCTCGCACGCAGGCGCTCAGCTGAAATGATGGTTTTCAAGCGCTCTTCGGTCAGGTCGAGGTCATCATTCACCATGACATAATCATACCCGTCCCAATGGCTGATTTCATCCCAGCTTTTTTGCATGCGTTGTTCAATGACCTCATTGTCATCTTGGGCACGGCTGACAAGCCTGCGGTGTAGTTCAGGTATCGACGGTGGTAGTATGAAGATTGACAATACATGCGGCGCCAATGCTGATTTTTGCACCTGCTGCGCGCCCTGCCAATCAATGTCGAACAGCACGTCTCTACCGTCCTCAATCGCTGCCTGAACTGGCCCTTTTGGTGAGCCATAGTAATTACCGAAAACCCGCGCATGTTCCAACATGTCGCCCTCAGCGGTTTGGCGCTTGAATTCATCGGTTGTGACGAAAAAGTAATCCTTGCCGTCAACTTCACCGGATCTGGGTTGCCGCGTGGTTGCTGACACCGAAAATCGCAGCGTGTCGTCCCACTTGCGCAATCGCCCCGCGAGCGTGGATTTTCCAGCACCCGACGGCGACGACAGAATGATTAAAAGGCCGCGTCGTTTCATCATTCACTCCACATTCTGAATTTGTTCACGCATCTGTTCGATCGCGGATTTCAAGGACAACCCAACATTGGTCAGCTCGGTTGATCCTGCTTTGGAGCACAGTGTATTCGCTTCGCGGTTAAACTCTTGTGCGAGGAAATCGAGCTTGCGACCGGAAGGCGCATTTTCATTCAAAAGCGCGCGCGCGGCGGATACATGTGCCTTTAGACGATCAATCTCTTCTGTGATGTCAGCCTTGATCGCCAAAACCGCGAGTTCCTGAGCAATTCGCCCCTCGTCTACATCGGCGGTTTCCATAATTTTTGCGACAGCCGCTTCAAACGCTTGTTTAACCGCAGGGCCACGTGCCGATGCGGCCGTTTCAGCCTGTTCAACGAGTGTTGCGATGTGATCCAATTGACCGGATACGACGCCGTGCAGTGCTTTGCCTTCATTGGCTCTCATGGATTTGAATGAGGCAATAAGTGTTGCAAAATCATCCTGTAGAGCAGAATCAAGCGCTGCGGTGTCATTGTCCACCTTACCCGCGACCAGCACACCACGTTGGGACAGCACATCTGCAGCATTGGGTTGTGCAAGCGTCACGCCCATCTCAAACGCCCGTTCTTGCACTTGGTCCAACGCACCCAGCACGATATCAAGCTGTGATTGATCAATCGTTGCTTTGGTTGCCGCGTCATCATGCGTCAGTCGCAAATTTACAGTCACATTGCCCCGCGCCAATTGGGCCGACAATGTCTTGCGGATATGGGCCTCGAGCGCGCCGAGCCCTTCGGGGATACGCATACGAAGATCAAGCCCACGGGCATTTACACCGCGCATTTCCCATGCCCAGCTTGTTTGGCCGATGGCCCCTGTCTGGCTGGCGAATGCGGTCATTGATTGGGTCATAGTCGGCCTTTCGCTGCTGTTGGTTTCACCTAAGACAAAATGACCCGCTTGCACAAGGTCACCGCTACGGCGTTAACCACATTGTCCGAAGGTAACTGCAATAGAAATTAAGTTATGTTAAAATTGTATGAATTAAATGCCTGACGATGAGGGCATGGCAAACCAACATGCTGAGGAAAAATGACCATGCGTAAACCTTTTCAAAAGCAAAGTGACAATACGCAAAACGGCAATCCGGTGTTAGAGCTGTTGGAACGCTATTGGCGCGAACAGCGGCTTTGGGGCACCGTGCCAAACCGCAACCGCATTGACCCCACAAAGATTGATATGGCTTTGCCTTGGACAATGATGTTGCGCGACAACGGTTTTGGCTGTGCAGATATCAGGGTTGCAGGGCAAATGCTCCATAAGACATTAGGCTGTGATCCTCGTGGGCAGACATTGGACGCGTTTTTTGAGCAAACATCTGCGCGCACAGTCAATGATGCAATTGCCCAATGCCTTCGCCAGCCTGCAATTATCCATTTCCCGCTCATGGTCCCAGCTGGCATAATCCGCTCGGCACAAAAAGGGATGTTGTTGTTGTTGCCATTGGCCAACGACAATGGGGACGTTTCGCGGCTGTTAGGGGCAATCGTCGGCCTGAACACAAGCAATCGCCCCGTGACAATGGCCTGCGACCCGATTCAATCCGTCCGCAAAATTCCGTTGTCGGACCGCCAAAATCAAACAGGGTCGGATGCAAAACATCCGACCCTGCGACTTGTTATCAACAATAGTTAGTTGTTCTAGCTGGCTTTGGCGTGATCAACAGATGTGCGTCGTGCTGACAACTCTTCTGCCACAAGGAACGCCAATTCAAGCGACTGGCTGGCATTCAACCGCGGGTCGCAAGCTGTGTGATAGCGATCAGATAGATCTTCATCGGTCACAGCACGCACACCACCAGTACATTCAGTGACATCCGCGCCTGTCATCTCAAAATGCACACCGCCCGGCACTGTGCCCTCTGCATTGTGGATTTCAAAGAATTCACGCACTTCGCGCAGAACGCTGTCAAATGGACGTGTTTTATAGCCGGTGGTTGATTTGATCGTGTTGCCGTGCATGGCGTCGCACGTCCAAACAACATTTGCGCCTTCTTCTTCAACGGCTTTGATCAAACGTGGAAGATGTTCACCTACATTCCCTGCCCCGAAACGGTTGATCAACGTCAAACGGCCTGGTTCATTTTCGGGGTTCAATGTCGCCATCAATGATTTGAGGTGGCCAGAGGTCATTGTCGGGCCGCACTTCAATCCAATCGGGTTTTGAACGCCACGGCAGAATTCAACATGCGCGCCATCGGGCTGACGTGTCCGGTCACCAATCCAGATCATATGACCTGAACCAGCAAGCCATTTGCCAGATGTCGAATCCACACGTGTCAGTGCTTCTTCATATTCTAGCAAAAGTGCCTCGTGGCTGGTGTAGAAATCCACTGTCTGCATCGCATGAGACGCCTGATCACGGATGCCTGCTGCTTCCATAAAATCAAGTGTGTCGCTGATGCGTTCAGCGATATCGCGATACTTTTGCGCCTCTGGTGCACCGGTGAAATCAAGTGTCCAGTTATGAACCTTGCGCACATCTGCATAGCCGCCTGTTGAAAATGCACGAAGCAAGTTCAATGTGGCTGCTGCCTGCATATAAGCCTGTTCCATACGCTTGGCATCGGGCACGCGGCTTTCGGTGGTGAAATCAAAACCGTTGATGATGTCGCCACGGTAGCTAGGCAATTCAACGCCATCCACCGTTTCAGTTGGCGCAGAGCGCGGCTTGGCCATTTGACCGGCCATACGGCCGACTTTGACCACCGGCACTTTGGCACCATATGTCAAAACCATTGCCATCTGCAGCATCACTTTGAACGTGTCGCGAATGCCGTCAGCTGAAAATTCGGCAAAGCTTTCGGCGCAATCACCACCTTGGAGCAAGAACGCTTCGCCACGGCTGGCCGCGCCAAGTTGTGACTTTAGCCGCCGTGCTTCACCAGCAAAAACCAAGGGTGGATAGCTGGAAAGACGGCCCTCAACAGCGCTCAATGCATCTGCATCGGTATAGTCGGGCATCTGCACGCGTGGTTTGTTGCGCCAATCAGATTTGTGCCAATCCGTCATCTCTTTGCTCCATCCATGGAAAGTTTATTCGAAATATCTTTATAAGGGTCTAGTTGTCTGCCGCCAGTCGAAAAAGCAGAAAATGACTTATGTTAGCGCATACATAACATTTTCTATCTTGAACCTGCAGAATAAAAGGTGTTGTGGTCAACAAAGCCGAAAAATCTGACGCGGATAAGCGCAATGAATTCACCCCAACGACAAGCAGGTCGCGACAAAAGCCAAAAACGCTTTGTTTTTGTGCTTATGAATCAGTTCACAATGCTGTCGTTTGCAGCGGCCATTGAGAGCCTACGCATTGCCAACCACGCCGCTGGGGCAGAGCTTTACCGTTGGAAAATCATCGGTGAAGGCGGGGATGAGGCGACGTGTTCAAACGGGTGCGAGTTCAAACTTGATGATGATCTCGTTGAACTGGACCGCGACGATATCATCATCCTGTGCGGCGGATTGGAAGTGCAAAATGCCACAACAAAGCGCCTGCTAAATTGGGTGCGCCGTGAAGCACGCCGCGGTTTGACAATAGCCGGACTTTGCACGGCGGGTTACGCGATGGCCAAGGCAGGTTTGCTTGACGGTAAAAAGGCCACGATCCACTGGGAAAACCAAGACAGCTTTATCGAAGAGTTTGACGAAGTAGAGCTGACAAAGTCCATCTTTACGGTCGACGGTAACCGGATCACCACTGCGGGTGGCACTGCGTCGATTGACCTGATGCTAAAGCTCATCGCGGATGAGCACGGCGAAGAGCTGGGTAATTCGGTTGCAGATCAACTCATTTATTCATCGATCCGCACGGATCAGGATACGCAGCGCCTATCCATTCCAACCCGTATCGGCGTGCGTCACCCAAAACTGTCGCGCGTGATCCAGATCATGGAAAGCAACATCGAGGAACCGATCAGCCCGTCTATCTTGGCAAAAGAAGTCGGCATGTCCACGCGCCAACTTGAGCGACTTTTCCGCCGTTATCTGTCACGCAGCCCTAAGCGGTACTATATGGAGCTGCGCCTCCAAAAGGCGCGCAATCTGTTGATGCAGACAGATATGACCGTGATCAACGTGGCATTGGCCTGCGGATTCTCCTCTCCGTCGCATTTTTCTAAGTGTTATCGGTCACATTATAACACCACCCCATACCGCGAGCGTGGCACTCAGGCGGCTAGACTTTCGGTCTAGTCAGTCGTTTTTTTGCTGACGCTGGGTTAAATGGGCGATTTTCCTGCGTGTTTATGGTTTCGCCCTGCCAATTGCTTTGTTAATCTCCCCGCTAGGATAAACTTGTCCTTAAGGGAGAGAACTATGAAAAAGTTAATGATGGCGACAACCGCCATGACAATGATGGCTGGCGCTGCGTTTGCAGAAGACGTCAAAATCGGTGTGATCCTTGGTTTCACGGGTCCACTTGAATCAATCACGCCTGCAATGGGCGCTGGTGCCGAATTGGCAATGGCAGAAGTATCCGCATCCGGCGCCTTGCTGGACGGCTCTACTGTAACGTCTGTTCGCGGCGATAGCACATGTATCGACGCGGGTGCTGCGGTTACTGCAGCTGAACGCCTTGTCACTGCTGACAAAGTTAACGCCATCATGGGCGCTGACTGTTCCGGTGTTACTGGTGCGATCCTTGCAAACGTTGCATTGGCAAACGGCACTGTGATGATTTCGCCATCAGCGACGTCACCTGGCCTTTCTACTGCAGAAGACAACGGCTTGTTCTTCCGCACTGCACCATCTGACGCGCGTCAGGGTGTGATCATCACCAACATCCTTCAGGATCGCGGTGTTGAAGAAGTGGCGCTGACATACACAAACAACGACTACGGCAAAGGTTTGGCTGACGCATTCCAAGCTGCATTCGAAGCCGCTGGCGGCACCGTCACAATCTCAGCAGCGCACGAAGACGGCAAAGCTGACTATTCTGCTGAAGTTGGTGCACTTGCATCCGCTGGCGGTGAAGTTCTGGTTGTTGCGGGTTATGTTGACCAAGGTGGTTCCGGTGTGATCCGTTCCGCACTCGACACAGGTGCGTTTGACACATTCTATATGCCAGACGGCATGGTTGGTGCAAAGCTGAACGAAAACTTCGGTGCTGAGCTGAATGGTTCATACGGTGCATATCCAGGGACAGACAGCCAAGGCGCTGCTGACTTTGTCGCACTTGCTGAAGCCGCTGGTTTCGACGGCACATCTGCATTCGCACCAGAAAGCTATGACGCTGCTGCGTTGATCATGCTTGCGATGCAGGCTGCTGGTTCTTCTGCTTCTGCAGATTTCAAGGATCACGTATTCCATGTTGCAAATGGCCCGGGTGTTGAAATCTTCCCAGGTGAATTGGCTAAAGGTCTCGAAATCATCGCGGCTGGTGGTGAAGTTGACTATGTTGGTGCGTCTGCGGTTGATCTTATCGGCCCAGGTGAATCAGCTGGTAACTATCAGGAAATTGAATTCGCTGATGGCGTATATTCAACAATCGGCTACCGCTAAGGTTTGCTAGATTGATACGGAATGGCGCGGGTTTTCCCGCGCCATTTCAACTAGATAAGGCATACATTTGATGTGCATAGGGGATACAACATGATCGTCGTCGAAAACCTTGCGAAAACCTTTGGCGGTTTTCACGCTGTGGATGGTGCATCCCTTCAGATCGAAGAAGGCTCAATAACGGGCCTCATCGGCCCCAATGGCGCCGGAAAAACAACGCTTTTCAACGTGATTGCAGGTGTTCTTGAGCCAACGTCAGGACGGGTGACGATGAGTGGTGAGAACATCACCGGCCTGCCGCCGCATACATTGTTCCACAAAGGGCTGCTGCGCACCTTCCAAATCGCGCATGAATTTTCCACCATGACAGTTCGCGAAAACCTGATGATGGTCCCCGGTGGACAATCAGGTGAAACGCTTTGGAACGCTTGGTTTGGGCGCAAGCGCATTGCTAATGAGGAACGCGCATTGTTGGCCAAGGCTGATGAAGTGCTGGAGTTCTTGACCATTGATCACCTCAAAGATGAAAAAGCGGGCAATCTATCTGGCGGACAGAAAAAGCTTTTGGAATTAGGGCGCACAATGATGGTCGACGCCAAGATTGTATTCTTGGATGAAGTCGGTGCAGGCGTGAACCGCACGCTCCTCAATACAATCGGCGATGCAATCATTCGCCTGAACAAAGAACGCGGCTATACGTTTGTCGTTATTGAACACGATATGGATTTCATCGGGCGCTTGTGTGATCCAGTGATTTGTATGGCTGAGGGCAAGGTTCTCGCCCAAGGGACATTGGCCGAGATCAAGGCCAACGAACAGGTAATCGAAGCCTACCTCGGGACGGGCCTCAAGAATAAAGATCAGTTAGCGACAGCTTGATGGGACAAGATTTGAAGTTTTTGACCAAAATGATGATGGAACGAGGCGCATATGTCTGAACCGTTCTTGATTGGTGATGCGATGACGGGCGGCTATGGCAAGGGCCCTGATATTTTGCATGGTTGCACCGTTTCCGTAGATAAAGGTGAGATCGCCGTTATCGTTGGGCCAAATGGCGCTGGTAAATCCACCGCGATGAAGGCCGTGTTTGGGATGCTGAATGTGCATTCTGGCGCTGTTCGTTTGGATGGCGAAGACATCACATCCCTGACGCCACAACAACGCGTTGTGAAGGGCATGGGGTTTGTGCCCCAAACATCCAACATCTTTACATCAATGACGGTTGAAGAAAACCTCGAGATGGGCGCGTTTATTCGCCGCGATGATTATCGTGACACGATGGCCCAAATTTATGACTTGTTCCCGATCCTGAAGGACAAGCGCAATCAGGCCGCAGGTGAGCTATCAGGCGGTCAACGTCAGCAGGTTGCCGTTGGCCGCGCATTGATGACCCAGCCGAAGGTGCTGATGCTGGATGAACCCACCGCCGGCGTGTCCCCGATCGTGATGGACGAGCTATTTGACCGCATCATCGAAGTGGCCCGCACGGGTATCCCGATCTTGATGGTCGAACAGAACGCCCGTCAAGCTCTTGAAATTGCTGATAAAGCATATGTTTTGGTTCAGGGTCGCAACGCGCATACTGGCACTGGCAAGGAACTGCTCGCTGACGAAGAAGTCCGCCGTAGTTTCTTGGGGGGATAGTGATGGAAATGAAAACTCTCGATGCTGATGTGATGGTCGTCGAAATGGCGGGCGCTTTTGAGGTAACAAAATGATTGATTTTCTCAACGCCCTTGTGGCCTTCTCAAACTTCGTCCTTATCCCTGCTGCGGCCTACGGTGCGCAGCTTGCGATTGGTGCGCTGGGTGTGACGCTGATCTACGGGATTTTGCGGTTTTCCAACTTTGCCCATGGCGACACCATGGCATTTGGCACGATGGCCGCGATCCTGTTTACGTGGTGGTTCCAAAGTATGGGGATATCGCTTGGGCCCCTGCCGACGGCCCTGCTCGCCCTGCCCTTCGCGATTGTAATCACGTCGCTGTTTTTGCTCGGCACGGACCGCGTCATTTATAAATTCTACCGCGAGAAAAAAGCAGCCCCCGTGATCCTTGTGATCGTGTCGATGGGTGTGATGTTTGTGATGAACGGGATTGTTCGCTTTATCATTGGCGTGCGCGATATTCGCTTTTCTGACGGTGAGCGCTTCATTATTTCCGTCAAAGAATTCAAAGCGATGACGGGTCTCAAAGAGGGTCTCGCCATCAAGACAACCCAAGGCATTACACTGATCGTAGCCATTATTGTCGTTGCATTGCTGTTTTGGTTCCTGAACAAAACGCGCACGGGCAAATCCATGCGGGCATTTTCGGATAACGAAGATTTGGCGCTGCTCTCGGGTATTAATCCCGAACGTGTGGTCAAGGTAACTTGGCTGATCGTGGCGGCATTGGCGACCATTGCTGGTGTGCTTTACGGCCTCGATAAATCCTTCAAACCATTCACCTATTTCCAACTATTGCTGCCGATCTTTGCAAGCGCGATTGTTGGTGGATTGGGCAACCCTCTTGGCGCGATTGCCGGCGGTTTTGTCATCGCCTTTTCGGAGGTCACGATTACCTATGCATTTAAAAAGGTGCTGAAATATCTGATGCCAGAAAGCCTCGAGCCGACGACCCTCGTTCAGCTCTTGTCGACTGACTATAAATTCGCTGTCAGCTTTGCGATCCTGATTATCGTGCTGCTGTTCAAACCGACCGGCCTATTTAAGGGGCAATCCGTATGAGTATTTCTCCACGCAATGCGTTTTTCGTTTTTGGTGTCGCGGCACTCTATATCCTTGTGGGCGCAACTGACTTCTGGATTTTTCCGGGGTCTTGGGACAGCGCTCTCAAAATGCTGAACTTTGCGCTGATCAGCGCGATCATGGCATTGGGGGTGAACCTTCAATGGGGCTTTGCTGGTCTTTTTAATATTGGTGTAATGGGTTTTGTCGCACTCGGTGGGCTTGCGACTGTGTTGATCGCGATGCCAACCACGCCGGGGGCATGGTCTGCGGGCGGTTGGCAGATTGTGATCGGTCTTATCTTGGGTGCTGCGACGATTGTCGGCACGATCCTTGTTCGGGCAAAACTGGCCAAAGGCCGCAAGCGCACTCTGGCGACTGCCGCGATCCTCATTATTGGTTTCTTCATCTACCGCGCTGTTTTTGATGGCGGTGTTGCGGGTGTTGAAGCGATTAACCCTGCCGCAACTGGTTACCTTGGCGGGCTAAATTGGGGGGGTGAAAACTACAAAGATTACGGCTGGTTGACTGTTGTCGCATGGCCTGTTGGCGGGCTCCTTGCAGCTGGTGCTGCGTGGATCATCGGCAAAACAGCACTTGGCTTGCGGTCTGATTATCTGGCGATTGCCACGCTTGGTATCGCTGAGATCATTATCGCGATCCTCAAAAACGAAGATTGGCTATCTCGGGGCGTGAAAAACGTCATCGGCCTGCCCCGTCCCGTTCCATACGAAGTAGATTTACAGAACGATGCTGGGTTCATCCAAAGTGCGGCAAACCTTGGGCTTGATCCCGTGACTGCCTCAACCCTTTATACAAAATCGGGCTATGCGATCCTGTTCACCATATTCCTGCTGGTATTGTTATGGTTGGCACAAAAGGCACTCAGCAGCCCATGGGGCCGCATGATGCGCGCGATCCGTGACAATGAAACAGCAGCCGAAGCAATGGGCAAAGACGTCACTGCACGCCATCTACAAATCTTCATTCTTGGATCTGCGATATGCGGGATTGCCGGAGCGATGATGACAACGCTTGATGGTCAACTTACCCCCGGCACTTACCAACCGCTTCGCTTTACCTTCCTTATCTGGGTCATGGTGATTGTGGGTGGTTCTGGAAACAACTTTGGCGCGGTGCTCGGCGGGTTTCTGATCTGGTGGCTATGGGTTATGGTTGAACCGCTTGGCACGTGGATATCACATACGGTAACGGCCGGGTTTGATGCCGATCATTGGTTCCGTATTCACATGCTGGAGGCCGCGGCCCACTTCCGTCTATTCACCATGGGCTTGGTATTGTTATTAGTGCTAAGGTTTAGCCCTCATGGATTGATGCCAGAACGCTAAGCTGTAGCGAGGCACCATGAGTTAACATTCGCAAATGCGATAAACAGGACGTCAGACTTGGCACTGATCTTTCGATTGCTATTTCGGGTGACTGCAGGGCTACTTGTCTTGTTTATCTCTTTGGCTGCGCTCACATATTATTTCGCGTCCCGGTCACTTCCAGATTACGACGCGCAAGCGACGGTTGCGGGTATTGATGCCCCGATAGAAATTGTTCGTGATAACGCCAATGTCCCGCATATTTTTGCGCAATCGGACGATGATGCCTATTTCGGGCTGGGCTATGCCCATGCGCAGGATCGCCTTTGGCAAATGACAATGCTGCGCCGCACATCCCAAGGCCGGCTTTCGGAACTGTTTGGTGAAGCAACGCTTGGCATCGATAAGGTTATCCGCCGTTTTGATCTACATACGCTGGCGGTCAAATCGGTTGCGGCGCAAGATGCCAGCACCAAAGCAGCGCTAGCAGCTTATGCCGCTGGTGTGAATGCATGGTTGGCAGAGGTCAACGACGGCGCGTTGGGGCGTGGTGCACCAGAAATGTGGATGTTCAATCATCCTGTTGCCCCGTGGCAGCCGGCGGACAGCATCGCGATCCTCAAACTGATGGCGCTTCAACTCACGTCCCATCTCGAGATTGAGGTGCTGCGCGCGCGCACGTCGCTTACGCTCGCCCAAGAACGCCTTATCGATATCTTGCCCGACGACCCCAGCGATGGATTTGCGGCATTCCCCGACTATGCTGAACTCGTGCCAAATGTGGCCCCGTATACGCCCAACAGCCGGCTTGCGTATAGTGCGTTGAACCCGTCTAAGCCGATCCAGCTTGCAGGCGCATCAAATGCTTGGGCGGCCAGCCCTGAACGCGCGGCTACCGGATCAACTATCCTCGCCAATGATCCGCATTTGGGTCTAACGGCGCCGACGATCTGGTATCTGGCGCGGCTAGAATTACAAACTGGCGGTGCGATTGGTGGCACAATTCCAGGCACGCCCGCTATGATGGTCGGCCGCAATAGCGATCTGGGCTGGGGCCTGACGTCCAGCTATCTGGACGATCAGGATGTGGTGCTAGAGCAGATCAATCCAAATGATCCAAATCAATACCGCACACCCACAGGATGGGCCGAATTTGAAAGCCGCGACAGCATCATCCAGATCAAGGATGGTAAGGCTGTCACGCTGAAATTACGGTGGTCTGAAAACGGACCGATCATGCCTGCCAATCAATATAATCTTGGCGCTGTAACACCAGCGGGCCATGTCGCCGCCATTCAATGGACAGCACTTTCGGGGCAAGACACTTCAATGTCCGCCGCACTTGGGCTTATGCGCGCAAGCAGTGTTCAAGGTGGGATTGATGTGGCCAAAGATTACATTGCTCCATCGCTAAACCTGACGCTTGCCGATCGTAATCAGATTGCAATGAAGACAGTCGGCGCGATCCCTGCCCGCGATCCCGCGCACCAAAGCAAGGGGCGCATGCCCAGCTTTGGATATATCGCGGAAAACCGTTGGATGGGCCGGTTGCCCTATTCGCAAAACCCAGAATTCATTAATCCTGATGGCGGCATTGTTGGCAATACGAACAACAAAGTTGTGGATAGCCCGTTCCCCAACCACATTTCATATTCTTGGGGCGATACCCAGCGGATCAATCGCTTGCGACGTCTGTTACAAACCCGCGCGGTACACACCCGCGATAGCTTTATCGAGGGCCAGCTTGATACCGTCAGCTTTACAGCACGGGCACTGTTGCCGCTTATCGGGGCCGACCTGTGGTTTACCGGTGAGGCCGCAGCGGCAGGCACGCCCGAGCGCCGCCGCCACGAAGCTTTGACACTATTGGCCGCTTGGAATGGCGAGATGAATGAACATTTGCCCGAACCGCTGCTTTATGCAGTATGGCTGCGGCACCTGCAAAAGCGCTTGATCGAGGATGATCTTGGTCCGCTTTCCAGCGAATTTACCCATGCAGACCCGATATTCATAGAACGGGTTTTCCGCGACATCGACGGCGCATCAGTTTGGTGCGATGTGCGCCAATCCGCCCCGATTGAAACCTGCACAGATATTTCACGAATGGCATTGGATGAGGCGCTCATCTGGATTGACGAAAATATCGGCGGTACGATTGCATCGCTGCGCTGGGGTGATGTGCATCAGGCAACCCACGATCACCCAGTATTGGGTGAGGTGCCATTGCTCAACTGGTTCGTAAATATCCGACAATCCACCAGCGGCGGCGATCATACGCTTCAACGGGCGCGGACATCGGGGACCGGACCAAACCCCTATGAAAATGTTCACGCTGCTGGCTATCGCGGTGTATACGATTTTGCTGATCCGGATAGTTCGGTGTTTATCAGTGCCACAGGGCAATCAGGGCACCCGCTTTCGCGTCACTATGACAATCTGGGCGAGCTGTGGCGCAGAGGCGAATATATCCCGATGTCACTGGACCCTGCCCTCGCGCGTGCGGCGGCCGTCGGCGTAACCGTTCTGACCCCACAAGCACCCTAAAGCCTTACAAAGCGTTCTTTTTGCAGTTTGGTCCAAAATACAGTCAAGCCATAGCCCTCGTCTGTTTGCACCTCATCGGTCACGATACCCGCATCATAAAGCCACGCGCGCTGACGACCCTGTGCAAATGTAAGTGTCAGCGTTTCCTCTTTGCGCGGGTCTTTGAGCTTGTCCGCCATATCAGCGAGAAGGTCATCCATCCCCTCGCCCGTGATTGCAGATACGGCATATAGGTCGTCACGGCGGGCCGCTTGGGCCAATGTCGCGTCTCTTGCGTCCTGCGCGAGCAAATCAAGCTTGTTCCACACTTCGATGCGCGGTGCATCTTCGGGAATGCCTAATGACTTTAGGATGTCGTCAACATCACGGGCCTGCTCTTCCGTTTGGGCATGGCTAATGTCGCGCACGTGAACAATCAGATCAGCGTCAAGCACTTCTTCCAATGTGGCGCGAAATGACGCGACCAATTCCGTTGGCAGGTTGCTGATAAACCCAACCGTGTCTGACATGATCACTTCGTCGCCTGACGGCAGCGTGATTTTCCGCATCGTCGGGTCAAGCGTGGCGAACAACATGTCCTTGGCAAACACTTCTGCACCCGTCAGGCGGTTGAACAGCGTTGATTTGCCCGCGTTTGTATAACCAACCAATGCAACAATCGGGAATGGCACCTTGGCGCGAGATGCACGGTGTAACGTGCGGGTTTTGACCACCTTTTCCAGCTGCTTGCGCAACCGGTTCAGTTGATCATCAATCGCACGTCTATCCGCCTCGATTTGCGTTTCACCGGGTCCACCAACAAACCCTAGGCCGCCACGTTGACGCTCAAGGTGGGTCCAAGCGCGGACAAGGCGCGTGCGCTGGTAAGACAGCGCCGCCATCTCAACTTGCAACACGCCTTCAGCCGTACGCGCACGGTCGCTGAAAATTTCGAGGATAAGGCCTGTCCGATCGAGCAGTTTGACCCCCCACGCCTTTTCCAGATTGCGTTGCTGAACCGGTGATACTGGACCGTCAATCAATACCAGCTCGACCTCATTGTCGTGAAACACGCCCTTGAGCTCTTCAATCTTGCCTTTGCCAAACAGCATGCCCGGATGAATCCGCGGCAGACGCACAACAGTTGCGCCCGCAACCTCAAGTTCAGGCAATGCAGCCGCAAGGGCCACTGCCTCTTCCAAGGCAGGGCCTGCATCGCGGCGCAAATGGTCAGATTTCAGATCGGGATGTAGCACCCAAGCCCGGGTAACTGGGCGATCATGCTCTAGCATCAAAACCTATTCTTCGCCTTCGTAAAGGCTAATGGACTGAGCCGGCATTATTGTGGAAATAGCGCTCTTGTAGACAAGCTGGGACTGCCCATCGCGGCGTAGCAGCACACAGAAGCTATCGAACCAAGTAATAACACCTTGGAGCTTAACACCATTGACCAAAAATATGGTCACAGGCACTTTGGCCTTACGGACATGATTTAAAAATGCATCTTGCAGGTTTGCTTTATCGGACGCCATTGCGCGGCCCTTTCTTCTTATTGTTGTAGCCGTTGTTCCGACTATCCCCGTTTGCTTTATGCTGTAAATGCCGAATTTATCTTTTCTGTGCGGAAAATCAATGCATTAGTTCCGCCAAATATCAGCGCTGAATAACGCGATGATGGCCAGCGTTTCCAAACGCCCCAAAACCATCGCCCCAGCAAGCACAAATTTACCCAAATCTGGGATTGTTGAAAATGCGATTGGCACCTCTCCTGCGACTTGCGCAAGGGGTCCAGTGGTCGACAAAGCGGATACTGCAAGCACCATCGATGTCTCGAACGGCACATCAATCAATGAAAGGGCAATCATTACGCCGCCAATCGAGAGGGCAAACAACATAAAAAATGTCCAAGCAATCATCGCGCCATGGGTGCGCAGATGACGTGCAGCGATCCCACCTCCCGCCACCGAGCTTGGATAGACCAGTCGTCCCATTTCCCGACGAGAGTGTTGATAAAGCGCGAAAATACGCAACAGCTTTACCCCTCCAGCCGTTGTCGCGACACCGCCGCCGATAAGTGCAAGCCCCATCAGGACCAAGCCCGGCGCCTTAAGGCCTGACCAATCAGTTGTGCTATCCCAGTATTGAGATTCAAATCCTGTGGTCGTCAGAAACGAAGTAATAGTAAACACCGCCCCCCACACAGCTTGACCAATTTCAATCAAGTTAAATCCATCGCTTTCGGCAGTCGCACCAAAGAAATGCAGCCCAAACAAAAGCAGTGTCGTTGCAACAATTAACGCGACGCCGATTTGGATTTCGGGGTCTCGCCGTAATCTGCCATCGCTTTCACCAAACAGGCGTTTGCCGAACGTCAGCCGTGAAATCGCGAAAAAGAAGAAGGCGAAGATAAGCAGCTCAACGAAAAAACCACTGCCTGCATGCGCCAAGCCACCAACTGCAGATATCCCAGATGTCGACAATACGGACATAGCATGGATCAGTGCGACATACGGCGCCTCACCAATGGCTGTTAGGCCGACCCATAGCAAAAATGTCAGGCCAAAGTAGATGGGTATCAATGCCGACGCATACCGCGATAGCCGATCATTTGAACTGCGGTATTTCGGGGTTTGAGTATAGTGACGAGCCGTAACATTGGCGGCCGATCCGGTCTCTGCCTTGACTTCAAAACCACCGAGGTTCAGCGGCGCGAAAATCGCGATTGCCGTGATCCAAATAAGCAGGCCACCCATCCATGCTACAAGGCCGCGCCACAAATGCATTGCAGGTTTCAGCACCGAGGGGTCATCAAATACAGTCGCGCCTGTTGTCGTAAAGCTGGACACCATTTCAAACCACGCATCGAGCAACCTGATATCGCGCTGCGCCTCGAAAAACGGGATCGCAAACATGATTGGTAAAATCGTAAATGCTGCGAGCAACGAAAATAGTTGCCCCCGCGCAATGCCGTCACTGTCGGATTCCGAGGTTGCCAAAGCGAGGATTCCGGTCAGCATCCCAAACAACAAAAAACCGTAGAAAAACACACGCATCGTGTTGAAATCATTCAAAGACAGCGCATGAGCCGATGGTACTAGCATCGCAATAGACCCAAATCCCATCAAGACGATGAAAAACGGTAAATTACGCACCCAGCCCAGCATTAGAAGAAATCAATCGTAACCTGAAGCAGGCGCTCAACCTCGGGCACGTCATCAGCCATCGCGAATATCGCGATGATATCGCCTTCATCAATGCGGGTGCTGCCTGTGGGTTTAATGACCCCTTCACCCTTCTGCACGCCAGCGACAAGCGTTCCATCAGGGAATTCGATGTCCTTGATCAGTTTGCCCGCAATTGGTGACGTGCCAAGGACTTGTGCCTCGATCACTTCAGCTTCGGCATCACCGACGGAATAAACACCTTTCACCCGCCCATGGCGAATGTGGCGCAAGATTGAGCTCACGGTTGTGGCTCTTGGGTTGATGTAGGCATCAATATCAAGCGGCCCCATCAATGGAACGAGGCTGGGATCATTCACCAATGAAATCGCAAGCGGACAGCCCATTTCCTTGGCACGCACTGCGGCCAACAGGTTCGTTTTATCATCATCTGTCACCGCCAATACGGCATCGGCATTTGCAATGTTTGCTTCGGTCAGCAAACTGCTGTCCAAACCGTCGCCGTGCAGAACGATGGTTCGATCCAAGCTGTCAGCGGCCTCTTCGGCGATGATACGGTTTTTCTCGATGATCTTGACGCGCACTCTATCGGCGCGGCTTTCGAGTGTTTGGGCCACGCTGCGGCCAACATTGCCGCCACCGATAATGACAACCCGCTCTTGTTTGGTGTTTTTCTTGCCGAAAATCTCCAACGTACGCGCCACATCGCGGCTTTCGGTAAAGATATAACATTCATCACCTGGGAACATTTGATCGCCCGCGGTCGGGACAAACAACGTCCCCTTGCGCCGAATGCCGACAACCAATGCCCGCAATGTTGAAAACAAATCAGTAAGCTGCCGCAAGGGCGTGTTGATCACCGGACAGTCATCACCAATCGTCACGCCAAGCAATTGGGCCTTACCTGCGAAAAAACTCTCTGTATCAAATGCAGCAGGCGCCCCGATACGGCGCAAGGCTGCTTCGGCTACTTCTTTTTCAGGTGAAATCACCACATCAATCGGCAAGTGGTCACGCCGGTACAGATCCGAATAAATTGCCGTCAAATAGCTTTGTGATCTCAGGCGCGCGATTTTTCGCTGAACAGCAAAAACCGAATGGGCGACCTGACATGTCACCATGTTTACCTCATCCGAGTGCGTAGCCGCGATAATCATATCCGCGTCTCTTGCCCCTGCCCGATCAAGAATATCGGGATAGCTGGCAAAGCCTGCAACGCCCTGCACATCAAGCGTATCTGTTGCCTGACGGACCAATTCAGCGTTGTTATCAACAACGGTAATGTCATTGCCCTCACCGGACAAATGCCGCGCAATTTGCCAGCCAACTTGCCCAGCACCGCAAATGATCACTTTCATGCGCTTACTCCCTGCGATCCTGTCTTGGTGACAGAGCGTTTAGCCTTCGTCAATTCCACTTTCGCCCTCGACATAGGCCACACGCCCACCCGCTTTATTGGTGGTCGCGACACCAAGCGATTTGAGCTTGCGATGCAGAGCAGAGCGTTCCATGCCAACAAACGCCGCCGTGCGGCTGATATTGCCGCCAAACCGGTTGATTTGGGTTAGCAAATATTCACGCTCAAACAATTCGCGTGCGTCGCGCAGCGGCAATGTCGCAAGCTCCCCTGACAACACGATCCGCCCGTCATCGACGGCAATCGCCGCTTCATTGGCCGGAAGCTCTTTGGCCGTAATCTCAGCATTGCCGTCACCCAGAATGAGCACACGTTCGATCACATTTTTCAGTTGCCGCACATTCCCCGGCCATTGCATCGTTTGCAGCATCGCTCTCGCATCATCTGCCAAGCTACGCAGTGGTAAGCCTTGGTTTTTGCTCAAAACCTCGAGGAAATGTTCCGCTAACAACGGAATATCCTCGCGCCTTTCCTCAAGGCTCGGGACCTCAATTGGCACAACGTTGAGCCGGTGGAAAAGCTCCTCTCGGAACGTGCCCTCATTGATTGCATCCTGCAAATTGCGGTTGCTTGACGATATAACCCGTAAATCGACTTGGATTTTGTCACTGCCCCCGACCCGCTGAAAACGTTGGTCTACAAGCACACGTAGGATTTTGGATTGCGTCAGCAGCGGCATATCCGCGATTTCATCAAAATAGATAACGCCGCCATTCGCTTCTTCTAGCAGTCCCTTTTCGACGCCTTTGATGCCATCCTCACGGCCAAATAACACCTCTTCCACGCGGTCAGGTTCAATCGTAGCCGAGCTCACAGTAACAAAAGGCGCATTTGCCCGATTGGAATTGGCATGAATAAACCGCGCGGCTATTTCTTTACCGACACCTGCATCCCCCGTCAGCATGACACGGCCGTTAGACTTGGTCACTTTCTCAAGCTGCGATTTTAGCATTCTAAACGCAGCGCTATCACCAACCATATCTGTTGGGCCTTGGTCGCCTCTTTTCAGCTCAACGTTTTCGCGCCGCAAACGGCTGGTTTCCATGGCGCGCCGAATGACGACCAGCAACTGATCAATGTTAAACGGTTTTTCGATAAAGTCATAAGCACCTTGCTTGATCGCCGCGACAGCAATTTCGATATTCCCGTGCCCTGAAATGATCACCACAGGAATGTCAGGATGGTCACGCTTCACCGATTTGAGGATATCGATGCCATCCATATTGCTATCTTTTAACCAGATATCGAGGATCATCAGCGCGGGCGGCTTTTCCGCAATGGCTGCCATACATGCATCGGATGTCCCTGCAAGCCGGGTCTCATAGCCCTCGTCTTGCAAAATATCGCCAATCAGCTCTCGAATGTCGCGCTCATCGTCCGTAATCAGAATATCACTCATCGTTACCTCTGCTCTGCGTTCTATCGTGGTCATGTTCTGCGGGTCGGCTGGGCAATGTTATTATCGCCGCAGCTCCAGCATGTGTGTTGCCGTCAAAAATTTCTGCATCCACAAGCGCCAATGTGCCCCTGTGTTCTTCGATGATCTTTTTTACGATTGGCAGGCCAAGCCCTGTGCCACTATCCCGTGTTGTGACATAAGGCTCGAACAAGCGCGCACGATCTTGGGGCAGCCCGATCCCGTTGTCCGAAATCGCAATAATCAAGCGGGCGGCATCTTGTTCGAATGTCACCTTGATTTGCGGTGTGTAATTATCGGATCCATGTTTTTCTTTATATGTTTCAGTAGCTTCGCCTGCATTTTTGATCAGGTTTGTTAAAGCTTGTGAAATCATTGTCACATCAGCTTCGATAACCACTTCATGCTCGGGCAACTCCGCTGAGATTTGAACATCCGGTTGCCCCGCCTCTTGTAACGTTACTGCATCCCGAAGGACGGCCCCGATATCAGTATTACGCAATTCAGGTTCCGGCATTCTTGCGAATTTAGAAAACTCATCAACAATGCGGCGTAAGTCGTTGGTTTGCCTTACAATAACATCCGTCATATGGGTAAGCTTATCGGCATCTTCAACTTCATTCGCAAATTTGCGTTTGATCCGTTCAGCTGACAGGCGAATGGGGGTCAGTGGGTTTTTAATTTCATGTGCGATCCGCCGCGCGACATCGCCCCACGCCGCGTGACGCTGTGCAGAAACAAGATCGGTGACATCGTCAAACGCCACAACATACCCTTCCAGGGCACCATCAATATTCCGGCGCGTGGACATCCGCACAAGCAGGCTTTCTTGCTGACCGCTACGCACCAAATTCACCTGTTCTTGCACGACCCTGCGATCCTCGTCGCGCATTTGATCAAACAAAGGGCCGAATTCAGGAACCGCAACAGACAATGCCGCCTGCTCTTGCTCTTCACTGACCGACAACAGGCGTTGAGCAGAGGTATTCACAAACGTAACGCGCCCGTCCGCATCAAGCCCAACAACACCAGACGTGATCGAGCCAAGAACAGAATCAAACAGTCGCCGCCGTTTTTCAGAGCTTTGGTTTGCGTTCAGCAAATCATCGCGTTGCGCCTTAAGTTGGGTCGTCATCCGGTTAAAATTGTGGCCCAGTTGCGAAATTTCATCGTCGCCATCGTCCTCAATCACGCGCACATCAAGATCACCCGCCCCAACCCGTTGTGACGCGGTCACGAGCCGCCCAACTGGGCGAGAAAGCCGTTCTGCAAACCACAGGCCCAACCAAATGGCCGCAAGCACGAGGATCACCGCAAAACCAAGATAGATAAGGGCGAAGTTAAACAGCAATTGCCCGCGATCATTTTCAAGCTGTTCATACAGCGCAACGGTTGCTGTCGTTTCGTCCAAAAGCGAAAGAATTTCACCCTCAACTGCACGCGTGACATAAACATAGCGGTCGGTGAACCGAGGCATCGCGAACAAGGCCCTAAATTCGTTATTTTGCAAATCTTCGATGACAGCAAACCCAGCGGTATCAGCCTCTTCAAAATTTGCGAGCGACGGTGCCTCGTAGTCGAAATCATAAGATCCCGCGCCACGGGCGCGAATAACAGCGTCACGGTCGACAAAGTATACTTCCGTGAGACCGCGGTTAATTACGTTTTGCACGTCGCTGATACGCTGGCGCACATCGCCATCGTCCATGAAAAAGTCGCGCAGGCGTTCATTGGTCAAATAACTGGCAAGCGCTTCACCATCCCGCAACAGCTCTTGGCGTTCTTCACGCTCATAGGCCTGTGCCGTTGTGAGCGATGTTTGCAACACTGTCCTGACGCGGTCCGAAAACCACCCCTCAAGTCCGACATTTAGTGACAGCATCGCAAAAATTGCGATCAGGATTGACGGGATTAATGCCAGCAACGCAAAAACCCCAGTGAGCCGCAAGTGAAGTTGAGAGCCCGCCGATTTCGCTCGTCTGGCGGCAATCATCTGGGCCACGCGTTGCATCACGAGTGCTGCAACAACCAAAACGTAAATAATATCGGCCAATAGCACGAGCCGTAGAGATGGTGATGTAGATGATTTGACCAACGGCCCCAGCACGACATAGGTCATCAACGCCAAGATTGGCCCTAATAGAACCAAGCCGAACATCGTTGCATTCTGCACTGCCCTTCGTCGTCGCCAACGGCTAAAGCGCGCAAAATTTAATCCTCTCACGGTACGCTGCACGCGCATCGCTCCTCACATTCGCGGGACGTTGCCCGCATACCACCGCATGGTCACATATTCGCAACATGCGTCAGATGTGCCACCCTATGTTGCGCTTTTACATCAATTTGCGCCTGCGAGTCACGTGTATATCAAGCTCTGTCAGCTTCTTACGTAAAGTATTTCGGTTTATGCCCAATAGATCGGCGCATTTCGCCTGATTTCCGCCTGTTGCATCCATCGCGATTTCTAGCAGTGGTGCCTCAATTTCCCTCAATATCCGAGGGTAAAGTCCACTTGGTGGCAACTCTTCTCCATGCAAATCGAAGTAATGTTGCAAATGAGCGCCGACAGAATCGGATAGTTTTGCGCCCATTGGCGCGCTTGCATCGGGCATAAGGGGCCGGTTTTCCGAAAATGCATGTGCGATACTTGCCTCCGAAACATTTGCGTCTTGGGAGGTAAGCGACAAGCGTTGGATAAAGTTTTCAAGCTCGCGCACGTTGCCATGCCACGGTTGTTTTTTTAACTCTTTGGCAGCACCGTCTGATAATTGCAGGGATCCACCAAATTTTTGCACAAAGTGGTCAGCGATAATTACGATATCATCAACCCGTTGCCGCAAAGCTGGCACCTGAACTTCAACCCCGTTCAATCGATAATAGAGATCTTGTCGAAATTCACCCTGATCAACCAACTGGCCAAGGTTTCGATTAGTTGTTGCAATAAAGCGTGGCTCATCTTGGTCACCTGATAGGCTATCCATGGCCTGCGCTAGGTAGCGTTGCGATGAATTTGGCATTTCGCTGACATCTTCAAAAACGATAGTGCCAGAGCGTGCATCATCAAACAGTTTTGCAATTGCCGCTGGCGTTTCCAGCATTAGATCGTCGACCTGAATAAGCGGACCTTTTGCACGTTCCGACAATTCATGAATTGTCCTGCTGATCAGTGTCTTTCCTGTCCCGCTTTCACCATGCACCAACAATGATACGGGCGCATTCATCACACGAGCAATCAACTGATAGAGCGATTGCATGGCGGCGCTGCGGCCTACCAATGATAGGTCTGACATGCGGGGTGCTTGGGGCTGATTTTCAGAAGGAACTGTCTTTTTCACAGCAAGCCCCTGTGAGACACGTTTTAACAGGTCAGGCAGGTCGAATGGCTTGGCCAAATAGTCATAGGCAGCGCCTTCGTTGGCCTTTATCGCCGTGGTTATCGAGTTTTGCGCCGAAATAATAATAACGGGTAAGCCGGGGCGCATTTGTCCGATTTTTGGCAACTGTTCCAGCCCGTTTCCATCGGGCATAACAACGTCGGACACGACCAGATCGCCCTTCCCTTCAGACACCCAGCGCATCAATGTCGACATCGACGCCGTGGCATGGACCTTACAGCCCGCACGGGTCAGCGCTTGGGTCAAAACGGTCCTGATTGTGCGATCATCATCCGCCAGTAATACAGTGCCATCCATGGCTATTTTCCCTTGCTCTATTTCTTGCGTGGCAATGAAATGCGAAACACAGTGCGATTGGGTTTGCTTTCGACGTGCACCCAACCGCCCATCTCGTTGATCAGCTTGGCCACAAGCGCGAGCCCAAGGCCCGTGCCATTTTCACGCCCCGATACAAACGGATCAAACAGGTGGTCAATCATATCGGGTGCAATCCCCGGCCCGTCATCAATCACTTCGATATGCAGCGGCAATTGCGCCGTTTCATCGGCGCTGCGCCTGATACGTAGCCCCGCATCAAAATAGCTTCGGAGTGTAATCGTGCCGTTCGGTGCCGCTTCGCAGGCATTCTTGATCAAATTCATAAACACTTGCAGCAATTGATCGGGGTCGGCTGCGGCCATTGGCAACGACGGGTCGTAGTTTTCGACAAAATTTACATTTGTCCCATAGCTCACCGCCGCAGATTTGCGCGCCCGATCTAAAACATCGTGCAGATTGACCGCATTCAAAACAGGCGGTGCAAGATTGCCGAATTGTTCAACCTGATCCAACAAATGAACAATCCTGTGGCTTTCCGTGACGATGAGGTCGGTCAGCTCCTGATCTTGGGGGGATAGGCCCATTGCCAACAATTGCGCAGCACCTGTTATACCGGCAAGCGGGTTCTTAATCTCATGCGCCAGCATTTCCGCCATCCCGATTGCTGATTTCGCGGCCTTGCGATGAGCGGCCGCGGCATGGGCTTGGGTTCCGATGTCTCTTGGACTGACAATCAAAAGCATTTGCTCGGCACTAAATGGCGCCGCAGAGATATTACACGCCACGTCTGGTCCACCATTTCGTGTGACGCTCACGTCATTTACACTTAACGGCGCATTCGACCTTATCGCCACACCAAGCGGACGTCTTATCGGCTCAGGCAGGGCGAGAACTTTCTCGAGACTTTGGCCTTCCATGGTTTTCACCGATTGCCCGAAAAAACCTTCGGCTGCAGTATTGCATGACAGAATTGTTTGGCCTTCGCCCGAGACAACAATCACCGGCACTGGCAGGGCCATCCAGATTGCGTCATCCTCCATCATGCCGCAATCGCCATTGGGATAAGTTTCATAACGGTCTTGGGATCTTTGGCGGTTAATACTTCACGACGCAGCATCGGGTCTGGTTCTGCGTCATCCATATACCATCCAAGATGTTTACGCGCGACGCGGTGGCCAAGATCATGACCGTAAAATCCGAGCATCGCTTCATAGTGCCCGCTGATCATATCGACCAATGCGGCCCCTTTGGGCTTGCTCGGTTCAGCGCCAGATCCCAGCGCATGTGAAATTTCGGCCAAGGCCCAAGGCTTACCTTGCGCCCCGCGTCCAATCATTACGCCATCAGACCGCGACAACGTCAGCGCTGTTTTGGCTGTCGTTGCATCAATGATGTCGCCGTTGGCAATAACAGGGATAGATACGGCGTCTTTGATGTCTTGGATGGCAGCCCAATCCGCCTGCCCTTTGTAGAACTGACAGCGTGTGCGCCCATGGATCGTGATCAGCTTGATCCCAACGTCATCCGCCCGTTTAGCCACGTCTGCGGCATTCAAGCTGTCATGATCCCAGCCTAGCCGTGTCTTCAAGGTGACGGGCACATCAACGGCTTCTACCACAGCCTCGATCAGTCGCAGGGCATGATCAGGGTCGCGTAGCAATGCGGATCCCGAATAACCATTTGTGACCTTTTTCGCAGGGCACCCCATGTTGATATCAATAAGCGCTGCACCATTGTCGACAATCATGCGCGCAGCCTCGGCCATCCAATAGGCGTCGCGTCCGGCGATTTGAACGGCTGTATTTTTTTGATCATAGCCAAGTTCTGCACGTTCGCGCACACCCGGTTTTGCTTGCACCATTTCTTGGCTGGCGACCATTTCGCTGACAACCCAGCTGGCACCAAAACCCGCGACCAATTGCCGAAACGGCAAATCGGTAATGCCGGCCAACGGGGCCAGAACAACAGGGGGCTTGTGGTTTATGATCTGATCAATGTTCACAGGTTTGACTACCCAATCTTACCTGTCGATACAATGCAGTGCTGCTCAAATATTAAGCAATATACGCATATTGCACAAAAAAACGGCACAATATCATGAATTGCGCTCGAACCTTGGGCATCTTAAACATCAATCAGCAACGTCGGAGCAGATATGACAATAGCCGCCATTATCGTCGCCGCAGGCCGTGGATCACGCGCTGGTGGCGGATTGCCAAAGCAGTGGCAAAATGTGGCCGGCAAGCCAGTTATCGCTCATTCGATTGCCGTGTTGCGCCGTCATGTCGATCACGTGACGGTCGTTTATCACCCCGATGATCACGCCCATCTAGCTGCACTTGATGGCACCATTGACCTTATCGTCGAGGGCGGCGCGACAAGGGATGCGTCTGTTCATGCTGGTCTGCGTGCCCTTTCTTCGGTGAACCCCAAGCACATCTTGATCCACGATGCCGCACGCCCCTGCGTCAGCGATGCAGTCATCGCGAATGTTATTGCGGCACTGGCAAACCACCCTGCTGCTGCCCCGGCCATGCCCGTGTCAGATACCCTTTGGCAAGGTCAGGGTGGAAATGTTGCTGGCGTCGTGCCACGTGACGGGCTGTATCGCGCCCAAACGCCGCAAGGGTTTGACTACGCCACGATTTGCAATGCACATGGCATGCTTGACGGTCCCGCGACCGATGATGTTGCTGTTGCGCGTGCTGCTGGGATTAAAGTTGCCATCGTCCAAGGTGACGAGGCAAACTTAAAAATAACAACGCCCGAGGATTTTCGACGGGCTGAAAAATTGCTGGAGAAACCGATGGATGTCAGATGTGGCAACGGATTCGACGTTCACCGCTTTGGTGTCGGCGATCATGTATGGCTTTGCGGCGTAAAGGTGCCCCATAACCGCAGCCTTCAAGGGCATTCAGATGCGGATGTCGGCATGCATGCGGTTACGGATGCGATATATGGCGCGCTGGGCCGCGGTGATATCGGCCAACATTTCCCGCCCAGTGATCCGCAATGGAAGGGTGCCGCAAGCGAGATTTTCTTGCGCCACGCCGTTGCGCTCGCCCATGACTGTGGCTTTGCGATTTCAAACGTAGATTGTACACTTGTTTGCGAATTTCCAAAAATTGGCCCACATCAAGCGGCCATGAAATCGGCCCTTTCGGCTATCATGTCACTGGATGAGGATCGCATCAGCGTCAAGGCAACTACATCCGAACGCCTAGGCTTTACCGGAAGAGAAGAAGGGATTGCCGCGATTGCGTCGGCAACATTGGTGTCAAAATGAGCAAGATTATCGCAACGTTTTTCTATGTCGGCTATATGCGGCCCGCACCAGGGACATGGGGCTCTCTCGCCGCCTTGCCCGCGGCTTGGCTGGTATTGGTGTTTGGGGGTGTTTGGGCACTGGTCGTTGGCACCGGTGTTGTGTTTGCCGTTGGGCTTTGGGCCACGCAGCGTGAAACATTTGGGCGCGAAAATCATGACCCATCCGAGATTGTGATCGACGAAGTTGCAGGCCAATGGACCGCACTAATTCCCGTAGCCTACGGCGCTGAGATGATGAATGCGGATGTTCTTGCACTTTGGCCCGGTTGGGTTGCTGCATTCGCATTGTTCCGGCTGTTTGATATCACCAAACCATGGTTGGTCGGTTGGGCAGATCGCCGTGATGACGCGATGGGCGTCATGCTTGACGATGTGATTGCAGGTATATTTGCCGCAATCGGCGTGATCGCTCTTGCTGCGGTTGCTCATCTTTTCCTGATATGACGCCCGCTGACATCATTTCTGCGGCCAAGGCCCAAAATGTCGTCATTGCCACTGCCGAAAGCTGCACTGGCGGAATGGTAAGTGCGGCGTTGACCGATATTGCAGGCAGCTCAGCTGTATTTGATCGTGGTTTTGTCACCTATTCCAATGCTGCCAAACAGGACATGCTCGGCGTTGATCGCGCGACCCTTTCGGCATTTGGGGCAGTATCCATTGAAGTTGCAGTTGAGATGGCGCTGGGCGCGATTGCAAATTCGAATGCGCAGATGGCTGTGTCGGTCACGGGGATCGCGGGGCCCGGCGGATCAGAACATAAGCCCGAAGGCCGCGTGTGCTTTGCCATTGCAATGCAGGGCCAAACGGCAAGCGAGATTGTGGAATTTGGACCGATTGGCCGTGCCAATGTCCGTGCCGCTGCCCGTGAACATGCACTGTCCCTGATCGCAATTGCGCTAAAAGACAATCTGCCCAAAGCCTAAGCACCCAGCCTATAATTCGCCTATATTTTAGGCATTCATCGACTTGTGGCGTTTTCTCGCACTGCCATGCTTGATGCACAATACGAATTTGTTCCTTAGTCCGCTCAACAAATTACAAAGGAAAACGCGATGATTGGTGCGGATACAGCTTGGATAATGATGGCCACGGCCCTTGTTCTCTTTATGACCCTTCCTGGGTTGGCATTATTTTATGGCGGCTTGGTGCGGTCGCGAAACGTTCTCAGCGTATTTATGCACTGCTACGCTGTAGCCTGCTTAATGAGCGTCCTGTGGTTCGCCGTGGGGTATTCGATCGCTTTTGGCGGCAGCGAAAGCGGATTTTGGGGTGGTTTGGACAAAGCGTTCCTGAACGGCGTCACAATCGACAGCCTCTCTGGCACTTTGCCAGAAGTGCTGTTTTTCGCGTTCCAAATGACATTCGCCATTATCACCCCTGCCCTGATTGTGGGTGCCTATGTTGAACGCATCGGATTTGGCTTTGTGCTGCTCTTTTCATCGCTCTGGATGCTGTTGTGTTATGCGCCGGTCGTGCACTGGATTTGGGGCGGCGGCATGCTGTCTGATGGCGGTCTATTTGGTGATGTTGGCGTACGTGATTTTGCAGGTGGTATTGTCGTGCACGAAACGGCTGGCCTTGCTGCGTTGATCCTCGCTTTTGTCCTTGGACCACGCCGCAATCAAACGACGCCTCCACATAACCCGGGGATGGTTATGATTGGTGCGGCAATGCTTTGGGTCGGTTGGTTCGGCTTTAACGGTGGATCACAGCTTGCTGCTGATGGCGGTGCTGCGATGGCAATTACTGTAACACACCTGTCTGCTGCGATGGCCTCGATAACTTGGGCGCTTTGGGAGCGGATCAAATTTGGCAAGGCGTCACTCGTCGGGATCGTTACAGGTACAATTGCGGGGCTGGCATCGATTACCCCTGCTTCCGGCTTCGTGACCCCGATCCAGGCGCTGATTATCGGCGCAGTTGCCGGTATCCTATGCCAAGAGGCTGTCACATTGATCCGCAACAAAGCAAAGATCGACGATACACTTGATGTATTCGCGGTCCACGGTGTTGGTGGTATTTTCGGCACGATCATGATCGCTGTATTTGGCTGGGGTGCATTCACGGCCCAGCTTGGCGGCTTGGTTGTCGTAGGCTTGTATACAACGGTTGTGACGTTGCTGCTCATCTTTGTTTGCCGCGCAATTGTTCCGCTTCGTGTGGATCAAGAGACTGAAGTGAACGGCCTTGATCTGGCCGTGCATGGTGAACGCGCCTATGACATGACGTCTTAAGCTGATCCAAGGAGCGTCGCGAAGTCGGTCAGATCATTGATCTGCCAAAGGGCATCGCGGCGCTCCGCTCCAATGAGGCCATCGGCCTTTGATTGCAGCCGTTCCCTGCGGATATCCAACGGCAAACGCGCTGCTAGATCATGAAACAGCACCTCAGCCCCCTGCCCGTTCGTAATGACGCGCGATTGCATTTCGCTTAGATCTGGGTCGCTGATAACGCTCACTTTTTGTCGTAACGCAACAAGATGATCATTGGTCGCAACATCATTGCTAAACGAAGCGATCGCAGAGGTATCCACACCAGTCAGCACCATTGCCGCCACATGGGCAAAGCTAAACTTGACCCCCAGCCCAGTGTCAGGTGCGGGTTGATTGCAAACGGTTAACCACCTTGGGTGCGTGAAAACTGTAATGCTTTCAATATCACCGACCTGTCGTTTTGATTGCCCGAGGGCTTCACACATGGCGTGTAGTCCGTGGCAGCAGGCATGAAACTTATGACTGACATCTAACATCCGCCACTCTGTTCCCAACTCGTGGAACGCAGTTTGATCAAATTGACCGTGATGCGTGGCGGCAAACGCCAATAACCCATCATCTGTCGCCGTCATGCCTGCCATTGCCCATTGGGCAGCATCCACTCCGGCCTGTGCTGCCAATCCGGCGTTCAACGGTTTGGCCATAGTGCCGAACTGCGCCTTGAGCCCCGATGCCATCGACGCAACCAGTCCAATGCCATTGCGCGTCTGCTCCTCATCCGCACCCGCCAGACGTAGCGCCGCAATACATGCCCCAAACGCCCCTGATGTTGCTGTCTGGTGAAAACCGACTTGATAATGCTCTCGGCCCAGCCATTGCCCGATCCTGACCGCCGCCTCTGATCCGATCAACGCCGCCTCGATGAATGCATGCCAATTGCAACGGTATTTCTGCGCCATGGCAAGCGCGGCTGGCACCACAGCGACACTTGTATGCCCGATGTGCCCAAAGTGGGTATCGTCATAATCAAGTGCGTGGCTCATCGTTCCGTTGACCAATGCCGCTCCTGCGGCCGGTCCAAGGCCCCCACCAACATAGGTGCTTTCGCAGCGTCCGCCGTTCGATTTCACCTCATCTGCCAATATCTTGGACAGGGGTTCATTTTGCCCCGCAATGGCGCAGGCGGCCCAATCATAGACGCTCAGCTCCATCATCGCCAAAGCATCGTTATGACAAGGCGCATGCGTGAATCCAATCACGTCTTTGATCGGGTTATTTTCCATATAGTTCATGCGCCCTTGCTTCGAATGACTGCACGACTTGTCTCATTGCGGCGTCAAAAAACAGACCAATAGCGCTTTGTAAAATCTTGTTCTTAAACTCAAAATCAACGTAGAAATGCACATCACACCCGCCATCATTGTCCTCAAACCGCCACTCGCTGACCATATGTTTGAATGGCCCGTCCAAGTAACTGGTGTCGATTTTTTTGGCCTCAGGCCAAAGCAAAACGCGGCTGCCGAATGTCTCGCGGAACACTTTGAATGAAATCACGAGATCCGCCAGCATCTCGGCATGATCGGCGTGCTGATCAGTTTTGCGGATGCGCGCAGCAGCCGTCCACGGCAAAAACTCGGGGTAACGGGCAACGTCACCCACCAGTGCAAACATTTGATCCGCTGAATAAGGCAGCAATTTAGTTTCCGAATGGGTGGTCATAGGCCGCTTTCTTTCGTGACATCACCTGTTCATGTCGTAAAATAGGGACAAAGATCAAGTCACAGCCACCCCAAAGGGAATATTATGCCGCACCGCCCCTATGTTATTGACCAAATGATCAGCGCTAAATCGATTGCCGCCCGTATCGAAGAGCTTTGCACCGAAATTCATGAAACTTTCAATGATACTGACAAACTTGTTGTCGTCGGTCTATTGCGGGGATCTTTTGTGTTTATCGCTGATTTGGTGCGCGAACTAGATTTACCTGTCGAGGTGGATTTTCTGGAGGCATCTAGCTACGGCGACGGCATGGAAAGCAGTCGGGAAGTGCGTATTTTCAAAGACTTGCGCGGCCAAATTGAGAATAGAGATGTGCTTGTCGTCGAGGACATTATCGATACGGGCCATACGTTGGCGCATGTGTCCGATTATCTTTTGACCAAAAAGCCGGCACGGATGAAAACGATCGCCCTGCTCGACAAACCGGCCCGCCGCGAGGTCGATTTCCGCGCTGACTGGACCGGCTTTGAAATTCCCGATGAATTTGTCGTGGGCTATGGCATTGATTTTGCCCAACGTAACCGCAACTTGCCTTTCATCGGCAAGGTCAGGTTTACGGACGACGCATGAATTTTCGCATGCTCTTGATGATGAAGCGTTGGGCGGCAAATCCACCCAGCATGAGCAAAGTCATCTTTGTCGTCAGCATCATTGCGATTTGTATCGCGTTATTCGCGGTTGAAAAAGTATTCGGATGGCCGGAATGGCTCACGCCCAATAGTGGTGGACGCAACAAAATCCGGTTCTAGACTGACCCGAATTTTGCCAATCGTGCCGCACGCAAACGTGCAAAATCGTCTCCCGCATGATAGCTTGACCGCGTAAGCGGTGACGCAGACACCATCAAAAACCCTTTGCCAAAGGCTGCTTTTTCATATGCTGCAAACTCTTCGGGTGTGACAAACCGATCAACGGCGTGGTGCTTTGGTGTTGGTTGCAAATACTGCCCGATCGTCAGAAAGTCGATGTCTGCGGCCCGCATGTCTTCCATGACCTGCACAACGGCTTGGCGGTTTTCACCCAAGCCGACCATGATGCCGGACTTCGTAAACATGGTGGGATCAAGCTCTTTGACACGTTGCAACAAGCGCAGCGAATGGAAATAGCGCGCACCCGGCCGCACCTCGGGATACAAGCCCGGAACAGTTTCAAGGTTATGATTGAAAACATCCGGCTTTGCGTTAACGACAACCTCTAACACACTGCTATCACAACGAATAAAGTCAGGTGTAAGGATTTCAATCGTCGTGTTTGGCGATTGACGCCGAACCGCACGAATAGTTTGCGCAAAATGTTCCGCACCGCCATCCTCTACGTCATCACGATCAACAGACGTAATAACAACGTGGTTGAGGCCCAGCTTCTTAACGGCATCGGCGACACGCCCAGGTTCAAAAACATCCAGTGCTTCCGGCGGCTTACCAGTCGCAATATTGCAAAACGTACAGGCGCGTGTGCAAACTTCGCCCATGATCATCATCGTCGCGTGACCTTGGCTCCAGCATTCACCAACGTTGGGGCAACCTGCTTCTTCACAAACGGTGACAAGCTTATGTTCGCGCATGATATTACGGGTTTGTTTATACCCTTCTGACGTTGGCGCTTTGACTCTGATCCAAGATGGCTTCTTGGGTTGTGCATTGTCTGGGCGCCGCGCCTTTTCAGGGTGGCGTTGGGCTGGAATTTTAAGATCACGCGTAGACATTTTGGCAAGCTCTCATTTGGTTGCCCCAGATGTAGTCACTCGCAATCCGATTGTCCAACACCCAGCTAGCCGATGAGCGGCGCAAACTGCCCCTGTTGAGCATAATGGACCTGTAATCGTTGCAACGCGATGCGCAGCACAATTTTCCCTGACCTTGCGGACCAGCCCATCTTCTTTTCTGTCTGTTCCAATCCCTCAAGCAGGCAGCAGCACATGAAGACCACATCAGCAAGCCCCGCACCAATTGAAATTAGCGCCGTTCGAACGCGCATATGACCCGCTGCAGACGCCTTAGAGCCATCCGCCAAAGGAGCCGAACTCAGAAACGCATCTAATGATGGTTCGAATTTTTGGTCCATCCGCGCCAATTCAAAATCTTCTCTTAGCCGCTCGCCAACATCGACAAGCTCTTTTGATAAAAAATGCGATCCATCCTTATCACGTCGCCGCGACAGCCCAATCAGCGGGCTTTCCGTCACTTTATAACGCCCATTGGTTTGATCAGTGGATTTTAAGTCGCTTCCCCAATCACCGTCATGATCAAACGTCGCGCGCATTTCAGCAAAACCATGGGCCGCATTTTCGTCTTTTGCCGTCAACCGTCGGAATGCAGCGCGTCCTGCATTGGTAATATAATACCGGCTTACACGCCCTTTTCCCTCATGTGGGGCAATCCATGACTTTACAGCCATCGCTTGGGCAATCGCTTTTTCAACCATTGCCGTCCGCAGCGATGCGCCGCGCGCATCCTCTTTGACGACGACAGCGGTTTCCATTTCTTTTGCCACCGCTAACACGGCGCCTGCTTCGCACATGCGCCGCAGGACGCGCTTTGCCTCTTTTTCGATCTGTTCTTGGGATAGTTTTTCGATTCGACTACCTGCACCATCAGAAGGCAATTCCGTCATACTTTTTCCCGTAGGAGCGTTTGTATCCACGACTGGCGCGATCAACCGCTTTAGGGCCTGAAGCGCATCGTCAATGAGTGGATCGTCCCTACTTGTTTCAAATCGCCTGACTTGCCGCAAAACAGTAGAAGGGTGGCAGTTTTTCGACCGCGCAAGTTCCCGAATGGAGACGCCGGCCTCGGTGTGCGTAAGATAATGCCTCGCAGCGGCTGGAACCCAGCTTGGAAACTGATCTTGCAATTGAATATTACATTCCTGTCCCATTGTACCCTCTCTAACTTCAACTTTGTGAGGCTTGCTCACATCGACGCAGTAGCAACTAAACAACCTAAGATTGTATTGTTACTATTTTGTTAACAGTGCTTTTCAATTTTAATCATTGTTTCCATTGTGTAACGAAACATAAACGCACCGTTCGCATCAAATCAGCTTTCAGCAACACCGTTTAAGTTGTGACATGAAGGGCTTCTCACGCTTGATGGAGAACCAAATCATGCAAGATATTCAAACACGATTGCGACAACTCCGACGCCCGAAATTACTGACCAAAGCAGCCCGCTTTGGCCTAGATGAATATGTGCGAAGCATACATTTACGCCGCGCACTCCAAAGCGATCACTTGCCCAAGCCCGCGTTGGCCGTCATCCAGCTGTTGGACATTGAAAGCGGCCTGAATGCTGAACGCAAAGAAAAACGGGCCACTTATTCAGCAGCCCGTCACGTAGAGATTCTTGTGGCCTTACTCGCTGAGGCGCAAACCCTCAGCGCGATGCAAATCGTTAAATAAAGCTGTCCGGCATGCTGGCTTTTTTATCTGCAACATAGGCACGCAACCTTGCCTCGATCTCTGGATCGAGAGCAGGCTGTCTGTAGGTGTCCAGCATCTTCTGAACGCGTGCGGTGGCTAAGGCTTGGGTATCTTTGGCGCCGTCTTCTTCCCATGTCTCGAATGGCTTATAATCGAGCAGGTCCGACCGCCAGAATGCCGTCTTGAAATTGGCCTGCGTATGCTCACAACCCAAATAGTGACCGCCCGGCCCAACCTCCGCAATCGCGCCCATCGCTTGCGCATCTTCGGACATATCTACGCCCTTAGCGAAATGATGCAAAATGCCAAGCTGATCCGCGTCCATTACAAACTTCTCAAACGACGCGACAAGCCCGCCCTCGAGCCAGCCACATGAATGCAGCATAAAGTTCACCCCAGATAACAAACCCATATTCAGCGAGTTTGCCGTTTCATATGCGGCCTGCGCGTCAGGCAGCTTTGAGCCACAGAACGCCCCTGCAGAACGATAAGGCAGGTTTAAACGACGCGCCAATTGGCCAACGCCATATGTAATGTGTGACGTTTCCGGCGTCCCAAATGTCGGAGCGCCCGAGTTCATGTCAATGGACGTCACCATCGCGCCCATAATCACAGGTGATCCGGGGCGTATGATTTGTGAATATGCAACACCGGCCAAAACCTCGGCCAGCACTTGTGTCAATGTGCCCGCTACAGATACTGGCGCCATTGCCCCGCCAACGATGAATGGGCTGATAATGCTGGCTTGGTTGTTAGCCGCGAATATTTCCAATGCGCCCATCATGATGCTGTCGAATGTCATTGGGCTGTTGATGTTAATCAACGAGGTCATAACTGTGTTTTCTTGCACGAATTCTTCGCCGAACAAGATGTTGCACATATCAATGCTGTCTTGTGCGCGGGACGGTTCTGTCACTGACCCCATAAACGGCTTGTCCGACAAAACCATATGCGCAAGCAACATATCAAGGTGACGCTTGTTCACCGGAATATCAGTTGGTTCGCACACAGTACCGCCTGAGTGGTGCAACCACTTTGACATATAGCCAAGCTTCACGAATTTCTCAAAATCATCCATGGTTGCGTAGCGACGTCCGCCTTCTGCATCACGCACAAATGGTGGGCCATAGACGGGCGCAAGCACAAGGTTCTTGCCACCCACTACAACATTACGTTCAGGGTTGCGGGCACATTGCGTATATTCAGACGGCGCAGTCGCACACAGCTTGCGGGCCAACCCACGTGGGATACGCACGCGCTCACCAGTCACCTCAGCGCCAGCGGCTTTCCAACGCTCAAGCGCCTCGGGGTTATCAACAAATGCCACACCAATTTCAGCGAGCACGGTTTCGGCATTCTGCTCGATAATCTCAAGCGCTGCATCGTCCAATACTTCGTAATTGGGGATGTTCCGTTCAATGTATTTTGCAGTTTCAACACTCACGGCTGTTCGCTCTGCGCGACGTGCAGCACCGCCGCCCCCGCGACCGCGTCGTGCGGGTTGTGTGGCTGTATCACTCATGGTTGGTCCCCAAAGCTGAAATTTGTTAAGGCATGGATAGCAAGGATTGGCATGGTCTGGCGCAAAATTAACGGCCTCTTGGGCGCAAAAGCGACATTGGCTGGTCTTGCGTTGGGCTCAAATCCAAGGTTAAACCACACCATGGATATACAGACACATGAACGCCTACTCATCATCGACTTTGGCAGCCAAGTCACGCAGCTCATTGCGCGTCGCTTGCGCGAACTTAACGTCTATTGCGAAATTCATCCCTACCAGCAGGTTGATGACGCATTCTTAACAGAATTCGCACCAAAAGCAGTGATATTTTCCGGCGGCCCTGATAGCGTTACGCGCGAAGGCAGCCCGCGCGCACCGCAGTCCGTTTTCGATATGGGCGTCCCGATCCTTGGCATTTGCTACGGTCAGCAAACGATGATGCAGCAGCTCGGTGGTCAGGTTGATCGTGGTCATGGCACAGCGGAATTTGGTCGCGCATTTGTCACACCGGAAAATCAACTTCCGCTGCTAGATGGTTGGTTTGAAAGTGAAAAAGAACAAGTCTGGATGAGCCACGGCGACCACGTTAGCGCCATCGCCCCCGGTTTTGAAGTATACGGCACCTCACCCAACGCACCATTTGCGATCACTGCCGATGTCTCTCGTGATTTCTATGCTGTGCAGTTCCACCCCGAAGTGCACCACACCCCAAACGGTGCCAAGCTTTATGAAAACTTTGTCCGGCTGGCGGGTTTCACTGGCGATTGGACAATGGGTGCCTACCGCGAGGTCGCCATTCAGGCGATCCGCGACCAAGTCGGCGATAAACAAGTCATTTGTGGCCTGTCCGGCGGCGTCGATTCGTCGGTTGCTGCTGTCTTGATCCACGAAGCAATTGGTGATCAGCTCACCTGTGTCTTCGTTGACCACGGCCTGCTGCGTCAGGGCGAGGCCGAAGAAGTCGTGACCATGTTCCGCGACAATTACAAAATGAAGCTGATCCATGCTGACGAACAAGAGTTGTTCCTTGGACAGCTTGATGGTCAATCTGATCCGGAAACAAAGCGCAAAATCATTGGTAAGCTGTTCATTGACGTATTCCAGAAATACGCGAATGAAATTGATGGCGCTGAATTCCTTGCCCAAGGCACGCTTTATCCCGATGTCATCGAATCCGTGTCATTTAGCGGCGGGCCTTCCGTTACGATCAAAAGCCACCACAATGTCGGCGGTTTGCCGGAAAAAATGGGATTGAAATTGGTCGAACCGCTGCGGGAACTGTTCAAGGACGAGGTCCGCGCGTTAGGCACTGAACTGGGTTTGCCCAAATCGTTCATTGGCCGGCACCCATTCCCTGGCCCGGGCCTTGCGATCCGCTGCCCCGGCGAAATCACCCGTGAAAAGCTTGAAATTCTACGCAAGGCCGATGCTGTCTATATCGACCAGATCCGCAAACACGGCCTTTACGATGAAATCTGGCAGGCCTTTGTTGCCATCCTCCCGGTGCGCACTGTTGGCGTGATGGGCGACGGCCGGACATATGATTTTGCCTGCGCGCTGCGCGCGGTGACATCTGTCGATGGCATGACTGCTGATTACTATCCGTTTACCCACGAATTCCTTGGCGAAACGGCCACACGCATCATCAATGAAGTCCAAGGCATCAACCGCGTCACCTACGATATCACATCTAAGCCTCCAGGTACGATCGAGTGGGAATAGGAAATAATATCAACGCTTAATGAGCTGATATTGAAGTATTATTCGATGAATTACGGCCATTGGTCTGCGCGTAATAGCAGATCTGATGAAAAATCTCCGGCAGCGCATTGGCTCAGGTCACCGCGCTGTCCGATATCGAACCATTTGGCGCGCGCGGCCAGACCAATCCCCATCAATGGCCCCGCCCTTAGCGGGTTTCGTCCCCAATGCGCATCCTCGAACGGATCGGCTGACAACAATTTTCGTAAATCCATTTTTGACCTGCCCGAACGCATGACCAAAACACCTGCAATGCAGTCAACTTGCCTTGCTACGTAACCACGTAATTCCTTTTCACGTGATGGTTCGGCCCAGATTGCATCAAGCGCAACATCCGCAACGCCATGTTCCACCTGCACAACGTGCCCAAACACATGCGCAAGCAGGTAGTCGGCGACTGGCTTGTTCATGGCCTCTTTAGATATAAAAATTGTGTCGTCGGTGGTACAATATGCAGCGAATGGATTAACGCTGTCATCAGCACCGCATCGCCCATCAATCTGATCGACAACAACAACTTCGGCCAAATGTTGAAATGACGCGTTGGCGGCCGAAATAATCTCGGCGGGGGCGGCGATGGCTGATGAATTTGCAACCATAATTAAAGAGGCCGTTAGTAAAAACCGCATATTAATCCTTCACTCAAAAATCCAAGACACAAGAAGTGATAGAGGGCTGGCTTAGGTTTTGAAAACAGCGATTGCCCTCTGTTCACTACCTTTTGATTGCAGTCCACGCATTGCTATGTCTACTTGCGCCTATGTCTCAAAAACTTCAGGCCGCTCTCTGGATGATCGGTGCGATCATATCCTTCACTACCATGGCCATTGCCGGCCGTGCGGCAGCGCTTGATCTTGATACCTTCGAGATCATGCTATTCCGTTCCATCACAGGGCTCGCAATTGTGTTGATCGTCGGTTGGCACACGGGGCAGCTGACAAGGATCAAGGCAACGTTTCTTCGCAAACATTTCATTCGCAATATCTGTCATTTCACCGGACAGAACCTTTGGTTTTTCGCCATTACAGTCGTCCCGCTTGCGCAAGTGTTTGCGTTGGAATTCACCACGCCTATATGGGTGCTGCTTTTGTCGCCCTTGCTATTGTCGGAAAAGATTACGCGCGCCAGTATCATCACAGCGCTTGTTGGGTTTATGGGGGTTATTCTCGTAACCCAACCGGGTGTTGCTACACTTAATCTGGGCGTTGCAGCCGCCGCTGGTGCGGCAATTGCCTTTGCGCTGACTGCTATTTTCACGCGTCAACTGACGCAACAGGTGCCGCTTATTTCTATTCTGTTTTACCTGACGGCCATGCAATGTGTGTTTGGCCTTGTCGCTGCTGGAATTGACGGTGATATCGCGTTTCCGACGTCCCAAACCCTACATTGGGTGGTGATTATCGGCATCGCGGGGCTATCCGCTCATTTTTGCCTGACAACCGCACTATCCAAGGCCCCAGCCTCGTTCGTGATGCCCATCGATTTTGCACGCCTACCAGTAATCATCTGCGTGGGCTATCTACTCTATGATGAGGCGATCAATATCGGGACGATTGTCGGCGCCATCGCGATTTTTACAGCCAATTACGTAAATATACGTGGAAACCGTCAATAACCCGCCGATTTGCATGTATTTAAGTAACGCGTGATTGCGCGAAAAAATGCTGACGCGGCGTAATAATTGACCGAATCTGTTGCTCTTCCCTAACTGCTTTCACCAATTAATTTCATGACAGGGATGGATACATGAAAAACCTAATGACCGTAGGCGCAGCACTCCTGCTGACCACGACAGCCGCAACAGCTGGCGGTCTTGACCGTTCAGGCCAAGGCGTCGGCATCATCTTCGAAGAAGGCAATTCAGCAGAGCTTAGCTTTGGCTCCGTGAGCCCAAGCATTTCTGGCGACGCCACAGGCACTGGCCTGACCGGTGCATCCGGGAACATGGCCGGAAAGTATTCACAAGTAGGCATTGGCATTAAGAACCAAATTGCTGACAACCTATCTGTCTCTCTGGTCTTTGATCAACCATTTGGTGCATCAGTTGATTACAACGATACGACAGGCGGCTATTACGCCACTGGCGCCAAAGCTGACGTCAGTTCGACCGCTATTACAGCTGTCGCGCGTTATTCCTTGAGCGACAGTATCTCGGTGCATGCGGGCCTGAGACGCCAATCTGTGAAAGCAGATATTACAATTCCACTTGGCGTTGCGGGAAATTACGATTTTTCAAGCGAATCTAGCTCAGGAAATGGTTTTCTTGTTGGCGCTGCATATGAACGCCCTGAAATCGCAATGCGCTTTGCGTTAACATATAACTCGTCCGTTGATCATGACATCGAAGGCACTGAAACCTGCTATTCAGCGGCAATCTGTAGCGGCACCCCTGAAACGACAAAAGTCACAACACCTGAATCAATCAACCTTGATTTCCAAACAGGTGTAGCCGCGGATACATTGGTATTTGGTAGCATCCGTTACGCAAAGTGGACGCAGTTTGACTTCAAACCGTCAGGTTACGCCACCATCACTAGCGGCGGCTCTCTGCAAAAATACGATGAAGACACAATGAGCTATAATGTAGGTGTTGGTCGCAAATTCTCTGATACTTGGTCCGGTGCTCTGTCATTTGGTTACGAAGCTGCTCAAGGTGGTTTTGCTGGCAACCTTGCCCCAACTGATGGCAACAAGAGTGTTGGTCTCGGCGCCACATACACCGGAGACGGGTTTAAAGTGACTGGCGGCGTTCGCTACGTGATGCTCGGCGACGCTGACACAGAGCATCCGGTAGCAGCCCTTGCAGGTACAACGGCCGCAGAATTCCGCGACAACTCTGCTTTGGCATTCGGCCTGAAGGTTTCTACGTCCTTCTAAGTTAACCACCACTATCACACGGATAAGCCCCGCAATTTTGCGGGGCTTTTTTGTTGCGCATCTTTCGGGTTGCTGATGCGATTGGCACCTGTGACAAACAACTATGACAGTTAAGCAGAAAACCATATCACCACAGGCATGGGCCGCTTTGTTTGCCCTCGCATTCATCTGGGGTGGATCGTTTGTGAGTGTGCGTATCGCGCTGGACGAAATTGGCCCGTTGACGGCTGTCGCGCATCGCACGGGTTGGGCCATGGTGCTGCTTTGGGTCTACATTCTATATAGAAAATTTCCGCTGCCCCACCAGCCACGCATTTGGTTGGCGTTTCTGGTCATGGGCGCATTGAACAATGTGGTGCCGTTTTCGCTCATGGCATGGGGTCAGCTTTATATCGAAAGCGGACTTACCTCGATCTTGAACGCCGCAACATCCGTTTTTGGTGTTGTACTTGCGGCTATGTTTTTCGCCGATGAACGGCTAACGCCGCGGCGCTTTATCGGTGTATTGATCGGGTTTCTTGGCGTAGCGATTGCAATCGGGCTGTCGTCATTCGCGTCGCTTGATCTGCGGTCATTGGGGCAACTGGCTGTGATCGGCGGTACGCTTTCTTATGCCATCGCTGGAATTTGGGCGCGCAAGATGTTGTCTGAACTCAAACCACAAGTCGCAGCCACTGGCATGGTCACGGGGGCCACCTTGATTATGATCCCTTTGGCTTGGATCATCGAAGGTCCGTTCCGGTTTGATTTATCGCCCGTCGTTTGGGGGGCCATCGCCTATTACGCCATTGTCGCCACGGCTTTGGCGTATCTGTTGTATTATTATGTGCTTCAACGCGCGGGATCTGGCAATTTGATGCTGGTGACTTTGCTTGTTGCACCCGTTGCGATTGTGCTTGGCGCTGTGATCTTGGGTGAGGAATTACAGCTGCGCGCCTATCTGGGCTTTGCTGTGCTGGCTGTTGGTCTGCTTATTCTGGACGGTCGTGTTCTAACCCGTCGACCACGGCCCTAGCCGCACGCAATCCTGGTGCTTCGCCACCCTGCCCCAAACGGTCCATCGTCAGACGCATCGCTGCAATCTGATCGTGTGGGTTACCCAACACATCATTTACCGCCTGCGCAATCGGATGCGGTTGGCACGCCATGCCAATAAATTCAGGGATTACCCTTGTTTCGCTGACCAGATTGACCAACGTCACCGTATCCGTCAGCAACATGCGTCCGATGATGATCCGCGATAGTGGTGACATATCATAGGCAATCACCATTGGTGTTTCATTCGCCGCCAATTCGAGCGACACAGTCCCCGACGCTGCAAGCGCCACATCTGCCGCCGCAAACGCCCCCCTTTTCAGCGCCTTTTCATCCGCCGTCAGGATCTGTGGCGTGACTGGCCAACTCTTGCTGAGCTCCCTCACAATGTGTTCTACGTTTTTAGTCGTGGGGATCACAAATCGCGCGTTGGGATGCGCAAGAGCAATCTGTCCCGCTGCAATGCCGAACCGATCCATCAACCTCGAGACTTCACCACGCCGCGAACCGGGCAAGACCAGAACCAACGGACCCTTACCCTGCCATGCAGCCGCCTCATCATCAGTGGCAAGCAGATCGGTCACAACGGGATGGCCTACAAAATCGCACCGCATGCCTGCCGCCTGCATATACGGCGGCTCAAATGGGAATAAGGCAAGCACCTGATCAATAAACGGCGCCATCTTCTGCGCGCGCTTAGGCCGCCAAGCCCAAACAGTCGGGGCCACATAATGTACCGTGCGAATATCCGTTGCAGCCTTGACCAGTTTTGCGACGCGCAAACAAAAGTCAGGGCTATCAACCGTAATCAAGACATCTGGTTGGGTTTGAATAACAGCATCCGCCATTTCCCTGACCCTCGCCTTGAGCGCTCGGTATTTTGGTAAAATTTCGGCCAGACCCATAACCGACAATTCATCCATAGGAAAGCGGCTCACCAGACCACGCGTCTGCATCAATGGGCCACCTACGCCGTCAAATGCCACGTCGGGCATCAAAACGCGTAATCCATCCATCAGGGCCGCACCCAGTTTGTCGCCTGATGCCTCACCCGCAATGACAAAGACACGCATCAGTCGGCTTCCTTTGCTTTGACCCACAGGCAAATGCCGGCACCATCTGCTGCCTCAATAACGGCCGCTTGATCCAAAACCATCACACCATCATGCTCTATGACAATGGCCCTCAGCCCTGCGGCACTGGCCGCCTGAACTGTCCCCGGGCCAATGGTCGGCAGGTCAGCACGGCGGTCCTGATTTGGCTTGGGCGCTTTGAACAAAATGCCACCCTGTATATCAGGTGTGCGCAGCATGGCATCCGTGCCATCGCGCTGTTCCTGCACCAAAACTTGGCCGTCGCGGATAACGCAAGCCTGCCCTTGATCCCGTTCTCCCATCGCCGCAACGACAGACTGACCGAGCCGAGCATCTTTCGAAATACCCTTTCGGATATCGCGCGTTGATAGCACGCCACTTGGCGGCAGCAATGTCGGCGCAATGTCATGAGCGGCGATGATCGCGAAGCCTCGTTCCTCAAATATTGCCAGCACATCGCGCAGCGCCCCGTCATCGCCCTTGCTGATCGCGGCCAACAACCTCGGTACCAATGGCACCGTCTTGGCATCAATAGCACTTGGGTCGATATCCGGCCTATTGACGGCTCCGGCAAAGCAAACCTGTGTCACATCGCGGCCTACCAAATCATCAAGGAACTGACCCAAAGTTTCAATCCTGAACCGCAAATCAACAGGGATCGCAGGATCAAACCCTGCCATCGCACAAATGATCAGGTCAGGGTCATGGCGGGCGAGAACAGCAGGTAAATCACCCGTGCCAGCGACCAACGCACGCATCAGCTTGGCGCGAGAAAATTGCGGTCTGTTTCGCCCAGAATGAAACCAACCATTTGTTGCACATATTCGCTATCGCTTTCTTGCGATAGCCGCTGCGCTCGATCCAGAAACGTGCCATCGCCATCTTTGAGCGTTTGAAACGCAGCCCTGAGCGCGGTGATATCCACACGTCCAACGCCTTTGCGCTTGAGCCCGACGAGGTTAAGGCCATCCAACGTGCCACGTGGTCCCATCACAAGCCCGTGCGGCACAACGTCATTTGTGACCATCGACAAAGCACCGATAATCGCGCCCTGCCCGATCCTGACAAATTGATGAATGCCACATAGTCCGCCGATGATGACATCGTCTTCTATGATGCAATGGCCAGCAACAGCAGATGAATTCACGATGATCACACGGTCCGCGATCTGGGCATCATGAGCGACGTGACAGCCAGCCATAAGCAGGCAATCATTGCCAATCTTCGTCAAGCCACCACCACCCGCAGTGCCAGTATTGATCGTAACATGTTCGCGAATTTGATTGCGCTGCCCAATTGTGAGTTGCGTCTGCTCGCCACCAAATTTCTTATCTTGCGGAATTTCACCCACCACCGCGAACGAAAATATTGTCGTATCATCGCCAATTTCCGTATCGCCAGTAACGACAACATGCGATTTCAACGTGACATTACGGCCAAGTTTGACTTGAGCGCCAACCACGCAAAATGGCCCAATGCTTGCGCCTTCTCCAATGACAGCGCCGTCTTCGATCACAGCAGACGGGTGAATATGGCCCATCAGGACTGGAGATCCATCATCGCGGTAAATTCAGCCTCGGCTGCCAATTCACCATCGACGGTTGCTACGCCCTTAAATTTCCAAACCTTACCACCCGGTTTGCCACGTGTTGTTTCCAGGTGCATTTCAAGCACATCACCGGGCACAACCATGCGGCGGAATTTACAGCCATCGATCGCCATAAAATAGACGTTCAGGTTGCCCTCGGTTAATCCAAGGCTGGTACCAACCATAACTGCTGCGGTCTGGGCCATCGCCTCGACAATCGTTACACCTGGCATGATCGGGTTTCCCGGGAAGTGGCCCTGAAAATGCGGTTCGTTCATTGTGACGTTTTTAATTCCGACAGCTGATTTGATGCCATCAATATCGCGCACTTTATCCACCAATAAGAATGGATAGCGGTGCGGTAAGATTTTTTGAATGAGAATTATGTCAGCAGTTGTGGGCGTATCAGACATGAGGTGATCCAGATTGTTCGTGTAGGATCAGTCCTAGCAAACCCTATGAGGTTCAACAAGTAGTGCTTGGCGGTCAGCTCATTCGCTCCCGAACTCTTGGTCAACGCGGGCAATAACTTCCGCAGTAATATCAATATCTTGCGTTCCAAGAAGGACAAACCGTCGGTCAATGATAACATCCGCACCTCGCGCCAACATAACTTCTAACATAATGTCGCGCACCTCCGTCAGAAATATATTGGGTGCCGCTTGTGCATCAGATGTTAGCGCTTGCTCAGCAGCATCCCTTGCCCGACGAATCCCCTGCACACGCTGATCAAATTCGGCGGCAAGTTTTCGAAACGCTTCAACATCCAATGTCGGGCGCAGTTCGGTAAGCGATTGCTCTTCGGCGATCAAATCATCACGGATCTGGTCGTTTTCTGCCTGAAGGGCGGCTTGTCGCGCTTCAAGTTCCGCGATTTTCCGCTTGCCTACGATCGAGTTGAGATAAATCGCTTCTATATCAATTGTTGCAATACCGACATGGTTGCTACGATCTTGCGCGCCAGCGGAGAATGGCGCGAACAATGTCGACATGACGAATATTGCTGCAATTAGTTTGTACATTAGAAACTAGTAGAAATCGTTACGTCAAAATCCCTGACATTATCAGCTGCTTGCTTGTCGAGCGCTTCGGTAAAGTTAAAACGCAACGGACCCAAAGGCGTTGTCCAGAACAACGACATTCCAACAACAGCCCTCGGGGTGTAGCCGTCATAAATCACTGTTGTGCCTGCTGGCGCAGTACGGCCAATATCCCAAACGGAACCGTAGTCAAAAAATACACCTCCAGAAATCCCGTATTCATCAGGAAGTCCGAGCGGAAATTCTGCTTCCAAGCGCGCTACTGCAAACTTGTTTCCGCCTAATGCATCATCTGAAGTAGCATCCCTAGGGCCAACACCGCTCGGCTCAAAGCCGCGCATCAACCGACTACCAAGGAAAAAGCGGTCCGTAATTCGGCTTGCGCCGTCTGAATAGCTAAGCTGACCGCCTTCAAGCGTCGCCCGGAGTGTAACTTCTTCATTCATCACTTTGGTTTCCGCTGCCGCGAGAGCAGTTGTCTTAAGGTAGTCCGAGCTACCAAAGCCAAATTCTTGGCCAAAACGCAGGACAATTCCGGTATTAGGATCCAGCCCGTCGCGTCGAGAGTCAAAGTTGTAGAAATAGCCTGCCGAACCGCCACCGATCGCGCCAGCGGCGTCATCGTCTTTGATTAATTGACTGGCGTTGGCATCAACATCTGAAATTTCGGTTTGGTCATATCCAACAAATAATGACAGTCGGCCATTTTCAGATGCAGGAAATGACAAAGTGGGCCGCACGTTGATATTGCTTGTATCATATAGCGCGTTGTCATTGTCCGTCGTTCCATAATTCAGACCGAGTCCAAAACCCAGATCCCTGCTTAGAAACTGCGGTTCAAAAAAGTCGACCGAGAATACACGGTTCGTTTCACCTACGGCTAAATCAAAATCCAGTCGCTGACCTCGCCCTAAGAAATTGTCTTGCTCGAATGATGCAATTAAGCGCACGCCGGAGTCAGTGCTATAATTTGCGCCAAATGATAAACTGCCTGTCGGCCTTTCTTGGACATCGACATCGATAACGACCTGGCTCGGGGTCGAACCTTCGCGTGCCTCTACATTGGTACTTCCAAAGAACCCAAGTGCGCGAATGCGTTGTGCACTTTCACGAATTTCACGTGGGTTAAATGGATCCCCTTCGACAAGACGGAATTGATTACGAATGACACGGTCAAGCGTGGTGTTGTTACCCTCAATATCAATTCTCTCGACAAATATGCGTGGGCCCCGAACCAAAACAAACTCAATATCCAACTCAAGTTTGGGTCCATTGCGAGAAATACGTGGCTCCGCCTGAAGGAAATTCACCCCCATTTTCGTTGCCATTCGCTCCAAACGCGAGATTTCACGATCAATGAGTGACGGAGAATACACCGTTGCTTTGGGCAATCGAATAGCATCACCGAATACAGCAGCGTCAGCTTCGGGGATTTCGCTCCTCAACGACACATTTCCGATTGTGTATTTTTGGCCTTCCTGAACATTGAAAGTCACCAAGAAAGCATCCCGCTCGCGGGTTAACGACACATCAACGTTTTGGACTTCGAAATCAACATAACCGCGTGATTGATAAAAGTCGGTCAATGCGCGTCGATCAAATGCGATGCGTTCTTCGACAAAAGTATCACGCGTGATAATGGCCCGCAAAATGCCTGCTTGTTTAGTCTCAAGCACCCGTCGCAAACGGCCCTCAGAAAACTTTCGATTTCCCACAAATGAAATTCGCTCAACTTCGGTGACATCAGATTCTGATACCTCAAAAATCAAATCGACACGGTTGTTCGACCGCCGAATAATGCGAGGCACTACCACCGCATTGATCCGGCCCTTATCTGCATATACGTCCGCAATGGCAGCAGTGTCTCTTTCGGCTTGAACTGGGCTATATGCACGGCGGAGCTGTGATTGGACTGCCCCCATTATAACTGCGTCACTAACCTTCGCGTTTCCTTCGATGCTGATCTGATTAATTGTTGGCCACTCTTTGACGGAAATAGTCAGGGTGCCTCGATTTGGTGACACCGACACGGTCTCGAATAGACCACTGGCGCGAATGCGTTGCGCCGCTGCATTCAAGTCACCTTCCGAAAGGCTTTGACCGCGAGACAAGCCACCAATGTTTAAAATTGTGCCGTCTTCAACTCTTTGGTTGCCTTCGATCTCAAACGCACTGAATGAAAAACTTTGTGCAACCGCCTGCATCGCGGCGATCGGCGACAGAATAAGGCCAATCGATAATACCAGCGTTACCTTTTTGAAGTGTGAAATAATGCGCATCGGTCCGGTCCAATCAACAAATGTTGTCACCGCACTAAACGACCCCAATAGCCTTGTCAAAATGATCACGACATAGCCAGCATCTATTCAGGCCAAAATTGACCTACCGGCGACGTATCGACGGATAATCCGCAGCGTAAGGCCTATGGGCACAACACAAGATCATTGAGCATCGCGAAACTCATGAGCATCAGGATCATGGTTAAACCCATCATCATCAACACGTTACTGACTTGGTGTGACGGCTTTTTGCGAAAAACGGCCTCATAGGCGTGAAACACCAGATGCCCACCGTCCAAAATTGGCACGGGGAACAGGTTCAACAGGCCGACCGCCGCCGACAGCATACCGACAAACCAGATAAAACTGGTGCCACCTTGCGCTGCCATTGTGCCGCTTGTTTGCGCAATTCCCACCGGACCAGACAGGTTACACGATGAAATCGCGCCAGTAGCCATGTGCCACAGGCCCGAAACCGATGACCGCATCACAAACCAAAGCTGACGGGACGCGTTTTTCGTCGCTTCCCAAGGGCCAATACTTTCCCTTAAATCATCAAAAAAGAACCCGCCGCTGATACCGATCAACCAGCGCGTATCAAATCCACCCTGTGCATTTGGCAGGTCAACGCGGCGCGGCGCCAATGTCATATCAATCACTTCATCGTCGCGGAGCACTGTCAGGTCCAGCTGACCGCCATCCGCATTTTCAACTGCCGCGATAATTTCGCCGAATGCAAAAATATCACTGCCATTAATGCCAGAAATCACATCGCCCTTACGTAAGCCCGCGTCATCCGCCGCAGATCGCGGCGTGATGCCCGTTACCGCAGGCGGCATCAGATATGGCCCCACAACATCGAGCTGCTCGTCACCGCGTAAGACCGTATAGATTAACGATTTCTCGAACGGCAGCTGATCGCCCAGATTACCGCTATCAAACGATATCCCCTCTACTGCGACAAACACGTCCCCGCTTTGCAAGTCGTTTGGCGTGTTGGGCAACGTCACTCTGGCACCATCATAGGCCAGCGGCACAACGCTGCGCCCCTCGTTCATTTGCACGCCCGCAAAAATCAAGATTGTGAGGACAAAGTTAAAAACTGGCCCTGCCAAAACAGTGAGTGACCTCGCCCAAATCGGCGCGCCATGCATCGTTGTGCGTGGATCAACCTCTTCGCTCACGTCATCGCTGCTTGCGCTTGCAGCATCTGCATCGCCGAGAAATTTGACATACCCACCAAACGGGAGCGCTGCAATTTGCCACTTGGTGCCATACCGGTCAGTTTTACTGATTAATACAGGCCCAAACCCGAGGCTGAATACCTCTGCCTTGATCCCACACCAACGCCCAACGATGTAATGGCCATATTCATGGATCGCCACGATGATTGACAACGCCACAACAAACGCCACCATTGTGAACGCCGCATTGCCAAAAACGGGTAAAAACTGCGAAATATCCAACGAATTATCCTAGTGTTTTGATCTTTTGTTCGGCACGCGCTCTTGCTTCTTGGTCAACAGCTAGAATTGCATCTAACATCTTTGGCTCAGATTGCAGCCCATGACCTGACGCCATGTCGTTCAAAGTTTCGTCAACGACTTTCGCCATATCCAGAAAACCGATCTTGCCTGCGATAAAACCGTCCAGCGCAATTTCCTTGGCTGCGTTAAACACGGCCCCCGCGTGACCGCCCAGATGCATCACAGTGCTGGCGATTGTTAGGGCCGGATATTTTTCGGGATTTGGTGTCTCGAACGACAACTGCCCAATCGCCGCCAGATTTAGCCTTTCGACAGGCACATGACCACGATCCGGCCAATGCAATGCATAGCCAATTGCATGGCGCATATCCGCAGGCCCGACATGTGCCATCAACGCGCCATCACAAAACCCGACCAGCGCGTGAACAAGGCTCTCTCGGTGCACAAGTACTTCGATCATTTGCGGATCAACGCCAAAGAATTCTTTAGTTTCAATCAGCTCCATGCCCTTATTGAACATAGATGCACTGTCAATTGTGATGCGTTGGCCCATATCCCAATTCGGATGCGCCGACGCTTGGGCAACAGTTGCGCCGGCGATATCAGCCACCGACCAATCCCGAAATGCACCGCCAGATGCCGTAATGATCACCCGCTCCACGGATGTCATATCTTCCCCGACAAGGGCCTGAAACACCGCCGAATGTTCGCTATCCACAGGCAAAACCGTGGTCCCGTGCAGCGCTGCCGTTTGCATCAGCAATGGCCCCGCGGTTACCAGTGTTTCCTTATTGGCCAAAGCAATTGTATTGCCCTGTTCAGCCAGCGCTATGCTTGGCCGCAATCCCGCAGCGCCGATAATCGCGGATAATGCCCAATCCGCAGGCATTCTTGCGGCCTCAACGATGGCATCTTCTCCTGCCATGGCGACAATACCACTGCCGGCCAACGCCGATTTTAGCGCATCATATTGGGAATGGTAACAGGTCACCGCGACCTTAGCCTTGAGCCGGATTGCATCCGCCGCCAGCAGCGCAACATTTTGCCCACCCGTCAGCGCTACAACATCATAGGCATCGGGCTCTCTTGCGATCAAATCAATCGCGCTCTGCCCCACCGATCCTGTCGCCCCGAAAATCGAGATTGTCTTCAAAAGGCAACTCCGGGCACGTTAAACACAGCCGCGACTAGCAACATAAACAATGAGGCCCCTAGCAATGCATCAAAACGGTCGAATAACCCGCCATGGCCGGGAATAAGCGTCGAGCTGTCTTTGACACCCATCCGGCGTTTCAACGCGCTCTCGGCAATATCGCCCATTTGGCTGGCCAAACTGAGCACCATTGAAATAACGACAATTGTCAGGCCGGCATCGGTGAATAATGTAAAGATAAACCCGACAATCCCCGCACCGATCCAACCAGCTGTTGTGCCGCTCCACGTCTTCTTTGGGCTAATCGAGGGCCAAAACTTAGGCCCGCCAATCGTCCGGCCTGCGAAATACCCGAAAACATCGGTGATAACGACAACCGACATCAGCCATAGCAGCCACGTGAACCCATAGTCAGCGCGAAAATGCAAAAGCCCCCACCCCGCCAGCAATATGCCCAGCGAAAACAGGAAGAATGCCACTTTCTCTTTCTTGATCTGACTGGCCCCGACGACAGGAATGACCAAGAACATCAACAATGCCCATGGCCCCACCAAAAGCAGATGACCCGACATTACAGAGGCAGACAACGCTGCCATCAACATGCCGGGCGTCGGACGATCGGGCGCAATCATCATCCATAGTTCCCAGATCATCACGGCAGTGACAAAAACAACCAACATTTGAAACCATGCACCGCCCAACACAATGCCAGCGATACCAACCACTGTCATCGCCACGCTCGACACAAGCCGGACCGTCAAGTCATCCCAATTCGTCGCAGCAGCCATCGTTCTATACCTTAACCGCGCCAAATCGGCGGTCCCGCTTTTCATAGTTCAACAGTACTTTCTGAAACTCTTTGGGTGAGAAATCGGGCCACAAAGTGTCAACAAATTCGTATTCGGAATAAGCAGACTGCCATAACAGGAAATTGGAAATGCGTGCTTCGCCGCTGGTGCGAATAACAAGGTCCGGATCAGGCAAGAACCGCGTATCAAGGAACCGAGACAGCGTTTCTGCGTCCACCTCTTTGTGCGTCAAACGACCCTGCTCGATCTCGACGGCCATGCGTTGGGCGGCACGGGTTACCTCGTCGCGGCCACCGTAATTCAACGCAATTGTCATATGCACCAAATCATTGTCAGCGGTAAAGAGCTCCAGATCATCCATCAATTGCACCAGCTTTTCATCAAGCTTCATGCGATCACCGATAAACCGGACCCTGACACCATTTTCAAACAGCGCCTTGGCTTCACGTTCGATGTAACGGCGGAAAAGTTTCATAAGGCCCGATACTTCGGCCTGTGTCCGCTTCCAGTTTTCAGTCGAAAATGCGAATATCGTCAGGTATTTAACGCCAAAACCGGGGCAAGATTCAACAATATCGCGGACTCTTTTTGCGCCAGCGTGATGGCCAAACAAGCGCGGTCGACCGCGTTGTTGCGCCCATCGTCCGTTACCATCCATAATGATAGCGACGTGCTTGGGCCCCAATTGGGTTGTCTCATCGGCCATTGGTACTGCCCCCTTACTCTGGGTTAGACCTGCATAATTTCCGCTTGTTTGGTTTCAAGCGTTTCATCAACTTGTTTGATGTGAATATCGGTCAAATCTTGCACTTCGGATTCCCAAAACTTCTGATCATCCTCAGACATACCATCGTTTTTGGCTTTTTTGATCTGGTCCATGCCGTCGCGACGCAAGTTGCGCACAGATACCCGCGCACGTTCCGCGTAATCGCCTGCAACCTTCGTCAGGTCACGGCGACGCTCTTCGTTCAATTCTGGAATCGGCAGCATGATGATTGTGCCATTTAGTTGAGGATTGATCCCCAAGCCGCTGTCACGAATAGCTTTTTCAACCTTACCGACAAGCCCCTTGTCCCACACATTGATCGTAACCATGCGCGGCTCGGGCACATTCACTGTGCCAACTTGGTTAATGGGCGTCATGGAACCATAGGCATCCACCATCACCGGCTCCAGCATTGATCCAGACGCGCGGCCTGTACGAAGTGACGCAAATTCGGTGCGCAGGTTGGCGATTGCACCATCCATACGGCGGCCCAGATCATCGGTATCAAGTATAAAATCGTCTGACATTTTTCTCTGCTCTCCCCATCGGGGTCTCTTTGTTAACAAGGCTATAACGCAAAAAGCGCCAAGATGTATAGTGTGCTGCGATTGGGTGGTTAATCCTTCACGATTGTATAGGTGCCCTCACCGGCCAGAATGCCCTTGAACCCGCCCGGTTCATCAAGGCTAAACACAATGATCGGCAGGTTGTTATCGCGGGCCAGTGCAATCGCGCTGGCATCCATCACGCCAAGGTGTTTGGCCAACACTTCATCATAGCTGACCTTGTCAAAACGCACTGCATCGGCGTGTTTTGCTGGGTCTTTATCATAAACTCCATCAACCTTTGTGCCCTTGAAAATCGCTTCGCAGGCCATTTCATTGGCGCGCAAAGTTGCAGCCGTATCTGTTGTGAAATATGGATTGCCGGTGCCTGCTGCAAAAATACAAACGCGCTTTTTCTCAAGGTGGCGCACGGCGCGGCGGCGGATATATGGCTCGGCCACTTCGTTCATCGTGATCGCTGAAATGACCCGCGTATGAATGCCCAATTCTTCGAGCGCTGATTGCATCGCGAGCGCGTTCATAACCGTCGCCAACATTCCCATGTAATCGGCCGTCGTCCGCTCCATGCCTTGCGCACTACCTTGCAACCCGCGGAAAATGTTGCCCCCGCCAATCACCATGCAAATCTCGACGCCCATATCATGGACGATTTTCACCTCTTTCGCGATCCGCTGCACAGTCGGCGGATTCAGACCAAACGCAGTGTCCCCCATCAGGGCCTCACCCGAAATTTTTAGCATTACCCGATTGTATGAGGTTTGTCCGGTCTCGGCCATGTGCTGCCCCTTTGCGCATTGAGATGTGAACCTGTCCCAACTTGCCCTAATTGCCCCATGGTTTCAATGCGTGATCATGCCCCGTTTACGCAATTCTCTGGTCAGGACTTTGCGTTAGGGGTATTGCGCAACAATGATCACAGTGAACGCTCATAAACCGGTGCTGATCGCCGGGCCAACCGCCTCCGGCAAATCTGCACTCGCCCTCCATATTGCGCAGGCTCAAGGCGGCGTTATCGTCAACGCGGATGCATTGCAGGTTTATGATGGCTGGCGCATTTTGACGGCCCGCCCCGATGATCATGATCTGCAATTGGCCCCGCATCTGTTGTATGGTCATGTCCCGTTTGATCACGCTTATTCCACGGGCCAATGGCTCCGAGATGTTGCGCCTTTGCTGGGGGCCGAGCGGCCTATCATTGTTGGTGGCACGGGCCTTAATTTCCGCGCTTTAACCCATGGATTGGCGCAGATCCCTGCCACGCCTGATACATTAAGGAAAACCGCCAATAATTTGTCTTTGAACGATTTACTTTCCTCTCTCGATCCTGAAACCACCGCTCGTATCGACACGAATAATCGTGTCCGCGTGCAACGCGCTTGGGAGGTGTTGATGGCAACGGGCAAATCGCTCGCGGCATGGCAGGATGATACGCCGCCGCCGCTCTTGCCGGAAACTGATGCAACCCTCATTACACTCGATGTGCCCGTGCCTTGGCTTAATGAACGCATCGCTCGCCGCTTTGACCTCATGCTTGAGCAAGGCGCTCTGGAAGAGGCCGCAACAATGGCGCCCCAATGGGACCCGCAACACCTATCATCAAAGGCAATCGGCGCGCGGGAATTGATTGCGCACCTCAATGGCGACATGAGCCTTGATGACGCGCGGCAAAGCGCGGTTATCGCCTCTCGCCAATATGCGAAGCGACAGCGCACGTGGTTCCGGTCCAAACACGCCAATTGGCATAAATTGGATGTGTCCGCGACCACGCTTTCAGAGGAAATAAAATTTTCGCCCTGAAAAAAACATTGTGTCGTAGCTAAAATCTCTTCAAGTTGGGTGAATTCAGAAAGGTCTATTGTCTTGCTCGTTCCGCCGTCGCCACTTTCATTGCGCCCCATTGTGCCAAACCCAAAACAAGGGCGTTGGCGCACAGAAGCAATGCGTAGCTACAGCTCTGCCCGCCTTTTCTATGTCACCAAGGGACAAGGTCGCATTACGATTGCAGGCCTGACAAGCGGATATGGCCCTAACAACCTGATATTCATTCCAGCCAACACCATGTTTGGTTACGAGATCGGCACAATGGTCTTTGGCCAAATGCTAACGATCCCGAATTCTATGGCATCCGATTGGCCCGAAACGACAGCACACTTGCGGCTACGCGATGTTGTCGCCCAGAAAGAATTGCAGTCCCAATTCGACAGTATTGAAAAAGAGCTGAAGTCAACGGGACAAACCCATTCTCGAGCTGCAATGTATCAGCTCGGCTTGTTGAGCGTATTTTTCGAGCGTCAATTGGCCGCCGCACCGGATCAGGCCACAGCCGCGCGCGCCCAAACGAGCGCAGCACGTCTAGTGGCTGCTTACGCTGATCTGATTGAGCGCGACTTTTCAAAGGGGTTTGGCGTTTCACATTACGCCAAAATGCTGGGCGTTACGCCAACCCACCTGACGCGCTGCTGCAATCAGACATGCCAGAAATCCGCACTGGCACTGCTCCATAACCGCGTGCATTTTGAAGCATGCGAGCTTTTGCGCGAAACAAATCTACCGATTAACAAGATTGCGACACAGCTCGGCTTTCGATCCGCTGCCTATTTTGCACGTGATTTCACCACTAAATCCGGCGCCTGCCCAACCGCGTTCCGTAAGTTTGGTAATGCGGCTACCACGACTCAGCAAATTGGCAATACGCGTTTCTAAACGAACGTCGACATCGCCAAATGTCGTTTCCAATCACTTTTAGAGTCGTAAATGTGAAAATATTTTATGAACGTTTCGTTGACCTGAGGCACCATTTCGTGCGCTATGGGCAGGTTCGATGCGAAACTGTTGGACCGTCTTATCGGTGATCAGGCCAATTCAATTGTGAGCATTGCAATAAAAAGATGTCTTCAGGGAGAAACGAATGACAAAAATGACAAAAATTCACCCAGCAGCAGAAATGTATGCACGCGAAGAAAAATCCGGCCAGCTTAGCCGCCGTGAATTTCTTTCTCGTACAACTGCTTTGGGTCTGACAACAGCTGCTGCATATGGTCTTCTTGGCCTGCAGGCACCTGTCGAAGCTGCAGCACACGCCAAAATGGGCGGCACACTGCGCATGCAGATGGAAGTACGCGCTCTCAAAGATCCACGTGCATTTGACTGGACGCAGATCGCGTTCGTTTCCGCGGGTTGGCTCGAGTATCTTGTTGAATATAACTCTGACGGTTCTTTCCAGCCAATGTTGTTGGAATCATGGTCAGTTAACGATGATGCAACCCAATACACATTGAACGTCCGCAAGGGTGTTAAGTGGAATGACGGTTCCGATTTCACAGCCGAAGACGTTGCGCGCAACATCATCGGTTGGGCAGATAAAAAGGTTGAAGGCAACTCAATGGCCGGCCGCTTTGCCGTTATTATTGATGCTGACACTGAGCAGGCAATTGACGGTTCTGTCGAGGTTGTCGATAGCCACACTGTACGCTTGAACTTGCCAGCGTCCGACATTTCGCTCATCGCGGGTATGGCGGATTATCCAGCGGCGATCACGCCTGCTGGCTTCAATGCTGACACAATGCTCGATAACCCAATCGGCACTGGCCCTTACTTGCCAGAATCGCTCGAAGTTGGTGTGAAGGCTGTTTTGACACGCAACGAAGGCCACGACTGGTGGGGCTATGCCGCTGGCAAAGGTGCATACATGGACCGCATCGAGTTCATCGATTACGGTCAGGACCCGTCCGCTTGGGTTGCTGCTGCAGCTGCTGACGAAGTTGACATGTTTTATGAAACTGTTGGCGACTTTGTTGATGTGGTTGAAGGCATCGGCTGGGAACGTTCAGAAATCGCATCTGCGGCAACGATCGTTATCCGTCCGAACCAACTGGCAGAAGTTGATGGCAAGAAACCATATGCTGACAAGCGTGTTCGTCAGGCGATTGCAATGGCAGTTAACCCTGCTGTTTGTCTTGAGCTTGGCTATTCAAACCGTGGTGCAGTCGCGCGCAACCAGCACGTAGGCCCAATGCACCCTGCATGGGCTGACGTTCCTGCGCTGCCATATGATCCAGCTGGCGCACTTGCCTTGCTGACAGAAGCAGGCATGGCTGACTTTGAGATGGAAGTTATCTCGATTGATGATGACTGGCGCAAGAACTCCACGGCTGCGGTTGTGGCTCAGCTTCAGGATGCTGGTTTCAACGCCAAGCACACAATCATCCCGGGCTCAACGTTCTGGAACGACTGGACCAAGTATCCATTCTCATCCACGAACTGGAACCACCGTCCGCTTGATACACAGATCCTTGGTCTTGCGTATCGCTCAGGCGAAGCTTGGAACGAAGCTGGTTTTGCGAATGCAGAATTTGATGCGCTTCTTGCCGAAGCCAACTCAATCGCAGATGCAGATGCACGTCGCGAAGTGATGGCGAAACTGCAAGGCATCATGACCGAAGAAGGCGTGACGCTACAGCCATACTGGCGCTCACTCTATCGTCACTCCAAGCCGGGCTTTGTTGGCTGGGATATGCACATCGCGTATCTGCCACAGATCTATAAGATCGGCATGTCTGCATAAGCTGACATAATCCTGAAAGCCGCCCGAGACATCTCGGGCGGCTTTTTTCGACTGTATTCGGGGCCAATAACCCGAAGCTGCCAATAAAAGTTGCTTCCAACAGGGGCGACACGACCATCAGGGGCCTTTATGGGACTGTTTATTTTACGCCGCCTTGGGGTTATGCTCCTCACGGCGCTCTGCCTGACATTCATGGTGTTCTGGCTGACCAACCTTTATCCAAACCTCGAAAAGCTTGCCAAAACCCAAGGCAACTTTCGCATGTCAGACGAAGCCGTCACCAGCTACCTTACCAACCGCGGATATACCCAAAGCCTGCCTGTGAAATACGGCGAATGGCTGGGTGTCCTGCCTGGTTATGAAATTGAAGGCAGCGATGGTGAAACCCGTCGCCGTTGCGACGATGGCACGACATTCTGCGGCGTTCTTCAGGGGCATTGGGGCTTTTCCAGTGTATTCAAAGAAGACGTTAGTAAAATCATCTCCACCCGGCTTGGGCTCACTGGTAAATTAATGTTCTGGGTTATGATGGTCATGGTCCCCGGTGCGTTGATCATCGGCGTATTGGCGGGGATGCGAGAAGGCTCGCGCACCGACCGAAGCCTCTCTACGATATCAATTGTTACAACAGCGACGCCCGAATACGTATCAGGTGTGATCTTGATCGCCGCACTGGCCACTAAAGCTTTCATTGACTGGGAAAGCATCCCGTTCAAGGGCACGGCAACCTCTGCGATGGACAATGCCAACTTTGAAAACTTCTTCCTGCCAGTCATTACCATCGCGCTTTATGGCATGGGCTATATCGCCCGTATGACACGCGCATCCATGACCGAAGTGATGACCGCTCAGTATATCCGCACCGCGAGGCTCAAGGGTGTAGCGTTTCGTACAATCGTGATGAAACACGCTTTGCGCAATGCTTTGATCGCACCGTTCACCGTGATCATGTTGCAGTTTCCATGGCTCCTTAACGGTGTCGTCATTGTTGAAACCTTGTTCAACTACAAAGGTTTCGGCTGGACACTGGTGCAGGCTGCATCAAACAACGATATCGAGCTGCTGCTTGGCGTCTCTGTCGTATCCGTATTCGTGGTTCTGATCACACAGCTGATTTCCGATATCGGCTATGTTTTCCTGAACCCACGTATCCGCATTTCTTAAAGGAGCAACGCACATGGATCCTCTTAACTGGACCGGCGCTGCAGGCGCCTTTTTGAACCCCTTCCTCGGCATTACGTTTGTGGTGTTGGTCGTGGCCATTATCTTGCAAATCGGCATGTCATTCTTTGCACCAGCGATGACAATGCAATCGAACCCTGATGGCACATTGGTCGGACGCGGCGGCATCCTTGGCGGTGTTGAACGTATCACGAGCATTTCGACGATGGTGCTTGTTGGCGCGCTATTGCTTTACATCATTGCAGGCGTGTTCCTGCCTTACGGTGCCGCAGGCATCATCGGCGCGATGAGCAAGCAGCTATTGCCAGTCTGGATCGCATTGATCATCACTTTCGGGTTTTCGATCATGTTCAAACGCAATCTTGGTCTTTATGGCAAACTGTTTGACAGCACGATTGGTATGATCGGCTTTGCTTTGGTCATGTTCTGGGTCTTTACTGCTGTGTTTTCAGGCATGTTTGACATGATTGTCACGCACAATGAGCTGCAACAAATCTCAGGCCTCAAGAACAAGATACCCGGTGTTCCTGTCCCTGTTGAGGGCGTGGCTCCGCACTACTTGCTCGGCGGTGATAACCTTGCGCGTGACATCTTTAGCCGCGTTATGAAAGGCTCCGTCATCGTGATCGCCATTGCGCCATTGGCCACGGTTTTTGCATTCATGGTGGGCATTACACTTGGTCTGCCTGCTGGTTTCTATGGCGGTCGTTTGGATACGATCCTGTCGTTCGCAGCCAACTTGATCCTCGCCTTTCCGGTGATCTTGTTGTTCTATCTGCTCGTTACGCCGGAAATCGTGCAAACCGGATTGCCGTCCTATATGGCGATGATCCTGTTCATCTTTCCACTGGTGTTCTTTGGCGTGCTACTCAATTCACGCTATTACACGCAGCCCTCCAAACGTACCCCGATGTTAATCGTGGTCCTCGGTGTGTTGGGCTGGCTCTATTTGTCGCTCGTGTCCCAAGACGGCACACCTGTAAACTTCATGCCAGATTGGCTCGATGGGTTTGATATCAACTCCGGCATCCTTGTGGTGTTTGTGTCCGTTGTTTTTGTGAACTCACCCACGGTGTTTCGTATTGTGCGTGGCCTCGCCCTTGATTTGCGCACGCGTGACTATGTTGCAGCGGCTCAGACGCGTGGTGAAGGGGCGTGGTACATCATGCTTTGGGAAATTCTGCCCAACGCGCGTGGCCCTCTGATCGTCGATTTCTGCCTGCGTATCGGCTACACTACGATCCTGCTCGGCACCTTGGGTTTCTTCGGCCTCGGCCTGCCACCCGAAAGCCCTGATTGGGGATCAACGATTAACGATGGTCGCAAACTGTTGCTGATCTACGCGCACCCTGCTCTGCCACCAGCGATTGCTTTGTTGTCGCTTGTTCTTGGCCTCAACCTGCTGGCTGATGGTCTTCGTGAAGAAAGCCTAAAGGATTAATATGATGGAAAAGCAAACTTACGACGGCCCCATCCTAGAAATCGACAAGCTGTCCATTTCGTTCTTTACGCGCCTGCGCGAAATTCCTGCTGTGATGGATTTTTCCGCCACCATTCAACCTGGTGAGGCGCTCGGCCTTGTGGGCGAATCCGGTTGCGGGAAATCCACAGTGGCCCTTGGCGTCATGCAGGATTTGGGTGTGAACGGCCGCATTGTCGGCGGTTCGATCAAGTTCAAGGGCGAAGAGATGAACACCATGTCGCCAGAGCGCTTACGTGACATCCGCGGTTCAGAAATCGCGATGATCTATCAAGAACCCATGGCATCCCTAAACCCCGCGATGAAAATCAGCAAACAGCTGATGGAAGTCCCGATGATCCACGAGGGCGTCGGCAAGGAAGAGGCCTATGCGCGTGCATTAGAAGTCGTCACAGACGTTAAACTGCCTGATCCAAAACGTATCCTCGACAGCTATCCACACCAGCTTTCTGGCGGCCAACAACAGCGCATCGTGATCGCGATGGCGTTGATGTCAAAACCGTCCTTGTTAATCCTCGATGAACCAACAACCGCGCTTGATGTGACGGTTGAGGCCGCCGTTGTTGAACTGGTCAAAGATTTGGGCAAAAAATACGGCACATCTATGCTGTTCATCAGCCATAACCTTGGCCTTGTTCTAGAAACTTGCGACCGTATTTGTGTGATGTATTCCGGCGAAGCGGTTGAGCGCGGCAGTATTGAGGACGTGTTCGACGAAATGCAGCACCCTTACACCCAGGCGCTGTTCCGTTCGATCCCCCTACCCGGAGCCGACAAAAACGCACGGCCTTTGGTCGCCATTCCAGGCAACTTTCCACTGCCGCATGAACGCCCGGACGGCTGTAATTTCGGCCCGCGCTGCGACTACTTTGAAGAAGGACGCTGTAATTCCCAAGTCATCCCGATGACCCAAGTTCACGGCAACGATCGCCATCAAACGCGTTGCTTGCGCCACGATGAAATCGACTGGCAAGCACCCATTCAGTTAGGTGAGCAAAAGGAAAAGGCAGCCCCCGGCGAAGTCGTCCTGAAAATGGACAACCTCAAGAAATATTACGAGGTTGCGGCAAACGCGCTGTTCGGCGGCGGCGATAAGAAAGTCGTCAAAGCCAATGAAACCCTGTCGTTTGAGGCCCGCGAGTCCGAGACCCTTGCCATTGTTGGTGAGTCTGGATGTGGTAAATCCACATTCGCTAAGGTTCTCATGGGGTTAGAAACCGCAACCGAAGGACAAATCTACCTCGATGGCCGTGACATCGGCAACACCGCGATTGAAGATCGCGACACCAAAACCGTGTCCGATATCCAGATGGTATTCCAAAACCCGTTTGATACATTGAACCCGTCGATGACCGTGGGCCGACAGATTATGCGTGCTTTGGAAATCTTTGGCATTGGTGCAAATGACACCGAACGCCGTGACCGGATGCTACAATTGCTTGATTTGGTGAAACTGCCTCGGGCCTTTGCGGATCGCATGCCGCGCCAGCTTTCTGGTGGGCAAAAACAGCGTGTCGGGATTGCACGTGCCTTTGCCGGCGACGCACGGATCGTGGTTGCTGATGAGCCTGTTTCGGCGCTTGATGTGTCGGTGCAAGCGGCTGTGACCGATCTATTGATGGAAATTCAACGTGAACATAAGACAACGCTTTTGTTCATCAGCCACGATCTATCTATCGTGCGGTATCTCTCGGATCGCGTGATGGTTATGTATCTGGGCCACGTTGTCGAATTGGGCACAACCGATCAGGTGTTCTCACCGCCCTACCACCCCTACACCGAGGCGCTCCTATCCGCCGTGCCAATTGCTGATACAAGCGTGCAGAAAAAACACATCGTGCTTGAAGGTGATATCCCATCAGCAATGAACCCGCCGTCCGGCTGCCCATTCCAGACCCGCTGCGGTTGGAAGGATAAAGTTGCGGGCGGTCTATGTGACAAAGAAGTGCCGCCAGTGCGAATGCTTGCAGAGGGTCATCAAGTCAAATGCCACCTGCCCGACGCAGAGTTGGCCAATATGGAACCTGTGATCAAGATTGCAGCGGAATAGAAAATCGGGGTGCAACGCTTGTCGTTGCGCCCTATTTTCCTCGCAGCAAATTTAGCTGCCGTAGATCATCCGCACGTAGTGCAGCGTCTCTTCATATGGCGGGATTCCGCGATGTTTTTTCACCGCACCTGGTCCCGCATTATAGGCCGCTAGCGCCAGCCGCCAATCGCCGAATGTGTCAAATTGCTGCTTCAGATAGCGCGCGCCACCGTCAAGGTTTTGCCTCGGATCAATTGGGTTCACGCCAAGCAGTCGGGCAGTTTGCGGCATCAGTTGTGCCAGACCGATTGCACCCTTGGGCGAAACAGCGCTTGGGTTCCAATCACTTTCTTGCTGTACCATTCGCAAAAATAGATTTTCCGGCACCCCATATTGCCGCGCTGCCGTGCGCGCCATATTCAGATAAGCCCCTGTGTATTCGCCATAATATGACGGAATGCCACCGAACTGGTCCGTAATTTCCGTGCTGTTGGGTTTCAGTCGTACAGAATTGCTATACTGGCCCGATAAGCGTCCATCAATCACGTTCAATTGGCTTTGAAAAACGGATGTTCGTGATTGGGTCGAAACGCTTTGAGCAGATGCTAACACTGGAAATGAAAGCACAACGAATATCGTCACGATACTACAATAACGCATATGTCACCCAAACACCCCAAAATCTGGTGCATATATAGCGATTAATGTGGGTTCCGCCAACGGTGAAGGCATCAATCGAACGTTAACGTTATTGCTGCATCCCTATGTCTCTGTCAAAACAGTCCAAACGAAGAATCGTAAGGGGATCATCATGGCCGGAAGCGTCAACAAAGTTATCATCATCGGCAATCTGGGCCGCGACCCCGAAGTCCGGACATTCCAGAACGGCGGCAAGGTTTGTAACCTGCGTATTGCCACCTCCGAAAACTGGAAGGATCGCAACACCGGCGAACGCCGTGAGCGCACAGAATGGCACTCGGTCGCCATCTTCTCAGAACCGCTCGCACGTGTGGCAGAGCAGTATTTGAAAAAAGGCTCCAAGGTTTACATCGAGGGCCAGCTTGAAACACGCAAATGGCAGGATCAATCCGGTCAGGATCGTTATTCAACTGAAGTTGTTTTGCGTCCCTACACATCAACGCTGACCATGCTTGACGGTCGCGGCGAAGGCGGCGGCGGCGGTTCATATGGCGGCGATAGCGGCGGCGGTTACGGTGGTGACAGCGGCGGTGGCTATGGTGGCAATAATCAGGGCGGCGGCAATTCCGGCGGAAACAGCAACGGCGGTGGCCGTTCCGACATGGATGATGAAATCCCGTTCTAAGCCAGAATAAATTACGACAAGGGCGGGTTTATCCCGCCCTTTTTGCGTTTAGTGATGATGCAGCGCGTCTTGCAATACGGCCAACACAGCATCCTTTGGAACATCGCTGGTGATAAACGCCTCACCGATCCCTCGGGCCAGAATAAAACGCAGTTTTCCGGCGACGACTTTCTTATCTTGGCCCATCAGATCCAATAGCGTTTGCGCATCTGGTAAATCACCTTCGATGTCCGACAGATCGACCTTGGTGCCCATTTGCTTCAGGTGCGCCCGCACACGGCTCGGCTCTTCTTGGCTGCAAAGCCCAAGCTTCGATGACAGCTCAAACGCCATAGCGCAGCCAATTGCCACGCCTTCACCATGCAACAACCTGTCGCTATAGCCAGTTGCAGCTTCAAGCGCGTGGCAGAACGTATGCCCAAGGTTCAAGAGCGCGCGATCGCCCTTTTCAGTTTCGTCACGTTGAACAATTTCGGCCTTCATCGCGCATGACGCCTGTACCGCCATCGCGCGTGCAGACATATCGCCCGCCGCCAGCGCAGGGCCATTCTCTTCTAACCATTCAAAGAACGACGCATTCCCCAACAGTCCGTATTTTACGACCTCACCGTATCCGGCCAAAAAATCCCTTGTGGGCAGTGAATTTAATACATCCGTATCCGCGATCACCAATGACGGCTGATGAAACGCCCCCACCAGGTTCTTGCCATGTGGTGAATTGATCCCCGTTTTGCCCCCTACCGAACTATCGACTTGCGCCAATAGCGACGTTGGCACCTGCACAAACCGCACACCGCGGCGCATAATCGCTGCGGCAAATCCCACCAGATCACCGATCACACCACCACCAAGCGCAATCACCACATCATCCCGCTCTACCTTTTGCGCAAGCAGCCATTCGACACAATCCTGCAGGTGTTTCCAAGACTTCGTGGCCTCACCAGCCGGAAGTGTCAGTGTTGCCGTTATGATGCCCTGCTCTGCCAAGGATGCGACCAACGGCCCAAGATGCAAAGGCCCAACATTCGCATCAGTCACAATCGTCACGTGCTTACGTCCACCAAGAGGAGCGATCAAATCTCCGGCCTGCGCCAAAAGCCCCTGCCCGATGTGAATATCATATTCGCGATTTGGCAGGGCCACATGTACGATCTGGCTTTTTTCAGTCATCTTTGGTCTCCGTAAACTTCGCAAGATATGCCAAAACCCGATCCGTAGTCTCCTCAATGCTCGCATCGGGATCAACAGGCACTTGCACCGCAGCCTGCTGGTATACGGGCACCCTTTTGGCGAACAATTCTTCAAGGGTGGCTCTGGGATTGCTAGTCTTTAGCAATGGGCGCGTGTCCTTGTTCTTTACGCGGCTCCAAAGCGTTTCAATGTCTACATCAAGCCAGACTGAAATCGCTGATTTTTCGATCGTTTCGCGCGTATTGTCGGCCAAAAATGCACCACCACCAGTCGACAAAATACACGCAGGTCCGGTGATCAATCTGTGGATAACCTCCGCCTCACGGTCGCGAAAAAACGCTTCCCCGTCGCGCTCGAAAATCTCGGCAATGCTACAAGCCGCTGCTTCCTCTAACGCCGCATCACTATCCAGAAACTGCACATTCAAACGCGCAGCCAACGCTCGCCCAATGGCCGTTTTACCCGATCCCATCATACCCACGAGAACAACTGTCCGATCAAGCATCATGCCTGTCCACCCTTGCGATTTGCATCCTTAACCATCATCATTACGTCCAACATACAGCCGATGTCAGCGACCTGCCGCCGATAAAAATATCTTTTCTTCAATGGCGTGAAATTCGACAAAAGACCATATATAAACATCTCAAGCATGGCACAGACCATGCCGGACAAAAACAGGATGACGATGTGCTGATACGATTATTGAAAATTCTCTTTGTTCTTATCGTGATTGGCGGGCTGTCGTTGATCGCATTTGCCTATATCGGCCCAATATTTATGCCAGCAGAGTTTGCAGCACCTTCTGTGGAAGCAACTCAAACGTTAACACTGGGACTTGAATGAAACGGATATTGGGCATTTGCTTTATCGGTTTTGCATTGCCGACGGCGATGATCGCACAACAGTCAGGGCCGCTATCCGCCGTTGACTGGCTTTCAGATAGTGTCGTTTTGAACCCCGATAATTCTGGCTTAACGCCCCCGATCGAGGCACCCATTACCGAGACCGCAAACGCGCCTACTGTTGCAGTCACAGCACTCGATGCGCCGACGCCGGACCGCACCGGATTGTTTGATGCGGCCATGACAGGGCTGCCACAAAACCTGTGGTCGACCAGCAGCACCGCCGACATTGTGCCGCTTGTTGCAGCCCAACCAATATCGGGCCTGCCAGCGGCCCAAGACCTGCTACGCCTTCTAATACTCACCGAAGCCGAACCACCGTTTGACGCCAATGCAAAGGGTCAACTATTTTTGGCCCGTGTGGACAAGTTGCTCGATATCGGCGCGGTAGAACCTGCTATGGCCCTGCTCAGCGCCGTGCCAGAAAAATCTCCAGAAGTATTTCAACGTTGGTTTGATGTTTCTCTTTTGACCGGTGATGAAGCGCGTGCGTGTGAAACCATCAGCGCAAGCGACGCGCTAACACCAAACTACCCTACCCGCGTGTTTTGTTTTGCCAGAAATGGTGATTGGGCCAATGCCGCCCTTTCGCTCAGCACGCGTCGCGCGGTTGGTGACATTTCCGAGGATGAGGCCCATTTGCTCGAGCGGTTTCTAGATCCTGCGCTCTTTGATGGTGAACCACCGCTCCCAAGACCTGCACGCATCACCCCATTGAAATTCCGTCTGCATCAAGCCATCGGTGAAGGTATTGCGACCCAAACACTCCCCCAAGCCTTTGCGCATGCGGATCTCAGCGATACTGCCGGATGGAAAAACCAACTCGAGGCTGCAGAACGCCTTGCTCGCACTGGCGCCATTCCTATTGATATTCTTTACGATCTTTACCTTTCCAGACGCCCTGCTGCTTCGGGTGGTGTTTGGGATCGTGCCCGCGCTATTCAGGCCCTTGATAAAGCCCTTGGCGCCCAAGATGAAACCGCCGTTGAGGCGGCCCTACCCGCCGCGTGGGCTGCCATGCAGACAACGCAAACCGAAGTCGCATTTGCTGGTATCTTCGGCAATAAATTGGCGGCAATGGACCTGTCCGCCACGGCGGCGGAAACGGCACATGACATCGCGCTATTGTCGAGCGATTATGAAACTCTCGCGTTTGACGGTGAAGATGCTGCATTTGTGGATCAAATTGCGTGGGGCGACCCGCAAAACCCACAAACCGATTTGGAACATGCGATTTTTACTGGGTTTCGAACAGATACCGAGAATGAGCTGACGGAACTGGCCCGCAACGGTAAACTGGGCGAGGCACTGTTGCAGAGCATCGCATCAATTCAGACAACTGCTGCCAGTGACCTCCAAACCGTGACTGAGGTTCTTTCATTTTGGCGCAGTGTCGGGCTCGAAGATACAGCCCGCCGCGCAGCCCTTCAGCTCCTTATCCTCAATCGTTTCAAATGACCGCCAGCAATCGCCCCATGGCACATTGGGTGCAAGCCTTTCTAGAAGCCCAAGCCGCCGAATTGGATGCCGCGACCAATACACAGCTCGCCTATGGCCGTGATCTTATCGATTTCTCTGAATTTCTAGCAGGCAAAAAACTGCACTTCGCCACGGCCACGCAGGATGACGCCGAGAAATACCTGATCTTGTGCGAGGCGCAGGGCCTTGCTGCGTCAACCCGTGCACGACGCCTGTCTGCCATCAAACAGCTCTATCGTTTTGCATTTGAAGAAGGGTGGCGCGCGGATAACCCTGCCATTCAGATCAAAGGGCCCGGCAAATCGAAATCGCTGCCCAAGACACTCTCAATCGGCGACGTCGAAGCCCTTATCGCTGCGTCTGATCAGGGCAAGGAAGCCGCACGCAACCGTTGTTTAATGGAACTCATCTATGCAACCGGCATGCGTGTGACAGAACTGGTGACCCTTCCTGTTGCAGCAGCGCGTGGCGATCCGGCAATGTTATTGGTGCGCGGTAAGGGCGGCAAAGAACGCATGGTCCCGCTCTCAATGCCCGCGCGGGACGCAATGGCCACTTGGCTGAATATTCGCGACCAGCATGAGGACGCGAACCGCGCCAATGGCATAGCAGCGAGCCGGTTCTTGTTTCCGTCACGTGGGAAATCAGGGCATTTGACACGCCACCGCTTCTTTGGCCTGATCAAGGAATTCGCCCTGCGAGCGCGGATATCACCTGACAAAGTAACGCCGCACACCCTACGCCATGCATTTGCAACGCATCTCTTGGCTGGCGGAGCTGATCTGCGGGCCATTCAAGCTATGTTGGGCCACGCCGATGTCGCCACAACAGAGATTTACACACATGTTCTTGATGAACAGCTCACGAAATTGGTCATGACGCACCACCCACTCGCCCGAAAATCCGACGATCCGACTTGATCCATTTGCCCGACCACCGCATATGTGAGGCAACGCAGATGAAAGAGACCGATGGAAACCACAATTATTGATGCCGCATTTTGGATTACCGCAGGGGCCATTTTGGTCCTATTGGTTATGTCGGCCTTCTTTTCCGGCTCTGAAACGGCCCTGACGGCGGCATCGCGCGGCAAATTACGTTCGGCTGCTGACAAAGGGTCACGTGGCGCGAAACGGGCGCTCCACATCACCGAAGACAATGAACGCCTGATCGGTTCGGTTCTTTTGGGCAATAACGTGGTCAATATTTTGGCAACATCGCTCGCCACTGCATTGCTGACCAAAATATTCGGCCAAAATGGTGTGGCCGCTGCAACCTTGATCATGACCTTGTTAGTTTTGATCTTTGCCGAGGTTCTGCCCAAAACCTATGCGATCACGAACCCTGAAAAGGTTTCAGCCCTCGTCGCGGGGCCAATCGGGCTTATTGTTCGGCTCTTTGCACCAATTGTTGCCGCAGTGCGGTTCTTTGTGCGTGGGGTGCTCTATGTTTTTGGCATCCAAACAGACCCCGACACTCATATTCTCGCCGTGAGAGAGGAAATCGCTGGCGCACTGCAGATTGGCCATTCCGAAGGTATCGTAGAGAAAGAAGACCGCGACCGTATTCTCGGCGCGCTTGACCTGAACGAGCGCACAGTTGAGGAAATCATGTTGCATCGCTCGGGCATTCAATTGATCAATGCAGCTCTCCCACCCCAAGACATTCTGGCGCAGTGTTTACAAAGTCCACATACGCGGCTCCCGCTTTATCGTGATGACCCTGAAAACATCGTGGGCGTCATCCACGCCAAAGATTTGCTTCGCGCTGTGCACAAATTGCTGACGGGTGGCACAACCGATACCAAAGCATTGGCTGCGTTCGACATTATGTCCGTTGCAATGGACGCCTATTTCGTCCCCGAAACCACTACGCTCGACGATCAAATGCGCGAATTTTTGCGCCGCAAAACGCACTTTGCGCTGGTTGTCGATGAATATGGCGCCCTACAGGGCCTGATCACACTTGAGGACATTCTCGAAGAAATTGTCGGCGAAATTGCCGATGAATTTGACGAAGATGAAACCGATCAAATTGAGGCCACGTCTGATGGTGCATTTATCGTCGAGGGGATCATGACCATTCGCGATCTAAACCGTGCGCATGATTGGCAACTGCCCGACGAAGAGGCGAACACAGTCGCCGGATTGGTCATTCACGAAGCGCAAATGATCCCCGCAGAAGGCCAAGTATTTTCCTTCCACGGGTTCCGATTTGAGGTGCTGGAGAAGAACCAGAACCGTCTTGCGATGATCAAAGTTCGCAGGCTTTAACGCCCCTTGAACAACCCACCCAGGATGCCGCGCACGATGCGACGCCCCGTGGTGCCCTTAAGCTCTTTCATCACAACTGATGCTAATGCCCCGCCAAAACCGCCGCTGCTGCTTTTGCTGCGGCTGGACGTGCTGCGCGATGATGATTTGCCACTGTCATAACGACGGGCATTCTTGAATTCGCGCTCCTTTTCCTCTTGTGCCTGTTCCTTGGCCTCCGCTTCCTCAGCCTCTTTCGCGGCCGCATCAGCACGTTTGGCAAGCATCTCGGACGCGCTGACACGATCTAATGTGGTGTCATATTTTCCTGCCATATCAGACGCTTGCATCACGGCTTTACGTTCGGCGACCGTAATCGGCCCCAATTGGGATGATGGCGGCCGGATCAATGTGCGCTGCACAATTTGCGGGATACCTTTACGGTCCAACATCGAGGTCACGGCCTCACCGGTTCCAACTTGTTGGATCGCTTCGGCCGTATCAAACGCCGGATTATCGCGATAGGTTTCTGCCGCTAATTTCAGCTCTTTACGGTCCTTGCCGGTAAACGCCCGCAACGCGTGCTGCACACGGTTGCCAAGCTGGCTCAGCACGTCCTCGGGAATATCAGCGGGGTTTTGCGTGATGAAAAACACCCCCACACCCTTGGACCGGATCAATCTTGCGACCTGTTCGACCTTGTTGACCAACACCTTTGGCGCGTCATCAAACAGCAAATGCGCTTCGTCAAAAAAGAACACCAGCTTAGGTTTGTCCGGGTTGCCGACCTCGGGCAATTCTTCGAACAATTCAGACAGCAACCACAACAAAAACGTCGCATAAAGCCTTGGGCTGGCCATCAACTTATCGGCCGCCAGAATGTTAATCTCGCCTTTGCCATCCGGCCTGACGCGCATCAAATCAGCAAGTTCCAGCGCGGGTTCACCAAACAATGCGGCACCGCCTTGGTTTTCAAGGACGAGCAATTGCCGTTGGATCGCGCCAACTGATGATGATGCAACATTGCCGTATCGTAGCGACAATTCATCCGCATTTTGACCAACCCAGACCAGCAACGCCTGCAAATCTTTCAGATCAAGCAGTGGTAAACCTTCTTCGTCCGACACACGGAATGCGACGTTCAGCACGCCTTCTTGGACGTCAGTCAGCTCTAACAGACGCGACAGCAGCAGCGGCCCCATTTCAGCAACGGTTGCTCGGATCGGGTGGCCCTGCTCGCCAAACAAATCCCAAAACGTCACTGGGAAACGATCGTATTGCAGATCAAGGCCAATCGTCTCGGCACGTTTCATAAACGGCTCATGCAGCTTGAAATCTTCGGTGCCGGACTTCGCCAATCCTGACAGATCACCTTTCACATCCGATAGGAAAACAGGCACGCCTGCATTGGCAAATCCTTCAGCCATAATTTGCAGCGTTACCGTTTTACCCGTGCCCGTCGCACCTGCAACCAGCCCGTGACGGTTGGATTTGTCCAGCAACATCAGCTGCGGCTCACTATAATTTTCGCCGCCACCGCCAATAAAAATACCGTCTGCCATTTTGCGCCTCATTCAATACATTCGGTGCCAAAATACATTCTTAACCAATTCATACCAGTGTATTCGGAGATCAAGCACATCGATATGTCCCTGATGTTCTTGGTTTCCTCCCTGTCAGACTTGCCGTGCCCTTGGGCACGGCCTTTTTAGCCCCAAAAGTGATCGCAGGTCGCCATTTTCCCTGTTGACGCTCACAATCGGTTTTCGTAGCGTCACCCAAAGTCGGCACAGTCCGATAGGGAGAAATACGGAAAAGGGTCCTTTCGGGGGCCCTTTTCTTATCGGCAGGCAATTGCCCATGGGCTTCATTTTCTCGCTGACATATCTCATACGCCATGTTACCCCACGCCGAACGAATTTTTAGGTGAGTTTCAATGCATAATCGCGCAACGGCCCTTTTGGCGGCTTCACTCGTATTTGCCGCATCCATGGCGTATTCTCAGGACACAGAAACGAGCGTGACTGACGATACAACCGCTGCCTCTGAAACGGCGGCAGGCATTGATGATCTGAGCATGGGCACTGCAGTTGATGACGCGCCCGCATTTGGCACCCCCTATATCCGCGAACTGTCCGGTGATTGGTCGGTGCGTTGCATAACCGCAGAACAAGGCGTCGACGATCCTTGTCAGCTTTATCAATTGCTTTTTGATGCTGATGGTAACTCGGTCGCAGAATTCAGCATGTTCCCACTGCCGACAGGTGGCCAAGCCGCTGCTGGTGCAACAATCGTGGTCCCGCTTGAAACGCTCTTAACCGAACAAATCACGCTGAGCGTTGATGGCGCATCCAAGCGCCGTTATCCGATCAGCTTTTGCAATACATCAGGCTGTGTCGCACGTGTTGGCTTCACCAGCGACGAGGTTAATCAATTCAAGCGCGGCAATGCTGCATTGATGCGGATCGTGCCCGCAGGCGCACCAGATCAAGAGGTGAACCTGACAATTTCGCTGTCTGGATTTACAGCAGGCTACAATTCACTGAACTAACGCTGCTTGCCTAGTTGGTTTTGCTGAGCGCCAGGACCGCATTCAAGCCACCAAACGCAAACGCATTTGAGATTACGTGCTTTACCGCCGCATCCCTTGCGGTGTTGGGCACGATATCGAGCGCGCACTCAGGATCAGCCTCCTGATAGCCAATGGTCGGCGCGATCACACCGTCGCGCAGCGCCATTATACAAGACAGCAATTCCACAGCACCCGTACCACCGATCAAATGACCGTGCATCGATTTGGTGGATGATATCATCAGCTTGTCTGCCTGTGCGCCGAAAACATCCGCCACGGCAGCACATTCCGTTTTGTCATTGGCCGCTGTGCCAGTGCCATGCGCATTAACATAGCCAACATCGCTCGGGTTCAATTTGGCATCGCGCATCGCACCGGCAATCGCGCGAGCGGCACCTTGTTTGGATGGCATGACGATATCAGATGCGTCCGAAGACATCGCGAATCCGGACACTTCGCACAGGATATCGGCGCCTCTAGCCACTGCGTGATCCCTGTCTTCAAATACGAAAACGCCCGCGCCCTCGCCTTGCACCATTCCGTTTCGCGTGGCGCAAAACGGGCGGCAAGTATCCTTGGACATCACGCGCAGGCCTTCCCATGCCTTTATCCCGCCAAAGCATAGCATGGCCTCTGATCCGCCTGTCACCATCACCTTGGCCATGCCTGATCGCACCATATTAAACGCTTGGCCCATCGCGTGGTTTGACGATGCGCAGGCGGTGGATACGGTAAAAGACGGCCCCCGAAGGTTCCACTCCATCGACACCTGACTGACGCCGGCGTTATTCATCAATTTAGGCACGATGAACGGATGAACGCGGTTCTTGCCCTCTTCATATACGACGCGGTAATTTTCATCTTGGGTATTCAAACCACCGCCAGACGTGCCGAGTATTACGCCAGATGTATCCGCTAATTCGCCAGTAAACTCCAATCCGGACTGGCCAATTGCCTCTCTTGCGGCGAGCAATGTAAACTGCGTGAACCGGTCATAGAGCGCGATTTGCTGGCGGTTAAAATGCGCCTGCTCATCATAGCCACGGACCTGTGCCCCGATCTGCACTGACAAACGGTCAACATCGCGAATATCCAGCGGGCCAATTCCACATTGTCCCTCGGCCATTGCCTTCATCGTCGATGGGACATCATGCCCCAACGCGTTGATCGTGCCCGCACCCGTTATGACGACGCAGTTTTGCATATCAGGATTGTTCCGCCTTCAAACGTTCAACCGCAGCGATAATCGCCGTAACGGACGAAACATCAAAATCTGTTGCTGATGGTTCATTGGCATTGAACGGCACAGAAATATCGAACGCTTCTTCAATGCCGAAAATCGTCTCGACCAAGGCCATGCTATCGATCCCCAAATCATCAAGCGAATGCTCCAGCTTCACATCCGAAGGCTCGACCAATGCTTGTTCTGCAAGGATAGCTATCACAGTGTCTTGTGTGGTCATTTTTCAATTCCAAATGCGACTTGTCGATGATGTAGGACAGTTTAGCGCAATTTGGAAGATTGCGTAGCATCAACACTGATTTGACGTAACGCTTTTTCGCGCAGTCGGTATTTGGTCATTGGTAGCGCGGGATAGCCCATCATAAACTGCCCTTGTGGCACATCTGACAGTACAATCGCTGCGCCACCGATGACACAGTCCGCGCCGATACTTGTATTATCCGCAACGCCGGATTTTCCACCCAGCACACAACGATCGCCAATCTTGGCCGATCCTGCCACCGCGGCTTGGGCACACAACAGGCAATGCCGCCCGACAATCACATTATGCCCAACTTGAACAAGGTTATCGATTTTCGTGCCATCACCTAGCTGTGTCGCGCGGATTGTGCCCGCATCAATCGTGCTGTTCGCACCGACTTCGACGTCATCGCCAAGAACCACGCCGCCCAACGAACAAATGCGATGCTGGGTGGGGTCATCGCTTGGCTCAAACGGTTTGCGCCCCAACGTCCGGCGTCCAATCTCAGGGTTCGATGGCTCGGTCGTGACAAACGAAAACCCGTCTGCACCAATGACAACATTGGGATGCAAAATGGCGTTTTGACCAATCACAACGCCTGACCGGATACGGCAACCAGCGGCAATCTGGCTACCTGCGCCAATTGAAACACCCGCATCAATCGTGACATGAGCCTCGATGAAACATCCTGCACCAATTACCGCACCAGCGCCGATCACCGCAAATGGACCAATGACACAGTCTTCGCCGATTTGCGCATCCTCAGCGATAACCGCATGTGCGCTGATGCCATGGCCCGCGGCCTTTTGATCGAAAATTTGCGTCAGCCCCGCCATCGCCAATCGCGGACGTGGCACCACAATCGCAGCCTTTAGGCCCAACGCCTGCCAATCAGCGCCATCCCAAATGACCGCTGCAACCGCGCCACCAGCTTTCAATGCGTCGGCAAATTTCGGGGACATAGCCAGCGCAAGCTCGTCTACCTTAGCCGATGCCGGCTCAGCTAATCCAACGACACTCACCGCCCTATCGCCAAGAACCTGCGCGCCCAGCGACCGTGCTATTTCATCGACCGTGAACATCAATTCTACCCCTGAACGGCTCGTACCTTCACGCCAGCACGCGATAGCGCACGCCAGATCGTGCTGTCACGCCCATAAACATCACGGCGGAACTGCAAGCTCCCCGTCACATTTGTGAAAGCGGTGCGATACACAATATGCACCGGAACAGGATCCTTGAGATCAACCCGCGTCTCATCGCCTGTCTTCAGCTCTCTTTGGAAAAACGTCACCGGATCTGCCTCTTGTCTGGCAAGCAGCGCATAGGCAAAATCAAACGGGTCATTCAGCCGGATACACCCGTGGCTAAACGCACGTGACACACGGCGGAACAGGCTTTTTGATGGGGTATCGTGCAAATAGATGTTGTGCTTGTTTGGGAAAATAAATTTCACCAGACCCAATGCGTTGCCCTCAGATGGCCCCTGTCGCATAGAAAACGGGAAATTTTTCGCATCAAATTCAGTAAAGTCAACGCTGTCACGCCCGACGATCCTGCCCCTATTATCAGTAATATCAAGTTGTCGAACCGCATTTGGGTCCTTTTGCAGCAATGGCAAATATTCCTTGGTGATGATCGAGCGCGGCACATACCAGCTTGGGTTGATGACCATGTATTCCATCACATCCGAAAACTCTGGGCTTCTGCGATCGGAATCGTTTGCACCAATGACTGACCTTGTTGCGAACGTAACGCGATCGTTGTCGACAATCGTCGCGGTAAAGTCCGTAAGGTTTACCCATACATGACGCTCACCGCGTGGCCGATTGATCCAACGCTCGCGCTCCATCGCCACCATCACAGCCGCAAGCCGCTGCCCCATCGTGACATTCAATTCCTTCAATGTTGCGGTCCCCGCGTCGCCATCAGGCGACAGCCCGTGCGCTTGTTGAAAACGCTGCACAGCAACCTGCACAGTCGCATCATATGACTGCGTCGCAGAACGCTCCATAAAGCCCATTGCAATCAAACGGTTGCGCAAATCAACGACCCGCTGACCCGTCGCACCGGGTTTAAGCGACTTTGCCGCAACCTGCGGGCCCCAGCCGCCCTGCGCCAGTTCACGCTCGAGCCTTAACTTTTCACGCATCAAGCGTGTGTATTCAGGCGAACGAGGCGGCAATCCACGCAGATAAGTCGCAGGATTTGATTGTGCAAACGCTGTGATCGTTGCCAGTCGAGAACGATACGGCACCTCTCGTTGGATTTCAGGCACGACCTTCCCAGGGATCAAAATACCCGTTTGCACACTGCGAGCATAGTCGAGGAACAGCTTGGATAGCATGACCTCCATCTCACCCTGCTTGGCCGGTGTGTCGGCGGCGCGTAGCTGCGCCATAATCGCATCCGCGTCATATTTATCGTTGGGCAGCCCATGATTAGGCGCATCCTCAAATGCAGCCATCAATGCATTGCGGCGACGTCTGTCTGAACTGGTGCTCCAAATGCCTTCGAATCCACGCGCGCGGTAAAAAGCCGCTAAATCGGCGTCTCTTGCCGCCGATTCCGCAACCGCTTGGCGAAATGCGCTGACTTGTGCCTGCGCGGGCGCTGCAAAAACAAAAAATTGTGCCGCCAATAACAAGGCAGCTAATACAGTGGATCGTAAACGGGTCGTAAACATCAAAAACCTCAATAGATATCGCTGCATATCGTGCAGTACGTGGTCGCCTATACTATTTGTAGCATATGCCAGCGATGTAAACTCACAATTGCCTCATCTGACATTTATCTTAGGCTTTGTTACGCTTACGCATTGGTTCTCAGATGGCAAGCAATCCAAGGATCGATTTGCGCAAAAAATCGCCGAAATCAGTAGCATTTTGTCGCGTTTTGAAAAACTGACTTGGTCAGAGATTCGGTTTATGTCATAAGTTCCGCACACTTGGGGGAAAAGTGTAACACCTACGGGCAGTGGGATCAGGCGACGGGACAGACGTAAATGACATCGACGGGACATATCGGGTTTACCCGCAGGGGTTTGCTTGGCGCGTTTGCCGCGACTGCTGTAACTGCGACGCCGACGTTTTCTAACGCTGCTGGATTTTTGCGCCGTGCTGGTGATGTGCGGAGTATCAGCATGTATTCTGGCCAAACCGGTGAGCGCATTAACATCGTGTACTGGATCGAAGGCGAATACATCGGCGAGGCCCTGCAAGAAGTGAACAACTTCATGCGCGATTGGCGCAGCGGTCAATCAATCAACGTCGACACACGCACAATTGACATTATGGCTGCATCCCACCGCTTGTTGGATATTGATGAACCATATCAGTTGCTCTCTGGTTATCGGACACCTCAAACGAACGCCTTGCTTCGTTCAAGATCACGCGGTGTCGCTAAGAAATCTCTTCATATGACAGGCCAAGCCGCTGATCTGCGCCTGAAAAGCCGCTCAACAGCCCAAATGTCGAGCGCAGCTCAATCTTGTCGCGCTGGCGGCGTTGGCCGCTATCGTGGATCAAATTTTGTGCACATGGATTGTGGACCGGTGCGTAGCTGGAACGGCTAACGCATAAATTCCAAAGAATTCAAATTTTGCGTCCCATTGGGGCGCTTTTTTATGAGTGAATGGCGGACAGACAGGGATTCGAACCCTGGAGACGGTCTCCCGCCTACACACTTTCCAGGCGTGCGCCTTCGACCACTCGGCCACCTGTCCGTTGCGCGGGGTTTAGCGTGATGGCTGCAGTATATGCAAGACCCAAAAACGGATTTTATCGCAGCCTTGCAAAGTGGATCGCAAAGCCCGCGATCAACAGCTCACCAACCGCGGCGATCAAGATGTTTGTATTGGCGCGGCCTTGGGTAAATTCAAACAATCCCGTTAATGCGACCCCGATAAAAGATATAGCAATGCCCCAGCAAAACGCACTGCGAACAGGCGATGGCCCTGCGCCACGCATCAACACCAAGGGTACCGCAATGCTTAGAAACAATGGCGACGCGCGCCTTGCCATAAAGGCGGAACCATCGCCAGTAGCACCACCATATGTGCCCACATAGGTCAGCGGAAACAGTAAAAGCAGCACAAACAAGACAACGCAAATAATAGCGACCAGCACGGCAAAAACACGAAACGTCATTAGCTGACCAAATGCATATAGACGCGGCGGTTTTGTTTGCCCTTCTTTTCAATCTTACCAATACGTATTTGACCAATCTGGGATGTGTTATCGACGTGTGTCCCACCACATGGTTGCAGATCGACAGCGCCCTCACGATTTCCAATCCGGATCAATCTGATCCGACCTGATCCTCTTGGCGGCTGGACGGACATCGTTTTGACCAATGCCGGATTGGCATCCAACTCGGCGTCGGTGATCCACTCTGACCTGACATCAAAATTGCATGCGATAAGCCGGTTTAATTCATCTTCGATGGCGGCCTTGCTTTCGGGGGCCTCTGGCATATTGAAATCCAGCCGCCCCTTATCCGTCGAAATTGATCCGCCTGTGACGGGCAATGGCACAACCACTGACAACAGATGAAGGGCCGTATGGACCCGCATCAGTCGATGCCTGCGATCCCAAGCCAGTTGTTGGGTCACCTGCGTTCCAACCGGCGGCAGTGCAGACGGCTCCGCTGGGACAAGCACAATTGCACCGCCCTCGCCCTTAACCGTCGTAGCAATATCGATGCTGCCATCAGCCCAAACTAATCGGCCGCTATCACCGGGTTGCCCGCCTGATGTTGGATAAAATACGCTGCGATCCACGGCGATACCGCCTTCATCGGTGATGGCTGTAACTCGCCCGTCGGCCTCTCTGGCATAGGCATCAGTATGATAAACCGCTTCGGTCACTGTGCATCCTCCCCCCCATCGCGCCCCAAAACTTCGGGGTTTCTAAGCCATAGATCACGTTGCGCAAACGGGATTTCGATCCCTTCTTCCGCAAACCGTTTGTTAATTTCTTGTAACATCTCGGATTTGACGCTCAGCACATAATTCACGTCCCGAATGATCGCCCTAATCTCAAAATCAAGACTATCGGCACCAAATCCGGTCATCAAAACACTGACCGGCGGCATTCCAACCACGAGCGGATGCGCCTCGGCAACATCCTGCAATATGGCATTCACCCGCATGGTATCAGATCCATAGGCCACGCCGACATGCACAATCACACGCCCGACCAGATTGCCACGGGTCCAGTTTGTGACCTGCCCGCTGACCAGATCAGAATTGGGCACAATCACATCAGTCCTGTCAAACGTCTCAATCCGCGTGGATCGCACCGAGATTTCGCGCACATACCCCATCTGGCCACCGACCTCGATCATGTCACCTTCACCAATGGGGCGCTCAATTAGTAGAATGATACCTGAAACAAAGTTCGAGACGATGTTTTGAAGCCCGAAACCAATCCCAACCGAAAGCGCACCACCAATGATAGCCAGCGATGAAAGGTCGATGCCCGCCATTGTGATCGCCAATACTGCGGCAATGAAAACTCCAAGATAGCCAACCCCCGCAACAACTGCGTTTTGCCCGCCCAAATCAAGTGAGGTTCTGGGCAATACTGTCGATTTGATCGATGCCTTGATAAATCCGGTCAGCAGATAACCCACAACAAATATTAGAATAAACGTCATGAAATTGGTGGGTGAAATCTGCGTTTCCCCAAGGCTAAAGCCTGCCTGAAATTGCGCCCACAACTCGGCCAATTGCGCAAAACTGACGCCCCAAACCATCGCCAAAATCGGCAATGACAGAACAATCATGCCAAAGTTAATGAAGATCGGGACAAGCGTAGCCCGTAGCTCCTCTTCGTCGTCTGCCTTGGTGGTGCGGCCAAGCGCATGGCTCAATCGTTGCAATAACACCAACACGCCAAAGATGGCCAAGGATACAACCGATGGCACCGAAAGCGCTTGGGCCGCGACCACAAAGCCAAGTATCGCGGCAAGTGGTCCCAGTGCAGCCAATACTTGGGTAAGTCGCCCAATAATGACCCGCGTTCTGGATCGCAGTATGAGAACGCCAAATCCTTGGGTTGGTTGTTGGGCAATCGCCCAGCCAAGCCACCATAAGAACAAGCCGATCAGGCATTGCACTGGGAACAGTATCACTTCGATTGACGTGGATACATTTTCTTGGGTGTTCATCAACTCTGCCAGCATGACAGACACTGCCAGCGACCAGCCGACCCCTACCGTCGCCCATCGCCCTGTCGCACGTGTCTGTTCCGTGTACCCCAGCACACCATCGTCGTCTGGGCTTCTTGGGAAAAACTGACTTGCCATCCACCCCGCTATCACCACCAGCGATCCTGCGAACGGGATCGCATTCAATACCGCATCACCTGTCGATCCGATGACACCTGACATCTGGATAAACAGCACGCTCACGACCAATATCAAAATTGGCAACGCAACCCACAGCAATGACCACGCAATCAAGCGGATGATTTCACGGCGCGAATTTGACTGAAACAACGGCACACGTGATGCTATGCTTGCGCGTCTGCACAAGATTAATCCACCAATCGACAGAACAAGCGCGGAAACGAACACAATAATCCGCCCAAAGATTGTGCCATCTTCACTGAATACAGCAGTTCGTGCTTGCGCCTCATTGAACGCCTCCGCCATCGCGCGTTGTAGGCTCGCAAATGCAACGGGCCATCTTGATGGGTTGGCCGGAGAGGCAGCCCTTGTCATCAATCGGGTCGTCTGGCGCGCCCGAATTTGCTGATCCAGCTCACCAATTAACCCGTCTGCCCTTGCGAATGCTTCTTGTGCAAGGCGACCCGGTCCGGCAAGCCGCCGACGTTCCGATTGCAAAACCTCTCGACGCGCTGTCACGCTTGCGATTTCCTGCCAGGCATCGGGTACGGGCCCAAGCGCAGCCAGCTGCCGGTCAAGGGTGGCAATACGCTCGCTGTGTTTTGATCTTGCGCCCAAAAACGCGCTACGCCACTCGACCAGCTCAGAGCGAATGCGATCCAGTGCAAATCTCGAACCATTGCCATTTTCGACAATCAATTCGGCCCTCGTGGCGACAAGCGCCCAGTCGTCGAGCGCAAGATCGGGCAAAAATGCTGGTGTCTCATCCTCAACAGGTGTCTCGGGTTCGAGGATTTCGATCTGGCCACCTGAGGGAGCAAGCTCATCGTCCTGCGCTGTCGCACCAACTGGCAGCAGCAACGTCAGCGCGATAGCCGCCCCCAGAAAGCGCCGCATCAAACGGCTTCGATCACAGAGGGCACACTGCGTCCCGCACCATCGTCCAGCCAACTTGGTACTGGTAATCCCTTGTCACGCAAAAAAGCAGGGTTCCAAAGCTTGGACTGATACCGCGTGCCAAAATCGCATAGCACCGTGACAATCGTATGCCCTGGCCCCATTTCACGCGCCATTTGCATCGCACCGCCAATGTTCACGCCGGTTGACCCGCCCATGCAAAGCCCCTCGTTTGCCAACAGATCAAATACAATTGGCAGCGCTTCGTTGTCGGGGATGTTAAAGCTCATGTCAGGGGTAAAGCCCTCAAGGTTGGCCGTGATCCTGCCCTGCCCGATCCCCTCGGTGATTGATCCACCTTCGGATTTCATCTCACCCGTGGTGTAAAAACTATGCAGTGCCGCGCCATCAGGATCAGCAAGGCCAATCTTCACGCCCTTGGGCTGTAGCGCCATACCAACACCTGCCATTGTCCCGCCTGACCCCACCGCACAGATAAATCCGTCAACCTTGCCGCCTGTCTGTTCCCAAATCTCGGGACCGGTGGTTTCAATATGCGCCTGACGGTTTGCAGTGTTATCAAACTGGTTGGCCCAAATCGCACCGTTGGGTTCGGTCTTGGCCAATGCCTCGGCCAAGCGGCCGGAATAGCGCACATAATTATTAGGGTTACGGTACGGTGCTGCTGGCACTTCAACCAGCTCTGCACCCGCGAGCCGTAGCATGTCCTTCTTTTCTTGGCTTTGCGTCTCAGGGATCACAATCACAGACCGAAACCCCATCGATGCCCCAACCAGCGCAATCCCGATACCGGTATTGCCTGCCGTGCCCTCAACAATCGTGCCACCGGGGCGCAAATCACCGCGTGCAACCGCATCGCGAATAATGAACAATGCCGCGCGATCCTTGACCGACTGACCGGGGTTCATAAATTCGGCTTTGCCATAAATATCGCACCCTGTGGCCTCGGATGCAGCGCGCAGTTTAATCAACGGCGTATTGCCAATCATTGCTGCCAGATCTTCATTCATCGGATTTGCCCTTTGCGCATTTGTCTTCATCTCTATGCATATGGGGCCGCACGCGTCACTTCAACTGCTTGTCGCAATCTGTTCCACATTCAGCGCAAGCCAATATAACGCCTGCACCAGCGGCCCTGTGTTAATTTCGCCGGTTTCAATCATCTCCATCGCTTGGGACCTTGGCACGATGTGCAATCGCAGGTCCTCTGCTTCGCATGCTAAGCCACCAAATTTCGCATGATCCTCGGGCAAATCACACAACCCGATATAGCTATAGAAATAATCCGTCGTTGACCCCGGCGAGGGGTATCCGTGACCTGCATCCAGCAGTTCAATCTCGGTGATCCCCGCCTCTTCTTGGACCTCTCTGAACGCTGTCTCAACTGGCGTCTCTGTCGCATCAATCATACCTGCGACAGGTTCAAGCGACCACGGTTGATGATCACCGCGCATTGCCGGGCCTACGCGAAATTGTTCGATCAACAAAACCGTGTCGCGGCTTTTGTCATAAGGCAGCACCAACACAGCATCGACACCAACAAAGCCTTCTCTTGGCAAGGGGCCTGCACGATCGCCGCGAAATGTTTTATGGGTCACGTCGACGGTTTCAAATTTGAAAAACTTGCCGCGCGCCGCATCCGTTTGAACCAATTCAAAGTCATCGGGTTTTGCAACATGCCGCACCGTGAACGATGGCAGTTTTTGCCCAAGTAACTGCGCCCTGCTCCACGCTCTCTTGCCAATCATCGCCCATTGTTGGCGAATGTCTAATGCTTGCAGCGGTGGATCATGCGAAAACAGCTCGTTTGCGGCAAACACTGCCATGTTTTCATAATTGGCCTGCCAATGATCAAACGACCATTCACCACTGCCCTGTGCAATGTCATCTGGCGGCAAATACATCTGCACGGTCTCGGCCCCGTCAGGCCCGTCCACCTCAACAGGTGACAGCGCATAGCCAAACGCACCTTCATACGCGTCAAGGCGCGCGATCTGATCTGTGTCCACATTGCGCATGATCACCCCCTCGGCTGACCCTGAACCATTTTTAGCAATGAATGGAACAACGTCGCCCCGAACTGAAAAAACAGAAAATGCGTGCAATAAAGCCGCGTCAACCACTAAGCGATCACCACCGGCTACCGCCTTGCGCAGTCGTTCAGAACGAAGCGTTCCGTAAACAAAAACATCGGTCAATCTGGCAAATAGCGGCTCATCAAACCAATCAGCCCCCCGCCGACAATTCCACTGACAAAAATCAAACCAACAATTTCCGGTGTAGCAAGAATAAAGAAATATTCTGCTGACTTTTCAAACGCGGCGGCAATCGTGCCCATTGGTTCGCCAGTGCGGAATTGCATAGCATCCCGCATGGCATTGAAACTCCCTGATGTTAATAAAATAACAACTGCAAGAGCCAAAGAAGTCGTCAAACCCTGGCCGATGCCAACACCAGACTTATCTTCTCTTCTACCAATCAAAACCCAACCAACTGCTAGTCCTGAACCAACACATATGACTTCAAAAAATATTGGAGGTCTCACTGTCGCCAATAAAGGGTTAGCCAGCCAAAAGAACGCTCCTCCAACAGCCGCGAAAAACAATGCACCGAGCAAACGCGTTTCGTTAATCATCAAACTATCCTTCACTATTGGCCTACGCCGTCAATATCAGTGAGGACGCGTTACCGTGATTTGGGTCACATCGCAATTGCCAGAGTGAAATGTCGCAGCGCAAGATGTTAGATAGAAATCCCACATCCGCTTGAACCGTTCATCAAACCCCAATGCCTCAACCTGAGCCCATTTATTATTGAACGTATCATACCACATACGAAGCGTTTGCGAATAGCTTTCACCAAACTCGATTGAACGCGTGACATTCAAGCCCGCTTTTTCCACTTCTTGTCGCAAAATAACTGGGCTGGGTAACATCCCGCCTGGAAATATATACTTTTGAATGAAATCGACGCCGCTTTTGTAAATGTGCCACCGACGGTGTGCGACGGTGATAATCTGCAATGTGGCGTTTTTGCCGGGCTTCAGGCATTTATTCAGGGTCTCAAAATACGAAGGCCAGTATTTTTCGCCCACGGCCTCAAACATCTCAATGCTGGCGATTCCATCGTATTGGCCGGATTCGTCGCGGTAATCTTGCATCTTGATCTGCACCATGTCGGCTAACCCAAGGCGCTTCATCCGTTCAACCGCAAAATCATGTTGTTCCTGACTGATCGTCAAGCCGGTCACGTGTAATCCACGTTCCTTGGCTGCATATTCGGCAAAGCCGCCCCAGCCACAGCCGATTTCCAAGACATGATCACCGGCCTGCACACCCATTTCATCAACCATCGAGCGATATTTGTTGATCTGCGCGGCTTCGAGGCTCTGCTCTGGTCCGTCAAACTTGGCCGACGAATATGTCATTGTATCATCCAACCACAGCCCGTAGAAATCATTGCCAAGATCATAGTGATAGCTGATATTCTTACGCGCCTGCTTTTTCGAATTGCCTTGCATCCAAAACCGCAGTTTTTCGAACGAACGCAGGATAAATTGCCCCGGGAACCCGTCATACACGCCCTCGGCGTCATCATGGATCAAATCCATAAATGCCATCAAATCCGGCGTGGACCACGACCCGTCCAGATAGGCCTCGCAAAATCCCATATCGCCTTCACGGATGGTCCGTGCAAACACGTCTGGGTTATGGATTTCGATGGTAGCGTCATAACCAGCCTCTGCTCCAGCCGCGCGAAAGATACGGCCATCAGGCAGCACAATATTACAGCTGCCCTTTTTGAGATGTTTCATCATGCCAAAGACGGCCACAAAATAGCGTGGCAGGTTTTCTTGTCCTTTGGTGCTGGTTAAGATCATGCGACTACCCATTGTATTGCTCTGCCCATCAAAATTAGCGCGGCGTTAACCATTGTCACGCAATAGCCAGAACAAATTTTTTCCAGTCTAAAAATCTCTACTTTCATATGCACTTAACGCCCTATTGCGACCTTCTTTTGCTGTTACAATTGGCGCTGGATATGACCCATCAGCCCGCATCGCCCAGCGTTCGGGGATCGCGTCAAAATAAGACAGTGCCGTTGCGGATGGATCACCAAACCCTTCGGCAATCCACGCCCTTTGATAACTGCCAGTTGGGTCAAATTTGTCGATCTGGGTTTCGGGATTAAAGACGCGGAAAAAAGGCGTTGAATCAGGGCCTGATCCCGCTGACCATTGCCATCCCATTGCGTTGCTTGCCGGATCCCAGTCAATCAAACACTCCTCAAACCACTTTTGCCCGATTTTCCAATGGGTCATCAAATGTTTGGTCAAATATGAGGCAACAATCATGCGTGCGCGGTTGTGCATTGTGCCCGTCACGTACATCTCGCGCATAGCAGCATCAACAAACGGAATGCCTGTGCGGCCTTGCTTCCATGCCAAAACCTCCGCACTTTCGCCATCTGTTTTCCATGGAAATGTATCCCACTTCTCTCGCCAGTTTTGGTCAATGATGCGCGGGCTATGATAGGCAAGGTGATAGGCAAACTCGCGCCAAACCAGCTCCTTTAGAAACGTCTCCGCGCCTAATTTCCCTTCGTGCATGGCCCGCATGCCGGCATGCCAGCACTGCCTTGGGGAGATCTCTCCATAGGTCAGGTTTTCTGACAGACGCGATGTGCCTTGCACCGATGGAATATCGCGCATCTTGACATAATCAGCGATCGGACCATCTGCGAAATTTGACAACCTGTTCCTCGCAGCGGCCTCTCCCACAACACAATGGCCTGCTACAATCGGCCCGCCACGGCGCATTGCGGCGCCCATCTTCCAATCCGCAAGGTCATCACTCTGAGGCCATGAATGTGGCGCTTGAATATCCAATGGTGCTGCAATCACGTTTGGCACATGGCGGTCACGCACGGTTTTCCACATCGGTGTGAAAACCTTGTAATATCCGCCCATATTGGTTTGCACTGTCCACGGCTCAAACAAGACATGCCCTTCAAACGATTTTGCATCAATGCCATCGCGCTTTAGGGTGTCTTTGACTTGGGTGTCCCGCCTGATGTTTTCAGGATCATAAAGCCGTGACCAGTAAACCGTATCGGCGCCGGTCTCTTTGATCATATCTTGCAAAACTGTGATGGCATCACCGCGCCGCAACGTCAGTTTGCTGCCCAGCTCCTCCAAATCCTGTGCCAATTGCGCGATAGATTTTTCCAGCCGGAATTGGGGCGCGGCCCCCTGCCCTTCGACAATCGGATCAAGAATGAACAGCGGCACGATGGGCCCGCCGGACGCACATGCCGCCGCAAGCGCCGGATGATCACCCAGCCTAAGATCGCGGCGAAACCACATGATGATCGGTGAATGCTCGGCCATGGCTTACTCCCTTTGCTGACAAACTAGGTCAGCAAATCCAATTGCAACGCTTTACCTGCTCAATTGACCAATTTAATGCGACGTTCCGCGCTTAGATCACATGATCTAATGCGCTGATGAGCTGGTCCACCTCGGCTTGCTGGGTGTAATGGACAAAACTCACACGCAATACGCCTTTGGACATGTCCACGCCCATCGCCTCTAGAGGGCGCTGCGCATAAAAATCACCGCCGCCTGCCATCACACCAAATGGCGCAAGCTTGGCCGCCGCATCTTCTGCGTTTGTGTTCATCGCCATTGCCACGGTTGGTGCCCGCATCTTGGCATCCGCAGGCCCAATCAATCGGACTGAATTTTTGGCCGCCACATAGTTCAGCACTGGCTGCAACAATTTCACTTCTTGCTGGCGCATCAAATCATGCGCGTTGCGTGCCGCAGCCGCACCAGTGCCACCGCCATGATGTACCGATAGTGCATCAATATAATCCGCCATCCCCGCGCATGCCGCGACCTGTGCGTGATCGGGTCCCGCAGGGGTAAACCTGTAATACAGCGTGTCGCCGTTAAAATGGTGCCCCTGATTGGGAAGATCCATGCCAAAGTCCTCTCGGATGACCATGATCCCCTGATGCGGGCCATAGGTCTTATAGGCGCTGAACAGATATACATCACACCCAAGCGCACCGACGTCGGGAAATCCGTGCGGGGCATAGCTGACACCATCAACACAAACCCTCGCGCCAGCGCTTTGGGCAATCGCGGTAATTTCCACCACATCATTGATCGCCCCCACCACGTTAGAGCAATGCGGAAACACAACCAAGCGGACCTTATCATCTAGCATGTTTTCAAGCGTCTGCGGGTCCAGCAACCCCGTATCTGGGTCAATCTGCCATTCGCGGACCTCGATGCCTTCATCGGCCAACCTGCGCCAAGGGCCGGAATTGGCCTCGTGGTCTTGGTTGGTCACAACAATCGCCTCGCCTGGCTTCAGCCAGCGGCGCACGGCGTTGGCTAACACATAAGTATTTTGCGTGGTCGACGGGCCGAATGACACCTCATGCGTTCCGACACCCAGCATTTCCGCCAACCGCCTGCGTGCCTCGTCCATCTCTTCGCCACCGAGGCGTGACGCATCATAGGCCGAATAGGGCTGTACTTTGCGTTCGGTATAAAACCTGTGCAGGCGATCAACCACTTGGCGACAGGCATACGACCCGCCTGCATTTTCAAAAAACGCCTGCCCATTGAGCGATGGCACATCAAACGCGGGAAATTGGGACCGCACCCATTCAATATCTAAATTCATATTGAAATCAGAAACAAAATGGCCCCGATGCGCAAGCACCGGGGCCATTCTTTTTCACCGTAAACCGCAGTTATTGCGATTTAGCGCGGTGCGTATCGCGCCATAGCGCCTTGACCAGTGCAATCCCCATCAACGCCATCACAGCAGAGAACGGCAATGCACCAATGATCATCGCGGTATTAATCGCGCTCAGACCACCAGCAAGCAGCAGACCACCAATCACCAGCGTCAGGATAACACCCCAAACGATGATGTGGATCCGGCCCTTGGGGCTCTCGTCACCGGCCGCTGCGATTGTGTTAATGATCAACACTGCACTATCCGCAGAAGTGACAAGGTATGTCAGCAGCAGCACAACGATCACGATTGACATTAGCGTCGCCATAACTGGTGACAGCATGTAGTTGATCATTGCAAACAACTGGCTGGATAGACCAGCACCTGTGATTGCGTCGCCCGCACCACCATTCAGCGTCAGGTCAATTGCAGTGCCACCGGCAAATGCGAACCAAACGAAACACATGATAGAAGGCACGATCATCGCACCCAAGACGTATTCACGGATCGTGCGACCCTTGGAAATACGTGCAAGGAACAGGCCCACAAACGGTGCAAACGCAATCCACCATGCCCAGTAGAACACAGTCCAACCGCCCTGCCATCCGGCAAGCTGTGTCGCTTCGCTGCCCTCAACGCCGTCAGCTGTATAGACAGTCAACGCCATGCTTGGCAGTGCAACGATGTAATCCCACATGCCCAAGAACAGTGATTTCAATGCAAATGCTGTTGAACCAAATACCAGCAGGAACGCGAGGATAAAGAACGACAGGCCCATGTTGATGTTGGACAACCACTTGATGCCTTTGCCAACGCCGGACAACGCTGACAATGTAGATAGCGCCATCACGATGACCAGACATAGCAGCATCGCAATTGTTGTCGGTGCGCCATCAGCGCCCATTAACCAATCCATACCTGTGATGTTGTGCAGACCTGCCGCAAACTGCGACACGCCGTAACCCAATGTCACGGATACGCCCAAGATTGTGGCGATCACTGAAATGATATCAATGACGTGGCCAAATGTGCCCTCGAGTGATTTGCCAAACAAAGGTGTCAAACCAGACCGGATCGTCAGCGGCAAACCACGGCTGTAGCTAAAGAACGCCAATGCAAGGCCGACGATTGCATAGCAACCCCAAGCAGAGAATCCCCAATGCAGGAATGACCACTTCATCGCCGAACGCACGTTATCCGCGCTAGACGCCGTAGCATCACCCGTAATCACGTCAGGGTTCGTGCCAAAGTGGAAAATTGGCTCACCTGTCGCATAGGTCAGCATGCCAATACCGATACCGGCACCAAACATCATCGAGAACCATGAGAAGCTCGAGAACTCCGGCTTGCTGTCCACACCACCAAGCCGAATTTTGCCCGTTGATGGGATCAGCGCCAATGCAAGGCAGATCACAATATAAAATGCCATGACATACATATACCAAGGTCCGGTATTTGCATCGATCGTGCTGCGCACAGCGTTAAGCGCATTTCCTGCAGCATCAGGAAATGCAACGGCCCATACGATCAATGCACCGATTGAAAGCTTGGATCCGATTGCCACAAATTTTGAGAAGCCTTCATAAAAACCGCTCGACGCGGTGCTAATATCCAGCTCGGTGATGGGTGGTTTCATCGCCATTGGTCGTCCCCTTTTCTTGTGTTTTGTAGTGCGACCTTACGCCACAGTTTGTCGATCACAAAGCGATTAGAGGCCTTTCGTTTGCCAAAAACGACCAAACAATTGATGCCAAAGCACAAAAAAAAGGCGCAACATATCGCTGCGCCCTTCGAATTTTGCCCTAAATGTGGGATTATGCGTTTACATCAACCACAACACGGCCCTTGACCTGACCCTTCAGGATGTCGCGGCCAAGCTGCGGCAGGTCAGACAATGTTGCAGGTTGCACCATCGCCTCTAGCTTATCCATTGGCAGGTCTTTTGCGATCCGCTGCCAAGCACGCACGCGGTTGTCATATGGCTGCATCACACTGTCGATCCCCAGCAGGTTTACACCACGCAGTAGGAACGGGATCACTGTCGCAGGAAGCCCCGCACCACCCGCCAAACCAACAGCAGAAACACTAGCGCCATATTTCATCTGACCAAGTACACGCGCCAGCATCTCGCCACCGACTGCATCAACACAACCGCCCCACGCTTCGGCCTCAAGCGGACGCTTGGTAGTTTCATTCAGCTCGTCGCGCGCGACGATCTGCGTCGCACCCAGCGACGTCAGGTAATCCGCTGTTTCAGGGCGTCCTGTGACCGCAGCAACCTGATGACCCAAGTTTGCCAAAATCGCCGTCGCAACAGAACCCACACCACCAGCAGCACCGGTGACCAGCACAGGACCGTCCTTGATACCGTGATCCTCAAGCGCCATCACCGCCAACATCGCAGTAAAACCAGCCGTGCCAACGGCCATCGCCTGACGTCCATCAATGCCATCAGGCAGCGGCACCAGCCAATCGGCCTTTACGCGTGCTTTCTGCGAATATCCGCCCCAATACGCCTCGCCCACGCGCCAGCCGGTCAGCACAACCTTATCGCCCGCCTTATAGCGCGGATCGTCAGATGCCTCTACGGTGCCTGCAAAATCAATGCCCGGGATATGCGGGTAATTGCGCACCAAGCCGCCACCCGGCCCAATGCAAAGCCCGTCTTTGTAGTTCACTGTCGAATACTCAACCGCGACGGTCACATCGCCAGCTGGCAACTGATCAAGCGACATTTCCTGCACGGATGCGCTTGTTTTACCTTCTTCATTCTTTTCAACGACTAATGCGTTAAACATGATGTATCTCCTAACTTCATTTTGGCCCCAAAACGCCTGCCGGTGGTTCCGACGGACGCAAGGGCGCTAAATCCAGAATGTCTCGTTCACGATGGCCGGAAACACGCCTGTCTGGGTGACGACATCAAGATCGGTCGCCGGTGCCCAATGTGTCATCCTGACCATACCGATCGCGACGTTTGTCTCAAAATCGGGCGACCAAGCCGCGGAGGTCACCGCCCCAACCTGATCCTGCCCGTCCATCAGCGGCCACATACGATCACACGGCGGCAATTCGCCCTCGATCCGTATCGCACGCACTTGTTTTACTGGCCCTTCTTGACTGACCCGCAACAGCGCGTCGCGGCCCACACAGCCAAGCGCGGATTTGGTGGCGCAAAACCGCCCTAGACCTGCTTCATGCGGGGTGTTGGCGCGAGTCATGTCGTTGCCGTATGACAGCAATCCGCCTTCGATCCGTTCAATCAGATTGGGACAACCTGCATAAACATCCAAATCCTTGCCGGCCTCGAACAGCGTATTCCAAAGCCACATGCCATTGGCCGCGCCTTCCAGATAAATCTCATAGCCACCCTGTTTGGAATAGCCAGAGCGCGCGATGATCATCTTGGTCCCGTTCACATCAAACCAGCCATAGCGGAAAAACCGCAGTTTGGTGACTGCATCGCCGAAGACCCGCGCCATCAGCGCATCTGCCTTTGGTCCCTGCACCGCCAATGGCGATACATCGGGTTCCTGTACCAGCACATCCAAACGATACCCGTGCGCCAAACCTTTGACCCAGAATAATAAATCGCTATCGGCAATCGAAATCCACCAACGATCATCAGCCAGTCTCAATGCCACAGGATCGTTGAGCATGCCGCCCGTTTCATCCACGATGGGCACATAATAGCACTGATCCTCGCCCATTTTGCTCAGGTCGCGCGGGGTCAGCATCTGTACCAGTTTCGCCGCATCAGGCCCGCGAATTTCTATCTGTCGTTCAACGGATACATCCCAAACCTGCACAGCAGATTTCAGGTGATGGTAATCCTCGACCACCGACCGAAAAACCGTGGGCAACAACATGTGATTGTAGACCGTATAGGCCTTTACACCGGCGGCCTCGACGCCTTCGGAAAACGGTGTGCGGCGCAAACGCCGCGAAGGGGAAATCAAAGCCATATCTTAGTCCTTAAGCATGAAAACTAGATCAGTGGCGTCAGGCACACCGCCCGCCGCCGTCACCATCGCGTGGATTTGCCCGCGGTGATGTGTTTGATGGTTAAAGAAATGCACAACACACATGTCGCGTGGCTTGGTCACTTCGGCATTGATCGAGCCTGAGAACCACCTGACATCGCCTGTCAGGTCATCAGCGCTTAGGCCAGCAGCCCAATCGACGATCCGTTGATCCGTCGCAACCCGCCGCGCGGCCCATTCACCTATGGTGTCGGCATAGGCTACGCTTTGCGCGATCACATGGTTTTGCGCTTCACCGCCATCAAACCGCGCCATCCAAAGCATATCACCCCAAAGCAAATGGTTCAGTGTGCCAAAGATCGAGCCAAAGAATGCACCCCGATCAGCCGTCAGCGCAGCCTCATCCAGCTTTAGAACTTCACGTCGCAAGCTATTGTTCTGCCAAGTATTATAGGCAGCCATCTGTTGCGCGTATGCCGGACTAATCATTACTTAGGACCATGCCAGTCGATCGGACACACTTCGGCGGATTTGTTACCAAAGTCCCAAACGCGGCCATAGTCGCGCACCTTGGACCGCAAGCCCTTAGCTGCAATAATATCCGGACCCATCCAGTATTTTGAATTGGAAATCATCACAGGGTGATCCGGCGATTTGCCTGCAATCATCTCAATCTCGCCCTGAATTTTGCGGCCAATCACGATTGAGCGTTTGTTGCCATCGCGCACGATTTCAACCTTTTCGCGCTCAGCGCCGATAATTTCAGACACAAGGAACGTGAACAGGCCTGTCGTGCCACCCGCGGCACCGCTGAAAATCTTAAGGATCCCATTATACGCCTTTTGCGTGGACCGATCATCGACATAGGCTGCAACGCGCCAGTTGCCTTCGCCCATACGTCCAGGGATATCCACCAGCAGACCAATGTTCAGGCCAGACAGGTCTTCACCCTCAAAGTGGCCCTCATCAATCGCAATCGCCATCCACGCGTGGCAGTGGCCTTCTGTCGGAGGGTGCGCGCCAAGCGACACAACGCAAGGGCAAAACACGTCGCACGAACAGTTCAAAAACAGCTCACCTTTGATGGCCCAATCGGTTGGGTTCATCTTGCGGCGCAACGGATGGCTTTCCATACGTTGGTCGATACGCTGCGAAATCGGTAGCTTATCCGCCGCGGGGCGTTCTTTTTTGTCAGCCATGGTATTTCCCTTCCCTTAAAATGATGTAACCGCCAGCAACAGACCCGCCGCAATCAGCAGCGCCCCCATTGGCTTGGTCACCTTATGCCCAATGCTAGGCAGTTTTTCCAAAATCATAAAGAGCGTCGCCGCCCCCATCCAAGCAAGGTTCATTACCCCGCCCGCAAAGCCGAGGATCATAAAGCCCCAGCAGCACCCGACACAAAACGCACCAAGGCCAAGCCCCATGCGCAATCCGCCTGCGAACCCCGGCTTCCAATGCCCCACAAAATACATCATCGGGCTGTGGCAAACACCGTGGCAAATATCTTTGGCTCTTGTGAACTGAAACGCACCAACCGCTATCAATAGCCCAACCGTGATCCAGCGCGACGTCGGAATGCCTAGCATATTGATCCAGCCGCTAAACAGCAGCGCCAATTGGGTCGTCGCAATCAAGGACGCAAAGCCGACCCAAACGACAAAATACCCTAGCAAAACGCCAATCCACCCTGCCCTTGTGCCATTGGCACTTTGCATCAGGTCTTCATAGCTGGTCAGCGTCGGCACCATAGTCGGCAACATCATTGCTGCCATCATTGCAGCCCACATACCAAACAGCGGGCCAAACCGCGCCATCGGCATATCCATATCCATACGCGGGTTCATTGACGCCATCCGCAGCGCCATCTCATTGGGGCGCCCCAACAGATCAAGCCCCATGCCAAGGCTCATCGCGGCCATCATCCACCACGCAGCTAGAATAATTGCAAAGAACGAAAGCCACAAAATGGCGCGCATTGGAATTTGTGTCATTCGCCCCTCCCGTGGTTGCGACTCAATCCTTGCCAATCATATGTCAGACGTTTAATTGTCTGACAAATGAAAATTGATCATGATGCCAAATCCGACCTCTCCGCGCAAATCGCCAAGGCGATCCGCGATGCTATCATGTCCGGCGATTTGCTGGTCGATGAACGCTTGCCGTCCGAGGCCGAACTATCAGAGCAATTCGACGTATCCCGCCCAACCGTGCGCGAGGCCCTTAAACGCCTCGGCGCACAATCCCTGATCCGCACTCAACGCGGTGCCACTGGCGGCGCATTTGTGAACCGACTGAGGTTCGAGGACGCATACGGCCAGCAAATCACCACATCCACATTGCTGCTCTCAATGAACGACGTCAGCTTTGCCACCGCTTGCGAGGCGCGATACGCACTGGAACGTGCCTGCGCCCCCTTGGCCGCTGAACGTCGCACCGCCGATCACTTGGCCACCATGCGCGCAGAGGCGCACCGCCAATCGCAACCCGGCCTGACCGATGAGGCATTTTGCACATCCGACGTGGCATTCCACCGTGCATTGGTCGATGCGGCTGCAAACCCTGTCATTTCTTACCAACTCGCAGGTGCTGTCGAGGCAATGCAGCCATTGATGAACATGATTACCTTCACCGCGCGTTCCCGTGAACGTATCGTAGCACTGCACACTCAAATCGCTGACGCGGTTGAGGCACATGACGGTGCGGCCGCCGAAAACCTGCTCATCCAACTGGCCGCCTATACGCTCGAGCTGGCGCAAAGCGTGATTGATGCGCGCAACGCTGCACGCGCCACCGATTGAGCCTTGGCAAGACTACACGCACCTCATAATCTACGCTTCAGCACGCTACTAAGGGGAGAATCCTAGCATGAAATTCACAACACTTCTGGGCGCGGCCACCGTCGCCACATTCGCCACGGCTGTTGCCGCACAGGATACCGATCTTTTGGTATTTGATTATTCCGGTTTCGAAGAAGAGGCCCACCACACACAATATATTGCACAGCATGGCGCGGCCCCTGCGTTTGCATTCTTCGGCGACGAAGACGAAGCATTCCAGAAAATCCGCGCCGGTTTCCAAGCGGATATCGCTCACATCTGCGCAGGTTCCGTGACCAAATGGGAAGAAAGCGGCATCATCGAAGCATGGGACACATCCAAGCTGACATATTTTGATGACCTCGATGCCAACCTTAAGGGCAATGATGTTTCTGGCGGCGCGGCCTTCTTTATCCCAACCGATTTCGGCTCAACGGCAATCGCCTATAACCCTGAAAAAGTCCCCGCCGAGGATGTCGCATCCTTGAACGTGTTCAAAGACCCCAAATACGCGGGCCGCATGACATTGCCAGACAACGTCGACGATGCATACGCGCTGGCATATCTCGCAATTGGTATCGACGATTGGTCAAATGTTACTGATGAGCAATTCGAGGCTGCCTCTGCTTGGCTTCGTGAGGTGCACGGCAACCTTCGCACGTATTGGACCGACCCTGCCGAGCTTGCTCAGCTTCTGGCATCCGGCGAAATCCTTGTCAGCTGGGCATGGAACGAAACATACCCGACAATGCTCGAAGAAGAGCGCCCAATCGCATTCCAGCGCGAAGCGACAGAAGGCTCATCATTGTGGCTTTGCGGTTATGTGAACTTGGCCGATGGTCCGGGTGACGAAGACAAGGCATATGATTACCTCAATTCATTCCTTGCCGCGGACAACGTCCTGCCACTGCTCGATTCCGGTTACGGTTCTGCGAACAAGACCGCTCTGAACGCATTGGTCGGTCCAGAAGACCTCGTGATTGCAGGCCTCGAGCCGATCACGGTGCCTGTTTTGGCTCAGCAGCCAATGCCAAACGCAGCACGCGAACGTCAGGTCGAAACATTCGAATTGATCAAAGCGGGTTTCTAAATCCTAAATTCGATCTAAGTTATGAAGGGCGGTGCAATTTGCGCCGCCCTTTTTCGTAACCATCGGGGTTTTATCATGGACGTACTTAACATCATCTTCGCACTCGTCAGCATCGGCTTTGGCGCCATCGGCTGGCTCGCCCCCAAATACACGATGGATACGATCCACATCGTGGGCCACACTGACACGATGGGCATGTCCGAGGTCCGCGCTTCCGCTGGTTCACTTTTTGTCGGCATGGGGCTTGGGGCATTGTTGCTCAATACGCCCACCGCATTTGCCATGATCGGCTTTTGTTGGATCGGTGCTTCGGTCGGTCGCCTGACGTCTTTGACGCTTGATGGGCAAACACGCAAAAAATGGGGCTTTTTCGCCGTTGAAGCCGCCGTTGGTGTTGCAGCGCTCGCTTATAACATATGATTTTCAGTCAAGCGCGGGAATAACTGACTAATCAGCGCTATTGACTGATGCCACTTGCACCCTCAGGTCAGACACCTTATCTATGGATTGTCCTTAGGGACTATGAACATAAACGCGCTCGCAATAAGCGGATCGGACCCGGGGGCGGTACCCGGCGACTCCACCAACACCCTGCTCATTTGGCAGCGATGGGGTCGAAATAGGATCGACGAACGTCTAAAGGGGTTAGCTTTGTTCCGGCGATATACCACCGTTATCGGTTCAAATTGTATAGTTGCAAATGACAACCGTGCTCCGGCAATGGCAGTCGCAGCGTAAGCTGTGCCTACCGCCGAAACTTAACTCCTTGGGTTTAGCGACCTAAGGCGGGGTTCGCAGGTACCTGGCAACAGAAACCTGCACTTCACAACTTTGTAGCATGCCTTGCTTGACGGATGGATCTTCGCCAAGATGCATTATGTTCATTCGTGCATTCACATTTGCAACAGCGATGTTATTTCCCTCAATAACAATTGCTTGTGATACGGCCCTCATCCTCACCATTGATGTATCAAATTCGATCGACGCGTCGGAATTTGCTGTGCAAAAGGACGGGTTGGCAGCGGCACTTCGCAATCCTGACATTGTCGACGCGATGGTGCGCCAAAACGCGGCAATCGCTGTGGTGCAGTGGTCGGGTCATGACAAACAAGAGCTGACAATCCCCTGGATACGCATCCGCACGGCCCTTGATGCAGCGGCCCTCGCACAATCATCCGAACTAATGCAGCGCGCTTTTGTCTTGTCAGACACAGCCCCCGCAGAAGCTATCGATTTTAGCATAAATTTGTTCCCGCAAGTCCCTGACTGCAAACATAAAGTCATCGACATATCCGGCGACGGCACACCCAATTCCGGCACCAGCACGCGCGACGCTCGCAACCGCGCAGAGCGCCTCGGCATCACCATCAACGGCATCGCAATCGAAAGCATGGGCGTCGCAATCACCACCTTTTTCCGCCGCGCAGTGATAACCCGCAACGGCTTTGTCATCACCTCTCGCACCCACCGCGAATACCCAGATGCAATACGGCGCAAAATCCTTCGCGAGCTTTCAATGGTCTTGGGTTGACCGATCAGTATCTTCAGAACGCCAACGCAACATGATTGGTGTCATTTTTCGCAGCCACCCCCTGCTGTAATATAAATTCGCTCGTTTCCCCCAGAATCTTTCATTAGGAATGCATTTGAAAAGGAAACAACTATTCATGAGCTACACCGCACTCTTTCGCGTCTTTGGTCGCATCGGTTTGCTGTCATTTGGCGGTCCTGCCGCTCAAATTGCGCTGATGCACAAGGAATTGGTCGAAGACAGGGATTGGCTGACCGAAGACCAGTTTTTGCGCGCCCTTTCATTCTGCATGCTGCTCCCTGGGCCAGAGGCAATGCAGTTGGCAACATACGCAGGCTGGCGACAACGCGGCATTCTCGGTGGCTTGCTAGCTGGTGGGCTATTTGTCATCCCCGGTGCCATCCTCATTGCAATCTTGGCATTATTATACGGCGCATACGGCGGACTGGATTGGGTGCAGTCAGCGTTTCTTGGCGTTCAAGCAACAGTCATCGTGATTGTTATCGGTGCATTGCTCAAAGTCTCTAAACGTGCCCTCAAAAGCCGCATAGAAATCAGCATCGCTGTTTTGGCATTTGTCGCATTATTTTTGTTGTCCTTGCCGTTCCCTCTCGTTGTGATCGCTGCTGCAATTTTCGGAGCGACCCAGCAGACGACCGTTTCAACCCAAACCAATGCGGGTCCCACCCAAGCGCAATCACCATGGGCGATCATCTTTTTCGGATTGGTGATCTGGTTCTTGCCCATTGGCCTCGCGCTCGCAAATGGCCAAACACTGCTGACCGAAATTGGCTTCTTTTTCTCAAAACTGGCTGTTGTTACTTTTGGCGGCGCCTACGCAGTGCTGGCCTATATGACCCAAGATGTCGTTTCCACCATGGGTTGGCTGAGCACCGAACAGATGATGGATGCTCTCGGACTTGCCGAAACAACGCCGGGCCCGTTGATCTTGGTCACCCAATTCGTGGCTATGCTCACAGGGGTGTTCAATGGCGGCACCGGATTGGCAATCGCTGCGGGTGCGATGGCGCTATGGGTAACATTTGTCCCCTGTTTCATTTGGATATTTGCCGGCGCGCCGCTAATTGACTGGCTTGAATCGCAACCGCGTTTGCGCGGCGCCCTATCCGCCATTACCGCCGCCGTCGTTGGGGTCATAGCGAACCTATCAATATGGTTTGCGATGCATGTGTTTTTTCGGGACACAGATGTCATCACATACGGTCCTATCAACACGACCCTGCCAGAGATCGGCACATTGCAGCCATTGCCCATAGCCCTTGCCATCATGGCAGGCGTTTTAATGCTCGTCAGAGGCTGGAACATGCTTTTGACGTTAGGAATAATGGCTATCGCGTCTGTTTTTCTCGCATTGCTTTAACATTCCCTTTTCACGGTCGGAAATTCGCCTATGGTATTGATGTTATTGAAGGGGATGTAATTCGTGACTCAGGAAATCGACTACGGCAACTTAATGCACAACGCCATGCGCGGGCTTATTCAGACCGTGCTGACGGACGTGGCCAAGGATGGGCTGCCGGGGGAACACCATTTCTTTATCGCCTTTGATACAATGCACCCTGACGTCGAAATCGCGGATTGGCTTTCCGACCGCTATCCGGGTGATATGACGGTGGTGATCCAGAACTGGTTTGCCGATTTGATCGTCACAGATCAGGGCTTCAAGATCACGCTGAATTTCGGCGACAATCCCGAAACGCTCTATGTGCCCTATGATGCTATCCGCACATTCGTTGACCCGTCGGTCGAATTTGGCCTGCGTTTTGAAGCACCCGAAGACGAAGAAGATGATACGCAAGAGGCCCCAATGGCCGAACTTGCAGAAGACGAGCAGGACGACGAGCCTCGCAAAGAAGCCGAAGTCGTCAGCCTCGATCAATTTCGTAAGTAACCGTTTGCGCTAAATTGATTGCTCCTGCGGGGCGCTACGCTTATGACGGTATACAACAGCATACATTGTGAGAATCCGATGACAAATACCCGTACAGAATCCGATAGCTTTGGCCCACTTGAGGTCCCTTCTGACCGCTACTGGGGCGCGCAAACACAGCGCAGCTTGATGAATTTCCCCATCGGTTGGGAAAAACAACCTGTCGCAATCGTCCGCGCATTGGGTGTGATCAAACAGGCCTGTGCCATGGCCAACAAAGACCGTGAAAAGCTGGACCCCAAAATCGCAGACGCTGTTATCGCAGCAGCAAGCGAGGTTGTGCACGGCAAGCTTGACGATCATTTCCCGCTTGTCGTCTGGCAAACGGGGTCTGGCACACAGTCGAACATGAACGCCAATGAGGTGATTTCAAACCGCGCAATCGAAATGTTGGGCGGCACAATCGGCAGCAAGGATCCGGTGCACCCGAACGATCACTGCAATATGGGCCAATCATCCAACGATACGTTCCCAACGGCGATGCACATTGCCGTAGCGACAACCGCGCATGATGTGCTGCTGCCGGGTTTGGCGAAACTGCACGCCGCACTTGAGCAAAAACAGCAGGAATTCGACGGTATCATTAAAATTGGCCGCACTCACACGATGGATGCGACCCCCCTAACACTTGGACAAGAATTCAGCGGATACGTGCATCAGGTCGCTATGGGCATTCGCCGGATCAAGGCGGCCTTGCCTGCCATCTATGAATTAGCGCAAGGCGGTACCGCCGTCGGCACAGGCTTGAACACGCCAATGGGCTGGGGCGAAACTGTTGCCGCTCATATGGCAGAAATCACCGGTCTTCCGTTTGTGACTGCACCCAACAAATTCGAGGCGCTCGCCGCCCATGATGCTCTTGTCGAAATGTCCGGGGCTTTGAAAACAGTTGCAGCGTCTCTCTATAAAATCGCATGCGATGTGCGTTTCCTTGGATCTGGCCCGCGTTGTGGGTTGGGCGAATTGATTTTACCAGAAAACGAACCTGGCTCATCCATTATGCCCGGCAAGGTAAACCCGACGCAGGTTGAGGCAATTACCCAAGTTTGTGCGCATGTCATGGGCAATGACGCCGCGGTCGGATTTGCCGGCAGCCAAGGGCATTTTGAATTGAACGTTATGAAACCGATGATGGCCTATAACGTGTTGCAATCCATGCAATTGATCGGTGACGCAAGCAGCGCCTTTACCGATAACTGTGTTTCAGGCATTCGTGCAGACCACGACCGGATCGAAAAACTGATGCGCGAAAGCCTGATGTTGGTCACAGCGCTCGCGCCTGAAATTGGCTATGACAATGCGACAACCGTCGCCAAGACGGCTCATAAAAATGGCACAACACTCCGCGAAGAGGCCGTTAATCTGGGCTTTGTGGATGCTGAAACCTTTGATCGTGTCGTGCGTCCAGAGCAGATGATTGGCCCAAAATGACGGTCATAAACCTCAACAAATTGCGCAAAGAAAAAACGCGTGCGGAGCAAAAGAAAACTGCTGACGAAAATGCGCGCAAGTTCGGCCTAACCAAAGCTGAGCGGATGTTGAATGCAACTAAAGCGGGACAAGCGAACCAACGGCTTAACGCTTTGAAGTTTGAAGATGATTGAGGGGCGTCCAGTCAAACGATCCCTCACCCTTCGCGGTCATCGTACGTCCGTTTCGCTAGAAGACGTATTTTGGAAGTCATTTAAAGACATCGCAAACGAAGACGGCAAGACCATAAATGGCCTTGCCGTCGAAATCGATGAACAGCGCGGTAATATTGGCTTAGCGTCAGCCATCCGCGTCTATGTTTTAGTACGCCTTACATCCAATGAGTCGGCTTAATAGCGTCGCGCAAAGTTTCCATGCGATCATGTTCACGACGCTCACGGCGACTAAATCCGCTCTTGTCTGCCTTGGTAAAGTTCGCCGCAAACGCAGCGTTCTTTTTAGAACCACCGAACAGTCCCGCAATGGGTTCGTCCGTAATTGCATTCCATGCCGCTGCAACGGCATCACGTGTTTTCAGCATAACGTATCACTTCATAGCTATTGGCCCGAAAGCCTACCCAATTTGAGACTAATCACAATTTTGTAGATTTCAAAGTAACATTTTAACGTTACGTCGCAAAAACCCAAAAAAGCGCAATTTAATCCCTGCACACAACCCAAAATGGAGCAAAAGTATCAATTTTAGGTTAAAAAATATCAATTACTTCACGTTAAACTGCTGTCAGTCTCAGAGATGCGTCCAATTCTCCTATTCTAGACAAATCCCCACTATTTAGATTCGAATCGCAATTGTATCCCAGTGGTTGTGCGCACTGTGAGGTGCGCCGCGGGTCTTGGTTCCTTTTCCGGCACCACTGAAATGCGAAAATGCTGCAAGAGCGACGCAATCAAAACCACGCCTTCGATCATTGCAAAGCCGGCACCGGGGCAAACCCGTGGGCCCGATGAAAACGGCAAAAAGGCGTCCCTTGCACAGGCTTTACCGTTCGGCGTCTGCCACCGCGATGGGTCAAATCCATCGGGGTCATCCCAAAGCCGATTTTGACGATGCAAGTGCCATGGCGATAGCACGATTTGCGATCCTGCCTTTATTACGCGTCCGCGAAACGTCTCGGATTTTGCAGATTCACGCACCATCATTGGTACGGGTGGGTACAGGCGCAGCGCCTCGCGAAACACATCGCGTGTGACTTTTAATTTGCTCACTGATCCGAATTCTTCCGTGAGCGAACTCGCCTCTAACGCGACTTGCTCCTGCCAATCGGGAAATAAGGCCAACAAATACAATGACCATGCCAATGCGCTCGCGCTCGTCTCATGTCCAGCCAGAAAAAAGATCGCAACTTGATCAACCATCTCGTCAACATCAAAGGTATCACCCGTCACCGGATCACGCGTCGTCATGATTTTCGTGGCAAGATCGTTCGGTGCGTCGCCCTTATTGATCTGATCCAGTCGGCCTTGGGTCAGACCCGTGATCAATGCGCGAATTGATTTTGCTGAACGATTGGTTTCACGTTTAAAAAACCGCGGCATCCAGCGCGGGCCTTTGATAAACGCAGCAAGATTCAAAATCGGTTGCGACCGCTGATAGGCTTGAAATTCGCAAAACACTTTGCCAGCAACTTCGTCTTCAATCGGGATCGAAAACAGGGTGCGAAATATTACGTCAGCAGCCGCATGGCTTGTGTGTTGCTCTATCTCGACCTCTCGCCCATCGGCAAGCGGCCGCAGCCGTTCCGCAGCAACCTGTCCTGCCGCAAAAATTGCTGGATAGGTATCGCGTATGCGCCCGCCCTCAAATGCAGGGTCGATAATGCGGCGCTGCCGTTTCCAAACCTCACCGTTGGTCAGAAATACGCTATTGCCAAGCAATGGCCTTAACCCCGCCCCTACCCTGTCCGATTTAGGAAAATCATCCGGCCGTTCTTGCAACACCGTTTTGATCAACGCCGGATCATTGATCATATAGCTGCGAAAAAACGGCGTTTTGAATTCCGCCATCCAAGCACGGTAGAGCTTTTCGGGTTGCGAAGACAGGATATCCTTTCGAAACAGCCGCATATAGCGCCAGAGCGATACCTTTTCAGGCCGCGAAGCGGGCTTGGGCGGTATCATGACGACATGCTCGTATATTTGGACAAGGGTGTTTCGATTCGTGATTTTGATGGCCTGCGCCCGTCATAGCGTGCGCGCAATGATGTTGGTCCTGATGTGATGCGAAAGTAATCATAATCACCCGGACGATCAAACGCACATAGGTATTGAAAATGCAGCCGGAAAAACCGCCAACGTAGCGCCTTCCACGTTTCGGGCTGCAATGTTTGGCTAAATGCAGCCGACATCACCAACGGCCACCTCTTATCAGCAGGGGTAACACCTGACACGGCAACCGGATCACAAAGCGCAAATGAACATCCGTCACCGGGTGCGGTCACATCAACCCACGCGATCCGGTCTTGGGCTGAAAGATAGGCCAAATCAGCACGTAGTTTATCCGCTTGGGGGAGAAAGCTCATCATCGGCACAACATGCCCCAATGAGAGAAAATTCAATTCTGGGCCCGTTGAAGAAAGCCGCTTTGACCGTAACAAATCGGCCAATATCGACACAGCCAAATGCGCACCCGATGAATGCCCGACGACCAGCACCTCATCAACATCATCCGCCATGGCATTTGCGATGATGTCGGCAAACTCTTGCATTCGGACGTCTAGCTCCGGTGGATTGCCACCCCACCAACGCGCCGAAAAAGCGTAGTCATGCATCAAATAATAGGCAAACACCCGATTATCCACGCGTTTAAACCACCCAAGAACTAGCCATATGACCAACCCGCCCAGGGCAGCTGATGTGACCAAACTGGCATTCCCGATCAAGGGCGCGATCACAGCTCCGCTAAGCCGCGCAGCCACCCAGCCGATCAGCACTGCAATCACAAATTGTGCGATCAGAAAACCAATCGGATATAGCGCCGCGATCACGGGGCCTTTGCGCATCTTCATCAAACGCCAAAGCGCGCCGGTGCTGATATAGATCCACGCCGTGCGTATCAGCTGAGCATAGGTCGCCGGTATGGACGTGGCCATGCTATCGCGCACAATGTCGGACCATAGCAGCACTTCGATATCCGCAGTGACACGCGATCCATCCATATCGGCGGCTGTATGCCAGCCATACGGCCCGTCACCATTTTTAGGCGTTTGCGTAATTTCATATTCGCTGATGTGCGCCTGTTTGGCGCTTTCAGTGCGGTAAAGCTCACGGTAGCGGCGCGGATGAATAGGGTCATAGCCCGGAATGTAAAACACCCGGCGCTTGCGCACGTTTTTCGGTAAAGGATCAATTGCCATCGTGGCCCTGTGCACTCGTTTCGCCCACCCTATGCGAGGAAGGCGGCGAAATTAAGCCCCTAACCGAGTGTTGCAAGCGACGGAAACCGCTCGAGCAACCACCAGCTAAACGCCGTGAATTGTCCGCTGATCATCATCAGGCCGACGGTCCATAGCAATAGACCTGAAATCCGCTCGATCCGCCCCATATGCCGCTTGAGCCATCCCATAAACCCGCCGAGCCGTGGGAAAAACGCAGCGACCAGCAAGAACGGCACGCCAAGTCCCAACGCATATGACCCTAGCAATATGGTGCCACGCGCCACCTCCCCCTCTGTCGCGGCCAGCCCAAGGATCGTGCCAAGGATCGGGCCAAGGCAAGGCGTCCAACCAAACGCAAAGGCTAGTCCAAGCACATAGGCCCCAAAAGCCGATCCACCGCGATCACCCGCCTCCACGCGGGCCTCACGATCGAGAAACGGAATACGGAAAATTCCCAAAAAATGCGCGCCGAAAATCATGACAACAACACCGGCAACTGTGGTGAACTGATCTTGATAGGCCAATAACTGACGCCCAGCGAGTGACGCAGCCGAGCCGAGCAGCAAAAAGACAGTCGAAAGCCCCAAGACAAAGAAAACCGCTGCCAGAAACACCCGCCGTCTGGCGGTTTGGTCCTGCTCCATGTCGGTCACGCTGACCCCGCCCATATACGCCAAATACGGCGGCACAACGGGCAAGACACATGGGCTTAAGAATGACAAAAGCCCCGCAATCATGGCAATAGCCATCGCAGGCAATAGTGATGCGTCCAAGATTTGCGTGGCTTCAAGCATGGTGTTCGGCTCCTTTGATACGACACCTAGGCCAATCAGCAGCCCGCGTCACCCACCAGATCGTCACGCTTGTGTTTACGTTTTGAAACATCTGCGATAGCGATCGGATATGACACATGAACTTGATGCTATTGGCCTGCTCTGCCCCCTGCCCGTCCTAAAGGCGCGCAAACGCTTGCAAGCATTACAATCAGGGGAAACCTTGGCCGTATTGGCCGATGATCCCGCAGCGATTGTCGATATTCCGCATTTTTGCACCGAGGCAGGTCACACATTACAGTCGATTGACGATCAGGGCGCTGTGCAGCGTTATCTTATCCTCAAGGGCTGAATTCTTGATTTCAGGCTTGTCGCCGCTCTTCTTTTATGGCGATGGCGGTACATATACCTGCAAAACAGCGCAACAACGGGCGTTCGCCAACCTGCGTCTAGCGTAATTGTATCCGTCCAAACGGCAATATCCCCTGCTGGTTCCACTTGCAGATGATGATCCCATTGCCGAACGTCCGGCGAATGCTCGCGGCTTTGCAGGCAACGATTGTCAGGGTCATAGCTTTCAATACGCATGGTATGACCGCGCACCTTCAGCCAGCCCCAAAACGTGACATTTGATAGGATTTCCATTCCCTCACGGACCGGTTCTTGCGGCAGACCTTCATAAACCGCGATGTCTGACATCACTTGCGCCAAATGTTCAAAATCGACGGCGTCGGCAAATATGCTGTCTGCGTCATCTTGATATTCCGCGACGACGGTGACGACAAATTTCAATGACACGTCCCTTTTATGAAAAAGGGCCGCGTCCTTTCGGACGCGGCCCTGAATGTCTTAGCGGCCCAATGACCACCAGCCTCGGCGTTTTGACTTGGGCGCCTCGTCCGCCTCAGGTTCCGGTACTGCTGCCTGTTGTTCTGGCGCAGCTACTGGTTCTGATGTTGCTATCGCGGCCTCTGCGACTGGTGCAGTTTCAACCTTTGGCTCCGCCTTTTTGCGGCGTGTGCGCTTTGGCTTTTCTTCCACCACTGCCGTCTCTTCTGCAGCCACAGCTTCCTCAGCGACTGGTGCGTCCGCCTCAGCCTTAGGCTCCGCTTTTTTGCGACGTGTGCGCTTTTTAGGTGCTTGCGCAACTGGTTCAGCGGTGTCTGACGTATCGTCTACAACCTCTGCTGAAACGACTTCAGCGTCCGCAGACACTTCTGCAACAGGGTCTGCCTTCATGCGACGGTTACGCGTGCGCTTTGGCTTTTCCTCGGCAACAGGTGCTTCGCCCTCGGCCGTGTCCGCAGCAATTGTTGCATCTTCGTTAGATGTAACTTGCTCAGGCTGACCCTCAGGGTTTTCGCCAGTTCCGTCTTGGGCTTGCGCTTCACCGTTGCCGCCGCGACCGCGGCGCCGACGACGACGGCGCTTTTTCTTCGGCCGATCTTCGGCTTCGCCTGCTTCTGGTGTTGAAACTGCCTCTTCGCCGTCATCATCACCGCTGGAGAGCAAAACAACTTCGTCGCTTTCTTCGTCCATCATTGCTGCACTCGGCATGACCACGGCTGCAGCGTCAGGCACGACACGGGTCGCTGTCTTGAACTTTTCAATTGCGAAATCTGGAGACACAAGCGTCGGATCACATTCGATCCGCACGGACATGCCATAGCGTGCCTCAATATCAGCGATGTGTTCGCGCTTGCCGTTCATCAAGAAGTTGGCAATGGAAATTGGCGCACGGACAAGCACCTCTTTGGATTTGCCGCGCACGCCCTCTTCTTCCAAGGACCGCAGGATCGACAAAGACACGTTATCATCGGACCGCAAGAGCCCAGTCCCGTGGCAATGGCTACACATCTGTGTCGTCGCCTCGAGCATACCCGGGCGCAGACGCTGACGCGACATTTCCATCAGGCCAAACCCGGAAATGCGACCAACTTGAATCCGCGCTCGGTCAGTCTTCAGCTTGTCCTTCATCCGCTTTTCAACGGCTGTGTTATTGCGACGCTCGTCCATGTCGATGAAATCGATCACGATCAAACCAGCAAGGTCACGCAGGCGAAGCTGGCGGGCAACCTCATCAGCAGCCTCAAGGTTCGTCTTAAGCGCTGTTTGCTCGATCGAGCCTTCTTTGGTCGCACGACCAGAGTTGACGTCGATTGCGACCAATGCCTCGGTAATCCCGATCACAAGGTATCCACCCGATGGCAATTGGACCGTCGGATTGAACATGCCGTTCAAATATCCCTCAACCTGATAACGCGCATAAAGCGGCAGTTGATCCGTGTATCGTTTCACGTTTTTCGCGTGCGACGGCATGATCATTTTCATAAAGTCTTTGGCAGTGCGGTAGCCGTCTTCGCCAGCCACAATCACTTCGTCGATCTCTTTGTTATACAAATCGCGGATCGACCGTTTGATCAAATCGCCTTCTTCGTAGATCTTCGCAGGGGCGATTGATTTTAGCGTGAACGAACGAATTTGCTCCCACAAGCGCTGTAGGTACTCATAGTCGCGCTTGATCTCGGCCTTGGTGCGCTGCGATCCAGCGGTGCGAATGATCAGGCCTGCACCTTCGGGCACTTCCATGCCACCGGCAATTTCCTTAAGCTTTTTGCGGTCCGCTGCATTTGTGATCTTGCGGCTGATGCCGCCACCACGGGCCGTATTTGGCATCAACACGCAATAACGCCCGGCAAGCGATAGGTATGTCGTTAGCGCAGCGCCCTTGTTGCCACGCTCTTCTTTGACAACCTGAACAAGCAGGATTTGACGCACGTTGACGACTTCTTGAATTTTGTACCGCTTTGGGCGTGGTTTGCGAATTGGGCGCACATCTTCTGCGTCATCTTCGTCGGCCACGCTTTCAATTGTTTCGTCTTTGTCCTGCGCGTCAGCCTTTTTGACTTCACTCTCGTCTTCTTCGGCTTCGGCAGCAACTTGATCATCCGACACAGGTGCGTCGTCATCCGCGATAACAACTTCGGCAGATTTTTCATCTTCGGAAGCGGTATCATCACCAGAAGGTGTTTCAACAGGCGTCTCTTTGACGGTTTCCATAGGGCTGCTGCCCTCTTCGGACCCATCGTCAAGATCAATCGTTTCCATACCGGAAATTTCAGCAGTGCCCTCAGCAACGTCTTCTGTTGCGACCGCATCATTGACAGCTACATCAGCCGCCCTTGTCCGGCTTCTGCTGCGACGGCGTTTCTTAGGCTTTTCATCCTCGGCCTCTGCTTCGGCTTTCATCGCCTCAGCATATGCTTTTTCTTCCGCCATCAGCGCTTCGCGGTCGGCAACCGGTATCTGATAATAGTCAGGGTGAATTTCCGAGAATGCGAGGAAACCATGACGATTGCCGCCATAATCCACAAACGCAGCCTGAAGCGACGGTTCAACCCGTGTCACTTTGGCAAGATAGATATTCCCAGCAAGCTGACGCTTAAACTGGCTTTCGAAATCAAACTCTTCGACTTTGTTTCCGTCTACTACGACAACGCGGGTTTCTTCCGCGTGTGTCGCATCGATTAACATTTTCTTTGGCATTGTATCCATTCGCACGCCGCAAACCGCTGCACCCTGGTGGGGCACCTAAGCCTGAAACATGTCTGATATTGGCGATGGGCGGCACAATGGCAGACATCAGGCCCCATGGGGCGGCTGTGTCATTGCCTATATTTTGCTCGCGTTGCATCGCGGTTTTCCTATGACTACGCAGATTTGCGCGGCCTGTTCATGGCCCAGCGATTGATTTTGATCAGCCGCTTAGGGGCGTTCTTCTGGTGTTTCCACCAAATCAGCTATCAAGAGGAGGCGGCCGTATTTTACCGCGCCGTCCAATGACAGAGAATCTCACCGGAGCCACAGCGTTCCATCACGCGGCAAGTCCGTGGCACAAGTATAGATGAGGAGCGCCAAAGATTACAATGGGCAATGTCGCCGCGGATAATGAGCATTGGCTCTCACCGTGCCTCAGACATTGATTGCAAAATTTTCCCGATTGCAAACAAGTCCGACCTAAAGATATTCAGACCGCTGAAGCCCATATTTAGCCATCTTTTCGTTTAACGTCCGACGTGGCAAACACAGCTCCTCCATGACGCTTACGATGCTCCCCTTGTGACGGCGCATCGTATTGTCGATCAGCATCCGCTCGAACGCCTCAACGAATTCCTTGAGCGGTTTACCTTCGGTTGTCATCGCCGGTTTGATTTCCGCCTCGGCATCACCATCAGTCATCAAGAGTGACGCGATCGTGCCGCTGCCACGCCTGTTTTGCAACACCGCCCGCTCAGCGACATTGATCAACTGTCGCACATTTCCCGGCCACGGGGCCTGTAATAATTGCGCAGCCTCTTGCGCCGTTACCTCGGGTGCATCGCAGCCATATTCATCCGCAAACTGCTCGCTCAATTTCGTGAACAACAGCAATATATCCTCGCCGCGCTGGCGTAATGGCGGCACGGTGATGCGCAACGCACCAAGACGGAAAAACAAATCAGGGCGCAGCACGCTTTCACAAGTTTTATCCTGCTCTTGCAAATTACAAATCGCCACAATCCGTGTTTCGGCTGGCGTACCTTGCTCGTTAATAGCTGTCGCCAAACGCGACTGCATCGATTGGCTCAGCGCCTCGATGTCCTCAAGAACCAATGTCCCGCCTCTGGCCTGTTCAATCGCAGGAATAGGTTCATCATCTGCGGCTGGACCAAATAACCGGCGGCCAAGCGCCTCTTCTTCGAACGCCGCACAGCTTACCAACACAAATTTCTTGTTAGCCCGCGCGCCCACGGCATGAAGCGCATGCGCCACAAGCGTTTTGCCCGTGCCCGTTTCGCCCTCAATCAAAACATGGCCATCAGCCTGCCCCAAATCGAGGATGTCCTCTTTCAATCGCTCCATTTGATCCGATTGGCCAATAAGCTTGCTCATCAACGCGGACCCATCCGACAGCTCCTTGCGCAGTGCCCGATTATCGAGCGTCAAACGCCGCGCGGTTGCGGCTTTTTTGGCCAATTCGGTCATGCGATCGGGATTAAATGGCTTTTCCAAGAAATCAAACGCACCGATGCGCATCGCTTCGACGGCCATCGGCACATCGCCATGCCCTGTAATCATGATCACTGGCAGTGAGCTGTCGACGCCCTTCAGCTTTTTCAAAAACTGCATCCCGTCCATGCCCGGCATCTTTATGTCGCTCACCACAATGCCCGGATAGTCATTTCCCAACCCTTTGAGCGCCTCTTCCGCGCTGCCAAATGTCTGTGTGTCGAAACCAGACAGGGCCAACCATTGGCTAATGGATTGACGCATATCTTTTTCGTCATCGACAATTGCGATTTTCATGGCTTTGGTCATGGTCTGTCCTTATTCGGCGGCGGCGATCGTTTCGTTATAGATAGGCAGCTGAACCTCAAATACAGCCCCGCCACCCGCAGCATTGCGCGCGACAAGCCGCCCGCCCAAGTCGTTGACGATCCCCGATGAAATCGCAAGTCCTAAGCCAATCCCGTCACCGGGCTGTTTTGTGGTGTAAAACGGCTCGAACAATTCATCCAAATCATCGATGCCATTGCCATTATCTCTGACTGTCAAACTCACCATCTCACCCGTGGCGAGGATAACTTCAATGCTCGGCTCTGCGACACCTTTTGTGGCATCAAGCGCATTGCGCAGCAGATTAATAATCACCTGTTCAAGCCGCAAACGATCCCCCATGATCACAACCGGATCCTCGGGCAATGTTTGGGTGATTTCGACATCCATCAACTTCAATTGCGGCTCCATCATCGCAAGTGAAGACGACACCGCAGCCCTTGTATCTATGGGTGAAAGCGAATCAGCACCCTTACGGGCATAGGACTTTAGCTGCTTTGTGATCGCCCCCATCCGCTCGATCAAATCATCAATCCGCTGGAACGACGACATCGCCTCATCTGGGCGTTTGCGCTGCAGCAACAACCGCGCCCCCGCAAGATAGGTTTTCATCGCTGCAAGCGGCTGGTTCAACTCGTGACTGACGGCGGCCGACATCTCGCCCAAGGCCGCCAATTTCGACGATTGCGCGAGCGTTTGTTCCGCCACTTCAAGCGTCTTTTCAACCTTTTGCCGCTCGGCGATTTCTCGCTGTAATCGTGCATTCAATGCGCGAAGTTCGGCTGATTCACGCTGAATGGACAACACGCGCATCGCCGCTTTGCGTGACCACGCCCAAAACATAAGCGCCAGCAATATCGCGAATCCCATCACCTCAAGCGCCAGAATGCCGTTCACTTTTTCACGCACTGACGAATAGGCTGTATAATTCACGATCCGCCAGCCTTGGAACGGCACGCGTGCCTCTCTGCGCAGCACAGCTTCGCCCCTCAAATAGGCATCCACCGGCAGCGCGGCCCAATCTTGGGTCGCCCTTACCGCGCGTTCGATGGCTGATGGTGCTGACTGCCTCGTCAATGCGGCTGCTTCGTCCAACCCGCGCCAACGGGGTTCGGTCGCCATAATAATTTTACCATTGCCTTCTGCGACAAAAACCGCGTCCGACACCCCTGCCCAACCGCGCTCAAGCTTTTGCAAATCAACCTCGACAGCAATGACGCCTGCGGTGGAGCCGTCTGCTTCGATACGGCGGGAATAAATGAACGAAAACCCGCCCGCGTCCGTCTCTACCGTGCTGAAAATCGTAGCATTGCTCCGCTGTGCATTCACGAAATACGGCTGCGTGCTGTGCTGTTCGCCCAATCGGTTACGGTCCGTCGCCGCAACAGTGCGCCCGTCAACATCCAGCAAAAACAAGGACGCGGCACCGATTTCATCCACAAACGAGATTAACCGCGCCGTCGAAAGCGAATAGTCACTATAATCCAACGCAGAAATCAGTTCAGGATCCCGCGCCAACAGCTGTGGTACAATCGAATTTCGCTGCAATTCGCTCATGAGGTTGGCGACATAAAGCGTCAGGCGAATTTCGGATCTATTCCTTACTGTCTCGGTAAATCGCTGCGTAAAATACTGGTTTGAGAAATATATTACGGCGCCCGCTATTGCACATAGCACAATCACAGCGATGCGCAGCGACCAGCGCGCGCGCTCTTTTCGTTGATGTGAGGTGGCAGCCTTACTCATAGCCCTAGTTTAGGCATCGCTGAATTGGCCGACAATAGCGTATCGCTTAGGCTTGCACGAATTGGCCGACGAGGCTGCGGAACATTGCCTGCCCATCGGTGCCACCGTGACCAGCGTCAACCGCCCGCTCTGGGTGTGGCATCATACCGAGCACACGGCGATTCTCGGAAAGAACACCCGCGATATTCGCAACAGAACCGTTCAGGTTGCCGTCATAGCGAAACGCGATGCGATCCTCACCTTGCAGCTGAGCAAGACCTTCGTCATCAATCGTGTAGTTGCCGTCGTGGTGCGCAACTGGGAAATCAACGGTCTCTTTGCCATGATACCCGTTGGTAAACGCGCTATCAGTCGTGCCGACTTCCAATCGAGCGGTCTTACAAATGAACTTAAGGCCTGCATTGCGCATCAATGCACCCGGCAAGAGGCCCGTTTCAGCCAAAACCTGAAATCCGTTACAGACGCCCAGCACATAGCCACCGCGATCCGCGTGGCGCTTGAGCGCCTGACAAATCGGGGATTGCGCTGCAATCGCCCCACAACGCAGATAATCACCGAACGAAAAGCCACCTGGTACCGCCACCAGATCAAGATTGTCTGGCAGGGTCGCGTCTTTGTGCCAAACCATCGACACATCCGCGCCAGCAGCCCGCAGGGCCACGGCCATGTCACGATCGCAGTTTGAACCGGGGAAAACGATAACAGCCGCGCGCATTATACGACCTCGATCGAATAGCTTTCGATCACTGTATTCGCGAGCAGCTTTTCACACATCTCACCGATTTGCCCCTCAGTTGTGCCATCAGCGAGATCAAGTTCGATCACCTTGCCCTGACGGACGCCATTGACGCCATCAAACCCCAACGCACCAAGCGCGTGGCGCACGGCCTCACCTTGGGGGTCAAGCACACCATTCTTCAACATCACATGAACACGAGCTTTCATCGTATTGATATCCTTAATTAATCAACGTGGGTTTGGTTGTGGCTGTCGTCACATTCGACTGCATCACGCCAAGGCGCTTTGCCACTTCTGTATAGGCATCTTTTAAATCGCCAAGGTCACGGCGGAACACGTCCTTGTCCAGCTTTTGACCGCTCTCAATGTCCCAAAGCCGGCAGCTATCTGGGCTGATTTCATCGGCCAGAATAAGGCGTGGAAATTCATTTTCCCAAACGCGACCAATCTCGATTTTGAAATCAATCAGTTTGATACCGACGCCATACATAACACCTGACATCCAGTCGTTGACGCGCAACGCAAGGCTGACAATGTCATCCATTTCCTGCTGGGATGCCCAACCGAATGCGATAATATATTCTTCTGGCACCAGCGGATCGCCAAGGCTGTCGTCTTTGTACGAAAATTCGACAATCGGGCGCGGCAACGGTGTGCCCTCTTCCATGCCCATACGCTTGGCCATCGTGCCAGCCGCATAGTTGCGCACAATCACTTCGAGCGGAATAATTTCGGCTTCACGGATCAACTGCTCTCGCATGTTCAACCGCTTGATAAAGTGCGTGGGGATGCCGATTGTCGCTAAACCCGTCATAAAATATTCAGACAGGCGGTTGTTCAACACGCCCTTGCCTTCAATGACGGCCTTCTTTTCGGCGTTAAACGCGGTTGCGTCGTCTTTGAAATACTGCACCATCGTGCCCGGCTCTGGTCCTTCGTATAGGATCTTTGCCTTGCCTTCATAAATCATCTTGCGGCGCGCCATCATGACCTCGCTATATGTTGCCTCATGGGTGTTGCCTGCTCTTACGCCAAGGGCGTGATCGGGGCAAGCCATCGGTGCAGATCAATGCGAATATGAATGACATTCATAATTGTCATGCGGCGAATGGTATTGCTTGGGTGAATCCCCTGTGATTATTGGGCAATACGCAGACATAAGAAAGAAAAACATGACAAATGCACTGTCCCGCCTCCTTGAATCCCGCGACTGGTTGCTTGCCGACGGCGCAACAGGGACAAATTTGTTCAACATGGGCCTACAATCCGGTGACGCACCAGAGATGTGGAATCTGCATGAAGTCGATAAAATCAAGGCGCTGTATCGCGGTGCTGTTGATGCTGGCTCCGATATTTTCCTGACAAATAGCTTTGGCGCCAACGCGTCCCGCCTGAAACTACATGGCGCTGCCGATCAAGTGCATGAGCTTAACAAAACCGCCGCCAGCATTGGCCGCGATATCGCCGACGCCTCTGGCCGCACTGTCGTTGTAGCTGGCTCCGTTGGCCCCACTGGCGAAATCATGTCGCCAATGGGCAGTCTAACCCATGAAATCGCGGTTGAAATGTTCCACGAACAGGCCGAAGGCCTCAAGGCCGGTGGCGCAGATGTTGTTTGGGTTGAAACCATCAGTGCCGCAGAAGAGTTTGCAGCAGCAGCCGAAGCATTCAAGCTGGCGGACATGCCATGGTGCGGCACCATGAGCTTTGACACCGCTGGCCGCACAATGATGGGCCTCACGTCCAAGGATTTGGGCAAGCTGATCGGTAAACTAGATCACAAACCAATCGCATTTGGCGCCAATTGCGGCGTGGGCGCATCTGATATGCTGCGCACCGTTCTTGGCATATCAGAGGCATCCCCAGACCAAATCCTGATTTCCAAGGGCAATGCAGGCATTCCAAAATATCACGATGGTCACATCCATTACGATGGCACCCCCGCATTAATGGCCGATTACGCGGCCCTCGCCCGCGATTGTGGTGCGACAATCATCGGCGGTTGTTGCGGCACAACGCCCGAGCACCTAGTTCAGATGCGCAAAGCTCTTGAAGAACGGCCAAAAGCTGCGCGACCATCATTGGAACAAATCTCCGCAGCCCTTGGCGCGTTTTCATCCGAATCCGACGGCACCGATGGCAATGCACCAACACGGTCCCCACGTCGCGGCCGCAAACGGTCCTAAAACAAATCCAGCTGGTCACCGGCCCTCGGCGGAAATGCAAACAGATCCGTGCGCAGGTCCGGCAAGCTCCGGTCAAGGCCAAGCTTGCGCGTGGCAAGCTTGAACCTTTGCGCAATCAGCTCGGCCCATTTGCCCTGCCCGCGCATCCTTGTGCCAAACTCTGGGTCATAATCCTTGCCACCATGCAATTCTTGCACCCGCGCCATGATCCGCGCCGCGCGATCAGGATAGGTTTCAGTCACCCAATCGCGAAACAGCGGTGCCACTTCCAAGGGCAACCTTAACACAATCGACGATGCGGCAACGGCACCTGCATCGTGTGCCGCATGTAATATCGCCTCAAGCTCATGATCGGTCAGCGCGGGAACCACTGGCGACACCATCACCCTAACGGGGATACCCGCGTCAGATAACTGGCGGATCGTCTTTAACCGCCGCGCAGGTAACGGAACCCGTGGTTCCATTGCCCGCGATGTTGCATTGTCCAATGTAGTTACTGACACCCCAACCCTCAGCAGGCCAAGTTTTGCCATCGGCGCCAGAATATCAATATCCCTTTCGATCAATGTGCCCTTTGTTATGATCGCTACAGGATGATTAAAGTCCGCGAGAACTTCCAATATTTCGCGCATAATTTTGCGTTCTTTTTCAATCGGTTGATAAGGGTCAGTGTTCGTGCCAATCGCAATCGTCTTTGGTTGATATGACTTTGCGCGCAGCTCTTTTTCCAACGCCTCTGCCGCATTTGGCCTCGCGATGAGCTGGGTCTCAAAATCAAGCCCCGGCGACAGCCCCAAATAGGCATGACTGGGACGCGCGTAACAATAGATGCACCCATGTTCACACCCGCGATACGGATTAATAGACCGGTCAAACGACAAATCAGGCGACGCATTACGTGAAATCACCTTTCGCGCAACTTCATCGCTCACTTGCGTCCGCAAAACGGGCAATTCATCATCACTATGCCAACCATCATCAACGGCATCAGTCGACAATTTGTCATATCTGACCGTGGGGTTACTAAGCGCGGCACGGCCAAGCGTGCGAAACTGTGATTTATCCATAAGTTGCGACATAACGCACCATAGAACAATACAAGAACATCAGCAACTACTAGTCGGTGCTGGATATGTAAATGTCGCGAATGGTGGCGAGACACTTTGCATTCCGTCGCATCACTGGTTTAACACAAGAACAACAATACCCTCAGAGGAGCCCGTACCATGTCAGATGAAGACGAAATCATCCTGTCCGAACTCAACGACGAAGATCTTGTCGCACAAATGTTCGACGACCTTTACGATGGTATGAAAGAAGAAATCGAAGAAGGTGTGAACATCCTGCTCAGCCGCGGCTGGGAACCATATCGTATTCTGACAGAGGCGCTCGTCGGTGGCATGACGATCGTCGGCATCGATTTCCGCGACGGTATTTTGTTTGTGCCAGAGGTTCTTCTTGCTGCGAACGCAATGAAGGGTGGCATGGCCATTCTCAAACCACTGCTGGCCGAAACTGGCGCGCCACGCGTTGGTAAAATGGTGATTGGTACGGTTAAGGGCGACATCCACGACATCGGCAAAAACCTTGTGACAATGATGATGGAAGGTGCTGGTTTTGAAGTCGTCGATCTGGGCATCAACAACGCTGTTGAATCATATCTCGAAGCACTGGAAACAGAAGAGCCTGATCTGCTTGGCATGTCAGCCCTGCTGACAACCACAATGCCATACATGAAAGTCGTGATCGATACGCTTGTCGAAAAAGGTATCCGCGATGATTATACCGTTCTGGTTGGCGGCGCGCCGCTGAACGAAGAGTTCGGCAAAGCCATCGGCGCCGACGCATATTGCCGTGACGCGGCTGTGGCGGTTGAAACAGCAAAATCATTTATGGCCCGCAAACATAATCAGGGCGCAATGGCCTAAGGCATCAATCAAATTGAATGCAATTGGGCCTCGCAGTGATCTGCGGGGCCTTTTCTTTTCCGACAGTCGGCCCCACATATTCGTTATGCCTATTCAAAACCTCCTCTTTCTCTGGCTTATTGTTCTGACCGCTGCGGGGCTGACAATTGGCCTGTTCACGGTCTTCGGTTGGCCCGCGTTCGCAATACCGATGGCAGCAGCTATCGCAGTGCGCCTATATTGGAAGAAACGATGACCGACGATATCACGCTCACAAACAGTGGACTGGCAGCAACCGGCAAGGGCCGCGTTCTATTGTTGGCCTGCGGTGCTTTGGCCCATGAAATCATCGCACTCAAGAAAAACAACAGCTGGGATCACCTTGACCTGCAATGCCTGCCCGCAATTTTCCACAACCATCCCGAACGGATTGTGCCCGGGATCGAGGCCGCAGTCGCCAAACATCGCGATGAATACGACAATATTTTCGTCGTATACGCTGATTGCGGCACTGGCGGTCAATTGTTCGAAAAATGCGAGGAACTCGGCATTGAGATGGTCGAAGGGCCCCATTGTTATTCGTTTTTTGAAGGCAACGACGCCTTTGAAAACCGCGATGAAATGACGGCGTTCTACCTTACCGACTTTCTCGTTCGGCAATTCGATGCATTTGTTTGGGAGCCGCTGGGCCTAGGGCGGCATCCCGCCCTGCGCGATATGTATTTCGGGAATTACACGAAACTGGTCTATCAAGCGCAAATTGATGATCCGGTCCTGACGGCAAAGGCAGAAAAATGCGCCGAACGTCTAGGGCTTGCATTTGAGCGGCGGTTTACTGGCTACGGTGATCTTGAGACAGCGCTTGCGCCGCTTTAACTGGCAATCAACCTGATACGTTCAATCATGGCCCGCACGCCATTTGACCGCTGCGCCGACAAATGATCATTCAGCCCAAGACGCGCCAGTTCAGCCGCTGCATCTACTGCTAAAATGTCAGCTTTGGTCTGGCCATTATACAGCGCCAACAAAACCGCAATCAAACCGCGCACGATCATGGCGTCACTATCACCGCGAAATGTAAGCGTATCACCGTCCTGCGATGACACCAGCCAGACTTGGCTCGCACAGCCATCCACTTTGGTCGCGGGCACCTGAAACGCAGCATCCAACTCGGGCATCGCCTTGCCCAAATCAATGACATGGCGATAGCGGTCTTCCCAGTCTTCTAGGAATTCGAAATCTTCAACAATATCTTCGAACGCAGCCGCAGCCATAGGGTCTCTCCGATTGAACACGCTTGATGTAGGATGAATTGCCAGACAGGTCTAGTGCGTCCGATATCCATTCACACGGCCGTCTGATCAAAGATTCACAGGCACCACGCGCTGCCCCTGAACAGCAAGCCCGATTTTCCCATCGCAGAGCTTGATCGCATCCGCGCCAAACACATCCAACCGCCAGCCTTTGAGCGCATTCAAATCACGCTCGCCCGCGGCCATCGCATCAAGATCAGCAACCGTCGCTATCAATTTCGGAGCGACATTTTCTTGGTCTGATTTCGCCTTAAGCAATACGCGCAACATATCCGCCAATGCGGGATTCACCTGAAGCTTGGCACGGTCATTTTTAATCGACGGTAATGCATCAGGGCCGAGCGATTGGCCCTTTTTAACAGCCGCGAGAATGCCCGCTGCAATGTCGCCCTTGCGTGCCTCTCTGAGCAGCAATCGTGACCGGCCCAAATCCTTTTCCGACTGCGGTTTGGTTGACGCGATTTCAACCAATGCATCGTCCTTGAAAACGCGGTTGCGGGGCATATCCCGTTCTTGGGCATATGCCTCTCGGAAACGGGCCAATTCGACCAACAATCCTAAAAACTTGCCGGAATTTGTCCGTGTTTTCACGCGTCGCCATGCTTGCGCAGGTTCTACGCGATAGGTTTCCGGCGCGTTGAGAATGGCCATTTCTTCGGCCACCCATTTTTCGCGTTTGGATTTGCGCAGTTGTTTGGACAAAAATTCGTAAATATCGCGCAGGTGCGTCACATCAGCCAACGCATATGTCGCCTGTGCATCCGTCAGCGGCCGGCGTGCCCAATCCGTAAAGCGTGACGATTTATCAACCTCTGCCTTGCAGATTTTCCGCACAAGCGCCTCGTAACCTGCTTGTTCACCAAATCCGCAAACCATCGCGGCGACCTGCGTGTCAAACAACGGCGCGGGAATGATGCCCCTGTCGACAAAGAAAATCTCAAGGTCTTGGCGCGCGGCATGGAATACTTTGACAACTGTCGGATCGGTATAAAGGTCATACAATGGGTCAAGCGATAGGCCCTCGGCCAGCGGATCAACAAGCACCGCGTCGTTGCCAGCGGCATCTTGATAGGCCAGTTGGATCAGGCAAAGTTTGGAATAATAGGTCCGTTCACGGAGAAATTCGGTATCAACAGTGACGTAATCGCGCAGCGCCGCCTCTTTGCAAAACGCAGCAAGGGCGTCTGTCGTCGTAATAATCTGCATCTATGTCACTGTGCTCCGGCTTAGCTATCCATAAAATCTTAGGTTTCTTAGGCGATCCGCCACCAAAATGAAAGATTTACCTTATCCCGCGAAATCCAGACGGTCTTTATCACCATCCACGAACCGCCTTAACACCTGAGGGTATAGCTGATGCTCTAGCGGCAACACCCGCGCCGCGAGCGTCGCAGCCGTATCGCCCGCAGCAATTGCAATGCTCGCTTGGCCCAAAATCGGCCCGTCATCCAACGTGGCCGTTACCTCATGCACAGAACAACCCGCCCGCAAATCACCCGCATCAATTGCACGTTGATGCGTGTTCAATCCTTTGTATTTCGGCAGTAATGACGGATGGATGTTGAGCGCAGCACCTTGCCAGCGTGATGTGAAACCTGCGGTCAATATCCGCATGAACCCAGCCAGACAAATCAGCTCAGCACCCGCATCACACAGTGTCTGATGCAAGGCTCGTTCAAATGTATCCCTGTCAGGGTAATCAAGGTGATTGACGACGGCGGATTTCACCCCAAATGCTTCGGCCTTGGCAAGACCACCAGCATCAGGATTGTTCGAAATCACGATTACAGGTCGTGCCGGATGATCGCCTTGCATGCTTTCCAGCAGCGACACCATGTTCGATCCACCGCCCGAGATTAATATCCCGACGCGGCGCATTAAAAGAGATCACCTGTATACGCCATATTGCCGTCATTGGTGACAGTCCCAAGCGCGACAACTGTTTCGCCCAAGTCTTGCAGCAATGCGGTCAGCGCCGCGGCGCGATCCGCCTTCACCACCAACACCATGCCAATACCTGTGTTGAACGTCTTGAGCATTTCGGCCTGCGAAATGCCACCAACTTCGGCCAGCCATTTGAAAACAGGCGGCAGATCCCACGCGTTCAGGTTAATCGCAGCGCCCTGCCCTTCGGCCAAAACACGCGGCAGGTTTTCGGTTAAACCGCCACCAGTGATATGGGCCAATGCGTGCACACCGCCGTCCTTGATCGCGGCCAATGTCTGTTTGACGTAAAGGCGTGTGGGCGCAAGCAGCGCAGCCCCCAGCGTTTCATCAGAAAACGGTGACGGCGCATCCCAAGCAAGGCCCGAACGCTCAACAATTCGGCGCACCAGTGAATACCCATTTGAATGCACGCCATTTGACGCAAGTCCCAGCAGCACATCGCCCTCAGCAACATCCACTGGCAAATCCGTTCCACGCTCCATCGCGCCAACCGCAAAACCCGCCAGATCAAAATCACCTTCATGATACATGCCCGGCATTTCGGCAGTTTCGCCACCGATCAATGCACACCCTGATGCCTCGCAACCGGCAGCAATTCCGTTGATGATCCGGGTCGCTTGATCAAGCTCCAGCTTGCCGGTGGCAAAGTAGTCGAGGAAAAACAGCGGCTCGGCGCCTTGGCACACCAAGTCGTTCACACACATCGCAACCAGATCAATACCGATCGTGTCCACATTGCCTGTATCAATCGCGATACGCAGTTTTGTGCCCACACCGTCCGTGGCACCCACAAGGATCGGATCGCTATAGCCAGCCGCCTTTAAGTCGAACAGCGCGCCAAATCCGCCAAGCCCTGCCATCACGCCAGAACGCGCTGTGCGTTTGGCCGCTGGTTTGATCCGTTCAATCAGCGTGTTCCCAGCGTCGATATCAACACCCGCATCCGCATATGTAAGGCCTGTTTCGGTCATTTGGGTGTATCCTATCATCTGGCAGCAAAAGTTGTGGATGCGATACCAAACCATGTGATGCGGTGCAACGGCCCAAAATCTTGAGCGCAGTGATGATCATCCCTTGACGCCACTGCCCTGATCATTATCCCATGCAACCACTGGGGGCCTGTAGCTCAACTGGTTAGAGCAGAGCGCTCATAACGCTTTGGTTGCGGGTTCAAGTCCTGCCGGGCCTACCAACACCCCATTTCTGTATACAATTGTATACGCACCCCCTTTCACCCGTTGTTAATATGGTCTATGGCACAGCCAACCTATTCAAAAACGGAGCAAAGCATGTCTAAGATTAAGGTAGAGAACCCCATCGTCGAGCTTGACGGCGATGAAATGACCCGCATCATCTGGGATTTCATCAAGAAAAAGTTGATCCTGCCCTACTTGGACGTCGACCTTAAATACTACGATCTGGGTATGGAAGTCCGTGACGAAACAAACGACCAAATCACAATCGATGCGGCTCACGCGATCCAGAAATACGGTGTTGGCGTCAAATGTGCGACAATTACGCCCGATGAACAGCGCGTAGAAGAATTTGGCCTGAAACAAATGTGGCGTTCACCAAACGGCACGATCCGCAACATCCTTGGTGGTGTTGTTTTCCGCGCACCGATCATTTGTCAAAACGTTCCTCGCCTTGTGCCGGGTTGGACCGACCCGATTGTCATTGGCCGTCACGCGTTCGGTGACCAGTATAAAGCAACTGATTTCCTGATGCCTGGCCCAGGCAAACTGACAATGAAATTTGTTGGTGAAGACGGTGCCGTGATTGAAAAAGAAGTATTCGACGCGCCTGCCGCTGGTGTGGCCATGGGCATGTATAACCTTGACCAATCCATCATCGACTTTGCTCGTGCTTCTATGAACTACGGCCTGAACCTTGGCTGGCCTGTGTACCTGTCCACAAAGAACACAATCCTCAAGGCCTATGACGGCCGCTTCAAGGATCTGTTCCAACAGGTATTCGAAGAAGAATTCGAAGAAAAATTCAAAGCCGCTGGCATCACATATGAGCACCGCCTGATCGACGACATGGTTGCGGCTGCAATGAAATGGTCCGGCAAATTCGTTTGGGCCTGTAAAAACTATGACGGCGACGTACAGTCCGACACAGTTGCGCAGGGCTTCGGTTCACTTGGCCTGATGACATCACAGTTGATGACACCAGATGGGAAAGTTGTCGAAGCAGAAGCTGCACACGGCACAGTGACACGTCACTACCGTCAGCATCAGGCTGGTCAGGCGACGTCAACCAACTCCATCGCATCAATCTTTGCGTGGACTGGTGGCCTCAAGCACCGCGCCAAGCTGGATGAAAACACACAGCTGATGAACTTTGCCTCCACTTTGGAAAAAGTTATCGTTGATACCGTAGAAAGCGGCCACATGACCAAAGATTTGGCCCTGCTTGTTGGTCCAGATCAGAAATGGCTGACCACAGAAGGCTTCCTCGAGAAGATCGACGAAAACCTTAACGCTGCGATGTAATCGCGGGTTCGCTGAAAAAAAGAAGGGGTCGCGCACGCGGCCCCTTTTTTATTGCTTAAAACTATGGCTCACTGCCCCACACAACGGGGGGGACACCATGCATTACTCATACATTATACTTGCTGCGGCGATTGTTCTGGAAACAATTGGCACGACAGCATTGCAGGCAAGCCATCAATTTTCCCGCCTTGTCCCCTCCATTATCGTTGTCGTGGCCTATGCATTTTCGTTCTATTTGCTAGCCATGGCTTTGAAATTCATTCCAGTTGGCATCGCTTATGCGATCTGGTCCGGCCTCGGGATCGTTTCCATCGCGATCATCGGTCTCTTGGTATTTGGGCAAAAGCTGGATTTGCCCGCCGTGATCGGCATGGCTATGATTCTATCCGGCATCCTCGTTGTGCATTTGTTTTCCAACACAGCTCCCCATTAGACGTAACGTGATCAACCCTTGCGACGATAGGGCTTTCCTTTTCAGGCCGACCGCGTTATCCGCGCGACAAAAGCCGTGACACCTGTCGCGGCTCATTTGATAAAGGGCCGCCTGATATGGAAATCCGTAACGTCGCTATTATTGCACACGTTGACCACGGCAAGACTACGCTTGTGGATGAATTGCTGAAACAATCCGGTGTTTACCGCGATAACGAAGCAATCACCGAACGCGCGATGGACAGCAATGACATCGAACGCGAACGCGGGATCACCATTCTTGCCAAAAACACATCCGTGGAATGGAACGGCACCCGCATTAACATCGTTGATACCCCAGGCCACGCCGATTTCGGTGGCGAAGTTGAACGTATCCTGTCCATGGTTGACGGTGTTGTGCTCCTTGTGGACGCCGCCGAAGGTGCGATGCCACAAACAAAGTTTGTGACGTCCAAGGCTCTCGCACTGGGCCTTCGCCCAATCGTCGTTGTGAACAAAGTTGATAAGGCTGACGGCGATCCTGACCGCGCTGTTGACGAAGTGTTTGACCTGTTTGCAGCACTTGAAGCAGACGATGACCAGCTTGATTTCCCAACAATGTTTGCCTCTGGTCGCAGCGGCTGGTGTGACGCGACCCTTGAGGGCCCACGCGAAAACCTCGACGCATTGTTTGACCTGATCGTTGAGCACGTTCCCGCGCCAGCGCAATTGTCGCGCCGTGAAGAGCCGTTTCAGATGCTTGCCACAACGCTTTCCGCTGACCCGTTCATCGGCCGTATCCTAACAGGCCGCGTTGAAGCAGGCACCCTCAAAGCAGGCGACACGATCAAAGCGATGACCCGCGAAGGCGACAAAATCGAACAATTCCGTGTGTCAAAAATTCTCGCGTTCCGTGGCCTTGCACAGCAAGGTATTGATCTGGCCGAAGCTGGCGACATCGTCACCATCGCGGGCATGACCAAAGCAACTGTTTCCGACACATTGTGCGACCCATCAATTGATGCGCCAATGCCAGCGCAACCGATTGATCCACCAACAATCACAGTGACATTTGGCATCAACGACAGCCCACTTGCTGGGCGCGACGGTAAAAAAGTCCAATCCCGCGTCATCCGTGATCGCCTGATGAAAGAATCCGAAGTGAACGTCGCGATCAAAATCGCGGACACACCGGGTGGCGACGCGTTTGAAGTATCCGGACGTGGCGAATTGCAAATGGGCGTATTGATCGAAAACATGCGCCGCGAAGGTTTCGAGCTATCCATCAGCCGCCCTCAGGTTATCTTTACCGAAGAAGACGGCCAGCGCATGGAGCCTGTTGAGGAAGCAACCATCGACGTTGATGACGAATACACTGGCGTCGTGGTCGAAAAGCTGACCGGCCCGCGCAAAGGTGAATTGGTCGAAATGAAGCCTGCCGGTGCAGGCAAAACACGCATCATCGCGCATGTGCCGTCACGGGGCCTGATTGGGTACCACGGTGAATTTCTGACAGATACACGCGGTTCTGGCGTTCTGAACCGCCTGTTCCACGGCATGGTGCCATATAAGGGCAAGATCCCTGGCCGCCGTCAGGGTGTTCTGATTTCAATGGAAAATGGCTCTTCTGTCGCCTTTGCCCTTTGGAACCTGGAAGACCGCGGCAAGATGTTCATCGGCGCGCAAGAAGCGATTTACCAAGGTATGATTATTGGCGAACACAGCCGTGACAATGATCTCGAAGTGAACCCGCTCAAAGGTAAAAAACTGACCAACGTGCGTGCGTCTGGTACGGACGAAGCCGTGCGTTTGACGACGCCAGTGACGATGTCACTCGAGCAGGCGATTGCCTATATTGATGATGACGAATTGGTTGAAGTCACGCCAAACGCCATTCGTCTGCGCAAGCGTTATCTTGACCCGCATGAGCGCAAGCGCCAATCCCGCGCGAGCTAATTGGCAGTTTCCAAGGAAACCGCCAGCCTTCGGCGAGAGTTTGTTGGACACAGAAAACAATAGGCGCAGTGGAATAATTTTCCGCTGCGCCTTTTCTTTATGCGATTTCTTCGACGATACACAGCTCGCGTTGGCTGGCACCTTTTGCGAAACCTAATGCCTCTTGGTAGGCATCCGAGTGATAGCAATTATGTGCCGCGTCCAAGCTGGCAAAACGCGCAACAACATTGCGGGGACGATCAGGCCCCTCAAGTTGTTCGTAGTTTCCACCGCGTGCCAAAAACACCCCGCCATGCGCCGCAATAGCCACAGTCGCGCGTTTTGCATATTCAGCATATGCCGCCTCATCCGTCACGGTGACATGGGCAATCCAAAGCGCGCTCATGCCAAGCCTTCCAAATAGGTCTTGGCATCTGCAATCGCCTGATCGGCATTCTGCGCAGAAGCACCGCCGCCTTGCGCCATATCAGGGCGACCGCCGCCCCCTTTGCCGCCCAATGCAGGCACTGCCGCACGTAGCAGATCAACAGCCGAGACGCGTTCTGTCAGATCGGACGTCACGCCCGCAGCAACAGCCGCCTTGCCGCCCGTATCAGCGATCAGCAAGATGGCACCGCTCCCCATTTGGGTCTTCATTTCGTCAACCAGTGCGGGCAAATCCTTACCCGTCACGCCTTCAACAACCTGCGCCTTGAAGGAAACACCATTGATGTCATCGGCACCGCCACCTTGGGAAGGTCCGCCTGACATGGCCAATTCACGACGCAATTGCGCAACTTCATTGGCCAATGCCTTGCGTTCATCCAGCAATGATTTAACGCGAACGGGCAAATCATTGGCAGGCACTTTTAACGCCGCTGCCGTTTGGCCCAATAGCGCGTCTTGTTGGCGCAAATAATCCAAGGCTGCCTGACCTGTCAGCGCCTCAATACGGCGCACGCCAGCGCTTGACGCGCTATCCGACAGCGTCACAAAGGCACCGATTTCACCAAGCTGAGACACATGCGTCCCGCCACATAGCTCCAAACTATAAGTCTGGCCATCCGTGCCCTTGCCAGACCCTGCCAACATACCCATCGACACGACGCGCACTTCGTCGCCGTATTTTTCACCAAACAGCGCCTGCGCGCCAAGATCGCGCGCATCATCAGGTGACATCACACGTGTTGACACACTGCTGTTTTGGCGGATCATTTGGTTCACTTCGGCATCAACAGCGGCCAGCTCGTCTGACGAAAGCCCTTTGTTATGGCTGAAATCAAACCGCAAACGATCCGACGCATTCAACGAGCCGCGCTGCGCGATATGATCACCCAGCTTATTGCGCAATGCCTCGTTCAGCAGGTGTGTCGCAGAGTGGTTTGCCGCAACCGCTGCGCGGCGATCTGCGTCCACAATCAGGTTTGCGGCCTGACCTTGTTCGATCACACCCTCAATGACCTTGGCGATATGCACATGCACACCAGCGACCTTTTTGGTGTCTGACACCTCGGCCGCACCAGTCGCGGTCTTGATCAAACCTGCATCACCTACCTGACCACCCGATTCCGCATAAAACGGCGATTGGTTCATCGCAATATGCACCTCGTCCGTGGCGCTATCGGTCAATTTTCCATCGCTGACCAAACCGACAATCTGGCCTTCAGAAGCGATGCTTTCATAGCCGAGGAAATCCGTAGGACCATGTTGATCAGCCACATCAAACCACACGGTGGCATCCGCTTGCGCACCTGTGCCGGACCATGCCGCGCGCGCCTTGGCCTTTTGATCGGCCATCGCCGCATCAAAGCCAACAACATCAACACTGCGGCCCTTTTCGCGCAACGCATCTTGGGTCAGATCGAGCGGGAAACCAAATGTATCATAGAGCTTAAACGCTGTTTGTCCGGGCAACTCTTCGCCTTCGGGCACAGAAACCAACGCATCATCCAAAAGCTTGAGGCCGCGATCCAATGTTTGCTTGAACCGCACCTCTTCGTTTAGAAGCGTCTCTTCGATCAAGGTTTGGCCATACCCCAATTCAGGATAGGCAGCGCCCATTTCACGCACCAACGCAGGCACGAGACGGTGCATAACCGGATCCTTAGCCCCCAACAGATGGGCATGCCGCATCGCACGGCGCATTATTCGGCGCAACACATAACCGCGCCCTTCATTCGATGGCAAAACGCCCTCGGCAATCAGGAATGAGGTCGAGCGCAGATGATCGGCAATCACGCGGTGATGTACGTTCTGATCGCCTTGCGCATCGGTTGATGTCGCATGTGCAGACGCATCAATCAGCGCCTTGAACAGATCGGTGTCATAGTTGTCATGGCTGCCCTGAAGCAGGGCCGCGATACGCTCAAGCCCCATGCCAGTGTCAATTGACTGCATGTCGAGCGCTGTCATCGTGCCGTCTTCGAACTGCTCATTTTGCATGAACACGATGTTCCAAATCTCAATGAAACGATCGCCGTCTTCCTCCGCGCTCCCCGGAGGGCCACCCCAAATGTGATCACCGTGGTCATAGAAAATCTCGGTGCATGGACCACACGGCCCAGTTGGCCCCATCTGCCAAAAGTTATCTGACGTCGCGATGCGAATGATGCGATCCTCAGGAACGCCCATCTTTTTCCAAATCTGAAACGCTTCATCGTCAGTATGGTAGACGGTCGTCAAAAGCCGGCTCTTATCGATCCCGAAATCCTTGGTGATCAGCTCCCAAGCATATGTGATCGCCTCTTCTTTGAAATAATCGCCGAATGAGAAATTCCCGAGCATTTCAAAAAACGTATGGTGCCGCGCCGTATATCCGACGTTATCCAGATCATTATGCTTGCCGCCTGCACGCACACATTTCTGAGATGACGTTGCACGCTTGTAATCGCGTGTTTCGACACCGGTAAATGCGTTTTTGAACTGCACCATGCCAGAGTTTGTAAACATGAGCGTGGGGTCATTACGCGGCACAAGCGGGCTTGACGCTACCACCTCATGACCGTTGCGTTTGTAGTAATCAAGAAAGGTGGAACGGATATCCGCAAGGTTGGTCATAGCTGGCTTTCGCAATCTAAAATAAGGCGTTTTGCCAGAAATACCCCCCCGCCTTGTCACTGTCCACAGCCAGACGCAAAAGGGCGCCACATTGGGCGCCCTTTTCGTCAGTATTGTTCAATAACTTATAGCTCGACGATATCCGCATCGTCGTCAACAGGGCCATTTCCGTCAAAATCAAGGCCGTGTGCGGCACGAATTTTATCCTCAATCTCATAGGCAATCTGAGGATTGTCGCGCAAGAACTGCTTGGAGTTTTCACGCCCCTGCCCGATCCGCTCGTCACCATAGCTAAACCATGCGCCAGATTTCTCGACGACACCCGCCTTTACACCCAGATCAAGCAGTTCCCCGTTCTTGGAAATGCCTTCACCATACATGATGTCAAATTCGACCTGCTTGAACGGCGGTGCTACCTTGTTTTTCACGACTTTCACGCGTGTCGCATTGCCAACAATTTCGTCACGGTCCTTGATCGCACCGATCCGGCGAATATCAAGCCGCACAGACGCGTAGAATTTCAGCGCATTACCACCTGTTGTCGTTTCAGGGCTCCCGAACATAACGCCGATTTTCATCCTGATCTGGTTGATGAAAATAACCATACAGCCAGAACGATTGATTGAACCGGTCAACTTGCGCATCGCTTGTGACATCAGGCGAGCATGTACACCCACACTGCTGTCGCCCATGTCGCCCTCAAGCTCGGACTTCGGCGTCAGCGCGGCAACAGAATCGACAATCACCATGCTCACCGCACCCGACCGCACGAGCGTATCAACAATTTCCAGCGCTTGCTCACCGGTGTCGGGCTGCGAAATCAGCAATTCATCAAGGTTCACGCCCAGCTTTTTCGCATAGCTCGGGTCAAGCGCGTGTTCGGCGTCAACAAATGCACAAACGCCGCCCTTTTTCTGCTCTTCCGCAATGGCGTGCAATGTAAGCGTCGTTTTACCCGATGATTCTGGGCCATAAATTTCGATAACGCGGCCTTTCGGCAGGCCGCCTATACCAAGCGCAATATCAAGGCCAAGCGATCCGGTTGATGTCGCTTCGATATCGGGCATGGTATTTTCACCGCCGAGCTTCATGATCGATCCCTTACCGAACTGCCGTTCGATCTGGGCCAATGCGCTCTCAAGTGCTTTTTCTTTTTCCGCTGTCTTTTTATCAGTCATTTTCAGAAGCTCTGCCGTTGCCATCATTTCTGTCCTTATTTCATAGCCCGTGCTGGGCGACAATTACTGCTTTGTTCTATTTATGTTCTATTTACTTATTGAGACCAAAACGAGAACAAAGCAATATAAATTTTTTCTTTTATTGTTGAGGTAGAAACGGTTAATTTAGTATTGAGATGCGAAATATATTCGATATTCACCTAAGAAGATCTTGTTAATGCTTGTTTTTACGAACCAAAACCTTGTTCTGTTGGCAGTGCCAAAAACGGGAACAACTGCCTTGCATCGTGCGCTTTCTCCTATCGCAAGCATGTCTTTCCGTGATCCTCCCGGGATCAAACACGCCTCTTATGCCCGATACCGTCGATTCGTACGCCCCATCTGCAAGCACATTCATGATTGTGATCCCGAGGTTGTTTCGGTCATCCGGCACCCGATTGACTGGCTTTCAAGCTGGTATCGATATCGTTATCGGGACAAGATTGTCGGCAAGCCCAAAAGTACTCGCGACGTAACATTCGATCAATTTGTCATCGAATACTGCAAGGGCAAACCAGCTACATTTGCCAATGTTGGTTCACAAGCAAATTTCGTATTTGATAATGACGGCGAACAAGTTGTAGATTATGTATTTCGCTACGAAAAGCAACCCGTTCTTATTGATTTCCTCGAGGATCGGCTCGAGATTGAAATCAAATTGGACACAGTTAACGTTTCACCTTCAATGGAGGTTGAAGCCAGTAAAGCGACAATTGCGCGACTTGAAAAACGCCGTCCGCAGGAGTTTGAAGCATGGGAAGCCGCCCGAGCTAGCTAAGCGTGCGGCCAACTGCCGTTTTCCAAGCACCATAGCGCCGTTCGCGTGTCGCGTCGTCCATCTTTGGCTCAAACCGCTGATCAAGCGCCCAGTTTTGGGCAAACCCAGCCTGATCAGGATAAATCCCTGCCCGCATGCCCGCGAGCCATGCCACGCCAAGCGCTGTTGTTTCCAAAACTTGGGGCCTATCAACAGGTGCGCCGATGATATCGGACAGAAATTGCATCGACCAATCTGATGCGCTCATGCCGCCATCCACGCGCAGAACGCCGCCACCTTCTGCATCTGACCAGTCGCTTGTCATCGCTTCCAACAGGTCACGCGTTTGAAAGCCCACACTCTCCAACGCGGCGCGCGCAAATTCAGCGGGGCCAGAATTGCGGGTCAGCCCGTAAATCGCGCCGCGTGCTTCTGCGTCCCAATGCGGCGCGCCAAGCCCTGTGAATGCTGGCACAAGGTAAAGCTCTTGATTTGGATCAGCACTTTCCGCCAATGGCTGCGTTTCCTTCGCGTCGCGAATAATTTGCAAACCATCGCGCAGCCACTGCACCACGGCGCCGGCAATAAATATAGACCCCTCCAACGCATAGGTCGGATTGCCATCAAACTGATAAGCAATCGTGCCCAGCATCCGGTTTTGGCTTCGCACCAACGTATCGCCTGTGTTCAACAGCGCAAAACACCCCGTGCCATAGGTGGATTTCAACATACCGGGCGCAAAACACGCCTGCCCGATTGTTGCAGCTTGCTGGTCGCCAGCGACCCCGTATATCGGCACCTCAGCCCCCAATAGATCAGCCCGCGTCGTTCCAAAATCAGCAGCACAATCAAGCACTTCTGGCAGCATATTCATCGGAATATTAAACGTGTCGCAAATCTCGGCGTCCCATTGCCCTTCGCGGATATTATACAACATCGTGCGCGCCGCGTTCGTAGCATCTGTCACATGCCGCTCACCGCCGGTGAATTTCCAGATCAAATAGCAATCGACCGTACCAAACAGCAGTTTACCAGCCTCGGCCTTCTCGCGTGCGCCCTCAACGGTATCCAATAGCCACTTCAACTTGGTTCCTGAAAAATACGGATCAAGCAAAAGTCCGGTTTTTTCGGTCAACGTGTCCTCGAACCCGTCGGCCTTTAGTTTGGCGCAAATACCAGCGGTGCGCCTGTCCTGCCAAACGATGGCACGGTGGATCGGCTCGCCCGTATCGCGGTCCCAAACAATCGTGGTTTCGCGCTGGTTGGTAATACCAATCGCGGCAATATCCTTAGCAGTGATGCCCGCCTTTTCAATCGCGCCGCGACATGTCGAAGCCGTTGAGGCCCAGATGTCGGACACATCATGTTCAACCCAGCCTGACTGCGGAAAATGCTGTTCAAACTCTTCTTGCGCACTGGCTTTGATTTTCATCTCAGCGTCAAAAATGATTGCGCGGCTTGATGTCGTGCCTTGGTCGATGGCCAGAATATAGGTCATATGTCCCCCGTTTGAATTACCATCAGCTTAGACGGCAGTCATATAAGTCTCAATCGCTGTGATCTGTTCTACGCTCAGCCGCAGCCCCAATTTGCTTCGGCGCCACACAACATCTTCGGCTGTTTGGGCATATTCGTTTGCCATCAACCAATCAATCTCTCGGGCCGTGAGCGTCGCGCCGAAATCTTGGCCCAAATCATCAACCGATGCCGCATCACCCAACATCACGCGCGCATCAGTGCCGTACGCTTTGATCAATCTTAGCGCCCATGTGTGGGTTAAGAACGGGAAACGAGACTGCAAATCGGTGACGAGTTTGTCACGATCTTCAACCTTAAAGTCCCCCCCCGGTAGCGGCACACCAGCGGTCCAAATGTCGTCATAGCCCAGCTTTTTAAGCGCATTTTCCGCCAACTTGCGATAGGTCGTGATCTTGCCGCCAAAAATATTGAGCAGCGGCGCCGCCTCGTCGTTTAGCGTCAGGACATAGTCCCTTGTTGCAGCGGTCGCAGACTTTGCACCATCATCATAGAGCGGCCGCACACCTGAATAGGTCCAAACGACATCATCCCTCGTAATGTCTCGTTTGAAATATCCGTTGATAAAGTTGATCAGGTAATCCTGTTCGTCTTGGGTCGCAAACGGGCGTTCATGCACATCAAGATGTTCGGCATCTGTCGTCCCGATCAGCGTAAAATCCGTCTCATAGGGAATGGCAAAAATGATCCGCCCGTCTTCACCCTGAAAGAAATATGCCTTGTCATGGTTAAACAGCTTCTTGGTCACAATATGCGAACCGCGCACAAGCCGCACACCTTCGGTTGCGTTCAGCTTGATCTTTTGGCGCACAACGTCTTCGACCCATGGCCCGCCTGCGTTCACAATCGTCTTGGCCGTAATCTTTCGCGTGCCGTTTGGTCCTTCGACGTCAACAACCCAATGATCATCAAACCGGTCTGCGCCAACAACCTTATGACGCGGTAAAATCGTAGCACCTCGTTGTTCCGCATCGCGAGCATTTAGCACCACAAGACGCGAATCCTCGATCCAGCAATCCGAATAGACAAATGCCTTCTTGAATTTTTGGTCCAGCGGCTCGCCTGCCGGATCATCGTGCAGCTGGATCGTCTGTGTCGCTGGTAAAATCTCTCGCCCACCAAGGTTGTCATACATCAACAACCCAAGCCGGATTAGCCAAGCAGGCCTGCGCCCCTTCATCCATGGCATCACAAATGACAGCAGCTTTGATGTTGGGGTATCCCCCTCAAACCGCATGTCCTTATGGTAGGGCAAGACAAACCGCATCGGCCACGAAATATGCGGCATCGCTATAAGCAGCACCTCTCGTTCGATCAATGCTTTGCGCACCAATCCAACCTCAAAAAACTCAAGATACCTCAATCCGCCATGGAAAAGCTTGGTCGATGCCGATGATGTCGCGCCGCCAAGGTCGTTCATCTCAGCAAGGCACACACGGTGCCCACGTCCTGCCGCATCGCGTGCAATACCAACACCGTTAATCCCGCCGCCGATTATGAAAATATCAAAGTCTGTCTGCATGTCGCAAGATGTAACGCAATGCGCACCATTCACAAGGGTAGCGGCGCTAAAATCTAGTTCTCGGGGTCAGGCTCGCGCCCTTTAAAACCTGACGCTACGACAAATTTTTCCGAACTATCTGACCGTGATGATGGGGGTTTGACATAGGACACCTTGGTAAATTGCGCTTTCAGCAGCTTTTGAAGCTCGGCTTCTGCACCGCCGGCCAGAACCTTGGCAACAAACGTGCCTCCCTCTGCCAATACATCAAACGCAAAATAGGCAGCCGCTTCACATAGCGCGATAATACGCAGGTGGTCGGTTTGTTTATGGCCACAGCTTGCCGCCGCCATATCCGACATCACAACATCGGCTTCACCACCCAGCCATTCCATCACCTGCTTGTCCGCGTCGTCAGCCATAAAATCGAGCTGATACAGCTCCGCACCAGCGATCGGATCAACTTCTTGCAGATCAATACCCAACAAGGTGCCAACATCTTTGCCCTTTTTCGTGCCCAATGCATTGATCCGAGGCACAGCCACCTGAATCCAACCACCAGGTGCACACCCCAAATCAACAACCCGCGCACCAGGCACCAAAAAGCGGAATTTATCATCCACTTCCATGATCTTATACGCTGCACGCCCGCGATAGCCTTCGGCCTTGGCGCGTTGCACATAGGGATCATTCAATTGGCGTTGCAGCCACTTGGTAGACGACATTTTGCGCCCGCGTGCGGACTTTACTTTCACCGTCAAATCGCGCTGGCCGCGACCGGATGTATTTTTGCCGGGTTTTTTAACCATATTTCCTTGGCCCTAATACGGGCCATCCTCTAAAACGCCGTCCGCAGACATCTGCGCATATAACAGGCCCTCGCGCAGGCCCCGATCCGCCACAGACAGGCGATCTGTCGGCCATAGACGCATAAGCGCCTGCAATATCGCAGAACCTGACATAATCAAGGCCTGTCTGTCCTTGCCTATCCTTGGGTCAGCGCGCCGCCCCGCTGGACCCAAATCCAGATAGTCACGAATGACCGCGTCAATCTGGTCCGTACTCATCTGCAGCCCGTCGACTTTCATCCGGTCATATCGCTTTAATTGCAGGTGACTGGCCGCAACGGTTGTGACCGTGCCGCTCGTCCCGACAATCTGGAACCCTTCGCGCGCCTGCTCTGCCGCATATGGCGCAAAATCGGCTAGGCTTTCCTCAAAAAACCAGCTCATCAACGCAAATCTAGCCGCATCATTTTCAACGTCCGCAAACTGATCCCTCAGTGTCGCAACGCCAAGTGGGACGGAAATCCAATCAACCACTTTGGCAGCTGCAAACGGACCGGGATCGGACTTAAATCCGGCATGCAGCCGCATAATTGCCCTCGGCCGCTCTCGTCTTGGCACATTTGTCAGATCAATCCAGACCAGTTCAGTCGATCCGCCACCAATATCAACCACCAACAATTGATCGGTCTTTGTACTGACCAGCGGTCCACATGAAATCACCGCAAACCGCGCTTCATCCTCTGGCCTGATAATGTCCAGCTTAAGACCCGTCTCACGGTGCACTTGCGCAACAAACGCCTTGCCGTTCTTGGCCCTGCGGCACGCCTCTGTCGCCACAAGGCGCATGTTCTTGACGCCGTGACGCTCCAATTTCTGGCGACAAATACGGATAGCATTAATGGTGCGGTTCATCGACGCGCGAGACAGCTTTCCAGTACTCTCCAACCCCTGCCCCAATTGGACAGACTTTGAAAAGCTATCGACCACATGAAACTGACTACCCTTTGGCTGGGCAATCAGCATGCGGCAACTATTTGTGCCTAAATCCAATGCGGCATAAAGCGCGCCTGGATCAGGCGATTTTGGCGCGGGGGTATCGACCGCTTGTGGGAACGCGCCCGCACCTTTGGGACGCTTGGGCGCCATATTTACGCCCTCCGATTTCGAGTTAATGCCAAGCTATGCTTCAAAGCGGTCCGGTTCAAGCGCCATGATCAATGCGGCGTGAATTAGCTTCATCACGAAGATGAGAATTTTGACTTATTCCACGCATCGCTTGCCACGCGCCCATGTGTCACACATGGTCCAGTCGCTGGACGCATCCGCGATGTCGAAAACAGGCCTTTGTCGCGGCACGCCAATGGTATCACGACAGTTACATAAGGGGATCGGGAGGAATCGTTATGGCAGATGTCACAATCGTATACTGGCGCGACATGCCAGCACAGGTCATCGTCGGCAAAGGCCGCCGTGGCACGAAACTACCACTGCCAGAGCGCTTTGAACAAGCGATCGACCGCGCGGCAATGAAATCCGGCGCCGCTGAATCCGACGCCTACCTCGAAGGGTTTCGCAAAGCCGCGCCATTTTCCGTCGATGGCGAAGACGCCGATGTCGCCGCAGCACAGGTCGCAGCTATTGACGCAGAATATGACCTTGAACGCATCAAAACCCTCATCGCAAACGATGGCTGGGCATAACGCCCCCTGATTGAAAGTGACCGCACCAATGTCTTTGCTTCCATTTGGTAAGAAAAAAGAACCGCAATCGACCGAAACAAACCCTCAGGTCGAGGCGCTGTTGCAGGATTATTCCATCGAAGTGATGCCCCGCACAGCTGAAAAGGTTGAAAACTTCCGCGATCTTCTACCCGCAGGTACCCGCGTCTACATCGCCCACATCGAAGGCACACCGATTGATGATATGGTCGCCACGGCAAAACGTCTGAACGCCGACGGCTTTCAGGTGATGCCCCATTTCCCTGCGCGCATCATCAAAGACAAGGCAACGCTCGCGGATTGGATCGCCCGTTACCAAGGTGAAGCTGACGTAAAACAGGCGCTGCTACTTGCTGGTGGTGTCGACAAACCCCACGGCGACTACGACAGCTCAATGCAGCTGTTGGAAACCGGCCTTTTCGGTGACGCAAGTTTCACCAATCTCCACGTCGCTGGCCACCCAGAGGGCAACAAAGACATCGACAAAGACGGTTCCATGACCAACGTCGATGCCGCATTGCGCTGGAAGCAAGCGTTTTCGGAAACCTCAGACGCCAAAATGGCGCTTGCCACACAGTTCGCATTTGAAGCAGGCCCAATCATCGACTGGGCCAACAGCATCAAAAACGCAGGCATCGACATTCCCGTTCACATCGGCATCGCAGGCCCCGCCAAATTGCAAACCCTTATCAAATTCGCCATCGCATGCGGTGTCGGCCCATCACTAAAAGTACTGCAAAAGCGCGCGATGGACGTCACCAAACTGTTGCTCCCATATGAGCCAACGGACGTGTTGACCGAACTCGCCGCGCACAAGGCCGCGAACCCTGACTTTAACATCACCAAAGTACACTTCTTCCCACTTGGTGGGATCAAAACCAATGCAAATTGGGCTATCAATCACGGCGGTGCGTCTGCCGTCCCTGCAAATCAATCCTAAGGACTGCGCGCCATGACCCGCACAATCGTCGAATCCAAAACAAAAACAACCATCATCGGTTTTGACCAGCCATTTGCCGTCATCGGTGAGCGGATCAACCCAACCGGCCGCAAAATCCTGAATGAAGAGCTTGAGCGCGGTGATTTTTCCCGTGTTGAACGCGACGCAATCGCCCAAGTGGCCGCTGGCGCGAACATTCTCGACATCAACTCCGGTGCTGTGTTTTCGAACAAAATGGCCGAAGATCCGCGCTACGCTGACAACAACTTTGTCGAACCCGCATTGATGATGGAACTGATCAAACGCGTGCAGGCCGTAACCGACTGCCCCCTTTGCATCGACTCGTCGGTTCCCGGCGCTCTTGAAAACGGTCTTGCCGCTGCCGAGGGCCGCCCATTGCTCAACTCCGTTACCGGTGAAGAAGAGCGTATGGAAATGGTTCTGCCCCTCGTCAAAAAATACAATGTGCCTGTTGTCGCAATTTCAAACGACGACACTGGCATTTCCGAAGATCCAGACGTGCGTTTCGCCGTCGCCAAGAAAATCGTCGAACGCGCCGCCGATTTCGGCATTCCTGCGCATGACATCGTTGTTGACCCGCTGGTCATGCCAATCGGCGCGATGGGCACGGCTGGTCTTCAGGTTTTCACACTCGTTCGCCGTTTGCGTGACGAGCTGGGCGTGAACACCACTTGCGGCGCATCCAACATCTCATTTGGCCTGCCAAACCGCCACGGCATTAACAACGCATTCCTCCCAATGGCGATGGCCGCGGGCATGACATCGGCGATCATGAATCCCGTAGCTCTCCCCATCGGGCCTAAAAAACTGGCTGAAAAGAAGGCCGAAGTTTTGGCATCCGGCATTATCCTGCCAGAAGGCATGGACGACGAAGCCTTCGTCCAGATGTTTGGCATGGGCTCCACCCTGCCCCGTTCTGGCAAAGAAATGGAAGCGATCCGCGCGGCAAACTTCCTCACCAACAACGACGCAGGCGGCGGCGAATGGATCAAATTCAACCGCCCTCCAGCCAAAGCTGGCGAAGGTCGCGCGCGTCGCGGTGGCCGCAAACGGGGCTAATCGCACAATTAATTGGGCACCACGTCGCACTGAACATGGTGCCCATTCAAATCAGCATTTGCTAAGCTATAGTGCACCACATCGGTAGGCATTCGCGGTTTTTGGAAACAACACCTTGCTGGCGTTTCGCCTTCAAACTATCAGCAACCCAACTGTTAGCGATTGAGGTGTCCTATGTCCTATGCTCAAGATACATATTCGTTGGTCGCAGATATCGGCGGTACCAATACGCGTGTAGCGCTCGCGCATGGTGCAAACGTCATTGAACAAAGCATCCGGCGGTACCGCAACAGCGAATTTGACGGCCTCGAGCCTGTGCTTAAGCAATACATCTTAGATGAAAATGACGTCAAACCGGTGGCCGCTTGCGTCGCTGTCGCCGGTCCGGTTGCGGACGGCAAGGCCACCATGACCAACCTGGATTGGGCGATCGACGAACCAACCCTCGCCCACGCGACGAACGCAAAAACAGTCGCAATTATCAATGATCTACAAGCCCAAGGGCACGCGCTTGGGCTGATTGCGCCTGAAAACCTTCGCAGCATAGCACAAACGGCGAACTCCAACCCGGAAGCCACAAAGCTGGTCGTCGGAATAGGCACAGGTTTCAATGCCGCTACTGTCTACGAATTGGGCAATGACCGGCTGGTCACACCTTCCGAAAGCGGTCACGCGAATTTACCAGTGATGAACGAAACGGGCCTCGCGCTTAGCAATTACATAGCTGAAAAACACGGTTTTGCCGCCGTCGAGGATGTATTGTCCGGTCGTGGTTTGGAACAAATCTACGCATTTCTCAGTCATCGCGACGGCAGTGAAAACAGCCTACCAGGCCAAGATATTATGCTCGCTTGCGCGAATGGTTCTGATCCTCGCGCGATTGAAGCCGCAACAGTCTTTGCTCAAATGCTCGGCACCGTATGTGGCAATCTGGCCCTGATACATCTGCCCATGGGCGGCATCTCTTTGGTCGGCGGCATGGCACGGGCGATCACCCCATTTTTAGCTGATTTTGGTTTTCATGATGCGTTTCGCGCAAAGGGTCGCTTTTTTGATCTCGTCGATAAAATCTCGATCAATGTTGTAGAAGACGATTATGCAGCGCTCACAGGCTCATCTGCATTTCTTGCAATGCTTTTGGCGCGGGATTCGTCGTAAGCAATTGCTCATGCACGGTTTTCGTCAAATCGTTTAACGAAAACGGCTTTGGCAAAAATACGGAATTGGGGATTTGCGGCCCTTCATCGCCAAACGCATCTTCTGCATAGCCTGACACAAAGACGACCTTTGTATTTGGACGATCTTCAAGCGCCTGCCGCACCCACGTCGGCCCATCCATTCCCGGCATAATCACATCAGTCACAAACAGATCAACGGCCAGTTCCGCATTTTCTAATAACGTGAGCGCCTCCTCAGCGCAGTCCGCCTCCAGCACAGTGTAGCCCTGTAATCGCAACGCTCTTGATGCAAATGCCCGCACCGGCGCCTCGTCTTCAACCAAAAGCACAACGCCTTCAGCTGCGTCAGTGGCAATTGTCGGTTTGGGCAACGTGTCTACTTGCTTGGCGACAGTTCTCATTTCATGCGCAGGAAATAACAGCGTGAACACTGTCCCATCACCCACAATACTATCAACGAAAATGAAGCCACCCGTTTGCTTTACAATGCCCTAAGCCGTGGAAAGCCCTAGCCCCGTCCCCTCACCAAGCTTTTTCGAGGTATAAAACGGTTCAAATATCTGCGGCATGCGTTCCGGTGGAATCCCGCAACCTTCATCTGAAACCGTTACTTCGACGTAATTCCCGGGTGGCACCACCGCCCGGTCTCTTGTGATTTGCTTTGGGTAATTTAGATTTCGGGTCTTGATCAAAATACGCCCACCGCGCGACATCGCATCTCGCGCGTTGACAACAAGGTTCATGAAAACCTGCTCGAGTTGCCGCTTGTCCGCCTTCATATGGTCAAGCAACGGGTCGTGCGACACCTGCAGCACGACTTTTTCGCCGACTAATCGGTTCAATAGATGCGTGAGATCTGAAAGAGTTTCGCGCAAATCCACTATCTCTGGCTGCAGGTTTTGTTTGCGCGAAAATGCTAGCAATTGCCCAACAAGGCTGGCCGCACGATTGGCGTTTTGATGTATTTGGATCAGATCACCATAGTTCTGGTCACCATGATCATGACGCAATAGCAATAGATCACAGTGCCCCGAAATTGCGGTCAGTAAATTGTTGAAATCGTGGGCAACACCACCGGCAAGTTGCCCAATAGCCTGCATTTTTTGGCTTTGAACAAACTGCCGTTCAAGCGTTTTCAGCTCGGTGACATCATTGAGCACCGCAATCAAGTGCCGTGAATTGGCCTGCCCTGCGCGGTTTAACGTGACCTGAACAAATGTATCTTGATGGTCCCCACGGCCACGTAAAAACTGCGTCACATTGCTGCCGCGCCCCTCAACCGCTTCTCTTATCCAGTCATTAATTGGCCGCCCCAACCCATCTAAGACATCGCCTAATTTTCGATCCTTTGGGGATGCGATCCCAAGTAATCCGCGTGCCTCTCGATTTGACCCAATGATCGCGCCGTCCGCAGCGATCTTTAACAACGGTAACGGCAAATCCTCAATTTCATCCCAATCTGCATTGATTTCACCATCAGCCCGCCCAAGCGCTGGAATAAGGTACCATTCACAACTTTCGTTTTCGTTTTCGATCTCGGCAACCACAACCCATTTGGTGCCGTTGCGTGTTTTCAACTGCACCACATCTCCGGAACGGGGCAATTCGCTGCCAAACACATGTTCGAGCATTTTCGGTCGCTCGCCCAAGAAACTGAGGCATGACGCGTTCATATGTACGATCGTGCCTTGCACGCTGGTTGTGAAAACGGGCAATTGGATTTCAGCAGGGGTGCGTGCTGCTGTCATTGGCTCTGATTCCGCCAATTGCCAATAAAAGCGGTCGGCCGACAACCTCTGCACAACAAGGCGGAAACTCACATCTTTTGTCTCGATAAACTCAGCGGCCTGCCCCAGCGACTTCGCCTGTGACATCAACCTCGCGAAAATGACCTGAGGCTCAAGAATAACCGCCCCCACGGTCGCATGGATGTCATCACCACGATGCCCCAACCCAGCGCGGCGCATAGCATCATTCACGTCGACAATGCGCCCGTTCCGGTTACAAATCGCTGTCGGCCGCGGTTCCTTGGCAGCCAAATCTATCATGAGCCGTCCAATTTTTCGGTCAAGAAAACCTTGGGCAAGGCCGAAAATATAATAGGCGATCCCTGCAATCAGGCTCAAGCCCGCAATCACGCCGACACCCAAGTCAAGACTACTCGAACGACTAATCAATGCACCTGCGCCGAAAATTACGCCAACAAGCACCAATACGTGTCCACGATACACAAGCCGATTGGACGCAACTTTTTCTACAAATCCACCAAAGCTCACAAATTTTGCCCAATCCATAATGCCGCCCAAGCAAGGTAGCCTTAGATTGGTTAATGACCGCTTAAATCGAACGGGGCAAGAAAATTTGCAACCTAGAGGGTATTACGCTTTTCGCAAATGCGCATAATAAAATCCGTCACCGTTCCCATCAGGCAGACGTAAATTATCTGTCTCAAGGACGAATTTCCCACCCTGCGAATTCAAAAACGCCTCTATCACAGCGGCGTTTTCGACGGTAAAAACGGAACATGTTGCATAGGTCAACACACCACCAGACGCGACAAACCGTGCTGCATTTTCAATAACTTCAATCTGCAACCTATTGAAATCAGATAATTTACCTTGATTAATCGCCCACTTTGCTTCGGGTGACCGGCGCCATGTACCGGCCCCGCTACACGGCGCGTCGCAAAACACGACATCAAAATCACCCATCGCGTCCAGCGTCTCGGTGTCGGCTATATCAATTTCCACGCCTGCCCGCACTGCTCTTGGTGCAATATCGCGTGTCCTTTTCGCATCAATGTCATGGGCCACAACCTCGACATTTGCACAATCCATGATTGCAAGCGCCTTGCCACCTCCGCCTGCGCAATAGTCCAAAACACGCGCACCATCGAACAGTGGCAGCGCCTGAACAGCTTGCTGAGACGCCAGATCTTGAAACTCAAAAAGGCCATCTTTGAACGCTTCGCAGTTGCGCAGCTTTCTTGCATTTTCAGTGACTTTCAGCGCTGTAGGTGACCCGTTGATCGGGGCGGCTATAATCGCTTCATCCGCCAATGCCGCGACGACTGCCGCTATATTGGACTTGGATTGATTGACGCGCAGCGTGATTGGTGCGCGGTCTCGCATGATTTGGGCCACTGCGAACGCGTGCTCGCCGAGATCCGCCTTCCATGTGTCCAGAATGCTATCCGGCAAATCCCAAATGGCCGGATCATCGTTTGCGATCAATGGCGCGTTGGATTCGCCTTCGGTCAAACCTTCGGGCGCATAGCCACCCGCGCCAAACACCGCATCCAATGCCTTACCCTGCTGGCGCAGCAAGCCGATGATCATCGCGCGCCCATCATCGCCGCCGCCCATGGCCGCAGTCGACCGTTTTCGGCGCAGCACGTCAAATACGTGGTCCCTGATCGCGGCACGGTCCTTGGACCCCGCATAGCGGTTCTGACGCGCCCACCCTTGCAAGGCTGGCTCTGCCGCCTGCCCCGCAATTATCCGGTCTAACACATCATTTGCGGCACCGTATTGCGCGGCTGGGGTCATCAGCTGATCACTTTCAATCGTTAACCAATGCGGTAATTGGGGCTTTCGCGCGTGATCTGAACATCATGCACATGGCTTTCTTTTAGCCCTGCGCCTGTGATTTTCACAAAGCTACAGTTATTGCGCATGTCGGGCACAGTTGCATTACCAGTATACCCCATAGCAGCCCGCAGGCCGCCGACAAGCTGATGCACAACAGTGCCCGCAGGGCCCTTATATGGCACCTGCCCCTCGATACCCTCTGGCACAAGCTTATCGCTCGCTGCATCTTTTTGAAAATAACGATCCGCAGAGCCGCTGGCCATCGCACCCATGCTACCCATGCCGCGATAGGACTTAAACGAACGTCCCTGATACAAGATCACCTCGCCCGGGCTTTCGTCCGTGCCCGCAATCATGCTGCCGACCATCGCGCAGGATGCGCCAGCGGCAATCGCCTTGGCAAAATCACCCGAAAACTTGATACCACCATCGGCAATCACCGGAATATCTCCTGCAGCAGACGCGCAATCCATGATCGCCGTCAATTGCGGCACACCGACGCCCGCCACCATCCGTGTGGTGCAAATGGATCCGGGGCCGATGCCAACTTTTACAGCGTCCGCGCCCGCGTCAATCAGCGCTTTTGTTGCTGCAGCTGTGGCCACGTTGCCCGCAACGATCTGTGTATCGCCTGCGATTTTACGCAGGCGCTTTACGGCATCCGCCACACCCTGCGAATGCCCATGTGCCGTGTCCACCACGATCATATCAACACCGGCATCAATCAGCGCTTCACTGCGCTCAAAACCGGCATCACCTACACCAGTTGCCGCCGCGACGCGCAAACGGCCAAGGCGGTCTTTGCAGGCCATCGGGTTTAATACCGCCTGCTCGCTGTCTTTGAGGGTCAGCAAACCTGTCAATTTCCCTGCGCCATCCGTAATCAAAAGCTTCTCAATGCGCCTAGCCTGCATCAGGCTTCTTGCCTCATCCAAATCAGCCGGCTCTTGCAACATGGCAAGGTTATCAGACGACATCATCACGCTCACTGGTGTGGCATCATCAGTTGCAAATCGCATATCACGGTTGGTCACAATGCCAACAACATGGCCATCGGGGCCAACCACGGGAAAACCAGTGACCCTGTAACGCGCCATCAACGCTTTGGCATCAGCCAACGTTTGATCGGCCGTCAAAGTGATGGGGTTATAGACCGTGCCAGACACAAATCTTTTGACCCGTCTCACATCTTGCGACTGCGCCTCGATATCGAGGTTTTTATGAACAACACCCATGCCGCCAGCCTGCGCCATGGCAATAGCCATGCGGGCTTCGGTCACGGTGTCCATCGCGCTCGACAAAAGCGGGATGTTTAATGCGATTGATTTGGTCACATGTGTGGATGTGTCAGCCGTCGTTGGCATCACACTCGATGCATTGGGCACGAGTAGAACATCATCAAAGGTAAGCGCCTCACGAATTTCCATGATTCCGCCTTTCGGGTTCAGGGTGTCGTTGGCACGTCCCTTTGCCACGGTTTGCCCGCCTGCACCACCCCCTGCGTGCATATATCACCCTACCATTCGCGATCTTTGGTACGAGGTTTGGAAAATAGGCGGGCAAAAATTGCCGCTGTTATCGCATCTGATGACGGGTTCGCCCTTTCGCCTGCCAAATCGCACGATATGATACCTGAAAACATAGAACATAAGGTGTCCAATGAGCAGCGATCCTCTCGTTATTTTTACGCCCTCCGGCAAGCGCGGCAATTTTGCTGTCGGCACACCCATTTTGACCGCCGCTCGCCAGCTAGGCGTTGATCTTGATAGCGTCTGTGGCGGGCGCGGTATTTGTTCAAAGTGCCAGATCACGCCATCATATGGTGAATTTTCCAAACACGGCGTGACAGTTGCCGACAATGCCCTGTCAGAATGGAATAGCGTCGAAGAACGCTACGATACCATCCGAGGCCTGCCCAAAGGGCGCAGGCTTGGATGTCAGGCCACAGTGCAAGGCGATATTGTTGTCGATGTTCCACCCGAAAGTCAGGTTCACAGGCAGGTTGTGCGCAAGCGCGCCGAGGCCCGTGATATCGTGATGAACCCGTCTACGCGTCTGTATTACGTTGAGGTTGAAGAACCCGACATGCATGTCCCGTCAGGCGATCTGGAACGGCTTGTCACCGCGTTGCGGACCGAGTGGGATTTACCCGCGCTTGAGGCCGATCTTGGCGTTCTCAAAACCTTGCAACCTGCCCTGCGCAAGGGCGAATGGAAGGTCACCGTTGCCGTGCACCTTGGCGACTACATGTTTAGCCCGCGCATTATGCAAGTCTGGCCCGGCTTTTACGACGGCTCGATCTATGGCCTTGCGATTGACCTTGGCTCGACCACGATTGCCGCGCATCTTTGCGACCTTCAAACCGGCGAGGTTGTGGCATCTTCTGGCATTATGAACCCGCAAATCCGGTTTGGTGAGGACCTGATGAGCCGTGTCAGCTATGGCATGATGAATGCCAATGGCGCCGATGAAATGACGACTGCGGTGCGTGAGGGTATGAACGCGCTGTTCGTGCAAATCGCGTCAGAGGCGGAAATTGACCGCAATCTGATTGTGGATGCCGTTTTCGTTTGCAACCCAGTGATGCATCACTTGTTCCTCGGCATTGATCCGTTTGAATTGGGCCAAGCACCATTTGCGTTGGCAACCTCTGAATCCCTGTCATTGCGGGCGATTGAATTGGATCTGAACCTGCATCCATCTGCCCGCGTCTATATATTGCCCTGCATCGCAGGCCATGTTGGCGCTGATGCGGCTGCGGTGGCATTGTCGGAGGCACCTGATAAATCCGAAGACCTCGTTCTGGTCGTCGATGTGGGCACCAACGCCGAGATTCTGCTGGGGAATAAGGACAAGGTTTTGGCCTGTTCGTCCCCAACTGGCCCTGCATTTGAAGGTGCTCAGATCAGCAGCGGTCAAAGGGCGGCACCGGGTGCGATTGAAAGGGTTGAAATTGACCCCGTGACCAAACTGCCCCGTTTCAAAGTCATCGGGTGCGATTTATGGTCTACAGAAGACGGGTTTGACGTCCAAACAGCGCAGACAGGTATCACGGGGATTTGCGGGTCAGGTATCATCGAAATGGTTGCCGAAATGCGCATGGCTGGCATTGTCGACGGCCCCGGTTTGATCGGATCAGCCGAGCAAACCGGATCGCCAAATTGTTTCCTTGATGGTCGCACAAATTCCTATCTTGTGCACGATGGAACCGCGACAGGCGGCCCCAAAATCACCGTCACAAACCGCGATATTCGCGAGATCCAAATGGCCAAAGCAGCGCTATATTCCGGTGCGCGGCTTTTGATGGACAAATTCGAAGTGAATAGCGTTGATCGGGTTGTTTTGGCGGGTGCATTCGGTGCCCATATTAGCCCGAAACACGCGATGGTTTTGGGTATGATCCCTGACGCGCCGATTGAAAAAGTAACCTCTGCTGGCAACGCCGCGGGCACGGGCGCTCGGATCGCATTGCTGAACTGTGAGGCCCGCGCTGAGATCGAGCAAACCGTGCGAAAAATCCACAAAATTGAAACCGCGATTGAGCCACGTTTTCAGGAACATTTTGTAAATGCATCCAATATTCCAAATGCGGTTGAACCTTTTCCTGTGCTCAACTCCATCGTGACGCTCCCTGATGTGAACCACAACACTGGCGGCGGCGGTGAAAGCGGCGGGCGGCGCAGGCGGCGGCGGGGATAATTTGACAGGATTTTTTTGAGCCATCCGGCTTATCTTGATCGTTCAAGACAGATATTTTGATTATAATCAATACGTTAATGGTGCGTTCCGCATGCGGAACAATAGTTGCATTCGCAACCAAATGCCATTTTGCCTGCTTGACGATCAAGGGCAGTCGCCGTAATCCAATGGCCGTGCGGGTATGGTGAAAAGGTATCACGAAAGCTTCCCAAGCTTCAGTTACGGGTTCGATTCCCGTTACCCGCTCCAACGTATTTGGTGGAGGCCAGCGCAATGACACCCTATTTGACAGCCCTCACGATCCCGCAGCTCAGAGACGCGCAAGTGCCTGCGCCTTGGACGTTTGGTTTTGCGGATCGGGTTCGATTTGGTGAGTTGGATGTGTTGGGTCACGTCAATAATGCCGCCTATTTGCGGTGGTTTGAAAACCTGCGCATTCATTATTTCCGCGACTATGGTGTCAGCGCTTATGAGGGCACGCCGCCCAAAATTGTGCTGCGGAACATCGGCTTGGATTTCAAGGCTGAGGTGAAACTGAACGACACCTATATCGTTACCGGACGCACGGTTGAAATGCGGTCCAGCAGCTTTACGATGCATTACGGCGTCTGGGTTGCGGGCAAACTGACGACAACGGGGCACGCGGTGATTGTCGCCCTGAATGACGACAATACCAAGCGCGCGCTTTCGGAAGATCTAAAAGCCACGTTCCACACCAAAGATGGTGCGATACAGGCCTAGACCCCGTGTTTTTGCAAAAGTGAGACCAAAGCAGCGGTTGATCCGTCTTTGTCGGCAGCGGATTGTGCGCCCTCGACAACAGGTTGCAGCGCTGTTGCCAATTCCTTGCCCAACTCAACGCCCCATTGATCATAGGAATTGATGCCCAAGATCGCGCCTTCGACGAATACGCGATGCTCATAAAGGGCAATAATCTGACCCAGCACAAACGGCGTAAGTTGCGGGTAAGCAATGGTAATTGATGGGCGATTTCCAGGGAATACGCGGTGGCTTGCTTGGCGTTCAAGCTCGGCACCTGAAAACTTATCCGCATTTTTGGCACGGGCCTCGTCGAGATCACGACCACGGACCAATGCTTCGGATTGCGCAAGGCAGTTGGCCACCAAAAGTTGGTGCTGATGGTGCAGGTCGTCATTGTGTCCACGCGCTGCGATCAAGAACTCACAGGGCACAACGCGGGTGCCCTGATGGATCAGCTGATAGAATGCATGCTGGCCATTTGTGCCCGGCTCGCCCCAGACAACAGGGCCGGAATCGACCGCCAAAGCATTGCCATCCATATCAACACGCTTGCCGTTACTTTCCATTTCAAGCTGCTGCAAATAGGCTGGCAGACGCGTGAGATTGTTATCATATGGCAAGACCGCACGGGTCGCATATCCGCAAACCTGATTGTGCCAAACGCCAACTAGCGCGAGCAATGCAGGCAGGTTTTCGTGCCATTCTGCGGCTTGGAAGTGTTGGTCCATTGCCTGACCGCCGCGCAAAAATGCATGAAACGCGTCGCGGCCAATAGCGATCATAAGCGACAGGCCGATCGGCCCCCACATTGAATAGCGTCCGCCAACCCAATCCTCAAAACCAAAGACGCGTTCGGGCGAAATACCGAAATCAGCGGTTTTATCGGCAGCGGTGGACAGGGCTACGAATTGCGCGCCTGTGTCGGTAACATGTTCGCTCATCCACGCTTTGGCCGTGCGAGCATTTGTCATGGTTTCGATGGTGGTAAATGTCTTGGACGCGACGATGACGAGCGTTGTCGCGGGATCACAAGATGCCAAAACCTGCGCAATATCAGCGGGATCGACGTTACTGACAAAGTGGCAACGAGGCCCATCATGATAGGGGGCAAGCGCCTTGACCGCCATTGCGGGGCCAAGATCAGAGCCGCCGATACCGATATTGACGACATCGGTGATTGTGCCGCCCTGCCCCTTGAACGCGCCAGTGCGGACGGATTCGGCAAAATCGCCCATGGTTGCGAGGGTCTGCAGGATGTCAGGCATGACATCAGCACCGTCGACCATGACAGCACCACCATCAAGATTGCGAAGTGCGGTGTGTAAAACTGCACGGCCTTCGGTTTCATTGATCGCTGTTCCAGAGAACATAGCGTCGCGCTTTTCGGCAACCTGCGTTTGCACGAGCAGATCAGTCAGCATTGTGCGTGCCGCCGCGTCGATGTTTGTCTTGGCGTAATCCAAGGTCATATCGCCGGCAGTTGCGGAAAACTCCGCCGCACGGGCAGCATCAAGCATGTCGATGATCCGGCGATCGCGATTGGCTTGTTCGTGCTTGCGCAATTGTTGCCACATAGTCTTAGCTCCTTGCCCAATGCACGGTTGCGCCTTGCAACACGGACATGATGGGGGCTTGCATAGGGGTGAGTGATTGTGCCGCCTCAAGCGCTGCGCGTTTGTTGTCACCAATGATGACGACGTGTTTGTGCAGCGCCGAATTGATCGCATGCGCCGAAAGTGTGATCCGCGGTTCGGGCGCGCCAGCGGCACGCATAGGGACCAACGGTTGTTCGGTCTTCAGTGCCTTTTCCAGACGGTCGGCACCGGGGAAAATGCTGGCGGTATGCATATCCTCGCCCATGCCAAGCAGGCAGCATGTGAGTGGCAATGCCTCGGTCACGTCATCGCTGAGTTGTTCCAGCTTATGTTCGGGTGACGCGGCATCTGCATAAAGTGGGACAAGGTTAGCCGATGCGGCCAATCCGGTCAGCAGGCGCTGTTTGATCAAGCGGGTATTGGAGCGATCAGACGCCTCAGGCACCCAGCGTTCATCAGTGAGCATGACATTGATGCGCGGCCAGTCGAGCTCTGCTGCGCAAAGGGAATCGAATATCGGCCCCGGGGTTGTGCCACCGGGCACGGCGAGCGTTGCCGTGTCGTCGTGGGACAACACCATCCGCAGTTCGCCCGCGATAATACCCGCAAGGTCGATCATCATCATTTCGCTATCAGCGTATTGTTTGAATTCCATCGTAACCCCCTTGGCCAATCAGGCCTTGATTTCGCGCCAACGGCGGCCATCACGGTGCAGCAACATCAGCGCATCTTCTGGCCCCGCAGAGCCAGATTCGTAAACCTTGGGCACGTCGTTGCGCGCCTCCCAGCCATTAATAATCGGATCGGTCCAAGCCCAAGCGGCCTCGACCTCGTCACCGCGCATAAAGAGCGTTTGATTACCACGGATCACGTCCATGATCAGGCGCTCATAGGCATCGGTGACTTCGCCGGCACCCTCGCCCAGGGCTTCGGCAAAGGTCATGTCGAGAGGCACATCCACGAGGCGCATACCACCCGGACCCGGTTCCTTGATCGTGACCTGAAGGTCGATGCCTTCATTGGGTTGCAGATGGATCGACAGAATATTGCGATGGCGTTTTTCATCACCATCAAAGATTGAATGGCCCAAATCCTTGAACACAACCGCGATCTCAGAAGCACGGCTTTTCATGCGTTTACCCGTGCGGATGTAGAACGGCACGCCAGCCCAACGCCAATTGTTGATATGGCATTTCATCGCGATAAAGCTTTCGGTGAAGCTGCGCGGATTTTCGGCCTCTTCACGGTATCCCGCGTTTTCGCCATCAGCGTCATATTGACCACGCACGATGTGATGGGGCTCGACCTCTTGTAGGGCACGAATAACTTTGAGCTTTTCGTCGCGCACCTCATCAGGGCCAAAGTGGCTTGGGGGTTCCATCGCGATCAGGCACAAAAGCTGCATCAGGTGGTTTTGCACCATGTCACGCATCGCGCCTGATTTATCATAATAGGCCCCGCGCCCGCCGACGCCGACAGTTTCGGCCACGGTGATTTGAATATGATCAACGTAGTGGTTGTTCCAGAGCGGCTCGAACAGCACGTTACCAAAGCGGATCGCCATCAAATTTTGAACGGTTTCTTTGCCCAAGTAGTGATCGATGCGGTAAATCTGGTTTTCGTTGAAGTGCTCTGCCAATGCTGCATTGAGGGCCTGCGCACTTGGGAGATCGCGGCCGAACGGCTTTTCAACGACAATACGGCTGTCATCACGAGAGATGTTATATTTGTGCAAACGCGCTGCAAGATCGCCAAACAAGCTGGGCCCTACGGAAAAGTAGAACGCTTGGATCACGTCGTCATCAGAGCGGACCATAGCGGCAAGATCATCCCAACCGCCTTCGCCACGCGCATCAATTGGCGTGTAAGAAATAAGATTAAGAAATTCAGACAACCCCTTGGAGTTGCTTGTTTCTTCGCCGCCAAATTCATTGATAGCGTCTTTGACCATCGCGCGATATCCGGCATGGTCGAGATCAGACCGAGCGGCGCCAATGATGCGCGATTGGGCGGGCATTTGGCCCGACAGGTAACGGCGGAAGAGCCCGGGCAAAATCTTGCGACGGGCCAAATCACCCGTTCCACCAAAGATGACCAGATCGAACGGTTCGACGGGAATGACGCGAGTTACCATATTGTACCCTCAAAAGTAGTTAGCGCTAACAAGCGTGTTCTATGCCGCCTGTTCAGGCAAGTCTAGTCTCACAACTTACGATTAATTCCGTTTTTTGCCCACCATTCGCGTGGTTTTAGCCGAGGGGCAATGCCGCGATACCGTTCAATGCGTTGAGCAAGGCCAGCCCATCGTGACGTGGCCAAAGCAAACCAAAGTTTTTGAAGCCCTGTTTTGGGACGGTTAAACGGGCAGACACGCATGCAGATCGCGCAATCGGATTTCAGCTTTGCCCAATAGCCAAAACATGCCTCGCAATTGGCGGACCACTTTTTAATGCCGCGCACAGTGGATACGCTGTTTGAACCCACCTGAGGTGCACCGGATGGCAATGCCTTAACCGGACAGGCAGTCGCACATATTTCGCAGCTATTACAATAATTTGCCAAGCCTAGTTGACGTGGCATATCAACACCCAGCGGCATGTTGGTAAATACCTTTGAGAACCGGACGCGCGGGCCGAATTCAGGCGTAAGGACCATCTGATTGCGGCCATATTCGCCCAAGCCAGCCTTGATCGCGTAAGGAATGACCAAGGCGGTGTCATTCATGCTGGCTGTGGCATCGAACCCGAGATTGCGAATGTAGGCGGCCAATTGCATGGCGATTGCGGCCTCGTGGCTGTATTCACGGCCCGTCGCCGCCCCGGCCAATGCGCTGGGATAGGTAGCAACCAGATCGTGATCCATTTCATGGCCCATCACGATCACATGGGTCATACCATCGGGTAAATTCGGCGCGGCGGGTGACATATCGCGCGTGTCGGGGCGGTGGGAGTAGTGCCAGCGCGCGTCAAAATGCGTAATACCGCATAAATCCGCGCCAAAAAGTGCCGCGATGCGTTTGATTTCGATCGCTTCATCTTCGGGGGCATTAAGAGTGGCTTGATCACGCGCGACGGGCGTATCGTTTTCGATGGCGCCTTGAAACCCTTCTCTCAGGCCCGATTGTTCACCGCGGCTAGAGATAATGTCACTGATCAGCCAAGCCGCGTTGCGCAGGGCAAAGTCACGCTGATTAAACCCCTCACCGCGTCGTGGGGCGGATTCCATGCGGTAGGATGCGAAAAACGCGTCGGTATCGCTACTGCGGACGGTTTCATCCCAAAACGCGCGGGTGAACACATCGTTTAACTGGTTAAATCGTTGAAAATCATCCGTAATTTCGAAACCAGCGAGGCGGTCCGTCTCGGCAAGATGATCAGCGAGGCTGTTGCGGATGGTCATTGTTCAAGTTCCGCATCCCAATAGAGAAAATCGATCCAAGACACGTGTAGGTGGTTTGGGGGGAATTTGCGACCGACATTGTGCAATGCCGCTGCCTGTGGCTGGCGCGGTGGACGGGCAAGGCGGAGGCCGGTTTGATGCAGCAGGCGTGACCCCTTGCGAAGATTGCAGGGGCTACATGCGGCGACGACATTTTGCCAACTTGTGACCCCACCAGCGGCACGAGGAATGACGTGATCGAACGTCAGATCCCCCTTGGCACCGCAATACTGGCAGCAGAATTCATCGCGCAGGAACAGGTTAAAACGGGTAAATGCCACACGTTTTTGGGGTTTGACGTAGTCTTTGAGCACGACGACGCTCGGAATTTTAATCTCGGTGGTGGGGCTGCGGGCCACGTCGTCGTATTCGGCGACGATGTCGACACGGTCCAGCCATGCGGCCTTAACGGCCTCTTGCCATGGCCAAAGTGACAGCGGGTAATAGCTTAGGGGGCGGTAATCAGCGTTCAGGACAAGCGCGGGGAGATGGCGCAATGCGCTGGCTTTGTCGGCTGTTGCCGTCTGAAAGTTTGCTTCCATTGGCGATCCTCCTTGCCGCAATAGGGCAAGGCCATACTGCTAGAAGAAACTATATATTGGAAAACTGACCTGACAACCCATGGACAGCGTTGCTAGGCAATCGCCCGCGACTGAGATAGACCATCTGCCATCACAATTTGTGCCCTGCCATTTTCCTTGGCGGTATAGAGCGCGTGATCGGCGTAAATTAAACAATCCTCTATCGAATGTGCGAGCCTGCTGTGCACAGCGCCAATCGACACAGACACATGGTGTTCAATCCCCAGATCGGGCAGAGAAAGTTCAAACCCCGCAGCCAGACGGTTGCCGATGATATGTGCATCAGTTTCAGATGTATCGACGAGCATGACAGCAAATTCCTCACCGCCGATACGCGCGATCAGATCAACGTTGCGCAAAGATGCGGCAAGGTAGTCTGCGATCGACTTGAGGCAATAATCACCGACAGCGTGGCCATAAGTGTCGTTAATGGTTTTAAAATGATCAACGTCAATCATCATGATGACCCCACCCGGTTTTTCCAGAAGGCGGCTGGCATTTTCATAAAATGATGTGCGGTTCGGTAGCCCTGTCAGAACATCGCGCGTGGCGATTCCCAGCAATTTGATCTGTTGTTTGTCGATATAAGCAAAAAGCCAGAGCGCCAAAGCAACGATTGGGAAGCTGATAAACACAACTTCGACCAGCAAAACCGGCCAAGGCGTGATGACATTGCCATAAAACACTGTCTCTTGCGCGAGTTTGAGCAGGAAAAAGACGGATTCGATGATGCAGATCCGCGAAATCGCGCCGCGCAGGTCGCGCGCGGCCAAAAGGCGAAGCCAACTGAGAGATTCAAAATCAGTGTCCAATGACATCCGCATCAACTGACACGGAAAGATTTCGTTTGGATTAACTAAGACCGAGCCGGTCACGCATAAATGCCAAGGAAACCTGAAGCCCGTCGGGAGCGATACCGTGGCCTGTGCCCTTCATCACATGTGCAAAGACGTCTTTCCAGCCGGCCTCTTGGAGAGCTTGGGCCGCTTGGGGCAATGATTGCGGTGGCACAACATCATCCTGATCGCCGTGGATCAGCAGAACGGGTGGCATGCATTGGACCTCATCGGCGAGTGCTTCTGGTTCCAAAAGGCGGCCTGATATTGCGACGATCCCAGCGACTGCATCTTCGCGGCGAGGCAAAACATGCAGGGCCATCATCGTGCCCTGGCTAAAGCCGAGAACCATGACCTGTTCTGGCAACAAATCTTCGTCGACCATCACGCCATCGAGAAATGCATTCAGATCATCCACGGCACGCAGCATGCCGTCATGCGATTCTTCTTCGCTTGAGCCGTCTATCCAAGGGATTGGGAACCATTGAAAGCCCATGGGCGAGCCTGCGCAGTCTTCTGGTGCGTCGGGGGATATGAAAAGCGTGTCGGGTAGATGTTCGGCCAATGGGTCAGCAAGGCCCAGCAAATCAGCGCCATTTGCGCCATAGCCGTGCAAAAACACCACGCATGAACGGGTTTCGCCAGAAAGGGGCTCTTTGCGGCCAGCATTAAGTGCGCGTGTCATATCAGAATATCCCGTCTTTTTGTTTGATGGAGCCGTAGTAGGCCCAGATGATCCGCGCTGCAACTGATCGCCATGGGGACCATTGTTGTGCCATCGCGCGAAGCGCCCTGTCGGTGGGGCGTTCGGGCAAATCAAAGATCATTTGAGCGCCAATTTGCAGGGCCAGATCGCCAGCGGCAAAGACATCAGCGCGGCCGAGCGAAAATTTGGCGTAAACCTCGGCGGTCCACAGGCCGATGCCCGAAACATTGGTCAGCGTTTTGATCACCGCGTCTGTGGGTTGGTCGCGGAGCGCATCAAAGTCGATGTTGGCGTCGGCCAATGCCTTGGCATAGCGTGCCTTTTGACGGCTTAGGCCAAGGGTGCGCAAATGCTCCTCGGTCGTGGATGCGATGCGGGGTGCGGTGGTCATGTCAGCGGCGAGCAGTTTGGCGTTTAACGCATTTGCAGAGGCGACGCTGACCTGTTGGCCAAGGATTGCGTGTAGCAACGGGGCGAATCCATCCGGTTTCAGGCGCAATGGCAAGGGCGAGAGTTGCGCGACAATTGGCGCGAATTCGGGCGTTGTATCGATCAGCCAAGCGGCCCCTTCGGCAACACAAGCATCCGAAATAATCACGCGTTCGGTCATAAAGCCTCGGCCCATTTGAGCGCCGCGCTCACGTCACTGACACAAGGGGCATCAGGCGGCGTTGGGCGATTGATCATAATCACAGGGATACCCATTTCACGCGCGGCGGTCAGCTTGGTCGCACTCATATCGCCGCCCGCATTTTTGACGACCAGCACATCAACATTGAGGTCTTTAAATATCGCCTTTTCCTTGTTCACCGGAAATGGGGGTCTGCCGATCAAAAACTCGCCGCCATCAAAGGGAAACGGCGCTGTTGGCGGGTCGATCTGGCGGCAGATCACGCGACGCCCCTCGAGGTTGGCGAATTTGGCGAGGGTCTGGCGGCCCGTGCCGAGGAAAACAGTGGCGTCGGGTGGAATATGAGCCGCGGCCTGTTGTTCAGAATCGATGAATGTCCAGTTGTCACCCTCGCGAGCAACCCATGGCGGGCGGAGGACTTGGAGGTAGGGGATACCATGATCAGCGCAATATTTTGCCGTGCGATCGGTGATCTGGCTGGCAAAGGGGTGCGTCGCGTCAATGACCGCAGAGATACCGGTATCGCGCATGTAGGCGGCAAAGCCGTCCGCACCGCCGAACCCGCCGATGCGCGTTTCAATGTCCATCGCTGCGGGCGCACGAGTAGCACCTGCGAGCGAAGCAATGGCGCGAATGCTGCGCACAGCGAGGCCTGCGGCGATATGCTTGGCCTCACGGGTGCCAGCCAAAAGAAGCAGCGTCATGGGCCTGCCTGTGCAATGATGTTGCCCGCACGGTCAATGATCACAATGTCATAGGCAGGGCCGTTGAAACGTGAATTGAGCTGGGCAAGTGCCTGATCAGCGATCGCCTGCGCAAGCGATGGGCCTGCGATTTCAAAGGCTTCGAGGGCGGTGTTAGCAGCGCCGACCCTGTCGTCGTCAGCAAGCGCAGCAAGGGCCGCAAAATTAACCTGAGACCGGCCAGAGTGCAGATCAATAGCGCCCTGCGCCAGCTTGGTCATCTTGCCGATGCCGCCGCCGATTGTGACGCGGGCCACGGGGTGTTTGTTAAGGTATTTCAGCATGCCGCCCGCAAAATCGCCCATATCCAGCATGGCGTGATCGGGCAGCCCGTAAAGCGCCTGCACAGTTTTTTCAGATGTGGCACCGGTGCAGCCGGCCACATGGGTCAACCCATCAGCGCGCGACACATCAATGCCACGGTGAATGGACGCGATCCAAGCGGCACAGGAAAACGGGCGCACGACGCCAGTGGTGCCCAGAACGGACAGGCCGCCCTTGATACCAAGGCGGGGGTTCCATGTTTTGGCGGCAAGTGCTTCGCCGCCCGGAATGGAGATTGTGATGGTGACATCAGGGGATTGCCCCATGCCAGCTGCGACCTCGGCCACGATATCTGACATCATTTGGCGCGGCACGGGGTTGATCGCAGGCTCGCCTACACCAATGGGTAGGCCCGCCTTTGTGACCATGCCCACGCCCTGCCCCGCCTTGAACGCCACGCCGCCGTTTGATGCGGACACACGCGCGATAATCAGGGCACCATGGGTCACGTCAGGATCATCGCCTGCGTCCTTGGTGATGCCCACTTCGGCCCAGCCGTCGCCTGCATCCATATGTGCCAAAGCAAAAACAGGGGTTTCGCCCTTGGGCAGCGTAATCGTCACATCCGCCGGAAACGCCCCGCCCCATAGCCGCAACAATGCAGCCTTGGTCGCCGCAGTCGCGCAAGCGCCTGTCGTCCAGCCACGTCGTAATGGGGTTTGCAAATCATCAGTCATTGGCGCGACTATAGGTGTGACATAGCGTGACGCCAATCCGCAATTCGATGTCGGTTGCCGCCTTTTATCATCGGGCATTATGCGTCATAATGGGTGCATGACACAGAACCTGCCCCTGCCCGATCATAATTGGCCCCAGCTGGAATCCGGTTGGGTCTGGCTTTGTGGTGCTGGACCGGGTGATCCGGGATTGCTGACGCTTCATGCGCTGAATGCGCTGCAGCAGGCGGACGTGGTGATTTACGATGCATTGGTGCAAGAGGCGATCCTTGCTTGGGCGCCAAATGCTGAACATATTTATGCAGGCAAGCGTGGCGGTAAGCCATCAGCCAAGCAGCGCGATATATCATTACAACTGGTTGATCTGGCCAGAGCTGGCAAAAAGGTGCTGCGCCTGAAGGGCGGCGATCCGTTCGTGTTTGGCCGTGGTGGCGAAGAGGCCCAGACATTGGTGCAGCACGGCGTGCCAGTGCGCATTATTCCAGGTATTTCAGCGGGCATCGGTGGATTGGCCTATGCAGGCATTCCTGTGACGCACCGCGATGTGAACCAATCAGTGACGTTTGTGACCGGACATGACCAATCAGGCAACACACCAAGCGCATTGAATTGGGACGCAATTTCAAAGGGTTCTCAGGTGTTGGTGATCTATATGGGGATGAAACACATCGCCCAGATTGCCGCCAAACTGCTGGCCGCTGGTCGCCCTGCATCCGAGCCTGTGGCCGTGGTGACAACGGCGACGACAGAACATCAACGTGTGTTGGAAACCACGTTGGGCACGGTGGTTGATGATATTGCCAAGGCGGGGCTTGAACCGCCAGCGATCATTTGTGTTGGTCGGTCTGTGCTGATGCGCCAAGTGCTTGATTGGCAAGGACAAGCTGCGGGTGAATTGCCGCGTGACCTTGACCCGCTGGGCCGTGGCAAACCTGCTGAATCCGCCTAGTGACCGCCCCCCGTTTTTTGATCGCGGCCCCGTCATCGGGATCGGGCAAAACGACGGTGACATTGGGTCTATTACACGCATTAAAACGGCGCGGCGTGGCGGTACGTGGCGCAAAATCCGGCCCTGATTATATTGATCCCAAGTTTCACGAAGCGGCCTGTGGCCAGCCATGCCTGAACTTAGACGCGTGGGCTATGTCAGAGCGGCGGATTGCGTCGCTGGCAAGTGATGGCCCGTTGATCGTCGAAGGCGCGATGGGCCTATTTGACGGTGCGCCGCCTGATGGCAAAGGGGCCTGCGCAGATTTAGCCAGACAGTTGAATTTACCCGTTGTTTTGGTGGTTGATGCATCGCGCATGGCCCAATCAGTGGCCCCGATTGTGCAAGGTTTCATGAATTTCGACGCCAGCGTTACAATTGCGGGCGTCATTTTGAACAAACTCGGCAGCGCGCGGCACGAAGCAATGTTGCGCGATGCGTTAAGGCCGATCGGCGTCCCCGTATTAGGCGCAATTGGCAGAGAAACGCAGTTGGCGATGCCATCGCGGCATCTGGGCCTTGTGCAGGCGCAGGAACGCGATGATTTGGCGACGTTTCTGGATCAGGCCGCTGATTTGATTGAGGCCACTGTCGATCTGAATGCGATAGGGGCATTATCCGCGTTGCCGGTTGGCACAGACTGGCCCCAAACGACCCCGCCAGCGCAACGGATCGCTGTGGCGTCCGATGCCGCATTTGCATTTGCCTATCCGCATTTGCTGTCCGATTGGCGGGCCGCTGGTGCAAGCGTCGAGATGTTTTCACCGCTTGCTGATGACATCGTTCCTGATGTTGATTTGATCTATTTGCCGGGTGGATATCCAGAACTATACGCAGGCCAGATTGCGGGCAATCGCAGGTTTCTTAACAGCTTGAGGAATGCATCGCAAGCCACTGATATTTATGGTGAATGTGGTGGATATATGACGCTGGGTGACGGGCTGATTGACGCTGATGGTGTGAGGCACGAAATGGCGGGTCTTGTCCGGCTGGAGACATCATTCGCGGCCAGAAAACTGCACCTTGGGTATCGGAATTTGGCGGCGGTTGAGGGGGCATTTGCAGGGCAATGGAAGGGCCACGAATTCCATTATGCCACAACGATCAAAGCCGAGGGCAAGCCGCTGTTTAAGGCAAGTGATGCGACGGGCGCGCAATTGCCGGATATGGGGCTGGTCAATGGTCGGGTGTCCGGATCATTTGCGCATCTGATCGACCTCGCCTGATTATCCATTGCGAAGGTGCAATGTTTTGCGTAGCGATGTGCCATGATGCAAAATGATACTCTCGCCAAACGCAATGTTGCCGTGCTCGTCGCAGCGCAGGCGTTTCTTGGCAGCCAAATTACAATGATATTCGTGGTCGGCGGATTGGCCGGACAGCAGATGGCGCCAATCATCTGTTTTGCGACATTGCCGATTTCACTGATCGTATTCGGGTCCATGACAACGGCGCCGTGGCTGAGCCCGCTTATGCAAAAATACGGGCGTAAGACCGGGTTTTACATTGGTGCGGCTGGTGGGCTGATTGGGGCTGCGATTTCGGCCTATGCGATTACGGTGTCGCATTTCTGGTTATTCCTGGTGGGGTCATATTTGACGGGTATCTATATGTCAGCGCAGGGTTTTTTCCGATTTGCCGCCGCTGACATGGCATCGGATGCATTCCGCCCGAAGGCGATTTCTTATGTTTTGGCGGGTGGTTTGATTTCCGCGATTATCGGGCCTCAGTTGGTCAGCTGGCTGACAAATAGCAATCCTGACGCGACAGTCATGCGGTTTTTGCCTGTTTATTATGCCGCCATGGTATTGAATGTTCTGGGGATGCTGTTGTTCACGGCGTTGAAAATACCCAAACCAGCGCCAGCAGGCCCAATGGCAGCACCGCGCCGCAGCGCGTTGGAATTGTTGAAAACACCGCGGATTGCGGTGGCGGTGATCGTGGCGATGGTCAGCTATGCGTTGATGAACCTTGTGATGACGTCCACCCCGCTTGCCGTGGTCGGATGCGGATTTCAGATCGCGGATGCGTCGAATGTTGTGACCGGCCACGTATTGGCGATGTTTGCGCCGTCATTCTTTACAGGTCATTTGATTGCACGGTTCGGGGTCGAACGGATCATGGCAATCGGCCTTGCGATCCTTGCTGCTGCTGGTGTTGTGGCACTTTCTGGTGTGGAACTGCCGAATTTCTATGTCGCATTGGTACTGCTGGGCTTAGGGTGGAACTTTGGGTTTATTGGGGCGACAACGATGTTGACCGCAGCCCACCGACCAGAAGAACGGGGTGTTGTGCAGGGCATGAACGACCTGATCGTATTTGGTATGGTGACGGTCGCGTCGCTTGCGTCAGGCGGATTGATGAACTGTTCAGGCGGGTCAGCGGTCGAAGGTTGGACAGCTGTGAACCTTGCGATGTTGCCGTTCTTGCTGCTCGCGGCAGCGGCGCTTATCTGGTTGGTGAGATTACCAAGAGAAGCCTAAAACAAGGCCGCTTTCGCCAAGAGAACCGCCTGTTTCAAAGGACCAGCACCGAGGGTGCCATGAACAGCACGTTGCGGTGACTTGATCGCCTGCGACAGAACTGTTTTCGTCATAAAGCCAGACAAACGCACCGGTTTTGGGGCTGCGCCACGCTGAAAACGAGCAAGGGCCGATTTGGCAAGGCTGCGCACGCCATCAGTGGTGCCGTCAACCAACGGCTTTCGGCCCTTATCCTCGAGCGCGGGAATAGCCTGAAGCAGATTTGCCACGCCGATACCGTAGGCCAAATCATGCACTGATTGTTCATTCCGCCCGCCCAGCAAGCGTGATGCAGTCCACAGAAGATCACCGGATGTGGCATCGATATAGCTGTCAAAATGCGCCTGATCCTCGAACGCATCGCTGTAGATATCCCATCGCCGTGCGACAATGAGCGCATCAAGAGAGGCGGCGCCCACTGGATCAAGTATTTCAGCCAAGGCATCAACCACCTCGTGTTTGCGCACGGTTTCGCCCTTGGCAATTTCCTCTAGAGCGTCGCGCCACCATTGCAGGCGCATTTCGGCAATCATTGCCTCTTTGGTGACCCAAGGCGCGCGGGTGACTTCGACGTTGAATGCATAGAGCGGAAACAGGATGCGGCGCGCGGCAACCGGGGCCGCCATCGTTGCACGAAAGCGGTCAGGATCGCCCTTTTCGACGATTGCGGCGCAGGCGTCAAAGCTCATGCGGGGGTTGCCCCGTCGCGGATCAGCTTCCAATTTATCGCATCAACGAGGGCATCAAAAGACGCATCCACAATGTTGGCCGACACGCCGACAGTGGACCAGCGTTGGCCATGGGCGTCTTCGCTGTCGATGATAACGCGGGTCACGGCCTCGGTCCCGCCATTGGTGATACGCACTTTGAAATCAACAAGCTGCATGTCCTCGATCAGAGTTTGGTAAGGGCCGAGATCCTTGCCCAACGCACGCCATAGGGCATTGACAGGGCCGCGATCACGGCCATCTTCGCCTTGGCTTTCAGAGACGTTCAGCACCTTTTTGTCGTTCACTTTTACCACGACAACGGCTTCGGAGAGAGAGACCATTTCATTGCGTTTATTGCGGCGGCGCTCAACGGACACGCGATAGCGTTTGACCTCGAAGAATGCAGGTAATGCGCCCAGCTCGTCACGGGCGAGCAGCTCAAAACTGGCTTGGGCGGTGTCGTAGGAATAGCCTGCCGCTTCGCGTTCTTTGATCCGGTCAAGGATGCGGGCCAAGGCGGGGTCGCCCTTTTCCACATCAAGCCCTGCTCGCATCAGGCGTTCGCGCAGGTTTGATTGACCCGCTTGGTTGGACATTGGCACAACGCGGCTATTGCCGACGGATGCGGGATCAATGTGTTCGTAGGTGCTTGGGTCTTTGGCGATGGCGCTGGCGTGCAGGCCTGCCTTGTGAGCAAAGGCAGACGCGCCGATATAGGGCGCTTGTTTCGCGGGCAGACGGTTGAGGATATCGTCAAGCAAGCGCGACGCCTTTTTCAGGCCCTTAAGAGCATCAAGCGTGACCCCAGTTTCAAACTGGCTGGCGAATGGTTCCTTGAGCAGCAAGGTCGGGATGATCGTCGTCAGGTTTGCATTGCCACAGCGTTCACCAAGGCCATTGAGCGTGCCTTGAATCTGGCGCGCACCAGCAAGGACGGCGGCCAGCGAATTGGCCACAGCGTTTTCAGTGTCGTTATGGGTATGGATGCCGAGGTGATCACCGGGGATGCCGCTGGCGATGACGGCTTTGGTGATGTCGCTCACCTCGTGGGGCAATGTGCCGCCGTTGGTATCACAAAGAACGATCCAGCGCGCGCCAGCGTCAAAGGCCGCATGGATCGCCTGTAGGGCATATGCGGGGTTGGCCTTGTAACCATCAAAGAAATGTTCGGCGTCATAAAGCGCCTCGCGCCCCTCGCTGACCAGATGTTTAAAGCTGGCGGACAGGTTTTCGAGGTTTTCATCAAGCGTGATGCCAAGCGCCTTGGTGACGTGGAAATCATGGCTTTTGCCGACCAGACAGACGGCGGGCGTTTTCGCATTCAAGACTGCGGCCAGCACGTCATCATTTTCCGCAGAGCGACCGACACGTTTGGTCATGCCGAACGCCGTCATGGTGGCGCGGGTTTTGGGGGCGTCGTCGAAAAATTCGCTATCGGTGGGATTGGCACCGGGCCAGCCGCCTTCGATGTAGTCGATACCGAGGGTATCGAGCACATCAGCGATTTGGAATTTCTCGGCTGTTGAAAACTGCACACCTTGGGTTTGCTGGCCGTCGCGCAAAGTGGTGTCAAAGAGGTAGAGGCGTTCGCGGGTCATCATAGATCCCCCAGTTTGGCTGCGTCAAAATCAGGGCCCGGTGCCCATGTTGCTTGTCCGCCGACATCGGTGACTTGCACACCTGCGGCGTTAAGGATGTCGCGGACGCGGTCGGCTTCGCCCCAGTCTTTGGCAGCGCGGGCGTTGGCGCGAGAGGTCAGCAATGCATCGACGCGAGCTGCGACATCGTCGGTCACGGTGGTGCCCGCCTCTGCCCCGTCAAAGCGAGGGATAGCAGACCAATCGTCGATCATCCCCAGCATTTCAAGTGCATGGGCAAAGCCCGCCAATGTCGCGGGTGTCTTGTTTTTGGCAAGCACATGCAATCGGGCGATCGCACCGGATGTATTCAGATCATTGGCCAGCACGCCGACAAATTCAGCATCTGCCTGCCATTTGCCATCCGCCTTGAGTGCTGCAATCAAATCGGGCCCAAAGCCGTGACCCGCAAGGATGCCATACCACTTGCGCAGCGTGGCCTCGGCCTCGTCGCGCTTTTTGATCGTCCAGTCCATCGGCTTGCCATAGTGCGTGCCGAGCATGACAAGGCGAATAACCATGCCATTGACGCCCTGATCCAGCAAATCGCGCACGGTAAAGAAGTTGCCCAATGATTTGGACATTTTCTTGCCTTCGACTTGCAGCATCTCATTATGGAGCCAGACATTTGCAAAGTCGTGGCCAACACAGCGTGACTGCGCAATTTCATTTTCATGATGCGGGAATTGCAGATCGTTGCCGCCGCCATGGATATCAAACGTCGGGCCGAGCAGATCATACGACATGGCGGAACATTCGATGTGCCACCCCGGACGACCGTAACCCCAAGGGCTATCCCAACCGGGCACGCCATCAGGGGAAGGTTTCCAAAGGACAAAGTCCATCGGGTTGCGTTTATATGGGGCGATTTCGACCCGCGCGCCGGCGATCATATCATCGATACTGCGACCAGAAAGAGAACCATAGTCAGGATCGCTCTCGACGGAAAACAGCACGTGGCCATCGGCCTCATAGGCGTGACCTTTAGTGATCAGATCAGCGGTCATGGTGATCATCTGGGCGATATAGGCCGTTGCACGCGGCTCATGCGTCGGGCGCATGGCACCCAATGCATCCATGTCGTCGTGATACCAGCCGATCGTTTCGGCGGTGATGTCGCCAATTGCGCGACCAGTTTCGGCCGCACGGGCGTTGATCTTATCATCGACATCCGTGAAATTGCGCACATAGGTCACCGCGTCTGCGCCGTATTCATGGCGTAACAGGCGGAATAACACGTCGAACATCAACACATTGCGGGCATTCCCAAGGTGGGCGCGATCATAGACCGTGGGGCCACATAGATACATGCGCACGTTTGCAGGATCGATCGGTGCAAAGTCTTCTTTGCGGCGGGTCTTGGTGTTTTGCAGTCGGATATTGGTCATGGTTCCTCGCACGCGCGTGTTTCGCCTGCGGGCTTAGCAACTTCGGTGTTTAATGAAAACGTGAAAGAGCGGCCCGCGACAGATGTCAGCAGGTAATAATGCAGCAAATAATGATGGCAACGCTCTTCATGCCGCTTCGATAGCAGTTTGGGCGCTATCCGTCTAGTAGGGCCGCAAGTTTGCGGCATGAATTGAGATTACGGGCGGTCATGGACACATTGCCAGTGACCGATCCAAGCCGCTCTGCCAGCTTGGATTTACCAAAGCCCTGAGGGGTGTGAAGCCAGAGCACGTCTTGGCAAAGGGTCAGCCCTTCGCCATGGACGCGCAAGTCAGCAAGGCGGCCTGTGTCGATGGTGGGTTGCTTGAAATAGAAATAGCCGTGCACGGTTTTGCCAGTGTCACAAGTGTAGGGGCAAGTTGCGACGGCGTTGAGGAATGTTTGCGACGGCAGGGTAAGGATTGGGACAGTCAGATTGAAATTCTTGGCGATAGCGTCGCTAAGCGATTGCGAAATATCTGCCGCCTGCCCGTTTGCTGTGAAAATCAAGTTACCCGATGCGATATATGTGCTTGCGCCCGCGTCAGGCCAGAGAGCATCGGTCAGGTCGCGCAACGCGGCCATCGGCAGGCGATTGTGGCCGCCCACATTGACCCCGCGAAGTAGAACAAGCCATTGTGTCATGTTGTGCCCGCCGCTGTTTGCACCCAAGGTGAGCCTATGACACGCGATGATATAGATCAAATCTGCAAAGCGTTTGCGGGGGCTGTGGCAGCTGACCCGAAGACCGAGCTTGATAGCTGGAAAGTCGGCGGCAAGATGTTTGCCTGTTTTGGCGAACGGCTGGCTGGGGTGAGCGTGAAGACCGATAGTATTGAAACCGCGTCCATGCTGATTGATGCGGGCATCGCGACGAAGGCGCCGTATTTTCACCGATCGTGGGTGTTAATCAGCTTTGACGCGGCAACCGACGAGATAGAGCATCGGTTGCGCACGTCATATGAGATCATCTTAAAGGCGCTGCCCAAGAAATTGCGCCCCGATCAGTCGTAATTCACGACTTCGTATTCAACACCGTCGGCGTCATGAAAATAGAACCGTTTGCCCGGTTCATAATCCATATGAGAGTGCGGAGTGATGCCGGCGGCCTTAACCTTAGCCTCGGTCGCGCCCAAGTCATCAACGACAATGCCGATGTGGTTTAAACCGCCCTTTTGGAGGTATGAATTGTCGCCAACGCGTTGATCGCGCCCCATGTCGGGACCTGTATAGAGGGCGATATAGTCATTGTCGGTGCCGATATGTATTGAATAGCCGCCCTCTGATCCGTTTCCTTCCCAACGGATTTTCCAGCCGAAGATATCAGACAGCATTGCAGCGGTTGCGCGCGGATCGGGGACGGTGACGTTCACATGTTCAAGACGGGCCATTTGATTTTCCTTTTTGATTCTTATTGACCTGTTCAGGTTCATTCCTCAAGTTAACTTGAGATCAAGAGGTTTTTTAACATGGCCCAAGGTTTGACGATTGGCGATTTGGCGCAACGGACCGGATTGGCTGTTTCGGCGATCCGGTTTTATGAGACGCACGGCATTGTACATCCAGTGCGCAATGCGGGCGGTCACCGGCGATACGGGCGCCATGACTTGCGGCGCCTGTCGTTTGCGATGGCGGCGCAAAAATTGGGGTTTGCGTTGTCGGATATCGCTGCGCATTTGCAGGATTTGCCCCAGCATAAGGCCCCAAGCAAAGCGGATTGGACAAGAATTTCGACAGTGTTTCGCCAAGAGATCGACCAACGTATCGTCGCTTTAGAACAATTGCGGGACACGCTGGATGGATGCATCGGCTGTGGGTGTTTGTCGCTCGACGCATGCGCCCTTTATAACCCCAGCGACATTGAAGGAAAACAAGGTGCCGGACCAAGGAAATTGCAGGCAATTTTTGGTTGACACTCTGGTGGTCTAGGCATCCCATCAGCGGATGAAATATTCAAAACGCATCACTGCTATTACGGGCGACGGGGACGATGGATGGGGTGTGTTTTACCGCGCACGCCAGATGATCGCGGCTGGCAAGCCCATCACCGAGCTTACCATTGGCGAACATGATATCGGCACGCATCAGAGCATATTGAATGCGATGCATGATGCAGCGTCGGGTGGGCATACAGGCTATGCGGTTGTGCCCGGCAGTGACGCGCTGCGCGCGATTGTCGCCAAGAGGATCATGGAACGGACGGGTGTGCCGACGGGGCCGCAGAATATTATGATCACACCGGGTGGTCAGGCGGGACTGTTCGCGGCACATCACGCGCTATGCGATGCCGGCGACCGTGCGCTGTTTATTGATCCCTATTATGCGACATATCCCACGACCATCAGGGCAGTTGGTGCGACGCCTGTTGCGATTAAGACAACCGCGCAAAACGGATTTCAGCCGCGCGCGGAAGACTTGGGCCCCTTGGCGAAGGGTGCAAAAACCCTGCTGATCAATTCGCCCAATAACCCGACGGGGGTCGTGTATGACAGGACCACGCTGGAGGGCATTGCCGAGGTTTGTCAAACGCATGACATCACGCTGATTTCCGACGAAGTTTACGACACACAGGTCTGGGAAGGCGCGCATATCAGCCCGCGCACCCTGCCCGATATGGCTGATCGGACGGTGGTCATCGGGTCAATGTCCAAAAGCCACGCAATGACAGGCAGCCGCGTCGGTTGGGTCTGTGCGCCTGCGCCGATGATCGAATTGCTCATCGATCTGGCCACAACGACGACCTATGGCGTGCCCGGATATATCCAAGATGCGGCGGCATATGCATTGGCACAGGGCAAGGCGCTTGAACAGGATATCGCGGCCCCCTTTGACCGCAGACGCAAGGCGACGATGGCGCTATTGGCGGGGCAATCGGTGGTCAAGGCAAGCCCTGCGCAAGGCGCGATGTATGTCATGCTCGACATTCGGGCGACGGGGCTGTCGGGGATTGAATTTGCAAATCGGTTGCTCGACGATGAAGGGATCGCGGTCATGCCGGGCGAAAGCTTTGGTCAGGCCGCTGGTGGCCACATTCGGATCGCGATGACGATTGATGATGACGCCTATAACGCCGCGCTTGAGCGTTTGATCGCATTTGCGACACAGTTAACAATGTAAGGATATCCCATGACCCATCCAGCTGAAACATTTCGCGCCCTGCATGTTGCGGGCGATCCGTTGGTGATGGTGAATGTGTGGGACCAAGGCACAGCCCGCATGATGGAAAAACTAGGCGCCAGGGCGTTGGCCACATCATCGGCAGCGCACGCATATACGCTGGGTCGGACCGATGGTGGCACCGTGACACGGGATGAGGCATTGGCCCACGCCCAAGACATTGTTTCGGTCACATCACTCCCCGTGCAGGGGGATTTTGAAAGCGGGTTTGGCGACGCGCCAGAGGTGTGTGCGGAAACCGTGCGATTGGCGGCTGAGGTTGGTTTGGCAGGGATATGCATCGAGGATACGATGTTTCCATCGCAGGCCGCCTATCCATTTGAGTTAGCCGTCGCACGAATGGCCGCAGCGGCGAGTGCCGCGCGGGCATTGCCACATGATTTTGTGCTGACGGCGCGAGCTGACGGCATCATGACCGGACAATATGACACCGATGAAGCGATCCGAAGGTTGCAGGCGTTTGAGGCGGCTGGTGTTGATTGCCTTTATGCGCCGCTGCCCCCTGACATGGAGGCATTGGCGCGTATTTGCGCGGCTGTTGGAAAACCAGTGAATGCCTTGGCTGTGGGGCGGTTTGCAGGGCAAAGCAGGGCTGATTTCGGCGCGGCTGGTGTGGCAAGAATTTCGATTGGATCAGCCTTGGCACGGGTGACGCATCAGGCAATTTTGGACAACGGTAGAATGATGATTGAGGGCGATTTCACGGGCCTGTCGGCGGCGGTATCCGGCGACATGATTGATGACATGCTGGGCTAACGACAAAATCGACTTCGGGTCGCAAATGGATAAGACATGTCGGGAAAGGTGTCGTTCCATTTACGCAGTTGGAGGACACGAATGCCCGTTGGTCATGCGCAAATCACGGTGATTACCCGCACCATTGGTGCGCGGCGCGGACGTGCGGCGCGCGGGCGTCCACTGGTATAATTTTGCAAGCAAAATCATACCACTAACCAACGACGAGACCATGATATGACAATCGAATCCAACACCCCAACGGCCAAAGTTTCCGGCCGCCCTGCCCGTTCTGGCGGCCGCGCAGCACGCACCGCAAAGCGGTCTGCCCCCTTACCGACTGATATGCGCCCCGTGCGCGCAGGCATGTCAGGTGGTCGCTATAAGCCACTGACCGACGCCGATATGGACGCCATCAATGAGGCGGCATTGGTCGCGCTCGAGGAAATCGGCCTATCGCAAGCACCGGAAACCGGCGTTGGTTATATGGTCAAAGCGGGTGCCATTCTTGGTGAAGACGGGCGGCTGCGGTTTCCACGCGCGTTGGTCAAAAAGATGCTGGGATTGGCAACCAAACACATCACGCTTCATGGGCGGGATCCCAAGTATGACCTGAACCTTGGCGATCAACGGGTGCATTACGGCACAGCGGGGGCGGCCGTGCATGTGGTTGACGTGCATGGGCGCAATTACCGCGAATCGACATTGCAAGACTTGCATGACGCAGCGCGGATTGTGCAGCAGATGGATAACATCCATTTTCTGCAACGCCCCATGGTGGCCCGCGATATCATCGACAACCGTGAGATGGATTTGAACACGATTTATGGTTGTTGTTCCGGCACGACCAAGCATATCGGCACCTCGTTCACCGAGCCTGACTTTGTCAAAGACGCGTTAGACATGTTGCACCTGATGGCAGGAGGAGAAGACAAGTGGCGGGCAAGGCCGTTTGTATCCAATTCCAACTGTTTTGTTGTGCCACCCATGAAATTCGCGACTGAAAGCTGTGAAGTCATGGAAGCCTGCATCGCAGGCGGCATGCCAGTGCTATTGCTGTCGGCGGGCCAAGCGGGTGCAACCGCCCCTGCCCCGATTGCCGGTGCAATTGTGCAAGCGGTTGCCGAGTGCCTTGCCGGTGTTGTTTACGTCAATGCGATCAAACCGGGGCATCCGGCGATTTTTGGCACTTGGCCGTTTGTATCAGATTTGCGCACAGGTGCGATGTCTGGCGGGTCAGGCGAGCAGGCATTGCTATCAGCTGGTTGCGCACAGATGCATCACTATTACGGGCTACCTGGTGGTGCGGCGGCGGGAATTGCAGATGCGAAATTGCCCGATATGCAGGCCGGATGGGAACAGATGGCATCCAACGTGATGGCGGGGCTTTCTGGTTTGAATATGGTGTATGAGGCTGCTGGCATGCATGCGTCATTGCTGGGCTTTTGCCTCGAATCGTTGGTGTTGGGCGATGATCTAATCGGTCAGGCGCTGCGCTGTGTGCGCGGGATCGAGGTGAACGAGGGCACGCTCGGGCTTGAAACAATGCGCGACGTTTGCTTGAAAGGCCCCGGCCATTACTTGGGGTCAGAGCAGACACTGGGCCTAATGCAGACGGAATATATCTATCCAGCCACGGCCGACCGTTCATCGCCCAAAGAGTGGGAAGAGAACAACAAGCCTGATTTGCTGATCAACGCCACGGCCCGCAAAGAGGCAATTTTGGCCGAGCGGTCAGCGGTGGCCTTTGATCCGATTACCGATCAAAAACTGCGCGAACGTTTCAATATTCACCTAACGCTTTAAACGACTAGGACGGGCGGCTAATAGTGCCGCCCGACACCGCCGCACGCACGCCGGTTGTACTGGCGCAAGATGTGGGTAAGCCGCGCATGACACGGACAGCGAGATAGGCAAATGCCTGCGCCTCGAGCATATCACCGTCAAGGCCAATGTCCTCAATTGCGGTGACATCGGGTGCCACTGCAGCGTTAAGCATGTCCATCATCGTTGTATTCTTGCGCCCGCCACCTGTGACGTAAATCGTCTTCGGCGGATGTGGTAAATGGCGCAAGGCCTCGGACACAGCCATGACACATGCAGCGGTCAATGTGGCGGCGGCATCGGCGTCAGAGAGGGATGAAGATGCATCTAACAGATCAGTAAAGTCATTTCTATCCAATGACTTGGGTGGCATTTTGAAGAAATAGGATGAAGATAGGAAATCGCTGATGATAGCATCATCGACCTGCCCTGTTTTGGCCAATGCACCCGCAGCGTCGCATGGTTTTCCAAGGCGATCCATCATCAGATCGTTGATTGGGGCGTTTGCGGGGCCTGTGTCAAAAGCCAAAAGCGCGCCGTCTTGTTCCGGCTTTGCAAATCGGGGATCGACATATGTGATGTTGCCCACACCGCCAAGATTCAGGAAAGCGATCGGGGCCAGCGCGCCCACATATTTGGCCAAAGCGAAGTGGTAAAACGGGGCTAGCGGCGCGCCCTGCCCGCCAAACTTCATATCCGCGCTGCGAAAATCCCAAACCACAGGGCAATTGAGGACCGAGGCCAAAACCTGACCATCACCACATTGATGGGTGCGGCCGCCATCAGGATCATGAGCGAGGGTTTGACCGTGGAACCCGATCACATCAATCCTATCGAAGCCTGATAATGCGCTGGCGTGCGTGGTTTCGATCAGCTCGGCCACCTCATCGGTGACAGTATCGGGCCAATGGCCCAAGGCGCTGTGCAAAATTGCGCGTTCCTTGGTGGAATACTCTCGAAAATATGTGGGGCCAAAATCAAAAATCTCGATCCCGTCGGTCACCACCACAGCAGCGTCGATCCCATCTAGCGATGTACCCGACATCGCACCCAAGGCCGTAACTGTATCGTTCTTGGTCATCTGCAACATCCGCTTTCACTTGTTCATTTCAAGCATTATAGGGTGATGCAGCAAAAGTGCAGGAAAAACGACCTATGACATACCATCCAAAATCAGAATTCATGTCAGTGATGATGCAACGCGGCTTTTTGGCCGATTGCACCGACTATCAAGGGCTGGATGAAGCGTTGTCACAAGGTATCGTGCCTGCATATATCGGGTTTGATGCGACGGCGTCGTCGTTGCACGTTGGATCATTGATCCAGATTATGATGCTACGCTGGTTGCAAAAAACCGGCCATAAGCCGATCACGTTGATGGGTGGCGGCACAACGAAGGTTGGTGACCCATCCGGACGCGACAGCGAACGCAGCCTGCTGACCGCCGACGGGATTGACGCAAATATCGCAGGCATCAAGCAGGTGTTCGCGCATTACCTGACCTATGATGACAGCCCTACAGGCGCGTTAATGCTTAATAACGCTGAGTGGTTGGACGGGTTGGAATACCTGTCGTTCCTGCGCGATATCGGCAAACATTTCTCGATCAACCGGATGCTTTCGTTTGAAAGCGTGAAGTCACGCCTTGACCGCGAGCAATCATTGTCGTTCCTTGAATTCAACTACATGATCCTGCAAGCTTATGATTTTCTTGAGCTTAATCGCCGTTACGGCTGTGCGCTGCAAATGGGTGGATCGGATCAATGGGGCAATATTGTCAACGGAATCGACCTGACACGCCGCGTGCTAGAGAATGAGATTTACGGCCTGACCACGCCGCTATTGACCACCAGCGACGGGCGCAAGATGGGCAAATCTGCGTCAGGTGCGGTATGGCTCAACGCTGATTTGCGGTCGCCATATGAATTCTGGCAGTTCTGGCGCAATACGACGGATGCCGATACAGGCAAGTTCCTGAAACTGTTTACGGAATTACCTGTTGAAGAATGTGATCGGCTTGGTGCGCTTGAGGGCGCAGAGATCAATGAATCCAAGATCATTTTAGCTAATGAAGTCACGACGTTACTGCATGGAGCGGATGCGGCGGCGGCGGCGGCATCGACTGCCAAGGATGTGTTTGAAAAAGGCGGTGTTGGTGATGATTTACCAACGCTGACGCTTTCGGCTGCGGACCTTGGGGATGGTATGTCGATCGTGCAGATTTTGGTGAAATCGGGCCTTGCAGGCAGCGGGAAAGAGGCCAAGCGCCTGATTTCCGAGAATGGCGCCAAGCTGAATGACGCAGCCCTGACAAATGCGGGCATGCTGATCACAGCAGCGGAACTTGCATCACCAATCAAGCTGAGTGCGGGCAAGAAGCGCCATGCGCTGGTGCAACTGGGCTAAAGCAACAGCAAATCAACTGTCAATAAGACCACGCCGATAGGAAAAGTCACCGTCGCGGCAAACATGGCCGCGGCGAGGATCGTTGCCTGCGGCGGTGGCGCGTGGATGCCAAGGATACGATCATTTTTCATGACATGATTAACGCAGCATTAGGTTTATAACGTCTTAATAGCCGCATGACATCGCTTGCCATGCAACAACACCCAAATTTCGCGCGTGGTTTAACCATGATCGGCGCAAGGGTCGAAGAGATTTCGCTGAGCAATGGGATGGTTCAGGCGATCCGGCGAGGGCCGGTGACGTATATCGGGCGCGGCCTGTTTGAGCGATCATCCGATTTGCGGCAGCTTCGCCAGCGGCGGTTGGTGATCCTGAATGCTGAGGCGGATGATGACAGCCTGTATAGGGCCGCTGGGTTTCGCAAGGTTTTGACAGGTGCTTATGTTGCGGAACTGAACTTGATCAATCGGCCAGCACCCCGAACAAAATGGCGGCAAGCGTTGCGCCAATCACATGCGCTTGCATTTGAGACAACAATTCGGCCGCTGGCACCTGTAGATCAGTGGATTTTGGACAGGGATCGTGAGCAGCAAATCACCAAACGCTACCGCGCCCTGCCCCACGGCATTGTTACGCATTGGCCCGTGGGCGATACGGTTGCCTGCATTGCCGCGGAAAAGGGCGTGCCAATTGCGGCGATGATTTTCCTCATTCACGGGGCCGCTGCGACATACCACATTGGGTGGACCAGCGATCACGGGCGCAAATTGCGAGCGCACCACCGCTTGTTTGATGAGGCGGCGCAATGCTTAGCGCAGCGCGGTGTGCAGTGGTTGGATTTGGGCACGATTGATACGGTGAATACGGCGGGCATTGCGCGGTTCAAAATCGGCACGGGCGCAACCGTTCGGCAATTGGGCGGCACGTGGATCGCTGCCCCCACGCGATAAGCCTGTTGTGATGCGGTAGGCCATGTTAACACCAGATGAACCAAGCTGATGAGTGTTTCCCATGACTGTTTTACAGATTGCCTCGCTTCTTATTGTTCTTGCTGGTGCGTTTGGGGCCATCAACTATTTTTTCCTGCGGCTACCCCCGTCAATCGGCATCTTGGTGGTTGCGTTGCTCGCGTCATTGGGGGTGCTCGCGTTTGACGTCATCGTGCCCAGCCTTGGGGTGGCGGATAACGTGCGCGAGGCGGTGCTTGAGATTGAATTTTCAGAAGCCCTGTTAGAGGGGATGCTGGGCCTGCTGCTATTTGCCGGTGCATTGCACGTCAAATTATCGGACCTGCGGCGCGAATGGTTGGTTGTATTGTTGATGGCAACAATCGGCGTGGGCCTATCGACAGCAATCGTTGGATTTGGGTTTTCATGGCTGACGGGCATGCCACTATTGGTGGCGCTGGTATTTGGCGCATTGATTTCGCCCACCGATCCGGTCGCGGTTTTGGGCGTGCTACGAGAGGCGAACCTTGAAAAATCGCTCGAGACCAAGATCGCAGGTGAGAGCCTGTTTAATGATGGTGTGGGCTATGTCGTATTCCTTGTGTTGGTTGGAATTGCGTTTCCGCATGGGGATAGTCACGGCACGGGCTTGCAGGGCGCGTTGCAGCTATTTTTGCAAGAGGCGCTTGGCGGTGCGGTTCTGGGCCTTGTGCTGGGGTGGTTGACGTTTCGGGTTATGCGCCGGATTGATGACTATTCGCTTGAGGTATTGATCACGCTTGGCCTTGCGTTTGGGGGCTATGAATTGGCGGTTTATTTGCACGTTTCTGCGCCGATTATGGCGGTCTGTGCCGGTCTTTTGATCGGGGATATTGGCGCCAAGCATGGAATGTCCGAAGAGACACGCAATTATGTTGATGCGTTCTGGAAGCTGATCGACGAGATATTAAACGCCGTGCTGTTCCTGTTGATCGGCGTCGAGGTGTTCGCCGTCGCGTTTGAGATGGATTTCCTTATCGCTGGCGTCCTGTCCATTGGGCTGGCGCTCATTGCGAGGTTTGCCGCTGTGGCGGTGCCGGTGCTGATGTTGCGCCCGTTTCGAGAGTTTAGCAAAGGCGTGATCCCGATCATGACATGGGGCGGGCTGAAGGGCGGTATTTCTGTCGCATTGGCCCTGTCATTGCCAGACGGCGAATGGAAACCGCTGATCCTGACCGTCACTTATATCATCGTTATTTTTTCAATCATCGTTCAAGGCCTGACAGTCGCACGCGTGGCAGAGCGGGTTGGACGCGAACCGGAGCTGCTGCCATGACCACATACTTTGTTTATGATGTTTTCACCGACAAGCCATTTGGCGGCAACCAGTTAGCAGTGTTTCCAGATGCGTCAGGGCTGCCGGAGGATCGGTTGCAAGACATCGCAGCGGAGTTCAATTTTTCCGAAGTCACATTTGTTACCCCACCAAATGACCCCGCAAACACAGCCCGCGTGAGGATTTTCACGCCCACCTCAGAAATCCCCTTTGCAGGACATCCGACCATTGGCACAGCAATTGCGCTACGCGATTTAGGCCATAGGGGTGACATGGTCCTTGAATTGGGTGTCGGGCCAATCCCCTGCACATTTGATGGTGATATGGCGTCATTTCGCACTGATGTTCCGCTGCAAATCTTAGCAAAACCCGATGTGGGACTGGTTGCACGATGCCTGGGCCTTGCGCCTGCGCAGATCGTTGTCGACAACCACCCGCCTATGCAGGCCACGCTTGGGCTACCGTTCGTGATTGTGGAGTTGGTTGATCGTGATGCTTTGGCGCAGTGCTTGGCACAGGTTGATGCGCTACGCGAGGGCGCTGCATTGCATCCTGCTGGCATGGATTTTGCGATTTTCGCTTATGTTAAGAGCGGCAGTGACATCGACGCGCGCATGTTTGCCCCGCTCGATAACATCCCCGAAGATCCGGCAACAGGTAGCGCATGTGCGACGTTAGCCGCCTTGCTATGCGATCTGCACGGTGCGCCGCAAACCCTTGCAATACGCCAAGGCGAAGATATGGGTCGTTTGTCCCGCATTCAGGCGGCATCGGACGCAACTGGTGTCACAATATCGGGTCAAGCATACCAAACGATGAAGGGCGAATTGGTGGCGTTCAGACCCTAGCCATTCCCCGCTGAGGCGATTAAACCAAGACAAATCCAATAACGAGCGGGTGGCCCATGCCAACCACATCCATTTTGTCGCGATGCGAGGCGCAAGGCCTGCGCATGACCGAGCAACGGCGCACGATTGCGCATGTGCTCGAGGCTGCTGACGACCACCCCGATGTCGAAGAGCTCTATCGCCGTGCAGCTGACGCCGACCCGCGCATTTCGTTGGCGACGGTTTACCGGACGGTGAAACTGTTCGAAGAATCCGGTATCCTAGAGAAACACGAGTTCGGCGACGGCCGCGCACGGTATGAGACCACCGACAGGGAACATCATGATCATCTGATTGATGTAAATTCGGGCGAAGTGATCGAATTTGTCGATCCCGAAATCGAGGCGTTACAAGAAAAAATCGCTGAAAAGCTGGGGTTTCGCCTTATGGGGCACAGGCTTGAGCTTTATGGCGTTCCACTGAAGGATAAACCACGTGGATAACCTCCGCGGTGCTGCGCTGATGGTCGTAGCGATGTTCGGCTTTGCGCTTGAGGACACGTTGATCAAACTGATGTCGGCGTCCCTGCCGTCGGGTCAAATCCTGATGATGTTGGGCGTTGGCGGCACAGTCGTTTTCGCGATCTGGTCGATCTTGAAGGGTGAAGTCGCGTTTTCCCCGTCGTTCCTGCGCGGGGCATCGGGCGTGCGCGCAGTGTGCGAGGGCATGGCCGCACTCGGGTTTGTCACCGCGCTGGCGCTGGCGCCGCTGTCATTGGTGACGATGATTATTCAAGCCAGCCCGATCCTTGTCACATTTGGTGCGGCCGTATTTTTCAAAGAAACCGTAGGCTGGCGGCGCTGGCTGGCCGTTGTTATCGGCATGATCGGCGTTTTGATCGTTATTCGCCCGTTTGGCGAAACATTTGAACCAACGGCGCTATTTGCTGTGATGGGCGTTATATTCATGTCCGCGCGTGATTTGGCCACGCGCAAGATCACCCAAGGGATCAGCACAACCCAAGTGTCCGCCATCGGGTTTATGGCAACTATTCCGGCAGGCGCGCTCAGCCTGATCGTGTCGGGTGCGTCCCCTGTCGTGCCATCAGGGCTGGTGATCGGGCAGTTTTTGGTTGCTGTGGCCATCGGGGGGCCTGCACTCTACTGCGTGATCGCCGCGATGCGCATAGGCGAAATTTCGTTTATCACACCGTTCCGCTACACACGGATCATATTTGGACTGATGGCTGGCATGATCGTGTTTTCAGAAAAAATCGATGCGCTGACATTGGTCGGTGCTGCGATTATCGTCGTATCCGGCATCTACACCGTGTGGAGAGAAGCCCGTTTGCGTCGCATGCAACAAACAGTTAAACCCCCGTCAAACGCTTAGACAAGGATATTCACCATGAGCATTATCATCGACATTCACGCCCGCGAAATTCTCGACAGCCGCGGCAATCCAACCGTTGAAGTTGATGTGATCTTGGAGGACGGCACAATGGGCCGCGCCGCCGTACCATCGGGCGCATCAACTGGCGCGCATGAAGCAGTTGAAATGCGCGACGGTGATAAGGCCCGCTATATGGGCAAAGGCGTACAAAAAGCGGTTGAGGCCGTGAATGGCGAAATTGCCGAGGCGATCCTTGGCTTTGACGCGATTGAACAAGTGTCCATCGATATGGCAATGATCGAACTTGACGGCACGCCGAACAAGGGCCGGCTTGGCGCGAACGCAATCCTTGGTGTGTCACTCGCCGTGGCCAAAGCGGCCGCTGAATTCACAGGGCAACCGCTGTTTCGCTATATCGGCGGCACATCCGCACGCACCCTGCCCGTGCCAATGATGAACATCATCAACGGCGGCGAACATGCTGATAACCCTATCGATATCCAAGAATTCATGATCATGCCTGTGGCTGCGACAGACATCAAAGAAGCGATCCGCATGGGCGCCGAGGTGTTCCATACACTCAAGAAAGAGCTCTCTGCAGCTGGCCATAACACTGGTATCGGCGATGAAGGCGGCTTTGCGCCAAACCTTGGATCGACGCGCGACGCGCTTGATTTCATCATGACATCAATCGAAAAGGCGGGATACACGCCGGGCAAAGACATCTATCTGGCACTTGATTGCGCCGCGTCCGAATATTTCAAAGACGGCAAATACGAGATGAAAGGCGAAGGCATTTCGCTGACCTCGGCTGAGAATGCTGCATACCTCGCCAAACTTGCCCAAGATTACCCGATTATCAGCATCGAAGACGGCATGGATGAGGACGATTGGGACGGCTGGAAAATGCTGACCGACATGATCGGCGACAAGGTGCAATTGGTCGGTGACGATCTGTTTGTCACCAACCCTGCCCGCCTTGCCGATGGTATCGCAAAAGGATCTGCCAACTCTATGCTGGTCAAAGTGAACCAAATTGGATCGCTTACTGAAACATTGCAGGCCGTTGATATGGCCCACCGTGCGCGTTTCACCAATGTCATGTCGCACCGGTCCGGCGAAACCGAAGATGCAACAATCGCTGATCTGGCAGTGGCCACAAACTGTGGTCAGATCAAAACAGGTTCGCTTTCGCGCTCTGACCGTTTGGCAAAATACAACCAGTTGATCCGCATCGAAGAATTGCTGGGCGAAACGGCGATCTACGCAGGCGCATCCATCCTCAAGCGATGACCGCTGACGAAATCATTGCAAAACTCAATCTCTCCCCTCATCCAGAGGGGGGATTTTACCGCCCAACTTGGGCCGCTGAAAATGATGGCCGCCCAACTGGCACATGCATCTATTTCCTGCTCAAGGACGGTCAGGCCAGCCATTGGCACAAGGTCGATGCTGTCGAAATCTGGCTCTATCATGCAGGGGCGCCCCTGATCCTATCACTGGCCCAAGACGATGCAGGCCCCGCAATTGATCATGTTCTTGGCCCCGACCTCTCGCGCGATCAAGCGCCACAGATCATCGTGCCGAGCGATCATTGGCAAGCGGCGCGCACGACGGGCGACTGGACATTGGTCAGCTGCACCGTCAGCCCGGGGTTTCACTTTGACGGGTTTTCCCTCGCACCACCCAATTTCGACATCCCCCGCTAAGCCTTTCTCTTGAGCGAAAATATGGCGGGGTCAGGGGCAGCGCCCCGGGGTTTCAATCAACACAACGCATAAAAAAGGGACGGCCCGTGGGCCGCCCTGTAGTTTCGCTTATCAGGCTCGAATTATATACCGCTCGGTTTTTTGCCTGCGGCCCGATCCGCGCCGGAAGGAACCGCAGCTCCTTCGGGAAACGAAACGGCGCGCCCAATTCAGGCGCGCCGCAATATCTTAGCTACAGCCGGATGTCCCGCCGCAGGTGTTGCACTTCATACATGTGCCGTTGCGCACCAGTGTATAGTTGCCACATTCACCACATGGATCACCCTCATAGCCCTGCATTTTCGCCTTATCGCGGGCCGAAATGCCGGTGCTTGTGATGGTCCCTGTCGCCAATGATGTCTCAGCCACAACAGCCGTTTCGCCAACCGTATCGGTCGTGACTTCTGCGACCGCCTGCATCATCGCGGCGTTTGCGCCGCCCTGCAGAACGACAAGATCTTGCGGCATGCGCTTGCGCAGATATCCGGTTGAGCTGATCTGCTTGAGCACCTCGAGCGATTTCGACGCAGCGCTGTCGGACGGTGTGGCCACATTGGACACGCCTTCCTGCTCACCGCGACCGATGTCGTCAAATGATGCGCCTTCTGGCTTCACGTGGGCCAGATCGGTACGATCAAGGTAGGACACCGCCAATTCACGGAAGATGTAATCAAGGATCGACGTCGCGTTCTTGATGCTGTCGTTGCCTTGCACCATGCCAGCTGGCTCGAACTTGGTGAATGTGAACGCGTCCACGAATTCCTCGAGCGGCACACCATATTGCAAGCCCACGGACACGGCGATGGCAAAGTTATTCATCATCGCACGGAAGCCAGCGCCCTCTTTGTGCATATCGATAAAGATTTCACCAAGCTGACCACCCTCATATTCACCTGTGCGTAGGTAAACCTTGTGACCACCTACGATGGCCTTTTGGGTATAGCCCTTGCGGCGCTGTGGCATTTTCTCGCGTTCGCGCGAACGGACTTCTTTGATGATGATCTTTTCGACAATCTTTTCAGCCAGAACTGCTGCTTTTTCCTGATTGCTGCCAGTGGCAAGCACTTCTGCCGCCTCGTCATCATCTTCGACCAAAGCCGCAGCCAAAGGCTGGGAAAGCTTCGAGCCGTCACGGTAAAGCGCGTTGGCCTTGATGCCCAAGGACCAAGACAGCTCATATGCTTTCTGACAATCCTCGATTGTGGCGTCATTTGGCATGTTGATCGTCTTGGAAATCGCGCCAGAGATGAACGACTGTGCAGCGGCCATCATGTGGATGTGGCTGTTGACGGACAGGTAACGCGTGCCCTTTTTGCCGCACGTATTGGCGCAATCGAACACGTTGTAATGCTCTTCCTTCAGGTGCGGGGCACCTTCGAGCGTCATTGAACCGCAAACGTGGTCATTTGCAGCATCGATTTCTGCTTTGCTGAAACCGAGGTGGCGCAGCAGGTCAAATGTTGGATCATTCAGCTTGCTGACAGGGATACCAAGCGTTTTGGTGCAGAATTCTTCGCCCAAGGTCCACTGATTAAACACAAACCGAATGTCGAATGCCGCTTTGAGAGCCGCTTCGATTTTGTCAATTTCAGCCTGACCAAAACCATGGCCTATGAGTGATGTGTGGTTGATCGCAGGTGCCTGACCGATGGACCCATGGCCAACCGCAGAAGCGATGATTTCTTCGATCTGAGCAGAGCCGTAGCCGAGCTTTTCAAGTGCCGCAGGCACAGATTGGTTGATGATTTTAAAGTAACCACCACCAGCGAGCTTTTTGAACTTAACCAAGGCGAAATCAGGCTCGATCCCAGTCGTGTCACAATCCATAACCAGACCAATCGTGCCTGTTGGCGCGATGACAGATACCTGGGCGTTGCGGTAGCCGTGCTTTTCGCCCAGCTCCAGCGCCTCGTCCCATGCTGTCACAGCCAGTTCTGGCAGGCGGTTGTCAGGGCAATTTACGTGATCCAGTGGCACTGGCTTGATATCAAGTGCCTCATAACCGTCTGTCATGCCCAATGCCGCATTGCGGTGGTTGCGGATGACGCGCAGCATGTGATCGGCGTTTTTGTTGTAGCCCGGGAATGCGCCCTGCTCTGATGCCATTTCAGCGGACGTGGCATAAGACACACCAGTCATGATCGCGGTCAGTGCAGCACCCATGGCGCGGCCTTCGTCGCTATCATAGCCAAAGCCCATGTTCATCAACAGGCCGCCGATGTTCGCATAACCGAGGCCAAGCGTACGGAAGTCATATGAACGCTGTGCGATTTCCTTGGATGGGAATTGCGCCATCATCACAGAAATTTCGAGTGTGACTGTCCAGAGCCGTGTGGCGTGGATGTAGTCTTCGACCTGAAATTCGCCGTCCTTATAGAAGGTCAGCAAGTTCATGGATGCAAGGTTACAAGCCGTATCATCAAGGAACATGTATTCGGAGCAAGGGTTGGACCCACGGATCGCACCGTCTTCTGGGCATGTGTGCCATGCATTGACAGTATCGTGGTACTGGATGCCCGGATCAGCACAGGCCCAAGCCGCGTGGCCAACCTGCTCCCAAAGATCACGAGCGCGGATGATTTTCGCGACTTCACCGTTTTTGCGGTTGATCAGCTTCCAATCGTCGTCGTTTTCAACAGCCTTGAGGAAGGCATCCGTTACGCGGATGGAGTTGTTCGAGTTTTGACCAGACACAGAGTTATAGGCCTCGGAATCCCAGTCTGTGTCATATGTTGGGAATTCGATAGATGTATGGCCCTGCTTGGCATAATCGAGAACGCGTTTGATGTATGTTTCTGGAATTGCCGATTTTTTCGCTTCACGAACAGCAGCTTGCAGGTTGTTGTTCACCTTAGGATCATAGGCATCAGCCTCGGCGCCATCCCATGATTTGATCGCGGCAAAGATCGCGTTCAAGTAACGTTCGTGCATCTTGGAACCAGCAACGATGGACGCCACTTTTTGTTCTTCGAGAACCTTCCAGTTGATGAATTCTTCGATATCTGGGTGGTCGCTATCAACGATAACCATTTTGGCAGCGCGGCGTGTTGTGCCGCCTGATTTGATCGCACCTGCGGCACGGTCACCGATCTTCAAGAAGCCCATAAGGCCGGAAGATTTACCGCCGCCAGACAGGTTTTCACCAGCTGCACGCAAAGATGAGAAGTTTGTGCCAGTGCCGGAGCCGTATTTGAATAGGCGTGCCTCGCGGACCCAAAGATCCATGATGCCGCCCTCGTTCACCAAATCATCTCCGACGGATTGGATAAAGCAAGCGTGTGGCTGCGGGTGTTCATAGCTGGAGGTGGATTTTGTTAGCTTGCCAGTTTTGTAGTCAACATAGTGGTGACCCTGTGCAGGGCCATCAATACCATATGCCCAGTGCAGGCCAGTGTTGAACCACTGTGGGCTGTTTGGGGCAGCGCGTTGTGTCGCCAACATATAGCGCATTTCGTCGAAATAGGCTTGTGCGTCTTCTTCTGTTGAAAAGTAGCCGCCCTTCCAGCCCCAGTATGTCCATGCACCAGCGAGGCGATCAAAAACCTGCTTGGCGGATGTTTCACCATCCATTGTCGCGTTTTCAGTTGGCTCGGACCGCCAGAGGAAAGATGGAACACCTTTTTCTTTGACGCGGCGCGATTCGGATGGGACACCAGCTTTGCGGAAGTATTTCTGTGCAATCACGTCAGAGGCAACTTGGCTCCAACCTTCGGGGATTTCGCAATTTTCCAGTTTAAATACAATCGTCCCATCAGGGTTCCGAATTTCGGATGTCGTTGATTTAAACGCGAGCTCTGCATATGCATCTTGCCCTGCTTTGGTGAAATTGCGTTCGATTTTCATCGTTTTTGCCCCTTGTCGTGTGCCGTCGTTGCGGCGTCATTAATATTTTATACGATGTCGCCACCGCGTGTTCCCAACCTCTTCGCAACGCGGACCCAATTTTAAAGGTCATTTGGGCCATCTCAGCCAAGCGCAACACAGCGGTCAATATGAATGCAAAACACTACATCTAGTGGTGATTGTGACTTGCTCGCACAAACTGTCCCATTGGGGGCCATTCGGTCAACACGTTTATTTACACAAAATAAAGATAAATATGATTGACCAAACACAACATATAGGGTCCACGGCCTGACAGATGATTCATCCACAGGCCAGCCGTCAAGGTGGGGGTGACGCGCACTGATACAAAATGTAGTGAAATAGGCAACTTATCGCATTTGGTTCAGATATTAGATGAATACCGGCGACGAAAATTAACCTTTTGATCGAAAAAAGGTTAACGCGGGCCAAAAGAATTCGGCGTGATATTTCGGCAATCCCGGAAGCAAAAAAACCACCCCAAAAGGAGTGGTTTTTTTAAATGGTCGGGGCGATAGGATTCGAACCTACGACCCTCTGTTCCCAAAACAGATGCGCTACCAGGCTGCGCTACGCCCCGACTGATCGCTTCTCTAAACCCAAGTTTCTGATTTGAAAAGCCCTAACCCGCATCCAAAGGCACACAATTTTGCGTAAATTCATTTTCGATTGCTGGATGCACCAAAACAGCGCCCTCCGTGATCCCTAACCGTGACGAAACACCGCCATTGAGTTCGAGAACAAATGCAATGTCGCGCCCGCCATCAATCACCGTTTCATCAAGCGGCACTGCATTTTCATGGATACGTTGCACTGTGCCGCTTGTGTCGGCAAACAACATATCTAGCGGGATAAGTGTGTTGCGCATCCAGAACGTCGCGTGTTGTGGGGCATCATAGACAAATAGCATCCCCGCGAGCAGCGGCATCGATTCCACGTTCATAAGGCCTTGCGCACGCTCTTGCGGCTCATCCGCAACCCGAACCGCGATACGTGCACGGCCAAAATCGCCCTGCACTGTCAGTGCAGTAGCATCACAAGACGCAAAAACAGTTGAAGGTAGTAAGAGTAAGGCGCCGATTAGCGCACGACTGATTCCCATGTGACAATCTCCACGGCCATGCGACCGCGCTTACCATCTATCATGCGCAAGCCGATCGCTTCGCCTGCCTGCAAATCCGACATTCCGCCGCGACGCAAGACTTCAATGTGCACAAAGACGTCATCATCACTGCCAAATACATTCGCAAAGCCAAAACCTTTGCCGATGTCGAACCACTTTACGCGCGCCGGCTCTACTGGTCGTGCCTGAATGTCTTCATCAGAATAGAGTTCCAAATCGCGCAATGGCGGTGTTGGGTCAGCGGCAATGGCTTCGATCGACAATACTTCAACGGCCTGTAGCCCACGGTCGGATTGCTGGACGAGAAGCGTAATTTCAGCGCCATCGACAATCGTGCTTTGGCCAAAGTTGCGCAACACATTCGCATGAAGCAAGATGTCGGGCCCATCCGAGGACGTTACGACGAAACCAAACCCCTTGATCGGGTCAAACCATTTCACGATTCCGGACAATGGTTCGCTAAGGTGGTCGCTGTCAGATGAGGTCATGATATTCTTTCGGGTTGCACGCTTTGAGCCTCGTGCATGGGTATTACATCAGCATCAATACCTACTCATTTGTTAATTTCAAGCGCAACAATTTCACGAAGCGTGAAATTATGGACATAATCGAATGACATTCCATGGGCTTGCTACCGTTTCACGACGCCACGTAAACCGGTCATGCAACCTAAAGTCGCCATCAGCCCAAAATTCAATTTCAAGCGGGCGAATCCGATAACCACCCCAGAATGCAGGGCGGGCAGGATTCGGTCCGTGCTTAGCTGTGACCTTTGCCACCGTGGCAATCAACGCGGCGCGCGATGACAGCGGTTGGGATTGATCAGAGGCCCAAGCGCCCAGTCTGCTTTTGAGTGATCGGGAGCTGTAATAGTCGTCGGCTTTTGGACCGTCTTCTTTTTCAACAACGCCCCGCACGCGGATTTGGCGGCGCAACGATTTCCAATGCATGACAAATGCCGCTTTGCCTGCTTGATCTATTTCCTGGGCTTTTTGGCTGCCGTAGTTGGTATAGAAAACGAATGCGTCGTCTTCGATGTCCTTGAGCAGGACCATCCGCGCGTTGGGCATGCCGCTGCCATCAACTGTCGATAGGGCAATTGCATTGGGATCGTTCAATTCGGCGTCGCTCGCCTCAGACAACCAGTTTTGGGCGATGTGAAACGGGTTTTCGCCTGCGAATTTTCCTGAACGATCGGCCATCTGCTTGGTTCCTTAATCATTGGTAACGCTGTTGTCTTGCTGACCTTGTGTCAATCGCTTAGACATAAATCAACATAAGCCAACATGGGGCGAGGTCAAAATGTCTTCACAGTTAATGCAAGGAAAGCGCGGTCTAATTATGGGCCTCGCTAACGATAAATCAATCGCATGGGGAATCGCCAAGGCATGTGCCGAAGCAGGCGCTGAATTGGCGTTCTCTTATCAAGGCGAGGCGCTTGCAAAGCGTGTCGCCCCACTGGCCGAGCAGCTGGGTTCAGATATTGTGTTACCCTGTGATGTGTCGGACATGGATAGCATCGATGGGTTGTTTGCGTCGCTCGAGGAAAAGTGGGGCAAGCTTGACTTTGTCGTGCATGCCATTGGTTTTTCTGACAAAAATGAATTGCGTGGCCGCTACGTTGATACGTCGCGCGAAAACTTTCTGATGTCGATGGATATTTCTGTGTATTCGTTCACCGCTGTTGTGAACCGCGCTGAAAAGATGATGAACCCAGGTGGTTCGTGCCTGACGTTGACGTATTACGGTGCGGAACGCGTGATGCCGCATTATAACGTCATGGGCCTGTGTAAGGCCGCGCTAGAGGCATCTGTGCGTTATCTGGCCGAGGATTTGGGCAAGGATGGCATTCGCGTGAACGCCATTTCTGCGGGTCCGATTAAAACGCTGGCCGCGTCCGGCATTGGTGACTTCCGTTACATCCTCAAATGGAACGAGCTGAATTCGCCGCTGCGCCGCACGGTCACGACCGACGATGTTGGTAAATCAGCGCTCTATCTGCTGTCTGACCTGAGCAGCGGCGTGACGGGTGAAACCCATCACGTTGATAGTGGCTACCATGTTGTTGGCATGAAGGCCGTTGACGCGCCCGATATCTCAACCGTCTAACCAATGACGTTTGCGGCGTTCATTTCGATTGTATTGATCCATCTTGCGGCGGCGGTCAGTCCGGGCCCGTCGTTTGTGGTGTCATTAAGGACGGCCGCGAATGACGGGTTTGCGGTTGCTGCCGCGCTTGCGTTAGGGTTTGGGTTGGGCGCTGTTTTATGGGCCGTGGCCGCAATGGCAGGGTTGGCATTGCTGTTTGAGGTGATGCCAGTTCTGTTTACATCGCTCAAACTGGTTGGCGCGGCGTTTTTGATCTTCATCGCGTTCATGATGTGGAAACACGCAAGCGACCCGCTGGATACTGCGGCGAAACCCGCGCCTATGTCAAAATGGGGCGCCGTGCGCTTTGGCTTTGCCACGTTCGCGACAAATCCAAAGTCTGCGATATTCTTTAGCGCGGTATTTGTTGGGTTGGTCCCTGTCGATACCCCCCTGATCTGGCGAGCCGCGATTGTTGCCGCGATTTTCGTCAATGAAACGCTATGGTATCTGATCGTTGCGCGGGTTTTCTCGCTGCCCAAGGCGAGAGCCGCTTATATTCACCTAAAAGCAACGATTGACCGTTGCTTTGGCACGCTGATCGCCGCATTTGGCGTAAAAATTGCTCTGACTTAAAGGAACCTGACAATGACTGAACGTTTGCCACATGAAAAAGGGTTTCACATTAGCTGGGATCAATTGCACCGCGATAGCCGCGCTCTTGCATGGCGTTTGGATGGCAAAGGCCCTGACGATGGCGCGTGGACGGCGGTTGTGGCAATCACGCGTGGCGGTATGGCCCCTGCGATGATTGTTGCGCGTGAATTGGATATTCGTACTGTCGATACGATTTCTGTAATGTCGTATTATTCTGGTGGTGGGGCTGCTGACCAACGCCGCGAGGCCAAGGTTCTGAAATCCCCTGACAACGACATGATGGGCGATGGCACCGGTATTTTGATCGTTGATGATTTGGTGGACAGTGGCAAGACACTGGAACTGGTGCGCAAGCTATATCCAAAGGCCCATTTCGCCACCGTTTATGCCAAGCCAGAGGGCGAGCCACAGGTTGATACGTTTATCACTGGCGTTAGCCAAGATACGTGGATCTTCTTTCCATGGGATATGGCACTGCAATATGTTGAGCCATATCGCGGCAAGGATTGATCATGGCCTTGCCCCGCACCCAGACAACATTCGCCCCGCCCGTCATGGAGGCGCGGCGTTGGTTGGACGGGGTGGAGCATCCTACAGACCGCCCCCTGCTCAACGTCAGTCAAGCCGCACCTGTTGATCCGCCGCCATTGGCGATGCGCGAAGCCATGGCGCGGATGATCATCGAGCAAGACGAGACGCATCTTTATGGCCCCGTGCTAGGCTTGCCCGCATTACGAGAAGCGGTCGCTACGCGTTGGGGCCACGCCTATGGCGGCAAAATATCACCCGATCAGGTGGCGATTACATCTGGGTGCAATCAGGCATTTGCCGCAAGCATTGCCACATTATGCGCCGAGGGAGATGAGGTGATCATTCCCGTCCCATATTATTTCAATCACCGGATGTGGTTGGACATGTCGGGCGTCAAAACTGTCCCACTATTGGTCGGTGACGGTCTGATCCCATCTGCTGATGACGCGAAAACGCTGATCACCAGTAGAACCAAGGCCATTGCATTGGTCAGCCCAAATAACCCCTGTGGTGTTGAATATCCGGCGGCCACATTGGCTGCATTCCGCGATGTGTGCCGCACGCATGGTATCGCGCTGATTGTTGATGAAACCTACCGCGATTTTGACAGCCGTGATGGCGCACCACACCCGCTGTTTGCCGATCCCGATTGGGCAGATACGCTAATTCACCTATATTCATTCTCCAAGGCCTACCGATTGACGGGGCACCGTGTTGGGGCCGTAGTTGCGGGCGAAGACAGGTTGCGAGAGATTGAAAAGTTTCTTGATACAGTGGCGATTTGCCCAAACCAGCTTGGCCAAGCAGCGGCGCTATGGGGGATCGAGCACCTTGATGATTGGCTGGGTGGTGAACGGCTCGAAATTCTTGATCGCCGCGCGGCGATTGAAGAAGGGTTTGCGCTGCTGGCTGCTAAGGGATGGAAGTTGTTGGGATGTGGCGCCTATTTCGCCTATGTCCGGCATCCGTTTGAGGAAGCATCCGACGCATTGGCACAACGCGCAGTCAAAGATGCGGGCGTTCTTATGCTGCCAGGCACGATGTTTAATCCCGAAGATGCGGGCGATGGTGCGCGCGAAATGCGGATCGCATTTGCCAATATTGACCGTAATGGCATAACAGAGCTGTTTAACAGGCTATCAAACCTTTAGCGGGCACTTGCAGACCGGCGCATAGCACCATATCCATTCGCGAAGCATGCGCGCATAACATCAATGAACAGGGCCCTACCTATGGCTGCGAAAAGCAAAAATCGTTTCTTTGTCTGGATTATTCTTGGCCTGTTGGTTGTTGGCCTTCTTGGCTTTGGCACGGGTGGCCTGTCAGGCAGTATCCGCAACATCGGCAAGGCTGGTGAAAAAGACATTTCGGTGCGCCGTTATCAGCAGGCGCTGAACGAGCAGATTCGCGCATTGGAGGCCCAGATCGGCCAACCCGTCGGGTTTGCGCAGGCACAACAGCTAGGCGTCGACCAAAATGCGTTGGCACAGGTCGTCGCAGCGCGCACGATTGATAATGAAGCAGCGGCACTTGGGTTGTCCGTTGGCGATGCGCGCGTCAGAGAAGAAGTTTTGCAGGTTCCGTCATTTCGTGGCATCGACGGAAACTTTGATCGCGAGGCATACCGCTTTACGATTGAAAATGCCGGCATGACCGAAGAAACATTCGAGACCAGCATCCGCGATGAAGTGGCACGTGGTTTGTTGCAAGCGGCCGTTGTTGGCGGCATTGTCGCGCCGGAAACATATGTCGAGACGCTGACGGCCTATATTGCGCAACGGCGCGACGTGACATGGGCCGTTGTTGATGAAACGGCACTAACGGCACCCGTCGCAGCAGCGACGGACGCGGAGATCGAAGCATTCCACGCTGAAAACGCCGCACTATTTTCAACGCTCGAGACACGCGACATCCAATTTGCATGGCTGTCGCCGGATATGATTCGTGACCAAATCACAATTGATGAGGACGCGTTGCGCGAACTTTATGACGAACGCCTGTCAGAGTTTCAGCAGCCAGAACGCCGTTTGGTAGAGCGTTTGGTTTATGTCGATGCCGAAGCCGCCGCTGACGCCGCAGCCCAAGCGACAGAAATGGACACCAGCTTTGATGATTTGGTCGCCTCACGCGGGCTTGAATTATCTGATGTTGATATGGGCGACGTCAGCCAAGCCGAGCTTGGCGCAGCAGGTGACGCGGTATTTACCGCAGAAGTCGGCAACATCGTTGGCCCCATTGAAACATCGCTTGGCCCAGCCCTTTTTCGTGTGAATGCGGTCCTTGCGGCGCAAAACACAACATATGAAGAGGCATCCGATGATCTTCGCCAAGAGTTGGCGGCAGCACGCGCACGCCGTGTCATTGAGGATCAAGCTGATCGTATGAATGATTTGCTGGCAGGTGGCGCGAGCATGGCCGATCTTGCGGCGCAAACTGACATGATCGAAGGGTCGATAATGTTCGATGCGCAAAGCAACGCAGACATTGCCGCATACGACGAATTCCGCATTGCCGCACAAAATGCGCAAGTTGGTGATTTTCCTGAACTTACGTTTATGGATGACGGTGGCGTGTTTGCCCTAAACCTGACGGCGATCAATCAACCTGCAGTCAAACCGCTTGCTGATGTCAAAGATGAGGTAAGTGCCGCATTGCTGGTGCAAAATACGCAATTGGCGGTCATCGCGCAGGCAGAGGCGCTTGTTGAAAGCATCCTGCCGCTAACCGGCTTTGACACGTTAGGCCTTGCGCCGCAGGTCGAAGCGAACATGACCCGCACCACCTTTGTCCCCGGCACGCCGCCAGCGTTCCTTAGCGACGTGTTTGACATGGAAACAGGCGAAACACGCGTCATCGACAACGGTTTGGGGGCAATCATTGTGCGCCTTGATAGCATTAACGCCGCAGATAGCGAAGATCCGCAACTTGCCGCGCAAATCGCCGCTACAGCGGAAATAACCAATGCGGGCATCGCGCAAGACATCTTTGACGCCTATGCGGCACAGGTTCAGTCACGCACCGATATCGAGATCAACCAATCGGCTGTCAACGCGCTCCATGCGCAGTTTCAATAGGGTCAGTTATGGCGTTGTTACCGGAATATGATGCATTTGCACGCGCTTATGACGCTGGCGAAAACCAACTGGTTTACACAAGGATCACGGCAGACCTAGATACGCCTGTTTCCTTGATGCTCAAGCTGTCGGGGGCCGGCAAGAACGCGTTTATGCTCGAATCCGTCACCGGTGGCGAGGTGCGCGGCCGCTATTCAATCATCGGCGTGAACCCTGACCTGATTTGGGAATGCCGTGGCAAGGAAAGCCGTATCAACCGCAACGCAAGATTTGATGAGAGCGATTTTATTGCTTGCAGCTCTGATCCGCTGACAGCGCTCAGAGAAATCATTGCCGAAAGCAAGATTGACCTGCCAATGGACCTGCCGGCTGCTGCTGCAGGGCTATTTGGGTTCTTGGGCTACGACATGATCCGCCTTGTCGAACATTTGCCGAATGTGAACCCTGATCCGCTTGGGTTGCCTGATGCGGTGATGATGCGCCCGTCTGTTGTGGCCGTGTTGGACGGTGTGAAGGGTGATGTGATCCTTGTTGCACCCGCTTGGGCCAATAGCGGCCTGTCGGCCAAGGCGGCCTATGCGCAGGCAGCAGAACGCGTGATGGATGCACAGCGAGCGCTCGACCGGCCATTGCCGATCGAGCGCGCATTGACCCAAACCGGACAAGCCGCTGCTCCGCAATCAAACTTTACCCACGCCGGATATTTGGAAGCCGTCGAAAAGGCCAAGGATTACATCCGCGCAGGCGATATTTTCCAAGTTGTCCCGGCACAGCGCTGGACCCAGTCGTTTCCGGAGCCGCCATTCGCGCTTTACCGGTCATTGCGCCGCACGAACCCGTCGCCCTATATGTTCTACTTTAATTTCGGCGGCTATCAGGTGATTGGGGCGAGCCCTGAAATCCTTGTGCAGGTCAAAGGCCCGCAAGTAACCATTCGCCCGATTGCAGGCACCCGCCCCCGTGGTGCGACGCCCGAGGAAGACCAAGCAAACGAGGACAGCCTGCTTGCCGATCAAAAGGAGCTGGCCGAACATTTGATGCTGCTTGATCTGGGCCGCAATGACACGGGCAAAGTTTCTAAAATCGGCACAGTGCGCCCAACAGAGAAATTTATCGTCGAACGTTATAGCCATGTGATGCATATCGTCAGCAACGTCGTTGGCGAATTATCCGATGACCATGATGCGCTGTCAGCATTTTTTGCCGGCATGCCAGCGGGTACGGTTTCAGGTGCGCCCAAAGTGCGTGCAATGGAGATCATTGACGAGCTCGAACCCGAAAAGCGCGGCGTCTATGGTGGAGGCTGTGGCTATTTTTCTGCCAACGGTGACATGGATATGTGCATTGCGTTGCGCACGGCTGTGGTGCAGGATGAAAAGCTCTATATCCAAGCAGGCGGCGGCGTTGTTTATGACAGCGATCCTGAGGCGGAATACCAAGAGACGGTGCATAAATCCAATGCGATCCGCAAAGCGGCTGCGGACGCGGCGATGTTTGTGACCAACGGTAACCGCTAGTTCTGATCTGGGTCTAGTTCTGGATCAATCTGCGCATCTGGAGATAAGTCAGTTGTTTCGTCCTGCTCAGGGGCGAGCAGCGTCGAAATAGGGACCAATGCAACCCCTTGGGCCCGTCGGCTTAATTGCCAAAGAACCAATGCACGGAGAGTTTCGACACGAACGCGGCCAAGTAATACAACTTCCCCATCTCTGCGCGCACGGAACGCTGCTTGATCAATAAAGCGGCTGATAACCTCTGCGTCCTGATTGCCGGCGTCCAGGTCGCGAAAAATGAGCGTTGAAGGCACATCTGACTTTTCTGCAATCCGCATCGCCGTATTCAACCCTTTAGAAAGGCTGACAAATCCCAGCCCTCCTTCATTCAGGGTCTGCATCGCTTGTTCCACTGCTTTTTGACGGTTTTGCAACCCGCCCTCTCCTGCATCAAGAAGGACGACGGCTTCCGGCACTTGGGCCATGGTTGCGGCGAGAGAGACTGCAACATCACGCTCAGTCGGTTGATCCGGCAATAACGTGCGCAGGCCAACTTCAATTCCAGCTTGACGATATTGCACCGCCCTCGCCGCTGCATCTGTTGCAATTGGATCAATAATCACTGTTGCAGGAAAACCGAGTGAAGAAATGGCCTCAACACCACCAGTTGTATTACCCGAATCCAAGAGCAGGATTGCAATTTTCACTTTGTCGCCCACATCGGGCACATCTTGCGCAGCAAAACGCACCAATGCAGGCGTTCCTTCCGGAAAAACGGTTTCTTGCTCTGAAGACTCTAAGTTCTCATCGTCAATATCAGTCGCAATATCACGGGTCTCAACAGAGTCTGGACCTTCGGAGGCGCCAGATTCTAAGTCCGGACCCCTCCTTTCTCCGAAAAGAGAACTATCCGGTACAATGACAAATCCATCAAATTCAAGCGCCGATGCCCCTGCCCCTTTGGGCAAGTCGGGTTGGCTAGGTATCTCCGGCTGCTCTACGATTGCGACCTCGTCACGTTGTAAAGCATCCGGCAGGTTTGTGATCGGCTCTGCGGGTTTGGTCGAAAGCGTGATACCATTTTCTGTAATCGGCACGTTCGGAGCGACCGAGGTCGGGCTAGGCAAGACAGGTTCCGCGAGGGATATCTCTAAATCAGGGACGACCGCGATATCCGGATTTTGAAAACTGCCTTCGATAACCGATGTGGATGGAACTTCGGCAGATGCAATATCGGCGATCAGGGGGCTAGACCCGCTAGGCACCAAGGATTTTTCAGGATTTGCAGGCGCTATTGTGTCGGGCGACGAAATGACAGGTTCGACAATTGTTTCTGGCGCAACCAACTCCGTTGTGGGGGCCTGCGCCTTGAGGTCGGCGGCCATCTGCGGTGAGGTCGGTGATTGATTACCTGCAGGCTGCTCAGTCACCAAAGACGCAACGACAAGCCCTACGCCGCCAACCAAAAATCCGGTCAACCCACCAGCAAAAAAACCACGAAACACTTTGCTTCCCCTTTTCAAGGCGTATCAATTTGTGATGCAGGCTTGACGCTGGCTTGCGTGTCGTCACATCTATACGCAGTATACCTCGACTTGGGGCCGTTTCGGTAGCCCAAACTTAACGGAATGTTCACTGATGCTGCTTTTGATCGATAACTACGATAGTTTTACTTACAACCTTGTCCACTACTTGGGGGAATTAGGGACCGAGGTCGTCGTGCGCCGCAATGATGCGCTCGATGTGCAAGAGGCCATGGGGATGAATCCTGCTGGCATTTTGCTATCACCTGGCCCGTGTGATCCTGCGCAGGCAGGTATTTGTCTTGCCCTGACACAGGCCGCGGCGGAGACGAAAACGCCGCTCATGGGTGTGTGCCTCGGCCATCAGACGATTGGCGAAGCATTTGGCGGCAAAGTGATCCGCTGTCACGAGATAGTGCACGGCAAAATGGGCACGATGCATCACACCAACAAATCGGTATTTGCGGGCCTACCCAACCCGTTCGAGGCGACACGCTATCATTCTTTGGTGGTTGAGCGCGAAAGCCTGCCTGACTGTCTCGAAGTCACAGCCGAGTTGGATGACGGCACGATCATGGGCTTGCAGCACCGTGAATTGCCCATTCATGGTGTGCAGTTTCACCCCGAGAGCATCGCATCGGAACATGGTCATAAGCTGCTCAAAAACTTTACCAACCTTTTGAAGGTGCCAGCATGAGCGACGCGATGAAACCACTGATTTATGCGGCCTCTGAGGGGCCGCTTTCACGGGCGCAGGCTGAATTGGCATTTGAAGAATTGTTCAATGGCACGGCAACGCAGGCGCAAATGGGTGGCTTGTTAATGGCGATGCGTGCCCGCGGCGAATCTGTCGCTGAATATGCAGCAGCGGCCGCTGTGATGCGGTCCAAATGCAAAGCGGTCAAAGCACCCGAAGGGGCGATGGATATCGTTGGCACTGGCGGATCGGGCAAGCATACGCTCAACATTTCTACGGCCTCTGCATTTGTTGTCGCCGGCGCAGGTGTGACGGTCGCCAAACACGGCAATCGCAAGCTTTCATCCAATTCGGGTACTGCTGATGTCCAAAGCGAAATGGGCATCAACGTCATGGTTGAAACCGAGGTCGTTGAACGCGCTATTCGCGAGGCTGGAATTGGCTTTATGATGGCCCCTATGCATCACCCCGCGATGAAACATGTGATGCCTGTGCGACAGGAACTTGGTTGCAAAACGATCTTCAACATATTGGGTCCATTGACAAATCCTGCTGGCGTTAAGCGCCAACTTACCGGCGCATTTGCGATCGACCTGATTTTCCCGATGGCGGAAACGCTATTGGAATTAGGATCAGAGAAGGCATGGTTGGTGCATGGCGGCGACGGCTCGGACGAGCTGGCGATTTCTGCAAGCTCAAGCGTTGCTGTCTTGGAAAACGGCAAGGTATCAGCGCTCGAAGTGCACCCAGAGGATGCAGGACTGCCTGTGCACCCGTTTAAGGACATTCTGGGCGGAACACCTGCGGATAATGCCGTTGCATTTCGTGCGCTGCTTGATGGTGCTGAAAACGCTTATCGTGATGCGGTTTTGCTTAATTCTGCGGCTGCACTCATTGTCGCTGACAAAGTGGACACCCTAAAAGACGGTGTCGAAGTTGCACGCGCAAGCATTGATAGTGGCGCGGCCAAACGTGCGCTGGAAACTTTGGCGCGCATCACGTCAGATGCTTGACACATCACGTATTGGTGCGTGGGCTGACCTGCCGTTTTTCAATGGCCCGTTGGCGGATGTGAGTTCCAAGATCGGTAACGATTTTCTGCCGCCATCCCATGCCGTTTTTCGAGCGCTAGAGATGACCCAACCTGATGATGTAAAGGTCATCATCTTGGGCCAAGACCCCTATCATACCGGTGGCAAAGCGGATGGGTTGGCTTTTTCGATTCCTGACCAGTTTGGCGGCAGGCTAGACAGTCTTGGCAATATATTCATAGAGTTATCAATCGATATGAATGTTGATCGTCGTAAAACAAGCCTTGATGATTGGGCCAATCAGGGCATTTTGTTATTGAACACCGCGCTGACTGTTGCCCCCGGGCAGGCAAAATCCCACGCAAAGGTGGGCTGGGACAAACTGGTGATCGACGTGTTGCAATCGCTGTCACACAAACCCCGCGCCGGCGTGTTTTGGGGACGGCCCGCGCAAGGATTTGCCAAGCATTTGCAAGGCGATCACCTGAAAATCGAAACAGCACATCCGTCCCCCCTATCCGTGCATCGTGGATTTTTCGGGTCTCGGCCATTTTCAAAGATCAACCAGTGGCTTATGGATCAAAGCCAACAGCCAATAGACTGGGCGGAGCCATGACACAGACCATTTTGGATAAAATCAAAGCCTACAAGCTTGAAGAAGTTGCCGAGCGAAAGGCCACCACATCAATGGCCGATCTCGAGGCCCGAGCAAGTGCCGCATCTGCACCGCGCGGGTTTGCGAATGCGCTGATCAAAGCATCAAAAGATGGCTATGGCCTGATCGCCGAGATCAAGAAGGCGAGCCCGTCCAAGGGCCTGATCCGGCCTGATTTTGATCCACCTGCACACGCAAGAGCCTATGCTGAGGGCGGGGCCACGTGCCTGTCTGTCTTGACTGATGGTCCTAGCTTTCAGGGTGACGATAGTTTCCTTGTCGCGGCTAGAGAGGCAGTTGACCTGCCTGCCCTGCGCAAGGATTTTATGTATGACACTTATCAAGTGACAGAGGCACGCGCATTGGGCGCCGATTGCATTTTGATCATTCTCGCGTCTGTTAGTGATGCCCAGGCCCAAGAGCTTGAGGCGGCTGCGTTTGATTATGGCATGGATGTGCTGCTTGAAGTGCATGACGCCGAAGAACTAGAACGGGCGAGCAAGCTCAAATCACCCCTGATGGGCATCAACAACCGCAACCTCAAGACATTCGACGTCACGCTGGATACCACAAAAACCCTGTCCAAAATGGTGCCAGAAGATCGGCTGATTGTGTGTGAAAGCGGGCTGTTTACCCCTGATGACCTTGCTGAGATGGCGCAATATGGTGCCCGTAGCTTCTTGATCGGCGAAAGTCTGATGCGCCAAGACGACGTGGCCGCAGCAACTCGCGCAATTCTGGCCAACCCGCCAACGGGGCGCCTGTAATGGCAGATCAGCTCAGCCATTTTGATGCCAGTGGTCAGGCGCATATGGTTGATGTGTCTGATAAGGCCGTGACAGACCGCGTAGCCGTGGCCGAGGGACATATTGTGATGTCCGAGCAGACCCTTACGCATATCACCAAGGGCACTGCCAAAAAGGGCGATGTTCTGGGGGTCGCGCGGTTGGCAGGCATTATGGGCGCGAAAAAGACGTCTGAATTAATTCCGCTGTGCCATCCGTTGCCAATAACCAAGGTCACTGTTGATTTGACCCCAGATGAGGCCCTGCCTGGTGTGCGGATAACGGCAACAGTCAAAACGACAGGGCAGACGGGCGTGGAAATGGAAGCGCTAACAGCGGTCACGACCGCCGCGTTGACCGTGCATGACATGGTCAAAGCTGTACAAAAAGACATGGTGATCGGTGGTGTTAAAGTCACGATGAAAGATGGCGGCAAATCGGGCCGGTTTGAAAACCCATGATCACGGTTGAGCAGGCGCTGTCGCATCTTTTTGCGCTGGTTGAGCCGAGCGAAGCGGTCAATTTACCGCTGAAAGAGGCAGCAGGCCGGACCCTTGCCACCGATGTGCAGGCACAACGAGACCAACCACCATTTGCGGCATCTGCGATGGACGGATATGCGATTGGTGATGACGATCCCAAACAGGGTGACACTTACCGCGTCATTGGCGAAGCCGCGGCTGGGCACGCGTGGTCAGGCCGCCTAAAAACGGGTGAGGCGTTGCGCATTTTCACGGGCGCGCCGCTGCCCGAAGGTGCGGTTAGAGTTATCATCCAAGAGGATGTAACCCGCCAAGGCGACATCATAACCATCGGTGAAGATATTGATCAGGCCCGTTATGTGCGGCCATCGGGTGCGGATTTCAAAGCCAGTCACAAGCTGTGCAGCCCCAGAAAACTCAGCCCTAACGACATTGCGCTGCTGGCCGCGATGAATATTGCGAACGTCCCTGTCGTGCGTAAGCCGCAGGTTGCAATTATTGCGACAGGTGACGAGCTTGTGCAGCCGGGCGAGGCCCCTCGCCCTGATCAAATCATCGCCTCAAACAGCTACGGGCTTGCTGCACTTGTTGATGCAAACGGTGGCAAGGCACGCCTGCTGCCAATCGCGAAGGACAATATCAAATCGCTCGAAATGGCGTTTGAACTGGCCAAGGGCGCGGACCTGATCATCACAATTGGCGGCGCGTCCGTTGGGGACCATGATTTGGTCGGAGGCGTCGCCAAAAACCTTGGCATGGAACAATCATTTTACAAAGTCGCAATGCGCCCCGGTAAGCCGCTGATGGCTGGTAAATTAGGCGGGGCCGCAATGGTCGGCCTGCCCGGAAATCCGGTGTCGGCAATGGTGTGCGGACATATTTTTATCCTGCCGATGCTACGCAAAATGCTTGGGCATGGGGAAAACGCTGCGCCACGACAGCCCAAGGCGCTAGCCCAAACGATCGGGACAAACGGACCAAGAGAACATTATATGCGCGGCAAGGTGGACGGCGACCATGTGACCGTTTTTGAACGCCAAGATAGTGCATTGTTGACGGTTCTGGCTGATGCAAATTGCCTAATCGTGCGTCCGGCCAATGACCCCACGCAGAATTTGGGCGCGATGGTGGATATTATTCACATTTAGCGGCGAGTTGACACAAAACAAGAACAACTATAGAACATACGCAAAACGTACCCAAGCGCGGAGCAGATTATGTTGACGAAAAAGCAGCTCGACCTTCTTGAATTTATCCACAATCGTGTGCAACGTGATGGCGTGCCGCCGTCATTTGACGAGATGAAAGAAGCGCTTGATTTGCGGTCAAAATCTGGGATCCACAGATTGATTACTGCACTTGAAGAACGCGGGTTTATTCGCCGTCTCGCCCACCGTGCGAGGGCACTGGAAATTGTGAAGCTGCCCGACAGCATGCAAAAACCATCCGGTTTCAGACCACGGGTCATCGAAGGTGATATGCCCGATTCCCAGCCTGCAAATGCCATTGCGGTCGAAACAGGTGCAACAGAATTGCCCGTGATGGGCCGTATCGCGGCCGGTGTGCCGATTGCCGCAATTTCCGAAGTTTCGCACAATGTCGCAGTGCCGCAATCCATGTTGGGTCAGGGCGAACATTACGCATTAGAAGTACGCGGCGATTCCATGATTGATGTCGGCATTAACGATGGCGATATCGTTGTGATCCGCAAAACAAGAGTGGCCAACAATGGCGATATTGTCGTCGCCATTGTCGAGCATGAAGAGGCCACTTTGAAACGGTTCAGACAGAATGGATCTGCGATTGCACTGGAAGCCGCGAACCCATCCTATGAGACGCGCGTTTTTCGCGATGATCAGGTGAAGGTGCAGGGCTGCCTTGTTGGTTTGATCCGCACGTATTCCTAGGCCTTACCGCTTTGACGAAGTCGTCCAAGGGCGAATGCCGGTTGTGTCGGTAGCTGTGGTGCGGGTGACGTTACCGCTTTCGTCGGCCTCAAGCGCAATGGAACCTGTTTCGCGTAAACGAATAGGGTCATAGACTGTGCAACTGCGCGCCGTGTCGTCGGATACATTCGTGACAAGGATATCAGCGCCATTGCAGTCGGCAATTTGTGCCAATGCCCGTTTTCCGGCGGCGTGGACAAGCGTGATGCCCCCGAAATTGATGCGGTGGACATTGCCGTCCCGCGCGATACCACTGCGCGCGGCTGCTTGTTCCTGAGATGACGGCCTGCCATCGTTTTCTAACCAAATTCCGGCGGTAAATGCATCGCCTTTGGCGCGTGTTAGGCTCCTGCCCTCTGGTGACATGATGCCAACTAACCCGCCACTTGCCGAAATCAGCAAGGCGGGCCGTGACTGAAGTTGCCAAGTGATGAGAGCCGCGATTGTGATGATACCGCCAAAATGCCGCGTGCGCCCTTGCCAAAGCACCCAAGTCAGCAATCCCAATGTCATCACTCCCAAGACCCAAGTATCAGGAGCCGCGATATACCCAACGCCTCCGTCGATTGCCGCGACTTCGGATGCGACGAATAATATCCAACGCAGCCCCCAATCCATCACCCAAAATCCAACCCAAGCAAGGCCAAACGGCGCAAGACACGCCGCGACCACAGCGGCCGGCATGACAATGGCACCCATGATCGGAACGCTCAGGACATTTGCGATCAGGCCATAGTGCGCCATTTGGTTAAAGTGTGCGGCCGCAAATGGCGCGGTAGCGACCCCCGCTATGAACGACGACAGGACCACAGATAGAACTGGTTTGGACCACTTCGGCAAACCCCGCAAATCCTGTTTCCCGAACCAGCGAAACACGACGACGAGCGCTGTTGTCGCGGAAAACGACATTTGAAACCCGGGGCCAAGCAGCGCCTCGGGGTGGAGCACCAGCACCAAAGTTGCGGCAATGGCCACTGCGCGCAACGTCAACGCTTGGCGATCAAGGATAATAGCGATGAACATGACCGCAACCATGATATAGGCGCGTTCGGTCGCGACATTCCCGCCTGAAAGCCCGAGGTATCCGGCCCCGACGATCAAGGCAACGACGGCAGCGTATTTCTTGGTCGGGTGATACAAGGCGACGCGCGGTATCAAAGCAAGCGCCATACGCACCGCTGCAAATACAAAGCCCGTCAGCAGCCCCATGTGAAGCCCAGATATCGCGAGCAGATGTGCAAGATTCGTGTTGCGCAGATTTTGCAAAACCGTCTGGGGCATGCTGGCGCGGTCACCCGTAATGATTGCTGCTGCAAACGCACCAGAATCGCCCGATATTTCGTCGGTCACATATTGTGAAAGCCAGTGACGAACGGCAAATAACCTGCCCCGCCAGCCCACATCATGGGCCGCTGTGATCCGCAGCACCGGATTGCGGGTGTATCCGACTGCTCCTATTCCCTGAAAATATGCGTGCCGCCTGAAATCAAATCCCTTCGGCTCGGCTGGCCCATTTGGCGGCGAGAGATGGCCCGTGGTTACGACTGTGTCGCCGGGTTGCCAATTTGCAATGTTCCCGTGCAAGGAAATGCGCACACGATCGGGCGTGCGGTGCGGCGACATGCGCGCCAGCACCACATGATCAAGCGTCAGGCGGGTCGCATCGCTCGCTGATCGATCAGCGGCGATAACGCGGCCTTCGATTGGACCGTAATACCGAAACCCAAGGATGGGGGCATTGACTGACGCAGTCTGCCATTTTGCGACTGCAACACCGCTCAGTATGAGAGCGAACAGCAGTAAAATCGGTGCAAATGCAGCAGGTAACAAGCGAGAGGCCGCCCACATGAGTGCGATACACAGCATCATTGCCGCGATAATCGGCCATGCAGGTTCTGTTTGAAGTGAAAAATAGAGGGCAATACCGCAGCCAAGCCCGACAGGAGCCCACCCGATCAGGTGACCACGCTGCGCCAACAAGACATTTTCGATGATCCCAAGTGCGCGCACTTGTCACTGGCCCCCGGGCTTAGTATCCCACACGTCACACCGGCCCGAGGATGGGCAATAAAGGTGAACAAGAGGTTAATTTCATGTCCCAGAAACCCGTCGTCACGCGTTTTGCCCCGTCTCCAACTGGTGCGTTACATATTGGTGGTGCGCGAACAGCGCTCTTTAACTGGCTTTATGCGCGGGGCCGTGGCGGTAAATTTCTGTTGCGGATCGAAGATACCGACAAAGCGCGATCAAGTGCTGAAAACACGCAAGCGATCCTTGATGGTTTGACGTGGCTGGGTCTTGACTGGGACGGCGAGCCGAGCAGCCAAGCCGCGAATGCGGACCGCCATGTCGAGGTCGCACGCGATCTGTTGGCGCAGGGCAAGGCCTATAAATGCTTTAGCACACAAGACGAAATTGAAGCGTTCCGCGAGGACGCGCGGGCCAATAAGACATCAACGCTGTTCCGGTCCCCGTGGCGCGATGTCGCCGAGGGCGATCACCCTGATGCGCCCTATGTGATCCGGATTAAGGCCCCTCGTGATGGGAAAACCACGCTTCATGACGAAGTTCAGGGCGACGTGACGTGGTCAAACGATCAGTTGGACGACATGATCCTGCTGCGCTCAGACGGCACGCCCGTTTATATGCTGGCCGTTGTAGTTGACGATCATGACATGGGCGTCACCCATGTGGTGCGTGGCGATGACCACCTTGCCAATGCGTTCCGCCAGAACATGATCTATGATGCGATGGGTTGGGACAAACCTGTTCTTGCGCATATTCCGCTGATCTATGGGCCCGACGGCAAAAAGATGTCAAAACGCCATGGCGCGACGGGTGCAGCGGAATATCAGGCGATGGGGTATCCTGCAGCTGGTATGCGCAATTATCTGGCCCGCTTGGGTTGGAGCCATGGTGACGACGAATTTTTCACCGATGCGCAGGCGCTTGAGTGGTTCGATCTGGATGGAATCGGAAAGTCACCAGCGCGGTTTGATTTCAAGAAGTTGGAAAACATCTGTGGGCAACATATTGTTGCCTCCGAAAATGCTGCACTGCTGCATGAATTGCAGGGTTACCTAGCGGCAACGGGTCAAGCAGCGCTCTCCGGGCCACAAACTGCATTGCTCGGCGATGCAATTTATTGCCTCAAAGAACGCGCGAAGACAATGCCTCAACTCATTGAAAAAGCACACTTTGCCCTAACATCCAGCCCATTGGAACTGGACGAAAAAGCGCAAGCACAATTAACTAATGTATCCCGTGGTATACTGACGGAATTGACGCCGCAGCTGCAAAATGCTAGCTGGGACAGAGACACGTTGGAAGGCATCGTCAGCGACCTTGCCGCAGCGCATGATACCAAGCTGGGCAAGCTTGCAGGACCCCTGCGCGCCGCCCTAGCCGGACGCGCGGTTTCACCTAGTGTTTTTGACATGATGCTGGTCCTTGGCCGCGATGAAACAATCGCACGTCTGGAACAGCAGCAAGCCTGAAACGATTTGGTTACGAATATGCAGTAACCAACTTTCAGCCAATTGAATTCGGATCGCGTGCCAGAACGGCGCGCGGCATTTAGAGTGGGAAAATAAAATGACTGAATCGACCAAAACCGCCACTGTGACCATTGACGGCCAGTCATTTGAATTGCCGATCTATTCACCAACAGGTGGCCCCGATGTGATCGATATTCGCAAGCTTTATGCGCAGGCGAATGTGTTCACCTATGACCCTGGATTTACATCAACTGCCGCATGCGACAGCACCATCACATTTATTGAAGGTGATAAAGGTGAGCTGCTGCACCGTGGCTATCCGATTGATCAGTTGGCCAGCCAGTCACATTATCTCGAAGTGTGTTACCTGCTGCTTTATGGTGAATTGCCGGAGGCAAAGCAGCTCGAAGAATTTGAGAACCTTGTGACCCGTCACACGATGATTCACGAGCAAATGCACAACTTCTTCCGTGGTTTCCGCCGCGATGCGCATCCAATGGCGACGATGGTTGGTGTGGTTGGCGCAATGTCTGCGTTCTATCACGATTCAACGGATATTACTGATGAACACCAGCGCGAGGTCGCGACCATTCGACTCATCGCAAAAATGCCGACGATTGCTGCAATGGCCTATAAATATCACATTGGTCAGCCGTTTGTTTACCCGCGCAACGATCTCGATTATGCGGCGAACTTCTTGCATATGTGTTTCTCGGTTCCGGCTGAAGAATATGAAGTGAACCCGATCCTTGCCCGTGCGATGGACCGAATTTTCACACTCCACGCTGACCACGAGCAGAACGCATCGACATCAACAGTGCGTTTGGCATCATCATCAGGTGCGAACCCGTTTGCCTGTATCGCAGCTGGTATCGCATGCCTGTGGGGCCCTGCCCACGGTGGCGCGAACCAGGCATGTTTGGAAATGCTCAAGGAAATCGGCACTGTTGACCGTATTCCAGAATTTATCGCACGCGCAAAAGACAAGAACGACAGCTACCGTTTGATGGGCTTTGGCCACCGCGTTTACAAAAACTTTGACCCACGCGCGACCGTGATGAAAGAAAGCGCCGATGAGGTGCTGGAACTTTTGGGTGTTGAAAACAACCCGTTGTTGCAAGTGGCAATGGAGTTGGAAAAACAGGCGCTAGAGGATCCATACTTCGCTGAGAAAAAGCTGTTCCCGAATGTCGATTTCTATTCTGGTATCATTCTCGAGGCGATGGGCTTCCCAACATCAATGTTCACGCCGATCTTTGCGCTCGCACGGACAGTGGGTTGGGTTTCCCAGTGGAAAGAACAGCTTGCTGATCCACAATTGAAAATTGGACGCCCGCGCCAGCTATACCTTGGCGAAACGGCGCGCGACTATGTCGATATCGAAAACAGATAAGGGAACGGGCCGCCAATGTGCGGCCCTTTTGCTATGCTGGTAACAGAACGGTTATTATTGCGGGGGCCTCAGCAAACCGATCTTGATGATTTGTTTGCAATCTATAGCGACCCGCAGGTTATGCGCTATTGGTCGACGCCGCCGCACCCCGATCTGACCACTACGCAAGAAATGTTATTGCGTATGATCGCGCATGCGCATGCGCCACTACGGTATTTCGTCATCGATATGCACGGCAAGGCGATTGGCTGCGCTGGTATGCATCAAGCTGACGAAATCGGGTTTATCTTGGGGCGTGACCACTGGCGGCAGGGCATTATCACTGAGGCTATGGCAGCAATCATCCCGCATCTGTTTGCAACGACTGATGTTTCACGCCTGACAGCGGACGTCGACCCGCGCAATATCGCGTCAGTTAATGCGCTGAAATCAATGGGGTTTAGCGAAACGGGCACGGAAAAGAATACGTTTTACATAAACGGCGAATGGTCCGATAGCGTTTATTTGGCGTTGCCGCGACCTTGATTTCAGCCAGATACAGCGATAGCGTGACTGAACGGTCAACAGTTCACCGAGGCGTCGCCACCCAAATTGGGATCGCTAAACCTGTGTTTCAAATTTTCCGCTGTTGAACCTTATCAGCCGGACGACAAGGGCGACCATCACCCGCAGCGCGGGCCGGTATGAATTAAAGGACAACACGCTATGGCTCGTGACCATATTTCACTCACAATATCCGATCTTTCGTCGTTCGCAAAATTGCTGCGAGCAGAATTGAAGCAAAAAGACGAGCTGCCTGGCCATGCCGGTTTTCTTGGTCTGATTGCAAAAGCGGCGGGGTATGAAAACCATCAGCACCTGCGGGCATCGCAAGAAACCGCGCCCAACCCACAATTGGCCAAGGCCCGCATGGTATTTGACAAACAGGGCGTCATGATCCGCTGGCCCAAGCAGACATCGGTGCAAGAGCTATGTTTGTGGGTTTTTTGGGCCCGTATGAAAGCCGATTGCGACCTGACAGAGGCGCAGGTGAATGAAACATTGATCGCAGGCCACAGTTTTGGTGACCATCCACTATTGCGCAGGGCGATGATTGGCCATGGTATGTTGACGCGCACCAATGACGGACGTGTTTACAATAAGGTCCCACAACAAATGCCAGAGGCTGCTGCGAAACTGTTTGCCGAATTGGGCTAGCGGCCCGTAAATTTCGCCGGTCGTTTTTCGAGAAATGCGGTGACACCTTCGACAAAATCTTGGGTGTTGCCGCAAGCCGCTTGCAACTTGGCCTCGAGGGCGAGTTGCTCGTCTAACGAATTCTCGAAAGATCCGCGAATGGCGGTCTTGACATGAGCATAGGTAGCCGTTGGGCCAGCAGCCAGATGCGCGGCACGGGCGCGCCAATGCGCATCAAACGTCGCGGCAGGCTCGGCTTCATAGATCATGCCCCAATCCGCGGCTTGTTGGGCTGAAATCTTATCTGCAAATAGAGCCGCGCCCATTGCACGCGCACTGCCCACCTGACGAGGAAGCCAATACGTGCCACCAGCGTCAGGGATCAGGCCGATTTTGGTAAACGCTTGCAGGAAAAATGCATCATGTGAGGCGATGACAACATCAGCGGCAAGCGCAAGATTGGCGCCCGCGCCTGCGGCAGGGCCGTTTACGGCTGAAATTGTGGGCACGGGGCAGTCAAAAATCGCCCGCAACATCGGGACATATTCGTCGTTCAAAGTGCCCTCAAGATCGAGGGTATGGGCGCCCTGCCCGTCTGACAAATCCTGACCGGAACAAAATGATCTGCCGTTTCCAGTGATGACGACGCAGCGTGATTGCGCCCCAAGTGCGGTCACTGCATCCGTTATTTCATGACGCATCGTTTTGGACAGGGCGTTCATCACATCGGGCCGATTGAGAGTGATGACAGCAACGCCGTCATTGATTTGCGTTTGAATGGTCTCGTAATGCATGGCTGTGTCCTCAAAGTTGGGGCGACCTTAGCAGCCGCGCCCAAAAGGAAAACAAGAACCGCGCGTCACGAATTCAGCAATTCATCCAATCGGTCCTGTTCATCTTGGGTCAATGGCTGGGCTGGCACCTGTTTGGGCCGAATAGCCCGCCAACCAATAACTAGCGCGATCAACAGCAGAAAAGGCCCTGACCACCATAGGACCACATTGACCCCCTGACGGTTTGGGGACATCAGGATAAATTCGCCAAAACGGAAAACGAGATAGTCGACCGCTTCGTCATCTGTATCGCCTGCGGCGATCCGTTCGCGCAAAATGACCCGCAAATCTTTGGCCAAAGTGGCGTTGGATTCGTCGATGCTTTCGTTTTGGCAAACGGGGCAACGCAGAACAGTCGAAAGCGCACGGGCGCGCGCCTCGAGCACCGGATCATCGAGCATTTCTTCGGGTTCTACCGCGATGGCGAGCGATCCCCAAAATAGGGTTATGAGTAGGATAATTGTTCTCATGTCGGGCGCCTTTGGCCCGCGGCGACCCGCAACCTGCGATCGGTGAGTGACAGGAACCCGCCAAACGCCATCAGGATCGCTCCGCCCCAAATCCAATTTGCCAGTGGTTTCACATATAGCCGCACTGTATAGCCGCCATTGGCCTGTGGGTCGCCCAGAACAGCGTATATATCAGCCCAGATACCATTGCGGATCGCGGCCTCGGTCGTGGGCATTGCAGCGACTGGGTAGAACCGTTTTTCAGGGTTCAACGTCACGAATTGGCGGCCGTTTTTGGCAATATCCAGCGTGCCAAATGTGGATACGTAGTTTGGCCCCTGCACCCGTTCAACGCCCTTGAGCGTCACGGTATAGGCACCAACGTCATACGGCGTATTGAGGGCTGCAACGCGGATATCCTCTTGGTTCCATGCGGTAATACCGGCAACGCCAAGGAAGGTGATGCCCAATCCAGCATGTGCCACGGCCTTGCCCCAATCTGCCCGAGGCAGCCGCATCAGCCGCCCGATACGGGCGGACATCGCACCACGGCCGGAGCGCAGCCAAAAATCTAGCGCGGCACCAAGAATGATCCAGACACCAAGCGCCATACCTATTGGCCCCAAGGCGGACCGACCCGACTGCACCGCATATGTCAGCAGTGCCACCGCTACCGCAAATGCCGCAATTGGCCCGAGCTTTTTCACGGTCCGTTGTGCATTGCCACGCTTCCACGCCAGCATCGACCCCACTGGCAGGAACACGGCAATCGCAATCATGAATGGCGTAAATGCAGCATCAAAGAACGGCGGCCCAACGGACAATGTGCGGCCAATCGCGATCTCTGCAAACAAGGGCCAAATCGTGCCAACGAATACGACAAACGCGCTCACGGCGAGCAGGATGTTGTTGAGAACCAAGCCACCCTCGCGGCTGACCATTGAAAATGCGCCCTTGGCCTGCATCGTGCCCGCGCGCGCTGCATAAAGCGTGAGCGCACCACCAAGGAAAAAGGCAAGGATCAGCAGAATGAAAATCCCGCGTTCCGGATCATTGGCGAATGCGTGAACGGAGGTCAGCACACCAGATCGCACGATGAATGTTCCCAAAAGTGAGAAGCCGAACGCCAAAATCGCCAAAAGGATTGTCCAACTTTTCAGGCTCTCGCGTTTTTCGACGACAATTGCCGAATGCAACAACGCCGCCGCAATAAGCCAAGGCATGAATGATGCGTTCTCAACCGGATCCCAAAACCAGAAACCGCCCCAACCAAGCTCATAATAGGCCCACCAAGACCCAAGTGCTATTCCGACGGTTAGGAACACCCAAGCCGCCAACGTCCAAGGCCGCACCCAGCGCGCCCAAGCGGCGTCGATACGCCCCTCAATAAGAGCTGCGACAGCAAATGAATACGACATGCTCAAACCGACATAGCCCAAGTATAAAAACGGTGGATGAAATGCGAGGCCCGGATCTTGGAGCAGCGGATTGAGATCAAGACCGTTCAGCGGTGGAACGGCAGACCGGTCAAATGGGTTGGATGTCAGTAGAATGAAAAGATAGAAGGCGACACTAATCGCGGCTTGCACGCTCAAAACACGCGCCAGCAAACGCGGCGGAAGCCCGCCGCCCCGCACAGCGGCAATCGCGCCAAACAGCACCAATATCAGCAACCAGAGCAGCATTGACCCCTCATGGTTGCCCCAAACACCGCTAATTTTGTAAATCAACGGCTTGGCTGTGTGGGAGTTTTTGTAGACCAAAGCCAACGAAAAATCAGAAACGACAAATGCCCAAGTCAGAACGCCAAACGAGAACCCAACCAGCGCCAATTGCGCAAGCGCTGCGGGGCCAGCAACGGACATCAGTCCGATATGTGATTTTTGCGCGCCCCAAGCAGGCAAAACAACCTGAACAATGGCAACAACCAAAGCAAGAATGAGCGAGAAATGAGCGAGTTCGATAAGCATGGGTCGGACATAGCCCAGTCACGCCACAATGAACATATGCATGGGCAATTCGCCGCAGCGTTAGCCGATTAATCCGCCCTGCATGGCATAGGTCAAGGCACCCATCAGCAACCCGCCGATGATCAATCGGACGAGCCAGCGCAGCGTGTCTTCGATTGCACCCAGACGCACGCCGACGTTCAAACGGTGCACGTCATCGACTGCGTTTTGCGTTTCTAGGATGGCCAGCCGCGCATGTAGGCGATTAAGCTCATTTTCGGTCATCGGAGGCCATCCAATCCGCCAGCGCTTGATTGTCGCTGGGCAATGCCGTCGAGCGAGGCGCGGATGCCGCCATGCGGATCATCTGTTCTTGGAACGCTTGCCCTTTTACCTGATGACGGGCACCAAAATAAAAGCTGACGATTGCACCCATCAACCACCAAAGCGGCTCTGGCACCATTGCGACGCCAACCATTCGGTCCACAAACCAATCCGGGTCCCACATTGCAGAGATGAACAATGCAATGGTCCCAAGTGCCAGCATTGGGCGGGGCAAGCGATTGATCCCGTCTATAAAGCGGTCAAACCAACCGCGCCGCTCTATCGCAAATTCAGCTGTAAACTGGGCAAGTGATGCTGATTTTGCATCTGCAGCACGCACAGCACCTGCCTCTGCGTTTTCGCGAAATACTTCAACGGTTTCGGTGACCACATTGCGCCCACCGCCAAACAAGAACGTCATAACCTGCCCGATTAAACCCATGATCGTGTCCTTTGTTGGTGTTGTCGTGCTGTCAGGTGGTATTTTGCTGTGATGAATGTCTCGGCTCTTGTGATCCAGCCACCTTTGCCGCCGTCACGTCGTCGCGCGTATTTACGGCTTGCGGGGCGTTTATCTGCGAGTGCGTAGTAATAATTGCGCCGTGCGACGCCATAAGCATCGACAAAATGATCCGGCGCTGCGGCCTGTGCATTCTGTGCTGCGGCCGCGGTTTGAGGTCCAATGACACCATCAACAGTCACGTCAAACCGCATCTGCACCAACAGCTTTTGCAAAATGCGCACCGCATGTGCGCCAGCGTTGACATACATATCAAAAACGCTTGGTTGAAGCTGCTCGGGCAGTCGCGAGATGCGGGGTTTTTCAAAATAGTGTTCGATGAAAATCGAGATGGCGCGATCGCGGCTGAGGGCTTGGACATCGCGTTCATCGACATCACCATCGGCATCAATATCGATGCCAAGTCGGCGCATGGTGCCGATGGTTACACCATATTTCGTCGCCCCCCCGGGATCGTCGGGGTCATTCACATAGCCGCCCTCACGGGCGACAATTTGTGATGCTATGTCATGGATCGAACGCATGGCTTACCTTTCAATAGGTAAGCGCAGGTTGCGTTAGGAACGGTTAATTGCTTGTAGCCCCACCGTCCGGTGCTTGGTAAATACCCTGTTCCTTGAGCGCATCGATGACCTCTTTTGGCATATAAGTCTCATCATGCTTGGCGAGGATTTCGATCGCTTCAAACGTGCCGTCAACCAGCCTGCCTTGACCGACCATGCCCTGCCCTTCTTCAAACAGGTCAGGCAGAATGCCGGTATAGGTCACAGGAATGCTGGCGCCGCCGTCGGTTACGCGAAAGCTTGACGTGTCACCCACACCGCGCACCAGACTGTCCACTTCGACCAAGCCGCCGATGCGAAACACTTCGGTCGCCAATGGTGGTTCGGCAGCGACCTGCGTCGGAGAGCGGAAATAGTTGATGCCGTCACGCATGGCATAGCCGATCAACCCCGTCGAAAGAGCGAGCGCTGCGAATGCTATGACAATGACCTGAATACGGCGGGTTTTTTTCAGCGATTTCATGGATACACCGGTGCCATCATAAGCCCTTTTGTTTCGTCCAAGCCCAACATCAGGTTGGCGTTTTGCAACGCCTGCCCGCTTGACCCCTTGGTCAGGTTATCAAGCGTCGCGACAATAATCGCGCGCCCCTCAATACGGTCGGCAACAACGCCGATATGGCAATAGTTGCTGGCACGCACATGTTTGATCGCAGGCACCTCACCGAAGGGAAGCACCGTGATAAACGGCTCGTCTTGATAAGCTGCCACCAGTGTTTCATGAATTTTGGCTGCGTCACCATCAACATACACCGTCGCCAAGATACCCCTATTGGCAGGGATCAAATGCGGTGTGAACTGCACATTGACGGGCCGACCTGCGAGCGCTGAAAACTCCTGATCAAATTCACCCAAATGCCGGTGTTTACCGCCAATTGCGTAGGCATTTGAATTTTCGGATAGCTCTGCATGGAGCAAGTTTTCCTTTAATGCACGCCCAGCACCGGACACTGCCGCCTTGAGATCAATAACAATGCGGTCCAAATCAATCACGCCAGCGGCAATCAACGGCCGCAATGCATATTGGCCCGTGGCCGCATTACAGCCTGTACCCGCAACCAAGCGTGCGTTGCGAATGTCATCGCGGTAAAATTCGGTTAGCCCGTAAACCGCTGTTTGCTGCAACGCAGGTTCGGCATGCGGTTGATCGTACCATTTCTCATAGGCCGCTGCATCGCGCAGCCGGAAATCAGCCGAGAGATCAACGATCTTTACGTGCTCAGGCAATGCCGCGATCACCCGTTGGGACGTGGCATGGGGAAGAGCACAAAACACCAATGCGATGTCTGTGAAATCGATGTTTTCAATCTTTACCAGTGTTGGCAAATCCAAGTGGCGCAAATGCGGATAGACGGCAGACATTTCCTGCCCTGCTTTGGCGTTTGCAGAAAGTGCTGCAATGCGCAGGTCGGAATGTCCGGCAATCAGGCGCACAAGCTCGGCACCAGTATAACCAGAAGCGCCAAGAATGGCGACGTTATGTGGCATGTTCAGTTCCCTCGATTGGGGTGAGTTTGGGTCGGAATACCCGACAGATCAGGCTTTTGTAAATGTGATCTCTCGTCGCAGAAATTGCGTGGCCCGTGATGATACCTGCTGCGGGTCGCCTGTTGTCAAAAACATGCTTTTCTCGCCGCTGCCGATCATTTCGGGTCGTCTGGTCAGGTAGTCCGCGAGGCTTTCGGCAACAAGGTTGGCCTGACTATAGACCAAAACATCATCGCCAAGTGCAGCCTGAAACGTATCCGCCATGAGCGGGTAATGCGTACACCCAAGGATCGCTGCATCTGGTTTGGGCATCTTGCGCTTTAACGCGTCGACATGACTGCGCACGAGAGCCTCTGCCAGAATAAAATCACCGTCCTCGATGGCATCCACGACACCGCCGCAGGCCTGTCCTTCGACATCAACCCCAATCGCACGGAACGCAAGCTCGCGCTGAAACGCGCGGCTGCTGACGGTAGCCGGGGTCGCAAAGAGTGCGACATGTTTCACACCTACTTCACGTGGTGGAGAATTGTCGCCCCACTGCCGCTCTGTCATTGCTTCGATCAGTGGGACAAAAACGCCCAAAACGCGCTTGTTTTGGGGCACCCAGCTTTCTTGCATCCGGCGCAGCGCCGCAGCGCTTGCTGTGTTGCAGGCCAGAATAACAAGGTCACATCCCTCATCAAATAGCCGCTGGGTCGCAGCAGTTGTCAGGTTAAAGATGTCATCAGGGGTTCGCACACCGTAGGGCGCGTGCGCACTATCCCCCATATAAACAAGGGGCACGTCGGGCAGCCGCTGCTGGACCGCGTCAAGCACTGTTAAACCACCCAGACCGCTATCAAAAATGCCAACTGCCATTACTTACCTCGTCCACGTTGAATCGTGATTACCCTACTTGTAGGGGGTTTTGCCACAACACACCATCTATTGCGCTGCAATTGGCATGTCAGGGGTTTTTATCGCCGCCAATAGCACCTCTCTTTGCTTTTCTGCAGCTTCGACACTCTTTTGTTTAACCGGACCAAAACCACGGATGTCCTCGGGCAGTTTGGCGAGTGCGATGGCCGCGTCCCGTGCAGCACCCTGCAAGTGGTGGCCAAGCGCCGCCATGTCAGCCTCATATTGGGCGATAAGTGCTTGTTCCATTTTTCTTTCTTGGGTCCAGCCAAACGGATTGATGGGCTTTCCACGCAGCCATTTCAAACGCGCAAGCACGGGGAACAGATAGCCGATCCACTGACCGAATTCCCGCTTGGCCGGTCGACCATTCGCGCCCTTCTTCGTTAAGAACGGAGGCGCAAGATGGTATGTCAGCTGCAGATCACCATCAAATTCCGCTTGGGCCTGTGCTTGGGTGTTCATCAGCAGGCGCGAAGTTTCAAATTCATCCTTATACGTCAACAGCTTTTGATAGCCGATGGCCACAGCTTCTTGCATGTCAGGATCATCAAAACCGAGCACGGTGCTTTTGTATTTATCGGCCATATTTTTGTCGCCGTAGGCCAAGATATGATCAAATCGGAAGGCTATTTTTTCATCTAACGTCTTGGGCTTTAGTGACGTGTCAGAACGCGTCAACTCTTTGGCTTTGGACGGGTGTAACGCCGCATATCGCCCCAATTCGAATGCCCGCAGGTTTTGATCAACGGCCGTCCCATTAAGCGTGATCGCCCGCCTGATCGCCGCGAGGCTGACAGGCACACCGCCCATCTGCCACGCCGCCCCAAAGATCATCATGTTGGAATAAATGCTGTCGCCCATCAGCGCCTTGGCCAATGCAGAGGCGTCAAACATCTGCAACCGCCCCTTTAACCGTGCCTCAAGTGACAGGTGCAATTGTTCGCTCGGCAATGTGAAATCACGATCGCGGGTGAAATCACCAGTGATAATTTCGTGGCTGTTGACCACGGACATGGTATTTCCGGCCTTGGTCAGACCGAGCGTTTTAGCGCCAGCACTGACAACCAGATCGCCACCAATCAGCGTATCGCATTCACCTGTTGCGACACGGATTGCCGCAATATCTGCTGCCTGATTTGCAATGCGGCAATGGATATGAACAGCGCCGCCCTTTTGGGCAAGCCCTGCCATTTCCATCATGCCAGCCCCTTTGCCGTCGATATGGGCGGCCATCGCAAGCACCGCACCAATTGTCACGACGCCAGTGCCACCGACACCGGTGATGACGATGTTATGGGTGCCGTTGATGGTTGGCAGGATTGGGTTTGGCATATCAGGCAGGTCAAGCATCGTCGTCGCTTGCTTCTTTAAACGCGCGCCCTTGACCGAGACGAATGACGGGCAAAACCCATCCGCGCAGCTAAAATCTTTGTTGCACGATGACTGATCGATCGCCCGTTTGCGGCCCAATTCGGTCTCGATTGGCACGAGGGATACGCAGTTTGACTGCACCCCGCAGTCGCCGCATCCTTCGCAAACATCCTTATTGATAAACATCCGTTTGTCAGGATCCGGAAATTGATTACGCTTGCGACGTCTGCGTTTTTCAGCAGCACATGTTTGAACGTAAATAATGGCGGACACGCCTTTGATTTTACGCATATTTTCCTGCACGGATTGCAACTCAGAGCGATCATAACGCGGCATGCCCGACGGGAAGAGCGAAAAATCTATTTCCTCTTTATTATCATACACTAAAGATACGTTATTCACCCCCATGGCAAGCAATTCGCGGCAGATTTGATCGGCGGTTAAATCACCATCATTGCCTTGGCCACCCGTCATCGCGACAGCATCATTGAACAGGATTTTATAGGTCACATTGGTTCCGGCCATTACGGCAAAACGGATCGCTTGCACCCCAGAGTGGTTATATGTGCCGTCGCCGATATTTTGAAATACATGGTCGCGGGTGCTGAATGGGGCCTCGCCGACCCAATTGGCACCCTCGCCGCCCATTTGGGTAAATCCAACCGTATCGCGGTCCATCCATTGCACCATATAATGGCACCCGATGCCCGCATATGCGCGGCTACCATCAGGGACTTTGGTCGATGAATTATGCGGGCAACCAGAGCAGAAATACGGCAGGCGCGCCGCGATTTCAGGTGCATTATCGGCAACCCTTGCTTCGGCCAAGGTCGCGAGCCCGGCGATCACGCCAGAAGAGCCACAGCCTTCTTCTACCAAGATCCCACCAAGCTTTTCGGCAATCCAAATCGGGTTCAAATCCGCTCGCGTCGGGAAAACTTCTTCGCGGCGCCCTTCGGAATGTTCGTCGCCTTTATGCCAGCCATAGACCCGCCGCCCGTGGCGATCATCGAACAACGCTTCTTTGACTTGCACTTCGATCAGTTTGCGCTTTTCTTCGACAACAACAATCAGATCGAGCCCCTCAGCCCAATCATGAAACGACGCCATATCCAGCGGCCAGACCTGCCCCACTTTATATGTCGTGATGCCAAGCCGTTCCGCCTCGTTCTCATCAATGCCAAGCAGGGATAGCGCGTGCACCAGATCGAGCCAGTTTTTGCCTGCGGCAACTAACCCGATTTTCGCCCCTGCCTGCCCCCATTTACGCTGATCCATTTTATTGGCGCGGCTGAATGCCTCGGCGGCGAACCGTTTGTGATCAATCATCCGCGCCTCTTGTAGCTGCGGGGTATCAACCAAGCGGATATTCAACCCGCCATCGGGCATAGGAATATCAGGTGTGACGAACTCATGTGCAAACGGATCGGCATCCACCACAGATGTCACCTCGATCGTGTCCTTCATCGTCTTTAGGCCAACCCAGACCCCTGCAAAGCGGCTTAGCGCCCATGCATATAACCCATAATCAAGCACTTCTTGCACGCCAGCAGGTGACACAATTGGCATATATGCATCGACCATGGCCCAGTCTGATTGGTGCAGTGTCGTGCTGCTTTCACCGGTATGATCATCGCCCATCGCCATGATGACGCCGCCGTTCGGGGCGCTGCCAGCCATATTCGCGTGGCGCATCACATCGCCGGAACGGTCGACACCTGGACCCTTGCCATACCAAAGCCCGAAAACACCATCGTATTTACCTTCACCACGCAATTCGGCCTGTTGACTGCCCCAAAGGGCCGTCGCGGCCAGATCTTCGTTCAGGCCAGGTTGGAACGTGATATCATTATCGCCAAGTATCTTGCCCGCGCGCGTCATCTGTTGGTCAACCGCACCCAGCGGCGAGCCACGATAGCCCGTCACATAGCCCGCCGTATCCAACCCAGCCGCCCGATCACGCGCCTTTTGCATCAACATCAACCGCACAAGCGCCTGCGTCCCGTTGAGCAAAACTGGCGACTTTTCTAGATCGAAACGGTCATTCAAAGATACATCATGGTGCAGCATCACAGCGATCCTTTTTCATGTGGTTGCCACCATGTTAGGTCACAATTGCTGACCTACAAAGAAAAATATTTATTCTTCAAAGGTTTGCAACGCATCCCCTTCTTGGAGTAATGAAAACGCTAACAAGGTTCCTTTTATTTATGAAAGTGTAAAGCGATGGACTGGGATAAGCTAAGAATATTTCACGCCGTTGCGGACGCTGGTAGCCTTACCCATGCGGGTGACACGTTACATTTATCACAATCTGCGGTTAGCCGCCAAATTCGTGCGCTCGAAGAATCGCTCAACACCACCCTTTTTCACCGCCATGCCCGTGGATTGATTCTGACAGAACAGGGCGAGCTGCTGTTCGACGCAACCAAATCGATGAACAAACGGCTTGATGCTGCCTCTGCCCGCATTCGCGATAGCGAAGAAGAAGTGTTCGGTGATCTACGGGTCACAACGACAACTGGCTTTGGGTCACTTTGGCTTGCACCGCGGCTTTCGCATTTATATGAAAAATATCCTGATCTTAAGATCGATCTGATGCTTGAAGAGCGCGTTCTTGATCTCCCCATGCGTGAGGCGGATGTCGCCATTCGCATGAAAGAGCCGTCGCAGGCGGATTTGATCCGCAAGAAGCTTATGTCAGTGCGAATGCAGCTATTTGCATCGAAATCCTATCTCGAATCTGGAAAAGCGATTCATGACATAAGCGATTTATCCGCACACCGACTTATTTGCCAAAGTCCTAGCTCTGCCCAAGTTGCCGCGGGTGCGACGCTGGTTCAACATCTGTTAACTCAAGACATTCCCAACCTTTTGACCGTCAATAATTATTTCGGCGTGTTGCAAAGCATCCTATCGGGCCTTGGTGTCGGTGTCTTGCCTGATTACCTGACTGAGGATTTTCCTGATCTCGTGCGCGTGCTCCCCGATGTTGAAAGTGCAGAAGTGCCTGTTTTCCTCGCCTACCCCGAGGAATTGCGCCACTCAAAGCGGATCAGTGCGTTTCGCGATTTCGTTCAAGAAGAGATTATTGCGCACAGAAAACACATGCGAGAGCTTGCCGCGACTTAAGCCATGCACAAAGCGCATAGCGGCAATGCACATACGTCAGTTTGTTTTTTCTTGAAACGTTGGTGGTGTCCCCCTAAATGAAACTCATGGAACGGACGACGCTTTTACGCTTGTTCGCTTCATACCTCCCTGTTGGACTTCGCCGGGCCTTTGTGCCCGGCATTTTTCTTTTTAGGGGCCTATTTTCCATCGTTTGCACCTTCCCCCTTGGCGTTCCCCCCGTTAAAAGCACTCGCAACTGCTTGAGGGGCCGACATGCAAGATCCAGCTATTACCGAAGACGTCATCGCAGCGCACGGGTTTACCCCCGATGAATGGCAAGAGGTTCTGAAAATCCTCGGCCGCGACCCGACATTTACTGAAATGGGTATTTTCTCGGCGATGTGGAACGAGCATTGTTCTTATAAGTCCTCGAAGAAATGGCTACGCACATTGCCCACGACTGGCCCGCAGGTCATTTGTGGACCCGGTGAAAACGCAGGGATCGTCGATATTGGCGATGGCCAGTGCGTCGTTTTCAAAATGGAAAGCCACAACCACCCCTCATATATCGAACCCTACCAAGGTGCCGCGACGGGTTTGGGTGGCATTTTGCGTGACGTTTTCACAATGGGCGCGCGGCCAATTGCGGCAATGAACTCACTTTCATTCGGCGAGCCTGATCACCCCAAGACCAAGCAGTTGGTGAACGGTGTGGTTGCGGGTGTCGGCGGCTATGGTAACTGTTTTGGTGTACCAACGGTTGGTGGCGAAGTCCGTTTTGACCCCGCTTACAACGGCAACTGCCTTGTGAACGCATTTGCGGCAGGTCTCGCTGACACTGACAAGATTTTCTATTCTGCGGCATCCGGCGTCGGTATGCCTGTTGTGTATCTGGGCGCAAAAACGGGCCGTGACGGTGTTGGTGGTGCGACGATGGCATCCGCTGAATTTGACGACACGATTGAGGATAAGCGCCCAACAGTGCAGGTCGGTGATCCATTTACCGAAAAGCGCCTGATGGAAGCGACGCTTGAATTGATGGCCACAGGCGCTGTGATTTCCATTCAGGACATGGGTGCAGCTGGCCTGACGTGCTCTGCTGTTGAAATGGGCGACAAAGGCGGGCTCGGTGTCAAGCTCAACCTTGAAGATGTGCCGCAACGCGAACTCAACATGACAGCCTATGAAATGATGCTGTCAGAAAGCCAAGAGCGCATGTTGATGGTTCTCAAGCCCGAGCTTGAAGATGCTGCGCGCGCTGTGTTTGAGAAATGGGATCTTGATTTCGCTATTGTTGGCGAAACGATCGCAGAAGACCGCTTCTTGATCCTCCATAATGGGGAAGTCAAAGCCGATTTACCGTTGTCTAAACTGTCGTCGACTGCACCAGAATATGACCGCCCTTGGGTCGAAACACCCGCAGCAGAGCCGCTTGACGATGTTGTCGGCGTGAACCCGATCGACGGGCTGCGCGCATTAATCAGCAGCCCGAATTATGCTGGAAAACAGTGGGTTTACGAACAATACGACCAACAGGTGATGGGCGATACGGCGCGTGTTCCCGGCCTTGGCGCGGGCATCATTCGTGTGCACGGCACAGATAAAGCGGTTGCGTTCACATCTGATGTCACCCCGCGCTACGTGAAGGCAAACCCAGTTGAGGGTGGCAAACAGGCCGTGGCAGAAGCGTATCGCAATTTGACCGCCGTAGGTGCCAAGCCATTGGCGACGACGGATAACATGAACTTTGGCAATCCAGAAAAGCCAGAGATCATGGGCCAATTCGTTGGGGCAATCAAAGGGATCGGCGAAGCTGTTACCGCTTTGGACATGCCGATCGTTTCAGGCAACGTATCGCTTTATAATGAAACGGACGGCACGGGTATTTTACCGACCCCGACAATCGGTGCGATTGGTCTGATTACCAATGTCGACGATGTGATCAACGGAACGCTGCGCGACGGTCATTTGCTGATGGTGGTTGGTGAAACTGCTGGCCACCTGGGTCAATCCGCGCTGCTAGCCGAGGTGTTTGGCCGCGTCGAAGGCGATGCGCCGCCTGTCGATTTGGCCGCAGAAAAGCGCAATGGCGATTTTATCCGCGACAACCATGATTTGATCACCGTTTGCACCGACCTATCTGACGGCGGCCTCGCGCTTGCTGCGTTTGAATTGGCCGAAACCGGACAAGTCGGGATCACGATGGATGCGGATGACACCCCTGCCCTGTTTGGCGAGGATCAAGCCCGCTATCTTATCGCCTGTAACTTTGATCGCGCCGAAGAATTGATGATCCGCGCAGGCCAAGCCGACGTTACCCTCAGCGTTGTCGGCAAGGCGGGTGGTGCGGATGTCAGCTTTGGTAATTACAGTGCACCGCTGGCCGAACTTGCGGCCGTATTTCGCAGCGCGTTTAAGGATGCAGTGGCATAATTCAAAGCGCTCCTATTGCCCGCGCCAAGGGACACGCCTTGTTGAATGGTTCAAGGCTGCATAAGTTAGGCCCAACAGCCAAAGGAAATCCGATGCCGATCACAGCCACTGAAATTGAAGCGCTCCTCCGCGAGGGCTTTCCTGACGCGCAAATCACGGTTCAGGGTGATGATGGCGCCCACTTTGCTGCCGAAGTTATCGACGCAAGCTTTGAGGGTAAAAATCGCGTTCAACAACAACGCGCGGTTTACGCCGCGCTCAAGGGCAAGATGGATGGCAGCAACGGCGCGCTGCATGCATTGGCCCTGACAACCAAGGCCCCTTCTTGAAGGGCCTCAGCATTATTTTCTCCCTCGGACTATTGGGGGCAGGTTTTGGAGTTCTGCTGCTGATAGGATTGCCGGGCCTGATTATTCACACATACCGAAAACGTAAGGACAGCAACAATGACCGCTGAAACACAGATCAAAGACACAGTTACATCCAACGATGTCGTGCTGTTCATGAAGGGCACAAAATCCATGCCGCAGTGTGGTTTTTCATCACGCGTTGCTGGTGTGCTTAACTTTATGGGCGTTGAATTTGCCGATGTTAACGTGCTCGCGGACGAAGAAATCCGCCAAGGCATCAAGGATTATTCCGATTGGCCAACGATCCCGCAGCTTTATGTCAAAGGTGAATTTGTCGGCGGTTGCGACATCATCACAGAAATGACGCTGTCCGGCGAGCTGGACACAATGTTTGAGCAAAACGGCGTAACATTCGACAAAGATGCGGCTGATAAAATCCGCGAAGCGAACGGCTAAAATCGTTAAGGCCGCCCGTTTCATTCGGGCGGCTTTACGATTCTATCTGATCGGCCAGTGCCTCGGCGCGTGCGGCGATTTCTGCAAGAGTATCGGTCACCTCGGATGGCACCACAGGCACCTCGACGCGTTCGGCGGGTCGTGACTGAAGCATATCGATTTGCGCCTGCATCTGACCGACGCGGCTCTCTGCTTCTTTCACTTTATCTTCTAGTCCCGCAGTTTTATCCGCCAGCATAAGACCCGCCATCAACAGCATCCGCTCCTCTGGCAAGCGGCCAATCTGTTCGGCCAAATGCGTGGCCTCGATGTTTAGCATTGCGGCTGCGGATTGCAGGAAATGCTCTTCGCCATCCTGACAGGCCACTTCAAAATTCCGCCCACCGATTTGAATTACAACTTGTGGCATCTTAAGCCCCCTCAACCAATGGTTTGATTTCGCTCAAGATCGCGTCAACTTCGGCAGCATCCGCAGCGCGCTGTGCTTTGAGCGCTTCGAGTTCGGCCAAAGTTTCACCGTTCGCGTCTGCTGACCCGCTATTATCGCCAGAGGCTGCATTTTGCAGCGCTTCGTTCGCTGCGCTTAATTCGGCATTTGCCGTGCGCAGGCTGTCAATTTGTTCAGCCAGTGTCGCAATCTCATCTGCCTGTTCGCCCAATCGGGATTCCATGGCTGACATGTTGGTATCTTGCCGTTCTTTGAGCGTTTTTACACGTTCTTCGAGCTGGGCGTTGGCTGTGCGCTCTTCTGAGAGCATGGATTGCAATTGATCACTGTCGCTATCGCTGCCTGTGCGTGGCGATTGCGCCATTTGTTCGATGCCGGACCGGATACGGTCCATTGCAACCGCGATACGGCCGCCTAATTCCTGAATATCACTCATCTACTCGTCCCTTCGTCAAAGCAAAGATCACTTTGGGCCCGAAATAGAGCCATTGATCCTATCGCCGCGCCGATCCTTATCCGAATCGTGCCTTGTTCACGCAAGCCTAAGCGATTGCCCGACGTCCGGCAAACAGACACCTAGCAATTAATCAATCGACTTAGCGCATTCGCTTGATCTTGTTATTTGCAGTGATATGACTGCCCCGACAGTTAATACATACCAGCACATAGGATAAACCCGTGGATATTGCAGCACTGCGTACAGCGCACCCCGATCACTGGATGAAAGCAGCAGCCATCCGGACATTGACATTGGACGCGGTTGCCGCTGCCAATTCCGGCCACTCTGGCATGCCTATGGGCATGGCAGACGTTGCAACTGTGCTTTATGAAAAGCACCTGAATTTCGATCCGCTCAACCCTGAATGGCCTGATCGTGACCGTTTCATCCTGTCCGCAGGCCACGGCTCAATGCTGCTTTATTCGCTGATGTATCTGACCGGCTATGAGGACATCACGCTTCAGCAGATCAAAGATTTCCGCCAATGGGGCGCGAAAACTGCTGGCCACCCTGAGTATGGCCACGCCCGCGGGATTGAAACCACAACTGGCCCGCTTGGCCAAGGTATCGCAAACTCTGTTGGTTTCGCGATTGCCGAAGAAATCCAGCGCGCACGCTACGGCAAATCCGTGGTTGATCACTATACATACGTCATCGCAGGCGACGGTTGCCTGATGGAAGGCGTATCCCAAGAGGCGATCGGCCTTGCTGGTATGCAAGAGCTGTCCCACCTCATCGTATTCTGGGACAACAACAACATCACAATCGATGGCACTGTTGATATTGCCGACAAAACCAACCAGCCGCAGCGTTTCGCGGCATCCGGTTGGCATGTGCTTGAAATCGACGGCCACGACCCTGTAGCCATTGACGCCGCGATTGTTGCCGCCAAGCAGGACCCCCGCCCATCCATGATTGCATGTAAAACCCACATCGCACTGGGCCACGCTGCACAGGACACATCAAAGGGCCACGGCGCGCTGACGGACGCCGAGCAAATGAAAGCTGCAAAAGCTGCATATGGCTGGGACTACTCACCGTTTGAAATTCCATCGAATGTGAAAACTGGCTGGGAAGATATGGCAAAGCGCGGCCAAGCGGCTCGCGCCGCATGGTTGGAACGTTTGGGTAAGCTATCCGCGACCAAGCAGGCCGAGTTTGAACGTGCATATGCAGGTGGTGCGCCCAAAAAGCTGTCAGCCACCATCAAAGCATTCAAGAAAGCCGCAACCGAAGCTGGTAAATCCGTGGCAACGCGCAAATCCTCCGAGATGGTTTTGGGCGCGATTAACCCGATCATGCAGGAAACAATCGGCGGCTCTGCTGATTTGACTGGCTCAAACAACACCAAGACTGGCGACATGGGCGTATTCCACCCTGATAGCCGCAAAGGTCGTTACATCTATTACGGTATCCGCGAACATGGAATGGCGGCGGCGATGAACGGCATGGCGTTGCACGGCGGTGCCCGCGCCTATGGCGGCACGTTCTTCTGCTTTACTGATTACGCACGTGGCGCGATGCGCCTGTCGGCGCTGATGGGTGTTCCAGTGACATATGTCATGACACACGACAGCATTGGTTTGGGCGAAGATGGCCCAACGCACCAGCCGGTCGAGCATTTGGCAATTTGTCGCGCAACACCAAACACCCACGTTTTCCGCCCTGCAGATACGGTAGAAACTGCCGAGGCATGGGAAATGGCGCTGACATCTGAAAGCACGCCGCATGTCTTGGCGTTATCACGTCAAAATCTGCCAACTGTTCGGACCGAACATAAGACCCAGAACCTATCTGCCAAGGGCGCCTATGTGCTAGCTGATGCAGAGGGCAAGCGTCAGGTGATTTTGATCGCAACTGGCTCTGAAGTTGAGGTTGCTCTGGCTGCGCGTGACTTGTTGCAGGCCGAAGGCATTGGCACCCGCGTAGTTTCAGCGCCTTGCTTGGAATTGTTCGCCCAGCAGGACGAAAAATACCGCAAGCGCATTCTGCCAGCGGGCCCTGTGCGGGTCGGCGTTGAAGCGGGCATGCGCTTTGGTTGGGACCAGTGGCTGTTGGGCGAGCGCGGGAACGCCAAGAAAGCGGCCTTTGTTGGTATGGACGGCTTTGGCGCATCTGCACCTGCTGAAACATTGTTCGAGAAGTTTGGCATCACTGCAGAAAACGTGGCAGCACAAGCCAAAGCACTGTTGCGCTAAAAGACAACGTCACCATGCGCCCTTGCGCGTGGTGACTACACGATTCGCGCTGTTTATGTATGTTAAAGCCGCTGCCTGACGTTAGCGAAAACATGTTAGCGCAACCAGACACACATCCGTTGGTTTATCGCTAACATGTTGGGTTTCAATCAATTTTTCTTTGCTCCGCGAAACTGGCTTTCCTATAGCTGCTGTTAAGGAAAGCTGCGGCAAAGGATATCGACAATGACTGTGACAATCGGAATTAACGGATTTGGCCGGATCGGTCGCTGCACACTCGCGCATATCGCGGAGGCGTCGCGCAATGACGTGCAGGTTGTAAAAATCAACGCAACCGGCCCGATTGAAACCAACGCCCATCTTTTGAAATATGACAGCGTCCACGGACGCTTTGGCACCCCTGTTACGGTGAGCGAGAACACAATGGACTTGGGTCGCGGACCGATGGAAGTCATGTCGACATACAACCCAGAAGAACTGGATTGGTCCGGGTGTGACGTGGTGCTGGAATGCACAGGCAAATTTAACGATGGCCACAAGGCAGATGTTCACCTGCGTCAGGGCGCCAAAAAAGTCCTCATTTCTGCGCCCGCCAAGAACGTTGAACGCACTGTCGTCTACGGCGTCAATCACCGCGACATGTTAGCAAATGAACGGATGATTTCGAACGGGTCATGCACAACCAACTGCCTCGCACCGCTTGCAAAGGTTCTCAACGATACCATTGGTATTGAGCGTGGCATCATGACGACAATTCACAGCTACACAGGCGATCAACCAACGCTCGACCGCCGTCACAGCGACCTTTACCGCGCGCGTGCGGCTGCAATGGCCATGATCCCCACGTCCACGGGTGCCGCGGCGGCGTTGGGCGAGGTTTTGCCTGAACTGGCTGGCAAGTTGGACGGCACATCAATGCGGGTCCCTACCCCAAATGTTTCCGCTGTTGACCTGACATTTGAGGCCGGCAAGTCGGTGAGCGTTGCGGACGTGAACGCCATCATCCAAGAGGCCGCAGAAGGCTACATGGGGATGGTCATGTCTTATGATGCCGAGGCCAAGGTCAGCATCGATTTCAATCACACGACCCAAAGCTGCATTTTTGCGCCTGACCAAACCAAGGTCGTCGGCGGCAAAACGGTACGTGTTTTGGCATGGTATGATAACGAGTGGGGCTTTTCTGCACGTATGGCTGATGTCGCCGCTCAAATGGGCCGCATGCACTAGGCAATCGAACGGCGCGACGTTAAGTTGCGCCCATGACCAATACCATCGCCATATGGCTTGGCCTCTTTATTGTAGGCTTGTTTGTGCTTGACCATTTCGTCTTGGAATGGGGGCTTCCGCATATGTCGATGGATTTTCTCTTGCGCGGTATCAAGTATATAGCAATCTGGCGTTAACAATTCTCCCCAACCTTTGAGTTGACCTTTCCGCAAAAATAGCATTGTTAGCGCAAACAGAAGATTTTCAGGAGTGTGCTATGACTGTCACCGTCGCAATCAATGGATTTGGCCGTATTGGCCGCAATGTTTTACGGGCTATCATCGAAAGTGGCCGCACCGATATCGAAGTCGTGGCGATCAATGACCTAGGTCCAGTAGAAACCAACGCGCACCTGCTGCGTTTTGACAGTGTTCACGGACGTTTCCCTGCAACAGTGACAACAACCGAAAATACCATCGATGTTGGCCGTGGCCCGATGCAGGTAACAGCCCTGCGCAACCCTGCTGATTTGCCATGGAAAAACGTTGACGTCGTGCTGGAATGTACAGGCGTATTCACATCCAAGGACCAGTGCCAAGCACACCTAGAAAACGGTTCAAGCCGCGTTCTGATTTCCGCGCCCGGTAAATCAGTGGACAACACGATCGTATATGGCGTGAACCACGACAGCCTGAAGCAGGACGACATTGTCGTATCTAACGCATCGTGCACCACAAACTGTCTGGCGCCGCTTGCCAAGGTTTTGAACGATGAATTCGGCATCGTCAAAGGCTTTATGACAACGATCCACAGCTACACGGGCGACCAGCCAACTTTGGACACTATGCACAAAGACCTTTACCGCGCGCGTGCTGCTGCCCTTTCCATGATCCCGACATCAACAGGCGCTGCCAAGGCCGTGGGTCTGGTATTACCTGAACTCGACGGCAAATTGGACGGCGTCGCTATCCGCGTTCCAACGCCAAACGTTTCTTGCGTCGACCTGACTGTTGAGGCCTCGCGCGACGTCACGGTTGAGCAAATCAATGCCGCAGTCATTGCGGCCGCAAATGGCCCGCTCAAGGGCGTGCTGGCTGCGACAGATTTGCCAATGGTTAGCTCTGACTTTAACCACGATCCGCATTCTTCTACCCTCCACCTTGACCAGACCAAGGTTATGGGCGGCAACATGGTGCGGGTATTGTCATGGTATGATAATGAATGGGGCTTCTCCAACCGCATGGCTGATACGGCTGTCGCGATGGGCAAACTGATCTAAACAACTCCAAATTACACCAAACTGAAATAGCGGCACGCGTTGTCGCTACTTCGCTATGCACTGGTTGCATAGCGGGTTTCGGAGAATGGCATTTGTCCAAGCAAGGCTATGGGGCGTATGAGGGCGTTAGAAACGCAGCCCTCTGCACATAGGAATATGCACATGACAACGCTCATCACAGTAATCAAGTCCGCATTCGTCAACACATTGCCTGGCAACCACGCAGCCGTATCTGCGGTTGATGCAGCTCGTCTCGTCAACAGCGCGGTATATAGCTAAGCGCGCAACTTCGCGCTCAGTGCCGCGTCAACGGATTGCGGCACAAATTTGCTAACGTCACCGTCAAGCCGGGCAATTTCTTTGACAAGTTTCGAAGCGATTGCCTGGTTTTTTGCATCCGCCATCAGGAACACGGTTTCAATCGTGTTATCCATTGATCGGTTCATGCCAACCATTTGAAATTCATACTCAAAATCCGCAACAGCGCGTAACCCGCGAATGATGACAGTTGCGCCCACATCACGTGCGCAGTCGATCAACAGGTTTTCAAACGGGTGCACAACAATCTCGCAACCGGCCTGTTTACCAAGCGGCACACATTCAGCTTCAACCATGGCAACACGTTCTTCGAGCGTGAACAATGGTCCCTTGTCGCGATTGATGGCGACCCCGATCACCAAGCGGTCGACAAGGGTGCATCCACGACGGATAATATCCATATGGCCATTGGTGACCGGATCAAAAGTACCGGGATATAGTCCTACGCGCATGGTCGCCCTCGCCTTGGTTTCAGACCCAAAAACAACAATATCATGTAGCAAATGACAAGGGCTAATGCCCCATTATCATCCCTTCTAAGGCATCCTTTTCCATCGAAAGCTCGGATAGCCGTGCCTTAACGACATCACCGATGGAAATAAGCCCAACCATGCGGCCATCATCCATAACGGGCATATGTCGGAACCGACCTTCAGTCATTTTCTCGAGAACGCTATCGGCTGTATCGCTGGGAGAACAGGTAATCAAATGCGCTGTCATCAAATCGCTGACGGCCTCATTCAGGCACGCAACACCGCGCTTCCCCATTTCGCGGATGATATCGCGCTCGGACAAGATACCATCAAGGCTATTTCCATCCTTGGATACCACGACCGTACCAATCCTCTTGTCCGACAAAAGCCCGACCGCTTTTTCAATCGGCGCATCGGGTGTGACCGTTATAACGCTGCCGGTGTCTTTGAGTTTGAGGATTTGGGATACGATCATAGCGGGTTCCTTTTCAGTGATACCTTGGCTTTAAGTGTCACAAATAGCGGCTACGTCTGTCAAGGTAACGGCATGTTCTAATTCCGTAATTTCTTGCCTCAACCCTTCAATCAGCGCCTGCGCAAAGCCCGCAAGACGCGCAGACTGGCGGTCAGCGTCATGGCGCACGAGGTAAAAACTCCGCTTGAGGGCGATTTGATCAACCAGCACCCGCGTCAATTCTGGCAATGCGGGCAACGCAAAATCATGCATTATGCCGACCCCAGCTTGCCTGACCAATTGCATCTGCACTGCGACAGAGTTTGAAGCAAGCTGCACACCATCCGTAGACAATGCGCCCAGATAATCCAGCTCTTTGTCGAAAATCATATCTGGAACATATCCAACAATTGGCTGCCCCTTTAGATCATCAAGCGACCTGACCAATGGGCCGTCCCGACGCATAGCGAGATGCAATTGGTAGTCCGCGATCTTTTGCACGGTCAGCTGGCCGGCCTGTGGAGGGCTGACGGTAATGGCAAGATCAGCTTCTCGGCGCGAAAGGTTCACGACCCTCGGTAATGCCAAAATCTGCACTTCGAGGGACGGGTTTTCCGCTTGAATACGCGCGCATACTTGCGGCAGCAGAAAATTCGCGGCCCCATCAGGCGCACCAATTCTGATCTGGCCGCGCAGTTCGCTTGTTCCAGCTCCTTGGTCCTCGGGCATGGTCAGTGCTTGTTCTGCGGTGACTGCCCGTTCCAACAGCTGCGCCCCAAATCCTGTCAGTGCATAGCCCTTGGGCGATTTCACAAACAACGCAGCGCCAACTGATTGTTCCAAACGCGCAATCCGACGGCCCAATGTCGCTGGATCCAATTTCACCATCCTTGATGCCGCTGTTAGCCCCTCGGCCCGCGCTACCGCCAAAAATAGGCGCATATCATCCCAATTCATTTCACACCCTTGCATTTTTGCAAAACAATTTTGGTATATTTCCTCTTTTCACGACAAAACCGCAAGACTAGGTTGAACCAAACCCGATGCGAAGGATGCACCCATGAACGAGCTTACCCATTTTCTGAACGGCCAAATGACCAAAGGCGGCTCTGGCCGATTTGCAGACGTGTTCAACCCCGCAACGGGCGAAGTGCAGTCACAATGTCCGATGGCAAGCGTTGCCGAGACAACAAAAGCGATTGAGGACGCCGCAGCAGCCCAAATCGCATGGGGTGCGACAAACCCGCAAAAGCGCGGCCGTGTCATGATGCAAATGGTTCACTTGATGAACCGCGACATGGAAAAACTGGCCGAAGCGCTAAGCCGAGAGCATGGCAAAACGATCCCAGACGCTAAGGGCGACCTGCAACGTGGGCTTGAGGTTATCGAATTCTGTATCGGTGCGCCGCAAATGCTCAAGGGTGACTATACGGACGATGCTGGACCAGGCATTGATATGTATTCCATGCGCCAACCTGTTGGTGTTGTCGCTGCGATCATGCCGTTCAACTTTCCTGCAATGATGCCGCTTTGGCACGTGGGCCCTGCCCTTGCTTGTGGGAATGCTGTGATTTTAAAACCATCAGAGCGTGATCCTTCTGTGCCGCTTATGCTGGCTGAATTGTTCGTTGAGGCAGGATTGCCTGCGGGCGTATTCCAAGTCGTGAATGGCGATAAAGAGGCCGTTGATACGTTGTTGGATCATGACATCATCGGCGGTGTGTCATTTGTCGGCTCCACCCCCATCGCGCAATATATCTATAGCCGCGCAACCGCGAATGGCAAACGCGCCCAATGTTTCGGCGGCGCAAAAAACCACCTGATTGTCATGCCGGATGCCGATATGGACCAAGCGGCTGACGCGTTGATCGGCGCTGGTTTTGGTGCGGCTGGCGAACGCTGTATGGCCGTATCTGTTGCGGTGCCTGTGGGCGAAGAAACAGCCGACCGCCTGATCGATGCTCTTGTCCCACGCATCGAAAAACTGCGCGTCGCACCCTATACTGATGGTGATGACGTCGATTTCGGCCCAGTTGTTACTGGCGAAGCCAAGGCGCGTATCCTCGGTTTGATCAACAAAGGTGTCGAAGAAGGTGCCGAGTTGGTTGTCGATAACCGCGATTTCAAATTGCAGGGCTATGAAAATGGTTTCTTTGTAGGGCCCCATCTTTTTGACCGCGTTACTAAGGACATGGATATCTACAAGACCGAAATCTTTGGCCCTGTGCTGTCATGTGTGCGTGCAAAAACATATGAAGAGGCGCTTGGCCTTGCGATGGACCATGAATATGGCAACGGCACCGCTATCTTTACCCGCGACGGTGACACCGCCCGTGATTTTGCCCACCGTGTGAACATTGGCATGGTAGGCATCAATGTGCCGATCCCTGTGCCGTTGGCCTATCACACCTTTGGCGGGTGGAAAAAATCCATGTTTGGCGATTTGAACCAGCATGGCGCGGATAGCTTTAAATTCTACACACGCACAAAAACCGTAACCGCGCGTTGGCCATCTGGCATCAAAGAAGGCGGCGAGTTTAACTTTAAAGCCATGGACTAGAATATTTGGCCCGGCGATTTGCCGGGCCAATCCTAGACCGTCCTAAAAATATTGAAAAAATGTGAAACTTTAATTCACCGTGCTACGTGTATTCAAACGACAGCAAACGGAGGATTAATTTCATGTCAATTACACGTCGCCAAGCCTTGCGTTCAATCGCAGCCGCAGCAGCCCTACCACTCGCAGCCAAGGCCGCAATCGCCGATGGGCACGCCACAGAGCACACAGTCATTATCAAAGATTTCTCATTCAATCCCGCCAGCATCGAAATCGCGGCCGGTGACACCATTACATGGATCAACGAAGATGGCTCTCGCCATTCAGCAACCGATTTGAACGGTGCATTTGACACCGGTCTGTTGGCAAGGGGTGAAATGGCTTCATTGAAATTCGGTGCCAGCGGCGAATTTAATTACCGCTGCACGCCGCATGGCAACATGCGCGGCACAATCGTCGTTCGTTAATCAGTTACATTTTCCGATGGGCCTGTCATTTTTGGCAGGCCCATTGCGTTTTTCACATGACGGGATGCGACTTGCTTGATATTATTTGAACAACTGTTCATTTAAGCGAGGCACCCGATGGATTTCGCCCTTTCCGAAGAACAAACCGCGATTTTCGATATGGCACAGGCATTTGGTACTGAACATATCGCACCATTTGCGCGCCAATGGGAAACGGATGGAACGATCCCCAAAACGCTCTGGCCGCAAATTGCCGAACTTGGATTTGGCGGCCTTTATGTCCGCGAAGAAAGCGGCGGTACGGGCCTATCCCGCCTTGATGCGACCCTCGTGTTCGAGGCGCTTTCGATGTCTTGCCCATCGGTCGCTGCGTTCCTCTCGATCCACAATATGTGCGCAAAGATGATCGATAATTTCGGCAGTGATGCATTGCGCGAACGCATTTTGCATAGAGCCCTAACAATGGAAACCGTGCTTTCCTATTGCTTGACCGAACCCGGGTCAGGATCTGATGCCGCAGCCCTTAAGACCAAGGCCGTTCGGTCAAACCAAGGCTATTCACTCACCGGCACAAAAGCGTTCATATCAGGTGGCGGGTATTCAGACGCATATATCGTCATGGCCCGCACCGGCGATGATGGCCCCAAAGGCATCAGCGCGTTTCTTATTGAGGACGGCACTGACGGCCTCTCATTTGGCGGGTTAGAGGATAAAATGGGCTGGCGATCCCAACCAACCCGCCAAGTACAATTGGACAATTCGAACATTTCTGCCGAAAATTTGCTGGGTGATGACGGCAAAGGTTTCACATATGCGATGATGGGTCTTGATGGCGGTCGATTGAACATCAGCGCCTGTTCCATCGGTGCCGCGCAATCCGCGCTTGACCAAACGCTCGCCTATATGAATGAACGCAAGGCATTCGGAAAACCAATTGACCAATTCCAAGGCCTGCAATTCCGTCTTGCGGACATGCAAATTGAGCTAGAATCCGCACGCACGTTTTTACGCCATGCTGCATGGAAACTTGACGCTGCGGCGCCCGATGCCACGGCCTATTGCGCGATGGCCAAAAAATTATGCACCGAAGTCGGCAGCCGCGTTGCTGATCATTGCCTGCAATTGCACGGTGGCTATGGCTATCTAGCAGACTATGGGATCGAAAAAATCGTCCGTGACTTGCGCGTCCATCAAATTCTTGAGGGCACAAACGAAATTATGCGCCTCATCACTGCACGCCACATGCTGTCCAAATGACTGACATCGTAATCCGAAAACAGGGCCGTGCGGGCCTTATTACACTTAATCGCCCACAGGCTCTGAATGCACTGACTTGGGATATGTGCTTGCAATTGGAACAGGCAATTGACCTCTGGCGTGATGATAACGATGTCCATCTGATCATTATTGATGGCGCAGGTGATCGCGCCTTTTGTTCGGGCGGCGACATTGCCGACATGTATGCCAGCGGTCAGAACAAGGATTATGACTACGGACGGCGGTTCTGGCGCGACGAATATCGCCTCAATGCGAAAATCGCAGAATACACTAAGCCGATCGTCACTTTTCTACATGGGTTCACCATGGGCGGTGGTGTCGGCGTTGGATGTCACGCAAGCCACAGAATTGTCTGCGAAACCTCCCAGATCGCTATGCCTGAATGCGGTATTGGCCTTATTCCCGATGTTGGTGGCACATTGCTTTTGGCCAATGCACCAGGCTTTATTGGCACATATCTCGGTCTTTCGGGCGACAGAATGGATGCAGGCGATGCAATCTATGTCGGGTTTGCCGACAGTTTCGTCCCCACTTCTGATTGGGAGGCCCTCAAAAACAGCCTCATCTTGACGGGTATCGCCGATATACCCCACCACGCCTCACCAAAACCGCGGTTGATGGATTGGCGAACCGACATCGACATCGCATTCCAACCCGATAGTTTACCAGAGATTGCTGCCGCTTTGGGCTCATCACCAATTCACCAAACCGCGCAGAAATTGATTTCGCGCAACTCACCGCTGGCCATGGCATGCGCAATCCCGCTGATCAATGCGGCCCGCACAGACGACGATATTCGCCCGGCATTGACCCGCGAATTCCAATTCACCTATCGCGCCGTCGCTGATTCAGATTTCATCGAGGGCATCCGCGCCGCAATTATTGATCGTGACCGCGCGCCCAAATGGCGCCACGCGTCCCTCCATGCCGTTGGCATCGCTGACATCGCCGAAATGACGCGCCCGCTCGGGGCAGATGCACTGCAATTTTAAGGAGACAGACATGAAAATCGGATTCATCGGATTGGGCAATATGGGCGCACCAATGGCCGCCAACCTTGCAGCCGCCGGTCACACGGTCACAGGCTATGACACCATAGCCAATCCAACGGGTCTCACCATGGCGCAATCAGCCGCTGATGCTTCTCGTGACGCCGATGTCGTTATTACAATGCTACCAAATGGCGACATTTTGCGCGCCGTGGCCACGCAAATTCACCCTGTGATGACGGCAGGCGCCGTTCACCTTGACTGTTCAACCGTCGACGTTCAATCCGCGCGCGATGTCGCACAAGCTGCTGAACATGCATCGCTTTTTGCAATTGACGCCCCTGTGTCCGGCGGCGTCGGAGGGGCCGAAAACGGCACCCTTACATTCATGGCTGGCGGACCAAGCGGCGCCTTCGAAACGGTGACCCCTCTTTTTGATATTATGGGCCAAAAGGCTGTGCATTGCGGTGACGCTGGCAATGGCCAAGCTGCCAAAATATGCAACAATATGATCCTTGGCATTACCATGATCGGCACATGCGAGGCATTCGCTCTGGCTGATAAACTTGGCCTCGACCGCCAAGCCATGTTTGACGTCGTCAGCACCTCCTCTGGGTATAGCTGGTCAATGAATGCCTATTGTCCCGCCCCGGGAATTGGCCCCAATAGCCCTTCAGACAACGGCTACCAGCCGGGATTTGCTGCAGAATTAATGCTCAAGGATCTCAACCTGTCACAAATGGCAGCAGCAAGTGCCAACGCTGACACGCCGCTTGGTCAGGCCGCTCGTGATCTATATGCTCAATTTGTTGAAAACGAAGACGGGCGCGGCAAAGATTTTTCTGCTATGCTCCCGCGCTTTGAAAAACGCGACCGCCCATAGTTTTCTGTGTCTCACAAACTCCCGCCGGAGGCATCCAAATTCACAATTTGCACCGCCCTGTGATACGGGCGGCGCATTCCAAAGTGTTAGAATATACATGCGCGGTAGCGCACATTTTTACTCCGCTGCGGCACTTCGCCCTGTCAGCATCTGCTTCAAATAATAGCCGGTATAGCTTTCTTCAATCTCAGCCACCTCTTCGGGGGTGCCTGTCGCAACAATCCGACCACCGCCGTCACCGCCCTCTGGGCCAATATCGATGATATGGTCCGCAGTTTTTACAACGTCTAGATTGTGCTCGATAACGATCACCGAATTGCCTTGGTCAACCAATTCATGAAGCACTTCCAACAGCTTACGCACATCCTCAAAATGCAAACCTGTCGTCGGTTCATCAAGAATATACAGCGTTCGCCCAGTCGATTGGCGCGCCAGTTCTTTGGACAGCTTTACGCGTTGGGCTTCACCACCAGATAACGTTGTCGCTTGTTGGCCGACCTTGATATACCCAAGCCCTACGCGGCACAGCGCGTCCATTTTGCTACGGATCGATGGAACAGCCGTGAAAAACGCCTGTGCATCCTCTACTGTCATGTCTAGCACGTCGGCGATGGATTTGCCCTTAAACTTAATCTCAAGCGTTTCACGATTATAACGCGCGCCTTTACAGGTTTCGCAGGTCACGTAAACATCGGGAAGGAAATGCATTTCTATCTTGATGACACCATCACCCTGACAGGCTTCGCAACGGCCGCCTTTGACGTTGAAGCTAAACCGGCCCGGCTTGTAACCCCTTGCTTTTGCTTCAGGAAGCCCAGCAAACCAGTCGCGAATGGGTGTAAACGCTCCGGTATATGTTGCGGGGTTTGACCGCGGGGTGCGGCCGATTGGGCGTTGATCAATGTCGATTACTTTGTCGAGGTGTTCAAACCCTTTGATCGTTTCACACGGGCCCGGGGTCTGCCTTGCGCCGTTCAATTTCATCGACGCGTTCTTGAACAGCGTTTCAATCGTCAGTGTCGATTTTCCGCCACCCGAAACACCCGTTACGCACACAAATTGGCCCAATGGAAAATCGGCCGTGACATTTTGCAGGTTATTGCCAGTAGCCTTCACAACTGTCAGTTTTTTCTTAGCCTTTTTGCGGCGTTTTTGCGGAACTTCAATCTCGCGCTTGCCGGTCAGATAATCGCCAGTGATCGAATTACCATTCGCCATGATTTCCGCTGGCGTGCCCTCGGCGACCACCTGCCCGCCATGCACACCGGCCCCTGGACCAATATCAAATACATAGTCGGCCTCGCGGATGGCCTCTTCATCATGTTCGACAACGATGACCGTGTTCCCTTGATCGCGCAGGTTTTTAAGCGTGGTTAACAAACGGTCATTATCCCGCTGATGCAGGCCAATTGACGGTTCATCCAACACATAAAGAACACCCTGAAGGCCGGACCCGATTTGCGAAGCAAGCCTGATCCGCTGGCTTTCCCCACCCGACAAAGTACCGGAATTCCGGCTGAGCGTCAGGTAATCGAGGCCGACATTATTCAAAAAGCCAAGCCGTTCGCGGATTTCCTTTAAGATCGCCTCGGCAATCTTGTTCTTTTGCGACGTCAACTGTTCGGGCACATCGTTGCACCAATCATAGGCCTCTTTGATCGACATTTGAACGATCTGACCGACGTGCATTTTACCAATTTTTACGGCCAGTGCCTCTTGGCGCAGGCGATACCCCTCACACGTCGCGCAATGGCGGTTGTTTTGGAAACCTTCGAATTCTTCGCGTATCCAATTGCTATCGGTTTCGCGGTAGCGCCGTTCCATATTTGGGATCACGCCTTCAAATGCGCGCTCCACTTGGTAAACGCGGCCGCCTTCGTCGTAGCGAAACTTGATCTCTTCCTTGCCAGACCCGCGCAAGAAAACTTGCTGCACCTTGGGGTCCAGATCCTTCCAGCGGGCGTTTTTGTTAAACCCGTAATGCTTGGCAATCGCTTCAATCGTCTGAAGGAAATAAGGGCTTTTACCCTTACGCCACGGCGCCAATGCGCCATCGGCAATCTTGAGCGTGACATCAGGCACAACCAAATTTTCGTCAAAAAACAGCTCAACCCCTAGCCCATCGCAGCTCGGGCATGCACCAAACGGGGCGTTGAATGAGAATAGGCGCGGTTCAATTTCGGGGATCGTAAAACCGCTGACCGGACAGGCGAAATTCTCTGAAAATGTGATCCGCTCGGCTTCACCCTCTGTTGGGGCTGTTTCAAGCACGGTGATGCCATCCGCCAAATCAAGCGCCGTACGAAAGCTATCGGCAAGCCGCGTCTCGAGCCCTTCACGCACAACAATCCGATCAACGACCACATCAATGTCGTGGCGGAATTTTTTGTCCAACGTGGGCGGCTCGTCCAATTCATAAAACGCGCCATCAACCTTAACCCGTTGAAAACCTTGCTTTCTAAGCTCTAAAAACTCTTTGCGATATTCACCTTTGCGGTCGCGAACGATTGGCGCAAGCAGATAGCCGCGTGTGCCGTCTTCCATCGCCATGACACGATCAACCATGTCTTGCACTTGCTGCGCCTCAATCGGGAGACCTGTGGCAGGGGAATAAGGTGTGCCTGCGCGGGCAAACAAAAGGCGCAAATAATCGTAAATTTCAGTAATTGTGCCGACTGTTGAACGTGGGTTCTTGGACGTCGTTTTCTGTTCGATCGAGATTGCGGGCGACAGGCCGGATATGTGATCGACATCCGGCTTTTCCATCATGTCGAGGAACTGACGGGCATAGGCCGACAGGCTTTCGACGTAGCGGCGTTGGCCCTCGGCGTAAATCGTATCAAACGCGAGCGATGACTTGCCAGACCCAGACAAACCGGTGATCACAACCAGCTGATCACGCGGAATATCAACATCCACGTTTTTCAGATTATGTTCACGCGCGCCGCGAACTTCGATATTCTTTAGCTCGGCCATTCTGCCCCCCAGCAACGATGTCCCTACCAGATAGTGGTACTGGCAGGGATCGCCACCTTAAATAGAGAACAATTCATGAACTTACGACATTTATTTTCCCGTAACAGCCGATTACATATGAATAACGCGTCCGTAAGCATCCAGCACGCTTTCGTGCATCATTTCTGACAGTGTTGGATGCGGGAATACGGTGTTCATCAAGTCTTCTTCTGTCGTCTCAAGCTGCCTGCCCACGACATAACCTTGGATCAATTCCGTCACTTCTGCGCCGATCATATGCGCGCCCAACAGCTCGCCTGTTTTGGCGTCAAATACGGTTTTGACCATGCCTTCAGCCTCGCCCAATGCGATGGCTTTGCCGTTGCCGATGAATGGGAAACGCCCAACTTTGATGTCATAACCAAGCTCTTTTGCCTTGGCTTCGGTATATCCAACCGATGCGACCTGCGGATGGCAATATGTACATCCGGCAATGCTTTCGGGTTTGATCGGGTGTGCATGTTGGCCGGCGATTACATCCGCAACCATCACGCCCTCATGGCTGGCCTTGTGCGCAAGCCACGGCGCACCAGCAATATCACCAATCGCATACAGCCCATCAACACCTGTGCGGCAAAACTCATCCGTCACTACATGGGTGCGGTCAATTTTAACGCCCAATTCTTCAAGGCCCAAATTTTCGACATTTCCGACGATACCGACGGCGGAGATGACAGTATCAAACTCTTGTTTGACGACTTTACCACCCGTTTCGATATGGGCCGTGACCTTATCCTTGCCGCGATCCAATTGCTTGACCATGGATTTTTCCATGATGGTCATGCCCTGTTTGACGAACTGCTTTTTAGCGAATGCGCTGATTTCGGCATCCTCAACCGGCAAGACGCGATCCATCACTTCGACGACAGTCGTATCCGCGCCTAATGTATTGTAAAAACTTGCAAATTCGATGCCGATAGCACCGGAACCGATCACCAAGAGTTTCTTTGGCATATGCGGTGGTTGCAGCGCATCCTTATAGGTCCAGACCAGTTTACCGTCGCCCTCAAGCCCAGGCAATTCGCGCGCGCGCGCGCCTGTGGCCACAACGATGTTTTTGGCCGTTAACTCTTCGGTGCCCTTATCGGAGACAACATTCACCTTGCCCTTGGCTGGCAACGACGCCTGTCCCATAAATACGGTGACTTTATTCTTTTTCATCAGGTGTGAGATACCGCCGGACAGTTGGCTTGCAACGCCCCTGCTCCGTTTGACCACAGCGTCAAGATCATAGCCGATGTTTTCCGCTTTTAGGCCGAATTCCTTGGCGCGGTGCATCAAATGAAACACCTCGGACGACCGCAAGAGTGCCTTGGTTGGGATACATCCCCAGTTCAAACATATGCCGCCCATATGTTCACGCTCAACAATGGCGACGTTCAAACCAAGTTGTGCACCACGGATCGCCGCAACATAGCCACCAGGCCCAGCACCGATTACGATCATATCAAAGTTTTTCGCAGCCATTTTTATCTCCCGAAACAATTAGTTTGATGTTAAACTAGTTTCGATCGAACTGCTAGCCATCTTGATGCATAGCAGAATTTCACTGATTACATATCTCAACTGGCCCCTCTTACCGCGACAACGCAGTTCCGTCCGTTTGCCTTTGCTTCATATAATGCAAGATCGGCTTGCTTAAGCAGGCCCTTGGGCGTGGTCCCATGTTCACCATATTGTGCGACGCCTGCTGACACAGTTACATTCGGCAATACGCCATGCACATAATTCACCTTTGTTTTGCAAATCGCCTGCTTCAACCGTTCGGCAATGCTAACACCTGCCTCAATATTCGCGTCTGGTAGGATGATCGCAAATTCCTCACCGCCCAAACGACAACAAATGGCATTTGGCGGCATCGTCGCAAGGGCCTGTTCGGCAATGGCCTGCAATACCGTATCACCAGCGTCATGACCGTGATTATCGTTAAACTGTTTAAATTTATCGGCATCAAACGAAATGAGCGAAAACGGTTTTTGCTTGCTTACGGCGTCCCCGATCGCATGACGCATTGCATCCATAAAATACCGCCTGTTATACAGCCCGGTCAGCGGGTCGCGGATGGACTGAGAATGCAGTTCATCGCGCAGCTTCACATTGGCAATCGCCATCGAAATGCGTTCACCACACCGCACAGCAAACGCCTTAGGGTCGTGCAGATCATCGTCACCGCCCTGACCTGAAAAACCGATATGCAGCAACCCGACAGTATCGCCATGCGCAATAATCGGAACGCAAATATACGGTGACGCGTCTGTTTGGGCATCAGATTTCACATGTTCACAAAGAAAGCTAAGAGTTTCAGGCGCATATGCATAGCTGCGCCCACGCCGAAGCGCCCAACAGCTATCTGGCGCAATATGCGGGTGGGCATGATCCATGCGCCAAGCACAAGCCGCCTCGAGAACATCGCGTGAATTGGAATAAACCAGCAATTCCCCAAACGTGTCGGGCAAGAGCCGTTCCATAAATGTCGAAACGATTTCGAAAAGTTCTGGCAACGATTTGACCGATTGAAGCCACTCATCCAAATCACCAAGCATTTGCGCCGACCGTTGGCGGCTACGTTCTAAGGCGACGACATCCGCCATGCGCTTTTCAGCGACATCCGCCTCATTAATAGCTTCGACGAGGTCGCGCGCCACCTTTCTGGCCTCGGTGACATCAGTATAGGTGACAACATAGCCGCCACCACGTGCGGGCCTCGCATTTGTGCTGACAACGCGGCCGGATGGTAGCTGACGATCAAATGAAAATGGCTTGAGCGTCTTGAATGTGGTCAACGCTTTCTGCCTTTCACCCTCTCCAAATTCCCCCCGCTCAACAGCCATGTCCAAAAATGCATCGCGCGACGATCCGATACTAATGTCGGATGCAGTGACTTCGAGAACGTCATAAATGCGGGTGTTATGCAGCTCACAAATACCATCAGCGGACCAGACGATAATCCCCTGTTCCATGATGTTCATGATTTGCAATGCAAGTTCCGAGGATTGATCGACCTGATCATCCATCATCCAGCTTTGCTTGCCAGCCTTGCTTGCTTGCACATTCATTCACGGTCCTCCGGTCGCAGGAGGCCATTATTACGCGGCTAAAGTAAGCGTCAGGTTAACCTAAGCCGATTGCAACTTCGCCTTGAACGCAGCGCCGTAACCACCAGCGTCCAAAAATGCTTGTTCGGCTGCTGTGGTCTTACGGTCCAGTGCCTCATTGCGGTATGGAAAACGACCAAACTTGCGAATGATGTCGCGGTGCACTTTGGCGTGGGACAGTTGGCTGGCGCCAGTATCGGGCATCCGTGAGTGAATCAACCGGACCGCGCGATCCTGATCTGCGAGGTTCTCACTATGCATCAACGGCATATAGAAAAACTGCCGTGCGGGTTCGGAAATACGCATATCCCACCCGCGATCAATCGCAACCTTTGATGCTGCGCGCGCGGATTTATCAGTAGCGAATGACCGAGCATCGCCGCGGAACATATTGCGCGAAAACTGATCCGTCAGAATGATATAAGCCAGAGTGCCGGGCGCATCTGTCACCCATAAACCGCAGGCCCCCTCTCGGGCTTCATGCCAGATCGCCTCGAAACGATCGCGAATATCATCGTCGAGTTTCGTTTCAGCTGCATACCAACCCGATGGCCCGACCTCATCAAGCCAATAGCCAAGGATATTTTCTGCCAGTTGCATGGCCGTCGCCTCCGCAAGTTTATCAGGTCAAGCCAACCAGAACAATTGCATCAAAACAAGTGCTAACTGGCCGCATGGTTACTTTCTGCAAGTTCCTCGGCTTCTTCTTCGATCTCAACATAATATTCTTGGGCAACTTCGGCCAAAATCGGTGACGAAGACGCTGGCACAGCGGCGTATGATGTGGCGTCCTCGATATCCATTTCGGCACGGCTGCGACGTGTCATCCGGTAGGCAGCATAGGCGCCAACCAAGAACATTAGCATCGCAGAAAACAGCCAATATCCATTGGCACCCATCGCATCCATCAGCCAACCAACAATCAACGGCCCCGCGATTGCCCCGATGCCGTTAATGAACAGCAAACCACCGGACGCAGCGGCCATATCCTCGCGTTCAAGATAATCGTTCGTGTAAGCGATCAACAGCGCATAAAGCGGATTTGATGTGCCGCCCAATATCGCCGCAGCCACCAAAATAACCGTATAGCTACCCGGAAACAAAAACGCGCCAAGTGCCGCGATACCGCCGACAATACCAACGCCCATAATCAAGATGCGGCGGTCGATCCGGTCAGACAACCACCCGATTGGATATTGTGAGAAAAGTGCCGCGACATAGATCACGGATACAAAAATCGAAATCTCGCCAATGCTGAGCCCTGCTCTGGTGCCGTAAACCGCAGACATACCAAACTGCGCCGAAAAAATGCCCCCCAGCAAAAACATACCTACGCACCCCAATGGTGACGCCTCGATCAAGCGCCTGATCGTCATTGGTTTGGTCTGTGCAAATTGCGGTGTCGGACGCACCGACAGCAGAATCGGCGCAAACGCTAATGAAACCAGCACAGATGGGATGATAAACAGTGTATAACCTGAAATATCACCTTGGCTGACAATCAGCTGCGCGATAACGATCCCCGCCATTTGCACCATAAGATATAGGGATAACGCCTTGCCGCGGGTCTCATTGCTGGATGCATCATTGAGCCAGCTTTCAGCCGTGACATAAACGCCGCAGAAACAAAATCCGATGATGACGCGACCGATGGTCCATGCCCATGGCTCTGCCAAGGTTGGGTATAGAATCAAAACCGCAGAAATCGTCGACCCAAGGGCCGCAAACACACGCACATGGCCAACACGGCGGATCAAGTTCGGCGTTAGGCGTGAACTAAAAAGGAAACCCACAAAATAGGCCGACATCACAATCGAAAGAGAAAGCGTGCTAAACCCTTCTGCTTCGCCGCGTAAACCAAGCAATGTCCCCTGCAGACCGTTGCCGATCATCAATAGGAACATGCCTAAAAACAACGCCCAAGATGTGTTCATAACTTGTAGCATCCGCAGTCTCCAATATGCTTATCGCGCCGCAGTAACAGCAAGATTTGGAACGATATGCGCCAGTTGCGACACGCCTTGTTTTTTGAACGCCGTTAACGGCCCTTTGGCAGCAGCAATGACGCATCGCCGTATGAAAAGAACCGATAATTTTGCGCTATTGCATGGGCGTAAATATCGCGAATACGTTGCGTACCGATTAACGCTGATACTAACATCATCAATGTCGATTTCGGCAAGTGAAAATTTGTCATTAGCCCGTCAGCGATTTGAAATTCAAACCCGGGCGTAATGAAGATATCCGTATCGCCCTGCCATGGACCAAACGCACCATCGCGTGCAGCTGTTTCAATCAGGCGCAGCGCAGTCGTGCCAACGGGAATAACACGGTGACCGGCCTTTTTGGCCGCTAATATGGCGTCTGCTGCCTCTCGTGTCACTTCACCCCATTCAGCGTGCATTTTATGCTCCGAGATATCATCGACCTTGACGGGCAGGAATGTCCCCGCCCCGACATGCAGGGTAACATGCACAAACTGAATACCCTTTATGCGCAACTCAGCCAGCAGCGCCTCATCAAAATGCAATGATGCCGTCGGTGCAGCAACTGCGCCCTTTTTCTCGGCCCAGATCGTTTGGTAATCTGATTTGTCGGCCTCATCAGCGGGGCGCTTGGCCGCGATGTATGGCGGTAGGGGCATTGCGCCCACGTCTGCCAATGCCGCATCAAAGGCATCGTCGACAACGTTAAACCGCAGATTGGCTTGCCCGTCCTGCCGCCCCTCAACGGTCGCCTGCAACGCGTCGGAAAACACAACGACCTCGCCATCGCGAATTTTCTTGAGCGGTTTCAACAAGGCAGTCCAAGCGCCATTTGCCTGCGGTTCCAGCAAGGTGACTTCGATCTTGGCCGACGTTGGACCGGTTTCCCCTACGCGGTGCCTTTGGCCCGTCAGGCGTGCGGGGATGACTTTGGTATCGTTTAACACCAACACGTCACCTGCCCGCAAAAACGATGGCAAATCGCCCACGGTATGATCAGTTGTGTTCATGCTATCCGCGACAAGCAGTTTCGCGTCTGTGCGCGGGGTTACCGGACGCACAGCAATTCGGTCTTCGGGCAATTCAAAATCAAAATCGCTGAGTTTCATTTGGCAACCTCTGGCGGTGGACGGCGAAAAATTTCTCTAAACATACCGGGGGTAAACGCCGATAATGGATTGACGCTCACCTGCGGTTTATCCGTTGTGCCGTCAATATTGAAATTGATGCCAATCAGTCCTTCGCCCTTGCGGGTAAACAACGCACCAATCGCGTTCACCAAGTAGAATGGCGACACAACGCCTTGAAATAAAACGGCTTTGGTCTTTAACCCGTAGGTGCCATCGAGTGAAATGCCCAATCCGGGGCCAACCGCGCTTGATTGGGTGATTATCAATTGTTCCGGCGTTAACCTAAATCGCGCTTCGACTTCATCAAACGCAAGTCCCTGCCCGTCCAATTGCCGTAACAATCCGATCACACTGATCGCATCAAGCAATGACGCAATTGCAGGCGCTTCACGCAGCCGTAAACCCCGCACTTGTAGTTGCCCGTCAAATTCGCCGTCTGTACCTGTTGGCATCAACGTCATATTAAACGCGCCGCCCGTTGCGTTTTTGAGCAGCCCCGCCGCCTGCGCGACGCGACCGGCATCCTGCCCCGTAAGCCCGATTGCCGAGCCACTGTTCGTTGGGATAATCGAGCCGCTAATCCGCGCGCCGCCGTTCACCCGTCCCGTAAAGTCGCCGTTCAACCCGCCGTCGCTATCCAACGAAGCGGAAACATCCGTCAACGCAATGCTGTCCGCGATGATGATCCGGTCAAGTTGGACGTCTAGCGCCCCGCCTTCGCCTCCGCGCTGACCTAGGTTCGCCTTTCGCAAGTCCAGCTGCCCACCCGCAAGCGCAACAGCCATGGGTTGGCCTTTGCCCGTGGTCGTCAATGTCGCTGTTGAGCGCAGCCAGTCCCCGACGCGCAGGTCCTGAATGCGAATGCGCCTAACACCGCCATCCGCAAGCAGCGTCATATCGCCCATCGCCCGAAGCCCGTTGCCGTCGATCTCGAACCGGTCAATCTGGGGCACATCTCCAAGTCGTCCTTTGATCATTGCTGGCGCGGATGCGTTTGTCCCCTTCGACCAATTAATCGAGGGGATGTTCAAGGCAACACCCCTTAGACCCGACTGCAACGTAAATTCAGGCGCTTGCCCCGCCTGAAGTGCAATATCCAATTTTCCTTGACCGCGACCTGAAACCATACCTGGCGGTAATGCGATGCCAAATGTAGCCAGCCCGCTTGGCGTTAGGGTCACATCGGCGGACACATTGCTCGCTCCGATGTGTGCCTCGCCATTGGTTTTCGTCCAAACGATGTGTGTAGGCACCCCGTCTAACGTCGCCGCGCCAGAGATCACGGAGCCCGCATTGTCGGCCTTCAGATCCACATTATTCGCCACCAATGCGCGGCCGAGGACTATATTTCTGCTCGTGACGTCCGTTAGATTGGCGCTCACACTGTAATTTACTTCTGGTGGTTTCACGCCTTTGCGCAATGGGGCAATAATTTGCCCTTTGATGCGCGCACGTCCTTGCGCCAACGCGAACGTCTTGTTTACCTTTTTCATCATCGACAGCGGTTCTTGATCCAACAACGACAGCACTGCCGGTAATGGCCCTTCGGCTTGCAGCGACGTGACGCCATCTGATCCGGGTACTTTCATGTTCGTCACCGTCAAATGTGTGCCAGACAGGTCCACTGCGCCACCCTGCGGGGCGATGATCGTACCCTCGTTAAGCGACACAAACATCTGATCATCCTGCACCGTGACTGTACCCACAGCCCTTGTGATATCGGGCATATGGCGCATGAATTTCACCTGTGCGCCTTCAAACCCCCAGCCAGCGGCAACAACAGGTGCAGCGCCCTGTTCTATTCTGATCGCGGCGCTGAGCGCATTAATACTGCCATCCTTCAGGTTGAGAGATGTCCATTCGCGTGATTTTGGCTTTACGCCTTGCGGCCAATAAGTCTTGAGCGCTGCAACGCCTATTTCGGGAATCGTCGCATCAATGGCGGCACGCCATCCGTCATGCGTGACCAGCACATCACCCTTTGCCAGCAACATCGCTCCGGGTGCTTGAACGACGGCTTGTCCCACTTCGATTTGAAACGGATCAAGCCGCAGGCGCATATCCACCTGCATTGCATCAAACTGTAACCCTTCAGGATACTTATCATTCGGTTCGAGCGTGCTTGCACCCGCTGCAAACTGACCGACAAACGCATTTGGCACGCCGTCGGCGATATCTCGTAGCCATGTCTGCCCCGTGACGGACATGCGGCCCGCTTGCGCTTCTAGCAACAGTTCCTCGAAAGTGAGCTTTTGCAAATCCGGTTCATATTTCACGTAGGCTTTGACCCGATCAAAACCAATTGGCGCAACTGTATCGCTCGGGCGCAATGCGCCATCCTCGATTTCTAACGTTGCAAACAAATCGCTCCAATTTCCAGCCTCATCCAGCGATGTCCGAAGGTTAGCCGAAAGCGTCGCATCAAGCGCTGAAAGCCATGCCAATGCGGTCATTTGACTGGCGATATCGGTGCTATAGACATCGCTTAGGTCAGCGGCGATCTGCACGACTTTGCTCTGACCATTGCGATCCAGTGAGAATTGCAGCCGCGTAAACGCATCCCGCCCCGTCAAAAGCGAAAAGTCACCGCTGAGTTGCATTTGATCGCCGGACAGAGAAAGCTGCGCCTGACCGCCATCGACTGTCCATGATTTTCTGGCGCGCTGGTCTGTATACTGGACAATCATACCGTCGATATTGACGGTTTCTAGTGCCTCCAACGCACTGGATGCGAAAATCTCATCCGACTGATCAAGCAACATTGCGAAATTTTCAGCCTGTTTTTCGCCACCCGAGGCAGTGCCGAACGATACGGAAACTGCGCCGTTTAGCTTTCTCAATATCTCCAATCTCGCGCCGGAAATTGTGATTTCCTGCATCATCACGGCCCTGCGTAACAAAACGCCGCGTGGCGAAATCAAACCGCTGATATTGCGAACACGCGCCAGATGACGTGCGTCAGCATCAATAACCTGCACATCTTGTAGCACCAGCCTTGGGTGGAAATCCCCGCCTAAACGCAGCCGCATATCTCCGATCAATACTGTGCCTTGCCCCAACATTTGATTGGCTTGCAGCTCAATCCGGTTCCGCAACCAATCGGGCACCTTGTGCTCACGGTCGACAACAAACGCAAACAGCAACGCAGCCATGACAGCCAACGTCAAAACGAGGCCACCAAGCCCACGCACCCATTTGCTTTTCAAAACCATATTCGCCTGCGATTGCACAAGAAAATCCCAACAAGTGGGGTTTAACTTTACCCAAGCTGGATTAAAACAAGAGATAACGCAAAGGTTCATTCACGAAGAGGAAACGCAATGCCCGCCCCGCAAATAGGTGACCACGCTCCTGCATTTACGCTGCCCCGTGATGGCGGCGACATCACATCCCTTTCGGACTTTGCGGGTCAAAACATCGTATTGTTTTTCTACCCCAAGGACGACACCCCCGGCTGCACCAAGGAAGCCATCGGGTTTACCGAACATTTGGCCGCGTTTCAGGAAGCAAATACAATCGTTTTGGGTGTGTCGAAGGACAGCATCAAGAAGCACGATAAATTTGCAGCCAAGCACGATCTGAAGGTCGCGCTATTGTCGGATGAAGAGAGCCAATTGTGCGAAACATTTGGCGTATGGGTCGAAAAACAGATGTATGGCAAAACATACATGGGGATCGAGCGCGCAACCTACCTGATTGATACAAAAGGAAAAATCACAAACATCTGGCGCAAGGTCAAGGTTCCAGGCCATGTCGAGGCAGTCTTGGCCGCTGCGAAGGCCCTGTCATGAAACCATTGGCCCAAATGGCCGATGAGGTGCTGCGCACCGCAGATGGCCGCGAAAAAACGGCGCTGTCACGCAGCTATGCCGCCCAATGGCAGGCCGCTCGGGCGTTAGGGGAAAGACCCGAAATCGGCACCGTTTCCCCACCCGATCGCCCTGCTCGCCCTTTGAAACCTGACCTGCTCAACCCACGTGATGTGCCCAAACGCAAGACCGGCTCGCCCGAGGGCCGCATTGCGCTGCTCCATGCCGTTGCGCACATTGAGCTGAACGCAGTTGATCTGCATTGGGACATTATCGCGCGTTTTTCACATGTGCCGTTGCCCATCGGGTTTTACGATGATTGGGTGAAATCCGCAGACGAAGAATCCAAGCATTTCAACCTGATGTGCGATTGTCTTGAAGCAGCCGGCAGCCATTACGGCGCGCTTCCAGCCCATGAAGGAATGTGGCGCGCAGCCGAGGACACAGCCGATGATTTGATGGGTCGTCTTGCCGTTGTGCCGATGGTTCTCGAGGCGCGCGGCCTTGATGTGACCCCTGGCATGATCAAGATTTTCCAACAAGCCAAAGCAAGCGATGCGGTCGCTGCGCTCGAAATTATCTACGCCGAAGAAGTGCATCATGTTGCCTACGGGTCCAAGTGGTTTCACTTCCTATGTGGTCGCCACGATCTTGATCCCACAGGTGTATTTCATGACCTTGTCGGCAAATACTTTCATTCCTCACTCAAGCCACCATTCAACGAAGAAAAACGCGCCGAAGCAGGTATTCCGCCGGATTTTTATTGGCCACTTGCCGACCAAACCAAAAAATCATCGGCAAAATAGCGCCTAACTCTTGGCAATGGCACGAAAATTTAACGATACCTCCGTCAAATTTCTTGCGACATACGCTCAGAATGCTAAACATCGCGGGTGGTGCATGGGGACATGGGGATGTTTCTGCACTTGGGGTAACAACAGGACGGCACTTTGCGCAGAATTTTCTACAGACCAATCCACAGTTGGCTCGAAAAACGCTTCCCCGAGAAGCGTCTATTTCTGCGCTCTGATACCGAAACCCGTTTCATCCGATTGTTACCAGAAACTCAGCTCGTTATTTGGGCCGGATCAACCGCTGTTGTCGCATGGACAATCATCGCAACGGCTATTTTGCTTATGGACAGCATTGGCGCCGGTAATTTCCGCGCCCAAGCACAACGCGACCAAATCATTTACGAACAACGCCTGAACTCTCTTTCTGATGAACGCGATGCCCGCGCAGATGAGGCGATTGCAGCCCAAAGCCGCTTTACGTCTGCGTTAGATTTAATCTCGACAATGCAGTCCGAAATCTTGTCTACCGAGGACAAGCGCCGTGAGCTGGAAACGGGACTTGAGGTCGTGCAATCGACATTGCGCGACACCATGAAGCAACGAGAGGCGGCCCGTGGTCAGGTTGCTGCATTGACTGCCGAGGGTGGAAACCTGACCGCAAGCGCCGCTACCCAAGAGGCATCCGGCACCGTTGATTTGCTGGCCTCGGCCTTGGCTGAAACAGCGCTGGAGCGTGACACAATCGCGACGAATGCGGCGTCAGCCCTTGATCGCGCAGCCGAGATGGAACTGGAAATCCGTCTCCTCCAAGACAAAAACGATGAGATTTTCCGCAGGCTGGAAGAAGCCATGCTCGTTTCTGTTGAACCGCTCGACAAGATGTTTCGCGCGGCCGGTTTAAACCCAGACAGCCTTATCAGTGCCGTGCGCCGCGGCTATTCCGGCACCGGCGGCCCACTGACACCTATCCAGTTCTCATCAAAGGGCGGCACACCTGATCCCGACACAGAGCGCGCCAATAGCATTCTTGACCGCTTGGACGAGATTAATCTCTACCGTATCGCGGCTGATCGTTCGCCATTTGATGTGCCCGTGAAATCAAACTACCGCTTTACATCCGGCTATGGCCCGCGTTGGGGTCGGATGCATTCTGGCTCAGACTTTGCAGGGCCGATTGGCACCCCCATCTATTCAACTGCGGATGGTGTTGTCACACACGCTGGTTGGTCTTCGGGATATGGACGCCTGATTAAGATTAAACATGAATTCGGGATTGAAACCCGATATGCCCACCTGAACGCGATCAAGGTGAATGTGGGCCAAAGGGTCTCGCGCGGCGATAGAATTGGTGATATGGGCAATTCTGGACGTTCCACCGGACCGCACTTACACTACGAAATACGGGTCGGCGGTAAAGCTGTGAACCCAATGATATATATAAAGGCTGGAAAAGATGTTTTCTAAATCAAAGATCAACGAACCTGGCCCGAAGGCCGATGAAACTACGCCAAAGGCGGCAGCGGCACCCAAGCCGGTTGCGAAATCTACAGGTACACCTGCAGAGTTCAAATCCTCGGTCGCGCCCAAGGCAAAGCCACCTGCATCAATCTTGTCTGCTGATCTTTTGGTGACAGGCAACCTTAAGACAACTGGTGACATTCAGGTCGAAGGTCAGGTTGAAGGCGACATTCGCGCGCACCTGCTTACTGTTGGCGAAGGCGCTACAGTCAAAGGCGAAGTCATTGCAGATGACGTTGTTGTAAACGGCCGCGTGGTTGGCCGTGTGCGCGGCCTGAAGGTCCGCCTGACATCAACAGCCCGCGTCGAGGGTGACATCATCCACAAAACAATCGCAATCGAGAGCGGCGCCCACTTCGAAGGCTCTGTGCAGCGTCAGGATGACCCACTGACCAAAGGCACTGGCGGCAAAGCAAAAATGCCCGCTGCTGATAGCTAAGTCGATAATTACTGAATTTCAAAAGGCGTCGCAGTTTGCGGCGCCTTTTTTGTTAGTCCTGCGCCTGCGCGTCTGCGCGTGATTTGCCAGACACATCCATCGCCAAAGTCGCGGCCATAAACCCATCCAGATCACCGTCCAGCACACCTTTGGTGTCTGATGTCTCGTGGCTTGTGCGAAGGTCTTTGACCATTTGATATGGCTGCAAAACATAGGACCGGATCTGATTGCCCCAGCCGGCATCGCCCGCACTTTCATGGGCTTCATTGACCAGTGCAGACCGCTTATCCAACTCGATCTGATATAAACGTGATTTCAGCGCTTTCATCGCGATATCGCGGTTTTGGTGTTGGGATTTTTCCGAGCTTGTTACCACAATGCCTGTGGGCGCGTGCGTGATCCGCACAGCGGAATCAGTAGTATTCACGTGCTGGCCGCCTGCACCTGAAGAACGATACGTATCAATCCGGATATCGGACGGGTTCACCTCAATCTCGATATTATCGTCGACAACAGGATACACCTTTACAGATGTGAACGATGTGTGCCGTTTTGCAGCGCTGTCAAAGGGGCTGATCCTGACCAAACGGTGCACGCCGCTTTCGGACTTTAGCCAGCCATAGGCATTCAAACCGCTAATCTTGTAACTTGCGGATTTGATGCCCGCCTCTTCGCCCGGTGTCTCAGACTGTAGCTCAACTTTATAGCCCTTCTTCTCGGCCCAACGGATATACATCCGTGCCAGCATATTGGCCCAATCGCAGCTTTCGGTGCCACCAGCGCCAGAGTTGATTTCGAGGAACGTATCATTGCTGTCCGCCTCACCATCCAGCAATGCCTCAAGCTCTTTTTGCGCCGCAGTGGTCTTGAGCGATAAGATTGCGCCCTCGGCTTCGGTGACGATCTCGGCGTCGTCTTCCATTTCACCCAGTTCGATCATCTCGCTGTTATCGGCCAGCTCTTGTTTGATCTTCTCATATACCGCCATCGCATCGACCAGCATCTGGCGATCGCGCATCAGCTTTTGCGCCGCTTCGGGATTATCCCATAGCGTTGGGTCTTCGACCCTTGCGTTGAATTCTTCTAAGCGATGCGGTGCGGTGTCATAATCCAGCCTTTGCGCCAAAAGCGTAAGGGATTTTTCAATTGCATCAGCAGCATTCTGAATCTCGGCGCGCATGGTGTTCCTTTGGGGTCGCGGTCAATACGGCCGTGATAGCAAGCCGCGTTAGTAAAGACCACCAGAAGACAACGATCCAAAGGTCGCTTTTTCTCCGACCTTTGCGGTCTCGCCTGTTGATGTTGTGATTTCACGGGTTGCGCGTGGCACGACATCAAACAATGGCAAATCCGCTGCCATGCCAAACCCACCATCAAACGTAACACCAAACACTGGCAGCTCGCCGGCGCGGAAACATTCCGAGGCTACATTTTCATTATCACTACCCTCTGGCACACGTGCGCCAGTAAAACGGTCAATCCCAATGAATTGACAATCCTCAGGAACGCTGAATTCCGCGCCACCAAATTGCTCAATGGCCATGGTCATGAACTGATTGAAAACAGGGCCGCATATGCCGCCGCCGGACGCACCACGCCCAAGCGTACGCGGCTGGTCATACCCGATATAACAACCCGCGACGATATTACTTGAGAACCCGACAAACCAAACGTCTTTGGCATCATTTGTTGTGCCTGTTTTGCCAGCAATTTGTGCAGGCAAATTGACTGAACGGCTGGCTGTGCCGCGCTCGACCACGCCGCGCATCATCGAGGTCAGCTGATAGGCCGTGATTTCATTCATGACCCGTTCACGGTTTGAATTAATCCTCGGCGCGAACCCTTCTGCAAGATTGAGATCGCTACAATCGACACAATCCCGTTGATCGTGCCGGAACACTGTCCTGCCATAGCGGTCTTGCACGCGGTCAACCAAAGTCGGCTCCACGCGTTCCCCACCGTTTGCAAACATTGCGTAGGCCGCAACCACCTTAAACAGTGTGGTTTCATTGGACCCAAGTGCTGCCGACAACACGCGGTTCATCTTGTCGTAAACGCCGAATTTTTCGGCGTAATCCGCGACAACTTCAATCCCGACCTCTTGGGCCAATCGAATTGTCATCAGGTTTCTTGATTGCTCGATCCCGGTGCGAAGCGGCGTTGGTCCATAAAACTGGTTGGATGAATTTCTGGGCCGCCACACACCCTGCGGTGTGTTAATTTCAATCGGCGCATCAACCACAATCGTCGCCGGAGAATAGCCACTATCAAGGGCGGCTGCGTAAACAAACGGCTTGAACGCAGAACCCGGCTGGCGTTGCGCCTGTGTCGTGCGGTTGAATGATGAATGTTGGAAGCTAAACCCACCCTGCATCGCTAAAACGCGGCCCGTGTGCACGTCCATCGCCATAAAGCCGCCCTGCACTTCGGGCACTTGCCGCAACGACCACTGCACAAAACTGCCAGTGCCGTCATCTTCCGACATTAATCGCCGGACATGAACAACATCGCCAGACGTATAATTGTCAAAGAAGTTGCCCTTCATCCATTTGATATCAACGCGCGGCACGACAAAGGGCTGCGCTTCGGTTTCTTCGACACCTTCGATACCAATAATGAGCTGCTGTTCCTGAACGTCGCGGATCACCGCCGGATACCATTGGCCACCCAGATCAATATCTCGGGCGATTTTGACATTTGCCAAGGCTTCGCGCCAAGCGGCCTCATCAGAGAGCGTTTCAACAGGTATCGTCTCGCCTGTGCCGCGCCAGATTTGCGTCTCTCGGTCATATTTTTCCAACGCCGCCTGCAATGAATGCGCGGCCTTGACCTGCAAACCAGGGTCGACAGTGGCACGAATAGAGTAACCAGCCGCCGAGAAGTCCGTCCCGTCGCTTGCAAATTCACGCGACAACTGCCGCCTGATTTCAGACGTGAAATAATCCCGATCTGGTCGTTCGCTTTGATAGCTCGGGAAATCCCCATTCTGCACTGTGCGCAGTGGATCAGCCAAAGCATCCGCCAGTTCTTGATCGGTAAGATACCCGTTTTCTGACATCTCTCGCAGAATGAAATCCCTGCGGATGATTGCCTTTTCGCGATCTTTTACAGGGTGATAACTATATGGTGCCTTTGGATGAACTGCCAAAAAAGCAGCCTCAGCAGGAGATAATTCCGACAACGGTTTATTGAAATAAGACAGCGCAGCGGCCGTGACCCCAAACGACCGCACGCCCAGATCAATCTCAGTCAGATAAAGCTCTAAAATCTTGTCTTTGCTCAGGCTTTTTTCTGCACGCGACGCGAGGATTAGTTCCTTAATTTTTCTTTCCACGGACCGCGATCCGTCCAGCAAGAAATTCTTCATCACCTGCTGTGTGATTGTCGACGCACCGCGCAAGTCCTCACCGCGACTTTGAACTGCGTCGAGTAACGCTGCGGCCATACCACGTGCATCAAACCCGCCGTGATCATAAAAATTTTTGTCCTCAGCCGAAATAAACGCCTGCTTAACGATATCGGGGATCTCTTCTGCGGGTGTGAATAGCCGTCGTTCTGTGGCGAATTCATCGATAATCCGGCCTTCCCCAGAATAGATCCGGCTGATCGTCTTAGGCGTATATTGCGTCAGCGCATCTTGGGACGGCAAATCCTTGCCATACATATGAAAAATAGCACCCAACGTCAGCGCAGCAAGCCCCGCGCCGAGCGTGAGCATCGAGAATATCCCGCCGAAGAATGACATGACAAAACGTATCACAGGTGCCGCAATCCTTATATTATGGGCGGCTTATATGATGCGCTGCGGCAATGGTCAAAAGATGCGTCGCGCAAATTAGCGTGATCTTGCCACATTTATTTGCGAACCATCGGCGCTCGGATTAGCTCATTTGTGTGCCATGCGATCACGCCTGCGACGATGCCCTTGATCCAGCGTTGCCGTAGCATGGGGTCGGACAGCGCTTCTCGGTCTGCCGCGCTCGACAAATAGCCCACTTCGATCAAAATACTGGCGAAATCCGGTGCTGCGAGAACGGCCAACGGCCCCTCTCTCCGTTCTCTGGGGTGCAGCCGCACACCTGACAGACGCAAGCCATCCAAAACCGCGCTCGCTAGCCGCGCGCCCTGTGGGCCTGTTTCAGCACGCGCCAAATCCATCAAAACACCTGCAACACGGTCGTCCTGAGCCGTCAGATCAAGGCCTGTGACAAGATCACCCCGCCCGTGCCTTTCGGCCATACGCTCGGACGCGCCATCGAGCGATTCTTTGGCCAATGTATAGACCGATGCACCGCGCGCCTGCCCAGCCTCTAATGCGTCTGCGTGCAATGAGAGCAGCGCCACTGCCGAGGCTGATCTGGCGATCGTCATGCGTTCGGGAAGGGAGACAAACGTATCATTCTGGCGCGTTAACACCGCCCGCATTATTCCAGTGCGATTGATTGCTTCTGCCAGCTCAATCGCCAATGCCAGCATGACATTTGCCTCTCTCACCCCGCCATGTTCGGCACCCGGATCGACACCACCATGGCCCGGATCAATTGCCACAACTGGCAAAGCGGGGGTATCTGCGTCAGTCATAGAATCGCTGACCGTCGTAGATTGCGCACCGAGACTTATCATAAAATCATTTTTATCAACTGGTTGCAATGCGACCCTCAAAGTTGCCTGCCCGGTTTCTTCGGATACGATCATCCCCGCTGACACAACATTCATCGGTTCGGTTAGTTCCAGCGTCATGCGCGACCAACCCGTTTCAGGCACGCGAAATCCAGCATTCGATATCCGCTCGCTTTGCATCAGCATTGCCGCCGATAGTCCGGTGAAATCAACCTCGCTGAAATCAACTTCGATCCGCATTGGCGCATCATAGCTTCGAACGCGAAACGGCACGGCCTGCGTCAATTGCAACGATACAGCCAGCTCTTTTTGCCCGTCTAAGATTTTGCTTTGCTCTGGGATGACGCGGGCCAATGCCGTGAAATCCTGAGCGGCGACAGGTCCGGCCAACAGCATCGCGACGCATAAAAATACCTTGATCATTCGCCCAGACCTTGCATGAACTTTTTCAATCGGCGCATTCCTTCGGCAATATCGTCGGTCGCCCTTGCATACGAAAGCCGGAGCCATTTGTGCCCTTCTTGAGGGTCAAAATCCAAGCCCGGTGTAATCGCAACCCCTGCCTGATCCAGAATCTGTGCTGCAAACGCGCGCGCATCGTCCGTATAATCTGATACATCGACATAGACATAAAATGCGCCATCCGGTTGCGCAAATCTGTTCAGCCCCGCCTGTCGCAGGCCATCAACAACCAATTTTCGGTTCGCCGCATAGACTTGCAAATGACCGTCCAACTCATCTTGGCAGTCGAACGCGGCCAAGGCCAATGTCTGGCTGGCGTGGGACGCGCAGATAAACATGTTTTGCGCCAGTCTCTCGACCCTGCGCACGTGATCCGCCGGCACGATCATCCAACCCACGCGCCATCCTGTCATCGAAAAGTATTTCGAAAACGAATTTACAACATAAACGTCATCAGTCACCTGCAACGCTGTGACACAATCCGTATCATAACTGATCCCGTGGTAAATTTCGTCTGATATTAGTGCCGTGCCGTTCGCGTGACATGCATCTGCCAACGCCCTCAACTCATCCTCTGACAGCATGGTGCCAGTGGGGTTTGACGGCGAGGCGACGATCAATCCGGCAATATCGTGATCCGCAACGTCCTGCGGTTTGGGCTGAAAACCATTTTGCGCCGTTGTGCGAATGCCCTTGGGCGTCAGGCCAACCGCCTTGAGAATTTGCCGGTATGATGGATAGCACGGCACGCCCAGTCCGACCGTCTCATCATTGTCAAACAATGCCGAAAACGCGAGCAGAAACGCCCCAGACGCACCAGCCGTCACCACGACCCGATCTGCCGACACGTCAACGCCGTAGCTATCCATGTAATGCTGGGCGATCCGTGATCGCAACGCCGGCAGGCCCAGACCGACGGTATAACCCAACGGCGCGTCCAATGCCTCCACTAATGCCTTGGTCGCACCTTTTGGCGCGCCTGTGCCCGGCTGCCCTACTTCCATGTGTATAATGTGGCGACCCGCGGCCTCGGCCTGACGTGCGGCTTCCATCACGTCCATCACAATAAAGGGATCAACCTCACCTCGGCTTGAATGTCGCATCGCTGGCCTCTACTCATTTTTTTACATACCTGCCCACGTTGTGGGGTGCAGGTCAATAACACCTTGGCAGGAACGCGTGGTTGTGATCTGCACTAACTCAAACAAATGGGACATTCTCGATGATAAAACGCCTCGCTCTTGCACTTGCCATTTTTGTCAGCACACCAGCACTTGCATTCGACCTGAACGCAATGTCGGACGATGAACGGACCGCGTTTCGCGCCGAAATTCGCAGTTATTTGCTGGAGAACCCGCAAGTCATCATGGAAGCCGTAAGCGTTCTAGAACAGCGTGAACAGGCCGCAAAACTGGCGAATGATGTAACGCTCGCTCAAAACTATCAGGGTCAACTGACCAATGACGGGCATTCCTATGTCGGCGGCAACCCAGAGGGCGACATCACAATTGTCGAATTTTTGGATTACCGCTGTGGTTATTGCAAAAAAGCATTCCCAGAGGTCGAACAGCTGATCGCCCAAGATGGCAACATCCGCATTATCATTAAAGAATTCCCGATTTTGGGTGACGCATCGACGCTCGCATCTTCTTTTGCGATTGCGGTCAAGGATATCGCGGGCGACGCTGCCTATAAGAACATTCATGATGCGTTAATGGCATTCAATGGCGACGTCTCTGAAACGGCACTTCGCCGCCTGTCAGACACGTTTGGGTACGACACGGCCGCTATCTTTGATCGCATGGCAAGCCCAGAAGTCGCTGCTGTTATCAATGACAATCGCCTTTTGGGCCAAGCGATGCAGATCACGGGCACACCGACGTTTGTCGTGCAGGATCAAATGCTTCGCGGCTATGTTCCGCTGGCGCAAATGATGCAAATCGTGGCTGCGATACGACAAAAAGGGTGATTTCAGAAAAGTTTGCCCTACCTCCCAATTACGTGATCATTTTGGGAGACAAAAAATGCAAACACGACGTTCATTTCTTACAAATTCAGCCGCGCTAGGCGCAATTACGGTTCTGCCGTTTTCCGTCAACGCTGCTGGTCATCAGGAAAACACGTTCAAGACGGATAACGGAGCGGTTACGATCACGCCTGTGTCTCATGCGTCATTCGTGATGGAAACGCCTGCCGGCGTCATCTACGTTGATCCGGTGGGCGACAGCGCTTCCTATGACGGACTGCCTGCACCTCACATGATCTTGATCACGCATCAGCATGGTGACCACTACAATGCCGATACGTTGAATGCAGTGACATCGGACACCACGACACTGATTGCCAACCCTGCAGTATATGAAATGCTACCTGCTGACATGATGGCCCGCGCCACCCAGATAGCGAATGGCGAAAATACCGCCGCGATGGATGTCACCATCGAAGCAGTCCCCGCTTATAACACAACCGAAGAGCGCCTTAATTTCCACCCAAAAGGGCGTGACAATGGCTATGTGGTTACGGTTGACGGCATGCGTATTTACATCTCGGGTGATACCGAAGGTCATGATGAAATGCGCGCCCTAAAGGATATTGATCTAGCATTTGTTTGCATGAACTTACCGTTCACAATGGATGCAGAGGCCGCAGCAGACGCCGTCAGCGCATTCGCTCCAACCTATGTCTACCCATACCACTATCGGGGACGTGACAATGGCACCCAAGATCCACAAGAATTTGCAGACATGGTCAGCGACGCCATAAATGTAAAATTTGGTGGCTGGTACGGTTAACGACTGATCGGATTAAATCTCGGATTGCGCGTCGATTTCAGCGGCGCGCTTTTCGACCTGCTCTACGATGTGTTCGACCATCTCGGAATTATTAATCTTGTGGCTTTGATTGCCCGCCAGATACACCATGCCCGCACCAGCGCCACCGCCAGTGAAGCCGACATCAGTCATCAGCGCCTCGCCTGGTCCATTCACAACACAGCCAATGATCGACAATGACATCGGTGTTTTGATGTGCGACAGGCGGTCCTCGAGTGTTTCAACGGTTTTGATGACGTCAAAACCCTGCCGTGCGCAGCTTGGGCAGGAAATGATATTCACGCCCCGATGCCGCAACCCAAGGCTCTTGAGAATATCATAACCAACTTTCACCTCTTCGACGGGATCAGCGCTCAGGCTCACGCGGATCGTATCGCCAATACCAGCCCATAGCAGATTACCCATGCCGATTGCGGATTTGATTGTGCCCGACATCAAGCCGCCTGCCTCGGTAATGCCAAGGTGGATCGGTGCATCAGTGACATCGGCCAACTGAGTATAGGCAGCCACGGCCATAAACACATCGGATGCTTTGCAACTGATCTTGAATTCATGGAAATCGTTGTCTTGCAGGATCTTGATATGGTCCATCCCGCTTTCAACCATCGCATCTGGGCAAGGTTCGGCGTATTTTTCGAGCAGGTGCTTCTCGAGCGAGCCCGCGTTCACGCCAATGCGGATCGAACAATTGTTGTCCTTTGCAGCCCTGATAACTTCTTTGACGCGCTTTTCGTCGCCAATATTGCCGGGGTTGATCCGTAGGCACGCAGCCCCCGCTTCGGCGGCTTCGATACCGCGTTTGTAGTGAAAATGGATATCCGCCACGATTGGCACGTCAACATTGGGCACGATCTGTTTTAACGCAGCACTCGACGCCTCGTCTGGCACAGAGATACGCACAATATCGGCACCTGCCTCGGCTGCGGCATTTACCTGATCAATCGTCGCCTTCACATCTGTTGTGAGAGTGTTCGTCATCGTTTGCACCGTGATCGGCGCGTCGCCGCCAACGGGGACATTGCCAACCATGATTTGGCGGGACTTACGCCGTTCGATTGAACGCCACGGACGAAGTGAATTATGGGACATTAGCTAGCCTTTTGTGGGCGTTATGTTGCCCGCAACCTAAGTCTGGTAGACCCAAGGCACAAGGCAGATGCGGTCAATTATTGCGAGATACGTGCTTGGGCATAAAGGCTGATCGCCTCGGATAAATCCTGATCGCCACTCAAGTCGGCCACGTTATATGTCGCGGTCAAATTGTCCGGTGACAATTCCAAACCTGACGTGACAGTCCCGCTTGGGCCCGCTGGTCCGTGAACCATGCCATTCACAGCGAAATAAATTGCGCCGCTTTCCCCAACCCGCAGGCTGGCCGGATTTTCAGTCGCTGGCAGTGCGAATGTATCGCCGCTGTTCAATATGCCTTCAAAGATGATGGCCCCATCGGCCGACCGAACACGCACCCATGCCGGACGGGCTGCGATCAATTGCACTTCGGGGCTAGGCCCTTCGTAGACCTGAATAGACGGGGTCAAATCACTCGCGATATCAAACGTTTCAACCGGCACGGCCTCAGACACAGTGCGGCTGGCCAGCGCGCCAAATGTCGCGGGATCAAGGGTTGAAATAGGTGCATCACGCGACACCAACACCGGCACATCAAGCGCCTGTGGGCGATACAACCGATCCAATGCGTCGGCCTGTGGGCTGCTTAAGCCTGCCAAAGGATCGCTATCGTCGGGCAGGACCGACACACCGGCCAAAGGATCAAGGTCCGCGACAACAGTTGGGGTTTGGTCAATCGGTGCAAATTGCACTTTCTGAACTTCTTGCAGAACCGTCCAGCCGCCAAACCCAAGCCCGCCGATCAGGACCATCAAAATCGCAACCGACCCAAGTGCGCGAGGATCAACGGATGCGAATACTGGTTCGCCTTCTGGAATAAACGGCGTTGCAGACGCGTTAAATATATCTTTATGCGCCAATCCAATCGCCGCATCGCCCGCACGGGCGGGTTTGGCTGATGATGCCGCTGCGGACATGCCATGGGCCGTCGCAAAACCGCTTTCCTTACAAAATGCTTGGAATGCCCATTCCGGATCCATGTCCAAATAGCTGGCGTAGGATCTGACATAGCCTGCAATAAATCCGGGTGTATCAAATGCGGACGGATCGGCGTTTTCAATCGCGGCGACATATGCCGCCTTGATCTTTAATTCACGCTGCACATCAAGAAGGCTTTTGCCAAGCGTCGCGCGTTCACCGCGCATCATATCACCAAGGCGTAATTCATACGCATCAAACCCGGTGGACGCAGCGACGTCCTCCGTTGGTTTTGCTCGTCTAAATCCTTTGATGATCATCGCTTGTCCCGCAACTGATCTGCCCCACGTCTTATTCTCGAATCGAATTCAACGTCTTTATTAACTTCTGCTACCATAGTGGCCAAATAGTTGCACCGATTGTTTCTTTATCCGGTTAACTCGGCACGATTCAGCGCACAATGGGACCAAAGCTGATCCAATGCTGAAATTAACGCATCCATTTCTAAAACGCCGTGCACAGGTGATGGCGTGAACCGCAGACGTTCGGTGCCGCGCGGCACTGTCGGAAAGTTGATCGGTTGGACGTAAATTCCATGATCTTCTAAAAGAATATCGGACATACGTTGCGTGTGAACTGGGTTCCCCACGATCACGGGCACAATGTGGCTGCCATGGTCGATCACCGGCAAGCCAAGCGCCTTAAGCCGCGTTTTCAATATGCTTGCCTGCGTTTGATGTGCATCCCTGAGCGATTGGTCGGACTTGAGGTGGGCTACAGACGCAGCAGCACCCGCCGCAACCGCTGGTGGCAATGAAGTGGTGAAAATGAAACCAGGTGCGTAGGACCGGATCGCATCGCACATATTTGCGCTTGCTGCGATATAGCCGCCCATAACGCCATATGCCTTGGCCAATGTGCCATTGATAATGTCGATACGCCCCATCAGACCGTCGCGCTCAGCAATTCCACCGCCGCGCGGGCCATACATGCCCACGGCATGCACCTCGTCAAGATAGGTAAGCGCGCCAAATTCTTCGGCAACATCGCAAATTTCGGCAATCGGGCCAAAATCACCATCCATTGAATAGACGCTTTCAAACGCGATCAGCTTTGGCGCCGCAGGATCATCCTGTGCCATCAACTCGCGCAGATGCGCTACATCATTATGCCTGAATATACGCTTTGCCCCGCCGTTGCGGCGCACGCCTTCGATCATGGATGCATGGTTCAATGCGTCCGAATAAATAATCAAACCTGGAAACAGCTTTGGCAGCGTCGAAAGCGTCGCATCATTGGCGATATAGGCACTGGTAAACAACAGTGCCTCTTGTTTTTGGTGCAGATCAGCGAGCTCCGCCTCTAGGCGTTTATGATAAACCGTCGTGCCCGAGATATTTCGCGTCCCGCCAGATCCGGCTCCCGTCGCATCAAGCGCATCATGCATTGCAGCCAATACCACCGGATGTTGACCCATGCCCAAATAGTCATTGCCACACCAAACCGTCACATCGCTGATGGTTCCATCAGGCTTGTTCCATTGGGCGTGCGGAAACTGACCGCGCTGGCGCTCAATATCAATAAACGTCCGGTAACGTCCCTCATCGTGCAATCGGTCAATCGCAGCTGTGAGCAAAGCGTCATAATTCATTTGATGGCCCTCAAGGAATCTGTAGTTCACATATAGTGCCTAAACTGCACAAACAATACGCTACAAACTGTCGCCCCACCCTTGGCCTCGTTGCTTGGCTTGGCTAGGCTGCACGGTAATCAAACCCTCAAAAGGTGCCTTATGACCCTGATCCCCGTTCTTGACAAAATCGATGCAAATCTAACGACCGCAACGGACCGTTTGCTCGACTTGCTGCGCATTCCATCTATCTCTACTGACCCTGCGTTTGCTGCCGATTGTGACCGCGCCGCCGATTGGCTGGTTGCCGATTTGCAATCCATCGGATTTGAAGCCTCCAAGCGCCCAACACCCGGTCATCCAATGGTTGTCGCCCATTCGGGCGGTGATGGACCGCATATCCTGTTTTACGGCCACTATGACGTGCAACCCGTTGATCCGATTGAGCTTTGGGACAATGACCCCTTTGATCCCCAGATCGAGGACACCGCAAAGGGCAAAGTGATCCGCGGTCGTGGTTCATCCGATGACAAGGGGCAATTGATGACCTTTGTCGAGGCTTGTCGCGCTTGGAAAGAAGTCCACGGTAGCCTGCCCGCCAACATCACCCTGTTTTTCGAAGGCGAAGAGGAATCCGGCTCACCATCACTGGTGCCTTACATGGAAGAAAACGCTCAGGAGCTGACCGCAGACGTGGCGCTTATCTGCGACACCGGTCTGCACGGCGACAGCACACCGGCCATTATTACCCAGCTGCGTGGCCTCTTGGGTGAGGAAATCACCATCGAAGGCCCCTCGCTTGATCTGCATTCGGGTATGTATGGCGGCATTGCCATGAACCCTGCCCGCGTATTGTCATCCATCATCGCAAGCCTGCATGACGACCAAGGTCGCATCACTGTGCCTGATTTCTACGACGGCGTGCCTGAGCTGTCGAATGAACTGGCAGCAAGTTGGGACGACCTCAAATTCGATCATGACGAATTTCTGGGCGAGGTTGGCCTGTCCGAACCTGCTGGTGAAAAAGGCCGCCGCCCATTGGAAATGATCTGGTCTCGCCCAACTTGCGAAGTCAATGGCATGTGGTCGGGCTATACCGGCGACGGTTTCAAAACTGTGCTGCCGTCTCAGGCCCATGCAAAAATCAGCTTTCGCCTCGTCGGAACCCAAGACCCGCTGAAAATCCGCGAAAACTTCCGTGCTATGGTTCAATCCATGTTGCCCGTCGATTGCACCGTGACATTCAAGGATCATGGCGCCAGCGAAGCAGGCCAAATGGTCACGACACACCCTGCATTCGCCCAAGCCAAAAAAGCCTTGTCCGATGAATGGCCGAATGCAGCCGCCTTTACGGGCTGTGGCGGTTCAATCCCGATTGCAGGGCATTTCAAAACAATCCTTGATATGGACGCGATGCTGATTGGTTTTGGCAAGGACGACGATGCCATCCATTCTCCAAATGAGAAATATGACCTCAGCTCGTTCCACAAAGGCATTCGGTCTTGGGCGCGGATTTTACATGAAATGACGGCTTAAGCCTGTCTAAGTTCTCATCCCTGATGGGCATGGCCATTGGGGATGAGAGACACCAACAAACACAGGCCAACTGCCTGTCAATTTTGATTTCAAAAATTTTAGGAATAGTGGCGCGGTTGACGGGACTCGAACCCGCGACCCCCGGCGTGACAGGCCGGTAC
>CAXHZK010000001.1:0-329012 GCA_964021915.1 uncultured Roseobacteraceae bacterium | reverse complement strand
AGTATCGAGGAGAACTGCCTCATCTTCGGTTAACAAATTGGATGAAATGGTGGCGTCTAGCATAAGAATGTCCCCGTTTAGAAAATTGGTTTATCGCGTAAAATATTTCTGTTACCTCAGCCCAGAATTGACTTTAAGTCAAGGAAAACAAATTTTGAAAATCTCGTCCAAAATGGCAAATCTAAAGTGCTTTCTTTTGCCAACCTTACTGATCGTGGCGACGGCAGAGGCAGGCGCGGCAGAGCTGAAATTTTCGATCGGTATGCCAACGCAGTTTTTTGAAAATCAGGCTTTTGTGCGCATGCTCGACGGCTTTGTCGGTGAGCGTAGTGGGGGCGTCGGGATCGGTGGATCCTCCCCCGGAAGCAGCGCCGCGCCTAACGCAACGAGAACAGAAAATTTTCGAAACAGCGCTCTGAGTCTTCGTTTGAGCGAAAGCGTTTCATTTAAAAACGGCGCGTTCTTTGACGCGAACTTAGCGTTGAGCCTAGGGCGGTTGTCCGTTTTTCTGCCTGACGGGGCCGCACCATTTTTTGATCCGATCCAGATTCAAAGCGACTACATTCAACTTACGCCAACCATTAGCTTGGGGCATTCACCGAAATGGCTGATCCCATACGGCATAAAATTTGCGGGCGGTGTCGGCTATGAGATGACATCGGCAAAATCGACGGCGAAATCGGCATTGCTGGATGTCAAAAGCGAGGGAGAATTTGCCAATGCGTTTTCCTTTGCCCAAGTCACATGGGCCTGTGATTGCCTAAGCGGGATTGAGGTTGTTGGCGGAATAGCAGACCGAAATGACCACACAGCGCTTGCCACGCTCAGTGCGCAGTGGTCATTCTAGGCCTTAACGCGGGCTTCGTTTGGCCAGTATCCGTTGCAATGTGCGGCGGTGCATACTGAGCCGCCGAGCGGTTTCTGACACGTTGCGATCACACATTTCATAGACCCGTTGGATATGTTCCCAGCGCACGCGGTCCGCGCTCATCGGGTTTTCGGGTGGCGGCGGCAGCTCGCCCTCTGGGGCCAAAAGCGCATTCATGATGTCGGTGGCGTCAGCGGGTTTGGACAAATAATCCGTCGCGCCGATTTTGACAGCAGCCACCGCGGTTGCAATCGCGCCATACCCCGTCAGTACAACGATCCGGGAATCCGGTCTGCGTGCGCGGAGCACCTCAACAACATCCAATCCGTTCCCGTCGCCGAGGCGTAGATCTACCACTGCGTATGCGGGCGGGCGTGCTGTTGCGATCGCCTTGCCTGCGGCCACGCAATTTGCTGCTTCAACAGAAAACCCGCGCTTTTCCATCGCTTTGGCGAGGCGCTTTAGAAATGCCTCGTCATCATCCACAAGAAGAAGAGAGGGATCGCTGCCTAGGTCATACTTATCGGCTGTCATCGGATCGGCCTTTTCTGTTCTTGTCCTAAGTTATGCTCAATCAAGGATTGGTCAAGCCACCGCGGCAAAACATGCAACGCGGTCTGCCATTGCCTCTGGCGATTCAGATTGGCGGAAGAATTCCACAAATCCGTGATCTGGCAGCACAAGGTAGGTAAATGTTGAATGGTTCATCAGGTAGTAATCAGGGTCATCGCCCGATTTTGCGTAATAGGTGCGATAGGCCTGAGAGGCTGCGGCGACTTGTTCATCTGATCCGGTCAGGCCGATCATACGAGGATGAAAATTAGCGGCATAATCCGCAACAATGTCTGGCGTGTCGCGCGCGGGATCGATGCTAATGAAAACGGGAGTTACGGAAATTCCGCGCTCATCGAGAATATCAACCGCTGTCACGTTGCGGGCAACATCCAAGGGGCATACATCAGGGCAAAATGTGTAGCCGAAATAAACAAGCGATGGTTCGGTTATCACATCGCGTTCAGTCACCAATTGACCCTGACCATTCAAAAGCGTGAACGGTCCGCCGATGGTTTCACCTGCAACAGCCGTTGCGCCGCAATCAGCAAGGCTGACGTTCTTCAGCTGGATCATGGCGACTGTGCCCAAAACGAACGCCGCAGCAACGCCCGTCGCTGCATATGCTATCGTCTTTGACATAATTGGCCCTTTCGTTTTGTCGCATAGATGCGCTTTGTTATTGGAGATGATAATAGGACCACACGTCGCAGCCACAAGGGGCACAAGGTGCAATCAGCCACAGATATGTTTCAAGACCAAAAGCGAAGCAATTGGGTACGTCTGCAAACGCTCGTCACATTGCGATGGATCGCGATTGTCGGGCAGATTGCTGCACTGCTTGTTGCGGCATATGGGTTTGGTCTGCAATTTCAATTTGGCCTAGCGACGGCAACAATTGGTGCCTCTGTCATCGTCAATTTGTTGGTTGGCTTTATTCATCCGATGAACAAGCGCCTCACCGAGAGGGAGGCCGCGCTGATGCTGATGTTCGACCTCGTGCAGCTAAGCGCATTGTTGTATTTGACTGGCGGGCTGAGCAATCCGTTTGCCCTGCTCATTCTTGCGCCCGTCACGATTGCGGCGACTGTATTACATCTTAATAGCTCGCTGCTTTTGGGGTCTGTCGCGATTGCCGCTATTTCTATTATTGCGGCCGCGAGCTTGCCGATCACAACAATGGCAGGTGTGCCACTGGAGTTGCCGGCGTTATTTCAATTCGGGTTTTGGGTTGCTCTGGTTATCGGTGTTACGTTTCTCGCGTTATATGTGCGGCAGGTCACCACTGAAATGCACAATATGTCAGAGGCATTGCTTGCCACCAAACTGGCGCTTGCCCGAGAGCAGAAGCTAAGCGATTTGGGTGGTGTTGTGGCTGCCGCGGCGCATGAATTGGGCACGCCGCTAGCCACAATCATGTTGGTGAGCGAAGAGCTTCGTCAGGAATTGACCGCCGAACCTGAACTTAAAGAAGATGCCGACCTTATTCATGATCAAGCGATCAGGTGTCGCGAAATTTTAACATCTATGGGGCGCGCAGGAAAAGACGATCAGCACTTGCGCGTTGTTCCGTTCGAAGTGCTCATCCGTGATGCCGCTGAACCGCATCTGCACAGAGGCAAAAACGTGCGGTTCATGGTCGGGTCCGAAGATATTGGTGATAGCAAACAACCCCTCGCCCAGCGCCGCCCCGAGATTATTCACGGGCTTCGGAATTTGGTGCAAAACGCGGTGGATTTTGCCAGCGGAACAGTCGACATTTCAGTGAGCTGGTCAGAAACCGAACTGCGCATCAAGATTGCCGATGATGGGGACGGGTTTCCGCAATCTGTCATCCGCCGCATCGGAAACCCGTTTGTTGGCAGGTGGCGGCAGGTGGAATCGCGGCAAAAGCGCCCCGGTTATGAGGGCATGGGGCTTGGGCTGTTCATCGCGAAAACGCTCCTTGAACGCACTGGCGCGCGATTGTTTTTCACTAATGCATCATCACGCCAGACAAAAGGCGGCGCCGTCATAACAGTCGTTTGGGACCGCTCGGATCAGCGGATCATTGCAAATGACCAACTGTCAGAAAATCCTCAAAACCCAGAATTCTGACCGCTTCACCCTGCCTGTCTTAACCCTGAATTAACCTTCCTCAAGGAAATATGATTCTAGGCAAAACGGGACAAGTAGATGGCCATTGGTTGGTTTGATTTAAGTTTAGTAATGTTGGCGGCTTTCACCGGTACCGCGACGATTGCCGTGCTTTGGCGGCTGTTTGATTTTTACGGCGACACCAAGCAAGCCGCTGCGGCAACAGACCCAAAAGCGATTGGATTTCTGCTGCATGACGGGCTTGTGGTCGATCTGACGCCTGCAGGATCCTTGTTGATGTTGCGGCATTGTGACGGCGACCCCACTGCGCATGATGTTTTGACTGCCCTCGAACATGATTTCCCGAACCTGACAGACATGGTCGACCAGCTGCAACCAGCAGCCGACTTTACGCTCAGAAGCAGCACAAATCGACAGTCGACCCTGACAGCAAGAAATGTGCGTGGCCGCGTGCAACTGCAATTGACTGGCGAAACCGACATTGTCGTTTCATCACTGGTTCACGAGGTGAACGCGCATGATCAGTCCGAATTGCAGACACTAAGAACGGTTTCAAATCAAAGCGACCAAATCATGTGGCAATGCGGCCATGACGGGCAAACGCTATGGGGTAACCAAGCCTATTTTGATCTGGCTGATAGGCTGGACCCCGCTGAGTTGGGCAGCGCCACTCTTTCGTCGCGCAATATCTTTCCGGCGTTGTCAGAAAACCAGAATGAGGATGCATCGCATATTCGCACCTCAATCCGCGCGCCAAAGACCGAGGTTGATCAGTGGTTCGATATCGCCATTCACCGCGCCGATGACGTGATCAGCTATTTCGCCACAGATGTGAGCCTGCTTGTCCAAGCCCAAGACAGTCAGCGGAAATTTATGCAAAGCCTGAGCCAGACATTCGCCCAGCTCTCCATTGGTTTGGCTATTTTTGACCGCCGCAGACAGTTGGCAACTTTCAATCCCGCGCTATTGGATATGACGTCCCTAAATTTTGAATTTATGTCAGCGCGTCCGACGATTGATATGTTTCTCGATATGTTGCGGGAACGGCGTATTTTGCCGGAGCCGAAAAATTACAGCAACTGGCGCGATCAGTTCCTCGCCTTGGAAGCCGCCGCCAAAGACGGAAGCTATTGCGAACATTGGAACCTGACCGACGGGCAAACATTCCGCGTCACCGGCAAGCCGCATCCCGATGGTGGATTTGCGCTCTTGTTTGAAGATATCAGCGCCGAAGTGTCGCTGACCCGCCGCTTTCGTGCTGAGATCGAAACCGGTCAAGCGGTATTGGATCAAATGGAGCCAGCGATCGCAGTGTTTTCAAATGCAGGCACGATGGTCATGATCAACAACACCTATGCAGACATGTGGGATGCTGACATAACACGATTGACGGACACCTCTGGCCTGCGCCAAGAAATCAGTAAGTGGCAGGACCGATTGACGCCAACGTCCGCCTCTTTGAATTTGCGCGACGCCGCCGATCAAATCGGAAGCCGCAGGCCATGGTCACAAACCGCTGTGTTCGATGACGGACGGATGTTGCGATGTTCAGCCAAGCCGATTTCAGGCGGAATGACCCTTGTTCAATTCCACCCCCCATCGCGGCAATCCACGCCGAGCCTGCAAAAAGTTATGTCGATTGATATGGCATTGAGCAGGGCCAAAGTCTGATTTCACTTGCGGCTGTCCCCCCAGATCATAATCTGTGGGCATGACACCGTTTCAGATCGACGTAACCCTAAATTCCGAAGAGGAAACCATCGCGCTTGCCACGATGGTCGCGCCGCGATTGGCCAAGGGTCAGTGTCTATTGCTATCGGGCGAAATCGGAGCCGGAAAGTCGGCGTTTGCCCGCGCCCTGATACGCGCAAGGTTGGGCCGTTACGAGGATGTGCCATCGCCAACATTCACGCTGGTTCAGACCTATGAACACACGGACGGGGATATCTGGCACTGCGATCTATACCGATTATCAAGCGTAGATGAGGCGATCGAATTGGGGTTGGATGAGGCGTTCGACGACGCGATCTGTCTGATCGAATGGCCGGACAGGCTTGGTGAATTTGCACCGCAAAACGCGGCACATCTGGCGTTTTCGGCCCACGACACCAACCACCATGTGACGATCAGCGGATCGGATGAATGGGCCGAAATTTTCCAAGGCGTCGGTGATGTTTGAACAGGCGATTGCCCAAACTGAATGGGCAGACTGGCAGATCACACCCTTGGCCGGCGATGCATCATCAAGGCACTACGCGAGGCTGACTGATCGGCATGGAAACTCTGCAATTGTCATGATTGATGCGCCCCATCAGGGGAACGGCACGGTTGCATTTGCCCGCATTGCGCAGGCGTTAGGCGCCCATGGTCATGCTGCTCCAGAAGTGTTTTTCCACGACGCGGATCGCGGCATCATGATAATTTCCGATCTCGGACAGGTTGATGTGGCGGCGCATTTATCCCAAGCACCCGGCGCCGAGGATATGATTTATACAACAGCCGTTGATACGTTGCTTCACCTGCATTCAGCGAAAGCATCGATTGAATTGGCCAGCCTAGACGCCGAAACCGCCGCGAAGGCGGTGGATCTGGCAGCGATCCATTACGCGGCAAAACCACAAAATGCCTCCGAGCTGATCGATGCGATGCGAGAGGCGATCGATGCGAATGTTTCAGCCAGCATGCATTTCGCACTGCGAGACTTTCATGCTGAAAACCTGATCTGGCGGCCAAATGAGCAAGGGCAAACGCGCCTTGGGCTGTTGGATTTTCAAGACGCCTGCCTCGCGCCGGCGGGGTACGATTTGATGTCATTGCTGCGTGACGCCAGACGCGATGTTGATCCATTGATCGCCGCACGGCTGATAAAACGGTTTCAGCGCAGCGTCCCCAAAGCAACCGATAGCCATCTTGCCACGATATCCGTGCAGCGGAATTTACGCATTCTTGGCATATTTGCCCGCCTATCGACCCATGGGAAACCGGACTATTTGGCGCTATTGCCGCGCGTCTGGGGCCATTTGATCCAAGACCTAAGTCACCCTGATTTACACAAATTGCGCGACGTTGTGTTGCGCCATTTGCCGCCGCCAAGCGAAGCGGGCCGATCATGAAGCCGATGCCGATCATGCTGTTCGCGGCGGGGTTGGGCACCCGCATGAAACCCCTGACAGATACGCAACCCAAGCCGTTGATCCGCGTCGCGGGGCGGGCGCTTATTGATCACGCTTTGGCGCTCACCGAAGCTGCGCCTGTGGGGTCACGGGTTGTGAACCTGCACCACAAAGCCACGATGATCACAGCGCACTTGGGCAACCGGAATATCTTGATTTCCGACGAAACAGGCACGCTGTTGGAAACCGGCGGCGGATTGCGCAAGGCCATGCCACTGCTTGGGTCTTCGCCTGTGATGACACTGAATACCGATGCTGTTTGGGATGGGCCCAATCCGTTATCGCTGCTGCAAAACGCATGGCGCGAAGACATGGACGCGCTATTGTTAACGGTGCCGATTGCGCGTGCCGCTGGCCACCGCGGGGCTGGTGATTTTGCCAGCGACGAAAGTGGCCGCCTGACACGCGGTGGGGGCGAGGTTTATACAGGGCTACAAATTATCCGAACGGACGCATTGGATGACATTGACCAATCCGCGTTTTCGCTCAATTTGCTCTGGGATAAGTTTGCCAAACGCGGCACATTATACGGGACAAGCTATGCGGGGCGATGGTGCGATGTCGGCCAACCCGATAGCATCCCCGTGGCGGAACGCATGTTAGGTTACACAAATGTTTGAACCCCAAGCCAGCCCCCGCGTTTTCGGCATGCCGCCAGGTGCGGATTTTGGGTCCGCCTTGGTTGACGGAGTGATGCAGCGGGCAAGTGGCATGGCGGCTAGCGACCTTGCCCGCGTCACGATCTATGTCAATACAACGCGGATGCAGCGGCGCCTGCGCGAAGTGTTTGATCAGGGGTCCGCGCTCTTGTTGCCAAGAATCAAGCTGATTACCGACCTTGCGAATGATCCAATGATTGACGCGCCGACGCCGGTATCAACCCTGCATCGGCGGTTGGAGTTGTCGCAATTTGTTGGCGCGCTGTTGGACGGTGATCCCACCCTTGCGCCACGGTCTGCGTTGTTTGAATTGTCCACCAGCCTCGCCACATTGATGGAAGAAATGCACGGCGAGGGCGTGGAGCCAGGCGCGCTGTCGCAACTCGATGTCAGCGACGAATCCGGTCATTGGGATCGGGCGCTGCAGTTTCTAAATATCGTGACCCCGTTTTTTGAAAAAAACGCCGCACCTGACAAGGAAAAGCGATTGCGGCAGGTGGTCCTAGATCGGATTGCCCAATGGGACATAACGCCCCCTACTGATCCGATAATTGTCGCCGGTTCCACCGGTTCACGCGGGGCTACGGCACTATTTATGCAAGCCGTCGCACGGGCCCCTCAGGGTGCCGTGGTGTTACCCGGTTTTGACTTTGACCTGCCTGAGGATGTTTGGCACGGCATGCATGATCCGATGGTTTCAGAGGACCATCCGCAATACCGGTTTCATACGTTCCTATCGGCGCTTGATGTTGATCCGACCAAGTTGCCCAATTGGGACATGTCTGCAGACCCGAGCAATATCCGAAACAAGCTGATTTCACTGTCGCTCCGCCCTGCTCCGGTGACGGATCAATGGCTTCGCGATGGGCCTGACCTTGACGATTTGCTGACCGCGACCAAGGGAATAACATTGGTCGAAGCAAACAGCCCCCGCGCAGAAGCCGATACAATTGCGCTGCGCCTTCGGGCGGCGGCGGATGAGGGCATAACGGCCGCATTGATCACCCCCGATCGACAACTGACACGACAGGTAAGTGCCGCCCTTGATCGTTGGGATATTGAGCCCGATGACAGTGCCGGTATTCCATTGCAACTGTCGCCACCCGGTCGGTTTTTGCGGCAGGTGGCCGATATGTTCACAGGTCCTATTGGACATGATGCGTTGCTTGCGTTGCTCAAGCACCCGCTGTGTAACACAGGCGATCGCGGGCCCCATTTGCGGCACACGCGGGAGCTTGAGCTCGCGCTTCGCAAGCTGGTCGCGCCGCATCCAGACGCATTGGTTTTGCAAGAATGGGCCAAAGGCGATGAAGATCGAACAGGCTGGGTCGCTTGGCTGATCGATGCGATCGGCGCGACTGAACCGTTGTATGACACAGCCTTGTCAGAGCTATTTGAACGCCACATCCAAATCGCTGAATTGCTGTCGAGCGGCCCGAACGGGGCGGCCGATACGCTTTGGGCCGAAAAGGCGGGGCGCGAGGCGCGGCGCGTTTGCGACAACTTACAAAGCAGCGCCAAGGCAGGCGGCGATATGTCGTCGCTGGAATACGCCACGCTTTTTGCCAATGTGCTGACTGACGGCGTTGTGCGGGATCGGGATGCGGGACATCCAAATATCCTGATTTGGGGGACGCTAGAGGCACGCGTTCAAAGCGCCGATCTTGTTATTCTTGGCGGCATGAACGAAGGAAGCTGGCCAGAAACGCCAAGCCCCGATCCATGGCTCAACCGTCAAATGCGTAAAAATGCGGGTCTATTACTGCCCGAACGGCGGATTGGCCTGTCTGCGCATGATTATCAACAGGCGGTTACGGGCAAAGAAGTTTGGATCACGCGATCCAAGCGATCCGCCGATGCGGAAACGGTGCCATCGCGGTGGGTCAACCGGTTGGTGAACCTGTTGGGTGGCTTGCCCAATCAAGGTGGCGATGCGGCGCTCAAGCGAATGCGAGCGGACGGCGAATATTGGTTGGCGATGGCGGCGACGCTGTCACAGCCCAGCGCGAAGGTTGCTCCCGCGATCCGTCCTTCCCCGCGCCCCCCGCTAGCGGCAAGGCCAACCGCGCTTTCGGTGACCGAGGTCAAACACCTCATTCGCGATCCCTATACGATATATGCCCGCAAGGTGCTGCGTTTGCGGCAGCTGGATACGCTTGTGCGCAGTGCCGATGCGCCGTTGCGCGGGACAATCGTGCATAAAATCCTCGAGGACTTTATCAGAGCTGGGGTGAACGACGATACGGCGCAGGCGCGCGATGATTTGATGGCGCTGGTCAATCATCATATGGCCGAAATGTGCCCGTGGCCGACAATTCGGGCGCAATGGATTTCGCGGATTGAACGGACTGTCGATCAGTTTTTGCGCGGTGAAGTCAGCAGACAGCGGTTGGCCGAAACATCCGTTGTTGAACAATATGGCCGCATACCCGTGGGCAGCACGGGTGTAGAATTGATCTGCAAGGCGGACCGCATCGACATCGGCCATGATGGCGCGGCGCTTATTTACGACTATAAAACCGGACAGTTGCCGACGACCAAACAACAAAAACAGTTCGACAAGCAGCTCTTGTTAGAAGCCGCGATGGTGACGCTTGGCGCATTTGCAGATTTGGGCAAGCTGGATGTAGCTGCGGCGGATTTTGTCGCGATGAACACTACCATGCGCGATGTTTCCGCCCCGCTTGGTGATGAGCCCCCGATGAAAGTCTGGCAGGATTTTGAGACACTATTAAAGGCATTTCAGCAAAAACCACGCGGATATACATCGCGCATCGCGATGTTTTCGCGCGATGATATGTCCGACTATGACTTGCTATCGCGGTTCGGGGAATGGGACATTAGCACGCCCATCACGCCGGAGGATCTGCAATGATGAAGCGTGACGAGGCGACCCAAAATCAGGTGAACGCCGCCAATCCAAACAGTTCGACTTGGCTGTCGGCGAATGCCGGTTCCGGAAAAACGCGCGTTTTGACGGATCGGGTGGCGCGTTTGTTGTTAAATGGGGTGGATCCGCAAAACATTCTTTGTCTGACCTATACCAAGGCCGCGGCGGCGGAGATGCAGAACCGATTGTTCCGCAGGCTAGGCGCTTGGGCGATGATGGGTGATGACGATCTGCGTGCGGATTTGTTGCAGTTGGGTGATGAGCGCGCGATCACAGCCGTTGAGTTGAGCAAGGCAAGGCAGCTATTTGCAACCGCGATTGAAACACCGGGTGGCTTGAAAATTCAAACAATCCACTCGTTTTGCTCTGGCGTTTTGCGGCGTTTCCCGCTTGAGGCGCAGATCAGCCCGCAGTTTCAGGAAATGGAGGACCGCACCGCCGAATTGCTGCGCACGGATGTTCTTGATGTGCTGGTGTCCGGCCCCGATCGCAGTGTTGTCGACGGGGTGCTGCGGTATTTTACGGGCACTGCCCTGACCGATTTGGCCCGCGATGTTATTTCCAAGCGCGAAGCGTTGGAACAGCCGCTTGACGATGTAAAGCTGCGCGATAGCCTCGATCTTGCGGCCAGTTTGACCGACGAAATGCTTGTTGATGCGGTTTTCGCTGATGGCGTAGAAGAGTTGCTGATTTCTTGGCGCGATATTTTGGCCAAAGGATCATCGACAGAGGAAGGTGCTGCCAAAAAGCTTGCTGCATTGCGGTTAGGCGGTCATCGAGATTTAGCCGATATTGCTTTATTAGAGACTGTTTTATTGACCGGATCGGGTGCCAAGGCACCATTTTCTGCAAAGATCGGGACGTTCCCGACCAAAGGCACGAGAGAGAAACACCCCGACCTGACAGAAGAGCTCAACGATTTGATGGCCACTGTTGAGGCGGCACGGCAGGATCGGTTGGCATTGATTGCCTATCGCCGGACCGTGGCGCTTTATGCGTTTGCGCAAAAGATGATCCCTGCATATGAGGCCGCCAAACAGGCGCGTGGATTGCTTGATTTTGATGATCTCATTCGCAAGACAAAACAGCTATTAACAGACCCTAAGTTGGCGCAATGGGTCCTATTCCGGCTTGATGGTGGCATTGATCATGTGCTGGTTGATGAGGCGCAGGATACATCACCAAGCCAGTGGGATGTTGTCAGGTTGCTGACCCAAGAGTTTACGGCTGGCGAAGGGGCAAACGTCGACAAAGAGCGCACGATATTTGTCGTTGGTGATCAAAAACAGTCGATCTATTCGTTCCAAGGTGCCGTGCCAGAGGCGTTTGATGAAATGCGCCATCACTTTGAAACCGCCCTATCGCAGGTGGATGCGCCATTTTCGTCCCGACAGCTTGCGCATTCGTTTCGATCATCAAGCGCTGTGCTGCATACCGTTGATCAGGTGTTTGGTAATGGCGACAGGATGGGCGCATCCGATCCGGTTGATCATATCGCGTTTAAGGATCAAATGCCCGGCCGCGTAGATATCTGGCCCGTCATTGAAAAGGTCGATGAGCCGGAACCGGGAGAATGGTTCAAGCCGATTGATGCACCGGGTCAGAAAAACCATATCGTGCAAATGGCCAAGCGTGTTGCTGACCAGATCAAGCATATGATCGCGCATGAAACTCTGCCCGAAGAGATTGAGCACACAGGGGAATACAATCACCGGCCCATTTCAGAGGGTGATTTCCTGATCCTTGTCCGTGGGCGCAAAAGCGGCCTGTTCGAGGAAATCATCCGCGCGTGCAAAAACGCCGAACTTGAGGTCGCGGGCGCGGACCGGCTTCGGGTTGGGGCAGAGCTGGCGGTGCGTGATATTACGGCGCTTTTGTCGTTCTTGGCATTGCCCGAGGATGATCTATCGCTCGCCTGCGCGCTGCGGTCCCCGTTGTTTGGTTGGTCCGAACAGATGCTGTTTTCACTGGCCCATCACCGCGAAGACAAGGCGTTCCTTTGGCAGGCACTCCGCGCATCTGCCCATGCTGACACATTGGACGTGCTGCAAGATTTGCGCAAACAGGCTGATTTTCTACGCCCGTATGATTTGATCGAGCGTGTTCTGACACGATTTGGCGGACGCCAAGCCCTGCTCGCGCGTTTGGGATTAGAAGCAGAGGATGGCATTGATGCCCTGCTTTCGCAGGCGTTGAACTATGAATCCATGGGCGTGCCGAGTTTGACGGGCTTTCTGACGTGGATGGAAACGGACACGCTCGAGATTAAGCGCCAGATGGATAGCCAAGGTGACCGTATCCGCGTGATGACTGTGCATGGCGCCAAAGGGCTAGAGGCGCCGATTGTCATCCTGCCGGACACGGCCAAGCGCAAAAATGATGTCCGCGCTGACCTGATCGCTGCCGATCAACATTTCATCTGGAAGCCGTCGGCCGCTGAAAGCAGCGATACGTTACTGGCAATGCAGGCTGGGCTTGCGGATGCGCAGGCAATGGAAAACCAACGCCTGCTGTATGTTGCGATGACACGCGCAGAAAAGTGGTTGATCGTCGGTGCGGCGGGGGAAATCGGCGAGCCGGATCAAAGCTGGTACGCGCAAATCACTGCGGAATTGCCCAATCTGTCGGTCGATGATGTAACCTGCGGTGAATTGGGCAGTCAGCGGATCAGCAATGGCGATTGGCAATCTGGTGAGCTGCTTGATCCAAAGGACCCGCCCCTGCCCCCAGTTAGCCCGCAAAATTATGGCAAGGCACAGCCCCTCATCATCGAAAAAACCCTCGCGCCGTCTGATCTTGGCGGTGCCAAGGCGTTGGCTGGAGATTTCACCGACATGGACGAAGACGCCGCCATGGCAAGAGGCACGGCAATTCACTTATTGCTAGAACATTTGCCAATGGTTCCAACCGGTGAACGCAAGGCAAAGGCGCAAGCGTTACTGCTATCTCAGGATGCCGGACACACCGATCACGACGAAATAATTACGCATGTTATGGGCCTGTTGGATAACCCCGATCTTGCGCCGCTTTGGGATCCGTCCCACTTGCGAGAGGTGGAATTGACCGCAACAATCAGCGGCCGTCGATTCCATGGCACCATTGATTTGCTGGACCAGTCGGATAACCGCATTCGCGCGATTGATTTTAAATCAAACCGGCTGGTGCCAGATCGGGCCGAAGACACACCAGAGGGCGTATTGCGCCAAATGGCCGTTTATCATGCCGGTCTTGCGCAAATCTTTCCTGATCAGGTGGTGAATGTTGCAATCCTGTGGACCCAAACTGGCGAGATTATGGATATTCCCGAAAAACTTATTGCAGATGCTCTCGCGCGCGTGACTGCCGCTTGACCATTGCCATTGTGGTTCATAGGTTCTGCAACACAACATTTACGCCAAGGAGAACCCCCAATGGCAACCGTAGCAGTCACCGACGCAACATTTGACGCCGAAGTTCGCAACTCAGACATCCCTGTAGTGGTGGATTTCTGGGCAGAATGGTGTGGCCCATGCAAACAAATCGGCCCAGCGCTCGAAGAGCTATCCGATGAAATGGCTGGCAAAGTCAAAATCGTCAAAGTGAACGTCGACGAAAACCCCAACTCACCTGGTCAGCTGGGTGTGCGCGGCATCCCGGCATTGTTCCTGTTCAAGGGCGGCGATGTCGTGTCCAACAAAACAGGCGCAGCCCCCAAAGCAGCGCTTCAGGGTTGGATCGAAGAATCTCTCTAAGATTTTAGAGGTTTAAGTAAGAGGGCGCCCATTGCGGCGCCCTTTTGCGTCTGCGCCTTGTCGCAATGCGGCGAAGAGGCCATATAGGATGAAACGCAAAAAGGACGGATATCATGGCAGATAGCGAATTTCCTGGTTGGCACGGCACCACGATTATTGGTGTGCGCAAGGGTGGTAAAGTTGTCATCGCGGGCGACGGTCAGGTCAGCCTTGGGCCGACGGTGATCAAGGGAACTGCGCGTAAGGTGCGCAAACTAACCGCTGGTGGAAATGACGTGATTTGCGGCTTTGCTGGTTCAACCGCTGATGCGTTCACCTTGCTTGAGCGGCTCGAGAAAAAGCTAGAGGCAACACCGGGTCAACTGGCGCGCGCGTCGGTTGAATTGGCCAAGGATTGGCGCACGGATAAATATCTTCAGAAATTGGAAGCGATGCTGATCGTGTCTGACGGGAGCGACCTGTTTGTCATCACGGGTGCTGGTGACGTTTTGGAACCAGAGCATGATATTGCGGCAATCGGATCGGGTGGTAACTTTGCTCTCGCGGCTGGTCGTGCCTTGATGGATGGCGATTTGGATGCCGAAGATATTGCCCGCAAAGCGATGGCGATTGCTGCCGATATTTGTGTCTATACCAACGGAAAATTGACGGTCGAGGCGCTGGACGCATGATTGCCCGCGACGATCTTCGCGCGGCGGTCGGTGCCGGAGTGATTACTGAGGCGCAGGCTGCCAACCTCGCCAGTCTTGCCGATAGTCGCCGTGGCGCGCGTGAAAATTTAGCGCCGGGCGATGAGCCGTTTGAGCTGTTCAAAGGTTTCAACGAAATTTTTATCGTCATTGGCCTCGGCATTCTTGCGTTCGGCTGGGCGGGTGTCTTGACCTATCTGTTTGGCAGAGAGGTAACCAACCCGAGCCAGTTCGCCACCCTTTACGGCGCTATTGGTGCGGCGATCATTTGGGTCTTGTCCGAATATTTCATTCGCAAACGCCGGATGGTAGCACCCGCTATCGCCCTATCGCTGCTATTTGCCGGAAATGCGGCCTTTTCGCTTGTCGCGATATTTGCCCAACCTTTCATGGTGGCACAGCAGGATTATTCATCGCTTCCCCTGCCCTTTGCGATTGGCACGCTGGCATTGTTTGTTTTCTGGCTGCGGTTTCGTGTGCCGTTTGCAATGGCGATGATCGCGGTTGGGTTATTCATTGTCGCAATGCTCTTGGCTGCCACATCCCAAGGCACACCCGAAAGCCCGTCTGATCTATTCTTGCTTTCCGCTGGCGGCCCTTTTGCTTGGATCACCTTGTTGCTTGGCTTTGCTGTTTTTGCCGCTGCGATGTGGTTTGATATGTCGGACCCCCACCGTGTGACACGACGCGCGGCCAACGGGTTTTGGCTCCATGTGGTTGCAGCACCTGCATTGGTGAATACGCTGGCGCTGACATTGCTAAGAAGCGATGCAAACGCCGCGTTGTTTGCGATGATGATGCTGTTTTCAATTGTTGCGATAATCATTGATCGGCGCTCGTTTCTGATCGCGGCGATTGGTTACATCGTTGTGCTGGCGGCCACTGTATTTGACGGCGATGGCGCGGCCGTTACCGTGCTTGTGCTTGGCATTGTGCTGCTGACGCTCGGCGCGTTTTGGGAACGTATCCGCGCAATCGTGCTGCGCCCCTTGTCGGGCATCTTGCCGCTGCATAAACTTCCTCCTACCAACATCCCATCAAAGGACTGACATGACAGACCTGACACCACGCGAAATCGTATCTGAACTGGATCGCTTTATTATTGGTCAAAACGACGCAAAGCGTGCCGTGGCCGTGGCCCTGCGCAATCGTTGGCGGCGCAAACAATTGGCTGATGATTTACGGGACGAAGTATATCCTAAGAACATCTTGATGATCGGGCCCACTGGTGTTGGTAAAACCGAGATTAGCCGCCGATTGGCAAAGCTGGCGCGCGCACCGTTTATCAAGGTAGAAGCCACCAAGTTTACCGAGGTTGGTTATGTTGGTCGTGACGTCGAACAAATCATCCGCGATCTGATTGAAACCGCTATCAATGACACCCGTGAATACATGCGCGACGATGTCCGCCAAAAGGCGCTGGAAGCTGCGCAAGATCGGGTTATTACCGCCGTTGCGGGCACCGATGCACGTGATCAAACCCGCGAAATGTTCCGCCGCAAATTGCAGGCGGGTGAGCTTGATAACACCGTGATCGAGCTTGAGCTGGCCGACACGTCTAACCCGCTTGGCGGCTTTGAAATCCCCGGACAACCAGGTGCGGGCATGGGCGGCATGATGAATTTGGGCGAACTGTTCGGCAAAATGGGCAACCGCACGGTGAAAAAGAAAACCACCGTTGCAGAAAGCTATGATCTGCTTCTTGCCGATGAGGCTGATAAGCTGCTGGACGATGAAAAAGTGACCAAGGCCGCGCTTGAAGCGGTCGAGCAGAACGGGATCGTTTTCCTTGATGAAATTGACAAGGTTGCTGCTGGTGGTGATCGTCGTGGTGCGGATGTTTCCCGCGAAGGCGTGCAGCGCGACCTGCTTCCGCTGATCGAAGGCACCGTCGTCAGCACCAAACACGGGCCCATCAAGACCGATCATATTCTGTTCATTGCGTCGGGCGCATTCCACGTCGCCAAGCCATCCGATTTGCTGCCTGAATTACAGGGCCGCCTGCCGATCCGTGTTGAGCTGCGTGCCCTGACAGAAGATGATTTTGTGCGCATTCTGACCGAAACCGATAACGCGCTAACATTGCAATACACCGCACTTATGGCCACAGAAGAAGTGACCGTGACATTCGAACAAGACGGTATTGCCGCATTGGCGAAAATCGCGGCAGAGGTGAACGAAAGCATCGAAAACATCGGCGCGCGGCGGCTTTATACAATTATGGAGCGCGTATTCGAGGACCTGTCATTCGACGCCCCTGATCGGGCCGGTGATGGTGTCACTGTGAACGCCGAATTTGTTGAACAACACCTCGGCGCGTTGGCGCGATCAACAGATATCAGCCGCTACGTGCTGTGATGAAAACCCTGCTAGACATAAGGCGATATCCTTGGGTTGTCGTCTTTGTCTTGGCCGGATTATGCGCCGCGGCATTTGCGTTTTCGACCTATAATCTGTTCCACCTGTCCATGGCGAACCTGAGTTTTCTGCAACAATACGGTCTGGTTGCCATTCAAAACGGCGCATTAGTCCAAAGCTTTGAGGTCGCACTTTGCGGTGGCTTTGCGCTTATCTGCTATCTTGGGTTCAAAGTTTGCGAGGGCGAGCTTGTTTCACGATTTCGGCGTTGGACCGGATCAGACGATTAAGGGTTTCCCAAACCGTTGTTTCACCCCATGAATAACGGATGAACACCGGCTACTTTCAATTTATCCGCGAAAACACGCCCTTCCTTGCGACAGGCGTATTGTTGTCGCTGTTGTCGTGTTTTGGGCAAACATTTTTCATCGCAATATTTGGCGCCGAAATTCGAGAGGCGTTCGATCTGTCGAACGGCGATTGGGGCGTGATCTATATGATCGGCACGGGGGCCTCGGCGGTGACGATGGTTTGGGCGGGTGGCCTTGCCGATCGGTTCCGCGTGCGAACATTGGGCATCGTGGTAACCGCTGCATTGGCGTTGGCCTGCGTGGCAATGGCGATAAACACGTCCGCCGCGATGCTAGTGTTCGTCATTTTCGCCCTGCGGTTTCTGGGCCAAGGCATGTTGGCGCATGTTTCCGTCGTTGCAATGACGCGGTGGTTTATCGCCACGCGCGGGCGGGCATTGGCCATCGCGGGCTTTGGTTTTATGGCGGGTGAAGCGACGCTGCCCCTGCTGATGGTCTGGTTGAAATCCATGTTTGATTGGCGTGATCTATGGATCGCATTCGCGCTGATTTGCCTGCTTATGGGAGGTGCGCTTTATCGGCTGTTGCGGCTGGAACGCACGCCGCAATCAGTTGCCGCTGAGAACACAGCTGTTGGATTGCAAGGCAAACATTGGACCCGCAATGAGGCCGTGCGCCATCCGCTATTTTGGCTCATGGTGCCGGCGGTTGTGTTTTTCTCTGCGTTCGGGACTGTGTTCTGGTTTCAGCAGGTCAACTTTGCCGAGGCCAAAGGCTGGTCGCATCTGTCATTAGTGGCCGTGTTTCCATTGGGAACAATGATGTTGGCCATTTCATCCATCATCTATGGATGGGCGATTGACCGGTTTGGCGCGATTAGGTTGCTGCCGTTTTACGTGCTCCCTTATATCGCGGCGTTTGTTTTGCACTGGGCGTCAGGTTCGCTCGTCGTGACCGCATTGGCTGTGATTTTGATGGGGCTTGCTGGCGGTGGCCACGGCACGTTGATCGCGGCTTGCTGGGCAGAGTTTTACGGCACGCGCAATATTGGATCAATCAAGGCCGCCGCCGCCGCGTTAATGGTGCTCGGTTCTGCGCTTGGCCCGGGAATTAGCGGCGTATTGCTGGACGCAGGAATTGGGATCGAGGTGCAAATGCTGGGCTACGCTGGTTGTTTTGTATTTGCGGCGATCATGCAAACGGCGGCGGCGCGGATGGCCCAGCGCCTTAGCAACTATTCGCACCCTTAGCGGCGACGGCGAAGATACACGTAATATGCACCGTGCCCGCCATGCGACAAATGCGCTGGTGTGACCTGTAGGATCGCTTGGGCCAATGGCGGCAACGCCATCCATTGTGGAACCTGGTGGCGCAACAAACCCTGCCTTGCTGGCATCGGGCCGCCTTCATCACGCAGCTTGCCCTTGCCTGTGATCACCAAGACCAAGCGCCGATCAAGCGCCTGCGATCCAAGGATAAAAGCGATCAGTTCGGGATGCGCCTCGGCCATCGTCATGCCGTGCAGGTCAAGGCGCGCCTCTGGTTTCAGTTTGCCTTTGGTCATGCGGCCATATGCTTTGGCGTCCATTTGAACGGGCGCGCGCGAAAGGCGCATCGCAATGCCGGGCAGCACGTCGTTTTTGCGCGCAACGCCAGCGCGTTCACCAACTGCAAACTTGGGAATTGGCGCAGGCTTGGGAGCTGGCTTTTTCGCTTTGGGCTTTAACGGTGCGATAGGCGGCGCCATCGGCGGCTTGCTTGGATCAAGCGGCGTTGTGCGATCGGCAACCCGATCCCATAATTCGCGTTCATCCGGCGATAAATGTCGTGGCCGTTTCATTCGATTGTGTCCGGCAACAGCGCAAGCGCGGATTGGATCGGCAACAATGTGACCATCCGGCCGCCATCGCGCACACGCCCCGCTGTCCGACCAGCCTGATCACCGGTGCCATAGAAAATGTCGGCCCGTTGCGCGCCCTTGATCGCAGAGCCTGTATCTTGGGCGATCATCAGGCGGCGGATCGGGTCCGCGTCTTCTTTTTCGATCCAAACTGGCGTGCCGAGTTTTGTGAACTTGGGATCAACAGCGATTGAGCGGCCCGTGGTGATTGAACGGTTCATCGCGCCAAGTGGGCCCAATTCGGCAGGCACTTCGCTGACCTCGCGGAAAAACACATAGCTGTCATTTTTCCAGAGCAGTTGTCTGCCATCGACAGGGTTTCGCTTGACCCAATTCCGGATCACTTGCGCGGAAACTTGGTGTGGTTCGTAAATGCCTCGCGCAATCAGTTCTTGGCCGATGGATGAATATTCATGCCCGTTCTTGCCGCCATAGCCGACACGCAAACCGCCACCTTCGGCCAGCTTGACCCGGCCCGATCCTTGCACCTGTAGGAAAAACACATCAACCGGATTGTCGATCCAAGCAATTTCGAGCCCCCGCCCCGCAAGACGTTGGTCCTCTTCAATCTGACGACGGGTAAGGTAGGCCTGACCTGCTTTGTGGTCGTTGGGCAAACGATAAAGCGGGTATTGATACGGCCCGCCGCGTTTCAGCGATCCGCGCAATTCCGGCTCAAAATAGCCTGTGAACAACATCGGCTCACCATCGGTGATGACGACAGGTTGAAAGAACGCTTCAAAGAAGCTCTGACCATCGGTCGTATTCATCGCGATGGCGCAAATCTTGACCCAATCATCACCCGACATATCGGCGCAGGTGTTTCGAAACACTTTAAGCGCCAGATCATGATCATCATCGGCCCAGCCGTTGAGGTCTTCAAACGGGATCAGGGTATAGGTCTGTTCCGCCACGCTGGCCCCCGTCATCAAGAGCGACGCCGCAATCGCCGCCGCCCATCGCTTGATCATTCGCCCGTTGCGACGAGCCGCCAATTGGGATCATCGGAATCCATGTCGCGCGCAAATGTCCAAATGTCCTTTTGGCGTTTGATCTGATTTGCATCGCCTTCGACGACATCACCGCCGCGGTCACGGACTTGGTAAGTTAGTTCACCTGTATAGCGCACAGTGATTTCCGCTTCTTTTGACGATTCATCAAAGCTGGCGGATTTCAGCATCAAGTCGCTAATCCCGACAAATGTTGCCTCGACGGTCAGGCCTTCTTTTTCGCGGCCATCAACAACGGTCGCAAACGCCTCGTAAACATCTTCGGACAGGAACGGCAGCACACTGGCAAGGTCGCCCTGCTCAAACGCCATCAAGATCATTTCATATGCACCGCGGGAACCGCCCAAGAATTCTGACACATGGAATGACGGATCAACCCGCTTCATCGCGGCAAGCGCTTTGGCCGTGTCGGAACCTTCATCAGCGTGATCAAGGATATCCTCGTCTGGGCCACCGTCGATAACCTCAAAATCATCACGGCGACGGCGGTTGCCATCGTCGCGTGGCGCTGGCGGTTTTTCAAACCCTTCACGGGTGCCAAGCACGCTGCGCAACTTGAGGATCAGGAATATGGCAATTCCTGCGAGTACCAAAAGCTGGATAATTGGAGAGTTCATTGCGGCCTCATGTCTGTTGGGCATGGAAATCTGTGTTGCAATCCTTATGTAGGTGACAGGCTGGGCCAAGTCCACCTAACGCAGGTGCAAACGTCAGAAAGGATGCCCCCATGTGGCTATTTATCGCTTTTATCGCGGTTCCGTTGATTGAAATCGGTCTGTTCATTCAGGTTGGCGGCGCTATCGGTCTGTTTCCAACCCTCGCTGTGGTCATTATTACTGCGATCCTTGGGTCGTGGCTTGTCAGAAGTCAGGGGCAACGAGAGCTGGCAAATTTGCGCAGCTCATTTTCCGATCTCAAGGACCCGACAGAGCCATTGGCCAATGGCGCGATGATCCTGTTCGCTGGTGCCTTGTTGCTGACGCCCGGCTTTTTCACCGATGCGCTGGGTTTCGCGCTATTGATCCCGCAATTTCGGGCATTTGCCTACGGGCAGCTACGCGCGCGGATCAACGTGCAAAATTTTGCCATGGGTCCAGGACCTGCACCGCAACAACCACACCCCGGCGATCAGGTGATTGACGGCGAGTTTGAGGACTTGCGCGGCTCAAATGAGCCATCAAAGTGGACAAAACATTAAACATGATTGAGACCCGCCACTGTCGCTGATACACACGCCCAGAATTTATTAAATCCGGAGCACCCAATGGCCGAAACACCAGAAGCAGGCGCAGCAGCGCCGCAACCTCAGCAGCAGGCGCAAACGCGCATTCTTGCACAGTATATTCGCGATCTTTCGTTTGAAAATATCCTCGCGCAGAAGGGTGCTGACGGCGATACGCAGCCAGAGATTAAGGTCCAGGTGAACCTTGATGCACGCAAGCGCGGCGCTGAGAACCAGTTCGAAGTGATCACCAAGCTGAAAATCGAAAGCGTCACCAAAGAAAAAGGCGCGCCATTGTTCGTGATCGAATTGGATTACGCTGGTATTTTCGACGTGCAAGGTGTGCCAGAGGACCAAATGCACCCTTATCTGCTGATCGAATGCCCGCGCCTGACGTTCCCGTTTGTGCGCCGCATCGTGAGCGACATGTCCCGCGACGGTGGTTTCCCACCGCTCAACCTTGATACGATTGATTTTGTTGCGCTTTACCGTGCAGAAATTACGCGTCGCCTTGAAGCTGAAAAAGCGAAATCGACCGAGAACTAAGGCCTAGCCTTTTTTCCAAGCTACATCGTCGCCCAATGTATCGATAAACGCGGTATGGGCGGCGATTTCTTTTTCCGACAAACGGTTTGGCAACGGATTAGGCCTTGGCGCAGGACGCCACGCATTTTGATCCGCACTACCTGACTGTTGTGTATTATTCGCAAGCGCAAAATCAGGTTGCCGGCCGCCAATCAGCTCTAGATACACTTCGGCAAGGATTTCACTGTCGAGAAGCGCGCCGTGTAATGTCCGGTTTGAGTTATCAATCGCGAACCGCCTGCAAAGCGCATCAAGCGATGCGGGAGAACCGGGAAACTTGCGACGGGCAATCGCCAATGTATCCAGCGACTGATCCATTGGCAAAAGCGGGCGATTTAACCAACCCAGTTCCGCATTCAAAAACTTCATATCAAATGCAGCGTTGTGAATCACAAGCTTTGCATCACCGATGAAGTCCAAGAACGCCTGCGCAATGTCAGCAAATACCGGTTTATCCTTGAGAGTGACCTGACCTGGTGCCACCGGTTGCGGCGGTTCCAATAGATCCGGCCCAATTCCGTGGATGCCAAATGCGCCAGCAGGCATGGATCGTTTTGGATTGATATATTGATGATAGGTGCGGCCCGTCGGGACATGGCCGATCAGTTCAATCGCGCCGATTTCAACAATGCGATCACCTTCAGCAGGTTCAAAACCTGTCGTTTCAGTATCAAGAACGATTTCACGCATCGTCTTGGGCCTGAAGTTTTTCAATCAGCGCATGAACATCACGCAATGCGTTTTCTTTGGTCATTGTTTCGATCAAATGGTCCGCTCGGCTTTGTTTTTCGCTGTCTGTCATTTGACGCGACAAAATAAACCGGAATTGTTCTTCGGTCATGTCAGCACGTGCAAGCACGCGGGCCTCTTGGACCTCTTTTGGAGCGCTGACGACGAGAACACTATCAAGCCAGACATCCGCCTTTGTTTCAAACAGCAGCGGAATATCGAAAACCAACAATTTGGCATCGTGTTCAGCCATGAAGTGCGCGCGTGAGTTGGCAACAAGTGGATGAACAGCGGCCTCAATCTGGGCGAGGGCGGCAAGATCATCCGCGATTATTTCCTTGAGAATTTCGCGAGACACGGCGCCGTCTTTTACTGCGGATGGAAATATGTCGCTGATCGCTGAAACTGCTGCCCCGCCTTTGGCATATAGGCTGTGCACTGTTTCATCAGCGTCCCAAACGGGCACGCCCGCGTCGCGGAACATTTGCGCCGTGGTTGATTTTCCCATGCCAATGGAACCAGTAAGACCAAGTAAATGCGTCATCGTAACATCACCTGCCTTAGCTCATCATCCACTTCGGGCCGTTTACCAAACCACCGTTCAAATCCCGGAACGCCTTGGTGCAAGAGCATCCCAAGCCCATCAACGGTTTCGCATCCTGCGGCCTCGGCATCTTGTAAGAATTTTGTCCGCAGCGGCGTATAGACAATGTCAGTAACCAACGCCCCCTTGCGAAGCCCATCGAGCGGAACACGCAATTCCGCTGATCCCGTCATGCCCAGCGACGTTGTGTTCACGACAGTGTGGGCCTCTTCAAGCATGTTGCCCGCTTGGACCCAGTCCACCACCTCGATCCGCGCGCCAAATTCGGTGCGCAATGCCTCGGCCTTTGGGCGGGTGCGGTTTGAGAGCAGGATACGTTGAACACCTGCATCAGCCAACGCCACGATAACAGCACGCGACGCACCGCCCGCGCCCAACACTGCAGCAGGGCCACCAGACGGGTCCCAGTTGGGGGCCTGCTGGCGCAAATTGGCCATAAATCCGTAACCATCTGTATTATCAGCATAAATTTGGCCGTTAGGCTTAAATATAAGCGTGTTCGCCGCGCCAATAAGCGTGGCGCGGTCGCTGACACGATCCGCGAATTCCATAACCGACACCTTGTGCGGCGTGGTCACATTACAACCCACAAAACCCATCTTGGGCATCGCGCGAAGAGCTTCGCCGAGATCCGCCTTTTCGATGTGTAGGGGAATGTATTCACCCTGCAGCCCGTAGCGGTTCAACCAGTGGCCATGCAGCCTTGGCGATTTGGAGTGTGAAATCGGGGAACCGATCACGCCAGCCATGGGAATGCGTTTATTCATCCGGCCAATGTCCCGCGAAGTGTGAGATAAGACAAGAGCTCTAAAAGAGGAATGCCAAGAACATTGAAGTAATCACCCTCTATGCGCGAAAACAGGCGCGATCCTTCTTCTTCCAGCTTATAGGCCCCGACAGCGTGGCGAATGCTGTCCCAATTTCGATCAACGTAGTCGGCAAGGTAAGCATCGGAAATGTCTCTCATATGGAGCCGTGTCACCCCGACATGGCGCCATAGGGGCTGTGCGTTTTGATAAATCACAGCCGCTGACAATAATTGGTGGGTTTGCGCCCTGAGTAATTGAAGCTGATTAATCGCCTCATGCGCATCAACCGGTTTGGATATGATCGCCCCTTTAAAGGCCAATACCTGATCACAGCCGATGACGATGGCATCTGGATGTTTGGCCGAAATTTTTTGCGCCTTTAGGCCAGCGAGCGTATCAGCGATATCGCGGGCAGGGGCATTTTCAGCCGTCATCGCGTTTTTGATAGAATCCTCGTCAACACGCGGCACAACTACCTCTATATCCACCCCTGCATTTCGAAGCAGGTTTGCCCGAATTTCGGAACCGGACGCGAGGATAATGGGTTCGGGCATGTGGATATCCTATGGGATAGTTTGCTTGTAATCGTGCGGAGAATCTTGTGGGTGATCATCCTTGTCGTCCAACCAGTGGATCAATTCCGAGTTATGAATGCAACAGCCTGAAATCATCCCTTGTGGGTTGGTATAACTTTCGTCTGTGGGGGAATCGTTTTTCAGTCACCAACAGCGGTTGCTGCGATTGTTCAAGCAGGTTATTTTTCTCTGGTTTATTGCTGTTTCCGCGGCATTCGTGGGTAAATCAAGCGAATATCTGAATTGTGTCTTTGCGTTGATAACCTTGGGGATATCTGTTTTATCCACAGAAATCGGTGACCCAAACAACTACATCATCTTTCTTATATATCTTATATATTAGTAAGCATGACGGAGACGGCCATGAATGAGATTTTAAATATCGCATATCCTTGGATTAAGGCATTGCATGTGATCGCTGTGATTTCATGGATGGCTGGTATGTTCTATCTGCCTCGGTTGTTTGTCTACCATAGTGAACGGGCAACGGTTGGTTCTGAATTAGATCAGACGTTTCAGACGATGGAATATAAGCTGATGCGCGTGATCATGACGCCTGCAATGATTGTCGCTTGGGTTTGTGGAATCGTATTGATCCTTATGGGTGCGCTTGATTTTGGCGCTGTTTGGTCTTGGCTGAAGCTGGCTGGTGTTATCGGGATGACAGCGATGCACGGGTGGCTTGCCGCGCGGATCAAAGAATTTGCCGCCGGAAAAAACAGCCGGAGCGGACGCACCTATCGGTTGATGAACGAAGTTCCTACAGTTCTAATGCTGGTCATCGTTGTGATGGTTGTCGTGAAACCGTTCTGATTGACATAAAAACAGTAGCGCACTATTGGTTCTTTTGCTCCCGTCCGGGAAGCGATTTTCCATTGTTACCTTAAATACGTCGGCCCACTGCGGCTGCGATTGGATTGATCTATGTCCCCACACCGTTTGAACCTTGCTGATCTAAAGGCGCAGAGCCCAAAAGATTTGTTGTCTTTGGCCGAAGAGCTGGAGATCGAAAACGCATCGACCATGCGCAAGGGCGACATGATGTTCGCCATTCTCAAGGAACGTGCTGATGAGGAATGGGTCATCGGTGGTGATGGTGTTCTAGAAGTGCTGCAGGATGGGTTTGGTTTTCTTCGTTCTCCAGAGGCAAACTATCTGCCTGGTCCTGATGATATTTACGTTTCTCCTGATATGATCCGTAAGCATTCATTGCGGACGGGCGATACAGTTGAAGGCGTGATGAAAGAGCCAAATGACACAGAGCGCTATTTTGCGTTGAAAAGTGTTGAGGCGATTAATTTCGAAGAACCCGAGAAGGCCAAGCATAAAGTTGCGTTTGATAACCTGACGCCGCTTTACCCTGATGAGCGGCTGAACATGGAGCTGGCTGATCCAACGATCAAGGACCGGTCTGCGCGGATCATTGATCTGGTTGCACCAATTGGTAAGGGCCAGCGTTCATTGATCGTCGCGCCGCCGCGCACTGGTAAAACGGTGCTGCTACAAAATATTGCCCATTCCATCGCAGCGAACCATCCGGAGTGTTATTTGATCGTTCTTTTGATTGATGAACGTCCAGAAGAAGTGACCGACATGCAGCGTAGTGTGAAAGGTGAAGTTGTATCATCAACATTTGATGAACCAGCAACACGCCACGTGGCAGTTTCCGAGATGGTGATCGAGAAAGCAAAGCGACTGGTCGAGCATAAGCGCGACGTTGTGATCCTGCTGGATTCGATCACGCGCCTTGGCCGTGCGTTTAACACGACTGTGCCGTCCTCTGGTAAGGTTCTGACAGGTGGTGTGGATGCGAACGCCCTGCAGCGCCCCAAGCGCTTCTTTGGTGCCGCACGTAACATCGAAGAAGGTGGGTCACTGACAATTATCGCGACTGCCCTGATTGATACGGGTAGCCGGATGGACGAAGTCATCTTTGAAGAGTTCAAAGGCACGGGTAACAGCGAAATTGTTCTTGATCGTAAGGTTGCGGACAAGCGCGTGTTCCCTGCGATGGATATTCTCAAGTCCGGTACCCGCAAAGAGGATCTGTTGGTTGATAAGGTTGATCTGCAAAAGACCTATGTGCTGCGCAGAATCCTGAACCCGATGGGCACAACAGATGCGATCGAGTTCTTGATTGGTAAGTTGAAACAAACGAAGTCGAATTCGGACTTCTTCGATTCAATGAACACATAATTTATTGTTTATAAACAATGAGTTAAATTGATGGATACTATTTTTGCTCTTGCGACGGCACAGGGGCGTGCCGGTGTCGCCGTTGTGCGAATATCGGGGCCTGACGCTGTATCTTGCCTATCTGGTTTGATGTCGGATGTTCCGCGTCGACGTGGTGTCCGCCGCATTTATGACCAATCGGGTGAGCACCTTGATGAAGCGCTGGTGCTGCGGTTTGAGGCGGGCGCAAGCTTTACCGGTGAAGATGTCGTTGAGCTGCAGTTACATGGATCCACGGCGATTATCGGCGCTGTCCTGCGTGTATTGGGCGAGGTTGATGGGCTGCGTCATGCGCAGGCTGGTGAATTTACCAGACGCGCATTTGACAACGGGTGCCTTGATCTGGCGCAGGTTGAGGGTCTCGCCGATTTGATCGATGCAGAGACGGAGGGCCAGCGAAAGCAAGCTCTTCGGGTTCTTTCGGGTGAATTGGGCGAGCTGGCAAATCGGTGGCGCAGCGACCTATTGCGCGCGACGGCCTTGATTGAAGCAACGATTGATTTCGCGGACGAGGATGTGCCCGTTGATGTCACGCCTGAGGTTTTAACGCTGCTCACCCGTGTTTCTGAAGGGATTGCAGAGCAACTGGCAGGTGTTCGGTTTGCTGAACGGATGCGGCAGGGGTTTGAAGTTGCGATTATTGGTGCACCCAATGTTGGAAAATCGACACTGCTTAACCGATTGGCGGGGCGGGATGCAGCAATTACATCCGATGTAGCCGGGACAACGCGGGACGTTATCGAAGTCAAAATGGACTTGGATGGCATTCCGGTGACAATTCTCGACACGGCTGGTTTACGAGAAACTGACGATACGGTTGAGGCAATTGGCGTTGAGCGAGCCGTGAAAAGGGCTGAGCAGGCTGACTTGCGGGTTTTCCTTGGTGAAGGTGGTGTTGGGCATGTTCGGAAACAGTCGGGCGATATTGAGATCGGGGCAAAATCCGATGTGTCCGGTGTTGGCGTATCGGGCCTGACGGGTGCAGGTGTTGACGACCTTGTCGATCAAATCGGCAACATATTAACTACGCGTGTTGCATTGGTTGGCGTCGCTATTCGGGAACGGCATGAAATTGCACTGCGTTCAGCGGCGGATTATCTGATTTCTGTGATGGGCTCTATCGCAGAAGAAAACTACTTCGTTGATATTATTGCAGAAGACCTGCGGTCCGCTTGTCGTAATATTGATCATTTGGTCGGTCGTATTGACGTCGAAGACGTTTTAGGAGAGATATTCACTTCTTTTTGCATAGGTAAGTAGGGAGTGTTTCACGTGAAACATTTTGATGTGATTGTCGTCGGTGGTGGGCATGCGGGCTGTGAGGCGGCGCTAACATCCGCACGCGCCGGTGCAAAGACCGCGCTTGTCACGCTTAGCTTTGAAACGATTGGTGTTATGTCGTGCAATCCGGCCATTGGCGGCCTGGGCAAAGGGCATCTCGTTCGTGAAATTGATGCGCTTGATGGTGTGATGGGCAGGGCTGCTGATGCGGCTGGCATACAGTTTCGCCTCCTTAACCGAAAAAAGGGGCCAGCAGTGCAGGGCCCGCGTGCACAAGCTGATCGGCAGCTATATCGCGCATTTATTCAAAACGCAGTCACGGAACAGACAAAACTTGATGTGATTGTTGGTGAAGCGGCTGACCTTATCCAACCAAATGCAAGGGTCGAGGGCCTAAAACTGTCAGATGGCAGCGAAATTCGGGCGCACAGCGTGATCCTGACTACCGGTACATTTTTGCGTGGCGTCGTTCACATTGGCGATAAATCAACGCCCGGTGGTCGGTTGGGCGAAAAACCTTCCGTAGCTATGGCCGATCGCCTTGCTGGCTATGATCTGCCGCTGGGGCGCCTGAAAACCGGAACGCCACCGCGGCTGAATGGGGCGACGATCGACTGGTCTGGTTTGGAAATGCAGCCGGGTGATGATGACCCAAGCTTATTTTCCTTTATGTCCAAGGGCACGACGACACCCCAAATCTCCTGTGGGATCACGCATACGAACGCGCAGACGCACGATATTATCCGCGAAAACCTCGAAAGATCAGCGATGTATGGCGGACATATTGACGGCGTCGGTCCGCGCTATTGTCCATCAATTGAAGATAAGATTGTCAGGTTTGCTGATAAGGATTCTCATCAAATTTTCCTTGAGCCAGAAGGGCTTAACGATCAAACGATTTATCCGAATGGCATATCGACGTCATTACCGATTGATGTTCAGGAGGATTATGTTCGGTCAATCGCTGGGCTAGAAAACGTAGAGATTTTGCAGCCTGGTTACGCAATTGAGTACGATTATGTCGATCCACGGGCGTTGCGTTCAACGCTCGAGTTGCGTGATGTTCCGGGTCTTTACCTTGCGGGCCAAATTAACGGCACAACAGGATATGAAGAGGCTGCTGCACAAGGGCTTGTGGCTGGGGTTAACGCCGCATCTGCTGCGATTGGTCAGGATGCGCCGACATTTGACCGTCGGAATTCATATATTGGCGTGATGATCGATGACCTTACAACCCGCGGTGTGACAGAGCCGTACCGCATGTTTACGTCGCGTGCTGAGTTCAGACTGTCGTTACGTGCAGATAACGCAGATCAACGTTTAACGAAGCAGGGGCGCGATTTTGGCCTTGTTAGTGACGAAAGGTGGGATATGTATTCCCACAAGCTCAATGCAATCGAAAAATTGCAATCGGAGCTGACAGACATTCAATTGTCCGCACGGCAGATAGCGGAAACAGGTGTTAAACTGTCGAAAGACGGCCCAAAGCGCAGCGCAATCGACGCCATGTCGCTTAACGGTTTTGATAAGCCTAACCTGGCAGCAATCATTGATACCGTACCAGAAGCACCCGTCGAAATTTGGCAACAAGTGAAAAACGATGCGATCTATGCGCATTATATTGCTCGACAGGATAAAGATATCGCCGCAATGGCGCGGGATGAAGCGGTTGTGATCCCCAGTGATTTTTCATTTGAAGGGATCGCTGGCCTTTCTACCGAAATGACCCAAAAGCTGAGCAAGGTTCAACCTGAAAACATTGCTCAAGCCAGTAGAATTGATGGTATTACGCCAGCGGCCCTTATGCTGTTGGTTGCCAACATTAAGAACCATTCGTCCAAGAGGGCTGGTTAAATGCCGGTCATCGCAGGGCACGATGTTTCACGTGAAACATTCGAAAAACTCCATAGATTTGTTGATCTCACGCAAAAGTGGACAAAGAAGATCAATCTAATCGCGCCAAGCACGATTGACCAAATTTGGGATCGGCATATTGTTGATTCTGCCCAATTGTTCAGTTTAGTTCAGGAAAACCCAACAAAATGGGCTGACTTGGGTTCTGGCGGCGGCTTGCCGGCGATCGTCTTGGCAGTCTTATTCGCTGATCGAGGCGACAATGTTGCGCTCACTTGCATCGAGAGCGATCAGAGGAAAGCAACGTTTCTACGAACTTGTATCCGAGAATTGGAGCTAAACGGATCTGTATTAGCCAACCGAAGTGAACAGGCGCCACCGCAGTCGGCAAATTTAGTAACAGCCCGGGCGTTAGCCCCGCTTCCCAAGCTTCTTGGATATGTTGAGCGCCATTTGGCCGATGATGGTGTCGCTATTTTGCCCAAGGGTGAAAATGCGGACCAAGAAATCGCCGAGGCGCGAAAAACATGGAATTTCGATCTTTCGCAAGTCGAAAGTATCACTCATAAAGACGCAAGCATTTTAAAACTAAGGAATATTGCCCGTGGTTGACCACAGTCGCATCCGCCAGCCGCGTATCATTTCCGTCGTGAACCAAAAGGGCGGCGTCGGCAAAACAACGACGACAATCAACCTAAGCGCTGCGCTCGCGGAACAGGGACAGCGCGTCTTGATTGTTGACCTTGATCCCCAAGGAAACGCATCGACTGGCCTCGGCATTGATCACGAAAACCGCCAAGTTACGGTTTATGATCTTCTCGTTGGTGATGCCTTTCCAGAGGATGTCATTCAGGAAACGTCACAAGAAAATCTCTATATCATTCCTGCCAATTCTGACCTGAGCTCAGCCGATATCACATTGATATCGAACGAGAAAAGAAGCTTTCTGCTTAGGGATGCGCTGCGTCAAAACCTTATCGACGCGTTTGCCTTCGATTATATCCTTATTGATTGCCCTCCGTCGCTCAATATCTTGACCGTTAACGCACTCATCGCATCTGACCGCGTGCTTGTGCCGCTCCAAAGCGAGTTTTTCGCGCTTGAGGGTCTATCGCAACTGCTCCTCACTATTCGAGAGATAAGAGGTTCTGCGAACCCAGCTCTCAGGATAGAGGGCGTCGTTTTGACCATGTTTGATGGCCGCAACAACCTATCCCAACAGGTAGAGGACGACGCGCGTGCGAATTTGGGCGAAATGGTATTCAAGACTAAAATCCCAAGAAACGTTAGGCTAAGCGAGGCGCCGTCATTTGCGGTTCCAGTTTTGACGTATGACAGTAAATCATCAGGCAGCAGCGCATATCGCGAACTGGCGACCGAAATTCTTTCCCGAGCTTCTTAAAAAAGGAATAGCCCCATGGCGAATGACAAACCTAAATCACGCGGCTTGGGCAGAGGATTGTCGGCGCTTATGGCGGACGTCCAGCCCGAACAAGGCACCACAGATCTCAATGCCGCGCCTCGTCGCCCAGACACCCACATTCCTGTTGAAAAAATTCATCCCAATCCCAATCAACCACGTCGCGCATTCAATGACGATGCGTTGGCAGAACTGGCCCAATCGATTGCGGAAAAAGGTATCATTCAGCCGCTCATTGTTCGGCAACACCCTGATATCAAAGACGAATATGAAATTGTCGCTGGTGAACGCCGGTGGCGCGCGTCTCAGATTGCGAAACTGCATGAGGTCCCCGTTGTCATCCGTTCGTATACGGATACAGAAGTCCTCGAAGTTGCGATTATCGAAAACATCCAGCGTGCGGATCTAAACCCCGTTGATGAGGGCGCTGGTTACAAACAATTGATGGATAAGTTTGGCCATACACAAGAACAACTGGCAACGGCCCTCGGCAAAAGCCGGAGCCATATTGCAAACTCAATGCGCCTGCTTAGTTTGCCCGACAGCGTCTTGACTTATCTCACTGACGGGCGACTGACGGCTGGTCATGCGCGCGCACTTGTTGGTCAAGAAGATGCAGCCAAGCTGGCCGACCATATCATTCGCAATCAGCTATCAGTGCGGGAAACCGAAAAACTTGTAAAACAGGGACTAAACAAGCCTAAAGCCAAGAAAACGGCACCTACTAAACCGCAGATCAAAGATGCAGATACGGTCGCATTAGAAGCTGAATTGTCTGCATCACTTCGGATGAAGGTCACGATTGATCACAAAGAAGGCACAGAAGCCGGTAAAATGACACTTAACTACCAATCACTGGAGCAGTTGGATGATCTGATGCGCGCGCTCGCAGGCGGTTAATCGCGTAATAATTCTTGAAGCAGGGCGTTCAGTACCGGACGCCCTATCGCCGTTGCTGACAATTGGTCATGCTTGTAGTCCAATAGGCCATCAGCACTTAACGCATTGATATTGCGCAAAAGATTTTCATTCTGACCCAGCGACAAACGGTTCAAACCCACGCCGGAGAGCAGGCGCATTCCCATCAAAAGATATTCCGTCTGCTGACTGTTCAGATCAAGAGCTTCGCGAGGGATTTCACCAGTCTTTCCGTCATTTACCAAATTCAGCCATTTGCCGGGTGCCTTCGGGCACTCTGTCGCAAATCTTTTGCCGTCCAATGTTAACCGACCATGCGCACCTGGCCCGATCCCAACATAATCACCGTAGTTCCAGTAAATCTTGTTATGGACCGATTCCGAGCCGATTTTGGCATGATTAGAGACTTCGTATGCCCCAAGGCCATTGGCTTCGCATCGCTCTTGCGTCAGCTCATACATATCCGCCGCACGATCATCCGATGGCAAACCGCGCAGTGACCCGCGTGCATAACGGTCACCAAATGCCGTGCCGTCTTCAATGGTAAGCTGATAAAGCGAGAGGTGATCAATCCCAAGCGCAAGCGCCTGTCCCAATTCCCGATCCCACGCATCCAACGTCTGATCCTGACGCGCATAGATTAGATCAAAACTCACCCGATCAAAGGCCGTTCGCGCCACTTCAAACGCACGCATGGCCTCATCCGCCGTGTGCAAACGCCCCAGTTTTTTCAGGTCGGTGTCGTTGAGCGCCTGAATGCCCATTGAAACACGGTTCACGCCTGCCATCCGGTAACCGCTAAAACGGGTAGCCTCGACCGAGGTCGGATTTGCCTCAAGCGTAATTTCGATATCGTTCGCAAGCGACCAGTTAGCGCGGACCGCATTCAAGATCGTCTCAACCGTCGCCGCTTCCATCAAGCTCGGCGTCCCACCCCCGAAAAACACCGATTGTAATACTCTGCCGCGGGTTTCTTGACCTAGGCGGTTAATCTCGGAAACATAGGCCGCGGCCCAAGCGGATTGGTCGACATGTGCCACGACATGGCTATTAAAATCGCAATAGGGGCATTTCGCCTGACAGAACGGCCAGTGAATATAAAGGCCAAAGCCGCCGTTTTGCCAATCCTCAGTCAAAACAGCCCTTTACAAGCTTTGTGAATGCATCTGCACGATGGCTGATCTTGTTCTTTTCCCAACGGTCCATTTCAGCACAGGTGATTTCATACCCATCAGGCTGAAACATCGGATCATACCCATGGCCCTGATCGCCGCGCATTGGCCAAACGACCTGCCCGTCCATCACACCAGGAAACACCTCGTCATGGCCATCGGGCCAAGCAAGGACCAGCGTGCTACAAAAACGTGCAGTGCGCGGGTAGGGGGCCGCGACCGCCTCTAGCTCAGTCCAAGTACGGGTCATGGCCATGACAAAATCGCGCCCATTGGGTGTCTCAGACCAATCCGCCGTATACACACCGGGTGCGCCGCCCAATCCATCAACCTCGATCCCGCTATCATCGGCCAACGCAGGTAGGCCAGTAGCCTTTGCCGCCGCATGTGCCTTGATCCGCGCGTTGCCAACAAATGTGGTTTCGGTTTCTTCTGGCTCTGGCAGGCCGTGATCGGCGTTGGACGTAAGCTTAATGCCATACGGCGCCAGCAGATCGGCGATCTCTTCCAGCTTGCCTTGATTGTGGGTCGCTACAACCAGCTCGTTACCAGAAAACCGGCGCATCCTAGGACACAGCCGCCAATTGCGCTGTGATCAATTCTGACACGCCCTTTTCAGCGAGGTCCAGCAAGCCATCCATCTGCGCACGGGTGTATGTTGATCCCTCTGCCGACATCTGTACTTCGATCAATTTGCCAGCGGTCATGACAAAGTTCCCGTCAACACCCGCCTCTGAATCCTCAGGGTAATCAAGATCCAACACCTCTTGCCCGGCATAGATGCCACAAGAAATTGCGGCCACTGGGTCAACCAACGGATCAGCCGTAATAACGCCCGCCTTCATCAGCTGATTAACGGCCAGCTTTAGCGCAACCCAACCGCCCGTGATGGACGCACAGCGCGTGCCGCCGTCGGCCTGAATGACATCACAATCGACAACAATCTGACGTTCACCCAGCGCTACGCGGTCTACACCCGCACGCAGCGAACGGCCGATAAGGCGCTGAATTTCCTGTGTCCGGCCGGATTGCCCGTTCTTTGCTTCACGGCGCATCCGTGTATTTGTCGCGCGCGGTAGCATGCCGTATTCTGCTGTCACCCAACCAAGGCCGGAATTTTTCATAAATGACGGTACGCGTTCATCCACCGTTGCCGTGCAAAGCACGTGGGTATTGCCACATTTAATCAAACATGAACCCTCGGCGTGCATTGTCACACCTGTTTCGATTGTGATCTCACGCATTTCGTTGGTTTGACGGCCTGATGGGCGCATGGGGCTTCTCCAGAAAATAAGGTTGCACCGAGGGGATACGCTGCCCATCTATGAAATCCAACCCCGATTGACGCCGCGTGCCGGATCGCTTTAATACGGGTCGCCTCTACATTGGATGATCATGACCCAAGCAGCGCCACAATATGCCGATATGAACGATCGCACGCGCGAGGTGTTTCGCCGCGTGGTCGAGGGGTATTTGGAAACAGGTGCGCCTGTCGGTTCGCGTACGTTAACCCGCACGCTGTCCGAACAAGTTAGTGCGGCAACGGTCCGCAATGTGATGCAAGACCTCGAATATCTCGGTCTGCTCGACAGCCCCCATACCAGCGCGGGTCGCGTTCCGACGCAAAGCGGGCTGCGTATGTTTGTTGACGGTATTCTTGAGGTTGGCGATGTCACGGGTGACGATCGCCGCCAAATCGATCAAAGCTTTGGCAATGCCGAACATGACGTCACAACGCTGCTTGATCGCGTTGGCTCTGCCTTGTCGGGCATGACGCAGGGCGCGAGCCTTGTTCTCACGCCGAAACACGAGGCGCCGATCAAGCATATCGAATTTGTATCCCTTGCCCCTGATCGTGCGCTTGTCGTGCTGGTTTTTGCCGATGGCCGTGTCGAAAACCGTTTGTTCACGCCGCCTATTGGCCAAACACCATCCAGCATGCGCGAAGCCGCGAATTTTTTGAACGCCATTGCCACGGGGCATACCCTGTCCGAACTTGGCGGCGTGATCGCACGCGAAATATCAGCGCGGCGTCAGGAAATTGATGCGCTCGCCGCCACGCTCGTTGAGCAGGGCTTTGCTCTTTGGGAAAATGAGGGTGAAACGACCGAGCGTTTGATTGTGCGCGGTCGCGGTAACCTGATCGCCGAGGGCGAGGGCGACCTTGACCGGATCAAGAGCCTGTTTGACGACCTCGAACGCAAGCGCGATATCGCTCAATTCCTTGAATTGGCCGACGATGCAGACGGCGTGCGCATTTTTATTGGCTCTGAGAACAAATTGTTTTCACTTTCGGGTTCCTCTTTGGTCGTTTCTCCTTATATGAACGCCGACCAGAAGATTATTGGCGCGGTCGGGGTCATTGGCCCAACGCGCCTGAATTACGGGCGCATTGTGCCCATCGTGAATTATACAGCGCAGCTAGTGGGCAAAATGCTTACTGACCGCACAAAAGGGACCTAACGGATGTCTGACGAAAACATGGAACCACAAAGCCTTGATGATCTCGCCGCAGAAGGTGATATGGCGGATGATATGCTTGGCCGCCTCGCGGATGTTGAGGCTGAGCGCGATGATTTCCGTGACAAATGGATGCGTGGGCTTGCTGATGTTGAAAATATCCGCAAACGCTCAGAACGTGATCGTCGTGAGGCGGAAAATTATGGCGGCTCAAAGCTGGCCCGTGATCTGTTGCCGATTTATGATAACCTGCGCCGTGCGCTTCAATCATCTGCTGACGCTGAAAAAGACGCGAACAAAGCTCTGCTCGAGGGTGTTGAGCTGACAATGCGCGAACTGATTTCTGTGTTTAAAAAACACGGGATTGAGCCGATTGTCCCCGAGGTTGGCGATAAATTCGATCCGCAAATTCACCAAGCCATGTTCGAGGCACCATTGCCCGACACCAAAGCTGGCGACATCATTCAAGTCGCCGCCGAAGGTTTCATGTTGCATGATCGCCTGCTGCGTCCAGCACAGGTTGGCGTATCATCGACACCTGCATAAAATAATGGCGGGGGGCGTTAGTCGCCCTTCACCATATCACGCAGTTTGTAAATCAGCGCCAATGCGTCACGCGGGCTTAACTCGTCTGGCAAAACATCCCGCAACGCATCCTCAACTTCCGAGCCTTTGCTCGGCGTTTGAACGGGCGCTGGCGTCGCTGAAAACAGCGGTAAATCGTCGATCAACGCTTTTTGTGTCGCGCCGCCTTCGCGCTCTCCCTTTTCCAAGGCCTCCAACACAACCTTGGCACGGGCCACCACGGCTGCGGGCAAACCCGCCAGCCTTGCGACTTGAACGCCATAACTGCGATCTGCGGTGCCTTTGCGCACTTCATGCAAGAAGATCACATCGCCTTCCCACTCCTTGACGCTGACGGTGGCGTTATCCACATTATCCAGCTTGTCCGACAGCGATGACATTTCGTGATAATGTGTGGCAAACAATGCGCGGCAACGGTTTACATCGTGCAGATGCTCCAACGTGGCCCAAGCAATCGAAAGCCCGTCATAGGTTGCGGTGCCGCGACCGATTTCATCTAGGATCACCAGCGCCCGATCATCCGCTTGGTTCAAAATGGCGGCCGTTTCGACCATTTCAACCATAAACGTCGAACGCCCCTTGGCCAGATCATCAGATGCACCAACGCGGCTGAAAATTTGGCTAACGGCACCAATATGCGCAGATTTCGCAGGAACATAGCTGCCCATCTGCGCAAGGATCGCGATCAGGGCATTTTGACGCAAGAATGTTGATTTACCCGCCATGTTCGGGCCGGTTAGCAACCAGATTGCCGATTGGGTCAAGTCACAATCATTGGCAACAAACGGATCACCTGATTTTTGCAAAGCCGCCTCAACAACCGGATGCCGCCCTCCTTCAATCGTAAAGGCGCGGCTATCATCAACAACCGGTTTTGCCCAGCTTTCAGCACGGGCAAGATGGGCAAGTGCTGCTGATACATCAATTTGCGCAAGCGCCTGCGCCAATGCACCCAATGGGCCGGATTGGGCAATAATTGCCTGTGTTAGTGTCGCATATAGCCGTTTTTCAATTTCTAATGCCCGCCCGCCAGCATTCAAAATACGCGTCTCGATCTCGCTCAACTCAACTGTCGTGAACCGGACTTGGTTCGCGGTTGTTTGGCGATGAATGAATGTTTCATTCAACGGGGCGGCCAGCATCTTCTCGGCATGGGTTGCTGTGGTTTCAATAAAGTAACCCAGCACATTGTTGTGCTTGATCTTCAGCGCGTTGATCCCGGTTTGTGCAATAAACTCTGCCTGCATCGCTGCAATGACGCTGCGGCCCTCATCACGCAACTTGCGCGCTTCATCCAGCTCTTCGTCATAATCTGGCGCGATAAAGCCACCATCACGGGCCAGCAGTGGCGGTTCAGCGACCAATGCATTGTCGAGAAGGGCTAGCAATTCCTCATGCCCAACCAGCGCCTTGGCTGCCAGCTGCAAATCGTCGGGCAAATCACCGGTCAGCAGGTGCGCTAGCTGATCTGATTGCCCAATAGTGTTGCGGATAGCGGCCATATCGCGCGGCCCGCCGCGTTCCAGCGCCAGACGGGACAGGGCACGGTCCAAATCATGCACGCCACGCAACACATCACGCAGTTTTTCCGCATCGGCTGTGTTTGCTATGAAATATTCAAGTGTGGCTTGCCGGTTATGGATCTGCGGCAGGGATCGTATCGGACTGGCAAGCCGCCGTTCAAGCAATCGCGCACCACCTGCGGTGACAGTGCGGTCAATCGTGGCAAGAAGCGAGCCTGCACGCCCGCCCTGCATCGACGCGGTCAATTCCAGCGATTTGCGCGTTGCCGTATCAATTTGGAGCGTTGCGTTTTGCCCCTCGATCACGGGGGGACGAACCAGCGGCAACTGCCCCTTTTGCGTGATGTCGAGGTATTCGGCGACTGCGGACATCGCCGATATCATCGCCCGATCAAATTGCCCAAATGCATCCAGCGTATCGACACTAAAAAGGGATTTTAGACGTTTATCACCAGATGTACTATCAAATGCCGCGCCACCAAGCGAAGTGATTGAGATATTCAAATCCTCTGAAATATCCTTGAAATCAGCCTCGCTGCCATCAATGATGATCAGCTCCTTTGGTGCCAGTCGCGCGAGTTCTGGCCCAAGGCCAACGCGGCCGCAGCCCATGACGTGAAACGCGCCCGTCGAAATATCGATCCAAGCCAGTGCACCGTCACCACGCACGTCGGCATAAGCGGCAAGGTAATTATGACGTCGCGCATCCAGCAGTGAATCTTCTGTCAGCGTGCCGGGTGTGACCAACCGCACGACATCGCGTTTCACAACGGATTTATATCCGCGCTTTTTCGCCTCGGCTGGGCTTTCCATTTGTTCGCACACTGCGACACGAAAACCCTTGCGGATAAGCGTTAGAAAATACCCCTCAGCGGCGTGATGTGGCACACCACACATAGGAATGTCATTGCCATCATGTTTTCCGCGTTTTGTCAGCGCAATATCCAAGGCGGCCGATGCAGCAACGGCATCATCGAAAAACATCTCGTAAAAATCGCCCATACGATAGAAAAGCAAAGCATCAGGATAACCAGCTTTTAACTCAAGATATTGGGCCATCATTGGCGTGACTACGGCGTTCATCGTTCCCCCTGGATTGATGCGCTAACTCTACCTGCGGCACGCTGTCACGGAAACCCAAAAAGAGGGTCGTTGCCCATGTGCCCATTTACCCGTTATGTCAGGACAACAGAAATCGAAAGAACGCTATGACCAGACAAAAAATCACCCGCGAAGATGCCCTCGCATTTCACATGGACCCAACGCCTGGTAAATGGGAGGTCACGGCAACAGTGCCAATGACAACTCAGCGGGATTTGTCGTTGGCCTACTCGCCCGGTGTTGCGGTGCCCTGCGAAGATATCGCCGCAAATCCGGAACTTGCCTATGATTACACCAACAAGGGCAATCTCGTTGCGGTCATTTCAAACGGCACGGCGGTTCTCGGACTTGGCAACCTTGGCGCGCTAGGCAGCAAGCCGGTGATGGAAGGCAAGGCGGTGCTGTTCAAACGTTTTGCTGATGTGAATTCGATTGATATTGAGCTGGATACCGAAGACCCCGACGCATTTTGCAATGCTGTGCGCCTGATGGGGCCGACCTTCGGTGGGATTAACCTTGAGGATATCAAGGCGCCTGAATGTTTCATCATCGAACAGCGGCTCAAAGAGGAAATGGATATCCCCGTTTTCCATGACGATCAGCATGGAACCGCGGTGATCTGTGCCGCTGGTTTGATCAACGCGTTACAAATCTCGGGCAAGAAAATCGGAGACGTTAAAATTGTGTTGAACGGTGCTGGCGCTGCTGGAATCGCTTGTCTTGAATTGCTCAAGGCGATGGGCGCCAAGCACGACAATTGCATCATGTGCGACACCAAAGGCGTGATTTATCAGGGCCGGACCGAGGGCATGAACCAATGGAAATCCGCACATGCCGCCAATACAGACACCCGCACATTGGCCGAGGCGATGGATGGTTGCGATGTGTTCCTTGGGGTTTCAGCCAAGGGTGCAGTGACCCAAGACATGGTGCAATCCATGGCCGAGAACGCCGTAATTTTTGCGATGGCGAACCCCGATCCCGAGATTACACCAGAAGAGGTGCACGCCGTGCGCGATGACGTGATTGTCGCGACAGGCCGTTCGGATTATCCGAACCAAGTGAACAATGTGCTTGGTTTTCCATACCTGTTTCGTGGCGCGCTCGATATCCACGCCCGCGCGATCAACGATGAAATGAAGATCGCTTGCGCCCAAGCGCTCGCTGACCTTGCCCGCGAAGACGTGCCCGATGAGGTCGCGATGGCCTACGGTAAAAAGCTGTCGTTCGGGCGGGATTACATCATCCCCACGCCATTTGATCCGCGTTTGATTTATCGCATTCCGACCGCAGTTGCGCGGGCGGGCATGGATACTGGCGTCGCCCGTCGTCCGATTGTCGACATGGAAGGTTATGAAAATAACCTCAAGGCGCGGATGGACCCAACGGCCAGCATTCTGCGCAGCCTCAACGCCCGTGCACGCGCCGCCCAATCTCAGGTCGTATTTGCAGAGGGCGATGATCCGCGTGTCCTCCGTGCGGCTGTTCTTTATCAGCGTTCCGGTCTGGGCAAGGCGCTTGTCGTTGGTCGCGAGGCGGACGTCGCAGCCAAGCTTACTGCTGAGGGGCTTGCCGATGCGGTTGGTGAGCTGACGATTGTAAACGCGGCAAACACCCCGCATTTGGATACTTACAAAGCGTTTTTATACGAACGTCTGCGGCGCAAGGGCTTTGATCGCCACGATGTGCACCGCCTAGCAGCGCGTGATCGGCATGTGTTTGCGTCCCTTATGATGGCGCATGGGCATGCCGACGGTATGGTTACTGGGGCTACGCGGAAATCGGCGCATGTGCTGGAATTGATCAACCATGTGTTTGATGCCCAGCCGCATGACGGCGCGATCGGCGTATCTGCGGTTTTGCACAAGGGGCGAATTGTTCTGATCGCCGATACTTTGGTCCACGAATGGCCGGATGAGAATGATCTTGCTGATATTGCAGAGCGCGGCGCGGCAGTGGCGCGTGATCTTGGGCTTGATCCGCGCGTAGCCTTTGTTTCGTTCTCAACCTTTGGCTATCCTGTTTCTGAACGTGCGGAAAAGATGCATATCGCACCACAAATTCTAGAAGACCGCCGTGTCGATTTTGAATTTGAGGGCGAAATGGCCGTTGATGTTGCACTGAACGCCGCCGCGATGGAGGCATATCCATTCTCTCGTCTGACTGGTCCTGCAAACGTTTTGGTCGTGCCGGCGCGCCACTCTGCTTCCATTTCGGTCAAACTGATGCAGGAAATGGCGGGCGCGACGGTCATTGGGCCAATCTTGTCGGGCATCGGCAAGCCAGTGCAAATCTGTTCAACGGGTTCTACCGTGAATGATATTCTCAACATGGCCGTCATCGCGGCCTGCAAGGTGGGCTAATGGCTATTTGGAATCTTGGGTCGATCAATCTGGATGTTGTTTATCAAGTGCCGCACATCCCGCAGCCGGGTGAAACGCTTGCATCCACTGACCGAGCCGAATTTCTGGGTGGAAAAGGTGCAAACATGTCCGTCGCTGCGGCCCGTGCTGGTAGCCGCGTAAATCACATCGGCGCAGTGGGCGAGGATGGGCGCTGGGCCAGCGATCGCATGTTGGAATATGGCGTTGATACACGGCATATTTCTTGCGTTGATGGGCAAACGTCACAGGCGGTTATTGCCGTGGACGCACAGGGCGAAAATGCGATTATCCTCGCGCCTGGCGCGAGCGGTGAAATTCCGCAAAAAACGCTGCAAACCGCCTTATCAGAGGCTGAAACAGGTGATTGGTTTGTCACGCAGAATGAAACAAACCTCCAACGCACGGGTGTTGAGCTGGCTCGCAAAATGGGCCTTCGCGTGGCCTATGCGGCCGCGCCATTTGATGCGGATCGTGTGATGGCCGTTTTACCGTCGCTCGATTTTCTTATTTTAAACGCGGTTGAGGCGCAGCAGCTTCAATCTGCGACGGGGCAAACGCCGGATGCGCTGGGCGTTCGTGATGTGATCGTAACATTGGGGTCCGATGGCGCTGATTGGTATGGCGCTGAAGGCAAGCAACATTTTGATGCTCTCCCTGTCGATCCCGTCGATACCACGGGTGCGGGGGACACATTTACAGGATATGTTCTCGCAGGTCTTGATCAGGGAATGGCAATGGCGCAAGCGATTGCTCTGGCCTCAAGGGCCGCGGCGCTCATGGTTACACGCAAGGGCACGGCCGATGTCATCCCCGATCTAGCCGAGGTTCGCGCCTTTAGTGACCAATAAACGGCGCGTCTGATCCCCAAAGCTGCTCAACCCGCTGATCGCGCCCACAGGCATTGCGATAGAATTTGTATGCATCCGACTGTTTCTTGATCCCTCGGCGGGTCACAACCCGCTTTGATCCTTTGTAATAATCCTGATGGTATCCTTCGGCCTCGTAAAACGTCGCAGACTGTAGAATTGGGGTCACGATTTTCTGGCCTAACGCAGCTTGCGCATCCGCTCTTGCAGCAACAGCAATGTCCTGTTCTGCCTTATTAGACACGAAAACTGCTGTCCGGTAGGCGGGCCCACGATCACAGAATTGCCCGCCCGTATCCGTCACATCAATGGAACGGAAGAACATATCCAAGAGGCTGCGATAGCTAACTTGCGAGGGGTCATACGGAATTTTAACCGCCTCAAAATGCCCAGATCCCTTGAGCGTTTTATAGGTGGGGTTAACCGTCGTCCCACCGGTATAGCCCGACACAACATCGCCAACGCCTTCGACGCTTTCAAAATCGCTCTCGACACACCAGAAACACCCGCCAGCAACCACCAACGTATCTTGGGCGCTGGCCACGGTGGGCGTTAGAAGGGTCGCGGCGATCATACTAAGCAGGAGGTTTTTCATATCAGGGTCCTTGTGAAGAGTTGTAGGGAACATTGTGTCAAACTGATCAGCAAACAATCCACAAACGGGATCGATCACGCGCTGTTTACCCCTTGGAACAATTCAATTTGCCGCCTAGCCTGCGTCAAAAGGGGATCGCCATGACCGACCATGTCACAACACACCAAGCCGAAGAAGACGCGCGTAACCGCGACATCCAGATCTATGTCGACGGTAAAATAGTGCACCGTGATCAAGCCGTCGTAAGCGTTTATGATAGCGGCTTTATGCTGGGTGATGGTGTCTGGGAGGGGTTGCGTTTGTATGATGGCAAATGGAGCTTTCTTGACGAACACATGGACCGACTGTTCGAGGCGGCCAAGGCCATTGATCTGGATATCGGGATGGATCGAAATGGGGTCATATCCGCCTTATTAGAGACACAAAAAGCCAACAAAATGACCGATAATGCCCATGCGCGCATGATGATTACACGCGGGGTAAAGGTGCTGCCGTTTCAGCACCCGTCGCTATCCCAATCTGGCCCGACTTTTGTGATTATCATGGAGCATTCGCGCCCGAAGATACCACGCCCCATTACCCTTGCGACGGTGCCGCATCTGCGCGGTTTGCCGATGACCCAAGACCCGAAACTCAACAGCCATTCCAAGCTGAATTGCATCCTCGCCTGCATCGCAGCCCAAAAAGCGGGCGCTGATGAGGCGCTGATGCTGGATGTGAATGGTTTCGTGAACACGACCAACGCTTGTAACTTTTTCATCGTGCGAAAAGGGGCTGTTTGGACCAGCACGGGCGACTATTGCATGAATGGAATCACTCGCCAAAAGGTGATCGACCTGTGCCGCGCTAATGACATCCCTGTTTTTGAGCGTAACTTCAGCCTCGTTGACACCTACGGCGCGGATGAGGCGTTTCTCACGGGGACGTTCGGCGCGCAAACGCCGGTTGGATCGCTGGATGGCCGTGTGATTGGCACGGGCCAGCTGGGCCCCGTCACCGCCCGCCTTCGTGATCTTTACAAAGATTTGGTGGCAAGGTCATGAGAATTGCGATGTGGTCAGGGCCGCGCAATCTGTCGACGGCGATGATGTATGCGTTTGGAAATCGGGCAGGATGCACTGCGATTGATGAGCCGCTCTACGCGGCCTACCTTGCCGCGACGGGCCTGGACCACCCCATGCGGCCCGAGATTTTGCAAAGCCAGCCAACCGAAATTGATGCAGCATTACAGGCTCTAACAAGGCCAAAAGCGCTGCAATATGAAAAACACATGACCCACCATTTGCTGCCGGAATTTCCGCGCGACTGGATCAACGATGTCAGCAATGTCTATCTGATCCGTCATCCTGCGCGGGTTATAGCAAGCTATCAGGTTAAGCGTGAAAACCCGACATTGGCTGACCTCGGATTCGCACAGCAGCTATCATTATTCGAAGAATTCGGGGGCACGGTGATCGACAGCGCAGATATTCGCGCCGATCCAAATTCCATGCTTCAGGTTTTATGTGACGCATTGGGCATTTGCTTTGATCAGGCAATGCTGTCTTGGCCAATGGGGCCAAAACAGTTTGATGGCGTCTGGGCGTCGCATTGGTATGGCGCGGTTCACCAATCCACCGGATTCGCTGGCGCAGAGGGGCCGCTCCCCGAACTCAGCGGTGCACAAGCACAGCTGCTAGAGGCCGCGCTGCCAATTTACGGAAAACTCGCAGCGCAGAAAATTTAGCCCTTGAGGCGTTTGTCGCGTGCAGCGAGCAATTTCAGGCGCAACGCATTGAGCTGAATGAACCCCTGCGCATCTGTCTGATCATATGCGCCTGCGTCTTCTTCGAATGTCACATGCGCTTCGGAATACAGCGAATGATCGGACCAACGTGCAACTGTCGTGGCGGATCCTTTGTAAAGCTTGACCTTGACCGTGCCTGTCACGTGCTCTTGGGATTTGTCGATCAACGCTTGCATCATTTCACGCTCGGGCGAGAACCAGAAACCGTTATAAATCAGCTCTGCATATTTCGGCATGATGCTGTCCTTGAGGTGCCCAGCGCCGCTATCAAGCGTGATCTGCTCAATGCCGCGGTGCGCCTCCAGCAAAACCGTGCCGCCGGGCGTTTCATAAACGCCGCGTGATTTCATGCCGACAAAGCGGTTCTCAACAAGATCAAGGCGACCAACACCGTGTTTGCCGCCCAGCTCATTGAGCTTGGTCAGGATCGTAGCAGGGCTCATCGCCTCACCGTTGATGGACACGGCATCGCCTCGCTCGAAACCGATTTCAATGAATTCCGGCTCGTTCGGCGCATCCTCTGGCGCGACGGTGCGCTGGTAAACGTAGTCGGGCGCTTCAACCGCAGGATCTTCGAGAACCTTGCCCTCGGATGATGTGTGCAGCAGGTTTGCGTCCACGCTAAATGGCGCTTCGCCGCGCTTGTCCTTGGCCACAGGGATCTGGTGCTGTTCTGCGAATTCGATCAGACGCGTCCGGCTGGTCAAATCCCACTCACGCCATGGTGCGATGACTTTGATGTTGGGGTCCAAAGCGTAGGCAGCCACTTCGAAACGGACCTGATCATTGCCCTTACCAGTGGCGCCGTGGGAAACAGCGTCCGCACCCTCGAGTGCTGCGATCTCAACCAAACGCTTGGAAATCAACGGGCGTGCGATGGATGTACCCAGCAGATACAGGCCCTCATACAACGCATTCGCGCGGAACATCGGAAACACAAAATCGCGGACGAACTCTTCACGCAGGTCTTCGATATAAATGGATGACGCACCCATCATTTCCGCCTTGGCGCGCGCTGGTTCCAGCTCTTCGCCCTGACCTAGATCGGCGGTGAACGTCACGACCTCACAGCCATATTCCGTCTGTAACCATTTCAAAATGATCGAGGTATCCAATCCGCCTGAATACGCGAGGACGACTTTTTTAGGTGCTGACATAGCAATGGACCTTATGCAGTAAGACAATTTTCCTGCGAGGTAGCGGGTTTTGCATCCTCACGCAAGGTTATGGCGTTGACCGTTTGGTCACGGGATGCGACGAAAGAGCAACTCATTTCAGGAGACTTCGGTATGGCTTGGCAAATTATCAAACATGCGTTTGTGTTGATTTTCAATAATTTCAATCAAGCCGTCAAAGTATCTGTTGCCCCCATGGCGCTATTGGTGGTCTTGGGATTGCTGCTATTGCCGCTCTCTGGGCTGACGTTTGATGTGCTCGTTAGCGGCATTTTGCAAGGCAACATTGAAATGGATGCGAACGAAAACATGACAGTCGCCCAAGCGTTCTTGGTCTTGTTATTCGCAGTGCTAACGCTGTTTGTCGTGGGCTGGATTGCGGTATCGTGGCATCGCTTTATCCTGCTCGAAGAATACACAAACCTATTACCAGCAATCTCGGGCCGCCCGATTTGGCCATATATCGGCAAAAGCTTTTTCCTCGGGCTGACCATGGTGGGTATCTCCATTCCTGTCATGCTTCTCCTCGGGGTCAGCCTTGGCCAATTGTTGCTCAGCTCCGAAGGATCCGTCTTTGGAGAGATAATCTTTGGCTTGCTGGTCACATCAATCATCGGGTTTTTCTGGTTCCGGCTCGCTGTTTGCTTACCCGCAATCGCGGTTGGCAAAGATATGACATATGGCGAGGCGTGGTCGAATACTGCGCCTGTCGCGTTGATCATTTTTCAGGTGTCGGTCATTTCTGCGGCGTTCAACAACATCGCCCCAATGGCGGCAAATCAGCTGTTTTCTGCGGTGCCTGGCATCACGTTCATTTTCTTGATCATCGTCAATTGGGTCACGATGATGGTGGGTGTTTCGGTTCTCACCACGCTTTACGGGCATCTGGTTGAGGGTCGTGCCCTTGCGGGTTCAGCGGAATGAACATCCTGTTCGTGATGTATGATCAGCTGCGGTTCGATTACCTCAGCTGCGCTGGGCATCCGTCCCTTCATACCCCGAATTTTGATCGCGTCGCGGCCAAGGGTGTGCGGTTTTCGAATGCTTATGTGCAATCGCCTATCTGCGGGGCATCGCGCATGTCCACCTATACTGGCCGCTACACAAGCAGCCACGGCGCACAGTGGAATGGATATCCGTTGCGCGTGGGCGAACAGACAATGGGCGATCACCTGCGCCGCGCAGGCATGGATTGCTATATCATCGGCAAAACGCATATGCGCGCCGATGCAGAGGGCATGGAGCGGCTCGGCCTTTCACCCGATACCCAGATCGGGGCACGTCAGGCAGAGTGCGGATTTGATGACTGGTGTCGTGATGATGGGTTATGGGGGCAGGGGCCCGACGGGTTTTATGATGAAAACCGCAGTCCCTATAACGAGTTTCTTAAATCCAAGGGATATCCATCCGAAAACCCATGGGCGGACTTTGCCAATGCTGGCATTAGCGACGATCAGATTGCCAGCGGTTGGATGTTCCGCAATGCTGACAAGCCTGCGAATATCCGCGAAGAAGACAGCGAAACGCCTTGGTTAACCGATCAGGCGATTGCCTTTGTCGATCAGGTGCAGGGGCCGTGGTGCGCCCATGTCAGCTATATCAAACCGCATTGGCCCTACATCGTGCCCGCGCCCTACCACGATATGTATGGCCCCGATGATGTGCCGCCCGCACTGCGCCGTGATGATGAACGTGACAACCCGCAGCCCGTTTATGGCGCATTTATGCAGGGCAAAATCGCCCAAGCATTCCAGCGCAATGATGTCCGCGACAAAGTGATCCCCGCGTATATGGGCCTGATCAAACAATGCGATGATCAACTTGGCCGCTTGTTGGATCATCTCGATGCGACGGGTCAGGCCGATAGCACAATGATCGTGCTGACATCGGATCACGGCGATTATCTGGGCGATCACTGGATGGGTGAAAAAGACCTGTTCCATGAACAATCCGTCAAAGTGCCTATGATCATCTTTGACCCCCGCACCAGTGCCGATCCATCACGCGACACGACCTGTGATGCGCTGGTCGAAAGCATCGATCTGCCCGCAACATTCATCGAGGCGGCTGGCGGTGAAGTGCCCGCGCATATCGTCGAGGGCCGTTCCCTTATGCCTTGGCTGCGTGGTGAGGCCCCTGAATGGCGTGATTTTGTGATCAGCGAATACGACTATTCCAGCACCCCACATTCGAAAACGCTTGGCATGGCACCCAAGGATGCCCGCCTGATGATGGTGTTCGATGGTCGCTACAAATTGATCCACGCCGAGGGCGGTCTGCGCCCCATGTTGTTTGATCTGCAAAATGACCCGAACGAATTTGATGACCTGTGCAAAACAGACACAAATCACCCCGCGCTGGGCGATATGTATGAAAAGCTGGGCCAATGGTCGCGACGCATGTCGCAGCGCGTCACGCGGTCTGATACTCAGATCGATGCAGGGCGCGGCGCTTCATCGCGCAAAGGCATCCTGCCATTCATGGTCGATGGGTCCGAGGTCGATGAAGAATTGATCGTGAAATACACAGGCCCGATTAAGGGCGATTATACCTGAGCGATACAGCGGGCCAGCATCGCGCTATCACCATCATTCGCCAATACGCCAATTGCCTCGATCGGGTCTAACCAAACGGCCTCGTGCCCTTCCTCTGATGGGGGGCCAAGGCGCAGTATCGGTCGCGCCATGTAAATATGGCACAGCTTTTCGGCATGCATGTCATATTCCGGCATATACACAAATCGCCTGAACATTCCCAATTTGCGCGGCGTCCCGATCCGCCAGCCCGTTTCCTCAAACACCTCGCGGTGCAGGGCGGCGATCGGGTGTTCGCCTGCATCAATCCCTCCACCAGGAAGCTGAAATTCAAAATGCGGCGCTTCTTGAAACGTTGCCAAAATCCTCCCGTCACGCGGTAAGATCGCATAGGCACCGGGCCGCGCGATATACTGTTGTGCAGCCTTTGGACTGTCACCAAAACGCTTGATCATCATTGACCCCTTTTAGATTGGCTTGCCCCACCTATATAGGCGCGGTATGCCCGTTGCGCACATGTAAGGATATCCGATGACCGTAGGCAAGATTGCTTGGGACGATACCGTCCTGCCGTTTCAACTAGACCGCTCTGATATTCGGGGCCGCGTCGCGCGTCTTGATACCGCGTTCGAGGAAATTCTCGCGCAGCACGACTACCCGCCAATGATCGAAGGCTTGGTCGCGGAAATGGCCCTGCTGACCGCAATGATTGGCCAGTCGATGAAAACCCGTTGGAAGCTATCGTTGCAAGTGCGCGGCGATGGTCCTGTGCGTTTGATCGCGACGGATTATTATGCGCCCACCGACGATGGTGAACCCGCCCGCATCCGCGCCTATGCATCCTATGATGCCGAAACGCTGAACCAGCAGGGCAACGCATTTGGCCAGATCGGCAAAGGGTACTTTGCTATCTTGATTGACCAAGGACAGGACATGACACCCTATCAGGGGATCACGCCAATTGCTGGTGGGTCACTGTCTGCTTGTGCGCAAACCTATTTCAGCCAGTCCGAACAGCTGCCAACACGGTTCGAGCTGTCCTTTGGCCGTAGTCAGCTGAAGGGCGAGGACGAACATTGGCGTGCTGGCGGTATCATGCTGCAGCACATGCCCAAGGCCAGCCCACATGTGACAGGCGAAGGCGGCTCTGGCGAGGATGGCTTGCTCGAGGCGCAGGATATCCTGACCGATGACGAATCCGAAAACTGGACACGCGCAAATGCGTTGCTCGACACGGTTGATGCGCTCGAACTCATCGGCCCAAGCGTGACGCCCAATGATTTGTTAGTGCGCCTGTTCCACGAAGAAGCGCCGCGCGTCTATGATCCGCAGCCTGTGAAATTCGGCTGTACCTGTTCCGAGGACCGCGTGCGTCAATCCTTGTCGATCTACTCGGCCAAGGATTTGGCACATATGACGAAGGATGACGGCACATTGACCGCAGATTGCCAATTCTGTGGCTCACATTACGTATTTGATCCAACAACCGTTGGTTTCGAGGCGAAAAGTGACGACGGCTGATCTTCGCCAAACATTACGGGATGCGCTGTCGAAAACGGGCGGCGCATCCTCTGACTTTGACCTGAATTCGGATGTTGTTTTGCCTGCGGGCCGTGTGTTGCGCGATGCGGGTGTTTTGGTCGCCGTGCGGGCCGATACGGGCACGCTGATCCTGACCAAACGCTCGGCTCGGCTCAAACATCATCCCGGTCAAATCGCTTTTGCCGGTGGCAAGGTTGACGATACGGATGCCGACGTCACCGATGCCGCCCTGCGCGAAGCATGGGAAGAAATCGGCCTCCCGCGTGATCAGGTCGAAGTGCTTGGCGCCATGCCGGGCCATGAGACAGTGACAGGTTTCACAGTCACCCCCGTCATCGCCTTGGTGCACGGGACATTCGACCCTATTCCAGAGGCGGGCGAAGTGGCAGAAGTATTCGAAGTCCCCCTATCCCATGTCACCGATCCCGCACAATTCCGTGTTGAGGGTCGCCGTTGGCAAGGCCGCAAGCGCCATTATTACACAGTCCCCTACGGCCCCTATTATATCTGGGGTGCGACTGCGCGCATTCTTCGCGCGCTGGCGGATCGCATGTCATGACAACACTTCGCGCACCATGGCTGCTGGGGCCGTCACAGATTGTCTGCGCAATGCTGACCGACGCTGGTTATCAGGCGTGGTTTGTCGGTGGCTGTGTGCGCAATGCATTGATGAACGTCGCGGTGTCTGACCTTGATATATCCACCAACGCCCGCCCCGATGTTGTGATGGCCTTGGCCAAAAACGCAGGCCTGAACGCGATTCCGACAGGCATAGACCACGGCACAGTGACCGTCGTTGTTGATGGCGAACCGTTCGAGATCACGACATTCCGCCGCGACGTTGCCACCGATGGTAGACGCGCAGTCGTGGCCTTTGCCGATACAATGGAACAGGACGCGCGCCGCCGCGATTTCACGATGAACGCGCTTTATTGTAACGCTCAGGGCTTGGTCGTTGATCCGCTGGGTGGCCTGCCCGATCTATTGGCGCGGCGTATTGTTTTCATCGACGATCCCGCCCAGCGCATCAAAGAGGACTACCTGCGCATTTTGCGGTTTTTCCGCTTTACCGCTTGGTATGGCGCGGATGGGATCGAGCCTGAGGGCCTCGCTGCATGTGCTGAACATGCCGACGGCCTGTCCGAATTGTCAGCCGAACGCGTGACCGCTGAGTTGCTCAAACTGCTCGCAGCCCCCAACCCTGCACCCGTAATCGCGGCGATGGGGCAAAGCGGTGTGCTGATGCGTGTCTTGGCCGGTGCCTCACCTGATGTTCTGACCGTCCTTGTTCACCTCGAACAATCCCACGGCCTAGCGCCCGATCCCATCCGGCGGCTCGCGGCCCTAGGCGGTGATCGCGGACAGCTTCGTTTGTCCAAAAAACAGCAAAACCGGATCGACCTTTTGCATTCCGATCTGTCGTTGCCAGAGCTTGCCTATCGGCACGGCTACACCACCGCTCGGGATCGGTATTTCATCGAAAATGCGGGACTAACACAGCCAATCTCTGATGAAATGCTCGATCGATTGCGCCATGCTTCTGCCCAAACTTGCCCTGTCGAAGCGCGTGATTTCATGCCCACATTCAAAGGCGCCGCACTGGGCCAAAAGCTCAAATCAGCCGAGGCGCAATGGATCGCCTCAAACTTCACCCTGACCAAGGGCGACCTGCTTGATTGAGCTGCTTCCTCTGTTTGGTTTCGTCTTTTTCGGCCTGTTTTCCCCCGGTCCAAACGTCGTTCTGATCACAGCATCCGGTGCGCGGTTTGGGCTGCCTGCAACTCTTCCCCATATCTTGGGCATCGCGCTGGGCGTGTCGATCATCGCAGGGTCCGTCGGCTTTGGCCTTGGGTCCATTCTCGAACTCTGGCCCGTTCTTCGCATCGCGTTGCAAATCATCGCGGCTGCTTGGATCATCTGGATGGCATGGCGACTATGGCACGCAAAACCTGCGGCAGAGGCAGACAGTGATCGCCCCTTCACATTCACCCAAGCGGTGCTGTTTCAATGGGTGAACCCAAAAATTTGGGCCGTCGCAATGAGCGCGACAGCCTACATCACGGAACACCCCCCAATCGCGCAATCGGTCATTCTTGCACTGACGTTTCCCACCTTGAACCTGTTCATCCTCACGTTTTGGGCTTGGGCCGGAACTTGGCTATCGTTCTTGCGCAGCTCCCCCAAAGGATGGAGGATATTCATGCGCATTATGGCGCTTGGTTTGGGTTTCTTTTCGCTGGCTGTTTTCCTCTGATCATTGGCAGGCTATGTCTTGGTCATTAGACAAAGGCAGAGCACGTGTTTCGATTTTTTGAGAACCTCGTCGATCCCTATGTGACATATCAGGAGACCGACAAACCGCCGACGCGGCTTATCCCGTTTTTGCGGGGGTATATGGCGCCGTTTCGCGGGACGTTTGTCGTGACCGGTACGTTGTCTATCGCCGTCGCCTTTATCGAGGTTTGGCTGTTTTTCTATATGGGCAAGCTGATTGATTATTTGTCAAACAGCAGCCCCGCGACGTTTTTGGCACAATATGGCGCTGAACTGGTAATCGCCGCGGTTCTGATCCTTACGCTGCGCCCCATTATCATCACGATACAGGTCGCCCTGTTGAACAATGCAATTTTGCCGAATTTTGGCACGATTGTCCGCTGGCGCGCGCATCGCCATGTGTTGCGGCAATCTGTTGGTTGGTTCGAGGATGATTTCGCCGGACGCATCGCCAACCGTATCATGCAAACACCCCCCGCCGCCGGCGAGGCGGTGTTTCAGGTGTTTGATGCGATATCATTCTCAATTGCCTATATCATCGGTTTTACGTTTCTACTGATGGATGCCGACCCGCGGCTCATTATCCCCGTGCTGTTCTGGCTCTTGCCGTATTTGGTCTTGTTGCGCTGGGTTGTGCGCCGGATTGGTCCAGCGTCCAAGGCGTCGTCAGACGCGCGGTCCGCCGTGACGGGGCGGGTTGTTGACAGCTATACAAACATTCATTCGGTCAAAATGTTCGCCCACCATGATCGTGAAATCGACCATGCCAAGGACGCGATTGAAACCGCACGCAATACATTCCAACGTGAAATGCGGCTCTATACGATCATGGAATTGGCACTTGTTTTCCTCAACGGTGTGCTTGTTGTCGGTGTTGTTGGCTGGGCGCTCTATCTGTGGATCGGCGGCGTGGCCTCTGTGGGGGTTGTTGCTGCCGCATCAGCGATCACGCTGCGCCTGAACGGCATGAGCGGTTGGATCATGTGGGCGGTTTCAAATCTGTTTCGCAATCTTGGCGTTATCCAAGAAGGCATGGAAACCATCGCGCAACCCGTGACCTTGGTTGATCAGCCCGATGCAGTGCCGCTCTTGGTGAACAAGGGCGGGTTGAATATCGTTGATCTGTCGCATCACTATGGGCGGGCAGCGGGCGGGATTGATCATATCAACCTTGCGATCAAACCAGGTGAAAAGGTCGGGCTTGTCGGGCAGTCGGGCGCAGGGAAATCGACCCTCGTAAAGCTGATTTTGCGCTTTTATGATATCGAATCGGGTCAAATCTTGATTGATGACCAAAACATCGCCGATGTGACCCAAGACAGCCTGCGCCACGCAATCGGCATGGTTCAGCAAGACAGCTCATTGCTTCACCGTTCCGTCGCCGAAAATATAACCTATGGCCGCCCTGGCGCGACCGAAGAACAAATGATCACCGCCGCAAAAATGGCAGAGGCCCATGATTTCATCCTCGATCTAGAAGATAGCGAGGGCAACAAGGGCTATGCCGCGCGTGTCGGTGAACGGGGGGTCAAATTGTCCGGTGGCCAACGCCAGCGCATCGCTCTTGCGCGGGTGATCCTAAAAGATGCGCCAATCCTGATGCTGGATGAGGCCACAAGCGCACTGGACAGTGAGGTCGAGGCCGAGATCCAAAAGACCCTATATAACATGATGGAGGGGAAAACCGTGATTGCCATCGCGCACCGCCTGTCCACCATCGCGCAGATGGATCGGATCATTGTCATGGATCAGGGCCGCGTAATCGAGGATGGAACACATGATGAATTGCTAGCAGCAGGTGGGCAATACGCCCGTTTCTGGGCACGGCAATCAGGTGGATTTTTGGGGCAAAATACATGAATTTTTCAAAATGGATTGACCCGTTTCAGCCAGCAGACGGGCCACCACCAACGACCCTCGTTGCATTTATGCGTTGGGCGCTGCGCGGAGGGTTCAAGCCAATTATGGTCGGGTCAGGTGTGTCTGTGATCTCTGGCATGATCGAAGTCGCATCCGCCCTGATCCTTGGCATGGTGATCGACGCCGCATTGGCTGGGTCAGCGCAGACATTCTTTGGCGATAATCTGATGCTTATTCTGGCTGTCAGCGTATTTTTCCTGCTCTTCCGCCCTGCTTGGCTTGGTATGTCTGGCATCATGCAATCGGTTGTTCTCGCGCCGCAGATTTATACGCTGATATTGTCGCGGATGAACAAACACACCCTTGGCCAGTCGGTCACATTCTTTGACGATGATTTTGCGGGGCGGATCGCAGCCAAGCAAATGCAAGCCGCGCGTGCCCTGACCGATGTTGTGGTCGAATTTGTTCACACGGTCATGTTCGCATTGGCGTCGCTTATCGGGTCTATTATTCTTGTTTTGACGATGGATGTTTGGTCGGCGCTACTTTTGGCGCTTTGGGTTGTTGCCTATCTGGCCTTTATCCGGTTTTTCATGCCCCGCATTCGCAAGGCGTCGATGAAACGTGCGGCGACACGGGCGATGGTCACGGGGCAGGTTGTTGATACTGTTACCAACATCAAAACCGTCAAGCTGTTTGCCCATGACGATCACGAAGACCAAGCCGCCAATGACGCGATGAATGAATTTCGGATCGCTGGCGTGGCATGGGGGTGGGTTTCTGCGACGTTCCGGTTCTGCCTTATGGCGTTGGCTGGTGTTTTACCGCTGATCCTTGTGGGGGCGACGCTGGTATTTTGGACGCGCGGGCAGGCCACCGCAGGTGATATCGCCGTGGCCGGATCAATCGGCCTGCGGCTGGCGCAAATGACGGGTTGGGTCAGCTTTACGCTGATGGGGATGTATTCAAATATTGGCGAGGTCGAGGACGCGGTTAAAACCTTGGCACCTTCGCGCAAATTGCACGATTTACCCAATGCACCCGCCCTAAACGTGGTCGATGGAACCGTGTCATTGAACGCTGTTACGTTTTCCTATGGCGGTGGTCCGGGTGGTTTGTCGGATGTGTCTCTTAACATCGGATCAGGCGAAAAGCTGGGTATCGTCGGCGCATCTGGTGCGGGGAAATCAACGCTCGTGGCGCTGCTATTGCGGCTCTATGATACCGAAAGCGGTAGCGTTTCGATTGACGGGCAGGACATTAGCGCCGTGACCCAACACAGCCTGCGCCGTCAAATCAGTATGGTCACGCAGGAAACGGCGATGTTCAATCGTTCTGCCTTTGATAATATTTCCTACGGCACGCCAGACGCGGGGCACGATCAGGTCATCGCCGCCGCGAAAAAGGCCGAGGCACATGGTTTCATCACCGATCTGCGTGATTTCAAACATCGCACAGGGTATGATGCACATCTTGGCGAACGCGGTGTCAAACTATCGGGCGGCCAACGGCAGCGTATCGCCATTGCCCGCGCGATCCTCAAGGACGCGCCGATTTTGGTCTTGGACGAGGCGACAAGCGCGCTGGATAGCGAAGTCGAAGCAGCGATCCAATCCGCGCTTGAAACGGTGATGGAAGGCAAAACAGTTGTCGCCATTGCGCACCGTTTGTCGACGCTGGCACGGATGGACCGCATCGTAGTGCTTGACGCGGGTCGTATTGTCGAACAAGGCACACATGCGGAATTGTTGGCGCGCGATGGGCTCTATGCCCGTTATTGGAACCGGCAATCTGGTGGATTTATCAAAGTAGAAGACGCGAGCGAATAATACCATGGGCATGATCGAGGGTCTGACACATCTGGGAATGGGCAAGCTGGACGATGGCCGCACATTGCTGCCTCGTGTTTTGCCAGGTGAAGAGGTTGCCGTCACCCAAGACGGTACCGTGCGCATTGTCACGCCGAGCACGGATCGCGTGGCGCCGATTTGCAAACATTTCAAGTCTTGTGGTGGATGCGCGATGCAGCACGCCAGCGATACGTTTGTTGCCAATTGGAAGCAAGAGATCGTGCTGCGTGCCTTGCATGCGCAGCGGATTGAAACAACATTCCGCCCGATCATCACATCGCCACCCAATTCCCGTCGCCGTGCCAAGCTATCGGGCAAGCGGACCAAGAGCGGTGCATTGCTCGGCTTTCACGCGCGGGCGTCCGATACGGTCATCGCGGTGCCGCACTGCGAATTGCTCACACCCGCGCTGATGGCCGCTTTCCCAATGCTCGAAGAGCTGACAATCATCGCCGCCTCTCGCAAGGCAGAGATCGGGTTGACCGTAACCGAAACAGCTTCCGGTCCTGATATCGTTGTCGACACTGAAAAAGAGCTGACACCTCAATTGCGTGTCGAACTAGCGGCGTTTGCCCAAACCCACGGCATTGCCCGTCTGGTGTGGCGCGATGAGGCGGTCGTCACGATGCAACCACCTGCGCAGATGTTTGGCGATGTGCGGATTGTGCCGCCCGCCGGCGCATTCCTTCAGGCGACAAAACACGGCGAGGCGACGCTGCTTGATGCCGTGAATGAAATCACCAAAGATGCGGCTCGGATCGTTGATTTGTTTGCGGGCTCGGGCACATTTTCACTGCCCCTTAGTCGCCGTGCCGAAGTGCACGCCGTTGAGGGAGAAGACGATATGATCGCCGCGCTCGATCGTGGTTGGCGTGAGGGCAAGGCGCTCAAGCGGATCACATCAGAAGTGCGCGATTTGTTTCGCCGCCCGCTAGAGCCGGATGAATTTCGCCATTTCGATGCGGTTGTCATCGACCCGCCCCGCGCTGGCGCAGAGGCGCAGATCGAAACGCTTGCGGCGTCTGACATCCCGACAATTGCGATGGTGTCTTGCAACCCCGTGACATTCGCCCGCGATGCAAAAACGCTGATGAATGCAGGGTTTACGTTGAACTGGGTGCAAGTCGTCGATCAATTCCGCTGGTCCGCGCATGTTGAAATGGTCGGCGAATTCGCGCGAACGTTAACGAAAAAGCGTTAAAAACTTTGCCTGCTTGCCCGATTATCAGCTATGCCATCGAAAACGGCGACAGACCGGAGCAGGCAACATGATCAATCGGCGTATTTTGATGGCAGGCGCGGGCGCGACCGTTGCAGGTTGCGCGCAGTCCATCCCGCAACAACCGATCTATGAGGGTGCCGAAGTAACCCGTGTTGTCGTGTATAAAAACAAGCGGATTATGCAGCTTTTGCACGATACGACTGTCTTGCGACAATATAAATTTGAACTGGGGTTCGCGCCGGAAGGTCATAAGGTTGAATTTGGCGATGGCCGCACGCCAGAGGGGGCATATCGGATCAACCGGCTTAACCCCAATAGCCGCTATCACCGCTCATTGGGTATTTCATATCCAAACCGACGCGACATAGCCAATGCGCGCGCCAGAGGTGTCGACCCTGGCGGCGATATCTTTATTCACGGCACGCCGAAAAAAGAAGCTGGCAAAACTGACTGGACATACGGTTGCATCGCAATCAAGGATTCGGAAGTTCAGGAAATGTACGACATGGTCAAAGTCGGGACACCGATCGTTATCTATCCTTGATCAGCAGTGTCGATTTCTGTCAGTAAATCCACTGTTTCAGCGCTGGTAACCACTTCACCACCCATGGACAATGTCCACCAAAGCTTACCAGTTGTCTCTTGGAACCAAGAGAAGCCCATGTCTTTGGCGTTTGGATCAAGAATAACCGCACGGGTATTTTCCTGATTCATCCATGCGGCCAACGTATCCAATTCTGTTTCATAAGACTCGGATATATTTTCACCCAAAACACGCCCCTCAAACCCGACGCGCCTTGCACGATCAAGCGGCGATGACCCGTCAGACCCAAATAGCCACGGGCGGTTTTGCAACGACATATCGCGCGAGTGGGTCGCCGCGGCGGCATTCAGTTTCGCGTTAAGCTGGACCGGCCCCACACCTGCCGCTTGCCTGATTGAATTGACCGCATCTAGCATACGAAACTGAACATTCGCAGTATTCGCAGGGTCGATAATATAGGCGCGCGGCGCTGGTATTCCGCTGGCGCCAATCTGCACGGATGGATCGTTTGCGCAGCCAGCAACGCCAAGCGCTGCGATACCGAAGAGAAGTTTCCGACGATCCATAGTGTGCTGCCTTTTGATCAAACTCAGGATCGTCATAGCGCCAAGAATGCTACACTTCAAACATAGTTCGGCGAACGACCGCTGATTTGACGTTTGTTTGATTTGCATGGTGCAAACTTGCACACTAAATAGCAGTTGACCCATCTAAAGAGCGAAATGAGCCGCCAATGTCTGTCTTTGACAAAAACACCCTTTCTCGTCGCGGTTTTATCGCCGCAACTGCCGCAACCGTTGGCACGGGTGCATTTGCCCAATCAAATGCCGACGCAACAAACAACAGCACCGAAATCGAGGCCGAGATTAGCACGCAGATTAAGCGTAACATCTCCAGCTTTCGCGCGTTAGATTGGCAGCCGTATTTCCCTAATCTTAAGAATGGCGCGATTTTGTGCGACGTTGAATCGCGCGCGCTGCATTTTTGGAACGAAGACGAGAGCATTTATAAGCTCTACCCGACCTCTGTCCCATTGACCGAAGACCTGACCCGCAAGGGCCGCACGGAAATCATTCGCAAGGTCGAAGGGCCTAGTTGGCGGCCAACACCGTCGATGATCGAACGTAATCCTGAATGGCCGCCATATATTGGCCCCGGCCCAGAGAACCCGCTTGGCACCCACGCGCTATATCTGTCATGGACATATTACCGCATCCACGGCACCCACGACACGCGCAAAATCGGCCGCAGATCATCAAACGGTTGTATCGGCCTTTATAACGAACATATCGCCGAGCTGTTTAGCATGACGAAAAACGGCACACAGGTCCTATTGATCTAGGACCTGTCGCGCGCCTAGCCCTTTACCCACCCACCAAGGTTCGCATTGATCACGCCGCAAAGCGCCGCGATATGTGCAGGGTCATCGTTGAGGCAGGGGATATAGGTGAATTTTTTGCCGCCCGCTTCTTCAAAAGCCTCTTTGATTTCTTCGTTGATCTCTTCCAACGTCTCGATGCAATCGGCTGAAAACGCTGGCGCGCACACCGCGATATTGGTGATCCCGTCTTCTTCGGCCAGTCGCGCGACTTCTTTGACGGTGTAGGGTTTTAACCACTCTTCTCGACCAAATATTGATTGGAACGTGGTGACAATTTCAGTGTCTTCCCATCCAAGACGTTCCTTTAGCAAACGCGTCGTTTTCTGGCATTGGCAGTGATACGGATCGCCCTGCAGCAAATACCGCTTGGGCACGCCGTGATAGGAACAAATCAATTTCTGTGGCTTCTCATCAGCATCCGCATAGGCCCGTTCAATTGATTGCGCGAGCGCGTCAATATACGCCGGATCCTCAAAATACGGATCAACAACGCGCGCTGTTGGTTGCCATGTTTCTTTCATCAAAGCGCGGAAAAACTGGTCGTTCGCGGTCGCGGATGTCGGTCCGGCATAATGCGGGTATAGCGGGAAAAACAGAATTTTCGTGCAGCCTGCCTCGACCATTTCGCGCACCTTTGATGGCGTGGACGGGTTGCCGTAGCGCATGCAAAAATCAACCATGACATCGTCGCCATATTGTTCTTGCATCTGCGCCTTGATCGCTGCGGTCTGTTGTTTGGTAATCGTCAATAGCGGGCTTTCATCTGCCTCGGTGTTCCAGATCGAACGATATGCCGCACCGGAACTAAACGGCCGCTTTGTCAGGATGACCCCCTGCAACAACGGCTGCCACAACCACGCTGAATAATCGACAACGCGTTTGTCGGACAAAAATTCGCTTAGATACCGCCGCATTGACCAATAATCAGTGCCATCTGGCGTCCCAAGATTGGCAAGCAAGACACCTACTTTTGCAGGGGCCACCTTGAGGTGATCTGCTTGTGCATGTGCTGGGCATTTGGCGGTATCTGTCATCTTCGTTCCTTTGGCGAGAGCCTATTCGTCGTTTGGTAACCTAGTCGGATTTTCAGTGGTGCCAAGGGCATCTGCAAGACGCGTTGTCGCACTCCCCGGGCGGAGCGGTTTTGGCTGATCTTCCGCAGGTGCCCAACCCGTCAGCGTGATAATCTCGAATGTGGCACTAACGCGGCCCTGTGCGTCTGAAAAATGCTCGGCATAGAGCGATGCGGCTTCGGTCAAAACATTGCGTTGGGTAAAATGCCTTGGTCGGTGCGCCAGCGCATTTCCCTCGCCCATTTTGCGAAGATCACTCATCAGGTGAAACGTATTAGCATAACTCACATCAAGCGCATTCCCGTCCGCGACAGGCAGCGCAAAACCAGCACGTTGTAACAATGCCCCTAAATCGCGAATTTCGCCCATCGGCGCGATCCGTGGTGATAGCCCACCCGCAACGACGGCTTCTGCTTCTGCCAGTGCGGACCGCAATTCATGCAATGTTTGCCCGCCAAAACAAAAGCCAAGCATCAGGCCATCAGGTTTGAGCGCATGCCGACATTGTACCAATTGCCCCACCGGATCATTTGCCCAATGCAGGGCCATAATGTGCAACACCAGATCAAACGATGCAGGCTCTAACGCAAGGACTTCGTCATCGGCAACGATTGTCGCATCGGGGTAATGCTCCGCCCAATAGGCAGGGAAGCCCGTGACAATCGCGATCGATTGAAAGGTTCTGTTAACCTCTTTGCACCTATCCTCGATTTCAGTGGCGACAACATCGTGCAGAAACATCGCCTCCGGCTGCGCGCGGGCGCGGTTTCGGGTCAATGCAATACGGTCGGTCAGCTGTGGTTGGTTTTCCATAAGGACCATTTAGGGTGCAATCATGCGGATGCAAAGCATCATTCGAGCCATTTACCCGTCCCAATGCGTGGCGTGTGATACACCCACAGTCGATGACTTTGGCCTGTGCGGCCCATGCTGGTCCCAAACGGATTTTATCGGCGGCATGATTTGTGATCAGTGCAACGCCCCCATGTCGGGCGGCGATGCCGATGAAATTATGCAATGTGATGATTGTTTGCGCATCGCTCGCCCTTGGTCCAAGGGGCGTGCCGTGTTTCGGTATCATGGTGTCGGGCGTAAATTGGCGCTTGCGTTCAAACATAGTGACAGGACCGACCTGACCCGCCCTATTTCCCAATGGATGGCCCAGCGCGCGCGCCCGCTGTTGACACAGAATTCTGTCATCGTGCCCGTGCCGTTGCATTGGGTCCGGTTAATGCGGCGGCGCTATAATCAATCCGCTCTGCTGGCCACTGGTATTGCGCGTGAACTGGACTGCCCTGTCATTGCCGATGCGCTGCTGCGCCCCAAACCGACGCGGCCACTCAAGGGGGCAAACCGCACACAGCGATTTGAAACCCTTATCGATGCCATCGCTCTTAATCCTCGCAGGCAGGCGCAGCTCTTGGATCAATCAGTGCTGTTGGTGGATGACGTTATGACATCGGGCGCGACCATGGCCGCCGCGGCAGAGGCATGTTTTCAAGCAGGCGCAGCAAGAGTTGACATGGTTGTACTGGCACGCTCGGTCAAAGATGCCTAGATAGACGGCAGACCCCTCAAAAGGATGCCCGCATGAAACCCGTCGAACTCTATACCACTATGACTTGTGGCTATTGCCACGCCGCCAAGCGCCTTCTTACGGCCAAGGGCGTTAGCTATTCAGAAATCAGCCTCAATAAACAACCGGAACGCCGCGCCGAAATGATGCAACGCGCCAATGGTGGCCGCACCGTGCCGCAAATTTTTATCGGTGATCGCCATGTCGGCGGCTACGATGATTTGGCAGCGCTGGAGCACGCGGGCAAGTTGGACGCGCTGCTGGCCGCATGAGGGCAGCACTTATTCAGCTAAATTCCGGCCCTGACCCCGCCGAAAACCTGCCTGTGACCCAATCGCTTGTGGCGCAAGCGGCAGGGCAGGGCGCGGGTTTTGTTCTCACGCCCGAGGTCACGAATTGCGTCTCGACAAGCCGCGCCCATCAGGTCGCCGTTCTGCGGCATCAGGATGATGATCCAACCCTGCTCGCGCTGCGCGAACAGGCGCATGCGCTGGGCATATGGGTGTCGATTGGTTCGCTCGCGATCAAGACGGATGATCCCGATGGCCGCTTTGCCAATCGCTCGTTCCTGATTGGGCCTGACGGGTCCATCGCTGCTTGGTATGACAAAATTCACATGTTCGACGTGACCGTAAGCGCGGCCGAGACATACCGCGAATCCGCTGGCTACCGCCCCGGTGACCGCGCCGTCGTGGCGCAAACACCATTCGCAAACATCGGCATGTCGATCTGTTACGATATGCGGTTTCCTTATCTCTACCACGATTTGGCGCAGGCGGGGGCTGATGTATTATTGATGCCTTCTGCATTTTCACCCGTCACAGGTGCCGCACACTGGCAAACCTTGCTGCGCGCGCGTGCTATTGAAACAGGGTGTTTTGTTTTGGCCGCTGCACAAACGGGTGATCATGGCGGCCGCAAAACCTATGGCCATAGCCTCGCAGTCTCTCCTTGGGGCGACGTTTTAGCAGATGGTGGCGATCAAGTTGGCATCACAATGGTTGATCTTGACCTCTCGGCAGTGTCAGATGCGCGCAAACGCATTCCCGCACTGGCGCATGCCCGTCCCTACAAAGGCCCATAATGTCTGATTCCACCCGAAACTTGGCCGTTTCCCTCTTTAGCGAGATTCTCGCCGTGGATCAGCTTGCCCGCAGCAGCGTGGCGCGTGTGTTGCCCAAGGGGATGGAGCTGTCGCATTTTTCTGTGCTCAATCACCTCGCCCATGCTGGCGCGGAACGCTCGCCGGCACAATTGGCCAAGACGTTCCACCTGACCAAGGGCGCGATGACCAATACATTGGGTAAACTGGAATGGGCGGGTTGGGTTCATATCCGGCCTGATTGGGATGATGCGCGCCGCAAAATGGTATCGATAAGCCCCTCTGGCCTCATTGCGCGTGATGCAGCACTCAACGTCATCGCCCCTGTTATTGTCGAGGTCGTCGACAAAGTTGGCGCCGAAAAGGTCCGCACCGCGCTTCCGGTTTTGCGCGAAATGCGAGTTAGTTTAGCCAAGGTCAAATAATGCTCTCGACACTCACCATGCGCAGCGAACTGCTAGCATTGCGAGATTTATCAAATGTCGTTTTTCATCAGGGCTACGCCGTGCAAACAACGCCGGATGAACCCGATTACTGGATGGGCAATCAGGTAATCGTTACGGACCCCGATATGACTGCCGCGCAGGCGATATCTGCCTTTGAAACGCACCTTTCATTCGCCAAGCACCGCGCGATTGTTTGGGATATCGCAGGTCTTGATCCTGAACCCATCAAAGCAACCTTTGATCCCCTTGGATACGAGGCTGATACCTTCGATACCCTTGTATTAGACACTGAAATTGCACCCGCGACACTGCCCAACGGCCTTGTGATCCGGCTATTGGATGGTGACGCGGATTGGGCTGCATCGCATCAACTTCAATGCGAAATCGGCCAAGAAGAAGGGCGCCCAGCTGAAAGCCATTCGATCTATCTGGCAAAGCGTAATGTCGCCCGCCGTGCCCAAATATCCAAGGGCTACGGCCAATGGTTTGGCGTGTTCGAGGGTGATCATATGGTGGCGCAAATGGGCATGATGCATGACCATGACATTGCCCGTTACCAATCCGTCGAAACGCGGGCATCACACCGTCGACGTGGCATATGTTCCGCCTTGTTGCGCCATGTCGGGCTTTGGGCGTTGGATCGCGCCCCAGATGCAAAACTTGTGATTGTGGCCGAGGCCGACAGCGCGGCAGGCAGGCTGTATCGCCGCATGGGGTTTGCCCATGCCGAAACGCTCGTTGGTGTCGTAAAGCCCGGTTACTAGGGCTTGATCGCTGCAGTGACGTAATTCACCGATAGATCCTTGTCCGAGATTGACCACGTGAATTTCACAAAATCAAACACGTATCCCTTGCGGTCAACAGGCTCTAATCCGGCCTTTTCAAGCAATTTAAATAGCTCGTCTGGTGTGATGAACTTGTTCCATTCATGGGTGCCCTTGGGCAGCCAGCGCATCACCCATTCCGCGCCAACAATCGCCATGGCAAATGATTTCGGATTGCGATTGATCGTTGAACACAGGTGCAATCCACCCGATTTCAATAGCTGCTGGCAGGCGGTCAAATAGGCTTGCGGATCGGCGACATGCTCGACCACTTCCATGTTGATCACAACGTCAAATTGTTCGCCGGCTGCTGCCATCGCCTCGGCGGTGGTGTGGCGATAATCAATGTTTAACCCTGACTGTTTGGCGTGAATTTCAGCAACCGGAATATTGCGCGCAGCGGCATCAATCCCGACAACGGTCGCGCCCAAACGCGCCATCGGTTCGCACAGCAGGCCACCGCCACACCCGATATCGGCGATGCGCAATCCGGCAAATGGCGCATCTGCTGACAAATCGCGGTTAAACTCCGCTGCGATATTACGCGTGATGTAATCAAGCCGCACAGGGTTCATCATATGGAGCGGTTTGAACTTACCGTCCAAATCCCACCATTCGGCTGCCATTGCCTCAAACTTGGCAATTTCGCTTGGGTCCACAGTGTCGATTTTGGTCATGGCAAAGTCCGGATTTTTCGTAGTCAGTTAGGTTAACCGACTATATAGTTCGATTATGGATAGAGTCTTAGGTCAAAAACACGCAGCGTCGTTTCTTTACCCCTCAATCGATCCCTTTGACCAGCAAATGCTGGCTGTGGGCGACGGGCATACGATCTATTTTGAGCAATGCGGTAACCCTGACGGCATTCCGGTTGTTGTTTTGCACGGCGGACCGGGCGGTGGCTGTAGCCCAACCATGCGGCGCTATTTTGATCCATCCGTCTACCGCGTGATCCTGTTTGACCAACGCGGTTGCGGCCGTTCGCGTCCAAACGCGAGCGTTGAGGCAAACACAACTTGGCATTTGGTCGCTGACATTGAGCGCATCCGCAACCTGCTCGGCATTGATCAATGGTTTGTTTTCGGTGGCAGTTGGGGCGCGACACTGTCGTTGATTTACGCCCAAACACACCCCGAAAGAACCGCTGCATTAATCCTTCGCGGCGTGTTCTTGATGACCAAGCCCGAACTTGACTGGTTCTATGGCGGCGGTGCCGCGCAGTTTTGGCCTGATGTGTGGCGGCGGTTTGCTGATGGCATTCCCACGGACGAACAACACGACTTTGTCGCCGCATACCATCGTCGCCTATTCAGCGGCGACACCGCGCAAGAAACCCGCTACGCCCGCGCTTGGGCCGATTGGGAAAGCGGGCTCGCCTCGATCGACAGCACAGGATTGGCCGGATCAAGCCCCGACCAATACGCGCGTGCCTTTGCGCGGCTCGAAAATCACTATTTCTACAACATGGGCTTTTTGTCCGAGGATCAGCAAATCCTGTCGAATTTAGATAGGTTGGCAGGCATCCCCGGTTTCATCGTCCAAGGCCGTTATGACATGATCTGCCCGCCTGCTTCGGCGTATCGGTTGGCCCAAGGTTGGCCTGATGCGACACTCACCATGGTCGGCAAAGCAGGGCACGCCCTGTCAGAACCGGGGATCACCGCAGAATTGGTGCGCATCATGGACCGATTGGCGCAGCCCGCCTAGATAAGCCGCCGCTTGCGAATGCGTGTAACCGGCGTTCCATCGCTCAACGGTAGATCAGGCAGCACCGCATAGTCCTCAAACCCCAGCCCGCTATAATACCGCAAGCCAGATTGGTTATCGGCACGAATTCGCGCATCAATCGCCGTGACGCCGGCCTCCTTTGCGGCAAACCATGTAGCTGAAAACAGTTTCTGCCCGATCCCCAAACCCGATTTATCAATTGCGACAAAGCTGGCAATCGACGCCCACCCATCTGGCAAATCATCACCACCCCACGTCAGCGATTGAAACCCCGATAATCGCCCGTTGGTAATGGCGACATGGCAGCAAATCAAACTGGCGGGCGTGATATAATGCGCCTTCATCTTATCGATATCGAACAACGTGCGATGCGCCGTGTTGTCCCCTGCCGCAATCAACGGGTTTATCAGCGCCACCATCTGAACAGCATCGCCGGAAACGGCTGGGCGTATGCGGGTATTGATCATAGCTTAGCAATCAATGCATTGTGACGCGCCGTAAAATCGTTTCTGACATCTACAGGCGGCCGCAGTCGAATTTTCAGCGTTTCTGCCAATTTAGGGTCTGGTTTTCCGAAAAACCTGTTCGCCTCATCGGTTGAAAATCCGGCGATTTGAACTGCCTCTAACCAAGCAGAAATCTTATCCGCTTTCTTGATCTGCTTTTTCACGGCCACCGGAATCTGTGCAGGCAGGCCAAACCGGATGTGGATCGCGGCGGTCAATCTGTCGTCCAGTTCACCGTATCCGGGGCCTACGGCGGCCTTAACAGGGCTGATCATATCGCCAATCACATATTCCGGCGCGTCATGCAGCAGGGCAGCCAGCTGCCATTTGATCGGGGCGCTCGGGTTTTGGGCCGCGAAAATATCGGTCACGAGCAGTGAGTGTTCAGCCACCGAATAGGCAAAATCACCGACTGTTTGCCCATTCCAACGGGCAACAAACGCCAGCCCATGCGCGATGTCCTCCACCTCGATATCCATCGGTGTCGGGTCAAGCAGATCAAGCCTGCGACCCGATAACATGCGTTGCCATGCACGTGGCTGTTTCATGTGCGACCTCATTATCATTGCGTGCTGCGGCTCTGTGGTGTTAAGAGCGCCGCAAAATCACATTAAAAGGATGGCCAAAATGGCGACCGATTACGTAGTAAAAGATATTGCACTCGCAGCCTTTGGCCGCAAGGAGCTGGACATCGCAGAAACCGAAATGCCAGGGCTGATGTCTTGTCGTGCGGAATTTGGCACAAGCAAGCCGCTCAAGGGCGCGCGCATTGTTGGTTCTTTGCACATGACGATCCAAACGGCTGTTTTGATCGAAACATTGGTTGAACTGGGCGCCGACGTGCGCTGGGCATCATGCAACATCTTCTCCACCCAAGACCACGCAGCTGCCGCAATCGCTGAATCCGGCGTGCCCGTGTTCGCGATCAAAGGTCAGTCCTTGGAAGAGCATTGGGATTACCTCGACAAGTCATTCATGTTCCCAGAGGGCGCGAACATGATCCTTGATGATGGCGGGGACGCAACGCTTTACATTCTTTTGGGTGCGCGCATGGAAGCAGGCGAAGATGTTCTGGCCGTGCCGACATCCGAGGAAGAAGAAGTCATCAAACAGCAGATCAAAAAGCGGATGGCCGAAACACCGGGTTGGTTCACAAAGACCAAGGCTGACATTCAGGGCGTTTCCGAGGAAACAACAACAGGTGTTCACCGCCTTTATGACCTGCACAAGAATGGCCAACTACCATTCCCAGCAATCAACGTGAACGACAGTGTGACCAAGTCCAAGTTTGACAACAAATACGGCTGTAAAGAATCCCTCGTCGACGGCATCCGCCGCGCGACCGACACAATGATGGCTGGTAAGGTCGCTGTTGTGATGGGTTACGGCGATGTGGGCAAAGGCTCTGCTGCTTCGCTTTCTGGCGCCGGTGCGCGTGTGATCGTGACCGAAGTTGACCCGATCTGCGCATTGCAGGCGGCAATGGACGGTTTTCAGGTCACGACGCTAGATGATGTTGTCGAAATGGCTGACATCTTTGTCACCACAACGGGCAACAAAGACGTCATCAAAATCGAAGACATGCGCCGCATGAAGGACATGGCGATCGTTGGTAACATCGGTCACTTCGACAATGAAATCCAAGTCGCTGCGTTGAAAAACCACAAGTGGACAAACATCAAAGAACAGGTCGACATGATCGAAATGCCAAACGGCAACCGTTTGATCCTGCTGTCCGAAGGTCGCTTGCTGAACCTTGGCAACGCAACTGGTCACCCGTCATTCGTGATGTCAGCTTCTTTCACCAACCAAGTTTTGGCACAGATCGAACTGTGGACAAAGGGCGACGAATATCAGCCTGGCGTTTACATCTTGCCCAAGCATCTGGATGAAAAAGTAGCGCGTTTGCACCTTGATCGTATCGGCGTGAAATTGTCCAAATTGGACAAGGAACAGGCGGATTACATCGGCGTGACTGTCGATGGCCCGTTCAAGCCAGAGCACTACCGTTACTAAGCCTTCGTGACACAAGAACCTCAAAAACCGATCAAGCGCGTCAGCATAGCTGGCGTGCTTTTTCGTTTGGCGATTGTCGCGTTGATCTGGGGCGGTATCTGGGTTGGTTTTAAGGCTGATCGCGTCATTCCAACGGGGTGGAACCCTCTTGCGCCGCTTGCTGTCTCCGATCCTGTGACCCCGTTTACCCAATGGCGCCTGAACCGCACGTTGGATGACCCCGCTGCCTGTCTCGCGGCGCTTTCACCCGCCGCCACGCTGTCCGTGATGGATGATTTCACGCCCTCAGATCAATGCCACATTAAGCAACGCGTCAATCTGTCGGGTGCTGGCCAAGCGCGGATAGATGGCGTCGAAACCCGCTGCGATACCGCGCTTCGGTTGGCGATGTGGGAACGGCACGCATTGCAGCCGGCAGCGGCGCGATTGCTCGGCACAACACTCACGGGGATTGATCACATCGGCAGTTACAATTGCCGCCCGATGCGCACCGCAAGCGGGACCAGCGACCGGATGAGCACCCATGCCACCGCCGCCGCCATCGATATTGCCGCGTTTCGGTTTGCCGATGGAACGGACCTACGGCTGATCGATGATTGGGACGGCGCTGACAAAGGGGCAGAATTCTTGCGTGCCGCGCGTGACGGCGCCTGCGACTGGTTCGGCCTCACGCTTTCGCCTGATTACAACACCCTGCACGCAGACCATTTTCATCTGCAATCGCGCGGTTGGGGTGGCTGTCGATAGGCCACTTTATTGGCCCGATGAAATACGCGCCAAACCCCTCAGCAACGACATGATGCGCCCCCGCCAAATTTCCCCCTCGTTTTTCTTTGCCAGATACAATCCCTCGCGTTACGGTTGCCGCAAGTGCGGGCGCATCGTCTGCGCATCAATCGGCCAGATAGGCCAAAACACTAAAATGGGGAAAACCTGATGGGTAAGAGAGACGAATGGATCGCGAAGTACGCGGATGATCTGAACACTAAATGCGGCATGTCACCTGACATGGACCTGCTGACCAAAGTAACAATCGGCTGCGGCCCGTCCATCTATAACGCTGACGCGCAAACTGTTGCTGGCAGCCAAGAGTCCGAGCTTGAGACTGTTAAAAACAACTTCCTGATCAAGAAACTCGGCCTCGCCGACGGTCCTGAACTGATGGAAGCTATCAACAAGGTCATCGAAATCTATGGCAAATCAGAGCGCAACAAATACCGCGCTGTTGTCTATTACATGCTGACCAAGCATTTCGGCAAAGAAGCGGTTTACGGCTAAACCCACTTGCTAACCAATTTCAAAAGGCCCGTCGTCCATCGACGGGCCTTTTTCGTGTCTACATCACCGTCAGAACAACGCCGATAACCATGCTTGCCAAAATCGCATAGCCACTATCGATCACCGCCAACATCCAAGGGCGATTGGAATAACCCGTGTTGATGAAAATCCACGGGCTGATGAAAAACGCGCCCACACCGAAACCGGAAATGAGGCCTTTGCTGACCGTATCAATGCCCGACAATGCGAACGTGTGGCGCATCATGCCCGCCACCAGCAGGATCATGATGAGCGATACGATATAGGGCATCGATCCGGCGTTGACTGGATTACCGTCCTCACCAACCTTAATATCCGCATGTTTCATCCACGGCTTTGCCAACGCCATGTAATAGGCCGCACCAACCCCAAAGCCTGCGACAGTCGCCAAAATCACACCTAATAATCCCATTTGTCCCTCCGATATTTTTGGATAACAGGATTTATGCACGAAAATGCGTATCCGCCTATGGTTTTGTCTCACCCAACTGGCAAATGATGTCCCATGCCTCGTCGGTTACAGGCTGCACCGACAGGCGGGAGTTTTTGATCAACGCCATTTCTGACAGGGCGGGGTGGGCCTTGACCTGCTCCAACGTCACAGATTTGGCAAACGGCTGCACCGCTTTCACATCAACGCATTCCCAACGCGCATCATCGGTGGTGCTATCAGGATGAGCGCTCGCGCATACCTCAACGATGCCCACCACCTCTAGCCCGCTACGCGAATGGTAAAAGAACCCAAGATCACCAACAGCCATGGCGCGCATGTTATTGCGCGCCTGATAGTTGCGCACGCCGTCCCATTCTTCGCCAGCGTCGCCCTTGGCTACCAAATGATCCCAGCCGAAAACATCCGGCTCAGACTTGAACAGCCACTTTGCCATCAGCCAATCACCTTGTTCCACTGCTTGAATACGCATGACTGGAACAAACCAGCCTTGCCATAGGGATCACCATCAACCCATGCCTGCGCTGCTGCCATGTCAGCCACGTCCAGCACAATCATGCTGCCGCACATCTGCCCGTCTGCGTCCAACAATGGCCCAGCCATCGTCACGACACCGGTTTGTTTGATATACGCCAGATGCGCATCGCGGTTGGATTTACGCACTTCAAGGTGGCCAGCTTTGTCATGACACATAAGAGCAACGAGCATTTATTCTTCCTTTAATGGGCGTGACAGCAACGCCATCAGCGCCTCTGAAACTGTGATTTTTTCTTCAGCAAGATCTGCAACAACTGTGCAGATCGGCAGATCGAGGTGCAAGTCCTTTGCCAGCTTTCTAACTGCGCGCGATGTGGCTGCACCTTCAACCGTTGTCGTGCGATCAAACGGTGTTTTGCCACCGATCGACAGGCCAAACCGGTAATTGCGCGACTGATCGGATGTGCAGGTCAGCGCCAAATCGCCAAATCCCGATAGCCCCGCCAATGTGTCCGGCTCCGCGCCCAATGCTTCGGCCAAACGCTGCATTTCGGCAAACCCTCTGGTGATTAACGCGGCCCGCGCACTTTCGCCAAGGCCCGCACCCATGCAAACACCGCATGCAATCGCCATCACGTTTTTCAACGCGCCGCCCAATTCCGCACCAATAGTGTCTGTTGTGCGATATAATCGCAGGCTCGGCGTCGATAGCGCCTTTTGCAGCGTCGGATCATCATCCGCGCAGGCCAGCGTCAGCGCTGTGGGCAGCCCAATGGCAATATCCGCGGCAAAGCTTGGCCCCGTCAGAATGGCGGCTTTTGCGCTGGGCACAATGTCTTTGATCGTGGCGACAGGTCCGGTCATGCTCTCGAGGTCAATGCCCTTACAACAGGCCACCAGCGTTTTGCCATCCAGCGCATCTTTGTGTTCGCCTAAAAACCCCCGCAGCGTTTGCGCAGGCACAGCCAACAGGATCGTGTCCGCCTCAAATAACTCCGCCAGTGACGTCGTTGGCCGTAGGCTCTTAGGCAGCTTTATCCCCGCCAGTTTGGGACTAAACCGCTCATTTGCAATTTGCTCGACCACGGCGGCATCTCTGGCCCAAAGGGTAATTTCGCGGCCATTCATCGCTAAGGCAGCGGCCATTGCCGTGCCGAACGCCCCGCCGCCTGCTACTGCAATTGTCATGCCTTCGCTCCCTTTTTACCTGACCCAAGCATCGGTGCGGCCCGATCATCAAGCGGCCATCGCGGACGGGCCGATAACGTCATATCGTCCAGATCACCCGCATCAAACCTTGCCAGCCCTGCATATGCAATCATCGCTGCATTATCGGTGCACAACGCGAGCGGTGGCGCCACAAATTGCGTGCCCGTTTTCGCACAAAGCGCTAATAACTGCTCTCTTATCTGCGTGTTCGCAGCCACCCCGCCAGCCACGGCCAGAACGGGTTTTTCAGGCTCTAACGCAAGGTATATCTGCAATGCGCGCCGCGTTTTCTCGGTCAAAATATCGGCAACAGCTGTCTGAAAGCCTGCGCACAAATCGCTCTGGTCCTGCTGCGTGATTCCGCCTTTTTCAGCGACCACACTATCCCTCGCGCGGATCATCGCGGTCTTGAGGCCAGAAAATGACATATCGCAGCCCGCTTGATTAAGCAGCGGGCGCGGCAGCGCAAACCGTTTCGCATCGCCTGATAGCGCCGCGTTCTGCACCGCTGGCCCACCCGGTTGTGGCAGGCCCAATATGCGCGCCGTTTTGTCAAACGCCTCACCAGGTGCATCATCAATCGTGCCGCCAATCCGTTCGTATTCATTATGCGCCTTGGCAATCAAAAACTGGCAGTGCCCACCCGATACCAGCAACATCAAATACGGAAACTGCACACCATCCGTCAGGCGCGGCGTCAATGCGTGTCCGGCCAAATGATTGACACCAATCAACGGCAATCCTGTCGCCGCAGATATCCCCTTGGCCAGCATCACGCCCGACACAACACCGCCAATCAAACCCGGACCAGCTGTCACAGCAACTGCATCCAGATCGCTAAAATCGACATTCGCGCTCTGCATCGCTTGCTTGACGCTGATATCAAGCTTTTCAACATGCGCCCTTGCCGCGATTTCGGGCACAACACCGCCAAACGCTGCGTGCAGCTCGGTTTGCCCTGCGATGACGGACGACAATACATCCGCCTGATCGGGTGTGCCGCGCACAACCGCCGCCGCCGTATCGTCACAGCTGCTTTCGATCCCGAGGATTGTAAATGTCTTGGCCATAGTGTTCCGGTTGTATTGGTTTCAATAGCAGGTAACATTCCACCAACACGCAAACAATGGGGGCGATGTGCGCATTCCTATCATCATCACCCGCCCGATTGATCAGGCCACGCGTTTTGCTGACGCATTGCGCAGGGCGATTGGCCTTGATGCTGAACTGATAATCGCACCATTGCAGGACATCGTTCCTCTGCATGTTGTGGTCGATGCGCGCGGCTTTGTGTTCACGTCTGCCAATGGCGTGGCACAGGCTGCCCGCTTGTCCGGTCAACGCGGCCGCGCATGGTGCGTCGGGTCGCGTACTGCCGACGCGGCACGCGATGCGGGGTTTGATGCGGTCAACGCCAATGGCACCGCCGAGGATTTGATAAATCTCATCGCGCAATCACCGCCCGATTTTCCGCTTTGCCATGTGCGCGGGGAACACGCATCAGGCAATATCTCTGCGCGTCTAACCGCGCTTGGGGTGGCCTGTTCAGATGTCATTGCTTACCGTCAACAGGCGCTTCAACTGCCCGACCATGTGCGACAAATTATCGAGGGGGCAAAACCTTGCGTCATTCCCCTGTTTTCCCCGCGATCCACTACCATATTACTGGAACAAGCTAGTCCTGCTCCTGCGTGCACCCTGATCGCGATCAGCCGTGCTGCCGCCTTGGGCAGGGACATGGTCATTGCTGATCGGCCTGATGGGACTGCGATGCAAAACGCGACCATTGCCGCCTATCGTGCGATAGCAGACACATAACCACCGCTTGAGGGTCTGACCTGTCCGGTCTATTCTCAAGCTTCCGCAGATAGCGGGCGACGGGACGAAAGGGATCGAACGTGGCAAAACAACCGGCCAAAGGCCGCACCACGACAGCAAAGCCGAAAAAGGCAGCCGCAAAACCACCTGCAAAGGCCCCCAAGGCCGCTGCGGCACCCAAAACTGTGGCTGAAACCAGCGCGGCCCAATCCATGCCGCCACCGACGCCACAGCCACAAGCCGCAACGCCCGAAAAGCCGCAAGAACCGGCACCGCAAATTGAAACACCACCTGCCGACAGCAATGTCGGCGGCTTTTGGCCTATGCTGCTGGGCGGTCTCATTGCTGGCGGTCTTGGGTTCGGCATCGCGTATTTCACCCTTCCGCAAGCAGATCCGTTGCTTGGGTCCAAGGTCACCAAAAACACCACCGGTATTGTCCGCCTTCGCGCCGATCTTGATGCGGCTTTGACCGCGCTAGAAACAACCGCGTCTCAACGCGCAGCGCTCGATACCCGCATCACCGAGATTGAGCGCCAATTCCAAGAACTGGTCGGCCAGCCTGCCGCCGATGGGTCTTTGTCTGGCGCTGCAATCGCGGCTTATCAGCTCGAACTGTCCAAGCTGCGCGATGAGGTGCAAACGCTCAGCGCGACAGCGGTTGCCGAATTGCGCGACGCCCGTGATACCGCAGCCTCAATCGAACAAAACGCTGAAAAGGCGGCGCGTGCCGCGGCCTCTCGTGCGGCCATTGCCCGTGTGCAAGGCGCGATTGAAACGGGTGCGCCAATGGGTGCGGCCCTTGATGATCTGGCTGACGCTACACAATCGGCAGTGCCGGCTGATCTTGCCGCAGTGCGCGATGGTGCGCCGCGTCTTGGCGATCTTCAAGCCGAATTCCCTGCTGCAGCCCGCGCTGCCCTTGCCACGGCGCGTGCCGAGGGCGCATCCGGCGAGGCTTCGGGCGGTATTATGGCATTCCTGCGCGATCAATTCGATGTGCGCTCAACGGCCCCGAAACTGGGCGATGATGCTGACGCGATTCTCTCTCGTGCCGAAGCCGCTCTGCGCAATGGGCGCCTGTCCGAGGCATTGTCAGAATTGGGCACCTTGCCCGAGGTTGCCCGTGGCGCATTGACCGAATGGCAGGCGCAGGCGGAACTGCTGGCTGCCGCACAGGCCGCCGCTGACGATCTGGCTACACAATTAAACGCTAACTAAAGGCTGCGATAATGCTCCTGTCACTGATTAAAATTTTGCTGTTCGTTGCCGTCGTCCTTGGCCTGACTTGGGGCGCGTCCCAATTGATGACCGTCTCGGGCGGTGCAACCATCGATCTGGCCGGCAAAGAGGCATCATTTTCCGCGCTGCAAATGGCGTTCGCTCTGGTGGCCCTGATTGTCGTGGTTTGGTTGTTGCTGAAACTGGGCACATTTCTGGTCGCAACCTTCCGTTTTCTGAATGGCGATGAAACAGCGATTTCGCGCTACTTTGACCGCAACCGCGAACGCAAAGGGTATGAGGCATTGGCCGAGGGGATGATGGCGCTCGCGTCTGGCGAGGGGCACCTCGCCATGACCAAGGCCGCACGCGCTGATAAATTGCTGAACCAGCCCCAGCTGACAAATCTTTTGACAGCACAAGCCGCCGAAATGACAGGCGACCGGACCAAGGCTGAAAAAACGTATCGTCGTCTTCTTGAGGATGACAAAACCCGCTTTGTCGGGGTGCGTGGCATCATGAAACAAAAACTGGCTGATGGTGATACTGATACTGCGCTCAAACTCGCGGAAAAGGCGTTTGCTCTCAAGCCCAAGCACGAAGAAACCCAAGACGTTCTTCTTAAACTTCAAGCTGATAAATCCGATTGGACAGGCGCGCGCCTGACATTGGGCGCTAAGCTGAAATCCGGTAATCTGCCCCGCGACGTGCACAAACGCCGCGACGCAGTTCTGGCTCTCTCCGAGGCCCGCGTTATCGCATCAGAACAGAGCACAATCGAAGCACGCGAAGCCGCGATCGAGGCGAACCGCCTGTCACCTGATCTTGTGCCAGCCGCGGTTTTGGCCGCCCGTGGCTACATCGAAGAGGGCAATCAACGCTATGCCGCCCGCGTTTTGACCAAGGCTTGGGCCGCAAAACCGCACCCCGATCTTGCTGCGGCATTTGCTGAAATTGCACCTGACGAAACGGCTGAAGACCGCATCAAACGTTTCCGCGCATTGATCAAACAAACGCCCAACCACCCCGAGGCTATGATGCTCCAAGCTGAGCTGAACATCGCCGCCGAGGATTTCCCTCAGGCCAAGCGCGCGCTGGGCGATCTGGTTGAAAATGATCCTACTGCACGCAGCCTAACCCTGATGGCCGCGATTGAAAAAGGCATGGGCGCCGACGATTCCGCTGTGCGCGGTTGGCTTACCCGCGCTTTGGTCGCACCGCGTGGCCCACAGTGGATCTGTGAAAATTGTCAGCACATTCACGCCGAGTGGTCGCCGACCTGTGGCAATTGCTCGTCCTTCGACACTCTGGCTTGGAAAACGCCGCCCGTGGCGGATGTCCCCATGCCTAAAGGCACCGAAATGCTGCCCTTGATCGTGGGTCAGATTGAGGAAAAACCCGTTGTTGATGACACGCCCGACCATCCCGTCGAAGTCGTCGAGGCGGAAATCGTGGATCAGCCAGAACCGGACGAAAAGTAAACCGACAGCGCCCTACTTGAGGGGTGCGGTCGATTGCCCGATCTTCAGCTTTGCCTTGAGCAAAATGCCGTGCTTTTCTTGGTTCGGCTTTTCGATGGCATTGATCAATAGATCGGCGCTCTTTGTGCCCGCCTCTCGCACGGATGACCGCGTCGCAGTGAACACCGGAACGGCACTGTCATCGCGAAAATATGACAGATCATCATCGTGGGTCACAACGGAAATATCGCGCCCCAGCTCCAGCCCCATGTCATGCACAGCGCGCCGGACCCCATTTGCTACAATCATGGATGATGCAATAATCGCGGTTGGCGGATTGGCGCCTTGCAATAGCTGCATCGCACTATGACGGCCATACGGCTCTGTCATTTCACCGGCGAATAGATACTGCTCACTAAACGCGATGCCATATTCTGCCAGTGCGCGTCGATAACCGTTCATCCGCCGCATCGCAAAATCCATCTCGGTCTGACCATTAATCAGCGCGATCCGCTTATGCCCGGTTTCAATCAGATATTCCGTCGCGGTGAAAAATGCGCCCTCGTTGTTCACGTCGACCCAGTTGTATTCCTCGGTGATCCCACTGGACCGCCCATGCACAACAAATGGCAGGTCTAGGTCATTGAGCAGCGCAATCCGGCTGTCATTGATCTTGGGCGCGTGCACAACAACACCGTCCACAGCCGATCTCGCGACAAGATCCTTATAGGTCGAAAATTCATCCTCATCCGCCACCAACGTCAGCAATAGATCATAACCGCTTTGCGCGTATCTGGCGCTAGCGCCCGCGATGAAATCTGCGAAAATCGGGTTCACCATTTCATGCTCTGTGGACACAGGCACGACATGCCCGATTGCCATTGATCGCCCAGTCGCCAGCCGCTTTGCCCGCGCGTTGGGCGCATAGTTTTGTTGCTCTGCGGCCTGCAAAACCCTCTGTCTGGTCTTCTCGCTAACTTCAGGAAATCCGTTTAACGCACGGCTCACCGTCGTTTGTGACAGCTTCAGAATTTCTGATAGCTGCTTTAGATTCGTTGTTGTTTTCAGCGCGCGTGTCATGCCTTTTACTGGCTTAGAAATCGCCTTACGTCGAGTAAATTCAGCACAGCAATCTCCGTATTAACGCCTTGACTTACTTCACGGGCAGTGGAATGATTATTTATTCAAAGCGCTTTGAGCGTTGAGATCAATATCAATTGCTGTGCCTGTATCTAATCAAATCTTAATGATGGGGCATCGTGGTTTATCATATCGTTATGGGCCTGCCGCAACGGCGTCCGTGACGCAAAATAGACGGTTCTGGGAGGAAATAATGTCTGTAACTTCGAAATTTTTAGGTGCGACTACGCTGGCAGCAGCGTCATTTGCATTTGCTGGCGCGGCATTCGCTGACGGCCACGGCGATGTTTGCGCAACGCCAACTGCGCTTGGCGATCTGGGTAGCTTTGCGGGTGAAGTCGTCACTATCGCTGGCTCCATGGAAGGCAAAGACGAAGAAATGCTGACCAACACAGTAAGCTGCTTTGAAGCGGCAACTGGTGCAACGGTTAAGTATTCCGGCTCACGCGATTTCGCAGCGCTCGTCGTTGCTGATCTGCGCTCCAACAACGCGCCAAACATTGCGATTTTCCCACAGCCAGGTTTGGCCGGTGACATGGCAAAAGAAGGCCACCTTGTTCCGCTCGGCGACGAATCAGCATCTTGGATGGCTGAAAACTACGGCGCTGGTCAGTCATGGGTTGATCTGGGCACATATGCCGACGCTGATGGCAACGAAAACTTCTATGGCTTCGCGTTCAAAATGGACCTGAAATCACTGGTTTGGTTCTCACCAGAGCAGTTCGAAGACAACGGCTATGAAATTCCAGCAACAATGGAAGACCTCATCGCGCTGTCCGACCAGATGGTCGCAGACGGTAACACACCTTGGTGTATCGGTGTTGAATCCGGTAACGCGACTGGTTGGACTGCAACCGACTGGATGGAAGACCTGATGTTGCGCACAACATCACCTGCCAACTACGACGCATGGGTTTCCAACGAACTTCCGTTCAACAGCGACGAAGTCAAAGCCGCTATGGAAGTTTATGGCCAGTTCTCACGCAATGACGACTATGTTGCTGGTGGCGCTTCTTCCGTTGCAACAACATTCTTCGGCGACGCGCCAAAGGGTCTGTTCTCCTCACCTGCATCATGCATGATGCACCGTCAGGCGTCCTTCATCCCTGCGTTCTTCCCGAAAGAGGGCGAAGAAGTTGCAAACGGCGAAGCAGATTTCTTCTACTTCCCACCATACGCAGCAGCTGACCTCGGCAATCCTGTTCTGGGTGCCGGTACACTTTGGACAATGACCAAAGATTCACCAGCAACACGTGCTTTCTTTGAATTCATGAAAGAAGCATCAGCACACGAAGCATGGATGCAGCAGGGTACATTCCTGACAGCGCACAAAGGCGCGTCATTGGATGCCTATGCAACACCAGCATTGCGCAAGCAGGGTGAAATCCTGTCCAACGCAACAACATTCCGCTTTGACGCATCTGACCTGATGCCTGGCGCGATTGGTGCGGGTGCATTCTGGTCTGAAATGACAGCATTTGCCAACGGCCAGAGCGTCGATGACACAGCTGACAACATTCAGGCTGCATGGGACGCAATCAAGTAAGCGTCCGCTGACCTAAAACATCAAAGAAGCGCGGAGAAATTCGCGCTTCTTTCCCCCAATCCCATTCTCATTCTCGGAAAATGTTATGCGTTCAGTGAACCCGATCATCGCCGGTAATAGTCTGGCAATCTTTCTAACAGTGGTCATCCTACTGCCGGTTACGGCGGTAGCGGCCTACATGCTGACGTCCCCGCTTGATGGCTGGATCGCGCAATTCGGCACTTGGCTGCACAACCGCTATGAATGGTCGTTCCCTGTCTTTGATACGGTCGAACGCTTCTCCAAAATCGGCTTTGCCATCCGCTCGATCTTTATCGCGGTTGGCATCTCGTTCCTCTATTTCTGGATCTCGAACTGGCTCAACATGGGTTTGGCCCGTTACACGGCCCGTGGCTCAATCGGTCGCCAATCCACCATCGTCGAAGCGATCCAACCTTGGATTTTCGTAGGCCCCGCGTTGGTCCTGCTCCTGCTGTTCCTGATGATCCCTGCCCTGTCCACGCTGAGCCTGTCATTCCAAGAGGCAGACGGCACATCAACGGTGCGCAACTATGCTTTCCTCTGGGATCCTGCGTCGCTCGGCTACGATCAATTCCGCTATGCCATGCGCAACAGCCTGATGTGGCTGATCCTTGTGCCGACGGTTTGTATTTCGCTCGGCCTGCTGATCGCTGTTCTTGCCGATTCAGTGCGCTGGGGTGTTATTGCCAAAACATTCATCTTTGTCCCCCTCGCCATCTCGTTCGTTGGTGCCGCGGTCATCTGGCGCAACATCTTTGCAGGTGGCGGTATTCAGGCCCAAGAGGTGCTGAACGGCGTTACGCCATCCTACCAAATCGGCCTGCTGAAATCATTGCTCGGCCATGGTGCTGAATACAATGAGCCGCTCTATAGCCTCCAGTTTTGGGGCAACTTCTTTTTGATGTGGATTTTGGTTTGGGTGCAAACCGGTTTCGCGATGGTCATCTTTTCCGCCGCCCTGCGTGGCGTGCCAGAGGACACGATCGAAGCGGCCACAATCGACGGTGCAAATCCGTTCCAGATGTTTTTCCGTATCAAGCTGCCGCAGATTTATTCCACCGTGCTCGTGGTCTGGACAACGCTCGTGATCCTCGTGCTCAAGGTGTTTGATATTCCCTACGCCTTGTCCGCCAACGACGACGACAAATTGCTGCTGGCTACCATGATGGAAAACGCCCGCAATAACTGGTCCGTCGGTGGTGACAATGTCGACAACCTATTCGCTGCCATCGCCGTCATGCTGATGCTGACCGTTGTGCCAAACATGATTTTCAACGCTTGGCGCATTCGTAAAGAACAGCGCGAAATGGGCCACTAAGGGGATTAGTAGTATGAGCCGTTACCTACGTCATATCGTCTTGGGCTTGATTGTCTTTATCTGGGTCGTGCCATTCGTGGCCCTGCTAGCCACATCATTGCGGTCTGAAACCGCGTCAAAAACATCCGGTTTCTGGACCGCGTTTACACCCACTGAACTGGGCCACCGCTTTGGCACCCACGACCGCGACGACACCGATCCATTTGTCGTCATGAACGGTAATATCTTTGACCGCCTCAACGGTGAATCTGAAAGCTATCCGGTCACGGGCAAGGTCAACTCTGTCATGTTTACAGGTCGCGTGCCTGATCCTGATAACGAAGGCAAAACCATCCTGATCAAGAAATTGATCGCCGCAGGCGAAGTGATGGATGTCCGTGATGGTGACTTTGTGTTCCAAACCAACGGCAATTTCACGTGGACATTCCCAGAGGCCACGGCCCCGCGCCCCAAAAACCTCGATGTGTTTATCGAACAAGACCCTGTGTTTGGCGCCGATGCGTATATCGAGGTGTTGTTTGACAATAAAAACGTGCCCAACGCGTTGATCTCATCGTTCATCGTGACCATCCCCGCCACGATCATCCCGATCACAATCGCCGCCTTTGCCGCCTATGCTTTTGCATGGATGCGCTTTCCGGGGCGTGATTGGTTATTCGTGATCGTCGTGTCGCTGATGGTTGTTCCAACGCAGCTTGCGTTTCTTCCGGTTCTTCAGGGCTTCAGCGGCATTGCCTCTTGGGCCACACAGCTGAATTCATGGCTCACCGATTGTGACATCGACGATACCTGCCGTGTCGCGTCCAAATCCTTCGCTAGCCTTTGGATCACGCACACCGCATTTGGCCTCCCTTTGGCGATCTATCTGCTGCGCAACTACATCGTAGGCCTGCCCAAGGAATTGCTGGAAAGCGCGCGCATCGACGGCGCGAACCACCTGCAAATCTTTATCCGCATCATCGTGCCGCTGTCCGTGCCTGCGCTTGCGTCATTCAGCATCTTCCAATTCCTCTGGGTTTGGAACGATCTGTTGGTCGCCTTGTATATCGGCCCGAACGAAGCATCCGATCTGGTGTTCCCGATCCGCTTGCAAAAACAGCTCGGCACGTTCAAAGACCAGCTTCACTTGCTCAACGCATCTGCCGTGATTTCAATGATCGTTCCGGTCATCGTGTTCCTGTCGATGCAACGCTATTTCATCCGCGGCCTTCTGGCTGGCTCTGTGAAGGGGGGCTAACTGGTGTCTGATCTCGCGTGGTGGGAAACTGCCGTTATTTACCAAATTTACCCGCGTTCGTTTCAGGACAGCAACAATGATGGCATCGGCGATTTGCCGGGCATCACGTCTCGCCTCGACTACATCAAAGGTCTTGGCGTTGATGCAATCTGGATCAGCCCGTTCTTCAAATCCCCTCAAAAGGATTTCGGCTATGACGTATCGGATTACTGCGACATCAATCCAGAATACGGCACGCTTGCGGACTTCGATGATTTGATTGCGGCCGCCCATGCCCGCGGCATCCGTATCATGATCGACATCGTGCCAGCACATTGTTCTGATCAAAATGTCTGGTTCGAGGAAAGCCGCCAGTCCCGTGACAACCCCAAGGCGGATTGGTTCCATTGGTCCGATCCGCTCCCCGATGGCTCTGCGCCGACAAATTGGCTGTCGTTCTTTGGTGGCCGTGCATGGACGTGGGAACCACGTCGCCAGCAATATTACCTGCATAACTTCCTTGCCAGCCAACCCAACCTCAACCACGCCAACCCCGACGTTCGAGAGGCATTGTGCGATGTCGCGCGTTTCTGGTTTGACCGTGGCGTTGATGGCTTCCGGCTTGATGCGGTGCACACGATCAACGCTGATACCGCGCCCTATGCCAACAACCTGGCCAATCCTGATTTCACGCCCGGTGATCTGCCCCAACAGCAGCAACCGTTCTTTCGTCAGGTTCACGACAGCGCGCAACTGAACCAACCCTCAATTCAGCTATTCAGCGAGGCATTCCGCAAGGTTGCCGATGAATACGGTGACAAGTTTTTGATGGGCGAATTGCATGGCGACGACCCGATTGCCGCCAGCGAAACATTCACCGCCGAGGGCCGCTTGCACGCGACCTATAACTTCAACCTGCTGGCTTGGGCTGGATTGGATGTCGCTGGGCTCAAGGAATCAATCTCCGGCGCAGTGGACGCATTCAATGGCACCGGACGGTTAACATTCGCATTTTCAAACCACGATGTGCCCCGCTCCGGCACCCGCCAGCTTGCCCCGCTGGGCCTGACCGAAAATGACCAAGAGGCGCTGCAATTGCTGTTGCTGCAATTGGAAACCTGCCTGATCGGCTCCACCTGCGTCTACCAAGGTGAAGAGCTGGCGTTTGACGATGTGCACGACATTCCGCTGGACCTCATGCAAGACCCATGGGGCATTGAATTTGCCCCCGTCTTTATGGGGCGTGATACTTGCCGCACGCCTATGGTTTGGCAGGCTGCGGCTCCACAGGGCGGTTTTTCGCAGGCCAACACCACTTGGCTCCCGATTGCCAAGGCGCACCTGAAACGCGCAGGTCTGGATGAGGCGTCTCGCCCGTCATCCGTCTACAACAGCTACGCATCGTTCTTGGAATGGCGCAAACAACAGCCCGCATTTATGCAGGCCAACGAAATGTCTGATCTGTCTGGCACAGCCACGCAGATCATTTTTGATCGTATCTCAGCGGACCAAACGATCCGGTGTTGCTTTGATTTCGAAACACTGACCGCAAGTTTTGAGGAAGTTTAGATGGCCCAAGTCGAACTCAAGAACGTCAATAAATCCTTTGGTACAACCCATGTCATCAAGGATGTGAACCTTGAAATTAACAAAGGCGAATTCGTTGTCTTTGTCGGCCCGTCGGGCTGCGGCAAGTCAACATTGCTTCGCCTCATTGCGGGTCTGGAAAAACTGTCCAGCGGTGAAATTGGCATTGCAGGGCGTCAGGTCATGGACCTGCCCCCATCCAAACGCGGTATCGCGATGGTGTTCCAATCCTACGCCCTTTACCCACACATGACAGTGTTCAATAACATGGCGTTTTCGCTCGAAATTCAGGGTTTTTCTAAAAAGGACATCGCTGAACGCGTCGAATCCGCCGCTAAAACGCTTCAAATGGAACACCTGCTTGATCGCCGTCCCGCCGCCCTATCGGGTGGTCAGCGCCAGCGTGTTGCCATTGGCCGCGCTATTGTTCGTGATCCTGAGGTGTTCTTGTTCGATGAGCCACTTTCCAACCTCGATGCCGCTCTGCGTCACGAAACACGGGTCGAAATCGCCAAGCTGCACAACCACCTCGAGGCCACGACAATCTACGTGACCCATGATCAGGTTGAGGCAATGACATTGGCCGACAAAATCGTCGTGCTCAAGGACGGCGTCGTGATGCAAGTCGGCTCTCCGATGGAGCTGTTCAATCAACCCGCTAACGAATTTGTCGCGGGCTTCCTCGGATCACCCAAGATGAACTTTTTCGACGGTGAATTGACCCAAACCGCTGCCGATAAATCCACCGCTCAGTTCAAATGTTCGGACTTTGACGCGCCACATGACGTGCGTCTGGTGTCCACGTCCAAATCATCGGGCGATACCGCCCGTATCGGCATCCGCCCACAGCACCTGTCGCTTGACCCTAACGGCCCAATCTCGGGCACGATCACGCTGGTCGAACGCCTCGGCACGGAAACTGTCGTCGAACTGATCACTGCCAATGGCACACCATTCCGCTTTGCTACCGCCGAGGATACGGACATCAGCAACGGTGACACCGCTCGTTTCAGCTTCGACACATCACGCGCGCATTTGTTCTAAGCGTAATAGGGCGGCAATCTTCCGCCCTATCCGCCCACCATATAGGGCATCAAAACGATCTCATTGTCGTCACTGATCGGTGTGAACCACGCATCGCGATAGATCACGCCATCCAGCGCCATCGACACGCCGCGTTTGATTTGTGGCTCTAACGCAGGGTATTTTAGGGCCAGTTGGTCCAGCAATTGTTTGAAATTGCTGGCCTCAACCTCCACCCATTCTTGGCCATCCGCCAAGGATCGCAATGACCCCCAGAGCTTGACCCTGACCATCTATCTATCCCTGCATCGCCTTAAGCAGGCGCGGCGGTGACATCGGTAATTCCGCCATACGCACACCTGCCGCCCGTGATACCGCGTTGGAAATCGCGGCCAGCGGCGGCACAATCGGCGTTTCACCCACACCGCGCACACCGTAAGGGTGACCGGGGTTCGGGATTTCCAAAATCACTGTCTCGATATTCGGCAGATCAGACGCAACTGGCACGCGGTAATCTAGGAAACCGGGGTTTTGCAAACGCCCGTCTTCGCCATAGATATATTCCTCGTTCAGCGCCCAGCCGATCCCCTGCACAGCGCCGCCTTGCATCTGTCCCTCAACGTAATCAGGGTGCACGGCCTTGCCCGCATCTTGGAACACGGTGTAACGCAAAATCTTGGTATAACCTGTTTCGGGGTCTACTTCTGTGTCCACCAGATGCACGCCAAAGCTGACACCAGCACCATCGGCATTCACCTCATGGTGCCCTGCAATTGGCCCTCCCGTGCTGCCCGCCACTGCCGCGATCTCGGCCAGTGTCATCGGATCATGTTTGCCTGCGTTCGGGCCGGCGGGCACTACCGCGCCGTCTTCCCAACGCACTGCGTCTTCGTCCACGTCCCAAATTTTGGCCGCGCGCCTGCACATCTCTTTGATCGCCGCGCGGGCCGCTTCAATCGTGGCAAGGCCCACCGCAAACGTCACGCGGCTGCCATCTGTAATGTCATTGAACCCAAGCGCGGATGTATCCGCAATAACAGTGCGCACCTTGTCATAGGGTACGCCCAATTCTTCGGCTGCCATCATCGAAATTGATGCGCGTGACCCGCCAATATCGGGGTTACCCTCGACGACCCCAACCGTGCCATCGTCGTTCAGGTTCAGCGACACACATGTATTGCCGCCAAAGTTAAACCAAAAACCGCATGACAAACCTCGCCCTTGGTTTTCGCCCAACGGTGCCTTGTAATGCGGGTGGTCCTTGGCCGCCTCAAGCGTCGCGACCAAACCAATCTCGTTGAATGTCGGACCATAGGCCGACAACGTTCCCTTGCGTGCGGCGTTCATCAAACGCACGTCCAGTGGATCAAGTGACAGCTCTTGGCACAGCTCATCAACAACGCTTTCCACCGCATAAATCGCCGTTGGCGCACCCGGTGCGCGATAGGGGATCTCCTTGGGCCGGTTCGTCATCACGTTCCAGCCCAGCGTTTGCACCGCATCTAGATCATAGGCCGCGAATGCCGCTTGCGCGCCAAATTCAACCGTCCCATTGGGGTATGCACCGCCCTGATACCGCAGCACCGCCTTGCCGGCCGTGATGCGCCCATCGTTGGTCATCCCGATCTTTACATCCATAGATGTTGAAATGGTCGGTCCTGTGGCGCGTAACACTTCATCGCGCGTCATGACGATTTTCACAGGTTTGCCCGATTTGCGTGACAGCGCGAGCGCGACAGGCTCGATAAACGTCGATGTTTTGCCGCCAAAACCACCGCCAATTTCCGATGATGTCACTTTGAGCTGGCTCGCCTCGATCCCCAAAACATGCGCACATTTTGTCCGCACCATGTATTGCCCTTGCGTGCAGCACCACACTTCGCCGCGTCCATCGCCGCCCAATGTCGCAAGACAGGCCTGCGGTTCAATATACCCTTGGTGCGTCGCCGCTGTTTTGAATGATCGCTCTACAATCTTGTCCGCTTTGGCAAATCCAGCGTCCAGATCGCCATGACCAAACTCAAAATGCGACGTCACGTTCTGCGACATGCCGGCAGGCACGTTTTCCAACGCGCGGCCCTCTTGCACAATCGGCGCGTCAGGCTTCATCGCCTCATCCACGTCCGTCACATGCGGCAGCACCTCATATTCGACCCTAATAAGGCGGATTGCAGCCTTTGCAGCGGCCTTGCTGGTGGCTGCAACCGCTGCAACCGCGTGACCATCATACAGCGCCTTGTCACGGGCCAAGCAGTTCACGCTAACGTCCGCGAAATATTCATCCTCTGGCATCGCCAGATCAGCACCTGTCACAACGGCCTTAACGCCTTCGGCCTTTTCGGCCTCGCTTGTGTCGATCGACACGATCCGCGCATGGGCATGTGGGCTGCGTAGGATACGGCCAAACAACATACCGGGTGCAGAAATATCCGCACCATATGTTGCCTTGCCTGTGACCTTATCAATCCCGTCAGGGCGGCCGACGCGTGTGCCGACGATCTTGAAATCGCGCTTTGCTGAATTGTCCAACCCCATGTTACGCGCCCCTCATTTCAGCAGCGGCTACTTGGACCGCTTTGATGATTTTGTCATAGCCCGTGCAACGGCACAGGTTCCCCGCCAGCCAATACCGAATTTCGGTATCTGTGGGATCGGGGTTCTTTTCCAACAGCGATTTCGCGGCAACCAAAATACCCGGTGTGCAGATCCCGCACTGCAATGCCGCTTCTTCGATAAATACCCGCTGCAATGGATGCAGGGTTTCGCCATTTGCCATGCCTTCAATCGTGCCAATCTCTGCGCCTTGGGTCTCAACCCCAAGCACGAGGCACGAACACACGACCTCACCATTCAATGTAACGCTACACGCACCGCAATCACCTGTGCCGCACCCCTCTTTGGCGCCTGTCAGCCCAAGTCGGTCGCGCAACACATCCAACAAGCTCTCATCAGGCGCACAAAGAAACTCTGTCGCGTCGCCGTTAATAGTTGTTTCGACTTGGATATTCTTCATGACTGACCTCCTGCTCGGATATAGGCGATATGTGCCGCGCGTTTGGCCAAAACACCCGCCGTTGTTGTGCGAAATGCGATCGTGCCGCGCTTATCATTGATCGGGGAACAGGCCGCCTCGACTGCCGCTACCATCTTGGCAACCGCATCATCATCCAGCTTGCTGCCGATAATCGCCGCACCCGCATCCGCGACCAATCTAACAGTCGGCGCAACCGCACCAATCGCCACATTGGCATCCGTCACCACACCTGCATCGTCCAAAACAAGGCTCACCGCCGCAGATGAAACCGCAATGTCCATCTCTGTGCGCGGAATAAACCGCAGATACGCATCTCCTGCCCGCTCAGGCCGCGCAGGCAAATAGATCGAGGTGATAAATTCACCCTTGGCTAAAATATTCTTGCCCGGGCCTGTCGGAATATCACCCACCGGCACATCACGCACGCCGTCCGGCCCATGCAACCGCGCAACCGCACCCGCTGTGACCATCGCCGGCACTGAATCCGCCGCTGGGCTACCTGTGCACAGATTTCCCGCCATCGTTGCGCGGTTTTGCACTTGTGTAGACCCGATCAGCTCGGCCCCCTCAACAACACCGGGCCACATCGCAACCAGCGCCGCATGTTCACCCATCCGCGCCGTCGGCACCGCCGCACCAATCCGAAATCCGCCATTCTCGGCCACGATATCCTGCATACCCGGCAGGTGTTTCAGATCGACCATCAGATCAGGCTCGACCATCTCCGCCTTGAGCATCACAAGCACATCCGTGCCGCCGCTCAGAATACGGGCGATGCCTTGTTCATCACGCAACAACTGCGCCGCAGCATCAAAGCTGTCTGGTTTGACGTATTTCATATCTGGATGTCCATCTGACAGAAGTTTGACCACAGTCTGACGCTTCACTCAAACGCGGTCAAACCCAAACGCTTCGCGCGCTGCGACTATTTCAACGCCCTCGCCAGAAACGCTTTGGTCTCTGCCCTTTGTGGCGTCGCAAACACCGCCTCTGGCGTGCCTTCTTCGATGACCTTGCCACCCTTGAGAAAACAGACCTTATCCGCCGCCTGCCGCGCAAACCCCATCTCGTGCGTGGCCATCACCATCGTCATGCCTGCGGATTTCAACTGCAACAATACATCCAACACTTCACCCACCAATTGCGGGTCTAACGCTGACGTTATTTCGTCAAATAGCATCACTTCGGGCTTCATCGCCAAGGCCCTGACAATCGCCACCCTCTGCTGTTGTCCGCCCGATAGCTGGTCAGGAAACTTATGCATCTGCTCGGACAGGCCAAACCTTGCGAACAATGCCTCGACTTCTGGCAACAGCGCTGCCTTGGTCATCCCCTTCACGCGACGCGGGGCCAGCATCACGTTATCAAGCGCGTTCATATGCGTGAACAGGTTAAAGCTCTGGAACACCATCCCGATCCGTGAACGCACGCCTTGCGGGTTCAAACCGGGGATCGCGATGTCCTCTCCATCCAGATAAATTTCACCGTCTTCAATCGGCTCTAACAGGTTCAAACACCGCAGCAGTGTCGATTTCCCCGCACCAGACGCCCCGATCAGGCACACCATCTGCCCCTCTTCGACATCCAGATCGATGTGGTCGCATACCGTCACATCGCCAAACCGCTTCACAACACCGCGCAGCTCAATCTTCGCCATCAGCGTCTCTCCCGCTGTTGTTTGGCCATCAGGTAATCCGCGTATCTTGTCGCGGGGATCGTCACGACGAGGAATATCAGCGCGGCCCCCATATAGGGTGTGAAATTGGCCAAGAGCGATTTGAACACACCCGCTTGCCTGAAAATTTCAACAGGCCCGATAAAGCTAAGCAGCGACACGTCCTTTTGCAGTGCGATCAGCATGTTCATCTGCGATGGCACGACGTTCCTCACCGCTTGTGGTAAAACCACGTCCTTCATCACCTGCCGCTCCGACAGGCCCAGCGACAGCGCCGCCGATCTTTGGCTGTAATGCACACTATCGATGCCCGATCTGAAAATCTCGGCCACATAGGCCGAATAGGTCAGGATCAGCGCTACCGATCCCCAGATATAGGGCGAATTATAGGGTCTAGGCAGGCCCAAACCGGGGATTCCAAACCCGATCAGATAGACGGTCAAGATTACGGGCACCCCGCGGAAAATATCCGTATAGGCCGCGCCAAATACCCGCAGCGGAAATAACGCCGGCGATTTCACGTCTCGCGCCAATGCGATCAACAGGCCAAGCACGGCAATCGCAGGCGCAGACCACGCAAAAATCATCACATTGATTTTGAATGCATCAAGCAGTTTGGGAAATGATTTTGCAAAAACACCCCAGTTGAAAAAGCTTTTTTGCACCTTTTCCCAACCCGGCGCCATCGGCACGAGCAAAACAATAGCCGCTACAACCAACACCGTGCTGGTCGCCGCAATCACCAGCGACCTGCGCCGCTGGGCTTGCTCATAACGTTCACGGCGGGTCATGCCCGCCGCTTGCTTTTGCGTCATATTACTTGACCAGTGGCACGCCAGTGGTGTCTTGCAGCCACTCCGCCTCGATCGCGGCCAATGTGCCATTGTCCATCATCGCGGTTAGCGCTTCGTCCACGCAGGCTTTAATCGGGTTGCCGTCTTCCATCAGCATGCCAAAGTGATCAGGATTGTCATTTTCGCTCGCTGGGAATTGGCCGATAACCTTGGACCCTTCGATCATGACCGCCGATAGGAACAGCGCAGTCGGTAGATCGAACAACGCCGCATCAATCTGGTTCGCGCTCAGCGCTGCATTCACATCTGCGTTGTCGCCATACAGCAGCACATCGCTGTCAGGTTGGATGTCATTGTCCAGCTTGACCGTCGCCGTTGTTGATCCCATAGCACCCCATTTCAGCGACTTGATCGCCTCCATTGTGGCTGCCGTATCTACGGCACCCGGGCCAACCAAAACGGCCATTGGTGCTGTGTAATACGGGATTGAGAAATCAACAATTTCGTCGCGCTCTGGCGTGATCGAATACTGCTGGATATTCATGTCGAAATTCTTGGCGCCCGGTTGGATCGCCTCATCAAATGATGACCGCACCCAAACCACATCACCAGCGGCAAAGCCCATTTCAGCAGCAACCGCATAGGCAACCGCCGCTTCAAATCCTTGGCCGCTCTCTGGCGCGTCATTCATAACCCACGGGTAATAGGCCGGATTACCTGTCGCAAATGTCAGTTTACCATCGGTAAGCGTTTTACCCGCCGCACAATGCCCACCCGCGATGGCCGTCGTGCCCATAAGTGTCAGCGCCGTCGCCGCAACTGTGATAAATTTTGTCATGTTAAACTCCCATTTGCTAATTTGAGTATACGCTAAGTCGCTGCCCTTCAGCTGTCTAGCCCGTCACTGCAATTGGTCGGCCCGCGCGATGATTTGCCCTTCGGGGCTCAGCAGCAAACAATCCGTCAGCGATCGGCCCATCAGCTGCGCCAGATCCGGCCTTCCCATGACATCGGCTGGAATAGAAATCGCCATGCGCAGCGCGTGGGCCAAATCGACACCGATCTCGCCGACCAGCCGTTCAACGCCCCTCGCTTGGGTCAAATGCGCCCCCGCCAGCGTGCCCTCTTGGTTCAATAGGCGCCCATCCTCCAGCCGCACTTGCCGCCCATATAGATCGAACCAATCTGGTCCACCGACTGTTGCCATCGCATCGGACACGATAAACAAACGGTCGTCCTTGGCGCAGGCCCGCAGCGCCAGCCGGATCATCGCATCGTCAACGTGATAGCCATCGCAAATGATCCCCGCATGAATGCCCGCGTTCAAGATCGCCCCCACCGCACCCGCAGCGCGGCTTTGCATCGGCGACATCGCGTTGAATAGATGCGTCGCACAGCTCGCCCCCGCCTTGATCGCTGCATCAACGTCCTCAGCCTTGGCATCGGTATGCCCCAGCGAAACAATCGCGCCCATCGCAGTCAGTTGCGCAATCTGTTTTGGGGTTACGGCCTCTGGCGCCAGCGTGATCATCACCGGCACGCCCACTTCCCTTAACCTCTCCACAACATTCAGCGTCCGCTCGTCCATCCGCCGGATATGCTTGGGATCATGGGTGCCTCTGCGTGCAGTCGCGATATGCGGCCCTTCAATGTGCAGCCCGATGATCCCATCATCGCCCCTGCACCTCATCACCGCCTCCGCTGCGGCCTCAAGCACCTCTGGCGCGTCCGTAATCACAGTCGGCATGATCGCAACTGTCCCGTACTGCCGATGCGCGCCCGAAATCACGCCAATCGCTTCAATAGTCGGCGCGTTGTTCACTATCATGCCCCCGCCACCATTCACCTGTAGATCGACAAAACCAGGTGATAAAATACCAGAAATGACCTTATTAGACTCTATTCTTTCAGAAGTTCCCACAACACAACCATCTTCAACCCGCACCGAAACGCCCGCCACCAGCGCCGTGCCATCGAATATGAAATCAGGGCAAATCCAATACCCGCTCATGCGTCTGTCCCCTGAAAATTGGCCTCTTGCCATGCTGCATATGCCGCACCCCTTGCGCCGCTTGCGTCGCCGCCTTGGGCGATAACGATGGGCGGTGATCCAAAACTGCCCATCTGCCTGGCTTTCGCTGCTTTCATCAGGTCGTCAGCTACGCCCTCAATCCGGCTTATCCCGCCCCCCAGCACGATCACATCCGGGTCGATGGTCACTGTCAGTGCATGGATCAGTTCCGCGGCCAATGCGCACCAGATATCCCAAACCTCCGCCGTTTCTGCATGTCTGCGCGCAGCAATCTGCGACGACGTGAGTTCAGCGTCGGTCAGGTGTTTCGCCAATCTCACCAGTCCCGGACCCGAAATATACGTCTCTACACAGCCAATTCGCCCACATCCGCAGGGAAATAGCGGCAAGTCGTGGGCCCGAACGACATGCGCCGCCGCTGCAATATGCCCGAATTCACCGCCCGTGCATGTCGGGCCGTTGAACAATCTCTGTCCAATGGTCACACCCCCGCCAACGCCGGTGCCAAGCACGAGCGATATCACAGTGCTATGCCCTCGCCCCGCGCCAAAAACGGCCTCTGATAACGCCACCGCGCGACAGTCATTTACAAACGTCACGCCGCGACCTGCCTTTTCCGCTACATCCTTGGGCAATGCCCGCCCGCTGGCTGGCAAATTCGCGGTGAGTGCGATCCCAGTGTTGGGGTCGATTATTCCTGCCGAGCCAATGCCAATGGGCAACCGTTCCCCTGCTTGCGCCTCAACCCACCTCATTTGATCCGCAATCGCATCGACTAACGCATCATACGAATTGGGGCTGTCGCACCGATTTTTCGACACTAATTCGAATGAATCGTTGAATATTTGGGCCTCAATCTTGGTCCCGCCAACGTCAATTCCTGCCGTAATCATCCTTGTGACCCCCGCTCCCAGCCTTCAGATGCATATTTCATGTCGCTGGCTTCACTTTCAATCAGGCGCTGGGGCCATGCAATTGTTTGCAACTATAGTCGGGGGCCCAACCACCGCAATAGCGCTCAGTCGCCTGAAATCAGCAGGTATCAACCCTGCGCACCCCACCGCGCGGTCGTTTTACGTTCTCGCTACCCGTTTTGTCGAAGACTGCTGTTCATACTTTATTATAGCCGATGCAAAGGGTGAAAATGCAGCAAATCAATCAAGAACCCATCATTCCTCAAATCACCCTGATCCCGCTGGATGCCATTAACCCTGATGCCATGGCCCGTGATCGGTCAGTAATCGACGCCGCCGCCTTGGACGAGTTGGTAAATTCAATCGCACTGTCCGGTTTGCGCCTCCCGATCGAAGTTTACGAAAGCAAAGACGGCTATGCCCTCCTATCTGGCTACCGCAGGCACCTCGCGTTTCAGAAACTTTGCGACAGGGATCCGTCAAAGTTCAACCAAATACCCGCCATCGTTCGCCCCGCATCGGATTTTTGCACGACCTTCCGCACCATGATCGAAGAAAACGAAATCCGCGCCGATCTAAGTCCGTTTGAACGTGGACGCATCGCCGTCATTGCCGCCCAAGAGGGTGCATTCATTAGCGTCGACGAAGCAGTGCGCGGCCTCTTTATTCACGCCTCGCGTGCGAAACGCTCCAAAATCAAATCATTCGCCGAGCTGTTCGAAGTGCTCGGCGACGTGCTCGATTTTCCTGATCACCTGTCAGAACGCCAAGGGCTTCGCATGGTGGTGGCGCTGCGGCAGGGCGCCGACGAAACGTTGCGCAGCGTTTTGGGCGAGAAGTTCAGTGGTAGCCCCGCCGAAGAATGGAAGAAAATCGAGACTGTTTTGCTTGATTTCGAGCGACTTGACTTGCCCGCTCTGCCACCGCGCCGTGCGCCGGCGGCGCCCCCAATTGGCTGGATCGGTAACGACACCTTGCGTCTTTCAACAGGGGTCACACTGATCAAAAGCCGCGACAGCCAAGGTTTCTACATCCGTCTCAAGGGCCCATCAGTTGATACACAAACGGTCGAGTCTGCGATGACCATTTTGCAGGAATTGTTCGAAAAGGGTTAACGGCTGTGTTCCGCGTGCGGAACACCGCTGTTTTCTCTATACTTCAATGCCTTAAAGGTGAAGTCTGCGTTATTGCGCGACTAAACCCCCTTCAAATCGATGATCATATCAGTGCGCTGCCCCTATTCTTGGATCAGCGCACTTTCCCATTCTGACAGAAACTTGCGCCGCTTGAGCGCATCAAGAAACGTCATCAGGGCCGGCTCCAAGGAAATCGTCGCCTGTTCAGCGTTGGTCGATTGGGCCAGTAAACTGGGCAATGCGCTATCAGGGTTCAATTGCTGGGCAATCAGGTGTTTGATAAACAGCGCGGCTTGATCCGGCGAGGTCGATTGGCCTGACACCATAGCGGTGCGCATCATCGTGATCGGGAAATCGGACGGCAGGATAATATCGAACGTGTCCTGACTATCAATGCGGGCAGCGGCGTAACTCCCCAGAACGTTATATGCGACGGCAATTGTCCCATCAGCGAGGTCATCAATCATATCACCCGAACAGCAATAAAGCCGGACGTTCAAACTGCCCATAACCTCCATCAAGCGCCAGAATGTCTCGGATGCGCGGGCGTCTTGGGTGGCGAATAAATATCCAAGGCCAGACTTGCGCACATCGTAGGTGGCGATGCGGTCACGAAATGTATCCGGGCGCGCGCGGAGCGCTTGGATCAGCTCTTGGCGGGTGGTTGGGATTGGATGCCCTGCAAATGCGGCGCGGTTGATCACGATGGCAGCAGGCTCGGCAGTAAAGGCATACAAGCTTTGCCGCCACTGCGCCCAAGCGGGGTGGGTCACATCATCAAGGGCGAGCGCGTAGCCGTCATTGGCGAGCTTGAGTTGCAGGTCCATCGCACTGGAAATCACCAGATCAAAGTCAGCAGGATTGGCACGGAAACGGCGGTCGATATCAGCGGTGCCAGTCACTAAATACTCGACGCTGACGAATGGATTGTCGGCAACAAACCGGTCAAGGATCGGCGCAAACAATGCGGTGTCTGTGCTCGATATAATGCGCAAGCTGGGGCCAGAGGCACCGGCATTAAACAACTGGCGATCTTCCCAATCCTGGGCCGTGGACGCCATCGGCAGCAGCACGATTAAGAGAGCGATAAGGTAGCGCATGCACCCCCCTGTGGTTGGTTAGAAAGCGTGATTTCGCCGCCATGTGCGTGGGCCACGTCCATGACGATCGTCAGACCGAGGCCGGAACCAATTGTCCCCTCGGCGTTGGTGCCGCGCTTGAAACGGGCGGTGAGCGTCGCCATTTCGGCGTCGGGGAACCCCGGCCCCTTGTCGCAGACTTTGATCTGGGCGGAGGGCGTGGCGGTGACATGAATGTCGATGATGCTTTCGGCAGGGGCGTATTTCAGGGCGTTATCGATCAGATTGCGGACGGCATTTTGTAACAAGATCGGGTCACCTGCATAAGGGACGCGTTCATCGCCGTGTAGCCGAAGGGTTAGATCTTTGATGTCGGCAATGGGTGTTAGTCGCACGACCAGTTCACCAACAATATCGACCAAATCAATATCGCGGCGGTCAAGGTGATCGGCGCGGAACGTGATCATCGCATGATCAAGCAGCTGTCCTGCGGCGCGGGATGCCTCGTCAATCGCGCGGACCATGGACCGCATGGCTTGCCGGTTTTCTTCTTTATCGACACGTTGCAACGTCGCTTCGGCATAGGATCGTACAGTTGCAAGGGGGGTGCGCACGCGGTGGGCGGCTTCGGCGATGAAATCCTCGGACTGGCTCAGCGATTGGTTAAGGCGGCCCATCAAGGAATTGAGAGAGGTCACCAAGGGTAGCATTTCGGAAGGAACGGGTTTCTCGAACGGGCTGAGGTCTTGGGGGCCGCGACGGGTGACGGAACCGGTGAGCCGATTGAGCTGACCGATGGTCATCGACGCGGCCCAATACGACAGGAGAGCCACAAGGCCAAAGAAGCCAGCGCCAAAAAGCGCAGCACTTCGGGAGATTTGCCGAAGAGTGCCGGACAAAGCGTTTTGGGATTGGGCGAGGGCGACAGTAATTTGCACACGCCTGTCGGCGCCGATCAATGTGCGTTGGGACGTGACGAGGCGGACGTTCTCGTCTTGAAATGGAATTGTCTGGTAGCCGGATGAGGTGGGCCTGAGGTTTTCGTAGCCGGACAGGAACACATCGTCCGCGTAGATCGCATAGAAGATGCGATCATCGGATGGGGTGCTAAGCATTGAGAATGCCGAATAAGGGATATCGATTTCGACCTCTCCGTCGCGGATGGTTGCCGCGTCGAGGATCGAGGTAACAGAGGCCTTGAGAATATTGTCTTGGCCCTGCTGCGCAATTTGAGTGGCGAAGTTGCGGATGACAAAAAACAGCAAAAGCGCGAGGATCGCTGCCCCCGCAATCAAGGTAAATACCAAGCGATTGCGCAATGATCCGTTGGTGCGCTGCCTATCCGTCATGGTCGAGCCGATAGCCAAGGCCGCGCAGCGTGGTGATACGCACATCCGCATTTTCGAGGTGTTTGCGGATACGGCCAATGTAGACTTCAATCGCGTTTTCCGATGCGTCCTCATCATAGGAAAACAGCCGATCCGCGAGCTTTTGCTTGGAAAAAACGCGACCGGGGGCGTTGATCAAAAGCTCGAACAAGCGCAGTTCGCGGTTGCGTAATGTCACATTCTGGCCGTTGACCGACAGGGTGCCAGCGACGGGATCAAATACCACGCCGCCAATGGCGATGACGGTCTGCGCCTTGCCTGCTTTGCGGCGTAAAACGGCACGGCAGCGGGCCTCAAGTTCGGCATGGTCAAAGGGTTTAGTAACGTAGTCATCTGCCCCTAAATCGAGCGACCCGATTCGGTCAGATACCTGACTGCGGGCCGTCAGAATGATGACAGGTGTGTCCAATTTACGGGCGCGTTGTTGTTTGAGAAAGGCGCGACCATCCCCATCCGGCAGCATGATGTCGAGCAAAATAAGGTCATATTCTGTCGTTTCGACAAACGCGGTGGCGGTGGTTAAATCTGCTGCGTGATCAACAACATGGCCGTCAAACGCCATGCGTGATGATACGGCGATCGCGAGCTCTTGGTTATCTTCGACAAGAAGGAATTTCATCGCGGCGTTGCCAAACTTTGCTGTGTGACAGGTCGGTGTCAGGTTGTTGTGTTGTAGTCACAACAACTGAACCGCCATGCGGACAGTTGTCAAATGGGAGGAAATGATATGACGACATTTACAATGGGCCGACGCGCCCTGCTTGCGACTGCGGTTGCAGCAATCAGCTTTGCAGCACCAGTGATGGCCGATGGCCATAAGGTTCTCGATAGTATTCACTTCTTGATCCCCGGCGGCGCCGGTGGTGGTTGGGATGGCACTGCACGCGGTACAGGCGAAGCGCTGACCGGCGCGGGTCTTGTTGGTTCTGCATCTTATGAAAACATGTCAGGCGGCGGCGGCGGTAAGGCCATCGGTTTCTTGATTGAAAATGCCGACAGCAACGAAGGCACATTGATGGTCAACTCGACCCCGATTGTGATCCGTTCATTGACTGGCGTGTTCCCGCATAACTTCCGCGACCTGACGTTGGTTGCAGGTACAATCGGTGACTATGCCGCGATGGTTGTTGGTAAAGACAGCCCAATCAACAGCATGGACGATCTGATTGCAGCATATGATGCAGACGCATCTGCAACTGCGATCGGTGGTGGTTCTGTTCCAGGTGGTATGGATCACCTTGTAGCGGCGATGGTTATGGAAGCGGCTGGCAAAGATGCGCTGGACGTAAAATACATCCCGTATGACGCTGGTGGTAAAGCGATGGCGGCCCTGCTGTCAGGTGAAATCGCGGCGCTTTCAACAGGTTTCTCAGAAGCGGTTGATCTGGCGAATGCTGGCGAAGTCAAAATCATCGGTGTGACTGCAGATGATCGCGTTGGCGCGGCACCAGATGCGATGACAATGAAAGAGCAGGGCATCGACACGTCATTTGTGAACTGGCGCGGCTTCTTTGGTGCACCGGGCCTGTCGGCTGACAAGGTTGCGGCATACCAAGACGCGATTGCGAAAATGTACGATACCCCTGAGTGGGAAACAGTACGTGCGCGCAACGGTTGGGTTAACATCCACAACCCAGGTGATGATTTCCAATCGTTCCTTGAAGATCAGGAACAGGTTATCGGCGACTTGATGAAAAAACTCGGCTTCTTGTAAGTTGTAACTGGCAGAGCGGCGTGGCCGCTCTGCCAATCTATTGGGGGAAATCGCATGGCGTTGGATCGTTGGATCGCACTGATTTTGCTGGGGGTTTGCCTGACATATGGCTATGCTGCTTGGTTTACGATGGATAGCAACCTTGCGCCGTTCATGCAGCGCAATCCGATCTGGCCGAGCACATTCCCCAAAGTATTGTCGATTCTTGGCGCTATCGCATCGCTCATCATCCTGTTGGGGTTTGAGAAGAGCGAGGCGAAAGAGGCCGACATCGATTATCGCAAGTTGACAGAATATAAGCTTGGGCAAGCGATCATGTTGCTGGTCCTTATGGTGGTTTATGCGCTGTGTTTGCGCCCGTTCGGATTTTTGACTTCAACCACAGCATTCCTGATCCTTGGGTCGTTCATTTTGGGTGAACGCAAGTGGCACGTTATGGTGCCAGTGTCCGTCATTGCGACGGGGATCGTTTGGTATTTAGTTTCACAGATGCTTGGCATCTATATGCGCCCATTGCCGGGCTTTATCGGAGGGTAAGATGCTCGAAGGTTTGCTCATCGGTCTGCAAACGGCGCTGTCGTTTCAGAATATCTTGATGGTTATTGGCGGCTGTTTGATCGGTACGTTTATTGGCATGTTGCCCGGATTGGGGCCGATGTCGATCATCGCGATCATGATCCCAGTGGCGATTTCGATGGGTGATGCATCGGCTGCGTTGATCCTGCTTGCGGGGGTTTATTATGGGGCGATTTTCGGCGGCTCGACTTCTTCGATCCTGCTGAATGCGCCGGGGGTTGCGGGCACTGTTGCCAGCAGCTTTGACGGATTTCCGATGGCGCAACAGGGCAAGGCCGGCAAGGCGCTGACAATTGCCGCTATCGCGAGCTTTGCAGGTGGCACAATCGGGGCATTGTTGTTGATGATATTCGCGCCGGCGCTGTCATCGGTGGCGTTGCTGTTCCATTCGGCAGAATATTTCGCGCTGATGGTCGTAGGCCTGTCGGCGATTGCGGCATTTGCGGGCACGGGGCAGGTCGCCAAGGCGATGGTAATGACGATCCTTGGGTTGATCATGGCTACGGTGGGCGAAGGCGCGTTGTTCAACCTGCCACGTTTCACGATGGGGATTATGGACCTGCAGTCAGGCTTTGGTTTTGTGACGTTGGCGATGGCAATGTTTGCGCTGCCTGAGGCGTTGTTTCTTGTGTTGAAGCCGAAGGTGACAGGTAGCGGTGATGGGGAAATCAAAGATCTGCGCATCACGCGCGCAGAGGCCAAGGCGATTGCGCCGGTCATTGGGCGGCAGTCGTTACAAGGATTTTTCATTGGGGTATTGCCGGGTGCAGGCGCGACGATTGCCAGTTTCCTTGGCTATGCAGTCGAGCGCAACATTGCACCAAAAGAAGAACAAGCCGAGTTTGGTAAAGGGTCTATCAAAGGGCTTGCGGCACCTGAGACGGCAAATAACGCGGCCTGCACGGGATCGTTCGTACCACTGCTGACGCTGGGTATTCCGGGGTCGGGGACCACGGCGATTTTGCTTGGCGCGTTGATCGCGCTGAATGTCACACCTGGCCCAAGGTTGATGATTGATGAACCCGAGATTTTCTGGGCGGTCATCATGTCGATGTTCATCGGTAATTTCGTGTTGCTGATCCTGAACCTGCCGTTGATCCCATATATCGCCAAAGTGCTGTCGATCCCGCGCAATTACCTGATCCCGTTCATCCTGTTTTTCACCCTTATGGGGGCCTACATCGGTCAAAACAATGCGACAGAACTGTTGATGCTTGTTGGTTTCGGCGTCTGTGCGACGGCGTTCAAGTTTGCCGATTATCCCCTCGCGCCACTGCTGATTGGCTTTATCTTGGGTGGCATGATGGAAGACAATTTCGCAAGATCGATGCAGCTATACGATGGTATTGCATTCATCTGGGAGCGGCCAATGACGATGGGTCTGCTGACGATTGCCGCAATTTTGGTTGTCTTGCCGAGCTATCGGGCGCGGCGTGCACGGCATCGGGCCGCAGGGGTCGCTGACGGGGATTGAAGCCAGCAAGTGCGGGCGTGGCGCTTTAAATTATTTTAAGCCTAGTCGCCGCAGCGATAATCAATCTATGCACGAATTCCGCTCTGGCACTGTTGTTGAATCTGCGCGGCTTCGATATTGAAGTTTGTATGTCCCAACAAATGATCAAACCCGGAAAATGTGACGAATGCCCGATCCGGCATCGCGCGGTTTGTGCGTCGTGTGACGACAGCGAGATAGGCCAGCTTGAGACGTTGAAATACTACACCACGTTTGACGCAGGTCAGCCGATCATGTGGAGCGGTGACCGGATGCCGTTTGTTGGCTCGGTCGTGAGCGGGGTTGCGACGATAGAGCAGTTGATGGAAGACGGGCGCAAGCAAACCATGGGTCTACTGTTGCCATCGGATTTCATTGGACGGCCCGGGCGAGAGACAGCGCCCTATGATGTGACAGCAGTGACAGATGTGACGCTGTGCTGTTTTCGGCGCAAAGGATTTGAGGCAATGGTCGGTCACACGCCGCACCTGTCGGAACGTATGCTCGTGATGGCATTGGATGAGCTGGACGCCGCCAGAGAGTGGATGTTGCTGTTAGGCCGAAAGACCGCGAAAGAAAAAATCGCGACGTTCTTGCTGATGATTATGAAACGCACGTCACCGGAGGGCACCGACAACACGGTGATCCAGCTGCCGCTGACCCGCGAAGCGACAGCTGATTATCTGGGATTGACGATTGAGACAGTGAGCCGCCAGTTTAGCGCGCTTAAGAAAGCGGGCACGATTAAGCTGGAGACGAACCGCCGCGTTGTGATTTTGGATCGCGCAGGGTTAGTCAATCTATCAGGCTCAACGGAGCCCTAGTTAGCGGGCCATCAGGACGGGTATGTCCAGTTGTTTGAGCATGTCGCGCGTTGCGCCACCGAGAATGGATTCGCGCAAGCGCGAGTGGCCATAGGCCCCCATCACAATCAAATCATTGTCGCCTTCGTGCGCGGTTTGCAAAAGCTGAAGTGCGATATTGGGCAGGCGGCGTGACTGCACCAAGATTTCAACCGATGCGCCACGGTGGGCAATAAAGGACGCCATCTGCCCACCCGGATCCGAGCGGTCAGGCCCTTCTGTGGGGGGATCAATCATGATTACGGTTGCTTTTCCTGCGTCCGAAATGGCCGGCATCGCGGCCTTGGCAGCGGCGAGGGCTTGTGCGCTGTCATCCCAAGCAACCATGACGTTGTTAAAGGCGAGTGACAAAGGTTTAGGCGGGCAGATCATGACTGGACAACCTGCGCGGAAAAGACAGGCCTCGAAAATGGCCTCGTCGATGTGAGCGGCGCTCCCTTGATAGGGCGAAGGCATCACGACCAAATCGTGAAACCGCATGGTGTCGGCAAGAAATGGCGAAAGCCCCGGCAGCATAATGAGAAGGCGCTGCACATCCCAAGCGATTGATTGTTGCGCCAATTTTGTACGGGCCAGCTTATCAAGCGCGTCGGCATCATGTTGGGCGACCCCCAAATTTTGATGCGTGGCGACAGCCTGCGCCCCGGCATAATAAAACCCGGGATCGGTGTGGTCGATTCCAGCGACCAGCACATGAAGGTGTGCATCGTATTTCTCTGCCAGAGCGATGGCCATATCGAGGTGGGCATTGGTCGCCTCTGGGTCGTGAATAACAGTTGCAATTGATGAATAGGTCACGGCGCGATCCTCCTGTTTTGGCCAATTGGGATTGATTTTAGCTAACCGAGAAAGGCCGCGCCTTGATCCAGCGCAAATTCAATGCAGGACGAAACTTGATCTAGATCAAAGACCAATTTGAATCACCGCGTAAACAGTGGGGAGCGAACAGGTGCCGATGCGCCTCAAACCTTCACACATGAGGTGACATATGTTGAATTATTTCAAGCTGGCCATTCTAGCGATGGTCGTTTTGATTGCTGCGCTTGCGGCGCAGTTTGCACGCGACATTGCCTATCAATTTCACGCCCTGCTGACGATGTTTGTGTCTGCGGGTTTGTTTATTTGGGTATTGCGCCAAACCGATGAACCGGAAGTCAAAGTTGATGCGTCCGGTTACATGGATGGCGTTATCAGGGCGGGCGTTATCGCAACGGCATTCTGGGGTGTTGTGGGGTTCCTTGTCGGGACCGTCATCGCATTTCAGCTTGCGTTTCCGGCGCTAAACCTTGAGTGGGCGCAACCATTTGCAAACTTTGGCCGCTTGCGTCCGTTGCACACATCGGCGGTTATTTTTGCCTTTGGTGGTAACGCGTTGATCATGTCGTCGTTTTATATTGTTCAACGCACGTGCGGAGCGAGGCTATGGGGCGGGAACGCGGCATGGTTCGTGTTCTGGGGTTATCAGTTTTTCATCGTGTTGGCCGCGACTGGTTATTTGTTGGGTGCCACACAATCCAAAGAATATGCAGAGCCTGAGTGGTACATTGATATTTGGCTGACCATTGTTTGGCTGACCTATCTTGCGGTTTATCTGGGGACAATCGTGCACCGCCGAGAGCGCCATATCTATGTGGCTAACTGGTTCTTGCTGGCGTTTATCATCACAGTTGCAATGCTGCATGTGGTCAATAACCTAGCAATCCCTGTGTCAATCTGGGGGTCTAAATCTGTGCAAGTGTTTAGCGGCGTGCAGGATGCAATGGTGCAGTGGTGGTATGGTCACAATGCGGTTGGTTTCTTTCTGACGGCGGGTTTCCTTGGCATGATGTACTACTTCTTGCCCAAGCAGGCGGGGCGCCCGATCTTTAGCTACAAGCTGTCGATTATTCACTTTTGGGCGCTGATCTTTCTCTACATCTGGGCGGGTCCACACCACCTGCATTACACGGCGCTGCCTGATTGGGCATCAACGCTGGGCATGGTGTTTAGTATCATTCTGTGGATGCCAAGCTGGGGCGGTATGATCAACGGTCTGATGACGTTGCAAGGCGCGTGGGACAAGTTGCGCACCGATCCGATCATTCGGATGATGGTTGTCAGCCTCGCGTTCTATGGCATGTCCACATTTGAGGGACCGATGATGTCGATCCGCGCTGTGAACAGCCTGTCACATTACACTGACTGGACCATTGGGCACGTGCATTCCGGTGCGCTTGGTTGGAACGGGATGATCACGTTCTCGGCGCTCTACTTCCTGACACCAAGGCTTTGGGGTCGGATGCAGATGCATTCAATGGCGGCAATCAACTGGCATTTCTGGTTGGCGACAATTGGTATCGTTCTCTACGCAGCGTCCATGTGGGTGACCGGCATTATGGAAGGTCTGATGTGGCGCGAAGTTGATGCGCAAGGTTTCTTGGTCAACAGCTTTGCCGACACGGTAAGCGCGAAGTTCCCGATGTATGTGGTGCGCGGTCTTGGTGGGGTTCTCTACCTGAGCGGGGCGCTGATCATGGTGTGGAATATGTGGATGACAATTCGGGGTGGCGAACGCGTTGCTGCACCGGTTGGCGTGCCGGCAGAATAAGGAGAGCGATCATGGGATTTTTGAACAAACACCAAATGGTCGAACGCAGCCCTACGCTGTTGCTGGCATTGTCATTCGCCGTGGTCAGCATCGGCGGGATCGTTGAAATTGTGCCGCTGTTTTACCTTGAGAATACGATCGAGGAAGTCGACGGCATGCGCCCCTATTCACCGCTGGAGCTGACGGGTCGGGAGATTTATGTGCGCGAAGGTTGCTATACCTGCCACAGCCAGATGATCCGCCCGATGCGTGACGAGGTGGAGCGGTACGGGCATTATTCGCTTGCTGCTGAATCCATGTATGACCACCCGCATCAATGGGGATCCAAACGAACAGGGCCGGATGTGGCGCGTGTCGGCGGGCGGTATTCGGATGCGTGGCATGTGGATCATCTGATGGATCCTCAGTCGGTTGTGCCGGAATCGATCATGCCGAAATATGCGTTTCTTGCGAATGCCAAGATCGAAGGCGAATACGTCCAAGATTTGGTCAAAACGCACCGCATGGTTGGCGTGCCATATACCGATGAGATGGTCGCAAGTGCGCAGGCCGATTTCACGGTTCAAGCCGAAGCCGATGGCGATTGGGATGGATTGCTAGAGCGGTATCCAGGTGCGGCGACGGGTAATTTCGACGGGCAGGATGGCATCACCGAGATGGATGCACTGGTGGCCTATCTGCAGATGCTTGGCACGCTGGTCGATTTCTCAACCTTCACCCCAGACGCTAGCCGATAGAGGAGCAAAACAATGGAACTATATTCATTCCTAAGGCAGTTGGCGGATAGCTGGGCGTTGCTGTTGTTGTTTCTGTTTTTTGTCGGTGTTGTTGCATGGGCGTTTCGCCCGGGGAGCAAGCAGACACATGCCGAGGTGGCCAACATTGTGTTTCGCAATGATACGATCCCGACAGGTGACAATCGTGAAACCCACCCAAATGGGGGAGCAAACTGATGTCAGAAAAAGATATTGATCAAGAAACCGGTATTGAGACCACAGGTCACGAATGGGACGGTATCAAAGAGCTGAACAATCCATTGCCGCGTTGGTGGCTATGGTGTCTGTATCTGACGATTGTTTGGGGTATCGGGTATCTGATCGCCTATCCTGCATGGCCGATGATTGATCGGGCTACGACGGGTTTGCTTGGCTATTCGACACGGGGCGAAGTGGCCGCAGAAATTGCCAGATTTGACGACCAAAACGCCGCATTGCGGGCGGCGTTGGCAACGGCTGATTTGACGACGCTTGCGCAAGATGAGGAATTGAACCGTTTTGCAATCGCGGGCGGCGCGGCGGTGTTTCGGACGAATTGTTCACAGTGCCACGGCGCTGGTGCGGCGGGCGCGAAAGGCTATCCCAACCTGCTAGATGATGACTGGCTATGGGGTGGGCAGATCGAAAGCATCGCCTATAGCATTCGTCACGGTATTCGGAATGACACGGATGCCGATGCGCTTTGGTCCCAGATGCCAGCGTTCGAAGAGATCTTGAGCGATGAAGAGATTGATCACGTTGCGGCGTTTGTCAGCAACCTGTCAGGCTTGGGAGAGGGTGGTGCAATGTCGGCTGAAGGTGCGGTTTTGTTTGAAGAAAACTGTAGCTCATGCCACGGGGCCGACGGAAAAGGCGACCGCGAGATGGGCGCGCCAAATCTGACCGATGCAATCTGGCTATATGGCGGTGATAAGCAGAACCTGCGCACCTCAATCGCCAAGGCGCGGTTCGGCGTTATGCCTGCATGGGGTCAACGTTTGAGCGATGATGATGTGAATGCGGTGGCCGCATATGTGCATCAGCTTGGCGGTGGCGAATAGATTTCGTGCGCGTGCACGAAATGGGATCGCGTGACGACGTGATCGACCCCACCCTCGGACCTGTTCGCGCATAATCCGAGGGTGGGCGTCAAATAACGGTAAAAATTTGACCTAGGTCAAAGCGGACAGTCGGCCCACCGTTCATACGTAAAGTTGCGAACAGGATAAAACAGTATGAGCACGCCAGAAAACCCACCGCTTTTTGCGCCGCAAGAGCCGATCTTTCCACGCCGCGTAAGCGGTAAGTTTCGACGACTGAAGTGGTGGATTTTGGCGATCACGCTGGGCATTTATTACATCACACCTTGGTTGCGTTGGGATCGCGGCGCGAGCCTGCCGGATCAGGCCGTGCTGATCGATATGGCGCACAGACGGTTCTATTTTTTCTGGATCGAGATTTGGCCGCATGAGTTTTACTTTGTTGCGGGCCTGCTCATCATGGCGGGCTTGGGGTTGTTTTTGTTTACCTCAGCGCTGGGTCGGGTGTGGTGCGGATATGCCTGCCCACAGACGGTGTGGACCGATCTATTCATTCTGGTGGAGCGCTGGATCGAGGGTGACCGGAACGCGAGAGTGCGGCTGTGGAACGCGAAATGGGATTTCAAGAAATGGCGGTTGAGGCTAAGCAAATGGGCCGTATGGCTGATGATCGCGGTCGCAACAGGTGGTGCATGGGTATTTTACTTTGCTGACGCGCCGACGCTGTTGCAGCAGCTAATATCCGGCACTGCTGCGCCAATTGCGTATATGACGATTGCGGTTCTGACTGCGACGACATTCTTGTTTGGTGGTTTTTTGCGGGAGCAGGTGTGCATCTACATGTGTCCTTGGCCGCGTATCCAAGGCGCGATGATGGATGATGATACGCTGACCGTTGGCTACCGTGATTGGCGAGGAGAGCCGCGCGGCAAAAAGCGCGATGCAGGTGCGGGTGATTGCATTGATTGCATGGCTTGCGTGAATGTCTGCCCGATGGGGATCGACATCCGTGATGGGCAGCAGATGGAATGCATCACTTGTGCGCTGTGCATTGATGCCTGTGACGAGGTTATGGACCGGATTGACCGCCCAAGGGGCCTGATCGACTATCTTGCATTGGCGGATGAACCTGCGGAACGCGCAGGCAAAGAGCCGCGCCCGAACTGGCAGCATGTGCTGCGGACGCGGACGGTCATCTATACCGCGCTTTGGTCGTTGATCGGCGCTGGGCTAGTGTTTGCGTTATTCATCCGCTCTGACATTGATTTGACAGTAGAGGCGGTGAGAAACCCGACCTATGTGACACTGTCTGATGGATCGGTGCGCAATAGCTATGTGCTACGGTTGCGCAACAAACAGGGTGAGCCGCGCGATTTCCGGATCGCTCTGAGTGCGGATACAATCCTGCGGATCGATATTCAGGGGCAGGACACGCATATCGTCACTGTGCCTGCGGATCAGACATTGCAGCAGCGGGTCAATGTGATCGCAAGGCCACAAGACCCCGCGGCGCAAACGCACACAACGCCGCTCCGGTTCTGGGTGGAGGATGTGCAAAGCGATGCGCGCGCAAGCCGCGACACTGTTTTCAACGGAAAGGGAAACCAATGACCGAAGCCACCGTTAAACCATTCACAGGCCGTAAGGCGCTTGCCATCATCGTATCAGCATTTGCGGTTATTATTTCCGTCAACCTGACATTGGCGTTCAAGGCGGTTGCGACGTTTCCCGGACTTGAGGTCAAAAACTCCTATGTCGCAAGTCAGGAATTTGACAAAAACCGCGCCGCACAACTGGCGCTAGGCTGGGATGTATCGGCCAAGGTCGAGGGTGGTTACTTGATCCTATCGATTGCGGATAAAAACGGGCCGGTTGAGCCAAAGATTGTGACTGCAATTTTTGGCCATGCAACCAGCGTTGCGGCGGATCAAACGCCGGAATTCAGATTTGATGGCCAAAATTTTGTTGCGCCTGTGACGCTTGGGAGCGGTAACTGGAACCTCCGTCTTGTTGCACAAGCTGCGGATGGCACGGTGTTTCGGCAGCGTGTGATTGTAAGGGTTCCGCGCAAATGAGCACAGCTGTCGCCTGTCCCGGATGCGCAGCAGCGCCATTGGCCATGGATCAGGCAGCAAAAGGCGTGGGCGACATCGTTTTATCCCTGCCGACGATCCATTGTGCGGCCTGCATCAGCAAAATCGAAAATGTGCTGTTGGCCGCAGATGGGGTGCGGGCGGCGCGGGTGAACCTCAGCCGTAAACGCGTGTCGATTGATGCGCCGCATGTGGACCCAGACACGTTAATCGCCCTGATCAATGCAGAGGGATTTGAAGCCTTGCCGCTGGACGCGGCGATGATGGCGAGCGTTGAGACCGATAAAGCGGGCAAGGGGCTGTTGCTGCGGATTGCAGTGGCCGGATTTGCGATGATGAATGTCATGCTATTTTCCGTCGCTGTTTGGTCCGGCGCGGCAGAGGCCACGCGCACGATGTTTCATTGGTTATCCGCCATTATCGCTGTGCCAGCGCTGGTGTTTTCGGCCGAGGTGTTTTTCCGTGAAGCGTGGAAGGCACTGCGTGTTTGGCGGGTGAATATGGACGTGCCTATTTCGCTGGCTATCATCCTTGCGGCGGGTCTGTCGGTTTATGAAACGGCGATGGGGTCAGGGCATGTGTATTTTGATGCGGCGCTGTCGCTGACGTTCTTTTTGCTGATCGGGCGATACCTTGATCACCGGACGCGGATCGCGGCGAGATCAGCGGCGCAAGAGCTCGCGGCATTGGTCAAGCCGACGGTTGCGCGGATTGTTGGTGATCGGGTTGAGATCATCAATGTCAGCGAGCTGAATGTTGGCGATCATATCCGTGTGGCTGCAGGTATGAGACTGCCGGTTGATGGTGTGATCGTGTCAGGCCGAGGCCGGATTGACCGGTCTGTTTTGACGGGCGAAAGCAGGCCGATAGACTTGGCGTGCGGTGATCTGGTGTCGGCAGGGGAAATCAACCTTGAGAGCCAATTGACCGTCGAGGCGACGGCCGTTGGCCAAGACACGTCATTGGCCCAAATCGTGGCGATGGTTGAAACCGCTGAAAGCGCGAAGAACACCTATACGGCACTTGCGGATCGTGCGGCGCAGATTTACGCGCCTGCCGTGCATCTGACTGCGTTGATAACGTTCGTTGGTTGGATAATTGTATCGGGTGATTTTCCGCATGCGTTGCGCATCGCGATTTCGGTTTTGATCATTACGTGTCCTTGTGCTCTCGGGCTTGCGGTTCCAGCGGTGATGACGGCGGCGACGGGGCGATTATTTCGGCGCGGGTTATTGATCAAGAATGGCACCGCGCTGGAACGTATGGCCGAGGTCGATACGGTTGTTTTTGATAAGACTGGCACATTAACCGTGGGCCACGCGACCATCGATACAGAGAGCTTTGATGACCTAAGCCTTGGGGTATTGGCAGGGCTGGCGAGAGCATCTGATCATCCGGTTTCGCAATCTATCGCTGCCGCGATTTCCGCTGATGTGCGGTCCAGCCAGATTGAAAACATCACTGAGACGGCGGGCTTGGGCATTGCGGGCACCTACCAAGGGCAGGCGGTATTTCTGGGGCGTGACGGTGATGATGGTGACACGGTGCTGCGTATTGCGGGCCGAGACAAGCAAACCATACCGATGAAAGAAGCGCTGCGCGATGGTGCCAAAGAGGCAGTCGCCTATTTTGCTGACCAAGGCAGACAGGTGATCATCATGTCCGGCGATAACGCACCAGCGGTGTCCAAGATTGCAACGGCGCTGGGCGTTGGGCAGGCCCATGCCAATATGCGCCCGCAAGACAAACAAGAGGCATTGATTGCCCTGCATGACAGTGGTGCCAAGGTGCTTATGGTGGGTGACGGGTTGAATGACACGTTGGCACTGGCGCAATCATATGTATCAATCTCGCCCGCAACGGCGCTGGACGCATCCAGAACTGCAAGTGATATTGTGCTGCTTGGATCAAACCTAGGCGGGATTCCTGATGTTATTGAGACTGCGAAATCAGCCAAGGCGAGGGTGATCGAGAACTTTGCGATTGCCGCGGGCTATAACATGATCGCGATTCCCATTGCTGTGCTTGGTTTCGCGACGCCGCTGGGGGCCGCGATCGCGATGTCCGCATCATCAATTACCGTGCTGCTCAATGCGCTGAGGGTACGGTGATGAATATCCTTGTGGTTCTCGTCCCGATCTCATTGCTGATGGCCTGCGCAGCACTCGCGGTATTTGTTTGGACGTTGCGATCAAAACAATATGACGACCTCGAGGGCGACGCATGGCGCATCTTGATGGAAGAAGAGGCGCCTGAAAGCGATTTGGCGGACGAGCGGAACGACGGCGCTCGCAGCTAAAGAAATCAAGGTCAGCGGCGGAGCAACAAGCTATGTTAAATTCCGCCCAAGTGACGATTAGCTTTTTTCGCGGCTAAAATCCATTCGACGGCCTATCGGGCGCCTGATGATACGCCCAAAGCACATGCTTCATGGGGTATCGTATTTTCAGTTATGTTCGGAAGTAATGGTGCCCAGAAGAGGACTCGAACCTCCACGTCCATACAGACACCAGCACCTGAAGCTGGCGCGTCTACCAATTCCGCCATCTGGGCAACAGATTACGTGATTGAGCGTTTACGACCGGGTGGGAGTGCTGTCAACGCGATTCTTGGGGTGGTGTAGGGATTCGAAATGGGCGGCGAGCGTTGGCAGTTCTGGTCGGTCAATGGGCGCGATCTTGCGCCTTGTTTGTTGACGGGTGCGGGGGTAAACCCTTGGGCGAAGAATGAAAGGGCACACCTATGTCTCAGTTGGTAACTATTTTTGGCGGATCAGGCTTTGTGGGCCGATATATTGCAAGGCGTTTGGCCAAGCAGGGCTGGCGTGTGCGCGTCGCGGTGCGCCGCCCGAATGAGGCGATGTTTGTGCGCACTTATGGTGTGGTTGGACAGGTCGACCCTGTTCTTTGTAATATTCGCGACGATGCGTCGGTTGCGGCTGCGCTAGAGGGCGCAAATGCTGTTGTGAACTGCGTCGGTGTGTTGGTTGAAACTGGCAAGAACAGTTTTGAGGCGGTGCAGGCCGAAGGTGCCGAGCGCGTGGCGCGATTGGCCGCTGCTGCAGGTGTTGGCAAAATGGTTCAGATTTCTGCCATCGGTGCAGATGCGGAAGGCGAGAGCGACTATTCACGCACGAAGGCACAAGGCGAAGCATCAGTTTTGGCCCATATGCCCAATGCAATGATCGTGCGTCCGTCGATCATTTTTGGCGCGGAAGATCAATTTTTCAACCGCTTTGCAGGCATATCGCGTTTTACGCCGATTTTGCCCGTTGTTGGTGCTGATACCAAATTCCAGCCTGTTCATGTTGATGATGTTGCGGCGGCGGCTGTCATGGGTGTGACCGGCGATGCGCAGGGTGTTTATGAATTGGGCGGGCCGGATGTTGCGACATTCCGCCAGTTGATGGATCAGATGTTAGATGTTGTGCGCCGCAAGCGTTTGGTGTTTGACATTCCGTTTTGGATTGCGCGGATTAAGGCGCCGATTTTTGGCGCTGTCGAAATGCTGTCGCTGGGGATCATCAAGGCGCCGTTTACTAAGGACCAGTTGATCAACCTTGCGAACGATAATGTTGTTGCCGATGACGCAAAAGGGTTTGCCGATTTGGGCATTCGTCCGGTTGCGATGGCAGCGGTTCTGCCGGATTACCTGTGGCGCTATCGCCCGTCTGGTCAGTTTGATGCGATCAAGGAATCAGCCAGCAATTTGCGGAAATCCTAAAGCATGGACTCCACGATTATTGCGCTATTGCTCGGTGTTCTTGAGGGGCTGACCGAGTTTATTCCTGTGTCGTCGACGGGGCACTTGTTGCTGGTTGGGCATTTCCTCGGGTTTGATTCAGCGGGCAATACGTTTGAAGTCGTGATCCAGATCGGCGCTGTTTTGGCGTTGGTTGTTCTATACTTTCAGCGGCTTTGGGGTGCGGTTGCGACGGCTGGGCATGACCCTGAATCGCGGCGCTTTATCGGATCAATCGTGATTGCGGCGATTCCGGCGGTGCTGCTGGGTGTATTGATGCATGACCTTATCAAAACAGTGCTGTTTGAGACGCCGATGTTGATTGCGGTGATGTTGGTTATTGGTGGTGTGATTTTGGTATTCGTCGATCGGCTCAATCTGAGAGAAGAATATGACGACGCGATGCGCCTGCCGATCAAAACGGCGTTTGGCATCGGGCTGTTCCAATGTTTGTCGTTGATACCAGGCACGTCGCGGTCCGGTTCTACAATCGTTGGCGCGTTGTTGCTGGGTGTGAATAAGCGCGCAGCGGCTGAATTTTCATTTTTCCTCTCGATCCCGATGATGTTTGGTGTTTTCGGCTACGACCTGTTGAAAAACTGGGATGTGCTTGATTTCACCGCGATGTCGGAAATTGCGGTTGGTTTGATTGCGGCGTTCGTCACGGCGCTATTTGTCGTGAAGTGGGTGCTCGATTACGTCAGTAGCCACGGTTACGCGTTGTTTGGCTGGTGGCGAATCGCGGTTGGCGTCATTGCAATCATTGGGCTGACAGCCTTTTAGGTCTTAATTGCTGACATAAAATTTTAATAATTTATACATGCGTACCGTATTTCTTCGTAAATTGCCGCATATAGGTCAGCAATACTGACTTTTCATTTTATCCCTCGTCACGTAAACCCTTCGTAACAAGGAAAAGAGGGCACGGCATGGCTGGTCAAAAAATGTTGAAATTCGTGAATCTGGATCGCGATATGCCGCAAAAGCGGGAAGCGGTTCAGCGGAATCAGGATTTCGGTGAAATTTACGCAGAGTTTGCGCGCGATAAGGCTGCCGAGCAGGCAAGCCGTTGTAGCCAATGTGGTGTGCCATATTGCCAAACGCATTGCCCACTACATAACAACATTCCCGATTGGCTGCGTATGACGGCCGAAGGGCGACTGAAAGAAGCCTATGACATCAGTCAGGCGACGAATACGTTTCCCGAGATTTGTGGCCGCATCTGCCCGCAGGATCGCCTATGCGAAGGGAACTGCGTCATTGAGCAATCGGGCCATGGCACAGTAACGATCGGATCGGTTGAAAAATACATCACTGATACGGCGTTTGCCGAAGGTTGGGTGCCAAGCATTAAGCCATCTGTTGAGCGGACCGAAAGTGTGGGCATTATTGGTGCGGGTCCGGGTGGTTTGGCTGCGGCTGATGTGCTGCGCAGGCAGGGCGTTCAAGTCACGGTCTATGACCGCTATGATCGCGGCGGCGGTTTGCTGACCTATGGTATCCCAGGCTTTAAGCTTGAAAAAGATATTGTCATGCGGCGCATGGAGCAGCTGCAAGAGGGCGGTGTTGCGTTTGTTTACAATTGCAACGTGGGCGAAGACCTGTCGTTCGATGCGATCCGTGGCAAGCATGATGCGGTGCTGATTGCGACGGGCGTTTATAAAACCCGCGAGCTTGATCTGGCCGGCAATGACACGGACGGTGTTGTGCGGGCGATTGATTATCTCACTGCGAGTAACCGCAAATCATTTGGCGATGTGGTCGAAGAGTTCGAGAGCGGTGAGCTGAACGCCGAGGGCAAGCGCGTTGTCGTTATCGGTGGTGGTGACACGGCGATGGACTGTGTGCGTACAGCGATCCGTCAGGGTGCGACATCCGTCAAATGCCTGTATCGCCGTGACCGCGCGAATATGCCCGGATCACAGCGCGAAGTCCAAAACGCCGAAGAAGAAGGCGTTGAATTTGTCTGGCTTGCTGCACCTGTTGGCTTTGAAGGTAATGATGCTGTTTCTGGTGTGAGCGTTCAGAAAATGCGTCTTGGAGCGCCTGATGCGACAGGACGTCAGATGCCAGAAGTTATTGCGGGTTCTGATTACGTTGAGGGCGCTGATCTGGTGGTCAAGGCGCTTGGCTTTGAACCTGAGGATCTGCCCAAGCTTTGGGGTGTTGATGGCCTTGAGGTGACGCGTTGGGGTACGGTGAAAGCAGCCTATGAAACGGGTCAAACCAGCCTTGATGGTGTGTTTGCCGCTGGCGACATCGTGCGCGGTGCATCGCTGGTCGTTTGGGCCATTCGCGACGGCAGGGATAGTGCAACGGCAATTTTGAACTATCTAAATGATAGTCAAACTGTCGCGGCTGAATAATCCGCCAGCGTTCTTGAAAGGATGTCCAAGATGAAAACCACAATGATTGCGGCGGCGATTGCCGTATTGCCAACAATTACAATCGCCCAAAACTTTAGCGTGCCTGAAGGATGCGAGCCTGTTTTGACCGTCCAACACAAGGGTTGTGTTGCGGTCAATGTTTGGCAATGCGAGGCGGACAATGAAGGCGAACAGTGGCTTGCGCTCTTGGGTGAAGGCGGGCTGTTTTCCGTTCAAAAAGTCGACACAGATTTCCAATGGCTTGAAACGTATAAAGTATCGGGCAACGAAAGCCTGATCTTGCCCGCGCCTGACCCCGCCTCGATGACGGAATTGTTGGCAAACGGGCTTGATGCCTATGAATTCACAATTACCAAAGACAGCGGCGATGAGACGACTGTTGGGTTTGATGCGCTTACGGGTGAAACCGTTGTTATTGATGGCGTAGAGCTGCTGCGCACAGAGTTCGGGGGTAGCACATTGAATGAGGCTGGCGTTGAAATCGATCAAAGCGCAGGACGCCAATTCATCAGCGAAAAACACCGGTTGTTTTTCTTTGGGGAAGTTTGGGACCCTGCGACGCCTGACAATGTTATCGATATGTCACCTGTCGAGTTCATTTACCCTGACGAGCCAGGGTTTTTTAGCGCGAACCCGAAATTTGAATGCGGCGTGATTGATTCACGGTTTGACGGATGAAATTAGCCGCAGCCCTTTTCCTATGCGCGGCGCCTGCCGTGGCACAAGCGGCGAATACCGTCACCCTCCCTGTGGGGTGTGAGGCGTATTTGACCGTGCAGGATCGTAGCTGCACCGTTGACCACCACTTTCGTTGCGAAGGCGATCCGGCGGGCGAACAGCAGCGCATGTCGTTTGACGAATTGGGTATCGCGTTCATTGGCCGGATTGATGACGAAGCGCAGTGGATCGAGAGCTTTCATGCCCGATCAAGCCACAGCGAGCAGTTGGCCCCCAATCCGGTGGACCCTGCGTCATTGACCGAATTGATAACAACGATGCGCGACAGCTTTGATTTTCAGACTGTGTCAGCCGAAGTTGGTGTCACGCGCTATGTCGGTGAGGACCGCCTAACCGGACAGCGCCGCGTTGTTGATGGTGTTGAATTGCATGAAACTGCGTTCAATCTCAAAGCGTATAACGCCGATGGCACCATGATTTGGGGCGCAGAAGGCAACGAGTATATCCACCCCGAGTGGCGGATGTTTTTATCGGGCACCAATGTCGTGACGACTGGTGACGACAGCTTTGAGCGCGATAGCACACCAGTCGAATTTATCTTTCCGGGCGAACCGGGTTTCCTTTCCACACGGCCCAAACACGGCTGCGGCGTGATGATGTCCGCCGTCCCTTCATTGCAGGAGAACGCAAATGACAAACTTTGATCAAAACTGGGCAAAAGCCGAAGAAGCCAAGCGCACATGGATGGCCGAAAATGGTCTCTATGCTGACGAAGATGAGCATAGCTCTTGTGGTGTTGGCTTGGTTGTTTCGATTGACGGGACGAAATCCCGTGACGTGGTCGAAAAGGGTATCAATGCCCTCAAGGCTGTATGGCACCGTGGCGCAGTAGATGCGGATGGTAAAACTGGCGATGGCGCGGGTATCCACGTGCAAATCCCTGTGCCGTTTTTCCACGATCAAATCCGCCGGACGGGCCACGAGCCTGATGATAAGCTGATTGCGGTTGGTCAGGTGTTTCTGCCACGCACTGATTTTGGTGCGCAGGAAACCTGCCGCACGATTGTTGAAACCGAAGTGCTGCGCATGGGGCACTACATTTATGGCTGGCGTCATGTGCCTGTGTTCACAGGCTGTTTGGGCGATAAGGCCAACGCGACACGCCCCGAAATTGAGCAAATCCTGATCCGCAATGGGAAGGACATCGACGAAGAACAATTCGAGCGCGAGTTGTATATCATCCGCCGCAGGATCGAAAAATCGGCGGCGATGGTCGCTGGCTTCTATTTCTGTTCATTGTCGTGCCGCTCTATCATCTATAAGGGTATGATGCTGGCCGAGCAGGTCGCGGAATTCTATCCTGATCTGATGGATGCGCGTTTTGAGAGCGCATTTGCGATTTATCACCAGCGTTATTCTACCAACACTTTCCCGCAGTGGCACCTTGCCCAGCCGTTCCGCATGTTGGCGCATAACGGCGAGATTAACACTCTCAAGGGGAACGTGAACTGGATGCGGTCACACGAAATCCGGATGGCTTCTGGCGCATTTGGTGACAAGGCTGGTGACATCAAGCCGATCATTCCAGCAGGATCATCGGATTCGTCTGCGCTTGATTCCGTGTTCGAAGTATTGGTCCGTGCAGGCCGCAATGCGCCAATGGCTAAAACGATGATGGTCCCTGAATCATGGTCAAAGCAGGCCGTCGAGATGAAACAGGCATGGCAGGACATGTATGGCTACTGCAACGCCGTGATGGAGCCATGGGATGGCCCTGCGGCGCTGGCGATGACAGATGGCCGCTGGGTTTGTGGTGGGCTTGATCGCAACGGTCTACGCCCGCTGCGCTATGTCGTGACAGGTGATGGTCTGTTGGTGGCTGGGTCCGAAGTGGGCATGGTCAGCGTTGATGAAGCGACCGTCGTTGAAAAGGGCGCGCTTGGCCCTGGTCAGATGATCGCCGTCGATATGGCCGAGGGTCGCCTGTATCACGATGAAGAGTTGAAAGATAAGCTGGCAGCCGCTCAGCCATTTGGCGAATGGGTCGAAAAAGTTGTCGATCTGTCCGAAAAAATGCGCGATGTGCCTGAAACTTCGCTCTTTAGTGGTGATGAGCTGCGCACACGTCAGGCCGCAGCGGGTTATTCCATGGAAGAGTTGGAGCAAGTCCTTGCGCCGATGGCTGAGGATGGCAAGGAAATGATCGCGTCGATGGGTGACGATACGCCAAGCGCGGTGTTGTCCAAGACATATCGCCCGTTGTCGCATTTCTTCCGTCAAAACTTCTCTCAGGTTACAAACCCACCAATCGACAGCCTGCGCGAAAGCCGCGTGATGTCGTTGAAAACGCGTTTTGGGAACCTGAAAAACGTGTTGGATGAGGATGGATCGCAGACCGAGATTCTCCAGCTTGAGACACCATTTGTTGCCAACGCTGAATTTGATGCAATGATGGCGCATTTCGGTGACACGGTGACTGTCATTGATTGTTCGTTTGAGGATGGTGCCGATGCGTTGCGTCAGGGACTTGAACGCATTCGCGCTGAGGCAGCAGAGGCGGTTTCATCGGGTGCAGGCCATATTGTTTTGACCGATCAACACCAGTCGCAAACACGCGTCGCGATGCCAATGATCCTTGCCACTAGTGCGGTGCACTCTGGGCTGACGGCCAAGGGTTTGCGGACATTTTGTTCGTTAAACGTGCGGTCAGCGGAATGTGTTGATCCGCATTATTTTGCCGTTCTGATCGGCTGTGGTGCAACGACAGTGAATGCCTATCTGGCGCAAGATAGCCTTGCCAATCGCGTTGAGCGGAATTTGCTGGATGGTGAATTGCTTGATGCGGTGCGCAATTACCGCGACGCGGTGAACGCTGGCCTGCTCAAGATCATGGCGAAGATGGGGATTTCGGTCCTGTCGTCCTATCGTGGTGGTTTGAACTTTGAGGCGGTGGGCCTGTCCCGCGCGATGGTTGCTGAATATTTCCCGGGTATGCAAAGCCGCATTTCAGGCATCGGGATCAGTGGTATTCAATCCAAGCTGATTGAAGTGCACGCACGTGGTTGGAATTCCGACAACAACATTCTGCCGATCGGCGGTTTCTACAAGTCGCGTAAATCCGGCGAAAAGCACGCATGGGAAGCGCAGACAATGCACATGTTGCAGGCCGCTTGTGCCAACGCATCTTACGGGATGTGGCAGCAGTACTCCAAATCAATGCAGGCGAACCCGCCGATCCATTTGCGCGATCTGTTGGCAATCAAACCAATGGGGACGGCTGTTCCGATTGAAGAAGTGGAAAGCATTACCGCAATTCGCAAGCGGTTCGTGACTCCGGGTATGAGCCTTGGGGCGCTATCACCTGAAGCGCATAAGACGTTGAATGTTGCGATGAACCGCATTGGTGCAAAATCCGATAGTGGTGAAGGTGGCGAAGATCCGGCGCATTTCTTGCCAGAACCAAATGGGGATAACCCATCTGCGAAGATCAAGCAGGTGGCATCGGGTCGTTTTGGTGTCACTGCGGAGTATCTGAACGCATGTGAAGAGCTTGAGATCAAAGTCGCCCAAGGTGCGAAACCGGGTGAAGGTGGGCAATTGCCAGGTATGAAGGTGACAGACTTGATCGCACGCCTACGCCATTCGACCAAAGGCGTGACGTTGATTTCACCACCGCCGCACCACGACATTTATTCCATCGAGGACCTTGCGCAGCTGATCTATGATCTTAAGCAGATCAATCCGCGTTGTAAGGTGACGGTTAAACTGGTCGCATCATCTGGTGTTGGCACGATTGCTGCTGGTGTGGCCAAGGCCAAGGCCGATGTGATCCTGATTTCGGGTCATAACGGCGGCACGGGTGCGTCACCGGGCACGTCGATCAAATATGCTGGTCTGCCATGGGAAATGGGCCTGACCGAGGCGCATCAGGTGTTGGCGATGAACAACCTGCGCGAACGCATCACATTGCGGACCGATGGCGGATTGCGCACTGGGCGTGACATTGTCATGGCCGCGATGCTGGGGGCCGAGGAATACGGTATCGGCACAGCGGCGCTGATCGCGATGGGCTGTATCATGGTGCGTCAGTGTCAGAGCAACACTTGCCCTGTTGGTGTATGCACGCAGGACGAAGCGCTGCGTGATAAATTTACCGGCAACGCCGACAAGGTTGTGAACCTGATCACATTCTATGCAACCGAGGTGCGTGAAATTCTTGCATCAATTGGTGCGCGTTCACTTGATGAAGTGATCGGGCGTGCGGATCTTTTGACACAGGTGTCACGCGGGTCTGCACATCTGGATGATCTTGATCTGAACCCGCTGTTGATCACTGTCGATGGGTCCAAATCGATCGTCTACAACCGCGATAAAGCACGGAATGCTGTTGATGATACGCTGGATGCACAAATCGTGCAGGATGCGGCGCGGTTCCTTAATGACGGCGAGAAGATGCAGCTGGACTACGCAGTGCAAAACACGTTGCGGACGATTGGCACGCGGACAAGTAGTCACATCGTGCAGAATTTTGGAATGCGTAATGATCTGCAGCCCGATCACCTGACGGTGAAATTGCGCGGCTCGGCAGGGCAATCGCTCGGCGCATTTGCGGCACCGGGGCTCAAGCTAGAAGTCAGCGGCGATGCAAATGACTATGTTGGTAAGGGGCTATCAGGGGGCACGATTGTCGTGCGTCCGCCGATGAATAGCCCGCTCGTGGCTGCTGATAACACGATCATCGGCAACACGGTTCTGTATGGTGCGACTGCGGGGTATTTGTTTGCCGCTGGGCGTGCAGGCGAACGTTTTGGCGTGCGTAACTCTGGCGCGTCGGTTGTGATCGAGGGCTGTGGCACCAACGGTTGTGAATATATGACCGGTGGTGTGGCTGTGATCCTTGGATCGATTGGCGCCAACTTTGGTGCGGGCATGACCGGTGGTATGGCCTATGTGTATGACCCTGACGGGCTTGCTGCGCCGCTGATCAACATGGAAACGCTGGTCACTTGTGACGTGACCGTGCCGCATTGGCAGTTGCAGCTAGAAGAGCTGATTCAGCGTCATCTGGAAGAAACCGGAAGCCGCCGTGCTGCTGAGATTTTGCAGCATTGGGATACGGAACGGCATAACTTCGTGCAAATCTGCCCGAAAGAAATGCTTGTGCATCTTCCAGCACCGCTCACGATTGAAGAGGCGGCGATACCTGCGGAGTAGCTTAGCGCTTGACGGGATTATGTGGCTTGGCGCAGATATGACCCATGGCAAAACGAGCGAAACGTAAAACTAAATCCGCGAAAAGCGGTCAACGAACGCTGCGCCAGAAGGTGCGGCGTTTGGTGTTTCAATCTGTCTTCGCTGTGGCGGGATTGGTTGTCTTGCTTACGCTGGTCTATGGGCTGATTAATCCACCGACAACGCCCTATATGTTTGCGGAATCGCGGCGCGTCGGCGGGGTCGAACAGGAATGGGTTGATCTGGAATTGATTGCACCTGTCATGGCAAGATCGGCTGTCGCGGCTGAAGACGCCAATTTTTGCTGGCATTGGGGGCTGGATGTTCGTGCGATTAGGGACGCAGTTGAAAAAGGCCGCGGAGGCGCATCAACAATTAGCCAGCAAACGATCAAGAACCTATATCTTTGGCAAGGGCGGTCATGGTCGCGCAAGGCAATAGAGGCGTTTTGGACGCCAGTTGGCGAATTGCTGTGGTCCAAACGGCGAGTGCTTGAGTTGTATCTAAACATCGCGGAATTTGATGAGGGCGTGTTTGGAGTGCAGGCTGCGTCACGTCATTACTTTGACAGGGATGCGTTTGATTTGTCGGCGCGTCAGGCGGGACTGCTGGCTGCGATGCTGCCCAACCCCAAGGAACGGAACGCCGCGAACCCCACTCGGTTTGTTGTCGATCGGGCCGCGCGGATTGCCGATGGAGCCGCGACAATTGCAGCGGATGGTCGCGCGGATTGCTTTGCCTTGTGATCACCCATTGAAAGCAAGCATGAGTTGCGGCATTGAAGTGGCAAGCCATCTAAGAGTAATTTTATGAACCGTCTTTACCATTACCCGTTATCGCCGTTTTCAAGAAAAGTGCGCCTGTCATTGGCTGAAAAGCGGATCGAAGTGGAATTGGTCGAGGAACGCTATTGGGAACCTGATGCCGATTTTCTGCGTCGTAACCCAGCGGGCAAAGTGCCAATTCTGAAAATGGGCAACAGCACGTTTGTCGACAGCATGGCGATTTGTGAATACCTCGAAGAGGCGCATCCGACCCCAGCGCTGATGCCATCATCCGCGTCTGGAAAATACGAGGTTCGCCGCCTCGTGGCGTGGTTCGATGATAAATTTAACAGCGAAGTGACCAGTAAACTGATGGGCGAACGGGTGTTCCGTAAGGTGCAGGGCACGGGATACCCCGACAGCACAAACGTCAAAGCAGGTGCGCGCGCAATCAAATATCACCTCGATTATATGGCGCAGTTGCTGGATCAGCGTCGCTGGTTGGCGGGGGACCAGATGACATTGGCTGATTTTGCGGCCGCGTCACATTTGTCGTGCCTTGATTACATTTCGGACGTGGATTGGAACCGTTCCGAGGTGGTCAAAGACTGGTACGCCAAGATCAAGTCACGCCCTGCGTTTCGGTCGCTCTTGGCCGATCAGATTTCCGGCTTTCCACAGCCGCGCCATTATGCTGACCTTGATTTCTAAACCAACCAGAGCTGCGCGATGGACCTAAAGTCCAAACTGATCGCATTTGCCGAGCAAGAGGGCTTTGCCAAGGTTGGTATTTGCCGCCCCGACAGTGCGCCAGAATTACCGAACAGATTGGCGCAATTCGTGGATGAGGGCATGCACGGGCAAATGGCGTGGATGGCCGAGCGAATGGCGTGGCGCGGGAGTGCGGCGGCGCTATGGCCAGAGGCAAAATCAGTGATCATGTTGGCAGAACCCTATACGCCAGAACACGATCCGATGGCCGTTGTTGGAATGCCCGAGAAGGCTGCGATTTCGGTCTATGCGCAAAACCGCGATTACCATGACATTGTGAAAAAGCGGCTCAAACGCGTTGGGCGCTGGCTGATTGAGCAGGAGCCGGATGCGCAGATCAAGGTGTTCGTGGATACGGCCCCTGTGATGGAAAAACCCATGGCGCAGGCTGCGGGGCTTGGTTGGCAGGGCAAGCATACCAATCTGCTGGGGCGCGATTTGGGGTCCTGGTTTTTCCTTGGGGCCATTTTCACGACTGTTGAGCTTGAGGCGGACGCGCCAGACGTCAGCCATTGTGGTTCATGCACGGCCTGTTTGGATGTCTGTCCAACAGATGCGTTTCCTGCGCCATATCGGCTTGATGCAAGACGGTGCATTTCGTACCTGACGATTGAGCATAAGGGGCCGATCGAACTGGAATTGCGGGGTAAGCTGGGCAATCGGATTTATGGCTGCGATGATTGTCTGGCGGCGTGTCCGTGGAACAAGTTTGCGGTTGAGGCGAGCGAGGTTCGCTATGCGGCGCGGGATAATTTGATAGCGCCGGATTTGGCAGCGCTTGCGGGGTTGGATGACACCCAGTTCAGAGCCATGTTTTCAGGATCACCTATCAAACGCATCGGGCGTGATCGGTTTGTGCGTAACGTGGCCTATGCGATTGGAAATTCGGGCGAGGCCGGATTGCGACAACACGTGATACCGCTCGCCGAAGATCCTGATCCGGCTGTTGCAGATGCGGCCGCATGGGCGATTGCGAAATTGGATGGAGAGTTGTGATGTGGCGTTTTCTTTTTGCGATCTTACCGACAGTTGCATTGGCTGAGGTTCCACAGGGGGCACCGAATGCCAGTTTTGAGCCTGCGTTCGAGAACCAAACACGCGCTGATGAATTGGATGCGACGGGTGTTGATGTCACCACGTTTGCCACCGGACTATCACGGCCATGGGGGATTGCTGCGCTGCCGGGCGGGCAATTCTTGGTCACCGAACGCGGCGGAAATATGCGGATCATCGGGCAAGATGGCGCGGTGTCCATACCGGTGAAGGGCGTTCCAAAAGTTTGGGCGCAGGGGCAAGGCGGGTTGCTGGATGTTGCGATTTCACCCAGATTTGCACAGGATCGCACGATATTTTTCACCTATGCGAGGGGTGTGTTCGGCGGTGCAGTGACGGCGGCGGGGCGGGCTACAATTAGCAACGACGGCAGCTTGCAAGACGTCGAAGAAATTTTCGCACAAGAACAACGCAGCCGTTCGGACCGGCATTTTGGCAGCCGTATCGTGCCGCTCGCGGATGGGACTGTTTTCATCACTACCGGTGATCGCGGCGCGGGGCATCGTGGAACGCTGGTGCAGGATGTGAACAGCACGCATGGCAAGGTGGTGCGGTTGAATTGGGATGGCTCGATCCCGCGCGATAACCCTTTCGTCGGGCGCAATGGGCATGATGCGGTTTGGTCGCTGGGTCACCGCAATGTGCAGGGGGCGGCAATTGGGCCAGATGGGCTTTGGACGATAGAACATGGGCCTGCGGGTGGCGACGAGCTGAACAAACCGCTGGCAGGCGGGAACTATGGTTGGCCGCTTGTGTCTTATGGTGTGAATTATAGCGGCAGTGCTGTCGGCACGGGACGGGCGAGGCAAGCGGGGACCCAAGAACCTGTGTACTATTGGGACCCCGTGATCGCGCCCGGTGGTATGGTTTTCTATGACGGTCCGTTTGCGCCGTGGCAGGGCGATATCTTTGTTGGATCACTAAACCCCGGTGCGCTTGTGCGGCTCAAGCTACGCGATGGGCGCGTGGTTGGCGAAGAGAGATTGCTATCGGACGTTGGGCGCGTGCGTGATGTGGCCGTGGGCAATGACGGCGCGCTTTATGTCCTGATTGATGCGACACGGGGCCAAGTGCTGCGCGTCATGCCAAAGGGATAAAGGCATGCAGCCATTGCGCGGGATAATGTTCAAGGTGCTGTCGGTTTGCACATTCATGATGATGGCCAGTTTGGTCAAAGCCGCAAGCGCCGAAGTACCACCCGGTGAGGCTGTGTTTTTCCGCTCGTTCTTTGCTTTGCCGATTATCCTTGGCTGGTTGGCCATGCGCGGCGAATTGCGAACGGGGTGGAGGACGGATAATCCTGTCGGGCATTTTTGGCGCGGCCTTGTTGGAACCACGGCGATGGGATTGATGTTCACGGGGCTTGGCCTGTTGCCGCTGCCCGAGGTGACGGCGATTGGATATGCCGCACCGTTGTTGGTGGTGGTGTTTGCGGCGATGTTTTTGGATGAAAAAGTGGGTATTTACCGCCTGTCGGCCGTGTTGTTGGGCATGATCGGGGTGCTGATCGTGCTATCGCCGCGCTTGACGATTGGCGCGGGGCTATCGACGGGCGAAACATTGGGCGCGGTGGTTGTGTTAATGGGGGCCGTGATGGCCGCATTGGCGCAGGTGTTCGTGCGTAAATTGGTGCAGACCGAGGGGACCGCGGCGATTGTTTTCTGGTTTTCAGTCACGTCCGCGCTGCTGGCGCTCTGCACGCTGCCGTGGGGCTGGGCCGTGCCGTCGTGGACAGTGGTTTTGATGCTGGTGTTGGCCGGATTGCTGGGTGGGGTCGGGCAGATTTTCCTGACGTCGAGCTATCGTTTCGCCGACGCGTCGCTGGTCGCGCCGTTTGAATACACGTCGATGATACTGGCGCTGGGCATCGGGTATTTCGTGTTTTCCGAAGTGCCAACGGGGCCAATGCTGCTGGGTGCAGGGATCGTGATTTCAGCAGGGGTTTTGATTATCTGGCGCGAACGCGTGCTTGGGTTGCAACGGGCGCAGCAGCGGAAAGCTATGGGGCAGATGGGTGGGAAGTGAATTGAAATGGTCTAGTGTCCGCTATGCGGACTAAGCCGACTTTTGTTCGGCAGATCATATGATACACAAATGCCATGGAAAATGAATTCGAAGAAATTGCTTTGACGGGTGGAAATGTCAACACAGTTGTAAAAGTCGGCGACACTGTAAGGCGAAATATGTCCGGACAAAGCAAAAATGTTCATGCATTGTTGGAGCATCTTGAAGCAAAGGACTTCGCCAGTCCAAGATTTCTCGGTATCGATGATGAGAACCGTGAGATACTGTCTTACATTGAAGGTGAAACAGACTTCCCGGAAGACCTTTGGGATGATCCCAAGTACCTCGTATCGAGTGCAAAACTGTTGCGGGATTTTCATGATGCGTCACTTGATTTCACGTCACCAGAGCCAAGTAATTGGGCATTCACTTACGCCAACGAAGATCATCACGATGTTATAAACCACAACGATTTTGCTCCCTACAACATGGTTTTCAACAAAATTGGCCTGAGCGGCATAATCGATTTTGATCTTTGCGGGCCTGGTCCACGCAGCCGTGATATTGCATATTTGGCATATTGGATGTCGCCGCTATCTTTCGGTGCCGATGGCCTAAAAGCAAAGTCAGAAATTGAACTAAGCCAAGGCTGTCTTCGACTACAGCTTCTGTGTGAAACATATGGCTTCGACGATCTTGAAGAGGTCCTATTCATGGTTTCTGAGGTTCTGCATCATATGAGCGATGAAGCTTCAGCGGTCAAAATGATCGGCGCGGAGGCCGCCAAGCATTTAAGGATCGGCGGTCATTTCAAACACTGGTCGAAAGAGGCCTCGGCCTTTGACGAAAAGTTGCCCTTCTTGGTTTCTCAGCTTTCATTGGATCGTTGACGGAAATCACATATTGGTAGGTTTGGGCTCGAAGCGGACATCTGCTTTGGGGCGCCGGAGCGCCCCAACCTAATCACTTCCGAACCAGTTTCTCATAATCCGACGCCATCTCAATCGCCAATGCACCGACTTCGAAGTTGTAGTCGCCGATTTGGCCGACGGGGGTGACTTCGGCGGCGGAGCCGGTGAGCCAGCATTGCTCGAAGCCTTCCAGCTCTTCTGGCATGATGTGGCGTTCGTGCACGGTGATGCCTTTTTCCTTCAACATGCCGATCACCGTCTGGCGGGTCAGGCCGTTGAGGAATGCATCGGCAAGCGGTGTGTGGACTTCACCGTCTTTGACGAAGAACATGTTCGCGCCTGTCGCTTCGGCCACGTAGCCGCGGTAGTCGAACATGAGGGCGTCGGAACAACCCTTGGCCTCTGCTGCGTGTTTGGACAGGGTCGCGATCATGTAAAGACCGGCGGCCTTCGCTTGGGATGGGGCGCATTCAGGTGAAGGGCGTTTCCATTTGGCGATGTCGAGTTTCGCGCCTTTGGTTTTGGCGTCGCCGTAATAGGCACCCCATTCCCAAACGGCGATGGCTAGATGGACAGGGTTGCGCGCAGATGCGACGCCCATGTCTTCACCAGCGCCGCGCCATGCAACGGGGCGAACATAGGCGTTGGTCAGACCGTTGGCGTCAAGGGCTGCTTGTTTCGCGGCTTCGATTTCTTCAACGGTGTAAGGGATTTCGAAATCCAGCAGTTCAGCGGATTTGTGCAGGCGTTCAGTGTGCTTTCGGTTGAGAAAGATTTTACCGTCGTAGCACCGCTCGCCCTCGAACACGGATGATGCGTAATGAAGAGCATGCGTCAGGATATGCACGTTCGCGGAGCGCCAATCGACAAGCTTGCCGTCCATCCAAATTTTTCCGTCGCGGTCATCGTATGCACCAGCCATGGCGATCTCCTTTCATTTTGCATTTTGTTTCGCTTGTAGGTCCGTTTCGGACATAATATTACGCGAATGTAAGGAATCAGTAGCCTTAGCGCAAAGTAATGTCAACAAAGCTGACATATTATGCGATGATCAAAATGATGAGGACGCGCACTATGACAACAGGCATGCCGAACGGGGGACAAAACCTGCTGTTTCTGACCGATGAACAGCTGCGCAAGGGGATCGAGGCGATGTTTTTCGCCTATCGTGGGTTCACGGCTGATCCTGATCGCATTTTGTCGGACAAGGCGTATGGGCGCGCGCATCACAGGGCGATCCACTTTATTCACCGCAATCCGGGGACCACGGTGAATAACCTGCTGGCGATCCTTGGCGTTACAAAGCAATCGCTTAATCGTGTGTTGCGCACATTGATCGCAGACGGTTTGGTGTCGAACACAATCGGCAAGGTGGACAAGCGTGAACGCCATTTACACTTGACCGAAACGGGTGCGGCGTTGGAACGTGCGCTATCGGATGCGCAACGTAACCGGATGCGAGGCGCCTATAGCGCGGCAGGACCAGAAGCAGTAGCTGGGTTCAGGGCGGTGTTAGAGGCGATGATGGATGATGATATGCGCCGGCAATTTCTGGCGATGAAGGATAAACAGACATGATGTCAGATGATGCGCACCTGCTGATCGTTGATGATGATGAGCGTATCCGTGGGCTGCTGGCCAAATTTCTGGTGCGCCACGGTTTCTTGGTGACAACCGCACGCGATGCGGCACATGCGAGGCGGCTGTTGGCGGGGTTGGAATTTGACTTGCTTGTGCTGGACGTGATGATGCCCGGAGAAGACGGCATGTCATTGTGCCGCGACCTGCGTCAGAAATTGGCCACGCCGATTTTGCTGCTTACTGCCAAGGGCGATACGGGCGACCGGATTGCCGGGTTAGAAGCAGGCGCTGACGATTATTTGGCCAAACCGTTTGAGCCCAAGGAACTGTTGTTGCGGATCAATGCGATCCTGCGCCGTATGCCAGCGGTTGAGCCAGAGGTCGTTGCGCCCAAGGTGCTCGATATGGGACCGGTGCGATATGACATTGAGCGTGGTGAAATGTGGCAGGGCGAGACCAAAGTACGTCTAACGGCGACCGAAGCGCAGCTCATGAAGATTTTTGCCGCTAGCCCAAGCAAGGCTATTAGCCGAAGCCAGTTGGTCGAAGAATTGAACAGGTCGGGTGGGCAAACCCAAGAGCGCGCGGTCGATGTGCAGATCACACGGTTGCGGCGCAAAATTGAAGTTGACCCGAAACAGCCGCGCTACCTGCAAACAGTGCGCGGCGAAGGCTATATGATTGCGCCAGAATAGGCGCCACCGATGGGAAAATTATGACAACTGCATTGATCACACATGACGCGTGCTATGATCACGTAACGCCGCCCGGGCACCCTGAACAAGTTGCAAGGCTGGACGCGGTTTTGGGCGCGCTAAGTGACATGGACTTACAACGAACCTCGGCGCCGTTTGGGGCAGAGGATGATATTTTGCGCGCCCACCCAAAGGCCCACATCGATGCGATCCGTGCTGCCGCCCCTGATGAAGGGTGGCGATCATTGGATGCAGATACGCATATGTCTGTGGGCACGCTCGAGGCTGCATTTCGCGGCGTCGGCGGGGTGGTCAAGGCGGTCGATATCGTGATGGCAGGAGAGGCACAGAATGCATTTGTCGCAATGCGCCCCCCTGGCCACCATGCGGAGCGTGAAACGGCGATGGGGTTTTGCTTTTTTGGCAACGTGGCGATTGCCGCGAAATATGCGTTGGACCATCACGGGCTGAGCCGTGTCGCGATTGTTGATTTCGATGTGCATCACGGGAACGGAACGCAGGACCTTGTTGAAGAAGACGCACGCATTTTGTTCTGCTCGACCCATCAGATGCCGCTATATCCGGGCACAGGTGCGGCGCATGAAACAGGTGTTGGTAATGTGTTGAATTGCCCGCTGCCGGATGGGGCGGGAACCAAGGCGTTTCGTGATGTGATGGAACGCGTGGTACTCCCACAGGTCGACGCGTTTAAGCCGGAGTTGCTGATTATTTCTGCTGGGTTTGACGCGCATGAGGCCGATCCTTTGGCGGGGATGAACCTCACCACCGAGGATTTTGCGTGGATCACAGAGAAATTGTGCGATCTGGCGGATCGTCATTGTAATGGGCGCATGGTATCGAGCCTTGAGGGCGGCTATGATTTGGTCGCGTTGGGTGCGGCTGCGGCGGCCCATGTGAGTGTCATGAAGGAGAGAGCGCGATGAGCGATGATGTCACAGCGATGAGCTTTGAAGCGGCGATTGCCGAGCTGGAAAAAGTTGTGTCCCAGCTTGAACGCGGCGATGTCGCGTTGGACGATAGCATCAGCCTTTATGAACGCGGTGCCAAGCTGCGTGCGCATTGCCAGAAAAAACTGCGCGATGCCGAGGAAAAAGTCGCCAAGCTGACGCTTGATGGCGAGGGCAATGCCACAGGGACAGCGCCGCTGGATGGCTGACCTTGGCACTGCGCTTGCGCTCGCTGGTAAGCAAGCAGTCGCGCATATTGATCAAACATTGATCGGGCTTGATGGCCCTGTGCCCGATGCGATGCGATATGCCGTGCGCGGTGGTAAGGCGCTGCGCGGGTTCTTGGTTTGTGAAAGCGCGAGACTGCATGGCATTGACGATGCCTCTGCCGCCGCCGCGGCGATTGAGGCTGTGCACGCATATTCATTAATCCATGATGATTTGCCATGCATGGACGATGACGACCTGCGGCGCGGGCAGCCAACGGTGCATAAGCGCTGGGATGAGGCGACTGCCGTATTGGCTGGTGATGCATTGCAGGCATTGGCGTTTGAAATGTTAGCATCAGTGCCCAATGCGGCCGAAATGATGAGAAGCCTCGCGGTTGCATCCGGTGCGCGCGGCATGGTCGGCGGGCAGGCAGCCGATATTGCCGCTGAAACAGCGGCATCACCGCTTACGCTCGCACAGATCATGGCGTTGCAGAACGGCAAGACGGGCGCATTGATCACATGGTCGGCCACGGCTGGCGCGCGAATGGCAGGCGATGATTTGGCAGCGCTGACCACCTATGGCGATGCACTGGGTCTCGCGTTTCAGATTGCTGACGACATCTTGGATGTTGAGGGCGACGCGGCAGAGGTCGGCAAGGCGGTTGGCAAGGATGCTGACGCAGGCAAGGCGACGTTTGTGTCGTTACTGGGCTTGGCTGGTGCCAAGGCGAAAGCCGCAAGCTTGGTTGACGCGGCGTGCGATGCGCTGTCGCCTTATGGCGGACAAGCGGACACATTGAAACAAGCGGCGCGTTTTGTTACCACACGCAAGAAATAGCAAGGCCGTCCGATGACCGATCCTGTAACCCCGATTCTTGATACCGTGCAGGCCCCCGCCGATATGAAGCGGCTGTCCGATGTTGAGCTGACAACGCTGGCGGACGAAGTACGCGCAGAGACCATTTCAGCCGTGTCAGTGACGGGCGGACATTTGGGTGCGGGCCTTGGTGTGGTGGAGCTGACGGTTGCGCTACATGCGGTTTTTGATGCACCAAAAGACAAGATTATCTGGGATGTATCCCACCAATGTTATCCGCATAAAATCCTGACCGGACGCCGTGACCGCATTCGTACCTTGCGGATGAAGGACGGGCTTTCTGGATTCACCAAGCGCAGCGAAAGCGACTATGATCCGTTTGGTGCCGCCCATTCCAGCACGTCAATTTCAGCGGCGCTTGGCTTTGCGGTTGCGCGTGATCTGGGCGGTGAGGGCGGCGATGCGATTGCGGTGATTGGTGACGGGTCAATGTCTGCTGGTATGGCCTATGAAGCGATGAATAACGCGGGGCATTTGGGCAAGCGTTTGATCGTGATCCTGAACGATAACGAGATGTCGATTGCGCCACCCGTTGGTGCTATGTCGTCATATCTATCGCAGCTTTACGCAGGTGAGCCGTTTCAGGAATTGAAGGCAGCGGCCAAAGGCGCGGTATCGTTACTGCCCGAACCATTCCGAGAGGGCGCGAAACGCGCTAAGGATATGCTCAAGCATATGACCGTTGGCGGCACGTTGTTCGAGGCGCTTGGGTTTAGTTATGTCGGGCCTATCGACGGGCATGACATGGACCAGCTGCTTGCTGTGCTGCGCACGGTCAAGGACCGCGCAACCGGGCCGATCATTATTCATACGATCACAAAAAAGGGTAAGGGATTTGCCCCTGCCGAGGCCGCGCGCGACAAGGGCCATGCCACCGGCAAGTTCGATGTCATCACCGGAGAGCAGAAAAAAGCGCCATCAAATGCGCCGATCTATACATCGGTGTTTGCTGAACAGCTGCTCAAAGAAGCGGCGACTGATCCTAAAATTTGCGCCGTGACTGCGGCGATGCCCGATGGCACGGGGCTGAACCAATTTATGGAACGCTACGCAAGCCGCTGTTTTGACGTCGGTATCGCAGAACAGCATGCCGTGACGTTTAGCGCGGCACTGGCAGCAGGTGGCATGAAGCCGTTTTGCGCGTTGTATTCCACGTTCTTGCAGCGCGGATATGATCAGGTGGTGCATGATGTCGCGCTTCAAAACTTGCCTGTGCGATTTGCGATTGATCGCGCTGGCCTAGTTGGTGCGGATGGTGCGACGCATGCAGGTAGCTTTGACATTGGGTTCATGGCGAACCTGCCAAACATGGTCGTGATGGCCGCCGCGGATGAGGCCGAATTGGTGCGCATGGTTGCTACTGCTGCTGCCTATAACGATGGGCCAATCGCGTTCCGTTTCCCGCGCGGTGAAGGCGTTGGCGTTGACATGCCCGCCGCGCCCGAAACCCTAGAAATTGGCAAGGGCCGTATGGTGCAAGACGGCCAGCGCGTAGCGATCCTGTCGTTCGGCACCCGATTGGCGGAAGTAAAAGCAGCCTGCGAGGCACTATCTGCCAAGGGCATTAACCCGACTGTCGCGGATGCACGATTTGCCAAGCCGCTTGACCGTGACATGATCCTGAAATTGGTAGCCGATCACGAAGCGCTGATCACCATCGAAGAAGGCGCGGTTGGTGGTTTTGGCAGTCACGTCGCACAGCTATTGGCGGATGAGGGCGCGTTTGATCACGGTCTGAAATTCCGCACGATGGTCATGCCTGACACGTTCATCGACCAGGCGAACCCACGGGATATGTATGATATCGCGGGCCTGAACGCCGAAGACATCGCAGCAAAGGTGCTCGACGTGCTTGGTGTGGCGCAAATTGGATCAAGAACAGCGTAGCCAATTGCGGTTTAGCGCCGCTGCATGGGCTTTCAGGCGCCTAATTCCTGAGCGAGAAGCGACCTCAGGCCAGATTTATAATCGGGATACAGCAGCGTTACGCCAAGTTCGGATTTGATCCGATCATTGCTTACTTTTTTGCTTTCGGCGTAAAAGCTGCGCGCCATGGGCGACATGTCGGCATCTTTGAAATCAACAGCCTCTGGCACAGGCAGCCCGAGCAATTCAGCGGCATATGCGATCACATCTTGGGGTGGCGCGGGATCGTCGTCGCAGACGTTATAGGCGGCACCGGCATTGGGCCGCGTGATCGAGGCCTGTAGAACGCGGGCAATATCGGCGACATGGGTGCGGCTGAATACTTGGCCGTCTTTGATGATCCGACGGGCAGTGCCATTGCGCACCTTGGCAAAGGGCCCGCGACCGGGGCCGTAGATACCAGCGAGGCGGAATATATGAAGCGGCAGATTGGGAATGGCGGACCAAGCGGCCTCGGCCTTGACCCGCGCGATGCCGCGTTTGGTGGCGGGTGTCAGAGGGGTGTTTTCATCCACCCAATCGCCAGCATGATCACCGTAAACCCCTGTCGTAGACAGATACCCCACCCATTCGAATTGGCCAGCGCGGGTCGCAATTTCATCGTGCAATGCAGCGAGAACCGGATCGCCGTTGGTATCGGGGCCCGCCGATATAAGAACATGGGTAGCTGCGTCCAACGCTGGGGTCATATCCGCACCGGGCCAAATGCGCGGCTCGATCCCATCTTGCATCATCGTGTGTGCTTTGTTTTCGTCACGGGTTGTGCCGATGATGCGCCAATCTTGCGGCAATAGCAGGCGCGACAGGGCGCGCGCGGAATAGCCGTGACCAAACGAGAGAAGTGTTTTTTCCATACTCCCCGTGGTGGGCTAGGTTTTGCACGGATGCAAGAGGCATGCTAGCGTTTGAGAATGAAAGAAAACCCAAAACTCAAAGATGCATATGCGCTCTCTTCGACAGATGAGGTTAAGCAGCTGTATCGCACTTGGGCGCATTCCTATGACGCTGGATTTGGCGATGCGCAGGGCTACCGGCTTCCCTATGCGGTCGCACTGGCGTTTGTAGCGGCGGGCGGTCAGGGGCCGGTATTGGATGTTGGTGCGGGAACCGGGCTTTTGGCAGAGCAATTGGTGCAAATGGGTGTTGGACCGATTGATGCGCTTGATCTTTCGGAAGAGATGCTTGGCGTGGCGGATATGAAAGGCATTTATGAGCGGTTAATCGCGGCTGATGTGACCAAACCGATAGCCATAAATAGGGTCTATAAAGGGATAGTGAGTGCCGGAACGTTTACATTTGGGCACGTCGGACCAGAGGCGATATCCAATCTGTTGAACGTTGCCGAGCAGGGCGCAGTTTTCGCGCTTTCGGTGAACCTGCAACACTATGAAGCAAGCGGGTTTGGTAATGCGATGGATGGCTATGCTGATCGAATATCAAACTTCCACGCTGTCGATGTGCGTATTTATGATGACCGTGCAGACGCGCGTCATCGCAACGATCTTGCCCGCATAATCACATTTCAAAAGGCCTAGCGCCCCTTCCAAACCGGATCACGCTTTTCGGCAAAAGCGCGCGCGCCTTCGGCCTGATCCTCGGACGCATAGAGCGTATCGACCGACGCGAGCTGCCGCTGGGTAATCCGGTTCATGGCATCTTGGAATTTGGCGTCTTCTGCGTCACGCACGATGTCCTTGATCGCAGCATAAACGAGCGGCGGCCCTGACGCGATAAGTTGCGCCATTTGCATTGCCTGATCCTGCAGGGATGCAGCGGGGTAGACATGGTTAACAAGACCCCAACCCTGCGCCTCAGCCGTATCAAACCAGCGGCCGGTAAGCAGCAATTCCATCGCGATATGGTAGGGGATACGCTTGGGCAATTTCACAGAGGCCGCATCGGCAACCGTGCCGGACCGGATTTCCGGCAAGGCAAATGTCGCATGGTCTGCCGCGAGGATGATGTCAGCGGATAGCGCCAATTCCAGACCGCCGCCGCAACAAATGCCATTCACGGCGGCGATGACGGGCTTGTTCATGCCGCGCAATTCTTGCAGTCCGCCAAAGCCGCCGACGCCATAATCGCCGTCTACTGCATCGCCGTCATTGGCGGCCTTGAGATCCCAGCCGGGGCAGAAAAATTTGTCGCCAGCGCCAGTGATGATCGCAACGCGGAGCGCGGGATCATCGCGAAATGCAGCAAATGTTTCGCCCATGATCCGGCTGGTCGCGAGATCAATTGCATTCGCCTTGGGACGATTGAGCGTCACATGTAGCACGGCACCATGCTGGCGGGTTTCAATCGGGTTTGTCATGGTGCGATCCTTATGATGGCGTCAACGGCGATGGCGGAATTGGGGGTGCAGATAAGGGGATTTACTTCAACTTCTTCGACCTTGGTTGCATTGGCAAGCACGTAGTCCTGAATTGACATGATTGTGGACACTATGGACGGGATATTAACGGCTGTATTGCCGCGATACCCCATCAGGATTTTAGAAATTTTGAGCCTTGTTAGACACTGTTTTATCGCATTTGGAGACGCAGGAAGAAGCAAGGTTTCACTATCTTGAATGAGCTCTGCCAAAACCCCGCCTGTGCCAATCGTCAGGGTAAAGCCATGAGCGGGGTCTTTGACGATACCGATCAAAAGCTCTGTAATAGAGTCTATTATCATCTCTTCGATGAGGAAATTATCGGTCGGCATTCTGGAGCCAGCATCATGCACGGCAATTTGGTCCGAGAGGTTAAGGGCGACTGCACCTGCTTCGGTTTTATGAGCGATTCCTGTCCCCTTGAGCACGACAGGAAAGGTGAGCGAGGACAGGTCAACGGTCGCTAAATCGTCTGTTGTAACCTGCTTTGGTACTGACACCCCAAATGCCGATAGCGCAATTTTCGCACCCGCCTCGGTCATCATGCCCGCGTCGCCAGTTGGCGGCGCGATTGTTAGGTCAAGTTCGATGTCGAGAGCGGCCTGAACTTGAGCCGCCTCAACCGCAAAAATCGCCTCTCTGAGACCGTGCAGCGGGATGACACCGTGATCAAGCAGGCGGGTGGATACGTCTTCTGGCAACAGCTCTGGCAAGGTTGTGACCATCGCGATTGTCCCGCCTGTTTGCGCCTTGGTATCGATTGCGGCTTTGACCGCGCAATCCCAATCGGATGCGTCGCATCGATCTGCGCGGGGGAAATCAACGATAAGCATGGTGATCGCCAACTGAGGATCGACCATGGCGGAAAATGCGGCTGTCATCGCGGCAGTATCGCGCCAAATATAGGTATGGTAGTCCAACGGGTTCGCCAGCGCGACCTTGGGGCCGAGGGCCGCGAAAAGAGCGCTTCTTTGGCGCTCATTCAATGATGGGAAATTGATGTCTAGGTCGTGCGCAATGTCAGCGGCCAGCGATGCCTCGCCGCCGGAACAGCTAATCGTTGCGATGTTGTTGCTGGGCAAGGGGCCAGCGGCGTGAAGGATTTTCAAGGTCTCAAGTAAGGTCGGCAGGTCGTGAACGCGTGCGATCCCAAGGCGGGAAAGAAGAGCCGCAGCACCAGCATCACCACCCGCAAGAGAGGCGGTATGTGAAATGGCGGCCGCTTGGGCAAGGCTCGATTTACCGACCTTGAGGGCAACAACGGGGATATTCTTGGCCTTGGCCGCGCGCGCAAAGGCCTGCCATTTCGTCAAATCGCCGAACCCTTCGATATGAAGACCGATGGCCGTGACACGCGGATCGTCGAGCAGGCCCATGGCGATATCGGCTTGGGTTGTCTGTGCTTGGTTGCCGCAGGTGACAATATAGCTGATCGGCAGGCCGCGCGCCTGCATCGTCAAATTGATCGCGATGTTGGATGACTGGGTCAGGATGGCGACGCCGCTTTCGACAGGCAAGCAACCGTGTTGATCAGGCCAGAGCAATGCGCCGTCGAGATTATTGATCATGCCATAGCAATTGGGACCAAGGATGGGCATATCACCCGCCGCAGAAAGGAGTGCTGCATTAAGATCATCGCCATCGTCGACTTCAGCAAAACCAGAGGCAAAACAGACAGCGCCACCGGCATTCATGCCGCTCAACTTTTGGACCGCTTCGACGGTGGCATCGCGATTTATGCCAATGAACGCTGCATCGGGGGCATGTGGTAAATCCATGACGTCTTGATAGATTTGATTGCCATCAATCTGACCACCGCGAGGATGCACCAACCAAATGGCGCCTTGAAATTTCGCCTTAGTAAGCTGGTCTAGGACAGCATGACACCAAGCACCCCCACCGATAATCGCGACAGAGCTTGGCCGGAGTAAGCGAGAAAGGTTTCTTGGCATCGCTTGGCCTCGGTCCTATGCGCCAAGCGGGCGAAGCAGATCGCGGCTGATGATGTGACGTTGAATTTCAGAGGTGCCCTCCCAGATACGCTCGACCCGCGCGTCACGCCAAATGCGTTCCAGCGGCAGTTCATCCATCAGGCCCATGCCGCCGTGGATTTGGATCGCCTCATCCGCAACAAAGGCAAGCACTTCGGTCGCTTTGAGCTTGGCCATGGACATATCGGCCTCTGTCACTGTGCCTTGGTCAAACTTCCAACCCGCCTCCCATGTCAGCAAATTCGCGGCCTTAATTTCCAACGCCATGTCGGCCAATTTAAACGAAACCCCCTGGAATTTCCCGATCTGCTGCCCGAATTGCTTGCGTTCAGCGGCATAGTCTACGGAATGCTCGAACGCGCGTTCGGCACGGCCCAATGACGTGGCTGCGACCTGGAGGCGGGTCGCGCCTAGCCAGTCATTGGCGACCTGAAACCCTTTGTGGACTTCCCCCAAGACTGCGGATTTGGGCAGGCGGCAGTTATCAAATTCGAGGATCGCATTGGAATACCCGCGGTGCGATACATTGCGGTAACCATCGCGCACGGTAAAACCGGGCGTGCCCTTATCCACGAAAAATGCGGTGATTAGCTTTTTGGGGCCTCTGGGCGTTTCTTCCTCACCAGTTGCCATAAATACGATTGCGAAATCGGCAATGTCAGCGTGTGAGATAAAGTGCTTGGTGCCATTCAAAATGAAATCATCACCGTCCTGTTTGGCTGATGCCGTCATGCCACGCAGATCAGAGCCTGCACCAGGTTCGGTCATGGCGAGGCAATCCCATTTTTCGCCCTTTATGCATGGGAACAGGTATTTTTCGCGCTGTTCATGAGTGCCAGCAAGCAGGATGTTCGAAGGGCGCGCGACGCTGGTCCAATGCAAAGCATAATTGGCGCGGCCGAGTTCTTTTTCATACATCAACCACGTCAATGTATCGAGGCCTGCGCCACCGACATCCTCGGGCATGTTGGCAGCATATAGCCCAGCCTCGATGGCCTTTTTCTGAATGTCGCGCACGATTTCCATCGGTAATTCGCCAGTGCGTTCAACCAGTGATTCATGTGGATAGAGCTCTTTTTCAACGAACGCACGCGTGGTGTCGATGATCATTTGTTGTTCTTCGGTTGGCGCAAAATGCATCGTAGGCTCCTGATTTTCGTTGCAAGTTAGCTTAGGCCGATTGTAAGTGGAAACTGTGCGCAAAAGGTAAAAAACATGCGAGAATGGAAAAATCGGAGTTATGAGCAGCAGCAGATTGATGTGCTGTTGTTTGATGATTTTTCAGCGCTTTGTCTTGCCAACACGATAGAACCACTACGCGCGGCGAATAGGTTTCTGGGTCAGCAAATATTTAAATGGCGCTTCTTATGCATTGATCGAGATGCGGTGACGTCATCAAGCGGTATGTCGGTTGCAGCGCATGAGGTGTTTGGCGATGCGTCTGGTGACATGTTGGTGATTATGCCCAGCTATGATTTTACGCGCCATGCGAATGCGCATACCGCCCGTGCACTGCGAGAGGCTGCAAAGCGGTATCCAATACTTGCAGGGTTTGATACGGGAAGTTGGCTTTTGGCGCAGGCGGGGTTGCTTGAGGGGAAAACAGCGACAATTCATTGGGAAGAGCTTGATCGTTTTGAAGAGGCATTTCCAACTGTTGAGGTCGTCAGGCAGAGGTTCGCAATAGATGATGACCGGATCACATGTTCGGGTGCGCAGGCAGCGTTTGATTTGATGTTGGAAATTATTGCGCAACGACACGGTGCAGCAGTTAGAGTAGAGCTTGCGTCACTGTTTATGAGCCCAGAGGGTAACACGCCGCAAGACGCACCACTTGCAAAATCACAGATCGTAGAAAGAGCGATCAAGCTGATGCAGGCAAACATCGAAGAACCGCTTACAATTAGTGCGATCGCAAAAGGTGCAGGACGGCATCAAAAAGACTTGGAACATCGCATGCGAGATGAGCTGGGGGCGACCCCAAGGCAGGTTTATCGCAGAATTCGGCTATTGGCGGCGCGCAAACTACTGCGCGAGCAGATGATCCCAATCACTGAGGTTGCGTTGCGTGCCGGATATCAAAATGCGAGTGCGATGACCCGTGCGTATCGGTTAGAATTTGGCTGCACCCCGAGAGATGAGCGAAATCAGTAATTACCGTTTGCGCGGGCGAATGGCTGCCTTGCCCGCATCAGTGCCGTCATGAAACGATCCAAACAGCTTGTCCCAAGGCACGTCCAAATTCCCATAATTGCACTCAAAATAGCGGTGATGGATTTGGTGGTGAAATTTACCCAAATGCACGCGTTTTTTGTTGCGAAACAACAAGCCCTCAAAGCCGGTATGCGTTGTCACGGCGAGCAGAGCATAAAACATCAGGTGGAAAATCAGATGCACAGGGTGAGTAGCCACGGCAAAGTGGATCATCGCAGTGCCAAAATAGAACATATGTTCGACTGGGTGCATCGACAGGCCGGACCACGGGCCGATGTCGGTGTTGCGGTGGTGAAGCGCGTGGAACCGATAGAATGGCCCAGTGTGAAGCAGCCGGTGTATCCAGTAGAAATAGAAGCTTTCCCAAACAGGGATCAGGAAAAATACGGCGACGAACCAGATCGGATTGCTGTCCCATGTGATTGTCGGGGCATTGCCGTTGGCCATGGACCACCAGATCAACACCTCGAACAACGACCAGATTGTGACCCCGCTGGCGATTGACCAGAACATGTTATCAAGCAGCTGGCTATTCATCGTGAACATGCGGCCATTGCGTGGGAATGGACGGGGATCGTATTTTAATTCGGTGTCTTGCACCGCGTATTTGTGAAACCAAAGGTGCAGGCAGCCAGCGACAAGGCACAAAAGCACAAGATTGCGCAAAAATACGAGACTAATCCAGCGCAATGCGAGGGTTTGTGTCTGTTCCAGACTGGGGCTGAACCACAGGTAGGCGATAAAGGCGAGGCCCACGATCGCGCCGTTTATCGTTAGGAAAAACCAGCTATCAAGATACCACTTTGCAGCGGCCCACGGGCGCGGGGGCCATTCCCAAAGTGGGGAGGTTTGGATTGGCACATCAGGCTTATGGTTCCATTCTTGGCGAGTGGTCATGAATACATCCATTTCTTGCGGGCTAGCGTTTCAAAGGCATCGTGAATTGTGCCAAACCAGCGATTGTTTCGTGCTTGATCTCGTCTCTCATATTTTAGGGTCAAGCTCTGTCCCTGGGCCACAAAAATGGAGTGATGCAGACCCCCTGCAATTGCGATAATACGGGGTGTCGCGATTGTGCGGAGCACTGATGGGCCTACAAATGGCAAGTCCGGATGATAATTCCAGCCCTTGCTATTGGGCGTAGTTAGACCCTTCTTCGTCCAAAATAGCCTTGAGCTCGCTCAGGTGGCGTTCATCCTGTTCGGGATAATCTGCAAGCTCTTGGCTGGTTTTTTCGGCCACGTCATGCGGGATCATGCGAAGAGGTTGGCCGGTTTGCAGTGCGCGAATATAATTTTCGCAGGCACGTTCAAAATAATAGAGCCTATTAAAGGTTTGCGCGACCGTATCCCCAAGGATCATGATGCCGTGATTGCCCATGATCATCACCTTGTGCTTGGGGTTGGTGAGCAGTTTGGCACAGCGTGCGCCCTCGTCCTCGAACGCCAAGCCGCCATAGTTTTCGTCCACAATCTGACGGCCATAAAAAGTGCAGCTGTTCTGGTCAATGGGCGGCAGGGTGCTATCGGCCAAAGAAGCAAGCACCGTCGCATAGATCGAATGGACGTGCATGCAGCACCGCGCATGTGGCACGCTGCGATGAATGCCACCATGAAGACCCCATGCAGTCGGATCGGGCGCATTTGGTCCCTTGGCCGTTTCGGGATCGTTGGCATCAACGACTATCATGTCGCTGGCCTTGATCCGACTAAAGTGTACTTGGTTCGGGTTCATCAAAAACCGCGTGCCGTCGTCGTTGATCGACACACTGAAATGATTGGCAATCGCCTCGTGCATATTCAGCCGTGCGGTCCAGCGGAACGCCGCAGCCAAGTCAACGCGTTCTTGCCAGTTTTCAATATTATCGAGCATGTCAGTCCCCTTTTTCGGCTTCACGCTGGCAGCGACGTACATTTTAGGCAAGCATTTTCGCGACCCGATAATGCCGCATTCAGCAACTGGTCCTTGTGTTCAATTGGCGAATAGGTGAATTTTGGACCAACATTTTAGGAGAGTGCAGATGAAGCCTATCGCCCTTGTTGGAATCGGGAAAATTGCGATTGATCAACACGTCCCCGCAATAGAGCAGAGCAACGATTGGGAATTGACTGCAACTGTTAGCCGCGCTGGTACTGTTGATGGGGTAAATGCGTTTACTGATTTTGATGCGATGTTGATGGAAAACCCACAAATTGAAACAGTTTCGCTGTGTTTGCCGCCTGTGCCGAGATTTGACTACGCCGCCAAAGCGATTGCCGCAGGGCGCAATGTGATGCTGGAAAAGCCACCAGGTGCCACACTGGCCGAAGTCCATGCCTTGCAAGACATGGCGGCGGCGGCTGGCGTTTCGCTGTTTGCAACATGGCATAGCCGGATGGCCAAAGGCGTCGCTGCGGCCAAGGCGTTTTTGGCGGGTAAAACGATCACATCAGGGCGGATCAATTGGAAAGAAGATGTGCGCCGCTGGCATCCGGATCAGGACTGGGTGTTTGAACCGGGTGGAATGGGCGTATTTGACCCCGGCATCAATGCGCTATCAATTCTAACTGACGTGCTGCCACGGCCCGTACACATAAAGCGCGCAGAACTGGGTTTTCCCGAAAACCGCGATACCCCGATCCAAGCGGATTTGGATTTCTCGGATAACATCAGGATGGAGCTGGATTGGTTACGAAGTGGCCAGCAGCAATGGGAAATGACACTGATCGCAGGTCAAGACAGGGTCGATCTATTGGAGGGCGGCAATCGTTGCGTGATCAATGGTGAAGAGGCTGCCTTGGCGGAATTGGATGAATATCCGGCGCTATACAAGCGCATGGCTGAATTGGTCGCGCATGGGCAAAGTGATGTGGACCTAGCCCCGATGGTCCACGTGGCCGATGCGCTGACCTTGGGCCGCAGAACCACGATTGAACCTTTTCATTTTTGAATTCAGTCCGTCGCAAGTAGCCTGCGGAACACCCGATCAATATGTTCAACAGCACCTGGATAGGGATCGTCGTTTGCCAGAACAGCGCGCACCTGAACATCGAAATCGGCGTAATGCTGTGTCAGCGACCAGATTGAAAAAATAAGGTGATGCGGATCAATTGCCACGATTTTGCCCGCGTCCACCCAACCCTGAATGAGCAGGGCCTTTTCATCCACAAGTGTCTTGAGCGCATCCATCGTATTGGCCAAATGCGGTGCGCCCTGCAAAATCTCGTTCGCAAATAGGCGGCTTTCACGCGGGTAATCGCGGCTCAGTGTCAATTTGCTTTGCGCGTATTTCAATATTTCGCTGATGGGGTCATCGCTCGGGCCCATTGCACGCAGCGGGGCAAGCCACGTGTCCAGCAATTCAGTCAAAAGTGTAATATGGATCGCCTCTTTGGACGGAAAATAATAAATGAGATTGGGCTTAGACATACCGGCCGCGGCTGCGATTTGTTCCAGCGTGGCGCCGCGAAAACCGGATTGGGAAAATGCATCAAGCCCGGATGCAAGGATCGCGGCACGATTACGTTGTTGGATACGGGACGGTTGCTTGACAGTAGACATAAAAACCAAACTTCATTGACAGGCGATGATAAAATGTTAGCCTGTTTTTGACCGAGTGGTCAAATTGTTGATAACCTGCGGTCCGGCGCTTTCTCCCCGTTGGTCCGCAGGTTTGCACATACCATCACCATATTCGACAGTTCAACGATGCGCTGCTTTATCGCGGTGTTTGGCATGGCGATGCTTGGCAAGCGATCGGTATCTAAACAGCTCATCAATGTCGCATTTAGGATGGCGTTTGCGCGGCAAGAATGATTCCCTGCGGCCAAGGAACGGAAACGGGATCGGTCATGGCGTATTTATTGGGTGTAGACACAGGTGGTACGTATACCGACGCCGTGATCATTGACGAAGCGGCGGACGCGGTTCTTGCGAGCGCAAAGTCACTCACAACGCGGCCAGATCTGGCGCTGGGCGTTGGGAGGGCAATTGATGCCGCAATTGCGCAGGCGGCTGTTAATCCGGCACAGGTGGCGATGGTGTCACTTTCAACAACATTGGCGACAAATGCATTGGTCGAGGGCCAAGGCGGGCGCATTGCATTGGTGTTTATTGGCTTTGCCGATGCGGAACTTGGGCGTGCCGGGCTGACGGATGCGCTACGTGGCGACCCCGTTATCAAAATGGCAGGCGGGCATAATCATGGCGGTGCCGAAGTCGCGCCCTTTGATCTTAATACATTGCGCAACGAGCTGGAGATCTTGGATGCGGGCATCACGGGCTTTGCCGTGGCGGGTAGCTTTGCAACCCGTAATCCCGCGCACGAAGTTGCAGCACGAGATTTGATCCGCGAATTGACCGGCAAACCGGTTACCTGTTCGCATGAATTGTCATCCGCGCTTGGTGGTCCAAAGCGAGCGTTGACCGCCGTTTTGAATGCGCGATTGATCGGGATGATTGACGGGCTGATCAGTGCCTGTGAAGGGCATATGGCCGAAATCGGTGTCGATGCACGGTTAATGGTTGTGCGGGGTGATGGTGCGCTTGTGTCCGCGAGTGTCGCCCGTGAGAAACCGATCGAGACGATCCTCAGCGGGCCTGCTGCATCCATTGCAGGGGCCAGTTGGCTGACCGGAGAAGAAAATGCCTTGGTGTCTGACATTGGTGGCACCACGACAGATGTGTGTCTATTGCAGGGTGGGCGGCCCAAAATTGACCCACAAGGGGCGCGGGTTGGCCCTTATCGCACCATGGTCGAAGCCGTTGCAATGCGCACCACTGGGCTTGGTGGTGACAGCGAGGTGCATGTTGTCGATGGGCTTGGCGGTGGCCTCATGCTCGGGCCGAGGCGGCTTATGCCGATTTCTCTCATTGCTAAGGATCACCCTGAACTGGTGCATGATGTCTTGGATCGCGCATTAGCGAGCGAACTGCCGCCACCTGATGGCGCGTGCTTCGCTATTCCAATGTGGGATACGTTTCCGCAAGGATTGGACGGTCGTGATGCTGTTGTTGCCGAACGGTTATCGGACGGACCATTGCGCGTCGGGCATGCTGTGACGACGCGGATGGAAAATCCGGCGCTTCAACGGCTTGTTGGGCGTGGGATGGTGATGATTGCAGGGGTTACGCCCTCGGATGCGTCGCATGTGCTTGGGCGTGTTGATGTGTGGGATCGGCTTGCTGCTGAAAAGGCGTTGAAACTATTTGCGCGCCGCCGCGTCGGCAGTGGTGATCGCATAGCCAAAGATGCGGGTCAGATGGCGCAGATGATCATTGATCAGCTTACCCATCAAACGGTTGATTGCCTATTACAGGCCGCATTCGCAGAGGATGGTTGGGAACAACCCGCCGAAACCCTCGCCAAACATCCGCTGACGATGGCTGGTCTATCGCAGCATCGCGGTATCGTTGAAATGGATGTCCGGCTTGGCGTGCCTGTGATCGGGCTGGGTGCGTCGGCACCGTCCTATTACGGCGCCGTTGGCGAACGGATGAACACCCGCATGATCTTGCCAAACCACGCAGGCGTAGCCAACGCAATCGGGGCGGTCGTCGGTCAGGTCGCGATGCATAGTGCAGGCACAGTCACCAGCCCCGGCCCCGGCATGTTTTCGGTTCATTTGCCTGATGGTCTCCGGCAATTCGCGGAGGCGGAACAGGCGATGTCGGCTCTTGAACAGTCGCTATCGGATCAAGTCCGCCAGCAGGCAAGAGAGGCGGGCGTCGAGGAAATTCGCCTGACAGTGGAGCGCGATATCAAACAGGCTGATGTCGAAAACCAACCCATGTTCATCGAGGGGGTTGTAAAAGTCACTGCTCAGGGGCGGCCGCGTATTGCTGATTGATAACGATTTTGTCAGGGCGATTGCGTGTCAGGCACTTGTCAGTCACAACGCGCGTGACCCGAGGAACCACTAATGCTTGATCGTTTTGCCCGAAAACTTATTGATCGACCGCTGAATGCAGCAGGCCGCGCGCTTGCGTTGCGTGGGATCGGCGCGGACGGCATGACGCTGATTGGCCTTTGTTTGGGTCTTATTTCGGCAATACTGATCGCCGTCGGCTTGCCGTTCAATGCGCTGGTCCCACTGCTGCTTAGCCGGATTGCAGATGGCCTCGACGGCGCAATAGCAAGGGCCACGACATCGACGGATTTTGGTGGTTATCTCGATATTGCAGCAGATTTCCTGTTTTATGGCGCAATCCCAACCGCCTTCGTCATTGCCAACCCAGAAACAAATGGCGCCGCCGGGGCATTCCTGCTCGCATCATTCTATTTCAATGGGACCAGTTTCCTCGGATATGCGATATTGGCTGAAAAACACGGGCATAAGACTGCGGCGCAGGGGCAAAAGTCGCTCTATTATTCTAACGGCATTTTAGAGGGCACAGAGACGATTGCGTTTTTCGTTCTGCTTTGTCTTTTCCCCGATGCCTTTTCGACATTGTCATGGATATTTGGCGCGTTGTGCTTTGCGACAGCGGCGCTACGTATCTATGGCGCAAAACAAGTATACACGGACTAAAGGACGACGAACATGAAACATCTTGCGATTCTTGCGGCACTCATCGCGCCTGTCGCGGCACTCGCCGACCCAAATCCTGCTGATTGGGATACGGTGATCGCGGGCGCAAACGGTCAAACTGTTTATTGGAATGCATGGGGTGGGTCGACGACAACCAATGATTTCCTTGCATGGGTTGGTGAGCGCGTGGCCGAGGATTATGGCGTCACACTCGAGCATGTCAAACTGACGGATACCGCTGATGCGGTAACGCGGGTTTTGTCCGAAAAACAGGCCGGCGAAAATGACGATGGTGCGATTGATATGATCTGGATCAATGGCGCGAATTTCAACGCCATGAAGGAAGCCGATCTTTTGTTTGGCCCTTATGCAGAGCAGCTACCGAACTGGGCGGTTGTGGATGCGGCTGGCAAGACTGTGCAAACGGATTTTACCGTGCCTACGGACGGCTATGAAAGCCCATGGGCCATGGCCCAAGTCGTATTTATCCATGACACCGCTGATCTGGCGGCACCGTTGGGTGATATGAATGCGATCCTCGAGTGGTCAGCGGCCAATCCGGGTCGTTTTACATATCCACAACCACCTGATTTCCTTGGCACGACGTTCCTCAAACAAGCATTGGTTGATCTGTTGGATGATCCGGCTGTTTTGGCCGCACCGGCAACCGATGATACCTATGCAGATGTCACCGCCCCGCTTTGGGAATTTCTAAACGCTTTGACGCCGACGTTGTGGCGTGCGGGGCGCGCTTATCCCGCAACCGGCCCTGCACAGCTGCAACTGATTGCCGATGGTGAAGTTGACCTCGCGATCTCATTTAGCCCGGGCGAGGCAACGGCGGCGATTGCGAATGATCAATTGCCGGATACTGTGCGCACGTTTGTTTTGGATGGCGGCACAATTGGGAACGCGTCCTTTGTGGCGATCCCGTATAATTCGGGGTCTAAAGAGGGGGCGATGATTGTCGCGAATTTCTTGATGTCACCAGAGGCACAGGCCCGCGCCCAAGACCCGAATATCCTTGGCTATGGCACTGTGCTGGACATGGCCGCCTTGAGCGCAGATGACCGTGCGTTGTTTGATGCGCTCGAGCTGGGGATCGCCACGTTATCGCCTGCCGAATTGGGCACAGTTCAGGCTGAACCTCATCCGAGCTGGATGACCCGCATAGCGGCCGATTGGGCCGATCGTTACGGTGTCACGCAATAGCGCAAAAAAGACACTAAATAAGGCGTCGCGAGGTCATTCGCGGCGCCTTTTGCCGTTGCTGCCCGCGCTGACGTTGCTTGCGATGTTGGGTCCGGTGGCGGCCGGTTTGTATGGCACTGTTCTTCCTGCTTTTGGCCATTTTCCTGCAGCGGGCTTTACCGGGCCAAATGTAGCGGCGTTCGCGGATTTATTTGATTGGGCGGGCCTGCCCAAAGCGGCATTTCTGTCGCTTTCAACCGGCTTCATCTCGACGCTGACGTCATTGCTGATCGTGGTGCTCTTGATGGCTGGTTGGTCTGGAACAAGGGCATTTTCCCTTGTTGAGAGACTGCTTTCGCCGCTTCTTTCGGTGCCCCATGCCGCGGCTGCGTTTGGCCTCGCGTTCTTGATTGCGCCTTCGGGCTGGATCGCCCGCATGTTTTCACCGTGGCTAACAGGGTGGGATCGCCCGCTTGACTTGCTCATTGTGCAGGACAGTTATGGCCTCACGATGGCGGCTGGTTTGATTGTAAAGGAAGTGCCTTTCCTGATGCTGATCGCTCTTGCCGCGCTTGGCCAAGCCGATTCAAGGCGCAGTTTGATCGTGGCGCAGGCATTGGGCTACGGCAAGGTCACGGGGTGGCTCAAGGTTGTATTCCCCCGTGTGTATGCCCAGATCAAGTTACCCGTTTATGTGGTGCTGGCCTATGCGATGTCGGTTGTGGACGTAGCGGTGATCTTGGGCCCCAATACGCCCCCAACTCTTTCGGTGCAGATCGTCAAATTGATGTCTGACCCTGACTTGGCGCTCCGCCTGCAGGGCGCGGCGGCGGCAGTGCTACAACTCGCCTTGGTCATCGGCGCATTGGTGGCATGGCGCATAGGAGAAATCATTGTCGCAGCGCTTGGCAATAGATGGATTGTCGCCGGATCAAGAGGACGAATTGACAAGCCGCTAGCGATTGCAGGGTTAAGCGCGGCAGGTATCTGCGCGTTTGCAGTCATCGCGGGCATTGCGGTCTTGGCTGTTTGGTCACTCGCTGGTTTTTGGGGCTTTCCTGATGCGATGCCTGATAAGGTTTCTTTAAAGAACTGGTTGCGACACGGGCCGGCAACTTGGGATGCATTTGTTGAAACGGCTCTGATAGCCACGATTTCGACACTTGCTGCCATTACCCTGACTGTCGGTTGCCTTGAGGCAGAGTATCGTCATGGGTTGCAACTAACCCGAAAGGGAATGTGGCTATTGTATCTGCCTCTATTGGTGCCACAAACAGCATTTTTGCCCGGATTACAGACACTATTATTGCAGATTGGCGCAGATGTTGGTCGTATCCCTGTGATTGTGGCCCACCTTGTTTTCGTGTTGCCCTATGTGTTTTTGTCCCTTGCTGATCCATTTCGTGCGTGGGACGGCCGCATCGGGGTTATCGCAAATGCTCTTGGTGCGACGCCGGATCGGGTGCTTTGGCATGTGCGATTGCCGATGCTGTTGCGTCCGGTGCTGACTGCCGTGGCTGTTGGTATCGCGGTGTCTGTCGGGCAGTATCTTCCGACACTCTTGATCGGCGGAGGCCGCGTCAGCACGCTCACAACCGAGGCAGTGGCGCTGGCCTCTGGTGGCGACAGGCGCGCGATCGGGGTATACGGATTGATGCAAACGGGGGCGGCCCTGCTTCCGTTCACATTTGCCCTGTTGGTGCCTGCTTTCGTTTGGCGGAACAGAAAAGGATTACGCCATGAATAAGGGTCTAACGCTATGCAATGTGGCCATTTCCAAAGGTGGAAAACCGCTGCTTTCCATCAATCACACGATCGCACCGGGCGAGGTGCTGACCATTATGGGCCCCTCTGGCGTTGGCAAATCTACGCTGTTGGCATTTGTGACTGGCTCACTTGCGCCGGATTTCTCTGCGAGTGGATCAGTAATCTTGGACGGCATGGATATTACCTTGGCGCCGGCGCACCAACGGCGTGTGGGCATCTTGTTCCAAGAGGATCTGCTATTTCCGCATTTGTCCGTGGGTGCAAACCTTCACTTTGGATTACGTGCTGGGGGCACGGCGGTCGATCGGCAAAAACTGGTCGAACGCGCATTGGAAGAGGTCGACTTGGCCGGCTACGCAAATCGTGACCCAGCAACGCTTTCGGGGGGGCAAAAGGCGCGGGTTGCGTTGATGCGGATGTTGCTGCCAGAGCCGTGTGCATTGCTGCTGGACGAGCCTTTTTCACGCCTCGACGCTACATTGCGCGCGCAGATCCGAAACCTTGTATTTGAACGGGCGAAAAGCCGGCAATTGCCTGTTTTGATGGTGACACATGATCAGGCCGATGCAGACGCGGCCCACGGCAAGATTATAACGCTGGGCTAGGCCCCAAAAATGGCCTCGGCATGGTCGTGCATGTAAATGCGTAGCCAAGGTGAGAAATTGTCAGGCTGCGCCGCGATATCGATCCGCAGTTGCGCTGTGGACACCCATCTGGTCGCCATAACTTCATCTGGATTTGGTGCAATTACGAGCGTTGCGTCCGCATGTGCGACATAGACATCTACAACCTCATGTTCGATCAGGCCACCGCCGACATCGGCGCGATATTCTAGCTGGCCGCGATGGATTAGGTCCAAATCCGAAATGCCCAATTCTTCTGTCAGCCTCCGGTCAGCGCAAATCGACGGGTTTTCATCCCAATGAGGGTGCGTGCAACATGTGTTCGCCCATAACCCCGGGGTATGATATTTTGACAGTGCACGTTGTTGCAGCAGTATGTCATCGCCACGCAATACAAAGACGCTCACGGCAAGGTGGCGCAGCCCGCGTTGGTGGACTTCGAGTTTCTCCACGGGTGTTAGTTTGTCACCAACCCAAGCGGGTATCATTGCACGTGTCATTTGGGCCGCCACTCTTGTTTTCGGGGCCTTCTATAGCGAGGCAAACATGATGAGGAAAGGTGCCAGCCCTTGCATGGTCAAACAGGTGCGGGCAAAGATGATCCTACCGTCCTCGGAGGCCAATAAATGACCACGATCAATCAACCCGCGATATTTTTCCATCCCGATGCGATTGAAAGCGAGGGCAAGGAACTCGTCGGTCGCAGATCATCAGGGCAATCATTTCTGAAAGGGTTTCTCAACCATATGCCTGGTGAAACGGTGCGATGCGCGACGAGCACGGCTCAGGCGGCGAAAACGTTTGAACAAACAGTCCGCGATATGGGCGAAACCCGCAGGATCGAAAACCATATTCTGAGGGGCCGTGATGATTTCACCAAGGCCGGTGCAATCTTCTTTCCCGGTCCGGGGTATCTTGATGCCGCGTGGCGCAGGCTTCGGTTTGATCCAACAGCCTGTTCACTGATTGGTATCACGCACACAGTTTCGACCCGCCGGATCATGGAGGGGCTTCATGCGCAGATGTCAGAACCGGTTGAGGAATGGGATGCGATCATTTGCACATCGCGGGCGGTGCAATCAGTTGTCCGGCAACAGTTTGAGCTAGAAGGCGAATATTTTCGCCGCCGCTTTGGCGCGACCCGCGTTCCCATGCCTCAACTTCCTCTAATCCCCCTCGGCATTCACGCCGCCGATTTTTCGCGCACTGACGCTGGTCGTGCCAAAATGCGCAAACGCTTCAACGCACCAGACGATGCAGTCGTCGTGATGACGATGGGGCGGCTGACATCGGTGGAAAAGGCAAATCCGGTGCCTATGTATATCGCGCTTGAAAAGGCAGCCAAAGAGACCGGAAAGCCGGTTCATTTGTGGATGGTCGGTTGGTCAAATCGCCCTCAAGAAGACGAGCTGCATGCACGCGGCGCAAAGGAACTTTGCCCATCTGTCACGGTCACATTCGTCGACGGGCTGGACGCCGAAATCAGAAGGGACGTGTGGTCGGGCGCGGATATTTTCACGCTTGCCGTTGATAACATCCAAGAGACATTCGGCCTTGTTCCGGTTGAGGCGATGGCCGCAGGTTTGCCAGTAGTGATGCCTGATTGGAGCGGGTTTCGCGATACGGTGGTCCACGGCGAGACGGGCTATCTGATCCCGACAATGACACCGCGCGCGGGCAATGGTGGATCGATTGCATCACGTTTTGCGGACGGGACCGATGGATATCTGCATTATCTTTCAATTGTTCAGCAACAGACGGTCATTGATATTACGGCATATACCGCTGCTTTTGTGAGCCTGATCAATGATCCGGATAAACGCAAAACCATGGGCAATGCAGGGACGCGGCGCGCAAGCGTTACCTTCGATTGGAAGGCGATTATCCCTCAGTATTTGGAACTGACAGCATCGTTGGCCGAGCATCGGCGAGGGGCTACACCCATGACCTCGCGCTTGCGTCGGGACGCACCAAGCCCCTTGGAGATCGACCCATATTCGCTTTTCAAAGATTATCCATCTCATAGCGCAAGTGCGAAAATGCGTGTGACAGGAATTCGCCCCCTCGATGCTCAAGGGCTTGTAGCCTTAGATCAGATGAATGGGCGAAAACTGTATAACCGCAAAATTATTGATGATGCGAAATTGATGCGAATTGCAGCATTTTCACTGCAAAGTGACGCTGAAACCTGCGAAGAGTTAGCCAGAAAGGTTGGACTACCCCTAGGGACAGTAATGTCCGGAGTTTTGTTTTTGGCAAAGTTTGATTTTGTCAAAATAGATGAGTCTGGCGTGCAAAATGCCTAATGTACGAACCGGACATGCCTAGTCTAATTTTGCATCCCATATTTATTTGGTGATTTGCCGTATTTACCAAAATGCAAAGATTCATTGGCAACGGTAATCGCGTTTCCTTGCGGACCTTCACCGTAGCCCTTGACGCTTCTATCCAGACCGTGTTGCAAAGGGGATTATTTGAGGTTTTGTAAATGAAAGAAGTATTTGCGCCGATTTCTCCAAGTGAACTATTCAACAAACTCTCCGTCCTTCGGGTAACGTCGCTAAGCGCTATCGAACCGACTGAACCAGCATTGTTTAAGGTTGAAGAAGAAAGGTTGAGGTCGATTGCCGACACGCACATCCCGATGTCACAGGAACTACGTCCACTGCTCGATCAGCTCCATGAAATAAACATTGATTTGATATCAGTACGCTATGATATCGCCCAGTGCGAGCACCACGGAGATTTTGGACCCGCGTTTATCGCTCTTGCCAGAGCGGAACATGCCACAAGGAATGAACGTAACAGAGTTTTGGGTTTGATTGACAATAGTGTGAAACAATAGCCAAGAGTTTCACTTCGCAGGCTCAAAGCAACGGGTCAGTCTCGTTTGGTAAACTTCATTTGTATCAATGGAGAAGCCTCAAATTTTGTGCAAATCCCGAATTTAAGCGACCCTTCATACCCTCGGACCTAACTGGACGAGGGTGAACGAAAGGTGGTGAAAAATGGGTGATAATGCTCCTATTATTATTAAACGGAAAAAGGTGATCGCAGGTGGTGGCCATCACGGCGGCGCATGGAAAGTCGCATATGCGGATTTTGTAACGGCGATGATGGCGTTCTTTATGTTGATGTGGTTGCTCAATGCGACAACAGAACAGCAGCGCAAAGGGATTGCCGATTATTTTGCGCCCACGGTGCCGATTAACCGGATATCCGGCGGCGGAGATGGTGTCTTTGGAGGAGATGATATCTTTTCTGAATCGAGAATGATCCGTTCTGGAAATGGCGGCAGCCCTCTTTCCACTGAATCTGGCGCAATGAATGGTGATGCCAGTGCGGACCAGAGTGATAGCTTATCTGCCGAAGTGGCAGCGCTACAAAATATCGAAGACGTACTGTTGGGCCAGGGGGGAGAAAGTGCGCTGGCGACAGAAGCACTGCGCCATATCGTGACGCGCGTAACTGATGAGGGGCTTGTGATCGAGATTTTTGACTTGCCCGATGTTCATCTGTTTAAAGATCAAACATCCGCGCCGACTGACATCATGCGTGCGATCACGCAAATGATTGCTCGTCTGTTGGTTGCTGTCGAAAATCCAGTTGCCCTAAAGGGGCACTTATCCCGGGCCGCACGTGCCAGAATCCAACAACCGATTTGGCAACTATCCATTGAACGGGCATCTCAAACGCGTCTGCTCCTTGAGAGTGCGGGCCTGGATCCTGATCGCATTGCTCGCATTACAGGCGCGGCTGATCGGGAACCGGTCGTTGGGGATTCTACCGCTGAGCGGAATACGAGAATTGAGATAGTCGTGCTGCGGTCGGATATCTAAGATTTTATGATTTGCGTTAGCCTTGCGTTAAGGCTGACGCATTAGGCGTTGTGGCAAGTTTTGATAATTGCCGCGAAAGGCCAGCTATGACGATATCCTCCTCACTTAACGCCAGCGTTGCTGGTTTGGCATCAAACGCCAGCAAGCTTGCGACAATTTCAGACAATATCGCGAATGCATCAACATTCGGGTATAAGCGCGCAGTAACTGATTTCCACGCAATGGTCATCGACGGTGGACGTGGATCATATTCCGCTGGCGGTGTCCGCACCACTGCGACACGGCTTGTCGATCAACGCGGATCGCTCGTTTCAACAAATAACCCAACCGATCTGGCCGTGCGTGGTCGTGGTATGCTGCCCGTTACGACGGCGGCTTCTGTTCAGGTTCAAAACGGGGAAAACCCCCTTTTCCTAGGAACGACTGGGTCGTTTCGACCCGATGATCAGGGTTACTTAACAAGCTCTAGCGGCCTTGTACTGATGGGATGGCCGGCAAATTCGGACGGAACAATTCCGGCCTTGCCGCGCGATTCGGTTGATGGCCTTGAACCTGTGCAGGTATCGGTGACACAATCTGCCGGCGAACCGACGACCCAAATGACTGTAGCCGTAAATCTGCCTGCGACTGAATCAGTTGCTGGCGCTGCGGGCACCGGTGAAAGCCTTTCACTCGAATATTTTGATAATCTGGGGACATCTGAGAGCCTCAATATAACGTTTACGCCAACTGTGCCTGCTACAGGGGCTTCGAATGAGTGGACCATTACATTCTCGGATAGTGCAACTGGTGGCGCGGTCGTTGGTGAATATACAGCCGTATTTGATGATTCCCGGGCTGCCGGAGGGACACTCCTGTCGATGACTGCCGTATCAGGTGGGGCATATGATCCGGTTGCGGGCTCAATTTCAATAAATGTTGCAGGAGGCCCGATTGAAATCCTTGTTGGGCAGCCAGGCGCGCCCTCGGGCTTGACGCAGCTCTCTGACGTTTTTGCCCCCGTTAACATCGCAAAAAATGGCACACCTGTCGGTAATTTGATCGGAGTTGAGGTCGACCCCAACGGGTTTGTCCGGGCAACCTTCGATACTGGGCTAAACCGGGTGCTTTATCAAATTCCGTTGGTAGATGTTTCAAACGTCAATGCCTTAGAGGCGCATGACCAGCAAGTATACCGGGTCACGCCCGGAAGCGGATCATTTTTCCTTTGGAATGCAGGGGACGGTCCGACCGGTGAAATAATTGGCTTCGCCCGCGAAGAATCAACCACAGACGTTGCCGGGGAACTGACCCAGCTCATTCAAACCCAAAGGGCATATTCTTCTAATGCGAAGGTCATTCAGACAGTTGATGAAATGCTGCAAGAAACAACGAATATTAAGCGATAAAGAGTGGTCTGGGTAGATGAGTATTTCAAGCGCCATTCATAGTGCCGTCTCAGGGTTAAATCTCAACGCTCTGCGGGCTGAGGTGACCTCGCACAATATAGCAAATAGCCTGACCGAAGAGTATGGGCGTCGAGAGGTGTCACAATCTTCCGGTCCCTCTGGCGTTAAAGTAGATGATGTCATCAGGCATGAGACACCGATCTTAACTGCCGACCGTCGTTCGGCAGGAGCAGAAACAGGCTTTTTCGAACGTAGTCTGGACACGCTAGAGCGGCTGGAAGCAGTCATAGGAACACCAAGCACGCAAGCTGGTTTAGCGTCAAAACTTACTGCTTTTGAAAATGCGCTTGTCGCGGCCGGAAATGCACCGTCGCAACCAGCAAGCCTTGCTGCAATTGATAGTGCCGTGTCCGATGTCTTAAGCGCGTTCCATCAAGGCACCCGCAGCATACAAGGATTGCGCCAAGAGGCTGACGCTGCAATCGCACAAGATATCACAGCATTAAATTCTGGGCTAAGTCAAATCGAGAAATTAAACGGAGATATTGGTCGTGCACGGGCGGTTGGTGCACCCGATGCGTCGCTGATCGACGCGCGACAAGCCGTGATTGATCAACTCAGCAAAATCGTTTCTTTGAAAGAAATTCCGCGTGGAAATGGCACCGTTGCGCTTATTTCCTCCAGTGGCCTTGTGTTGCTGGATGGATCTTTCAGCCCATTGTCATTTGAAGCCACGCCAACGATCGTCGCGGAAATGACATATGCAACAGATGGCCTGTCTGGAATTGTCCGCTCTGAACAAAACATTGGAGACGAAACAGGGTTTGGCCGTCTAACCGGCGGCACTTTGGAGGCGTCGTTTAATTTACGTGATCATAGCCTAACAAAGGCGCAAGACGGGCTTGATCGTATTGCATTTGACCTTGCTACGCGATTGAGCGATCCGCTGGTGGACCCCAGCGGCGGAGCGGCGGATCCCGGAATTTTAACAGATGGCGGAGCAATAGTTGAAGCGACTAACATTTTGGGATTCGCAGAAAGAATTGAGCTGAACGCGCTTGCTGATCCTGTTGAAGGTGGTGAGCTGAGCAGGTGGAGAGACGGAATCGGCTCTGTTTCCATGGGCCCAATTGGAAATGCTGAACAATTGTTCCGTTTCCACGAGGCGCTTGCTAGGCCCCAAGCTGATAGTATCAACAATACTCCAATGACGTTGATTGCGCGTGCCGCTGACTTGTCTGCCTCTCTGAGTTCGGAACGCTTTGCCACCGAGCAAGACCTCGGTTTTTCGACTGCGAGGTTGGAAGGTTTGCGATCAGCCGAACAAGCACATGGGGTCGATTCAGATCAAGAGCTGCAGATTTTAATGCAAATTGAACGCTCCTACGCTGCGAATGCAAAAGTATTGCAAGCCGTAAATGCAATGATGCAAAAGATATTGGAAATCTAGGATGAGCATTTCTCAAACCGGCGACCTATCGCAACAGCTTTTTCTGCGATCCCAAACAGCCCAAATTAAGACGAACTTGCAGCGGATGACTGCGACGATGTCGAGTGGATTAGTTCAAGATGTGCCCAGTTCGCTCAAGGGAGACACGCGTGAATGGGCAGGTGTTGTTCATTCGCTGAAGCAATCAGATATATACGCCCAAGGCGCGAATTTCGCGGCGAACAAGCTAAGTGCAATGCAGGAACAAATTGAACAGGCTGACATTCATAGGCAAAATATCGCGGAGGGTCTGCTGACCATTACTCCAGCCTCGACGTCATCAAACATCAAATTTGCAGGCCAGACAGCGCTCATTGATTTCAAAGACATTATTTCCCGGGTGAATGCCAATTATTCGGGTGATGCATTATTTGCCGGTACCGAAGTTTCCGGGGCAGCAATTGTTAATTTCTCAGAATTTCAAAACCAAATTGATATCCTTACTGCTGGTCACACCACTTCGGATGAAATTATTACAACAATTGATGCTTGGTTCGATGATCCAACCGGTTTTCAGGCCAATATCTATCTTGGCGATGCGGGTGCGGCATTAAACGCGCGAGTGGCGTCTAATAAGACCGTCGGACTTGAATTAAACGCTGCTGGTCAAGAGTTTCGAAACATTTTGAAATCAGGTGCAATTGTAAGTGCTGCGATGAGCAGGGGTTCTGAAATGCGTTCAACGGAAACTGCGCAATTGCTTCGACATGGCGGCGTGTCTGCCATTGCTGCCGGTGCTGATATCGCACTGCTTCAGGCTCAAGTCGGAGTTGCCGAAATTCAAGTCGAAGCTGGAGTTGCGCAAAACCAAGCAAACACCATTGGATTAAATATAGCTCAAAACGCAATAGTAAGTGCTGATCCTTATGAGACAGCGACCCAGCTACAGGCCGTTCAGCTTCAGCTTGAGATGCATTTTGCCGTGACAGCACGCCTGGCGCGGCTCAGTTTGGCCAATTATCTATGAGTAAACTGATACAGATATTAACGCTTCTCTTGCTCGTTTTTGCCACGCAATCAGGAGCGGCACCGATCAGGTTGAAGGATTTGGTCGAATTTGATGGCGTACGTGGAAATGATCTTGTCGGTTACGGGCTAGTGGTTGGCCTTAATGGAACGGGCGATGGGTTGCGCAATGCGCCGTTTACCGAAGAAATCCTAGTTAATATCCTGGAGAGATTAGGCGTCAACGTCACTGGTGAACAATTTAGACCAAAGAATGTCGCCGCGGTGATCGTCACTGCAAAATTACCTGCATTTGCACGCGCTGGCAGCCCGCTTGATGTGACTGTTTCGGCGATTGGCGATGCAAAAAGCCTATTGGGTGGTACGCTAATTATGACGCCCCTGTCTGCCGCAGACGCCGAAATCTATGCAGTCGCACAAGGTGCGATTATTTCGGGGGGTGCCGCAGCTCAAGGGGATGGCGCCAACGTAGTTCAAGGCGTTCCAACGGCCGGGGTTATACCTTCGGGGGCAACTGTTGAACGGGAGGTCAAATTCGACTTTGCCGGCCTGACAACAATGAGATTGGCACTTCGTGTTCCTGATTTTACGACTGCAAGTCGTATCGAGGCCGCGATAAATCGATCATTCGGAAATGTTGTTGCTGTAATGTTGGATTCGGGGACAGTTCAACTTGAAGTCGCTTCGACAGGCCTGCGGTCACCTGCGCATGTTTTGGGCTATATCGAAAACCTACTTGTAGAGCCGGAACGCCGGGCAAGAGTTGTCGTGGATCAAAGGTCCGGCACAATCGTGATGGGAGAGGATGTTCGGATTAGCCGCGTAGCCGTCAGTCAGGGCAACTTGACCCTACGCATCCAAGAGGCCCCCATTGTTGTGCAGCCAAACCCCTTCTCTGAAGGGGAGACTGTCGTGGTGCCAAACTCTCAGGTCGGCCTCATTGAGGAGCCGGGCACTCAGCTAGCAGAAGTGAATGGCGGTACGTCGCTGTCCGAAGTGGTTGCAGGTTTGAACGCACTGGGAGTATCGCCAAGAGATATGATTGATATCCTGAAGACCATCAAAGCAAGCGGCGCACTACACGCTGAATTTATTGTCAGGTAGTTTTCTCAGTCCTCACAGCATTTTCGGCTTTGACATTTCAACAAACGTGCAAGCGAGCGCTCTTCACAAGCAAAGATTTGATGTCGTGGTATTTTTTATGAAAGGTTTTACATAGAAAATGTTATCGCGCCTAACCGACAATGAAGGCTCAACGCCCTTTTCAGGAATAGCTCCTCACGAGACTTGAGGCGATCAATGCCCACCCGTCTGCGACCACAAAAAATGCCAGCTTGAACGGCAGCGAAACAATTGCTGGTGGCACCATCATCATGCCCATCGACATCAGCACGGCAGCGACAACCAAATCAATTATCAAGAACGGTAGGAATAATACAAAGCCAACTTGGAATGCACGCGCGATTTCACTCAGCATAAACGACGGAATTAATACGGATAGTGGGGCATCCGCCGCATTGCCCGTTGAAATTTCAAGCGAACGCAGTGAGGCCAATTCCGCGAAAGTATCAGGATCCAATCGAGCGGACATAAAGCCACGTAGCGGAACCATGGCCGCGCTAAACCCTCCCTCAGCTGACATCGTTCCTTCGATTACGGGTCGAACGCCTGCTTCGTATGCATCGATGAAAACAGGCTCCATGACGAAGTAAGTCAAAAAAAGAGCAAGTGAGACCATCAACATATTTGGTGGAGATTGTTGTAGTCCGATACCTTGCCGCAAGATCGCCAAGACGGTGACGATGAATGGAAAGCAAGTGACCATAATCGCAATGCCCGGGACAAGGCTGAGCACTGTAATTAATGCTAGAATTTGCAAGGATTGGAGCGTCAATGAACCTTCTTGACCAAGGTCAAGAGACATCGTTTGTGCGGAAGCCGGTACAGCGACGGTTAACGCGGAAAACAACGCCAGTAGCAGGAACTTATGCATCTAGGACAAGTCGCCTTTGGCAACAGAGACTTCGGTAAGGCGAATTGCCAATTGCCCGGGCTCTCCATCGGCAAATTCCTGCAGTTGGCCTCGCGCGATAAGCTTGTCGCCGACATATAGCTCAACCGGGTCGTCGATCTTGCGGTCAAGTGCTAGAACAGCGTTTTCTTGCATGGCCAAAAGCTCTTTTACCTTTGGGCGTGCTTTCCCAACAGATACCATAACTTCAATCGGAATGCGCTGTAGCGGGTGTTCTTCGCTAACCAGAGTGGTCTCGGTCATTGTGATTTTTCCTTCGGTTCTGTTGTCGGGGAAATCGCTGCAAGAGTGGCTTCAATCGATTGGCAAAGTGTTGTCATGTCGATCATTGTGCTTGATTGATCATCGAAAACCCACGCGATGAGGGGCCGCTGATCGGTTTGCTCGATCGTCGCGGTAAAAGCGGTCTGGGATAGGATATCTGTTAAAGTTTCAACATGGTCTGAGTGCACCTTTATCCGAAGCCCGTCACGAACGCCGCTAGTTGCCATTTGATGCAGCGCATTAACGATTTGCCCTGCCATAGCGGATTGAATTTGAGCTGGAAAAAGTTGTTGCGATATTGCTTCAAATAAGGGTTTTAAATCCAGCAGTAATGCTGAGCGGGCTTCGGCAAAGGTAAAGTGGGCGTCTTGCAGCGCGGATGTGATCGCTTCTATTTGACGGAGTTTAGCTTGTGCTGCTGCATGTTCGGTTTCGGCGGAACCGGCGGCAAACCCTTTGGTAAATTCTGGATGTTCCGAGGGGCCAGCACGACTAGGGTCATCAAACGATTCTAAATACGAATGTGCGGTCATAATTGTGTTCCGTTATCTATCGGCTCGTCCATCCAATCCTGCAAGATTTGAATAGTCTCGACTTCACGTTCTGCGATCATTTCTTGTAACCGTGTGACCGGGTCAGCAGCGGCAAGGGCGGGAAAGGCATCAGATGTGTTATCAGAATTCGGCAAACTGGCGGGCTGGTCATTGCCGATGATTTTGGCATTCTCACTATCCAAGAATGCATTGTCGGGCGGAGCTAGGGCGGCGACCGGACCCGATGTTAGGATCGGGCGCACGACGAAAAGCCCTAATATCAGGGCCACGGCCGCCAATACGCCGATTTGAATAAGACTCATTAGGTTAAGTGGTGCGCTTGTTGCTGCAATGTCCATTAACGGAACGGGGGCTGTTGCATCAAATGGCAGAGATCGCAGGGTAATTTCATCGCCACGCGAGAGATCAACGCCAACTGCCGATGCGATCAGTGATTCGAGCGCGTCTAACTCCTCCTGGCCTCTGATTGAGGTTGTGATGTTGCCGGCGTCATCGACATTAGTCACAGTTTCGTTGACCAAGACCGCCACAGTTAGCCGACGCACGCCGCCTGCGGAGCGGGTCACTTCTCTCTGTGTTTCGTTTACCTCGTAATTTGTCAGAGAGCGGGTTTCGCTCGTCTCTGAATTGGATGAACTGTCCGATGCTGCGTCCCCGTCCGGCAGGTTGGATGCAACCGTAACGTTCCCACCGCCAGTGTTTTGAGATTTATTGGCGACCTCGGAAATGTCCGTACTAATTGCTACCCGGCTGTTGGGATCAAAGCTACGCTCACTGATTCTCTCGATTTCATCAATCGTATCGAGACTAACTTCGACGACCGCATTTCCCGGGCCGACCCGAGCAGCCAGCAAACGTTCGGCCCTTTCTCGAAGTGTGGCTGCTCTGGCGTCGCCTGCTTCACTCAATGGTGAGGCGGTGCCTTCTGAAATCAAACCACCAGAATCATCGACAATAGCAACCGTCGTTGGATCGAGACCAGGAACCGCCGCTCCGACAAGATATTGCAGGGCCTGAACCTGACGCTGCATAAGCGTGCCACCAGAAGTGCTGATGGTCACGGCGGCGGTCGCGGGGCTTTTTTGACTAAAGCCGCGTTGCGCTGCGGGCGAAATATGGACACGCGCTGAGCGAATATGGGGGCTCGCTGCAATTGTTCGCGCCAACTCTCCTTCTTTTGCACGCCAATAAGCGGCGTCAAACATCTGAGACGTGGTGCCGAAACCCGATAGATTGTCGAGAAGTTCATAACCTTGAACGCCAGAAGCAGGTAGCCCTTCACCCGCAAGGAGCATGCGAAGTGAATCTCGTTGAGCCGTCGCGACGTAAATGGCAGGGCCACGAATCTCATATATTGCGCCGCGTTGATCAAGTGCTGTGATGACTTCGCCGGCGGCCTCGGGTTCGAGACCACCAAATAACAAGGCCATGTCTCTTGAACTGGCACCACGCGCCAGAAGTAAGACCGCTAAAAACACTGCGAGAGTTGCAGCAACGACCATGATACGGCGGCTCGTATCGAGCGCTGTCCAAACTGACGGTAGAGTTGGCAAAGAGTTTCTCCGATAGTGCAGGCTTCTGCCTCGACAATCCGTGTCTAACGGCAAGAGCCTTAACAATCGGTTAGGGCTTGAGGGTTTATGTCGATGGTACGAAATAAATTGGAATCTCAACATGTCAGCTACGATCGACGTCGATGAAACAGCCCCTCCCAAATTTGGAAAAATGCCTCTTATTATAGGGATTTTGTTAGCAATAGGTGGCGGCGTGAGCGGCTATTTTGCTGTTGAAATGGGTTTCCTCGCCGGCCTTACGAGCGATTCGCAATCCAATGGATCGAATGCAACTGAAGCATCTCAAACAGGCGAGGCCAACACCGCAGCGGATGATCATGGTTCTGCGCAAGATAACAACGCAGGTGTCGTTTCGAATAGCTATGCGTTTGTTCCGATTGATCCTTTAATCATTTCGTTGCCAAGAAATTCTGGGCGCACCCACTTAAAATTTGCTGCGCAGCTGGAGGTTTCCCCTGCGGACGTCACAGCTATCGAGAGCGTTAGACCTCGTATTACAGATGTCTTGAATACGTATCTGCGTGCCATTGATATTGCTGATTTCGAAGATCCTTCTGCCCTGCACCGGCTCCGAAGCCAAATGTTGCGCCGGATCCAAATAGTCGTTGGGGACGGGGCGGTTCGGGACCTGCTAATCATGGAGTTTGTAGTCAATTGACCTATTCAGAAATAAATATTTTCGCCGACATTTTGTTAGTTTCCGGTGCACTGGGCGCTGGCCTTTATTGCCATGTTCTCGCCAAGAGGTTGCGCAAGTTTACAGACCTAAAACAAGGGGTTGGTGGCGCAGTTGCTGTGATGGCGGTTCAGGCAAATGATTTGCAAAAGGCTCTGAATTCCGCCCAATCTGCTGCTTCGGTCTCTGTTGAGACTCTCGCTGATGTGAATAGCAGGGCTGAAGCCGCCGCCCAAAAACTCGAGTTACTCATTGCATCTCTTCACGGGTTGCCAGACGCGGTTGAAACGAAGCCGCCACAGGGGAGCCCTTTCTACGTAAGGGAAACCACGCGGGCGGATCAGTAAAATGGCAAAACCACGCAAACGGGCCGTATTGCCAGTCGTCTTTGTTTTTCTCGCCCTGTCGGCGGGATTGCGCATTGGTGGCGGGGTGCAGACGGCGATGGCAAGCGAAGATTCAGACAAAATGGCAAGCGAATCTGTTGTGGATAAAAATCCTGAAACGGCGGATACGACTGCGTTATTGGAGGCGTTTGCCAAACGGCAAGCCCGCCTTGATACTCAAGAAGAGCAAATTGGCGATCGTATGAAAGCGCTTGAATTGGCTGACCGCCAACTTGCGGAAAAACTCGCCTCATTGGTCGCGGCTGAAAAGGCGTTGTCAGCCACAATTGCACAGGCAGAAAGTGCTGCGAAAACCGACGTTTCAAAGTTGGCGGTTGTCTACCAAAATATGAAGCCCAAGGCCGCGGCAGCCTTATTTGAGCAAATGTCGCCCAGCTTTGCAGCGGGCTTTTTCAGCATAATGGAGCCAGCTTCCGCAGCAAATATTATGACGGCCTTGTCGCCTGAAAAAGCCTATGCTTTCAGCGTAATACTCGCCGGTCGAAACGCAAATGTTCCCATCCAGTAGCGCTCAGTATTCATTAATCCGTTTGCCCCATACTGCACTTGTAGCCAGTGCGAAGCGAGGAAATTAAGATGATTGGTTTAATCGGAATTGTGATCATATTTGTTATGGTCTTTGGGGGTTATCTACTCGCCGGCGGCAAGATGGCGATCATCATGAAAACCCTTCCGTTCGAAATGATTATGATCGGTGGCGCGGCACTGGGCGCGTTTGTGATCTCGAACGATACTTCAGCGATAAAGCACACCATCAAAGATGTAGGTAAGGTGTTCAAAGGTCCAAAATGGAAGCAAACAGATTTTCGCGATCTGCTTTGCCTAATGTTTGAAATTATTCGCGTTGCCCGATCGAATCCTGTCGCACTCGAAGAGCATATTGAAGCACCGGAGCAATCGTCACTTTTCACAAAGTATCCTAAAATCCTGGCGGATCAGGAAGCGGTCGAGTTAATTTGCGACACCCTGCGTTCTGCATCAATGAACTATGACGACCCACATCAGGTAGAAGAGGTGTTGGAAAAAAGGATCGAAGCAACAATGCATCATAGAATGCATTCAACACACGCGTTGCAAACGGTTGCAGATGGATTGCCCGCGCTAGGCATTGTTGCGGCCGTTCTGGGCGTGATTAAAACGATGGGATCAATTGACCAACCGCCGGAGGTATTGGGCAAACTGATTGGCGGGGCGCTGGTCGGCACATTTTTGGGTGTATTTTTAGCCTATGGATTGGTTGGTCCGTTTTCGACAAAGGTGAAAGCAGTCGTAGAGGCAGATGCGCATTTTTATCAGCTCATTCGAGAGGTTCTTGTCGCAAACTTACACCGGCACTCCCCACAAATATGCATTGAAGTCGGTCGTCAAAATACTCCGGGCGCGATGCGTCCCACTTTTGGTGAGCTAGAAGAAGCCTTGAAGTCGGTTAAGCAGGCCGCCGCTTAATGCGTATCTTGATGTTGATTATTCTGTTGGCGTTTCCAACCTTAGCAGGTGCAATAACCGCCCGCGTTCAGACGGGAGAGCATGACAGCTTTACTCGCATCGCTATAGCCATGCGGCCCGGTTCGGATTGGTCTGTTGACCAAAACGAAACCGAATTATTTGTGAAAATTGAAAATGTAACGGACTTCGATCTGCGCGGGTTCTTTGATCTCATTGGGCGCGATCGGATTTCTGGGGTCGAGATGGTTTCCGGTGATGGCCGGCTGCGCATTTCAACCACCTGTCTATGTAATGTTGAAACTTTTGTTTACAAAGGCCGATTTTTGGTCGTTGACATCGGGCCGGCTGACATCGTTCCGGATGTGCTTGTCCCCAAACGTCTGGAATTACCTCTATTGGGTGACGCGACACCGAAAGAACCGCAACGATTGATGGGGCCGCTCCTTCCTTCCGAAAAGAAGCTCAATCTTCTGACGTCTTTAGAGGATGTGATCGTTCGCGGTATCGCAGGCGCAGCAACGCAAGGTCTTTTGACGCCAGCAAAGTCAGTCCCGATTCAGGAGCGGTTAGAAGTCTTCCCTGGCATTGAAGAATTCCCAATGGTTTCTGCAACAAGTAGCAAGCGCAACGCCGTGAAAAATTCAGGGGAAATTGCCGGGAATAACGGTATCGTTTGCCTGCCGTCGAAATATGTTGATGTGAACAATTGGAGCAAAGCAGATAGCTTCGCTGATGAGATTGCGCTGCACCGCCCCTACCTTCTGGGAGAGTTTGACCGACCGTCGAGCAATACTGTGATAGGCCTCGCAAAAAGCTACATTTATTTTGGTTTCGGGGCCGAGGCTGTGGCGACACTTGACCTTTTGGACGCGCGGTCACAGGAAACGGATATTATGCGGTCTTTGGCACAAATTATTGACGATATGCCTGTCAACGGTCACGATCTCGAAGAACAATATTCGTGTGAAAGCCCAATTGCAATTTGGAGTCTTTTGGCAAAACAGGACCAAGAATATAATCAACCTTTAGCGCGGAACTCTATCTTGATCGAGCTGCGCGCGCTGCCAGACCACTTACGACATCTCCTTGCGCCTAAAATTTCCGAGCGATTCCTCAACATTGGCGATTCAGAAACCGCCGAACTTGCTCTCGGGGGAAGTTTAGATTCAACGGAAAAAATAGAAAACAAGGCAGCTCTTGAAATCGCGACAGGTGATAGTGATCAGGCAGCATCGCGTCTGGCGTCACTTGCAAAAGCAGACAACCGGGTCGGTATCTCGACGATTGTCGGATACTTTGATCTTGTCGTAGATCAGCAGTTGGAAGTTGATCCAAGCATGTTCGAAATTGCGGATGTCATGCGGTTTGAGCAGCGATCACATCCAGAAATCGAGGATCTGATTGCGGCACAGGTTGCGGGGTTAATCCATGATAATCGCGCCCTAAGTGCATTTGAACTGGCCAACGAAAATCGATCATTGTTGGATTTGAGCCGCTTCAATGAGTTAGAAATAAAGTCAACACTGGCCGTAACCAATCAATTGGACGACGCCGGCTTTGTAAATTTTGTATTCACGCGCCCACTTGCCGATATCAATCAAAATGCCCGTCATTCGGTCGCTGCAAGACTAATAGAATTAGGGTTTCCAGAAGGTGCATTGTCACTACTGGAAATTGAGCGAATTCAGCCTGAAGAAGTGCAAGACGCCCTGCTCGCGCTTGCGAAAACAAAGCTTGGCGCGCAAATCCTTGACGAGTCCCAACCGCCAATAGCTAACATAAATGACCAACCCAAAACCGTCTCGGTTCGCAATGCCATTCCGCCGTCGACTGATCTGACGGCTCTTGCCGATACAAGTTTAGGTTTGTCGGATCCGCCGGAAATTCAGGATATGATCTTGCCCCTCAAAGACGGTCGTGAACTCGTTTCGCAAAGTGAGCAGGTCCGTGAGTTACTTACAGGTGTGCTTGCCCAGGTCCCTGCGCCGGCATTCGGTGCGGCAGCACCACCGTCTGAATAACTGTTTGGTAATATTCTTAAAGTAATCATTTACGGATGATCCAGAAGGAAGCTCCCGTCATGACAAGAAAAAACCGGCATTCTAGCGTAAAGTCCGAGAAGTGAGTATCGGACAAAATCGGTTGATTTTCCAGCCGACCGTTCTGTTAGCTGTCGCGCTTATGGCAATTATCGTCATGATGATTTTGCCAATGCCTGCTTGGGTTCTGGATATTGGACTTGCCGCGTCGTTTGCGCTTGCGATCTTGATGTTCACTGTGACCTTGTTCATTGAGCGCCCACTGGATTTTTCCGCTTTCCCTACTGTGCTACTGGCATCGTTGATGTTGCGGCTGTCATTGAATGTATCTTCGACCAAATTAATCATTGGCGAAGGTCACACTGGAACCACTGCCGCTGGTGAAGTGATCGAGGGGTTCGCTATGTTTGTCATGGGAGGCAATGTTCTCCTGGGTCTGGTTGTTTTTTGCGTTCTATTAATCGTCAATTTTCTGGTCATAAATAAAGGCGCGACGCGGATGGCCGAAGTCGGTGCACGATTTGCGCTCGACGCAATGCCCGGCAAGCAGCTCGCAATTGATAGCGATATGTCCGCGGGTGCGATTGACCATGCAGAGGCTCGGAAACGTCGTGAGACAGAGCAAGCAGAAACGACGTTTTTTGGCTCGCTTGACGGGGCATCAAAATTTGTGAAAGGCGATGCGATCGCGGGCCTGTTAATCACAGCGTTGAATCTTGTCATGGGGCTTGTCATCGGCGTCGCCTTGCATGACATGCCTCTCGGTCGGGCGTTTGAAACCTATGCAATCTTGACCGTTGGTGATGGGTTGGTTTCACAAATCCCGGCGGTCATCATTTCCATTGCCTCTGCCTTACTTCTGGCGCGGGGCGGGGCAACGGGCGCAACCGATGTTGCCCTAATCTCGCAACTGGGCCGACACCCTGCTGCATTGGCGACCGTTGGGGTGCTTCTTGGCTTGTTTGCGCTCGTCCCAGGCTTGCCCTTTTTGCCCTTTTTGCTTGGCGCGATTGTTCTGGGCACCTGCGCAGTTCGGGCAATGACAATTCAAAAATCAGCCCAAGACAAAGCGAATGTGGAAACTCACGAACCACCGGATGCTATTCGTGCTGGGTCTCTGGGCGATATGCTTGACCTTGATGACATACATGTCGAATTCGCGCCTAACCTCGTGGATATGGTGTTGGATCCCGGCACCGGATTAGATGTGCGAATTGGCAATATGCGAAAGCATGTCGCAACGAGCTATGGTGTTTTACTTCCGGAAATTAGGCTAACAGACAATTCTTTGCTGTCTGAAGGAGAATATGTCGTCCGGGTACATGGTGTCGAGCAGGCGCGCGACACATTGAGACCGGAGCGTGTTCTGGCCCTATTAGGTGACATACCGGCTGAAAGTGGTGACACTGATACAGTAAATGAGCCGGTCTATGGTGCTCCGGCAAAGTGGTTGTTGCCCGCTGATCAAGAGAATGCAGCCTTGTCCGGCCAGACAACAGTATTGCCGACAGAGGTTCTGGCGACACACCTGCTCGAAGTGATCAAGAGAAATTTCGCCCGATTGTTGACCCATAAAGCGTTGCGTCGTTTGTTAGATGAATTGGTCAATCTAAGTGATCAAAGCAAATCTGAAGCAAATCGCAAAATGCTCGCGGAATTGATTCCTGAAAAAGTCCCTCCGGATGTGCTTCTTGCCGTTGTCCGGTTGCTTCTCGAGGAAAGAGTATCAATTCGGAATTTGCCCCTCATTATTGAGGCTGTTGGCGAAGCCCGGCAGTCGACCCATACAGTTGACGGTATTGTGGAGCATGTGCGGCAAAAACTGGGTTTTCAATTGATTGCAGAAATGCGCCGGCCAGATGGCACCATACCATTGGTACAGTTGGCCCCTGAATGGGAAGACGTCTTCAATACATATGAAGTCAACGCCGACCGGGGTGCTGCGGACGTGGCGTTGCCTCCCGACAATTTTAATGCATTGGCAGATGGCATTGCAGAGAAGCTGGGCGTCGCGGCAGAAAACGGTGCCTATGCTGCTCTAGTGACATCCATGCGGCGGCGCCGATTTTTACGCACAGTCCTCGCCGCAAAAGGCATCATGAATCCGGTGCTTTCATTTGAAGAAATTGGCATTGATGCGCGCCCCGCTTTGGTAGGGCTCGTCGAAAGTCCAACATGACAGCGTGGGCCGAATTAATCGGTATGACAGAAGGCGCGGTTGCTGTTGGATTTGCTGTATTTGTCAGGATCGCGGCAATGACTGCAATTTTACCGGCCTTCGGAGAGCAATCCATACCAATGCGGATCAGGCTTGGTCTGGCACTTGCATTCACAATTATCGTGGTTCCTGCGAGCGGGTTGAGTAACCTAGCGCTAGATTCTCGGTTGTTGTTTCGCATCCCTGCTGAAGCGGCAACAGGTCTATTTTTTGGCTTGCTGCTGCGATTTTTTGTAATAGCTCTCCAAATTGCGGGGTCGATCGCGGCACAATCTACATCGCTGTCTCAAATTTTCGGCGGCTCAGCAGGCGTCGATCCGCAACCTGCTATGGGGCGAACCCTGATTATTGCAGGCTTAGCAATTGCCACGATGATGGGGCTTCACGTTCAAATCGCTAAATATATGGTCGGTAGCTATAATTTGGTGCCCTTTGGCGCGATTTTAGATCCGAACATTGTCTTGAAAATCGGGCTCTCGGCAGTGTCCGAATGCTTCGTGCTTGGGTTTGCTTTGGCTGGACCGTTTGTTGTTTCCTCATTGATTTATAACGTCACATTGGGGGTCATCAATAAGGCGATGCCGCAATTGATGGTTTCATTTGTGGGTGCTCCGGCGATAACAGCTGGTGGCCTGTTGCTGTTGTTTCTGGCGGCTCCGGTCATGCTAGGCATTTGGGTCATGGCAATGGACAATTTCTTTGTTTCATCTCTTTGGGTCGACAGATGAGCGAAGAGCCAGACGATGATAAGCCTTTTGAGCCCTCCCAAAAGAAGCTCGATGATGCTCGCGCAAAGGGCGAAATTGCGAAATCAAATGATTTGACCACTGCTGCGGCCTATGCCGGTCTTTTGATTGTCCTTTTGGCAGCCGGTGGCGATATGTTAATCAGGGCTGGCTCTGCTTTAATGTCGCTCTTGGATCAGGCCGATGAATTCGGAGAAGTCATTTTTGGAGGCTCTCCTTCGCCGCTGGTTGGCGGGGCTATTTTGGTCAGCGGACTGGCGGTGTTACCGATTTTCGCTGTTCCGGGCATTGCAGCAATCCTGAGTCTTATTGTGCAAAAGGCGGTGGTGTTCACGCCAACCAAACTTATTCCAAAACCTCAGCGCATTTCACCTTTGGCTGGTGCCAAAAACAAGTTTGGGCGTCAGGGGTTATTTGAATTTGTTAAGAGCTTAACAAAACTGATTATTTACAGCGCGGTCCTGGGCGTTTTCTTAACAAACCAAATCGATGAAATTGTCGGAACTGTCGCGATGTCACCGGCAACTATTGCCAAGGAAATGTCGCAACTTTTGGTAACCCTTTTAGCGCTGGTATGGTTTGTGGCCGTTTCAATTGGCGCCATAGATTTCATTTGGCAGCACAAGGAGCATAATCGCAAACACAGAATGTCACGCAAAGAAATGCTGGATGAAGCCAAGCATTCAGAAGGTGACCCCGTCATGAAGCAGAAACGTCGAGAGAAAGGTGCCCAGATTGCTTTAGCCCAATTGCGGGTTGAGGTGCCCAAGGCCGATGTCGTTATTGTAAATCCGACCCATTATGCAGTGGCCTTGGCTTGGCAACAAAGCGATGCTGGCGCACCTGTTTGCGTCGCAAAAGGTGTTGATAAAATTGCTGCGACAATTCGGGAAATCGCGTTAGAAAATGGGGTACCTTTGCATTCTGACCCACCGACGGCCCGTGCATTGCATGCATCAATCGAAGTTGGCGAAGAAATTAGGCCAGATCATTATGCGGCGGTGGCAATTGCGATTCGGTTTGCAGCCGATATTCGCCTTAGGGCAAGCACTTCATGACCAAAGAGGGAGAAGCGCTAACAGAACTATACAGGCTATTTTCAGCACAGTTCGACGCTGAACAGGTTGTACTCGGGCGCGAGAGAGCCGTCGAACAAGAATTGAAACGATCCCTCGAGGCGATTTCTCTTCAGCATCAAACGAGGGCGAAAGATCCATTGGCACACGGTGATGCGGCGTGGCTTGCCGGTGCCGATATGCAGTGGGCACTTTGGGCCGAACAGCGCCGAGCTTTGATAAATTCAAAAATTGCGGAAAGCCGTGCACATCAACACCGGATAGAATCCCGGCTTCGTAAATTTTTTGGCAAGAAGCAGGCGTTGGCCAGTTTATTATCAATACCTAGGTGATCAGGCGTTCAAGCATCTTGGCGGGTGATATCAATAACCAGCACATCAGAAACAATGCCTGGGTGTAGCCGCTTGGCGCGAAGCACAAGTTCTTGCCGCAATGGGCGCATTTTCTGTGCGCTCGTGAAGTTCCCAGAAAAACCTCCGATATTGGCATGGTCGAACATCGCTTGTAAAAAACTGTCTCTCAGCTTGGGTTCTGATAGATAGATAGCTTCTTTGCCGCCCTCGGACACCTCGACGCTCAATGCCATCACGATCAACGACGCGACTTTTCCATCTTCGACAATGGGCACAATAAACTGATTGTTGAGCTTGGCGTAATCGCGGTCACTGGATGAAGAATGGCTGTCGTCTTCATGTGCGGTTTCTTCGGGTGATGTATCGCCACATGGCCCTATCTCGGCAACTTCAACCGAAGCAGGCGGCGCCAAAAAGAGCGCGGCGCCGACACCAGACCCTAGTCCAATAATGAGCAGGATGAGCGGAATTAGAATTTTCATCATAGCTGTAATCTCACTTTAGAACGGTAGGACGGCTTCTAGAATTTGCTGCCCGTATCGTGGTTGTTGCATGTCCGTAATTTGGCCGCGCCCGCCGTAACTGATCCGCGCGGAGGCAATTTTATCGTAGGTAATTTCATTTTGCCGGCTCACATCGGCAGGTCGCACAAAGCCGCTGATAAGCAATTCGCGCAATTCAAAATTCACGCGAACCTCTTGCTGCCCATCGATTGCAAGCACGCCGTTGGGCAACACTTCCATAATCGTGGCGGCAACGCGCAGGGTAAGCTTTTCGTTTCTGCGCACTGCGCCGTCGCCTGACGCATTACTCTGGGAATTCAGGTCGACTGCCGCGCCCAAACTCGCACCTTCGGGCAGTTTCGGGTCTACGCGTTGCGGTAAGCCGAACAATTGCGAAATCCCCGATTGTTGTGACCCGCTGCGGGACCGCTGCGAGCTGTTGGAAAATTCTGCGCGGTCATCAATCTCGATAACGACTGTTAGGATGTCGCCGCGTTGCATCGCACGTCGATCACCGAGCAGTGACATGCGATCACCAGTCCAAAGCGATGATGCGGCAACCCGCTGCGCACTGGGGGACGCGATCTGTTGCGGGAGCCCGTATGTTTCCATCGCAGCGCGTTGCGCTGTTGCGGCGATCGGGGTCAACTCAGGAGGCTCGCCAATCGCACTGCTGGTGCATCCCGTGATGAAAACGAAGAGGATTAATAGCCGCATTTTATTCCCTCAATTGGTGACATAGGCGACCCCATTCGGGCCAACCTTGGCTGAAACTGTGGTGCGTGACGACAGGTTCATCACTCTGATAATGTCGCCAAGTCCCGCGCGCGCGAGCGACCGGCCTTCTGTCATTATCATCAGGCCACCGCGGTTGAAAATCAGCGAAACAATCTGATTCCGTTCAATCGAAGCGGGGGCAGATACATCCCGCGCGCGGATCGGCCGCCCAGCGAAAAGAGCAACCCGTGCCTCCATGCCGACAAACAACAATGGATCACTTTCGCCCCCAGCCACCACAAGATCGCGCAGCAACAAATCCTCGGCAGCGATCAAGCTGTGCGCCGGAATTGTGCGTGCTGCGACGATTGTTTCGGCGTTGGCTGCACCGCTCAATGCGATCAAAAAGGCGATGACCCGTATCACCGTAATTGCGCCGTCGCGCCGAGCATTTGATCGGCTGCGCTGATGACCTTGGAGTTTAATTCGTATCCGCGTTGGGCTTCGATCAAATCGGTGACCTCTCTGACAGGGTCGACAGAACTGTCCTCAAGAAATCCTTGCCTCAGGAGGCCAAGCCCATCTTCGCCAGGTGTCGATACGGTTGATGGGCCTGATGCGGCGGTTTCTAAAAATAGGTTTGATCCGATCGCTTCTAGTCCTTTGGAATTGGTAAACCCAGCAAGGGAAAATTGGCCCAGCAATTCTGCTTCAACGCGGTCGTTGAAATAGGCGTAAACCTCGCCTTCGGAATTGATGGAAATAGAACGTGCATCGGACGGAATTGTCACATCGGGCACGACCGGATAGCCATCGGATGTGACGATTAACCCGTCGCCTGATCGCTTTAGCGCACCATCGCGTGTAAACGCCGAATTGCCGTTCGGAAGCGTGACCTCCAGATAGCCCAACCCTTCGATTGCGATGTCGAGATCACCGTTTGTTTGGGCCAATGATCCTTGGCCCAACTGCACCGAAACCGCCGTTGCGCGTACGCCAAGCCCCATCTGTACACCTGTCGGCAATACCGTTCCATCAGAGGCATTAATTGTGCCGGGGCGTGACAATTGTTGATAGTGAAGGTCGGCAAATTCGGCGCGTCGGGGATTGTATCCAGTGGTGTTCATATTGGCGAGGTTGTTGGATATGACCTCGACCCGCATTTGCTGTGCGGTCATGCCGGCGGCGGCGATTTTCAGGGCTTTCATTTGCTTTCCTTTCGATCAGCGGCGCATGGCTTGGAAAATTGCACGCATGCGTTCGTCTTCTTTTTCCATAAAGCTTTGGCCGAGTTCATATGCGCGTTGGACCTCGATCATCCTACCGATTTGGGTGATGGGATTGACGTTCGATTGTTCGAGGTACCCCTGCAAAATGCGGCCGTTTTCAGCAGGCTCAACCGCGCCATTTGGCACAAACATAGTGCCCCCTTCGCGGGTGAGTGCGATCGTGTCTTCGGGCAATACGATCCCGATTTGGCCAACAAGCTGACCTGCAACGCTCATCGTGCCATCCGGCGCGATACCGATTGTACCCGCGCCTTGCGGCACAAACATCGGGGCGCCGCCTGCGTCCAAAACACGATGACCATCCATCGTGACAAGGTCGCCCTCACCGTTTGGGGTAAACGCCCCCGCTCGTGTCAGGCGCAGGCCATTTGGCGTCTCAATTTGGAAGAAGCCCTCACCCTCAATCGCGAGATCAAACGTGCCGCCCGTTTGGGCCATGCCGCCTTGGGCCAATATCGTATTGTGCACATTTGCCGTGGCCATCGAAAGCGAGGCGTGCCCGCCATCGAGCCGCTTGATATGTTCAGAAAACATGACCTCTTCGGCCTTGAAACCCGTGGTGTTGGCGTTCGCAATGTTATTCGCAATGACGCGCATTTCGGCCATAAGACCATGTTGGCGCGTGATCCCTGCATATGATGCATTGTCCATCAGCCACCTCCTACGACGAGCGGGACGAGCGTTGCTTGGAAAAAACTGACCAGCGTTTCGGTCATGAAGCCCATCGTTATCCAAAATGTTCCGACGATAGCGGCGAGTTTTGGCACGAACGTCAGGGTCATTTCCTGAATCGACGTCAATGCCTGAAACAACCCCACGGTTAAGCCAGTGAGCAATGCAACGGTCAAAATCGGAAGCGACACGAGGAACGCAATCCAGAGCCCCTGCCGGAGAGTATCGTAGAAAACCGCTTCGTTCATCAGATCGGCATCCGCAAGATTTCTTGGTATGCTTCGACGACTTTATCCCGCACGGTCACAGCGGTCTGCACGGCCAGTTCGGTTTGCGTCAATGCCTGCACAAGTGCATGGGGATCCGCATCAGATGTCATCGCCATCATGGCGGTTTGTTCGGAATGCTGCAGCGTAGTCGCAAAATCCTGGAACGCAGTAGCAAATGCATTTCCACCTTGCCCATCCGGCGTTAGCGCGGCCTTGCCTGCGGCATAGTTTTGCGCGACGAGTGTGCTTTGAATATCCATCAAATTCATCCTTATTTACGTAGCAATTCCATCAGCGATGATGACATTTGCCTGATTTGTTCAAACATTTTCAGATTGGCTTCATAGCTGCGCTGCGCCTCTCGGGCGTCTGCAATTTCCACCAGTAATTTGACGTTCGATCCGTCGTAGTGCCCGCTGGCATCAGCGAGCGGATTGGAGGGATCGTAGATTTGTGCAAGGGGGGCTTGGTCCAGCCGGACTTTGCCGGTTTCGACGCCGGACTGGTCAAATATTTCATTGAATGAAATTGTCTTGCGTCGATAACCGGGGGTGTCGCTATTGGCGATATTTTCGGACACATGGCGAATGCGTGCGGCTTGGGCCTTCATTCCGCTGGACGCGACCGAAATGGCATTGGAAAAATCTGTCATGTTCTTACCTAGCGCCCAATCGTCGTGCGCAGCACGGTGAGCGTATGCTGATAAATAGCCAGCGCGCGGCTATGCTCGCGCGAAATAGCAACAGCATTTTGCATCTCTTCTTCGATTGAAACGCTATTCCCATTTGGTGCGGGCTCTGATGAGCTTAGCTCGATCTGTAGCCGACTGGCACCTGTCGCTGATGCGATGTGGCCTTCTCTTGCGCCGCGCATATTGAATGACGTGGACCTTTCAAAAACGTCTTGAAAAGGTGCAATATTTTGGGCGCGATAACCGGGCGTATCAGCATGGGCAACATTTTGCGCGACGACGGCCTGTCGTGCGCCAGCGTGTTTTGCCATGGCACCTGCGGTTTGAAATAAATCCAGCGATTGGAACATCGGGCTTCTCCCTTGTCGTCATGCACGAAGCATTAAGGGTGATTCCTTAAGAAGAGGTTGTGGTTAATCGAAAAGATGCAAAATGAATCAAAATCTCTGCAAATTAGCGGCTCGGCAAATCGCTTCAATCGCCTGTTCGTTCCCGGTCGGCGCTGTTAGCCGCGTCAACGCGTCGACGATTGAACTGAGTGGTTTCCCCAACCCTCTGCGGCTTGGTGACCGGGTTGAAATCCTCGCGAATGGCACGCCGTCTTGGCGGGCGGAGATCGTGTCGGTTGATCAAAAGACGGCCACCGCATTGGTGGAAAACGGCGCGCAGGGCATTTCGGTTGGCGCCGCCGCGCGGCTTTGCCCTGCCGTGGCGTTTTCACCAGACAGCCATTGGCTTGGGCGGGTCATTGATCCTGATGGGCGTCCGCTTGATGGTCACCCTCTTTTACCAGGTGAAAACACCGCCTTTTCGCATGCCCCTCCGCCCGCGCATAATCGCAAACGTTTAGGGGATCGGTTGGAAACAGGGCTTGCCGTCTTTAATACGCTATTGCCGTTGGTGCGCGGTCAACGGGTCGGCCTGTTCGCTGGCTCAGGGGTGGGCAAATCAACCTTGCTCGCTGATTTTGCAAAAGGGGTCACGGCCGATGTGGTTGTCATTGCGCTCGTCGGTGAGCGCGGCCGAGAGTTACGCTATTTTCTCGATGATGTGTTAGGCCAGCAGGGGCTCGAGAGGAGCGTGGTCATTGCGGCGACATCTGATCGCGCGCCTCAAACGCGCAAACAATGCGCCGAGCGTGCAATGATCGTCGCCGAATTTTTTCGCGATCAGGGCCTGCATGTGCTGTTGTTAATTGATTCCATCACGCGATATTGCGAGGCCCATCGCGAAATTGCTGTCGCTGGCGGAGAACAGGCCAATCTTCGCGGTTTCCCAGCTTCAACCGCAAGCATGATCGCTCAGCTATGTGAGCGTGCGGGGCCGGGTATATTAGGCAGCGGTGATATTACCGCCGTTTTTTCGGTCCTTGTCGCCGGATCAGATATGGAAGAGCCGATCGCAGATATGCTGCGCGGTGTTCTTGATGGTCACGTTGTTCTGGATCGAGAAATTGCGCAAAGCGGCCGGTTTCCCGCGGTTGACGTTCCGAGGTCTGTGTCTCGTGCATTGCCGGATGCAGCAACCCAGATCGAAAATAAACTGATCTCGGATGCGCGAGAGCAGTTAGGCACATATGACCGGGCGGCGTTAATGATCAAGGCTGGCCTCTATGAGGCGGGCAGCGACAGCGCGATTGATCAGGCAATTGCAAACCGCCCTGCGTTACTTTCACTCATAACGACAAAGGACCAGCGTGGCATCACAGGGCATTTTGCACTTCTGCGACAAGCGCTGAAACCCGCGCGCCAATAGCCTCGTCTAGAAAAGTGGCCGTGCACTTTGTAGCAGGGTCAAGGCAGCGCTCGCGCCTGAAATTTGCGTATTGTTGGATGATTGGGAACGCACCAGAAAGAGACGGATCAATTTTTCCTGTTCATCAGCATCAAGAAGCGCGTCCGCGCGATCCGAACCAAATGTGCTGCTCGCTCTCTCCTTGAACATGGTTAACTGCTGGTCAACGTCTATGCGCGCAATGCTGGACGGCAATCCGAGCGCGGTTTCGAAAACCTGGCGCAGTGGCGGGTTGCCCATGATAGCAAACCATTGCGCGTCCTTGCCCTGGTTGGTTGTTGTTATATCGGTCAAGCTTTCGGCGACGTTCATGGCAAGTCGAAAGTCATTGTTTTGTTCACCGACGGCTCTTTCGAATTGCTTTTTCTCAAACCGGGCGATGATCGTGTCTGCGAAACCGCTGAGGCCAGTGCGCGGACCTGTTTCATCGCCAAAACCAAACGCTTGACTAAAAGCGAGGTATCTTTTGTCGGATAAGCGGTTGGCCAACGCGTCTGTGCTGTTGGTGCCATCGGTCAAGATTTTTTCGATGAAGAACCGGCTATCGATATCATCATCAAGACCGTAGGCGCCCAACGCAACGCTGAGAAGTTCGCGGTTATTGACCAATTCCGCAGCGCTGCGGATCGTCGATATTTCTTCTCTGAACGCATCAGTTGCGCGTTTTATTGGTGCGGCGTTGGCAAATATTTCCTGCTGGTTATCTTGGGTGCGCTCCAAAAAACGCCACCCAACATAACCACCTAAAGGGACAACCGGTTGGAACATTAGTTTGGCCGTTGCGCCAGCAGCCGCGCTTCCCTTGGCATGAGTGTCCTTAGTGCCTTAAGCGCCTTATAGAAATCGCCTGTTTCTGTGGCATTGGTTGCATTGGTCAGCTGATGCCGGCTGTCTGAATCGTGAAATGCGAGGCTCAGCTGCTCAATCCCGCGTAAAATTTGAAACTTCGCTTCTGTTTCTTCAGCGTCGCCTGACAAAACGAGCTGCACAACGTAGCAAACCCGTCGCACTGGTGTATTCACTTCGTCAGGACGAATTGCATCGCGAAGCCGGAGAATATTTGCGTTCGGCGTTAGAATTGACAGACGACTGCGCCGGTCACCATTTTCGATTACTGCGCCATTCACGAGCACGCGTTCATTGGGGTTTAATTTCAAGACGAGGCCGCTCATTGCTGTGTGACCTGCTGGCTTAGCCCACGCAGAACGGCTGTGTTGATATCAATCAAAACGTCGATACTGCCTTCCCCGGATAGGATTTTTTCGCTTTGAATTTCAGTGAATTCAGCAAGGTAGAAAATTTGAGCACGCAAAGCCTGAGGCAGTAAATTGTCGGATCCAGCGACATCAATCGCCATTGCTGTCCAGAATTTGCGATTTTCGAGCAGCGCGCTAGCAAGAAGCGGGAAGTCGTCGCCGCCTTTGCGTTGGGCGTTGCGTAGCCGTGATGTGATTTGACTGATGAGCTTGGATTCAATTGCGCGGGGTGTGCTAACTGTGAATTGTGCTGGCGCATAGGCCTGCTGTGCTTGTGCAATGGCGTTCACGGGAGGTCCTTTCGGGACGGTGACGGTCAAAACCGTAGATTTTCTACAGCGATGGACTGTGAGGGCGCCATGAATTGGCGCCCTCGTTTGTCAAATTGCTTAACGGAACAGTGACAGGATCGACTGCGGTGCTTGGTTCGCGATCGAAAGCGACTGAACACCCAATTGTTGCTGCACTTGCAGCGCCTGTAGCCGCGCGGACGTTTCTTCCATGTTGGCGTCAACCATCGTGCCAATGCCTGACTTCAAGGAATCGGTCAGGTTAGCGACAAATTCGCTTTGCGTTTCAATGCGTCCCCGTGCCGAACCAAATGTTGCCGCGCCATCGATGGCAGTTTGTATCAATGCCTCGATACTCTCGAGCGCAGCTGCTGCACCGTCATCGGTTGAGACATCAATATTACTGAGCGCCGCAAGACCGCCACCGATAGTGGTCTCGGTATTGTCGTCATATTGGAGCGCCTGCAGGGTCAATGTGTCACCTGCTGCACCTGTTTCACCTGTAAACGTGATGGTAGACCCTGAAACTGTGGCCGCGACCGTTGTGCCATCAGGCCCGTTTTCAGCGATATATGCGTTGAATGCCGCCGCAATTCCGTTGGCAACGTCTGCTGTCGTATCACCGTCGCGCGACACATAAGCGATGTCATCTTCGGCGGCAGTATCAAGGAGAGTGTCCAATTCGCCACCATCCGCCGTGATCGCGATCCCGAAACCCGTTCCGGCTTGCGGAACCGAGTTGATAACAAGGGTTTGTGTCCCTGGCGTTGCAGCACCTGCGATAGCGGTTGCGGCCTCGATCGTACCGGTGATGGTGTTTGAGGCAGCGGCTGTGGCGGTTGCACCTGATTCAATCTCTGCAGCACCTGTGCCAAGGTCTTGTTTCGCGACGCTAATATTGCTGGTTGCTACGGATCCGTCCGCGCTGCGATCCAGTGATGAAAGAATATCAACACTACCCGATCCTGCCTCTGTGTCCGTGCTTGATAGCAGGTTCAAACCATTGAACTGTGCGGCGCCAACGACCGCGCCAATTTGATCACGCAATGCGCTGATATCGGTTTGGATTTTTTCGCGGTCAACATTCGCTTCTTGCGAGGCGACAATCTTACCTTTGATCTCGGTCAGCAGGTCAGTTACCGTTTCAGCACCATTTTGTGCGACTGCGACGGTTGAGCTGCCAAGCGCGAGGCTGTCAGAGATCGCTTTGAAGCCTTTAACGTCTGATTCCATCACTTTGGAAATGGACCAAACCGCGGCATTATCCTTGGCGTTGCCGACGGATTTACCTGTTGAAATCATTTCTTGGGTTTTGGAAAGGTCGTTGTTGATTGACTTGAGCGTTTGAAGCGCGACCATCGCGCTGTTGTTTGTCAGAATGCTAGACATAGTATTGCTTTCGTTCAGTGGACGCATTTTGCGCCTGTTGCTTTGATGGCGCTGACGCGCCCAGCCTTCTGACTGACTGACGGTATTTTCGTCATGTGTGTTCGTTCTGAACTTGTAAAAACATCATGGTGGAATGCGTATGAACTTGCGGTTAATGGCGGCGATCAGATTGCGTCAAATTTGAATCAATTCCCGCCCTATGCCTTTCGTGATGTCGTACTGGCGGCGCTGTTGACCACATTGAAGGACCCGTCAGCCGCATAAATAGTAAGCTCATTGGTCGCTTTTTGGAGGGCTGCAACGCGGTCCTGTGCCGCTGAAATTCCAGCTTGGGCCTGTTCCAAGAGCGCTTGGTTTTCTTCAAGGCGCTGCGCGATCACCTTTAGATCTGCGCGGGTAAGCGCGGCAATATCGTGCACCAATTTGGCCTTGTCGGGTTCAATCGCAGCAAGGCCATCAAAATCCGCCACCAGAATAGCGGCCTTTTCGTTTGCGAGAAGTTTGAGCGCGGATTTACGAGTGAACATCGTTGATCTGCCTTTCTTTCAACGCTTCAAACAGCGATTGCGCTAACCCAATTCCGCCACGCTCGGCCATTTCGCGGGCCTGTGCATCGCGCAGGAATGATGAAAACTGTTCTTCGCCGATGCCACCACCCATTGACTGCCGGACAGACCCTAAACCGGCGGATTTGAGCATTTCGGACAAGAAACTTGCCTCTAGCTTTAATGCAGCGTCGCGCAACTTTGCGTCGCCCACGTGAATTGATGAGGCAGGAATACGTTGGTGCGGCGCTGGCAGCACGGCGGTCATGGTCATTGGAATCGCCTTTCATTGATTTTCTACAATGTGAGCGATCTCGGTAAACAATCAGTAAGCAATAGCTGCGATAGTTGGTTTGAGTGATGAAAAAGGTTGGTCTCGATATGGATGTTTCGGATTTGGTGAATCCCGTTGCTGTGGCGCCGCCAATGGTCAAGCCGGGCGCGGCTTCTCATGAGGGAGAAGAGTTTTCCGCAATTTTCGCGCAGTTGGTGGTTGGTTTGACAACGCAAAATAATGCCGACGATCCGGTTATGGACGGGCCCGAACCCGAGGGTGAAGACCAAGAAATTTCGCTTGATGAGGTCGACGTTGAGATTGATGCGCCAGAGCCGGAGTTGGTGACTGCCGATCTTGTCAAACCGTTAGACACAGTCGCAACGGCACAAGCCGCACAAACTACCGCCCCCGCTCGTCCCACAAAAGAAGGGGGAATGAGCGTTCATTCGGTGCCGCAGAACAAGCGTATTTTGAATGTTGAGCAGGCAGGTGTGCAAACGGCCGTAGAATCGGTCCTGCGCGCTGCTTCATCGCCACATGCGGCGGCCGCCGTGCCCCAAGCCGTGCCCACGGCCATCTCGTTGGTCAATAATTCCGCAACGCTGAGCGCTGTTGATAAAAAACGGCCCAATGTTCCGGCATCTCCGTCGGTGCAGGGTGTTGAGAAACAGGTCAGGCGTGAAAAGTCGGTTCAAACTGATCGGCCAATGCATCGTTCGTTAAACGTTCCAGTTGCGCCGACCAATGCCAGTTACAGTGCAGCACAGCCATTGCAATTTATGAGCATTCCACAAGAGCCACATTATCAACCTTCCGATGCTCCCCTTCGGAGCGTTGAGGTCGCGCCAACGTCGGGCACAACTGCGAGCCCAGTCATGCTATCCCAGTCCAATGGCCCGCAGCCGCCCGTCCACCAGCAGCTCGCAATCGCCATTTCCAGAATAAATGCGGCGCAAACCGAGCTTACCCTTCGGCCTGCCGAGCTTGGCCGCGTGCAAATCACGCTGCAAACAACCGACACTGGAATCGTCGTTCAAATGACAGCGGAACGCGCTGAAACACTGGATTTGATGCGCCGCCATAGTGATGATCTGGCGCGTGATCTTGCTGCTATGGGCTTTGATGATATCGGATTTTCATTTTCCGAGGATGATACAAGCGACGATGATGGTGCGGGGCGCGAAACATCAGACATCGACGATGTTTCGATGTCACCTTTGATGGGTGACGAGGCCCCAACCAACCAAGATCAGATCATATCCCTCACCGGTCTCGACCTCCGGCTATAGAAAGATAACAAATGGAAATCACGCAATCGACATTGCCCAACCCAACATCTGCCGCCGCCGCCGCGCGCCCTGAGATCAGTTCGGATTTTGAAACCTTTCTCAAGATGCTGACCGTTCAAATGCAGAACCAAGATCCCCTCAATCCTGTGGATTCATCTGACTATGCTGTGCAATTGGCCACGTTTTCTGGCGTCGAACAACAGGTGCAAACGAACGATCTACTGCGGTCATTGGTGGCGGGAATGGGCGGTTCCGACATGGCGCAATTGGCCGGCTGGATCGGGAAAGAGGCTCTGGCGCCTGCTCCGGCGCACTTTTCTGGCCAACCCATTTCGGTGACGCCTCAGGTTGATCCCTTTGCCGACGACGCCGTGCTTGTTATTCGCAACGCGAATGGCGCAGAGGTTGATCGCCGCAGCGTCGGCGTGAACGAGGCCGCCATTCAATGGGATGGTATCGACGCGGATAATCGCACCGTCGATGGTGGCACATATTCATTTGACACGATCAGCTATGCCGACGGGCAGATTATCGGCAGCAATTCCGCGCTAACCTATGTGCCCGTCACAGAGATCAGGCAGGGCGATGGGGCGATGCAAATCGTCCTGTCCGGCACAACGCCGGTTTCCGTCGATCAAATTAGCGGGCTACGCTCACCGCTGTAATTTCTACCCAAGAATTTGGGTCGCCCAAACAACAACACCGGCCAATCCTGCGCCAAGCGCAATCCAACCTACGGGCGCAAGTTTTGACCTTACCGGCTCCTGCGGGGTGGGGTTGGTTTCGCGGATCAACGCGGCCTGTGCCATAGCGGGCAGGCGCGGGCCAAATCGGGATAAAACAATAACGGTTTTTGCCAGATCGCGCAGCAATGCCTTGGGTCCGATCGACTCCTTGATGTAATCTTCGACGACGGGCCTTGCGGCTTCCCATATATTTAGCGTTGCTGGATCTAGTGATCTGGCAACGCCTTCGACGACAACCATCGTGCGCTGCAATAGAATTAATTCCGTGCGGGTTTGCATGCCAAACCGCTCGGTCACGTCGAACAGATACGACAGCACGCGCGCCATAGAAATATGCGCAACGTCCATCCCAAAAATGGGTTCGCCCACGGCGCGTAGAGCTCGCGCAAATTCGTCGACATCTTGGTCGGCAGGGACATAGCCCGCCTCAAAATGCACTTCTGCTACGCGCTGGTAATCTTTGCGAATAAAGCCAAACAGGATTTCGGCGTAAACGCGGCGGGTATATGCATCAATGCGCCCCATGATGCCAAAATCCAAGGCAATGATATCGCCGTTCGCAGCGACCTTTAGATTGCCCTGATGCATGTCCCCGTGAAACAACCCGTCGCGCAATGCGTGGTTAAGGAACAACTGCAATGCACGTTCGCCCAATTCACGGCGGTCGTGACCAGCGGCATCCAATGCGGCATTGTCACCAATATTGATGCCCTCTGCCCAATCCAACGTCATGACCTGACGACCAGATAGCGCCCACTTCACCTCGGGTACGCGAAAGCCGTCATCGCCGTTGGTATTGGCTGCAAACTCCGCTGCTGCGGCGCTTTCGAGACGCAGATCAAGCTCGCCCATGACCACGCCTTCGAAATGGGTAATCACGTCCATTGGCCGCAAACGACGCGACGAGGGTGACAAGAGTTCGATAGCCCGTGCCGCGAAATAGAAGGCGTCGATATCCTTGCGGAATGCGCGTTCAATGTCTGGCCGTAGGATTTTGACGGCAACAGCCTCGCCGGTATCGGCCAAATGCGCCTTGTGCACCTGTGCGATTGACGCGGCTGCGACGGGTTCTGAGAAACTGCTGAACACCTGCTCAACGGATTGGCCGATGTCATTTACAAACGCGGCTTTTGCCGTTTCCATATCAAACGGCGGTAGCTTGTCTTGCAATACGCGCAGCTGTTGCGCCATTTCAGCACCGACAACATCCGGACGTGTCGACAGGATTTGCCCGAATTTGATATATGCGGGGCCAAGTGCTGCTAACGCCCTTGGTACTGGCGGGGCGGTCACATCACCCTTGTAACCAAGCCATTGAAACGGCCAAACCAGCGCGCGAAACACAAACCGCAGGATTGGCCCTGCATCGAGAGCATCCAGCATAACCTTCATCGCGCCCGTGCGCTCAAACGTGGCACCGGTGCGGATCAGGCGGATAATGTTGTGCGGCCCGCGCATCTACAGTTTCCAACCAGAATGAAGTGCGGCAATGCCAAGGCTGAGGTTCCGGTATTTGGCATTATCAAACCCAGCGTTTCGCACCATCCCGAGGAACGTGTCTTGATCAGGGAATTTGCGGATCGATTCGACAAGGTATTGATAGCTGTCAGCGTCGTTGGCGATCAGCTGACCCATCCTTGGGATCACGTTGAATGAATAGGCGTCGTATGCTGCTTGCATCATCGGGTTGGGCAGTTGGCTGAACTCCAACACCATCAACCGTCCACCGGGTCGCAAGACGCGGTATGCCTCGTTAAGTGCTTCTTGTGGGCGGGTCACATTCCGAATGCCAAAGCTGATGGTATAAACGTCGAACGTATTATCCGGGAACGGCAGGGCCATCGCGTCGCCTGTCACCCAATCAAGACTATCTGACATTGCTGCCGCCTCGGCGCGTTTGCGCCCCTCGATCAGCATTGATTCCGTGATATCGCAAACGGTTGCATGACCTGATCCGGCACGGTCCAAAAACTTGAATGAAATGTCACCCGTCCCACCTGCCACATCAAGCAGCTTTTGCCCTTTGCGCGGCGCGAGCCAATCCATCATCGCCTCTTTCCAGATGCGGTGAATGCCGACCGACATCACATCGTTCATGACATCGTATTTGCTGGCCACGGACGAGAAAACGCCCTGCACACGGCCCGCTTTTTCATCTTCACGCACGGTTTCAAAACCAAAGTGTGTTGTGTTGTCACTCATCAGGACTTGCCCGTTCATAATTGCTGCCCCAAATATAGGGCACGTGGGGGCTATATCCTGCCCTACGCCTTATAGAAAGTGCATCATGCCCGAATTACCAGAGGTCGAGACGGTTCGCCGCGGATTATCCCCCGTAATGGAAGGCGTGGTGATCGCTCAGGCCGATGTTAATCGCCCTGATTTGCGTTGGCCGTTCCCTGATCGCATGGCAGAGCGTTTGACGGGCAAGACGGTTTTGCAATTGCGTCGTCGGTCAAAATACATCCTTGCGGATCTGGACAGTGGTGAAACGCTTTTGATCCACCTAGGTATGTCTGGCCGCATGACAATCTCGGGCCACACCATCGGTGAATTTCATCACCCCCATCCTGTGCCCGCCAAACATGATCATGTTGTTTTCCACATGGCGAATGGGGCGCGCATTACGTTCAACGACGCACGGCGCTTTGGGGCGATGGATTTAATGCCGACGGCAGGCGAGGCGGATCATTGGTTGATCCGTGATTTGGGGCCAGAGCCGATGGGCAACAGCTTTGACGAAGATTATTTGGTTGATCGCCTCAAAAATAAAAACACTCCGATCAAAACGGCGCTGCTGGATCAGCGTATCGTGTCGGGCCTAGGCAATATTTATGTCTGCGAGGTATTGTATCGCGCCGGCATTCACCCCGCCCGCAAGGCCGGACACATAAGCGCCAAGCGCGTGCGCACGCTGGTCCCGCTGATTCGCGATGTCTTGGGTGAAGCGATTGATGCAGGCGGCTCGTCGCTCAAGGACTATAGGCAAGCGGACGGTGAATTGGGCTATTTCCAACATACATTCCGAGTGTACGACCAAGAGGGTAATCCATGCGCTACCGGCGGGTGTGACCGGACAATCAACCGTATCGTGCAATCGGGTCGATCATCCTTCTTTTGCCCACACTGCCAAAGATGACTTGAACCACCCGACCAGTTTGGCCATCAATACGCTCAGAATAAATAGACAGGACCGCACCATGGCCTATGAAACGATCATCGTAGATATCGAAGACGGCGTTGCTCTTATAACGCTCAATCGCCCCGAGGCGCTCAATGCCCTTAACAGCCAACTTTTGTCCGAACTCGCCGCCGCGCTCGAGGATGCAGACAAAAGCAAAAAGGTGCGGTGCATTGTTATCACCGGTTCTGAAAAGGCATTTGCCGCAGGCGCTGACATCACCGAGATGGCCGATAAATCCTTTGTCGAGATGTACCGCAATAACTATTTCGCCGCGGACGCGGATCGTTTCAACAACACACGCAAGCCGATCATTGCTGCGGTGTCTGGCTATGCGCTGGGCGGTGGATGCGAATTGGCGATGATGTGTGATTTCATCATTGCCGCCGAAAACGCCAAGTTTGGCCAGCCAGAGATTAACCTCGGCGTGATCGCAGGCATTGGCGGCACGCAACGCCTCAGCCGGTATGTGGGAAAATCCAAGTCCATGGATATGCACCTGACGGGCCGCTTCATGGATGCAGCAGAGGCAGAGCGCTCCGGCCTTGTCAGCCGCGTTGTCGCCCCAGCTAAACTGATTGCTGAGGCCAAAGAAGCAGCCCAGAAAATTGCCGAGAAATCTTTGATCGCATCCATGGCCGCCAAAGACGCGGTTAACCGCGCGTTCGAGACATCATTGTCAGAAGGCATTTTGTACGAACGCCGCCTGTTCCACTCATTGTTTGGCACCGAAGATCAAAAAGAGGGCATGAACGCCTTTGTGGATAAGCGCGAGGCGCAGTTCCGCGATCGTTAACGACAAAAGGGGTTTTCTTTATGGCGTATCTACACTAAAGACCGCCCCATACATGCGCGTGAGGTCCGCTTCGACCAGAATCAGCCGGTTCCAAAACCCGGTCGGGCCAAATGCGCAGAACGATATTAATTTGACCCGATGAAAGGGAACCGATCACATGGCAAATACTCCACAGGCTAAAAAACGCGCCCGTCAGAACGAAGCACGCTTTCAGGTAAACAAAATGCGTCGCTCACGTATCCGCACATTCCTGCGCGGCGTTGAAGAAGCAATCGCATCTGGTGACAAAGAAGCAGCACAAAAGGCGCTTCAGGCAGCTCAACCAGAAATCATGCGCGGCGTGACAAAAGGTGTGATGCACAAGAACACAGCATCACGCAAAGTGTCTCGTTTGGCGTCACGCGTTAAATCACTCGGCTAAACAAAAAGTCGGAAAAATTTTCCACGCTTTATACGAATTGAAAGCGCACCGAACGGTGCGCTTTTTTCATTTTCGAACCTCGTTTTGAAAAGATTCCGTTGAATTTCAACGGCCCTCCGATTCTTTTCCCGTCAACCCTATTGTTGCAGTTGAAGCGGCTGCTTGCAGCTTGCTAACTTGTCCGAGCGATTCACATCGTTCCGGGGGGACTTGGGTGAATCAGGTGCGCAGGTTATTTTGCCAAAGATGCATCTGTTACAGCCAAGCATTGCTTGATCTTAGGGTCATCAATGAGTCGAAAAAGCGCGTGGTTATCCCATGCATCTTTGATGTCCTGCGACCTGCGATCATCAAATGCGGCCCATGCTTTGTATGTGGCAATGCCGTCCGGTGGGGACAACCGGGCAGAAATTTGATGTGAGTAATGGAATGTTTTGAACCGCTGGGGCGTGGGTGACTGCGCGCCAATGGGACACGATCTAGGGCTGCGGCAAAAATGACAAACGATGAATGGGCCAAGGCAAGCAGCGCGTTAAAGACGACTGTCGGCGCGAACAATTACAAAAGCTGGATTGCCCCTCTCACCTTGTCGTCCGTAAGCGATCAAACCGCGACATTCAGCGTCCCCACTGCTTTTATCGGCAACTATGTCCAAAAGAATTTCGGCGAACAGATTCTCTACCAAATGAACCAAAACGGCGGCGATATTCGCCGCATTGCCTTCAAATCCACAAGCGCCGCCAGTGCCGCCGCTCAGGTCAAAAAACCTGTTGCCGCCGCGCCCAGCACGGACCTATCCGGCTCCCCGCTGGATAAGCGGTTCACTTTTGACACCTTTGTTGTGGGCAAGCCGAACGAGCTGGCCAATGCCGCCGCTCGCCGCGTGGCCGAGGGCGGCCCTGTGACGTTTAATCCGCTGTTTCTTTACGGTGGTGTTGGCTTGGGCAAAACGCACCTGATGCACGCCATTGCACACGAATTGCAGCGCCGCTCACCGGAATTGAACGTTCTCTATCTGTCGGCGGAACAGTTCATGTATCGCTTCATCACGGCCCTGCGCGATCGCAAGATGATGGATTTCAAAGAGCTCTTTCGGTCAGTTGACGTGCTGATGGTTGACGATGTGCAATTCATTGCAGGCAAGGAAAGCACGCAAGAAGAATTTTTCCACACGTTCAACGCGCTTATCGACGGTCACAAACAGATCATCATCTCTGCGGACCGCGCTCCGGGTGAAATCAAAAACCTCGAAGAACGGATTAAGTCACGCCTGCAATCGGGTCTCGTTGTTGACCTTCATCCAACGGATTACGAGCTGCGCCTTGGCATTTTGCAGACCAAGGTCGATATGTACCGCGCCCAATACCCAACGCTTGAAATCGCCCAAGGTGTGCTCGAATTCCTCGCGCACCGCATTTCGACAAATGTCCGTGTCCTCGAGGGCGCGCTGACACGCCTTTTTGCTTTTGCTTCGCTCGTTGGCCGTGAAATCACGCTTGATCTGGTGCAAGACTGCCTGTCCGACGTGCTAAAAGCCTCTGATCGCAAGGTCACAGTCGAAGAAATTCAGCGCAAAGTATCCGAGCACTATAACATTCGCCTCGCTGACATGATCGGGCCGAAACGCGTGCGGAATTATGCCCGCCCTCGTCAAATTGCGATGTATTTGGCCAAGAAAATGACCAGCCGTTCACTGCCCGAAATTGGCCGTCGTTTTGGTGGGCGCGATCACACCACTGTCATGCATGGTGTTCGCCGGATCGAGGATCTGATGATCACAGATCATCAGATTGCGGATGATCTGGAATTGCTGCGCCGCGCCCTCGCTGAATAAGCAGCCCTTGACCCGGAAGCCACAGTCAGTGACTGTGTAATAAAAGTGCTTGAGATGGGCTCGAAATACAGTAGTTTTCCCATCCGGCATTAGGCCAACCAATCAGTCACGCGGAGCATGGAATATGAAGCTAAGCATTGAACGCGCAAGCCTTCTTAAGGCAGTAGCACAGGCGCAATCTGTTGTTGAGCGTCGCAACACGATCCCGATCCTCGCCAATGTGCTGATCGAAGCCGAGGGCGAGCATGTGCAATTCCGTGCAACCGACCTTGATATCGAAGTCGTGGACCGCGCCGTCGCACAGGTGCAGCGCGCAGGGGCTACGACCGTGTCGGCTGTGACGCTGAATGAAATTGTGCGCAAGCTGCCTGATGGCGCGCTGGTGACACTCACAGAAGACGGCGCATCGGGCCGACTGACGATTGAGGCAGGCCGATCCAATTTCTCTTTGGCAACATTGCCAAAAGAAGACTTTCCCGTGATGGCATCGTCTGAATATGCGGCAAACTTCTCGGCACCAGCGCCGATGCTGCGCCGCCTGTTCGATAAGTCCAAATTCGCCATTTCGACCGAGGAAACACGCTATTACCTGAACGGTGTTTATATGCATGTGTCCGACAGTGATGGCGGCAAGGTGCTGCGCTGTGTGGCGACAGATGGCCACCGCTTGGCCCGCATCGATGCTGATTTGCCTGATGGCGCCGCTGATATGGCGGGTGTCATTGTCCCGCGCAAAACCGTAGGCGAGCTGCGCAAGCTGCTTGATGACGATGACATGCAAATCGCTGTGTCTGTGTCAGAGACGAAAATCCGCTTTGCGACGCCTGACATTACACTGACGTCCAAGGTCATTGATGGCACATTCCCCGATTACACCCGGGTTATCCCGCAGGGTAATACACGCAAGCTTGAGGTTGATGCCGCGGAATTTGCCAAAGCCGTGGACCGCGTGGCGACTGTGTCATCCGAGCGTTCACGCGCAGTAAAATTATCGCTGGACGAGGATCGCCTGATCTTGTCCGTCAACGCACCCGATAGCGGAGCCGCCGAAGAAGAACTGGCGGTTGCATATGGTGACGAGCGGCTCGAAATTGGGTTTAACGCGAAATACTTGCTCGAAATCGCCAGCCAAGTGGACCGTGAAAACGCTGTGTTCATGTTCAACTCATCCGGTGACCCGACCCTGATGCGAGAAGGCAATGACACATCGGCCATCTATGTGGTCATGCCGATGCGCGTCTAAATTCGTTCGGATGCCTCCGGCGGCCATATTTTTACTCAAGAGAAAGCAGGGGTCGGCATGTCGACCCTGATGTTGTCACAGGTTGTGCTGTCGCATTTCCGTTCGCATAAGCGTGCGGTATTGGCGTGTGATGGCCGGCCCGTTGCGATTTATGGGCAAAATGGTGCTGGCAAAACAAACATTCTCGAGGCGATTTCATTGCTGTCGCCGGGCAGGGGGATGCGACGCGCGGCCCCTGACGCGCTGATCCGCAAACCCGAAGCCTTGGGATGGAAAATCAAGGCCGAGATGCAGTCATTGCACCAGACCCACGAGATTGAAACCTGGGCAGAGCCGGATGCGTCGCGGCAGCTGCGTATTGACGCAAAGGCTGCGCCGCAAATTGCGCTGGGCCGGATTGGTCGCATTTTGTGGTTGGTGCCATCAATGGACCGATTGTGGATTGAGGGCGCTGAGGGCCGCCGCCGGTTCTTGGACCGTGCCACGATGAGCTTTGAGCCGACCCATGCATCGGCGGTATTGGCATATGATAAAGCGATGCGAGAGCGAAACCGCCTGCTCAAGGATATGGTGCGCGATCCGCATTGGTATGTCGCGGTTGAGGGACAAATGGCCGAGGCGGGAGCGAAAATTCACGCCAATAGACATGCTGCGATATTGGCATTGATGGCTGCGCAGAATGAAACTGAAACGGCATTTCCTACCGCCGATTTGGCCATTGTCCACCCCTATGACAACGGGCCCACGCCGGATGATACAGCGTCGCTGGTCACGGCATTTTCAGAAAACCGCACGCGGGATATGGCCGCTGGGCGCACGTTGATCGGACCGCATCGTGCGGATTTACACGCGGTTTTTGCAGATAAGGGCGTAGATGCCAGCGAGTGTTCGACCGGTGAGCAAAAAGCACTGCTGATCAGTTTGATCCTTGCCAATGGGCGGGCATTGATCCGTGATTTTGGCGCGCCACCGATTTTGCTGTTGGATGAGGTTGCAGCGCATCTTGATGCGGGTCGGCGCGCAGCACTTTATGATGAGATATTCGCCTTGGGCAGTCAGGCGTTTATGACGGGGACGGGCGCAGAATTGTTTGCTGAGCTTGGGTCGCGTGCGCAGGCGTTTGCGGTGTCTGACGACCAAGGTGAGACGCAGGTAACCCCGATAGGCCAGTGATCGCCGCGCAACGGCCCCGGGCGCGTTGCTATCGACCTTGGCAATCACATGCCCTAGTCAATGCATATGACCATTACAATAACTGATATGTTGCTCTACGCAGGCGCCCTGACGGTGCTGTTTCTCACACCTGGGCCCGTGTGGGTGGCGCTGATTGCGCGCGCGCTGTCGGGAGGGTTTCACGCCGCGTGGCCACTGGCGCTGGGCGTCGTGGTTGGTGACGTGCTTTGGCCGTTCCTCGCGATCCTTGGCGTCACTTGGATTTTGTCGGTCTATGGCGGGTTTCTTGTTGCCCTCAAATGGATCGCCGCTGCGACGTTTTTGATCATGGGCGCCCTGATTTTGCGCAACGCAGGCAAGACAATTGCCAGCGACAGCCGATTGACCCGTCCGGGCATGTGGGCGGGTTTCCTTGCGGGGCTCGCGGTGATTATTGGCAATCCCAAGGCGATATTATTCTACATGGGGATGTTGCCGGGGTTCTTTGATCTGACCATTTTAACTTGGGCAGACATCGCTGTAATTTGCTTTTTGTCATTTCTTATTCCTCTGCTTGGGAACCTGCTGCTGGCTGTATCTATCCACCGCGCCAAGGCGTTTTTAACGTCGCCAACCGCGCTGCGCAGGACGAATATTGTAGCGGGCTGGTTGTTGATTGGTGTCGGTGTGTTGATCCCGTTTATCTGACACAAAATGTGGGGGTTTTACCGTGACAAACCCCGCCAAAACGCATATATTTTGGGGATAGCATTACAGGAATATCCCGATGTCAGACGACCAACCTAACAACGCAGATTACGGCGCCGATTCCATCAAAGTTTTGAAGGGGTTAGAGGCGGTTCGCAAGCGTCCGGGGATGTATATTGGCGACACGGACGATGGGTCTGGTTTGCATCATATGGTGTATGAGGTTGTCGATAACGGTATTGACGAGGCTTTGGCCGGTCATGCGGATCATGTTTATGTGATTATCCATGCTGATGGCTCAGTTTCTGTGGGTGATAACGGGCGCGGTATTCCTGTTGATATGCACAAAGAAGAGGGCGTATCGGCAGCCGAGGTTATCATGACCCAGCTGCACGCTGGCGGTAAGTTTGATAGCAATTCCTACAAGGTTTCTGGCGGCCTGCACGGCGTTGGCGTATCCGTTGTGAACGCGCTGTCTGATTATCTTGAGCTGCGTATCTGGCGCGATGACAAAGAACACTATGCGCGGTTTGAGGGCGGCTTTACGACCGAGAGCCTGCGCGTTGAAGGCCCTGCAAATGGCCGCAAGGGCACAGAAGTCCGCTTTCTTGCCAGCACGGAAACATTCTCTGACCGTGATTATGTGTTCGAGACATTGGAAAAGCGTTTGCGCGAATTGGCATTCCTCAATTCCGGCGTGCGGATCATTCTGACGGATGAGCGGCCAGCCGAGCATTTGAAAACAGAATTGTTCTATGAGGGTGGCGTCAAAGAATTCGTCAAATACCTCGACCGGTCAAAAACATCCGTCATGGCAGAGCCTATTTTCGTGACCGGCGAGCGCGATGATATCGGCATCGAGGTCGCGATGTGGTGGAACGATAGTTATAATGAAATGGTGCTGCCGTTTACCAATAACATCCCACAGCGCGATGGAGGCACGCATATGGCGGGCTTTCGTGGCGCGCTGACCCGCACAATCACGAAATACGCGACTGAAAGCGGGATCGCGAAAAAGGAAAAGGTAAACCTGACAGGCGATGATGCGCGAGAAGGTTTAACCTGCGTGTTGTCGGTCAAAGTGCCCGATCCCAAATTCTCCAGCCAGACCAAGGACAAGCTTGTCAGCTCCGAAGTTCGCGCACCCGTCGAAAGCATTGTCGCGGAAAAGCTGCATGAATGGTTCGAAGAGAACCCGAATGAAGCCAAGATTGTGATCTCGAAAATCGTCGAAGCCGCCGCCGCCCGAGAGGCCGCGCGCAAGGCCCGAGAAATTCGCCGTAAATCGGCAATGGATGTGAACTTTAACGCGTCCAAGCTCAAGGATTGTTCGGAAAAAGACCCGTCCAAAACCGAAGTCTTCCTCGTGGAGGGTGATTCCGCTGGTGGTTCTGCTCAGACAGGCCGTGACCGTGGGACACAGGCAATTTTGCCGCTCAAGGGTAAGATCCTCAATGTTGAACGCGCACGGTTTGACCGGATGCTGGGCAGCCAAGAGATCGGCAACCTTGTGATGGCGCTGGGCACAGGGATTGGCCGCGATGAATTCAACATCGAAAAATTGCGCTACCACAAGGTCATCATCATGACCGATGCTGACGTCGATGGTGCCCACATCCGCACGTTGCTGCTGACATTCTTCTTCCGTCAGATGCCGGAACTGATCGAGGGTGGTTATCTCTATATCGCGCAGCCGCCGCTTTACAAAGTATCGCGCGGCAAATCCGAGGTTTACCTCAAGGATCAGGCTGCAATGGATGATTACCTTATCGAACAAGGGGCCGATGGCGCGATCCTGCGTCAGGGCAATGGCGAAGAAATTACAGGCGCTGACCTGCGCCGCGTGATCGACGATGCGCGCCAATTGCGCAACGTGCTCGAGGCGTTTCCAACGCATTATCCGCGCCATATTTTGGAACAGGCCGCCATCGCAGGCGCGTTTGTGCCCGGTGTGATCGAGGGCGATTTGCAAGGCACGGCTGACCGTGTTGCCGATCGTCTGAATCTGATCGCGCTGGAGTGGGAACGTGGCTGGGCTGGCCGCATTACCCAAGACCACGGCATCAGGCTTGCCCGCATCTTGCGCGGCGTCGAAGAGGTCCGCACCCTTGATGGTAAAATGTTGCGCTCTGGCGAGGCACGCCGTTCCGGCACGTTCACCAAGGGTTTGCAGGACGTCTACAGCCTGCCCGCGACCTTGGTGCGCAAGGACCGCAATCAGGTGATCCATGGCCCACTTGATCTGCTCAAATCAATCTTGGAAGAGGGCGAGCGCGGGCTGTCATTGCAGCGTTACAAGGGCTTGGGCGAAATGAACCCTGATCAGCTCTGGGAAACGACGCTTGATCCTGATGCGCGCACATTGTTGCAGGTTAAGGTCAACGACGTTGCCGAGGCTGACGATCTGTTTACCAAGCTGATGGGCGACGTTGTCGAACCACGCCGCGAGTTCATCCAAGACAACGCCCTGAACGTCGCAAACCTCGATTTCTAATGGCCGATCTGCCCGACACAATGCTGGCGCTGGTGCAAACTGGCGACGGCTATTCCGACATGGCCACAGGGCCAACACTTGAAAATGCAGCTGACTGGTTGTGTTTGGACACCGTTCCATTGCCTTCCCCAACCGATGGGGAGGCCTTGATCAAAGTCCGCCGCGCGGCTGTTAACCCATCGGATGTGCACTTTATCAAGGGCGAATACGGCCAGCCACGTATCCGCGGGCAGGTCGCTGGGTTTGAGGGCTGCGGCGATGTCATCTCCGGCCCCAAACATTTACTGGGTCAGCGCGTTGCCTTTGTCGCAGGCCCGGGCGCGTGGGCGCAATATGTCGCTGTCGACGCGCAGCTTTGCATCCCCTTGCACCCCGCGATCAACGATAACGACGCGACAGGCCAAATCGTCAACCCGCTCACGGCCTATGCAATGATGCAGATGGCCAAGGATGCTGTCATCATTACGGCAGGCGCTTCTCAGCTTGGCAAACTTATGATCGCAATGGCCCGTGACATGGGTGTGACAACCATCGCCACGACCCGCCGCGATGTCGCATTGCAGGCCGATGTTGTCATCAACACCACTGCACCTGACGCCATGGCACAGATGCAGCAGGCGATTGCCACCCACAAACCCCGCATCATGCTCGATGCGGTTGCGGACCAAACGTCCGAGGCGATATTTACCGCGATGCCCAATCGTGCCCGCTGGGTTTGCTATGGTAAGCTTGCGATAGAGGCGCCGCAGCTTACGCAGATGGGCCAACTTATCTTTATGGGTAAACGGATCGAAGGGTTTTGGCTTACGCAATGGCTTCGCGATACACCCGTTGCCGATCAGATGGCCGCAATCGCACAGGTGCAAACACGGTTCGCAGACGGCCGATGGAAAACCGATGTCGCCGCCGAATTACCGTTGCAGGATCTCATTGAAAACTTGGCCGATGCATTGCGCAAAACCGACGGAAAAACCATCATCACAATGGGCTAGCGCAGCCGTTTGCGCACCGCCGCAAATATATATGGCGCAATGGCGATCACCAATGTGATGCGAATGATATGCATGGTCGATACATAGGCCACGTCCTGATCCATCGCGATTGTGAGCAGCGACATTTCCGTCAGTCCCCCCGGCGCATAGGCAAGAAACGCTTGGCTCAGGGTCATGCCGTTGGCCCCCGCGACAATCGCGCCAAACCCGACGCCAACCGCCAACATCAGCGCCGACGCGGCCGATGCCAGTGCCATATCATTGCGCAGTTCTGCTAATGTCGCGCCCACGAAACGTGTGCCAATGATCGTCCCCACGACGATTTGCGATAGGATGATAAACACCGACGGTGGTGCGATTTCGACCAATCCCACGACGTGAAAAACGCCGCTGACGATCATCGGGCCGAACACGGGTGCCGCTGGCAATTTGGCCCAATTGCCGATGAACACACCCAAAACCGCAGCACAGGCCAACCACCCGTAATCCGGCGCGCTTGGTTCGGACAACGCGATCCAACTCGCCCCGTTCGCGCCTGACTGCACACCCATCACAAGGCCAAAGAACACGGCAACAAAGAAGATCACGAACAACACCCTTGCCGCATGCGCCAGCGCGATCTTGCGCCCATTGCCGCCGGCTTCTTCGCCCATGATCAGCATTTCGTTCAACCCACCGGGCATTGCGGAATAGAATGCGGTTACGGGATCATATCGGCCCACAACGCGGTAAATTGCATAGGATGCGCCCGACGCGCAGGCCAGAAATATGGGCAATAAAACCAATGTCAAAACCCACCCGCCAAGCTGTGAAAACAGCTCAACCGTGATGGCAGACCCCAACATCACACCCAAAATGGGGATCACAATGGGCCTTAGTTTATTGGGTGCAACTACTCCTGCGCCGATCACCGCTGCAAGGGTATTGCCAAACATCGGCCCCAGCATCCACGGCAGGGGCATCCCGATCCAGTTACAAAACACACCGCTAGCCACCCCGATGATCAGGGCAAGAAATTGCCCTTTGACTTGCGGGGAGATGACCAACTAGTTGGCCCCGCCGATGTGATGCGTTCCGCGTTTCTTGGCCAATGCGATCTGCTTTTGACGCTCGCGGAACCGCGTTTTATCAGCGTCGCTTGTGTCCGCGCAGCACTGATGGCACGAAACACCCTCTTCAAATTGCGCATGCTTCCGGTCATCGGGCATCAATGGACGGCGACAGGCATAGCACAAAATATGCGGCCCTTCTTCCAACCCATGTCCAACGCTGACCCGCGCATCAAACACAAAACACTCACCGTCCCACGTGCTGTTTTCTTGCGGCACTTCCTCAAGGTATTTCAGAATACCACCCTTGAGGTGATATACATCCTCAACACCCTGACCGAGCAGGTAGTTCGTCGATTTTTCGCAGCGAATGCCACCTGTGCAAAACATCGCTATCCTTTTGTTATGGAACCGTTCTTTGTTTTGCTCCCACCACGCGGGGAATTCGCCAAATGTCTTGGTTTGCGGGTCCACAGCGCCGTCAAACGTGCCAATCGCCACCTCGTAATCATTGCGAGTGTCGATCACGGCAACGTCTGGGGATTGGATAAGCGCGTTCCAATCCTCTGGTGCGACGTAGTTGCCAACCTTGGACGCAGGATCAACATCCGGCTGTCCCATGGTCACAATTTCTTTCTTCAGCCGTACTTTCATCCGGTGGAACGGCGGCACGCTGGCGTGGCTTTCCTTATGCTCAAGCTCCGCACAGCCGGGCAGGGCGCGGATATGGCCTAACACAGCGGCAATCGCATCAGCATCGCCCGCGATTGTGCCGTTGATCCCCTCTCGGGCCAACAACAACGTTCCCATCACGCCCCTCGCTTTGCACAGGTCAAGCAATGGCCCCTGCAATGCGGCAGGGTCATCAAAACGGGTGAAGTGGTAGAGTGCTGCAACTGTAAACATATCCGCCAAATACGCCGCAAATCCGCAACGATCAAGAGGCCGCAGCGATCGCCAACCCATCGGCAACGGCGGTAAACGCTTCGGACCTTTCTACAACCGCATGGGGGAACAATCCCCGCATCGTGCCTTCGACCACTTGCATCAAGCTGGACCCGCCGACCAAAACGATCTGACCTATGTCGGCGGGTGTCAGATCGGCGTCTAGTAATGTCTGGCTGGCTGCGGCGTGGATCGACGTTGCATGAACGGCCAAATCCATCATTAAATCACCATTTGTGATATGTGATCGCAGTTTGGGTTCAATCACGTTCAAATCAATCGCTGCCTGATCGGTGCCCACCGCGTTCAGCGCAATCTTCCCCGCCTCAACCGCAAAGGCGATGTCGTGCCCTAACTCTAATTCAAGCACATCTTGCAGCCGTTTGAACCGCTGCGGCTGAAGCCCAAGTTTATGAAACCTCGCCGCAAGCCGCCGCATTTCGCCGGTATAGAGGAACGGAATTTTCTCCCACGCTGACAGATCATTGTAGATCGAAATCGGTGCCGTGTGCGTCCCGCTGCCCATCTCATTGCGGATTTCACATCCACGACCCAGCAATGGCATGACGCGCTCCAATGATATGGCCTTGTCAAAATCTGTGCCGCCCACGCGCACCCCGTGGCTGGTGATGATCCGCGTGTCCAATCCATCGCGTGTGAACACCGAAAAATCTGATGTGCCGCCCCCGATATCCACGATCAGGCCCAGCTTGCCATCGGGCAACGGCCCTGCCGCCAATGCCGCGGCTTCGGGTTCAAACATGAAATCAACGCCTGCAAATCCGGCCAACATATAGGCCTCTCTGAGGTCAATCTCGGCCTGCGCGTTGCGCGCATCATTGGCCGAATGAAACCGGACCGGACGACCAGAAAGCGCATGGGAAAACGTCTCACCTGTCACGTCCTCGGCCCGCGTTTTGATCATCGTCAGGAACCGCGCAACCGCTTCGATCAGGGTCAAACGCTCATAGTGGATTTGCCGCGTCTCTCGCATCAATGGCGTGCCCAGCACTGATTTCAACGCACGCATAAACCGCCCCTCGCGCCCGTCGATCAAGGCCGCATTCGCCGCCGACCCGTAGATCGTATCGCCACTGTGGTAATCAAAGAAAATCGACGTCGGCAGCGTCATCTTGCCATCCTCCACCTCAATCATCCGCGCACGCCCATCCACCAACACCGCCGCCGCCGTGTTCGAAGTGCCAAAATCAATACCGAGCGTCGCCATGATGATCCCTTTCGCCAAGCCCGCCGACCTAGCGCATTCGTTCCCCGCTGCCAAGCGCCCTTGCCACCCTGTCACCTGCGCCTTACCTATCTGCCAAAGAGATAGGAGAGGCCGATGCACGCGTTACTGGTGATCGACGTTCAGAATGATTTTTGCCCCGGTGGTGCGCTGGCCGTGGCTGGTGGGGATGAAATTGTAACGGGGATCAACGCCATCATGCCGCGTTTTGATGCGGTGATTTTGACGCAAGATTGGCATCCGGCTGGCCATTCCAGTTTCGCCAGCAGCCACAACGCCGATCCAATGTCGCTGATTGAAATGCCCTACGGCCCACAGGTGCTTTGGCCGGATCACTGTATCCAAGGCACGCAGGGCCCTGCATTTCATGCCGATCTTAACGCCGACGCCGCCGATATGATTGTGCGCAAGGGCTATAATCCGGCGATCGACAGCTACTCTGCGTTCTTTGAAAATGATCACAAAACGCCAACCGGCCTAGACGGATATCTGCGCACGCGTGGCATTACGCAACTGACGCTTGTTGGCTTGGCCACTGATTTTTGCGTGAACTATTCCGCCGTTGATGCCGCGTCGCTCGGGTTTGATGTCACCGTCGATCTGGCGCTTTGCCGCGCGATTGATTTCAACGGCTCTCTTGATGCTGCTCTGACTGCGATGCGTGATGTGTCCGTCAAACTTACAGGAACACACTAAATGCTCGTCGTTATTTCCCCCGCCAAATCGCTGGATATGGACCCTGTCCCCCACACGCCAACCGCGCCCGTTTTCCAAGACGACGCCGTGCGCCTATCCAAAACCGCGCGTAATTTGACCCTGACACAGCTCAAGGGCTTGATGTCCATTTCCGACGATCTCGCCCGCCTGAACCGCGACCGTTTCAAAGCATTTGAGCCAGAGCCTACGCCCGCCCAAACCAAACCAGCAGCCCTCGCGTTTAATGGCGACACTTATCAAGGCCTCGAGGCGAAAACGCTCAATGATGATGATCTGGCTTGGGCGCAGGACCACCTTGGCATTTTGTCCGGCCTTTATGGCCTGCTGCGCCCTCTGGATGCGATCCAGCCCTACCGTTTGGAAATGGGCAGCCGCCTGAAAACGCGTCGCGGCAAATCGCTGTATGATTACTGGGGCGACACAATCGCCAAGGCCCTCAACGCCCAAGCCGCTGCCGTTGGCGCCGACACGCTGATCAACTGCGCGAGCCAAGAATACTTTGGCGCGGCCGACCGCAAGGCCCTGAAACTCCGCGTCATCACCCCGCAGTTCATGGAAATCAAAGATGACCGCCCCCGCATCGTGTCGTTCTTCGCCAAACGCGCCCGCGGCGCCATGGCCCGCTATATCGTCGAAAACCGCGTGACTGACCCCGAAGGCATCAAAGCATTCAGCGCCGGCGGCTACACCTATGACCCCGATCTATCCGAGGGCTGCAAATGGGTATTCGTCCGCGATTATCCGAGTTAAATTCCGCCCCGGATAATCTGTCTAAAGGACCAAACAGTTAAAGCCGCTCAATCGCCAGCGCGATGCCTTGCCCACCACCGATACACATCGTGATCAGCGCGCGTTTGCCGCCTGTGCGTTCCAGCTCATACATCGCTTTGACGGTGATGATCGCGCCCGTGGCACCCACCGGATGCCCCAGTGCAATTGCCCCGCCGTTTGGGTTCACGATAGCGGGATCAAAGCCCAGCTCTTTGCTGACGGCCAAGGCTTGCGATGCAAATGCCTCATTGCTTTCGATCACGTCGAAATCACTGGCCTTTAGGCCTGTTCGTGCCAACAAGTTTTGCACGGCTGGCACGGGGCCAATGCCCATCACTTCTGGCCGCACGCCCGCATGGGCATAGCCCAACACGCGGAATTTTGGCGTCAGTCCAGCGGCCGCCGCCGCCGATGCGGTCGCCAATACAACCGCCGCCGCCCCGTCGTTCAGGCCCGATGCATTGCCCGCCGTCACGGTGCCGTCCTTTTCAAACACCGCGCGCAATCCGCCCAGTTTGTCCAAGGTTGTGGCCTTGGGGTGTTCGTCGCGGGTGAAATCAATCATCTCACGTTTCACCTTGACCTGCACAGGCGTGATCTGGCTGTCGAAATATCCGGCCTCAATTGCCGCTGCGGCACGGGTCTGGCTTTGCAGCGCGAACGCATCTTGATCGGCGCGGCTGATGTCATGCTCTCTTGCGACGTTTTCTGCGGTTACGCCCATATGCCCGGTCCCGAACGGGCAATTGAGCGCACCCAGCATCATATCTTGCGTTTTCACATCGCCCATCTTCGCGCCCCAGCGCTGATCGGAAATGATGTAAGGGCTGCGGCTCATATTCTCGGACCCACCGGCCAGCGCGAATTGACCATCACCAAGCTGTAGCGACTGCACCATCGACACAATCGCCTGTACGCCGGACCCACACAAACGATTGACGTTCATTGCGGGCGTGCCCTCGGGGATACCTGCCTGCATCGCAGCCACGCGCGATACATACATGTCGCGCGGCTCGGTGTTGATGACGTGTCCAATCGCCACTTGGTCGATCTGCGCGCCCTCAACGCCGGACCGTTCCATCGCTGCCTTGGCGACCGTGGTGCCCAAATCAATCGGGGTGACACCCGCCAATGATCCGCCAAATCCGCCGATTGCCGTGCGCGCGCCGCCCAAGATTACGATGTCTGTCATGGTGCTTCCCTTTTGCATTTGGGCTTAGCCTAGCACCATCATGCCCGTCCGTCAGACAGACGTTGGGTCATTCTGCCTTGGCACAAAAGAAACCACTTCGCCGGCAACATGCAGGGGGCGCAACACCGCCCCCTGTTTTCCTATCGGATCTTACGATGCCCAACCGTCAGGTCGCGCACCCCCTCGTCCCCCGTTAGCAATGACCACAGGCGGAACATGGTCGCAGCCTCACTATCACGCATCCGTTCACCTGCGTGCGTTTCGGCCAAAACCAGCGTTCTGACGCCGTTTTCCATCTTCATTTTCATGTGACACCCTCTCATTAAGTTACCGTCCACCACATGAACAACATGGCGATTTGACCCTTTCCAAATCCTTAACGCGGTGCTGGTGTCTGTCTTGGAATTAGGTCAAACTATTTTCAAATCTGTGGGGCTTTGCACCTGTCGAAAATGGGCTAGCTATTGGCGCAAAGGGGAATTCCAATGCTGCTTAACGTATCTGATCTGCGCAAATCCTATGCATTACCCGACGGGCAATTCACCGTTCTTGACGGCATTAACCTAACCCTCAACGCGGGCCAGAGCCTCGCGTTAACTGGCGAAAGCGGTAGCGGAAAAAGCACGTTACTGCATTTGATCGGTGGCCTTGATACGCCCGACAGCGGGACAATCGACATTAACGATCAGCGCATTTCGGCCATGGATGACAACGGGCGTGCGGCCATGCGGCGCGGTGCTGTTGGCGTGATTTTTCAGCAGTTTAATTTGATCCCAAGCTTGACCATCGCCGATAACATCTCTTTTCAGGCGCGGCTTTCGGGCGATCATGATCCGGATTGGATCGCTCAACTTATCGACAAACTCGGGCTGTCAGACCAGCTTGGTAAGTACCCCGAACAATTGTCAGGTGGGCAACAGCAGCGCGTGGCTATCGCACGCACTTTGGCCGCGCGTCCTGCTTTGGTTTTGGCGGATGAACCGACTGGAAACCTTGATGAACATACGGCCAGCGCCGTGATGGATACGCTGCTTGCGCTGGTGCAGCAGGCGGATGCGGGCTTGTTGATGGTGACGCATTCCACCGCGCTTGCGGACCGGCTTTCGCGGCGTGTGCACCTGACCCAAGGGCGCGTGGCATGACAGGCCCCGTGATCGGCGCGCTGCTTGGCCATTGGCGCCGCAACCCTCTGCAACTGTTCACGCTGATCGCGGGGCTCGCACTTGCCACGGCGCTTTGGTCGGGCGTCCAAGCCATCAATGCCGAGGCCCGGGCCAGCTATAATACGGCCGCAAATACCGTGGACGAGGCGCAGTTTGACCGCCTCCGCCGCACGGATGGCGCGCCAATGAGCGAACAGACGTATATCACCCTTCGCCGCGCTGGCTGGCTTGTCAGCCCGCTTATCCAAGGGCGTTTGGGCGATCTTCGCCTCCTCGGGGTGGAACCATTAACCGCGCCGCGTGATTTGCTGACGACGACCAGCACGAACATCCAAGAGCTTGCCCCACTTCTTGGCCAAACCCCCATAGCCATTGTTCACCCCGCCAGCGCCGCTCTTTTGCCCGCCACCGTGACCGCCCAAATCGACCGCAACGCCGCGATTGGCACCGCGGTGATGGATATTGGCGCTGCACAATCCATCCTTGGGCGGGTCGGTCAAATCGACCAACTGATCATGTTGCCCACGCAACCAATTAATCAACCTGACCTGTCAGGTATCGCGCCGCACCTTACCCTGCAAACGGCGCAGTCGGGCACCGATATTGGCAGCCTCACCGACAGTTTTCATCTGAACCTGACCGCCTTTGGCCTGCTGTCATTTGCGGTTGGCATTTTCATCGTGAACGGTGCTATTGGCCTCGCGTTTGAGCAGCGCCGCTCAACGATCCGCACCTTGCGTGCCCTTGGGGTGCCGCTTCGCCGCCTTGTGACGTTGATTGTTGTCGAACTCACCGTGCTGTCCCTCATTGCAGGGGCCATTGGTGTTGCGTTGGGTTATGTAATCGCGGCGCTTTTGCTGCCCGATGTCGCCGCAACGTTGCGCGGTCTTTATGGTGCCGAGGTGGGCGGCCAATTGCAATTGCGCCCTATCTGGTGGGCCTCTGGTCTGGCTATCGCGGTTCTGGGCACGCTTATCGCGGCGACCACATCTTTGTTCCGGCTTGCCCGTCTTCCGCTTTTGGCAGGCGCACAGTCGCGTGCGCATACCATCTCAACCGGACCCGCCGCGCGTTATCAGGCAATTGGCTCCGCGGCACTTTTGTCGATCTCTTTCATCCTCGCTTTTACGGCTGACGGGTTGGTTGCAGGATTTGCTTTGCTGGGCGCTTTGCTTATCGGTGCTGCACTGGCGTTGCCTTTGGTCCTTCGGGTCGTGCTGGGGTTTGCTTCCTTGCGCGCTCGCGGTGTAACCATGTCATGGTTCTGGGCCGATAGCCGCGCGCAATTGCCGGGCCTGTCGCTGGCATTGATGGCGCTGCTGTTGGCTATGGCGGCCAACGTCGGCGTGTCGACAATGGTCAGCAGCTTCCGGCTTACATTTCTTGGCTTCCTCGATCAGCGGTTGGTGTCCGAGCTTTACGTCGATACCCAATCTATGGCCGAGGCATCTGCGATCCAATCCTACAGCGACCCTCGCATCACCGCGATATTGCCTGTGCAATCAGTGCAGGCCCAAGTCATGGGCCAACCTGTCGAAATCTATGGCCAGCGTGCGCATGCGACTTACCGCGACAATTGGAAATTTCTGTCCAATATCCCCTTGCCTTGGGATCAAATGGCGTCGGGTTCAGGTGCAGCCATTAACGAACAACTGGCCCGTCGTTCCGGCCTGCAGCCTGGTGATGTGATCAGCCTCGCATCGTCTGAGTTTACTGTCGTCGGCACCTTTGGCGACTACGGCAATCCCATCGGGCAGGTCATTATTGATGAAGCGCGGTTTAACACCCTTTATCCCGCTGCCACGCCGCGCCGTTTTGCGCTTCGTGTTGCGCCCGATCAAGTCGCGGATGTTGCTGGCCAACTAACCCGCGATCTTGGCATTCCGCCTATTCAGGTCATCAACCAAGCCCAGATCAAAGCATTCTCGCTCGCAATTTTTGACCGGACGTTCACCGTGACAACAGCGCTCAATATCCTCACGCTTTCCGTGGCGGGTTTTGCCATTCTCATGAGCCTGCTCACACTGTCGGCCATGCGCGTCCCGCAATTGGCACCTGCATGGGCGATGGGTATGACACGGCGGCAATTGGGCCTGTTAGAGCTGCTTCGCGCCGTCATGTTGGCCGTGCTGACCGGACTTTTGGCATTGCCACTCGGGCTTGGGTTAGCTTGGGCGTTGCTGGCTGTGGTGAACGTGGCGGCGTTTGGGTGGGAATTGCCGATGTATCTGTTCCCTTGGAAGTATCTGCAACTGGGGGGGCTGTCGCTGCTTGCTGCTGCTGTTGCCGCCGCTTGGCCTGCCCTGCGCTTGGCCCGCACCCCGCCTGCGGATTTACTCAAGGTGTTTTCCAATGAGCGCTAGAACCCTTATCCCGATTATCATGCTAACTCTGTTGCCATTCGCGGCATTGGCCCAAGGTTTTGCAGGCCTCGGCACACAGTCGGACGGGTTTTCCACACCGCAACGTGGCGTGCCTCTGCAGTTTCCTGCGGACCACGGCCCGCACTCTGATTACCGGATCGAATGGTGGTATGTGACCGCGAACTTGCTGGCCGCCGACGGCACCCCCTATGGCGTGCAATGGACGCTGTTTCGAACGGCCCTCGCGCCCGAAGACGGCGACGGCTGGTCCAGTCCACAGCTTTGGATGGGTCACGCTGCCCTGACGAGCGCGACAGATCACTTTGTCGCTGAACGCCTTGCTCGTGGTGGTATCGGGCAGGCGGGCGCCACGGCACTGCCATTTGATGTTTGGATCGATGAATGGCAGCTGTCGGGCACGTTCGATGCACCCCGTATGGCCGCAAAGGGGCGCGATTTTGCATATGATCTGCAGCTCACCGCGGATGGCCCCATAGTGCTGCATGGCGACAATGGCTATTCGGTCAAATCAAGCGCAGGCCAAGCATCCTATTACTACTCTCAACCGTTCTATCAGGTCGCTGGCACGGTAACTTTGCCCACGGGTGATGTGGCCGTTACGGGCCATGCATGGCTAGACCGTGAATGGTCGTCGCAACCGCTTGCTGCCGATCAAACGGGTTGGGATTGGTTTTCACTGTCATTTGATGATGGATCCAAGCTGATGGCATTCCAACTACGTGGCACTGATCTCTTTACCTCCGGCACTTGGATCACCGCTGATGGCGCTGCGACGCCGCTGCCAAATGGCGCTATCCAAGTGTCGCCCTTGCCAGCACAACAGCCGATCCCGACAATTTGGCGATTGTTGCTGGACGAAAAGGATATCGACATCACCATCAAGGCTCTCAATCCCAATGCATGGATGGATACCTCTGTCCCCTATTGGGAAGGTCCGGTCACTGTGTCAGGTACTCACAAAGGCGTTGGCTATCTGGAAATGACAGGCTACTCGCGTTAGGGCATGACCATGATGAACGCGCATATCCCCCTGACCCAAGATCTCGTGCTAATTGGCGGCGGGCATACCCATGCTCTTGTCTTGCGCAAATGGGGTATGAACCCATTGCCCGGCGTGCGCCTGACCGTCATCAATCCCGGCCCTACGGCTGCCTATTCCGGCATGTTGCCCGGCTTTGTTGCAGGTCACTACACCCGCGATGAGCTGGATATTGATCTGGTCAAACTTTGCCGCTTTGCTGGCGCCCGCCTTGTGCTGGGTGCGGCCAACCACATAGACCGCGACGCGCGCACCGTTTTGGTCTCGGGCCAGCCGGCCATCCCCTATGACGCGCTTAGCCTCGACATGGGCATCACGTCTGACATGCCCCTTCTGACGGGATTCACCGATCATGCCGTGCCCGCCAAACCGCTGGGCACATTCGCGGCCAAGTGGGATGATTTCAGATCCAACGCCAGCCGGGACACGCCCGTTGCCGTCATCGGTGGCGGTGTCGCTGGGGCGGAATTGGCAATGGCCATGCAGCATGGCTTGACTGCGCCAACAACGCTGCACCTGATCGACAAGGGCGATGCTCTCACGCATTTGGGCCGGTCTGCTCGGGCCAAGATCACGGCGCGCCTTGCCGCTAGCAATGTCACATTGCACGAAAACGCCAGCATCGACGCGGTTACGCCGACTGGGATCACCCTCTCTGACGGGCGCTTTATCTCGGCTACTTTCATCACGGGTGCGGCGGGTGCAAAACCCTATGATTGGCTCTCTGACATTGGCGTCACCACAACGGACGGCTACATCAACGTCAACCCGCAGCTCCAATCCTCTGACGTTCGGATTTTTGCTGTCGGCGATTGCGCCCATATGGAAACGACGCCTCGCCCCAAAGCAGGTGTTTTCGCAGTCAGACAGGCGCCGGTATTGTTCGAAAACCTGCGCGCGGTTCTCAGCGGCGGTGCGCTTGCAACTTACAAACCCCAACGCGATTATCTCAAACTCATCTCTCTGGGCTCTCAAACCGCCTTGGCCGAAAAATTTGGCGTTGCTGTCGCTGGCCCCCTGCTTTGGCGCTGGAAAAACCAGATTGACCGCAAGTTTATGGATCAATTCGACGGCCTGCCCGCAATGGCCGACGCACCAATTCCCGCGCTGACCGCGCTGGGCGTCAACGACGCGCTTGGCGATGCTCCGATGTGCGGTGGCTGCGGGGCCAAGGTCGGGCGTGCGGCTCTCCAAGATGCTCTTGCTGCGCAATCCACCGTGCCGCACCCTGACGTGTTATCCGTGGCGGGGGATGACGCGGCGATCGTTCAGGTGGGCGATGTGCAGCAGGTATTCACTACTGACCATTTGCGCGCGTTTACCCATGACTACGTGGCCATGACGCGGATCGCGGCGCTGCATGCATTGGGTGATATCTGGGCGATGGGTGGTGCTGCGCATACGGCCGTTGCGACCTTGATCCTGCCCCCTATGTCGCCCGCATTACAGCACCGCACGACCTCGGCGATCATGGAGGCCGCGCATGCGGTAATGGGCGCGCATGGTGCCGCTATTGTCGGTGGTCACACGTCGCTTGGCACCGAAATGACCATCGGTTTTGCTGTCACCGGCAAACTGAACGCACCCGCCATCACAATTGCAGGTGGCAAGGCTGGTGATGCGCTGATCCTCACCAAACCCATCGGCAGCGGCGTGATCCTCGCGGCTGAAATGGCAGGTCTGGCCCGTGGTGCGGATGTCTCTTCTTGCCTGACTTGGATGCAAACCGAACAGGCCACCGCCGCCCGTCTGCTGGGCCATGCGCATGCGATGACGGATGTCACCGGATTTGGCCTTGCGGGGCATTTGGCGGGTATCTGTTCGGCCAGCGGTGCATCAGCGGAAATCATGCTGGATCAAGTGCCCTTGATGGATGGCGCGCTGGCATTGTCTACCTCTGGCGTTCGCTCAACTCTCTATTCCGATAACGTGATTGGCGCGGGAACGGTAGCAGGTGCCACTGGCCCAAGGGGCGATCTATTGTTTGATCCCCAAACCGCTGGGGGCATGTTGGCATCAATCGCTCCTGATCGGGTGGCAACCACGCTAGATGCATTGCAAGTCGCGGGCTACCCCGCCGTCGTGATCGGCCACCTTCGGGATGGCGATCCGGCGATCAAAGTCGTTTAAGTTCGGCCAATACCTGTTGCGCGGCGAGTTCCTGCCCCGCGTCATCCAATGTATCGGCTCGCACTGTTGCAACCACATCTCTGGGGTAGGCAGCTCTCGCCTTGGCATAGGCCGGATCATAGTGATCCTTCATCAAATCTGCGGCCAAGGCACCATAGTTCTTGGCGCTCAAATGCGCCATCCAACGCGCTACGGTTTCGTGGCCACGCTGCTGGTGTAACGGGGCAATCCGTTTGCGCAACTCGGCCGGATCGTCGACCATATCGGCATAGTCATGTTCGAGATAGGCGGCGCGTGTGGCCAAGTCAGCGCTGATTTCGATGCATGGCGCAGAGAGCATCGCAGTCCAAAGAGAAGGCGGCAAATTGATCCGCCCGATCTTGGAGCTCTCCGCCTCGACCAGAATAGGCCGCGCGGGGTCATAGCCTTCAATCTGCTCAATCAGTTGGGTTTCAAACCACTTTTGATCCGGCTGACCCTCTGGCCTTGCACCTAACAGTGATCCACGGTGATTGGCCAAACCTTCCAAATCGATCACCTGCCCACCCGCGGCCTTGACCTTGTTGAGGATCGCGGTTTTTGCCGTGCCTGTGTTGCCATCGAGCAGCACAAACCGATGCTGAAGCGGCTCATCATACAGCGCCTTGTTGACCAAACGCCGCCACGTTTTATAGCCACCCTCAATCGTATCAGCACGCCAGCCGATCTGCTGGAGGATAAGTGTAAATGATCCTGAACGTTGCCCACCCCGCCAGCAATAGACTAACGGTTGCCAGCTTCCGTCGTGCTGCGACAGGCGCTGTTCGACATGGTCGGCGACATTACGGGCGACATAGGTTGCGCCCATTTTTCTGGCCGTGAACGGGTTGATTTGCTTGTATGCGCTGCCCACTTCGTGGCGCTGATCGTCAGTCAAGGCAGGTAAATTGATCGCACCGGGGATGTGATCTTCTACAAATTCCGCAGGGCTGCGGGCATCAATCAAACAGTCCCGCCCGTGGGCAAGCATGTCTGCAACATGGGTGAACGTAACTGGCATGAATTGCGTATCTCACCCTTCGCGCGTCGGCACAATGATTGGTTCATTTTGCTTAACAAATTGGGTGGTTAACAATCTGTGACCGTTCCGCGTGCGGAACAATTGATCATTCAGGCACCAATGGCACCCGCCCCTGATCGGTCAAAACAAAGCAATCGGTTCCCTCAAAAACAGCCGTCGTGAGTGCCTTATCGTAGCCAGCACCGCTGTCCAAATTAATGCGGTTTCCATAATGCTTTGCCGTTTTAATCGGTGTGTGGCCATGCACAATCAGCTTGGGATGTGGCTCCTTATGCGCATGAAATTCCTGCCTGATCCAAAGCAGATCATGTTCATTCTGATCCGCCAGCGGCACATCAGGCCTGATCCCCGCATGAACAAAAAAGAGATGTTCAGTCTCGTGGAATAATTGGAGGCCCTCCAAAAATGCAACATGTTCTTTGGGCACATTTTCCCTTGCCTGTTCGTGCACCAATAGCCCCCGCGATTTTGGCGTCACTTCGATTCCATAGGATGCCAGCGTCGTGTCACCACCCAGCCGCGGATGAAGCCAATATATCTCGATCGGTAGAAAGGCATCGCTCTTGGGATAGTCATGCATGAACCACTCGAACATCCGGTCATGGTTGCCCTTGATGAATGTCCACGGCTTGCCAGCGTCACGCCCAGCGATCAGGAAATCCAGCACCGCGCGGCTGTTGCCCCCCCGATCAGTATAGTCGCCCAGAAATACAATTTGCGCGTCTTTTCCGCCGTCATTCTCAATGCGCTGCATCGCGTCTTGCAGCATTTCGATCTGTCCGTGAATGTCGCCAATTGCATAAATGGTCATGAGCTGCCTGCCTGTCCGCTGAACCAATCCCGTTAGGGACCACCAAATACTGACCGTGATCCGAAGTAAACAATGCGGCCAAGGTCAGGACACTGGTATACGCTAAATGCACGCATCAATAGAACGAAATCGCATCGGCGATGCCATCCGTACTGGTGATCCCTTCAAGTGTCAGCGTGCCTTTTGATCCAAAGTCAAAGACGAGGCTATTGTCTTCAATACGTGCGTATTGGGCAACCACTTCTGCAGTATTCGTATTGCGACTTGTGAGCTTGCCTTCAAACAGCAAACTATCAACGTATGTGGAATAATCCGTGATAATATCATGACCGCGTTCGAACACGAAAGTATCCCGACCGCTTCCACCTGATAATATATCGTTGCCAGAATTTCCGCCTAAAGTATCGGCACCTGATCCACCCGAAATCACATCGTTTCCGCCACCACCAAAGAGCTCGTCAGCGGAAAAATCGGTATCCCTGGTCCAGTTTTCGTTTCGTCCGGAACCACCGGTCAACGTATCATTTCCGTTGTTGCCATAGACCCGATCCTGCCCAGCGCCTCCGTGCAATGTATCATCACCGCTCAGCCCATAAATGACGTCAGACCCGCCCGAGCCGGAAAGAATATCATCGCGGTCCGCCCCAACAATCCGATCTGCAAAGTCACCGCCAACATAAGTGAGCCCAGTCACGGGTATTTTGACAGGGTCTGGGTCCGGTTCGGCTGCAACATAGGTCGGCAATTCGGGTGTCACTGTTGCAACAGAGGTATGGCCAATCGTAATCGCCGAATCTATGCGAGTGCTAAAGGTGATACTATTTTCAAAGAGCAAATTCGCTGACAGCGCTGCGTCTGCCTGTTGAAGCAAGAACAATGTCTCATCTCCGTAGATGATACGAATTCCGTCATTTACATCGCGAATATCGAGCTGGCCAAGGCTGCGCAACCCAATCCATGCCGTAAGATCAAGGCGGTCCACACCTGAGACAAAATCGGTAATTGTGTCTTCGGATCCATCGGCAGCCATGACAAAAATGTCGGCGCCAATACCGCCTGAAATTAAGTCGATCGCCCCACCATCTATAATGATATCGTCGCCCGCTCCGCCAATTAAACGATCATAGCCAGCGCCGCCAATCAACATGTCATTGCCTTCGTTGCCACGATTGAGGCCGCCATAGATGGTTGAATATTGCGCTTCGTTCTGATCGCCTAGTTCCAAGCGCAGCTGTGTAATACCGCTTTCGGTAGCGGAAGAATAAAACAGATCAAGTCCGAGATCGCGGCTTTGCGCGGTGATAGAAGAAGCATTCGCAAGTGACATTTCAGGTGTATCGGCGAAATGGTCGAGGGCCAGCAGCGTGCCGCCGGGTAAAAATTTGAAAATGCTGGTTCCGTCATCGGTGCCTGCTGCGATCAAATAGACACTGTTGTTATGGGTCACGGTCGCCAGCTCTGTTATGCTATCAAATCGACTATTGCGATCATCGATCAAGTGATCGGTGATTATGAGTTCACCACCTTCGCCCATTGTCATCACAGTCAAAGAACTCGACCCTGCTGCTGCCAGAACCACATATGTTTGGCCTTCATACTGGACTGTTTCGAGCGCGGTGGGTGCTGCGATCCACAGGCCGTCGTCGCTATCAATCTGATGCAATGGCAGAAGGGACCCGTCCGCTGCCGCTGTCCACACATCAATCGCAGCTGCTGATTGACTTGCTGTAATCACATAAGAGGCGCTGGCGAATTGAACGCTTGTCAGCGCAGTTATGGACACATCTGTTCCGATAATTGAATAACCAAGGAACGCACCGGTTTCGTCGACATCCAATGCAGCGAGCCCGGTTTGGCCACCTATTGCAGCGATTATTGTTGTGCCCACAACAGCCACATCGCCCAAAAGTTGGGCGACCGGCATATTTGGAATTATGGTAGGTGCTGTAAATTTTCCGTCGGGTGCGACACGGAATGTATAGCCCCCAGAAAAGATATGTTCCCCCAGAACCAAAATTTGAGGGTTTCCGCCAGCGATGGCAGCGCCATCATATGGCGTTGAATGCAAGAGTGTTAAGCCATTTGCGCTGACTTGCCATGCTTGCACATCACCGTCCCCACGCGTGGTTGCGTAAAGGGTTCCACCATCACTCAAAGCGAGATCTGTCAGGTGTGAAGCTTCAGGATCGATTTGAGGTGACATCGTCATTACGTGGGTCAACGAGGGCATTGGCTAGGCCTTATATTTGCGTGTCTTCACTGGCCAATTTGAAGTGCTTCGTTGTGCGTGGTGTGGTGGAAATTGGGCAAAACAGGGCCCTTTAGGAATGGTTTAGTTAAAGGTTAAGCATTTCAAATGCGGGTCAATTCAGTCATGAAGTCAGCAGGTATTTGAGTTGAAAGGGAACGGATCCGATGGCACCTAAATTTGGCACCAGTGGCTTGCGTGGCCTTGTGACGGAGCTGACCCCCGCATTGGTGGGCGATCATGTCAGGGCATTCCTGAAAAGCTGCCCTGTAGGGATAGGGCTTTATGTGGGTCGAGACCTGCGACCGTCTTCACCAGACATAGCGGGGATCATCATTGACGCTGCCCGCGCGGCAGGCGTGCATGTGACCGATTGTGGCGCTGTTCCAACGCCGGCACTGGCGCTGGCTGCGATGGGGGCGGGCGCATCCGCCGTTATGGTCACCGGAAGCCACATCCCAGCGGATCGAAATGGCCTGAAATTCTACACGCCAGCAGGCGAGATTACGAAGGCGCATGAGCAGGCGATTTTGGGGGCATTAGGGCAGTCCGGCAAGCAAGGTATTATTGGAGTTTTGGCGAGAAACCCTCTGGTTGGCGGAAATTATATTGCTCGTTATGTAGATGCATACGGGCATGAGGCGCTGAAAGGCTGTGTCGTGGGTGTTTACAGCCATTCCACGGTTGGCCGCGATGTGTTGATGGATGTGTTGCGTGGACTAGGCGCTGAGGTGATCGAACTGGGGCGGTCAGAAAAATTCATCCCTGTCGATACTGAGGCCGTTGATGCCGCAACACGAAAGCAGCTGCGTGCATGGGCAGCAGAGCACCGGATGGATGCCATCATGTCGATGGATGGCGATGGTGATCGGCCGCTTTTGACCGATGCAAGCGGTCAGGTCATTCCCGGTGATGTTTTGGGCCAGATAACGGGCGCCAGCCTTGGCGCGGATATTGCCGTGACGCCCGTGTCGTCAAACACGGGGGCAGAAAGCGTGTTCGATCAGGTGGTCCGTACCAAAATCGGGTCACCCTATGTGATCGCAGGTATGGAAAGTGACATGCCTGCACGTGTCGTCGGCTACGAAGCGAATGGTGGCTTTTTGTTGGGGTATGCGGCCGCAGGGCTGGCACCGTTGATGACGCGCGACAGTGTCTTGCCATTGATTGCACCGCTGGTTGCCGCAAGTAATCTTGGGCTGGCTGCTTTGGTCGAAAGACAACCCAAAAGGTTTACTGCCGCAGATCGCTTGCAAGGGATATCGACAGAGAAAACAAACGCATTTATCGCCGAATTAGACACTCATCCATCTGAATTAGAGACGTTCTTGGCGCCGATGGACAGCCGACCCGCCCAGATTGATAGAACCGATGGATTGCGGGTCACATTGCAGGACGGCCGGATCGTGCATTTGCGTCCTTCGGGCAATGCACCAGAGTGCCGTTGCTATGCCGAGGCAGACAGTCCAGAAGCCGCACAAGAGACATTGAGCGCTGGGTTGCAGGCGCTCATGCGCGCATTGGGTTAGAGCGGATTGAGCAGCACATAACCCACACCGAGAGAGATCGCCTGCAGTGACTGGACGATCTGCCCGTCAGTGACCCAATAGCTATTGGTCAGGGCAAGGCGACCTGTGCAGGTTTCGGTGTATTTCCGAGTGTTGAATGTGCCCGCGAGGGTGGTGATCTCTTGGGTTTTGTCAAATGCGATGGTGCAATCCGCTGTGCGGTTGCGGATCTGGTCCTCGCTGCCCAAGAATGCGTGGTTGCGCGTAGCAGTGCCGCCGCCCGCAGCGATAGCGGCACGCGTGCCGGTAACATCCACGCCCATCAAATCATCGCCTAACCCACGTGTCCCAATCAAAATATCATCTTGGAATATCAGTGATGCACCGGCAGGTGTTTGCCATGTGACCGTATCGTCGTCACGAGCCACCCTTGTAAGCGCAGCCAACGCATTGCGGCTTACAAGTTTAGCCACAAGGATATTGCCCGAACCCGCAGATAGAATTTCAGGGGTGATAGCGGGGGCAGGTTTTTGTTCCGGCTTGCCTAAAACTGCAGACACCCGATCGAGTAAAGTCGTAACTGGAGCGTTTTGATTGATACTTCCGCAGGCCGTTAAAGTAACGAAAGCTATGCTGCATACTATTGCTTTGCGCATCATCATCGCCAAACCCTCCCGAATGTATCACCGAGCCCGCCTGCAATATGAGCGCTACGCACAGCATCATAAAGGTTCCCGCCTGGATTAAGCCGATCGCCACCGCCACCGCTGCCAGATACTGAAGAGAGCTTTGCGTTAAACTTGCGGGGGCTTGCATTTCCAAAAAGAAAATCAACAGGGATTGTTATTTTGACGCCCTTGTCAAATGACCCATCGCCAAATTCATCGAACGGCATATCCGTTAGCGTAGCATACGCTCCAACAGACCAACCGTTGTCAAACTCTCGATCGATGGACAGAGTGGCGCCCCAATCACCAGCTAGAAACTTTCCTACGTCCAGCTGTGTGTGAAATCCATTGTCAAAACTGTAATAGCCCGAGATGTGGCCGGTGACCGTTTCCATATCTTGAAGCCCGAATAGCATGTCGGAGTTTCGTTCTATAGCATAGGTCGCTTCAGCGCCAAGAGCCCAATTAGCGGTGACTGGTTTGTAGATCATTTCCCCAGAAATACCGCCATATTCACTATTCAAATAACCAACGTTGAAGAGGCTATAAATGTCAGGGCCGGGGCGACCATAATGAGATAATTTTAAATTTGTCAAAGTTGTTTCGCCGATGGTACGAAATTCAGCGTCATTTTTGCGCTTGCCAAACGCTATGTGGCGCAACCCGCCCTTTAACAAAAGATCGGGCCTCAATTCGTATTCTGCGCGGGCGGTTACTCCGATATCAAGTTGTGAAGGGGCGCCACCTTTTAGCACTTTCGGCGCAACGTAAGGAGATACGCCCCACAAAAAAGCGTGTGGCCCGTCCAAATTTTTCACCAACTCAGGTGCTTTGGCCGCGTCACGGATAAGTATCGCGTCGCGGAGGTCTGCAGAGCCAGTTGCGCTGTTTTCGAATTCTTCTACGTCACTGCGAGCCATTGTGATGGTCGAAACTGCCATGCCATTCTTGAGCGGAATTAGCGTAAAATTGGTGATGTCGTCCGAAAGGACTTGTGTCATTGCGCGGGCGACGCGACCGAATGCTTGAGCTTCTGAACGATAGCTGGTGTTCGAATAACGGACAGTTGCAGTGCCTGATCCCGATTTGAGCCCATGCAGCCGAATTCCTTGAGACCAAAGGGCGGCGCTCAACGATTGTAGGTTGGAACTGGCCGATGAAGCATCCCAACTTTGTGCAATAAGACTGTCTGTGCCGCGCATTCTTACCGGAATTGGGGCGGGTTCTGTGCCGCTGATAGCTGGGCGTTTGCGCGGGTTAAGGGCATAGGTCAGGCCAACGGCCAATTCAGATCCATAAAGATAGGCTAAATCTAAAGTGGTATTGTCAGCCCAGTGATAGCTAAGGCCGAAATTGAACGGGCTCTTCGTGTCGATCGTCGCGTTGCTGTTTTCGCGTAAATATGCATCAGATGAATATTCCGCTTTTAGAGAGAAGTTATCGGAATAGGCCCAGCTAAGCCCCCCGAAAAGGGCGGCGTCACCACGGAAAAAATGGTCCGAATTTACCCTGCCGCCATTACCGAACCCGCCATTCGGGCGATTGAGAAACGCGGAATTGAACAAGCCAAGCGGGTTTTCAAACCCGTCTTTGCTGCCAAACCGACCCCATCCAAGGCCGGCTGTTATGATAATGTTGTCGGTCATAGTTTTGGATGCGACGATGTATTCTGCCGGTTGCAGACCCTTGCCCATAACATCCTGAAGGCCCACAGCCATGCCAGGGGTCCATGCGCCGAATTGCCCCTCGTCAAGGAACCTGTACCGCAGGTCAAAGTTGCGTTCAAACTCCGCGCTAGAACCGGGGCCTGTTGCATTGGGCACGTTCGTGTAGCGGAATGTGCCGGACAAACGGGGTGTGATTTGGAAACCGATATTTCCCCGCTTTTGCTGTTCGAACGCACTGAAATTCACGGTCAACTGGGCATCAGGCGCAGTTTGCGCAGTTGGCATTTCGATCAAACCGGGGGTGCCATACAATGTATAGGTCGCATTCTGCGCTACTACAGGAGATGCGACGATCATTGACAGCGCGAAAGCGAGATTGAGGCGTGACATTTGAAGCCTTTGCAAAGATCTTTCGTGAAGCATAGCGCTAAACTGAGATACTGACAGCCAGCTTGTCGTGAAAAGAGCAGTCACCGTCAAACTGTTACGAATTTGTGCCAAAGGTTGCTGGTTTGGCCGATGCGAAAATTGCGATGATAGCAAAAGTCGTGAGCAACAATGGGTAACTATAATAAAGCGTGGCGTCGATCATTGAATAGGCCAGCATGCATAAAATCGCGGAAGTGTAGGGGAGATGCGTCAGCGGGGCCGATTTCGTTCTGTTATAAACTTTCGTGGCAAGAGCGAAAACAAGGGTCCAGAAACAGCTTGCCCCAACTATACCCCAGGTCATGAGCGACTGGAGAACACTATTATGCGCTTGCGTGACCCACAAATCGGACTGCTTCCAAAGCCTAATCTCCCCTTGGCCAAAAAATGGTCGCTCTTTGAAAAGCTCGAAAGATGTGAGCCAGACTGCCGTTCGGCCGGTTGAGATTTTTTCAACCGTCAATTCTGGGGTGGCGGCTACGCGGGCGAACGCGTTGTATGCAGGGCAGGGGTGTGGTGAGATGAGTGAAATGGCCAATGCTGCGATGATCGCCGTGATAGCGGCAGGAATCAAAAGGCGACCACACTGACGGCCAAGCATGGCGGCATTTATCAGTATGGCAATGCCGCTCGCTGCAATTGCACCGCGACTGCCCGTATATATGATGAAAAACAAGGAAACCACGGCACTGAGAAAGCAGAGCATACGCAGCGATCTACTTATTTGTATTTGTGCGCTGGAAGAGAGAAAAAACACATAAGCAAATGCTGCAAAATAACCAGTATACCGCACGTTTCCAAATCCGGGTAAGGCCGTTGAGCAGGTTTCAACATCAACTTCATTACGTCTGAATTCGATCGCTAAGACAGTTGTCATATAGATCATAACGCTGACACCAAATGCGGCCAGCATGAAAGTCAAAATTTGTCGAGCCGACAGGATGCGGAGTGTCGAAATCGCGCCGATTGCAAATAAGATATGCAGCAACCACATGATCGATCGATTGCCATTCGATTTTTCGTGGCCAATATCAAAGGCAATTTTGAAATATGCGATCCCTATGAGTATCGCAATAAGCGCCCACATGATCGGACGCATCGCCGTAGTAAGGCTGTGGCGAAAACCTTGCATCGCAAAAAGTAAAATCGCAAAGATTTGATATTGGGATATGATAAACAGGCGTGTTGGTGGCTTATCAACAACAAATAGGTCATAGTATATGAACAGGGTCGGCAGCATTGCTAGGCCAAGCCCAAGGTACCAAATCGTAAACAGCGAGAGTATCTTTTTCATTTTTCTCTAAGAACATGCGCAAGTCACAAGCGCAACAGTTTAGGTGCGCCGTCTGGTTTGCCGGGTTTCAAACTTGGTGCTCTGAGGCAATGTCATGCGAGGTCAAAAGGGTGTGTTGCGCCGGCTCCGTCAAAATAGCTTCCCGAAATTTCCAATCCATTCGATGAGGTGGAAATTCACTGTTGTTCAATTGCTCATCTTTGCCTGCCTTGCGCAATTATTGGTAAGCTTGAGCAATCATCGTTGGCTTACGTCACAGCCAAATACCACGCGTGTCGACAACATAGTCCGAAGACATCCGGTCCGTGTTCGCCGTTTTGAAATCACTATGATCGACCAATAACACATGGATATCAGCCTGCTGCGCCCTATCGAACGATACAAGCGTGAGTGCCTTGTCCTTGGCGGTGGCCTGATCAATGTTAGGTTCAACGACGACAACCTGACCCGCGTGCCATGCAGCGACAGCCTGCGCAATTTCTAACGCAGGGCTTTCACGTAGGTCATCAATGTCGGGCTTAAATGCAAGGCCATAACAGGCGATGGTGGCGTTTGCGGCGGTCTTGTCGGGGTTGGCAACCAAGAAGGCCCCCAAGGTTGATTTGATCTTATCAAGCACCCAGCGTGGTTTGTCGTCGTTCACTTCTCGTGCGGTGCGGATCAGGCGGGCTTGTTCGGGTGCGCTACTGACGATGAACCACGGGTCCACGGCGATGCAATGGCCACCTACTCCGGGACCGGGTTGAAGAATATTGACGCGCGGATGACGGTTGGCGAGGCCAATAAGCTCCCACACATTCATCCCCAACTTGTCGCAAATGACCGACAGTTCATTGGCAAAGGCGATATTGACGTCGCGAAAACTGTTTTCGGTTAATTTCGCCATCTCGGCAGTGCGTGTATCGGTGACAATACAGGCGCCTTTGACAAAGGTTTCATACAATTGGACGGCTTGCTGGGCGCAAAGGGGCGTCATGCCCCCGATCAGGCGATCGTTGCTCACCAGCTCAGCTATGATTTTCCCGGGTAAAACCCGCTCGGGGCAGTAAGCGATGCGAATATCGCTTTGCACACCGTTGTGTTGTGGAAAGCTGAGATCAGGCCGTGCCTCGGCCAGCCATTCGGCCATTCGTTCGGTTGTACCAACCGGCGACGTGCTTTCGAGGACGATCAAGTTTCCGGGGGCTAGGACCGGTGCGATGTTTTGCGCTGCGGCCTTCACATATTTGAGATCGGCACTGTGATCATCTGGCTGAAATGGTGTGGGAACTGCAATCAGAAACGCATCAGCCGGTTCGGGTGTCTGACTGGCCCTGAATTTGCCGCTTGATACGGCCAATGCAACCGCCTGATCCAAGCCGTGCTCTGCAATATGAATTCGCCCCTGATTGATGGTTTCAACCGTGTCTGCGTTCACATCCACGCCGAGGACTTGCACATCATGAGAGGCAAAAACCGCTGCAGTGGGCAGGCCAATATACCCAAGGCCGATCACCGAAATTTTTTGATTCATGCGTGTCTTAGTCATGGGCGATAATATCTAGGATACGCTCAGCCGCATGTCCGTCTCCATAGGGGTTATGTGCTTGGCACATCCCGTTGTAAATGTCGCGGTCGTCCAAGAGCAGGCGCGTTTGTTCGACGATATTGCGCCTGTTGGTGCCGACCAGTTTGACGGTGCCTGCTTGCACGGCCTCGGGCCGTTCGGTCGTGTCGCGCATGACCAGAACAGGCTTACCCAAGGAGGGTGCTTCTTCTTGAATGCCACCTGAATCTGTTAAGATCAACGTCGCCTGCGTCATCAGGTAAACAAAAGGGACATAGTCGGTTGGCATGATGAGATGGATGTTTGCGACGCCTGACAGCAACCTGTTTACGGGTTCTTGCACCTGCGGATTAAGGTGCACAGGGTAGACAATGTCCACATCGGGATAGGCGTTGGAGATATCCCTCAGTGCTTGGCAAATCTGTTCAAACCCATCGCCGAAATTTTCGCGTCGGTGGCCGGTGACAAGGATCATTCTGCGCATCGGGGACAAAAATGTGAATTGCCGGTCAAGATCAGCGCGCAATCTGTCGTTGCTGGCAAGCCGTGCTTGGACATCAAGCAATGCATCGATCACTGTATTGCCCGTAACAGAAATATTTTCTTGGGCCACATTTTCAGCCAATAGGTTGGCTTGCGATGCTTGGGTCGGGGCAAAATGATAGGTGGCCAAGGCGCCTGTCAGCTTGCGGTTCCCCTCTTCTGGCCAAGGGGCGTATAGATCGCCGGTGCGTAAGCCTGCCTCAACATGGCCGATGGGGATTTGTGCATAATAAGCGGCCAAACTAGCAGCAAACGTCGTTGCTGTATCCCCATGGACCAGCACGATATCGGGGCGTTCCGTTTTAAAAATCTGGCCCATTCCCTCAAGAATAGCGGAGGTGATTTGGGATAGGCTTTGGTTGGGGGCCATAATGTTGAGATCAAAATCAGGCTGAATATCGAACACAGTCAGAACCTGATCCAGCATTTCACGGTGCTGTGCCGTGATGGCAACCTTGGCGTCAAATCGAGCATCAGCGGCAAGCTTGTTTACAAGAGGCGCCATTTTGATCGCCTCTGGCCGCGTCCCAAAAACTGAAATCACCTTTTTCATTTTTTTCTCTTATTGCTCAAATTTTTGCGCTGCTTGCCATCCACTACACTGTAGAATCTATAACTTCCAAGACAACTAGATTCACGGCCGTTCAAAGCGACTGAAAAACCAACGGTCTGAACAAACCTAGGACTATCTCTTCTGTGCAGCATCGCCGGCCCCGCGCCCCAAAACAGTGGCGATCAATATCTTGATATCGGTCACGATGGATCGGGTGTGGTGGTATCGGTAATCCTCAAGCGCGAGCCGCTCTGGTGTGCTCATGTCGATCTGTTGCACCTGCGCGAGCCCGGTAATCCCCGGTTTCATGTCATAAATACCTCGGGCGGCGCGTGAGGCGCTCAGCTCATGCTGCGCAGGCAGGCCCGGACGAGGGCCGATCAACCGCATTTCACCCCTGAGAATGTTCCAAGCCTGCGGCAATTCATCAAGTTTGGTCTTTCGCAAGATATGCCCGACGCGGGTAATTTGATCCGCTCCCACCTCGTGGGATGCTGCATTGGCCGTGTCGCGATACATGGTCCTGAATTTCAGGCATTTGAATACGGATTTTTGATAACCGACGCGTTCTTGCGCAAATATTGCAGGGCCTTTCGACGTGAGTTTTACAATCACTGCGGCACATAAAAGAAAAGGCAGCAAGACGGTCGCAACGGCCACAATAAGCGCCAGATGCAATGCCAGCGAAAAAATATGGTATGGTGAAAACCGGCCAATGGGATCAGAAATCATTACCTCATCAGGCGCCTGCGGGTTCTCAACAATGCCAGCAATCGTATTGATAACATGTGTGACGCCTGCAATCGGTTGAAGGCTGCGTAATGCGCTATGCACAATGGGCCTGATGGCGGGTGGGCACGTTGAAATCATGCCTAATTTGCCTGTGGCGCCCTGCCCCCAAACGGCGGGCAGGCGTACAAAGATAATCTTGCATTCTGGCTGTTCTGCGTCACGCAAGCGGGCTTCGGCGGCGGCCTTTGACTTGGCATAATCGCTTGGGCGTATCGGCCATATCGCATGTGTCGTCGTCACAAAGATGAATGTCTTCACCCCAGCTTTCACAGCGGCAAGATAGAGGTCGTGCGTGAACTCACAGTTGTCTTTTATAAAATCAGCGAGCTCGCCATCTTTGTCATTATTGCGCGCGGCCAGATGCAGAACCGTGTCGATAGAGTGCATGGCATCGGCAAGACTATCGGGGCCTATGACATAGGATTTCACATCAGCGGCGTCTTGCGGTGTTCTGTTGAGCGTCGCAACCACGGTCGGTGAATGCATGTAATGTTCCAACGTCCGGCTGCCGATATATCCAGATGTGCCAGTGATTAAGAGCGTTGCCGGTTTCACAAGTGATATCCAATATTATTTGCCGAATGGTATTTGCCATAATGAGGGTTAGTCTTCTGGGCAATGGACGTTGAATTGATGCGGGGTGATCAGGCTAGGGATGAGGGTCGATTTTGCTGTCTTGATACCCGTGCACGCGGTTTTTGACCAACGCACGCAGGCGGGGCGTGTCGCCATCTGTCACGCACAGGCGTAGCTCATGTATCATGGCTTCAACTTGTGCTTGGGGCAGCGTGTCCTCTTGTGCGCGCAATATTTTGGGGTGGGGCGTGCTGAGCAGACTATCGTCATCAATAAGGAGCTCTTCGTATAATTTCTCTCCAAGGCGTAACCCTGTAATCGTGATGGCAATATCCCCAACGCCTGTTTCAGCGTCCATGACGGTACGGCCCGAGAGTTGGACCATTTTATGCGCGATATCGATAATTTTTTGCGGCTCGCCCATGTCCAACACGAACACGTCACCGCCTGTGGCATATGCCCCTGCCAACAAGACAAGACGGGCGGCTTCTGGAATTGTCATGAAAAAACGGGTGACTTCGGTATGGGTCACGGTCACTGGGCCGCCCGCAGCAATTTGTTTTTGAAACAAGGGCAGAACCGACCCTGATGAGCCAAGAACATTGCCAAAGCGGACCATGGAGAATTTTGTCGTGGTCGACCGTGTTTGCAGATCTTGGATCACCAATTCAGCCATGCGTTTGGTTGCACCCATGATGTTGGCTGGTCGCACGGCCTTATCTGTGGAAATCAGGATCATCCGTTCGATGCCCGCTTCATGTGCACATTCAGCGATGGTCTGTGTGCCCAACACGTTGTTGCGCGCGCCTTCAAGCTCGTTCTCTTCGACCAATGGCACGTGCTTATACGCCGCTGCATGGAGAATGATGTCGACGCCTTCGTCTGCAATCACGGATGCAACACGCGCCTTGTTGGTGACTGAGCCAAGGCGGGTTGTGATCGGAATGCCTGCATCCTTGGCGCGGTGACGCAGATCTTGATCAATTTCATAAAGGGCAAATTCGCTTTGCTCGAACAAAACAATGCGCTCGGGGCGACATTCAAGAAGTTGACGACACAATTCCGATCCGATTGACCCGCCTGCGCCCGTCACCATCACGATACGACCCGCATAGGTCTTGGCGATTTCGGGTGTATCAAGTGCGACTTTGTCGCGACCCAAAAGCTCGTCTGGACTGACAGGCCGGAGCGCATCCAACCCATTACCAGCCATCATTTCAACATAAGATGGGAGTATCTGCACCTCGATGTCCATGTTGCTTAGCTGATCGACCAGCTCGTTGCGGCGGCGGGCGCTTGCGGATGGGATGGCGACCAGCACACGCTCAACCTTATGCGTGGCGATCAGGCGGTCGAGATCGGACGCCGCATAGACGCGGAGACCCGATACGATCAGACCGTGCAATGCGGAGTTATCATCGATAAAGGCAACCGGATTGGCCTCTTGGGCCTGTCGCAGGGCCACCGCTAATTGCGCGCCCCCTGAACCCGCGCCATAAATGACCACTGTGGCTCTTTTCGCCCTGCCAAAGTCCGCCAATGTCGTCAGGCCCAGTAGCCCCAGAACACGCATGGAGACGGATGACAAAAAGAAAAGCGTGCCAAATATTAACGGCACAGAGCGCGGCGCAGGCAACCGAAACATGTAGCTGCACGATATCGCAAGTACGACGAGCGAGGCAGCGGTCAAACCAACCTGAAGCGTGGCGCGGTTTTCGAAGGTGTGCAGTTGGATACGCGGAAGCCCAAACAGGTGAATGACCCCTGCACCCAGCACTGTAAGAAGTATAAACAAAACCGACGCATCAGGGGCCAGTTCCATGGGCGTCACCGTGCCATAGCGCAAGGCAAAAGCCATATAAAGTGTGATTGGAATCAGACCAGTGTCTGCCAAGAGGAAGATAAGCCGCTTTTGCGGACGGGTCAGGCGTTCCAAGAGAGCAAACATAATAAATGATATCCTATTATTACGTCAGTAAAAGAAATGCTTTTTGGACATAAGCCCTAATCGCGGCCATTTTTGAATCTTGATAAAAAAGTGCGCCTTGAGCAACGATGAATTGAATGCGCCAATTGGGGCAATGTCCAAAATTGCGATAAACTTATTGCCAAGAAGCACCGCTGACGCCGACATTTTTAGACTTCTATCCGCCTAAACCGCTTTGGAACTGTGTTCAAATCACGTAGGACTATATACGATTAACGAGGTCAGATCTATGATGGGCCCAAGCGCCTCTTCGGCCTGAATAAAGAAAGTCGTATGATGCAAATCACACCGACCCGCCTGCCAGAGGTGCTTGAGATCACGCCGCGCCGGTTTGGGGACGCCAGAGGCTTTTTTACGGAAAGCTGGAACAGGGACGCTTGGGCGAGACATGGGATCGATTTGGATTTCTGTCAGGACAATCATTCGATGTCTGCACAGGAGGGTGTTCTACGCGGATTACACTTTCAGGCGCCTCCACGTGCCCAAGATAAACTCGTGCGTGTTATCACAGGGGCGGTGCTGGATGTGGCCGTCGATATTCGAAGAGGGTCGCCGCGATACGGTGAATGGGTTGGTGTCGAACTCTCCGCTGAGAATGGAAAACAGCTATTAGTACCGCGTGGTTTTGCACATGGATTCGTTACCTTAACGCCGGATACGCATTTCCTATATAAATGCACAAATACATATGCGCCTGAGACTGAAGGGGCGATCCGCTGGAATGATCCAGTTATTGATATCGACTGGAGGGTGGAAACATCCGAACTGACGCTGTCGGATAAAGACGCCTCAGCCCCGTTGTTCGCAGATATCGACAGCCCATTTGTTTTTGAAGGTTAAGGTATGAAGTTATTGATTACAGGTGGAGCAGGTTTTATTGGATCTGCGGTGGTGCGTCAGGCGATTGTGGCCGGCCACGAGGTTATCAACCTTGATAAACTCACCTATGCAGCCTGTCTGGATAATGTGGCGATGGTCGCTGATAATCGGCGCTATTCGTTCGTGCAGGCGGATATTTGTAATCGTCCGGCATTAGACACGGTATTTGCGGTGCATAAGCCGGATGCTGTAATGCATCTGGCCGCTGAATCGCACGTTGATCGATCTATCGACGGGCCCGGTGCCTTTATTCATACGAACATCACGGGCACCTATCATATGCTCGAGGCTGCACGCAGTTATTGGACGGCTCAGGGCAAACCGGATGCATTTCGGTTTCATCACATTTCCACAGACGAGGTTTTTGGCAGTCTGGGTGAAACGGGCATGTTCACGGAAGATACACCTTATGATCCACGTAGCCCCTATTCGGCGTCCAAGGCGAGTTCTGATCATCTGGTGCGCGCTTGGCACGAGACATATGACCTGCCTATTGTCATGAGCAATTGCTCCAATAATTACGGCCCGTACCATTTTCCCGAAAAGTTGATCCCCGTGGTGATCCTGAATGCATTAGCGGGTCAGGCGATCCCGGTTTATGGCGCGGGCGATAACATTCGTGATTGGCTTTATGTTGAGGACCATGCTGATGCATTGCTGACAGTCGTGCAGAAGGGCGCGGTTGGCCGCAGCTATAATATCGGCGGCGAAAATGAGGTCACCAACCTTGATCTGGTACGCATGATTTGCGCGATAATGGACGAAAAATGTGCGGGTTCGACCCCTTATGCCGATCTGATTACCTTTGTTACTGACCGCCCTGGACATGACGCGCGTTATGCGATCGATCCGAAACGGATCAGTGATGAACTGGGTTGGCGGCCGTCTGTTACCCTTGAACAGGGTCTTAAAAAGACCGTGCAATGGTATTTGGACAATGAAGATTGGTGGCGCGCGCTGCAAAGCCGCGATGGTGTCGGCGAGCGGTTAGGCACAAGCGTATGAAAATCCTAATGTTTGGCGAAACCGGGCAAGTCGCCCAAGCGATTATCGCACGGGCTGGAGATGTAGAAATCATTGCGATGGGGCGTGATCAGGCTGATCTTGGCACGCCCGATATGATACGGGCTGCGATTGCGGCCACGGATGCCGATGTCATCGTCAATGCTGCTGCTTACACAGCCGTTGACCGTGCTGAGGATGACCGCGATGCAGCAGAGCAGCTTAATCATTTTGCTGTTGGCACGATGGCGCGTGCCGCCGCTAAGCGCGATCTACCCTTGCTGCATATTTCAACAGACTATGTATTTGCGGGCAATGGAACATCAGCATGGCAACCGGATGATGAGACGGGCGCCATAAATCATTACGGAGCAACGAAACGACGTGGTGAAGAGGCGATGGAAATCGCAGGTGGCCGCCATGCTATTTTGCGCACATCATGGGTGTTTTCCTCGACGGGTTCGAATTTCGTCAAGACCATGCTGCGGCTGGGGGCTGAACGCGATGCGTTGACGATCGTTGGTGATCAGATCGGCGGACCAACGGCGGCCAATGATATTGCGGACGCGCTGTTGGTCATGGCGCGGAGCTTTGCGGATGGTCGCCATGTGTCGGGCATCTATCACTTCTCTGGCGGGCCTGATTGTTCATGGGCTGATTTTGCGTCAGAGATATTTGACCAAGCGGGTATTGCCTGCGCAGTGACCCCGATCCCGACCGCAGACTACCCGACCGCCGCCCCAAGGCCGCTTAACTCACGTTTGGATTGCAGTAAGTTAGAGACTGATTTTGGTGTCACTCGCCCGAATTGGCGTCTATCACTTGCTACCGTATTAAAGGAGCTTTCAGCATGATGAAACGCAAAGGTATTGTCCTTGCCGGAGGTTCGGGCACGCGGTTGTATCCGATCACTATGGCTGTTTCGAAACAGCTGATGCCGATCTACGATAAACCAATGATTTATTATCCGATCAGCACACTTATGCTCGCGGGTATTCGTGACATTGCGATGATCACCACCCCCCACGATCAGGCGCAATTTCAGGCTGCCCTTGGTGACGGGTCACAATGGGGCATTAACCTTACTTGGATCGTACAGGATAGCCCTGACGGGTTGGCGCAGGCATACTTGCTTGCTGAGGATTTTCTTGATGGTGCCCCGAGCGCGATGATTTTGGGCGACAATCTGTTCTTTGGGCATGGGCTAACCGACCTGCTTCAATCCGCAAGCGCTAGCACTGAAAATGCCGTATTCGGGTATCAGGTGCGCGATCCCGAGCGGTATGGTGTCATCGGTTTTGGAGATGATGGTGCGGTGACTTCGATTATTGAAAAGCCGGAAAACCCAGCTTCCAATTATGCGGTCACGGGTCTGTATTTCCTTGATGGCGAAGCGCCAAAACGGGCCCATATGGTTAGCCCTTCATCACGGGGTGAATTGGAAATTACCACGCTATTGGATATGTATCTGGCGGATGACATGCTCAGGGTCCATAGGATGGGTCGGGGCTATGCCTGGCTTGATACCGGGACGCATGCATCATTGTTAGATGCAGGCAATTTTGCCCGCACGTTGGAAAACCGCCAAGGATTGCAAACGGGGTGCTTAGAAGAAGTTGCATATGAGCAGGGCTGGATTAATGATGATCAACTTCGTAAACGTGCCGAGCTATTCGCAAAAAATTCCTACGGAGAATATCTGCTGGGTTTGCTTAACTAAAGGTCACAATTGATGCGCGTTCTTGTTACCGGCGGGGCCGGATATATAGGTAGCCACACTTTGCTTGAACTCTTGGCGCAGGGCCACGAGGTGACGGTGTTTGATAATTACTCAAACGCACATCCCGAAGTGTTGACCCGTGTGCGCGCACTGTCAAACCGCCCCGTGGGTGAGGTGCGCGGTGACGTGCGCGACCCATCTGCCTTGGATCAGGTCATGACGGATTTTGCCCCCGACGCAGTGATCCATTTTGCGGGGCTCAAGGCCGTTGGCGAGAGCATGGCAAGGCCAGCCCATTATTACGACGTCAACGTTGGTGGCACATTGGCGCTCTTGCGCGCGATGGACCGTGCCGGTGTGAAAAACATTGTTTTTTCCAGCTCGGCCACAGTTTACGGCGAACCGGTTTACCAACCCTATGACGAGGCCCACCCCTGCAATCCCACGTCCGTTTACGGGCGCAGCAAATTGATGGCAGAGCAGATCATTACCGATTGGTGCGCAGTCGGCGCAGATAAAACCGGCATCTTGCTGCGTTATTTCAACCCGGTTGGTGCCCACCCGTCCACACAGTTGGGCGAAGACCCGAGTGGTGTGCCTGATAATTTAATGCCTCTCATCGCCCACGTGGCGGTTGGCCGGCGCGATGCCTTGTCGGTGTTTGGCGATGATTACCCGACACCAGACGGAACGGGCCAACGTGATTATATTCATGTGGTCGATTTGGCGCGGGCCCATGTCGCAGCGATTGATTGGTCTGCGACACACACCGGTGCGCGACCCTTTAATATCGGAACAGGTCAACCTTATTCCGTGCGCGAGATGGTGCAGGCGTTTGAACAAGCTTGCGGCAAATCCATTCCGTGCACCAATGCCCCGCGCCGCGCCGGTGATATTGCTACGATGCAAGCTGACGCAAGCCGCGCCCGTATTGAGATGAAGTGGCAGGCCACCCATGATCTGTCAGACATGGCCGCAAGCACTTGGGCTTGGCAATCGGCAAATCCTGCTGGGTATGGCGACGGTAGCTAGGCAAAATCAAACACAGACGATATGATGGCCGTGTTGAGCTGAAATCATATTGTTCATTAGGATCAGATTCATGTGCCAGCTTTGCGCTGCATTGTCCGTCGCCCCCCAAGTCTGCCCTTACGAGAGTACAGGATATGAAATTGCGACTTTGCCCCAGGAAAATGACAACGTGATGGGGTTGCAACAGGCAGATGTGGCGACGGTTGTTCAATATCAGTCGGTGGTCAGCAAGGCAGAATTAGGGCTCGTCGCAGAGGCATCTACCGCGATTACGACGGTTCCCATGCGCATTTCGCTCACAGCCTCAGAGCTTGAGTTAGTGAGTGCAATGAACACCTTATTCGAGGAATATTTCAGCACTCGCATGCCAGCAGCCGTCGTTGTCGTCGAGCCGGAACGAGAACTACGTGTCGATTATTTGGGCAGTTTTTTACCAGCAAATTTGACCGGTCCCTTGACGTCGATCGATTGGGGCTGGCAGGTGGCTGATCAGAATCCGGACACGCCAAGCACGGATATAAATGTATATTTTCATGCAGATTTTGACACTGTGGTTGATCCCTACTACCCGGCTGATGGGCTCGATAATCAAAGTTGGACTGCTGCAGAAATTGCCGCGGCGACGGATGTGCTTGAACGCTTTGAAAATGTAATAGACATAAATTTTGTGGTTGTTGACGATCTGATCGACGCTGATTTTGTTATGCTGACTTATTACGATCCCGATGCTGGCGATTTAGGTTTTTTTGGTCTCAGCGACAGAGTTATTCGCGTTGACGGTGTCGAATACGATGTAAACGGATATGGGGCATTTAATATCAATGGATATGGGTGGTCCGATGAGGGCCTCCAACCTGGCGGATACGGTCATACGACGATTACGCATGAAATCGGGCATGGATTAGGACTGGGGCACCCGCACGATACGTCGGGTGGCGCTACGACAATCATGGACGGTGTAACTTCACCTTTCGACGACTACGGCGATTACAGCTTGAACCAAGGCATTTGGACTGTGATGTCCTACAATGATGGTTGGCCCGAGGGCCCTCATGGGTTGTCAGCATCGGAATTTTACGGTCATGGCGCAGGCCCGATGGCGCTTGATATCGCTGTGCTTCAGGATACGTTTGGCGCCAATACCAGTTTTGCGGGCGGCGATGACATATATTATCTGCCATCGCGCAACGATATTGGCACGAGCTTTCAAGCGATTTGGGATACTGGCGGTACTGACACGATTGCGGCAAGCGATGATCGAGGCGTTCACATTGACCTGACACCAGCAAGTCTTGATTACAGCGCGACAGGAGGCGGAGCGGTTTCCTATGCCCGCGGCATTATCGGTGGATTTACGATAGCGAACGGGGTTGTCATTGAAAATGCGGTCGGCGGGTCTGGCGAAGACACCCTGATAGGGAACGCAGCCGACAATGTTTTGAGCGGCAATAACGGTAACGACACCCTTGATGGAAGAGGTGGCAACGATACGCTTGAAGGCGGTGCAGGACAGGATACTTTTGTCTTTTCACAAATAGGCGGGGCAGACAGTAATTTTGATGTAATCGTCGATTTCAATATTAGTGATGATACGCTGCAGTTAGACGCGTTGGGAATAAACAACCTCAGTGATTTCTATGGCGTTGCATCTGAAACGGGTGCCGATGTCTTTGTTTTTGTAGATACGAATAATACGCTAACCATTGAGAATATCACCATTACGCAACTCTCGGATGATATTGCATTTGTTTGATATTATTGCTGCGCTGCAATGAAAATGCCGTCCAGATTTTGGGTGGCTCCATCAATTGTGACACGGCCTAACAAATCTCCGCCAATTCCTTCGTAAGACGATCCGAGAAAATCACCTTCTAATTGTGCACCGATCATAAGCTCCCGCCCTTGCACATCGGTCAACGTACCGCTTGTTGTGATGTTGATCGTTGCGTTTTCGTTGGGATTGCCCGCACGGTCGAACCGACCATCGGACAAGACCAGCGTTCCGTTCAAACCGATATCATTGCCATCAAAAAACTGATGAGCGATGCCAGATAGAGAGAAGCCAAATTGTTCAAACTCGATGTTTAACGTCATTTGCCCAGATAATGTGTTTGTGACCGTATCGTTAATATTTCCAAGATTTGCGGTCATATATCCCTGATAGTTGGCATTGCCTGTCAAAGGTACAACGTCAATATTTGTGAAAACAACAGGAGTATACGAAGCAAACAGCGCGGTGCGGGCGGCTCGGGCGGCAATGGCGGCTTCGTCAGGTGTCGTGGGGACAGCAACAGGAGCAGGGGCAGGGGCGGAAAAGACTGCGACCTGACTACCGCCACAGCCAGCCAACATTATGGCCGCTGACGCCACTAAACCCACTTGATTTTTCATACCTGACCCAGTTGCACCCATTGGTCACAATCAAGAAAAGTACAGGCCAAGATTGCAGCCACTTCTTTCCCATTTAGAACAATGGCACAGCAGGCGTTAAAATCTGCTTAGCTGTCTATCAATCGCTCTTACCGCGGGCGTAAACATCTTCGTAGCGGATGATGTCATCCTCGCCAAAGTAGTTGCCGGTTTGGACCTCAATCAGGGTCAGGGGCATTTTGCCAGGGTTTTCCATGCGGTGCACAGCGCCCAGCGGGATATATACCGATTGGTTTTCGGTCACCAGTTTGACCTCATCGTCAATCGTGACCTTTGCGGTGCCCTGCACCACGATCCAATGCTCTGACCGGTGATGGTGGCTTTGCAATGACAGGGCCGCACCGGGATGCACGACGATGCGTTTAACGTGAAACCGATCGCCGACCACAAGGCTCTCGAACCACCCCCACGGGCGGTGATCTTTGGGGAATGTTTCCGCCTGAGGGGCTGCTTTTTCTTTGAGTGCAGTGACCGCTTGTTTCACCTCTTGGGTGCGGTCCTTGTGGCTGATCAACACCGCGTCGGGCATGGCAACAGCGACGATATCTTCTAGGCCGATTCCAACGATAGCTTGGCCCTCAACCTCGGACCGAAGCAGCGTGTTTTTGCAATCAAGCGCTGTGGCGGGGCCCGACAGGGACACGCCGTCATTTTCGGTTTCGCGCCACACAGCCGCCCAATCGCCCAAGTCGGACCAGCGGCCCACATAAGGCACGACCGACAGGTTGCTGGCTTTTTCCATGACCGCGTAATCAATCGAAATAGGGTCTGCCTTGGCCCATTCGGAGGGGTCCAGACGGGTGAACCCCAAATCAGATTGCGCGCCATCAAGGGATGCTTGCACGGCTGTGACCAGATCAGGCGCGTGTGTTTTGAACGCCGCCAGAATGGTCGGAACCGAGAACAGGAATATGCCCGCGTTCCACAGATACCGCCCTTCGGCCAGCATCGCGGCGGCGGTGTCTGCATCGGGTTTTTCGACAAATGATTTCAGCGGCACAGGGGTCGCCTCGCCCGATGGGGCCGCGTCCAGTTCCAGATAACCATAGCCCGTTTCAGGGCGGTCAGGGTTGATGCCGAATGTCACCAGCTGCCCGTCTTGTGCCGCAGGGATCGCGGCGGCAACGGTTGCGTTGAAAATATCACCATCAGGGATCACATGATCCGACGGGGCCACCAACATCATGCCGTCAGGATCAGTTGCCGCCAGATGCAATGCTGCGGCCAGCACCGCAGGGGCCGTATCACGACCCGCAGGTTCGATCAGCACCGCACCCGGCGTGATGCCTGCGCTGTCCAGCTGTTCGGTCACAATGAAACGAAACGCATTGGCGGTCACAACCAAGGGGGCCGCGTAATCCGCGCCTGTAAAACGACGTGCGGAGGCTTGGAACAGGCTTTCATCGCCCATCAATGCGGAAAACTGCTTGGGATAGCTTTTGCGCGATAGCGGCCACAGCCGTGTGCCTGATCCACCGCAAAGAATAACCGGAGTAATTGTCATCATACGCACCCTTTTGGTTGCTGTTTTTATCTGCCTTTGGCCAAGTATAACGGGAATAATGGCCCAAATATGGAAATTATTTCGCCCGCACGGCGGCACCCGATGCTAGTTGGTCCAGATACCACGCATAGGTTTGCGCCAAACCGTCGGCCAATGTGATCTGCGCGTTCCAGCCCATCGCGGACAAGCGGCTGACATCCATCAGTTTGCGCATGGCCCCATCAGGTTTGGAGGTGTCACAGGTGATTTTACCCGTAAACCCTGTGACCTTTGCAATCATTTGGGCCACCTCGAAAATCGACACATCCGTGCCTGTGCCCACATTGATATGGGATAGCATCGGATCGGTGTTGGCGTCATAGGTTGCGCGATCTAGGTTCATTACAAAGAGTGACGCGGCGGCCATGTCTTCGACGTTCAAAAACTCGCGGCGCGGCGTGCCTGTACCCCAGATGACCACCTCATCCGCGCCGTCCTGCACCGCGTTATGGAACCGCTGGATCATCGCGGGTAACACGTGGGAATTTTCAGGGTGAAAATTATCACCCACGCCATAAAGATTGGTCGGCATTACGCTGCGGTAATCGGTGCCATACTGACGGTTATAGCTTTCACACAGCTTGATGCCTGCGATCTTGGCCACGGCATAAGGCTCGTTTGTAGGCTCTAACACACCTGTTAGAAGCGCAGCTTCGGCCATTGGTTGGGCCACGGCACGCGGGTAAATGCACGATGATCCCAGCTGCAACATGCGCATACAGCCCGCGGCATAGGCTTGATGGATAACATTGCATTCGATCATCAGGTTTTCATAGATAAACTGTGCCGGATAGGTGTTGTTGGCGACAATCCCACCGACTTTGGCAGCCGCCAAAATCACCGCATCAGGTTTTTGCGCTTGCATGAAATCACGCACCGCCACCTGATCGGTCAGATCAACCTCGGCAGAGGTGGCTGTGATCAGATCATGTTCGCCCTCGGCCTCAAGCTGGCGCAGGATCGCACCACCAACCATACCACGATGCCCTGCGACGTAGATGCGCATAGGATTACCCTTCGACGCTCACAGGCAATTCCAGCCCGTGCTGTTTGAGCAAGGCTGTCCGCTGGGCTGATTTGTGATCCTCTAGGACCATCTCGGCGCACATTTCCTGCGCTGTGATTTCAGGCACCCAGCCAAGGTTTTTCTTGGCCTTTGATGGATCACCAAGCAGGGTTTCAACCTCTGCGGGGCGGAAATAGCGCGTGTCGATGCGCATGATCACGTCACCAACTTTGAGCGCGGGAGCTTTGTCACCTGTGATCGCGGCCACGGTCGCGACCTCATCCGTGCCAGTGCCTTGGAATGCCAGCTCTAGCCCTAATTCGCGCGCCGACCAGATGATGAATTCACGCACAGAATATTGCTTGCCGGTGGCGATCACATAATCCTCTGGGGTGTCTTGTTGCAGCATCAACCACTGCATCCGCACGTAATCCTTGGCATGGCCCCAATCGCGCAGCGCATCGATGTTACCCATATACAGACAATCCTCGAGGCCCATCGCGATATTGGCCAGACCGCGTGTGATCTTGCGGGTCACGAATGTCTCACCGCGGCGCGGGCTTTCATGGTTAAACAAGATGCCGTTGCAGGCAAACATGTCATAAGACTCGCGATAGTTCACAGCGATCCAATAGGCGTACATCTTGGCCACGGCATAGGGGCTACGCGGGTGAAATGGCGTGGTTTCGGTTTGCGGTGTTTCGCGGACTTTTCCATAGAGCTCTGATGTGGATGCCTGATAAAACTTGGTCTTCTGTTCCATCCCTAAAAACCGGATCGCCTCGAGCAGGCGCAACGTGCCCATCGCATCCACATCGGCGGTATATTCAGGGGCCTCGAATGACACGGCAACATGTGATTGCGCACCAAGGTTATACACCTCGTCGGGCTGCACCTCGGACACGATCCTCGTCAGGTTCGAGCTGTCGGTCAGATCGCCGTAATGCAGCTTGAACCGGCTGTTGTCGGTGTGCGGGTCTTCATAGATGTGATCCACGCGCTGGGTGTTGAATGATGACGCGCGGCGTTTGATGCCATGCACCTCGTAGCCTTTATCAAGCAAAAACTCGGCAAGGTAGGATCCGTCTTGGCCGGTGACTCCGGTGATCAATGCGCGTTTTGTCAATGTTTTGTCTCTTTCGCGGCTGTCGTATGGGTTTGAATGATACCGTCTTGCATGGTTTGACGCCCGACGCTTTGATAGGCGCGAAAGCCCGCACTTTGTGCGTCTTGCACGGTATAGATGTTGCGCAGATCAGCCATGGCCGCCGCGCGCATATGTGTTGCCAGATGCGCCAGATCAAGCGCGCGAAATTCGTTCCACTCGGTCAATAGCACTAGCAAATCCGCACCTTTGGCGGCGGCGGTCACATCGTCATGCCAGATCACACCGGGCAATAATGCCTCGCCCTCGTGGCGGCCTTGCGGATCAACCACCCGCACCTCGGCGCCGGCTGCAATCATCGCGGGCACCAGCGTCAGGCTGGGTGCTTCGCGCATGTCATCGGTGTTGGGTTTAAACGTGACACCCAACACGGCGATAGATTTGCCCTGAAAATCACCGCCACACAGCGCTAGACATTTTTCCAGCATCCGCTGTTTCACGCGGTTGTTCACACCGATCACGGTTTCGGTGATCGTCATGGGGGCATCGTTTTCGCGGCCAATCTGGGCCAGCGCGGCTGTATCTTTGGGAAAACACGACCCGCCATACCCCGGCCCTGCGTGTAAGAATTTGCCGCCGATGCGTCCGTCCATGCCCATGGCCTTGGCCACTTGTTTGACATCCGCGCCGGTGCGTTCACATAAAATCGCGATTTCATTGATAAAGCTGATCTTGGTCGCCAGAAATGCGTTGGACGCGTATTTGATCATCTCCGCACTTTCCAGATCGGTAAATACGATCGGAAAATCGCGCAGATATAGCGGGCGGTAAACCTCGGTCATGACCGATTTGGCATGGTCGCTTTCGCAGCCCACAACCACGCGGTCAGGGCGCATAAAATCATCGATCGCGGCCCCTTCACGCAGGAATTCTGGGTTTGACGCCACATCAAAATCAAGGGCTGGGTTCGCCTGCGCAATCACCGCCTTGATTGCGGCATTGGTGCCAACAGGCACTGTTGATTTGGTCACCACGACAATGCCATCAGCGGCGGCCACGGCAATCTCTCTTGCCGCCGCCATCACAAATTGCAGATCCGCATGCCCATCCCCACGGCGTGCCGGCGTGCCCACGGCGATCAGCACACAAGACGCATCCTTGAGCGCTGCATCCAGATCAAGTGTGAAAGACAACCGACCAGAGGCGACATTGCGGTCCATCAACGCATCAAGCCCCGGCTCGTAAATAGGCACTTCACCTTTGCGCAATTTTTCTATTTTCACAGCATCCTTATCGACACATACGACAGTATGGCCAAAGTCGGAAAAACAGACCCCGGAGACAAGCCCAACATACCCAGTGCCAATAACTGCTATTTTCATGGCGCACCGCTTTCTTTTGTTTTCCACTGTTTAAGCTCTATAACGCGTTACGGCTAGCAACAATTGGCGGACTATGAGTCTAATTTCTGGCGGAAAGTGCCTATTTTTTCAGTGAAATCTCTGCAAAATATGGGAATTTCCGGATGCTAGGGCAACTCCTGCTAATTATCTTATCCACAAGAGCGCCACGCAACCGCGCGCGCGGGGCTACACCCGCTGCCAATTGATACAACCGACGATCATTTATTGGATTCACCATGAAATCGCTCACATAGGCAGAGTATTCAAGCACAGGTCCGGCAGGTAGCATTAACTCAATATGCGCGAGATCATAGGTACGGGCTTGTGCTGTTGCCGGCAAACTGCTCATCCAGGTCTGATAGCGGCCTAACAGAGATTGATATCTGGCTTCATCGGTCTCATTTCTTTTTCGGTTTGGCCGTAAACCTGTTAATGTGTAAAGGCCGATTGTCGCGCTGCAGGGACGGTTGGCGTTGTTGTTATTCCACTTATTTGCACGCGTCATTTCGATACCCGTACCGCGTAGCACAACCTCAGTCCGTGGTGACACGGCGATGAAAGGCCCCCAATCTGCACGCATGTGATAGCACCACCCAGTGCGCAGCAGCATTTTGCGGTGCTCTTCATCCATAAAGTTTTTAGGCAGTTTAGACATAAGCCTCCGACATTTTCGCGAAATTATTTGGAATGGTATACCCAAATGCTGCGCTAATGGCGCCGAGCCTTTCACGTCTTTGCGCGTGGCTGTATTCAGTTCATAGCAATAGAACGCTTTAACCTGATCAAGAACCGATGCCGCGCTTGCAAGAATAATACGTGAATCGCGCCCTGCCGTGATCGGTAGGGCACAAGAAAACGATTTGATAAGAGCTGTGACATTGTCTCTGATTTTGTCCGAAAATTCTGTAAACGTCGCAATCCGCTCCTGATCAAGTGTCGCGAATTCCGTATCCTCGCGTGGCCAATGCCGTGTTTGAGTGAAGGTATTGAGATCAAGAAAGTGGTTGGGCTGCGCGCGGGTCACGCGGATGTCGCTTGTTTCGCCAAACAAGAACTTCTCTTTTTTATCGACCACATCTTCAGCGGCAATAGTGGTATGTGGTTGAACCGCATCCTCAATCGCCAATGTAACGCTCGCGGCAATCGTCGCGTCAGCTGCGTTGAACACGGTTGATAGATTGCCTGACGGATCTTGGTAGAGTTTTGCCTCTTTGCCCTCAACGATCAGCACAACATAGCGGCCCGCAAGTGCTTCGATCCAACCTTCGAGGTCTTGTTTGATTGTCGCAGTTTTACCCAAGCATTCGCCCTGAGGCGTAATAGCGACACCCAGCACAAGGCCGATTGGCTTACCAGCGGCGTTTTTTATTCGCGTCAGTGGCAATGTTTTGCAGTGTTCCAGGGTCCAGTCACCAAGCCGCACTGTGTTCCATTTGGTGCTGATCTTGCCGCGCTTATCTGCGCTTTTGCTGATCCGGTATTGTTGTCGGAACACCTCTTCAAATGACCACCCGTTTTCTTGGCAAATTGTATAGCCGAGCGGTTTCGATGTTGTTTTCATTTGCGCGCCATGCTTCCCGTTGAATTGACCTGATCTGCATGTCCACTAGACCACGATATAGTATTTGCCGCCAAGGGCAGAATAAGGTTGCAGGCCCAAATGCACATACGCCACACTCATGTTGCGACACGAAATGACAGCTTCAAAAAAACCGGCCTCTATATTAGGTGTAATTTGCAGGATGTGAGTGGGATCTCACCTGCGTGTCAACAGCCTGCTATTTGCGGTGCCTAGCTTGAAAGATGATCATGGTATCCACACCACTGACACGTCGTTTTTGTTGCAGGCAACACACCATATCAGACATGCGAACGGTAAATATCGCAACATTCCATGAAGGGCGTATTGCACCCGGCTTTCGTGCTATATCCTAATCATATGTTCAAAAGTTCACGTGCAATAGAAACCGAAAACGCCTCGCTTGCCCCCCTGCCCGCCGGAAAAACTGGCAGCCGGTTTATCGGCCTGCGCAAGGACCAGCTTGGCGCGCGTTTGTTGGTGTTGCTCAACAGTATCCGTCTGGCCGAAGACTATGGCGCGGATTTTTGCATCAACTGGTTTCCGCGTGGGGCCGCCGCACCCAAACTTGATACGCCCACTGACCTGTTTGATCCGACATTCATTGATCGTCACTTCATCGACAACGATGATTTTGAGGCGCTCGACGATGTCACCAAACCGATCTGGGAATTTCACAAGGATGACACCCCCCATAGGCTCGAGAAACATTTGGCGGGTGGCGGCCATGTATTGTTGGACGAAGGTTTTGAAATCCTGCGCTTCCCCTGGGAAGATGACGAGGACCTGACCGAGCGGTTTCGCGGCTTTATCCTGCGGATCGGGTTCAACCCCATCGTGCAAAAACACATCACCCAGATTATTGCCAAGATGGATGACAGCGGGCGCAAGACGACCGCCTATCACATCCGGCGCGGCGACATCTTGAACGAAGACCCTTGGAAGCACAAAGAATGGCCCGCCAAGATCGAACCTGATGAGCTTTATTCCGCATATTTGGAGAAAAACGCCGACGCCGACGCGCTTGTGTTTTCTGATCAAGCCGAAAGCATCGCGCGTTTCACCAAAAACCACCCGCAGGTGCGCAGCATCAATGACATCGTCGATCTGAGCGATTGCAAACCGGTGCAGCGCGACTTTCTTGAACTTTTTGCCATGTCACGTGCGACCGAAATTGTGGCCCCGCCGATCAGTGCATTCAGCCGTGCCGCCGCCCGCCTCAGCGGTCAAGAACGCAAGTGTTTTCACGAGGTGCTGACAGTTGCTGAACGTGACGTGGCCTATAGCAATGCCGCCGACCGTTTCCGCAGGGGCATCTCTGAATTCATCACCCCCAGCGAGGCCGCGCATATTTATGTCAAAGTTTCGCGCCGGTTGCAGGAAACGGACCGCGACGCTGAGGCATGGGACATCGGCCAAAGCATTCTGGATGCGGGGGCCGACAATGCGTTTCTGCCACTGATGCATGCGACCAACGGCATTTATCTCGAAAATTGGGAACCCGCGCTGCGCAATGTGCGCCGTGCCTTGCGCAATCCGCATCAATGGCAGGAAAACTATATCTCCGGCCTTGCGATGGAAGGCTACATCCTTGCGCGATTGACCCGTCCAAAGCTGGCCACGCGGTCATTTCTCAGGGCGTTTTGGCAAAAACCGATGCTGCCTGATGTCGCTGTGATCGGGTCACTAATGATCCGGCAAAGGCGGCTCAAACCCTATGTCGCTCTGCCCTTTGATCGCGAAACGTTGATGTATCTGCCGATAAAATACCAACAACACAATATCGTCTTGCAGCAAAACAAAGTGCTGCGCAGACGGGCGCTCAACCTGTCCACGATTGCCATCGAATGGCCGTGGTTCGCGATGGACGGCAAAACCAAGCGCCTGCTCGTATCCAAGCCCGATCTACAGGCGCTTCGACGCGCGTTGGCCAAACATGAAAGCTATCAACAAAAGCGTAGCGCCTTGAGCTTTGATGCGCTGGTTGCCGCACGTCTTGGCCGGCTTGATGAGGCCCTCACAATCAACACAGAGGCCCTAAAAACAGTCACCGATGATCCGTTAATGTATAAGCGCCAAGCCGAAATTTTGATGATGCGCAACGATTATGAGGGCGCGTTGGCGCAGATGCATATTTGCAAATCCATCGCGCCGGATCATGCTTTTTGGCATTTTTTGACGGGGGTGTTCCACCAACAAAAAGGCAACCGCCGTGCCGCGCGCGAGGCGTTCGAAGTGGCCGCCGCCATGGACGATACCACCGCCGAATTACACGCCCATTTATCCGAGCTTTGCCTCGAGATGAAAGACAAACCCAGCGCCATAGCAGCCCTCGAGCGCGCCAGTGAAATCGCCCCGAACCAAAAGCGATATGCCAACAAACGCGCGCGGATCATTGGCAAGGGCTAATTCGTCCCTTGGGCCTCAAATCGCAATCGCCTAACACCTCCCGCGGCCGCAAGCGCTTGTCGTGTGCGTCGTGGTCGGATTGCAATCGCATATGTGACAATCGCCGCCAACTTACCCTCCTTATGCAATGCAGAGGCAAGGCCATGGCCGTAGTCCGGAAATATGAAGTGGGTCAGATTGGGGTTCTTGGGGAACAATAGTGCATGCTGCCCATCCTCTTTTTGTGCACCATGCATAACCGTTGTTCTGGTTTTCTCGAAGGGCACGCCAGACACGTCCGGGTAGCGGAATTTCTTTATTCGCTCGCGATCTTCCATCCAGCGCTTGTCATCTGGCACGATCGCAGGATCAACGAAAAACTGCGGCGCAATCGCGATGGCGGCGTCTATGGCCATGTGTTGTGTGATCAAGAGGGCCATCGTCCCGCCCATCGAATTGCCCAAAGTTACGATTCGTGCGATCTCTAGTTTGCTGCATAGTGCTTCAATTGTTTCGCAAATTGCCTCTGCGATGCCCTGTCCGTTCATCCAGCTATTGCTCGTGTCCTGCACAAACAAGACGTGGTTTTCGTCATTTCCGCTTGCCAGCTTGTAAAATTCGTTCACGGGGCGTTTGAAATTATCCTTCAGCCCACCGCGCCCGGGTTTATATTGTACGAGCAGATCAGGGTGATTTGACAGAATTTTCATATCAGGTGCTATTGTGTTAGATGCGCATCAAGTCGGGTTGCGCCGGCTCAACTTTTCACCTGACAGCTTACGATAATCCGTGCCAACCCGTTTCTCGTCGCCCAATGTCGCAGGCTTTTCGGCAACATAATAGTACAGCGCGATCGAATTGCGCGTGATCCCTGCAGGCAGGTCCATCGCCTCGGGCTGGCCATGGAATGATGTGTCGTCGGTCGTGAACAAAACAGTGGTGTTGAAATGTGGGTAGACCGACTTTTGAACGTCCAGCTCACCGTCATCTGTGCCATACGCAAGATCCAGATTGCCGCCCCACTTTTCGTCCCAATCACGGTTGAGATAAATCAGCAGGTTTAGCCGACGATAAAGCCGCAGCTGCTTATGCCAGTTGAAATCAGCGTGCATTTTGAGAAACCCACCCGGACCCGTGGAATGGATGCCCGCGCCATTCAGATATGGATCAGGCACAAGTCCCTTTTCACCCGTCATCTTTTCCAGACTTTGGATAAACGATGGGCGAGACGTGAAGTTGATCAACCGTTCAACTGAGCGCGGCAAGCGATCCCAAGTTGAACACCAGCGTTTACCAACCGAGCCAAAAAACTCTTTTTGACCATCCCATTGTTCATGCGCCTCAACCGCGTCACTGACACGGTTTAAAAATGGCGTTCACCACATGTTTTTCATCACCGTATGAGGAAACGGATTGGCCGACGCATAGGATTTGGCCGTCGGAAATTTAAAATTTTGCTGTAACGCCATTATACCCTCGCTTTATTTTGGTCGCCCTCACACGGCACCTAGACAGGCCCATTTTGATCAGTCCTTGATCTTCTGCACTGCGACCTGTGCGCCCTCGATGGCCTTGAACCGGAAGTGACCGGGGTGTTTGCCGACGAATTCATTGAGTGCGCGGATCACGCCGTCGCCCCACCAGCCCTTTTGGTGGTAATCATCCATCATCGCCACTCCGCCGTTTTTCAATTTGGGCAGCAGCGCTTCGAGGTCCGATAGAACACCTTCGAATGAGTGGTCTCCGTCGATATAGGCAAAGTCGATTGACGCATCATCGAATGTCGCCAATGCAGGCACGGAATAGTCGCGGATGATCGACACGGACCCTGCCGCCATTTCATCGCTGAACTTTGCAGCAACCTGATCGTGGATCGTGTTCATCTTGGTCACGTTTTGGGACCCCGCCAACGACGCTCCGCCCGCATCGTCATCCTGCACGGCCCAAGGGTCGATCAGCACCAGTTTTTGAGGTGCGAGCTTCTCAATCAGAATGGATGAAAACTCGCCCCGCCAAACACCAATCTCGATACACAGGCCGCGCTTGGGCATTTTTTCCAGCATGGAGCGGCGCAGCGCATCCTTTTTCTCGCGTTGTTTGGCCTGTTTGGCTTGGCGTTCTGCCTTGGTCAGTGGAGGGTTCATTTTTCATCACCTTTCTGCGGGGTGTCGTAAAGCGTATCAACAAAATCGGCCCACTCTGGCAGAGCCTTGAGTTCTGCGGCCTTTGAACGGTGCCAAGCACAGGCATCATCATGCAGCTGTTTCAATTTCGGATCAGCAAGCATCTTGTCCTTGATCGCGTGCATGGCCGGCATATGGCGCAGGATACTGTCATCGGTCACATCGTTGTGGTTGAGCTGGGTCCAATACTCCAGCCCCTGATCCTGCCCCACATGATTGGTCCGTCCACGATCACGTTTCACCAAGAAACTATCCGTGGTGCGCACAGCGTAGTGGTGGATGCGGGCATGTTCATCACTAAACCCGCGCCAGCGCTTCCAGTTCACATCGGCAGCATTGGTAGTTTGCCCGCCTGCATCGCGCCAGACAACGCCTCCATAGGGTGCATCGGGATCGGAGGCGACGTCAGGGTCAATTCTGGGACGGTGGGCGCGAAAACGGTTGAATTTACCATTGTTACGAAACAGCGTTTTGAACGCGCGTGTTTTGTAATGGGGAAACTGGTTTTCTTTGGTGGATTTGAGCAATAGCTCGGGGATCGGCGTGTCCTCATAATCATCCACGCCACCATTGCCGAACATCTTCCAGCAGATCGAAATCGCATCCGACGGGCCGCATTTATCAACGAATTCCTGAATGCCACCTTCGGGAATGCGCACATTGATATACTCATCCACATCCAAGCTCATGATCCAATCCGCCGCATGAAAGCTTGGGTGCTTCATCGACAGTGTATGCGCACGGTTTTGGGGGGTCGCACGCGGGCCAAGACGATTGCGCTCGTGATGGGCAAAACCCAACTCTTGTAAACGGTCGCCGATCAGGTCGGTGCCATCGAGGCAATCATTGGTGTAAACCAACACATCATCAAACCCGATCGCAAGGTTATACGCGATCCAATCAATCATGAACGGACCTTCGTTCTTCATCGTGGTCACGATCAAAAAGTTTTCTTTTTGGGTCATTTTGGGGTCGCCATTCTTAAAATAAATCTACTATTTGTTTGAGCTCACGCGCGACTTCGACAGGGCTTATGTATGCTGCCATGTCCGCCATACGATCAAGCCCAAGTTTCCATTCCGCAGTGCCAAACGCATCATGTGCTTTATGCACACCCTCTGCGATTGCAGATGCCGAACTTTCGGGGATCATAAAGGGGTAATCCTCGCCCAGATAATGCACCGCGTCATGCACTTGGCGGTTTACCAATGCATTGGCTTTGACCACGGCAGCCCCAAACCCTTTGGTAAATGGTTTGGTGGACAACGCACCGTGGCTCGTCCTGGCATAAGGTGTGCGCACACAAAGATGCAGATTGGATTGTGCAAAACTCGCCAAAAACCCGTCCACATCTTCGGGGTTGTAGGTGGGCATGATCGTGTCTTTTGGAAATGCTTCCAAATCATCAACGTTACTTGCCGCGCCAAAATATCCCGGTTTGACGGATTTCAGACGGGCCGCACTGACGCCATAGAGGCGCGGATCGGCGTGATGACGTAGGTGTCTCACCTGTGTGCCGGGCACTGCGCCGAGCTGATCCAGATTGCGCACCAGCTCACCCTCGCCAGCGCGCGACGACGAAATATGTACATCAAAAAACCCTGGCTCCATGGGCCCCACAATTATGTCGAGATGATCCACGCAAATCCCGGCCGCTACCTTTCGCAGCGCTGCTCTTCCTTCTGGGTCCATATTCGATGCGGCTGATTTGTGGAATATGACCACAGCACCTTCGCAGGCTTGCAAGAACTTCTTGGTTTGTTTTTCATAGCGGCCACGCGGCACAAATGCAGATGTAATCTGATAGTGTTCGGGGAAATGGGCGCGGGCAATATCGCCCAGTTGATCAACCCGCATAAATTTGCCGCCCATTTTCGCCTGCCCACGACGGTATGCAAAAATGATTTTACGCACCTTCATGTGACCGCTCCGCAGCGTGCTTTGGGTGCACGGGTCACTTCGCTTTCCTCGCAGGTCGCGTCAGGATATGCTCATTCAAGTGGTCTCTAAATGCGGCCCAGTCTTCGCGCGCGCGCAATTCGGTAATCTTCGCCTTGTGCCATGCGACAGCTTTTTTATGTAATGCACCTAAGACAGGGTCAGCCATCAGGTCTTTGCGCAAGGGCTCTGCGCGTTCTGCGGCGGCTGCGATTGTGCGATCTTCGTGCAGGTTCGCATTCATGTTGTTCCAATAGGTTTCAGCCTGATCGCTATCGATATGATTGGTTTTGCCACGATCACGCTTAACCAAGAACCCATCAACAGACCGCACAACATAATGATGCAGCCGCGCGAAATCATGTTTGAAATGCGCGTCCGCGCGCCATGATACAGTTTCATGCGGGATCAAACGACCAGAGGCATCGCACCAACGGATATTGTCCTCTTGCCCCTCGATCACAGCCTTGGGGCGATGCGGGCCAAAGCGTGTGAACTTGCCATTGTTGCGCGTAATGCTTTTGAAGCCTTGGGCCACGCCTGAATAGGGTTTGATTTCGTCATCACACATGTGGAACTGCTGCATGACGGGGGTGTCTGAAAACGTATTGATGCCGCTGGATCCAAACAGCTTCCATGTGAATGACGCCACATCCAGTGGTCCGCCCGATACCTCTTCGAGCTTGGCCATCAGCGCAGGGATCGTTGCATCGGGCAGGCGGATGTTCAAGAACTCGTCGACATCCAAACTAAACACCCAGTCTGCGGCTTTGAATGCTTTGTGTTTGCGCATGCGGCGCAGCATCTGGTTTTGCGGGCTACCACCGGGGGCCACCGCGTTATCCACATGGATCGCATGGCCCATTTCGGTCAGGCGTTTGGCAATCAGATCGGTGCCATCGTCACAATCATTGGTAAAGATCAGGATTTGATCAATGCCCAAGGACCGATAATAGGCCACCCACTCCAGCATGTAGGGGCCTTCGTTTTTCATGGTGGTATAGATAAGATAGCTGCCTGCCGACATTGATTGACCACTCGTTATGCGCCATCCCTCATTTACGGGGACGGTCGTTTATTTTGATAAATCTTATCAGAACCTTTTCGTTGTGCACAGTTATTCCGCAACGCGCAAATTTGAACTGCAGTCTGTGGGCTTCGCGCAACGCACGTCACCTTTATGAAACACCAATATTCGTGCGTCCAATATCACCGTTCATTGCCCTCATTTGTCAAAGGCCACATTGATGTCAGACCAAACACCTCGCCTGTCGCTGCCCTATATCCAAGCGGCGCAGGCCCAAAAACACGTCACACATAATGAAGCCATTGAGCAGCTCGACATGCTGGTCCAGCTCACGGTTGTTGATTTTGGCGCGACCACTCCTTCCGCCAGTCCTGTTGACGGCGAGGCCTGGGAGGTTGGAACAGGCGCGACCGGCGCTTGGGCTGGCCATGACGGGCAGATCGCAAGTTGGCGCAACGGCGGTTGGGCCTATGTCACGCCTGCGCCAGGTTGGCGCGCCTATAGCACAGCCTTGGAACAGATATTGATCTATGATGGCACTGCGTGGGCCCCCGCACCCGATCCTATCGTGAATACCACTGATATGTTGGGAATCAACGCCACAGCGGATACCACCAACCGCCTTGCCGTTGCGGCCCCTGCGACCCTGCTCAACCACGCTGGCGCAGGGCATCAGCTTAAACTCAACAAAGCCGCCCAAGCGGACACGGCTTCGCTTTTATATCAGTCAAACTGGTCGGGGCGTGCTGAAATGGGCCTGACGGGGACTGATGATTTCTCGATCAAAGTCAGTGCGGACGGTGCCAATTTTGCTACCGCCGTGCAAATTGATGCCCCCACAGGCAAAGTGCAATTTCCACAAGGCACGGCTGGGTCTGGTTCAACTGCTGGCGCTTTGGGCCTGCAGGCCATTGTCATCACGGGTGAGCGCAGCGGTAATCTCAATGTCGGGAGCTATTTGGCCTATGGTAATGGGAGTTCTCAAAATTCCGGCGTAGCTATGCCTTTTGCCGGATCTGTTGTTGCCGCAACTCTGGCTCAACGCGATGCGTCGGCAGCCACCAACACCCTAACTGTTACCATAAATCGCGTTGAGGCAACGGGCTATTCCGTAAGCCAGGTGACAACAGGTGCTGATACCGAAAGCGGCGTTGCCAATTTTCAATCTGCGCCGCTGCACTTTAGTGCGGGCGATATGCTTGGAATGAAGATAACGGCCGCCAGCGCAAGTAGTGGAGGCACAATCGGGTCTCTATTCGTCATTTTTGACTAGAGATCTTTGATTGTGCTTCTCACAAGCATCGTTTGAATCGAGAAATACGCCCCGCCCGCCGGTCCCGAAAGGCGGGGCGTTAGTGCTTTAGATGTCAAATTCGAGCGGTTTCACCTGCTCGAATAATCCGGTGTCCTGAAGCGCCTCGATTGCGCCAGCAGGCATCTTTTCATCGACATACAACAGCGCGATGGCCTCGCCTTCGGCGGCAGCACGACCAAGGGTAAAGTTCGCGATATTGACGCCAACGCCACCCAGTGTTTGGCCCAATGTGCCAATGATGCCGGGCACATCCTGGTTGGTGGTATAGAGCATATGCGCGCCGATTTCAGCGTCGACATTAATCCCTTTGATCTGGATGAAGCGCGGCTTGTCATCGCTAAACACTGTACCAGCGACGGAGCGTTCGCGTTTGTCGGTGACAACGGTGATCTTGATGTAGCCTTCGAAAACACCGGAGCGATCTTGTGTCGTTGTTGACACTTTGATCCCGCGTTCCTTGGCGATGACGGGTGCGCTGACCATGTTGGTATCAGGGTTCGCCTTTTTCATGATCCCCGCAATTGCCGCAGCTGTCAGCGCCTCAAGGTTCATCTGTGTCACGCTGCCATCAAATAGGATGTTGATCGCTGTGACCGGCTCATCTGTCATCTGTCCGGTAAAGTTGCCCAAGTGACCCGCCAGCTTGATCCAAGGGCCCATGACTTTCGCCTCTTCTGCAGTAACAGACGGCATATTGAGCGCGTTTTTCACGGCGCCCGTCAGCAGGAAGTCTGACATTTGCTCGGCCACTTGAAGCGCTACGTTTTCTTGTGCTTCGGTCGTCGCGGCACCAAGGTGCGGGGTTACAACCACATTCGGCAAGCCAAACAGCGGGCTTTCAGTTGCAGGTTCAACCGCGAATACATCAAGAGCAGCGCCAGCGACGTGGCCATTGCCAAGCGCCTCGGCCAGTGCCTCTTCGTCGACCAAACCGCCGCGTGCACAGTTGATGATACGCACGCCTTTTTTCGTCTTGGCAATGTTTTCACGCGACAGGATATTCGCTGTCTGATCTGTATAAGGGACATGCAGCGTGATGAAATCAGCAGCTTCCAACAGCTCATCAAGGTTAACTTTGGTCACGCCCATTTTTTGGGCTTTTTCCTCACCCAGATATGGATCGTAGGCCAGAACCTTCATCTGAAGAGCGCGGGCGCGTTCGCAAACGATGCCGCCGATGTTGCCTGCACCAATCACACCGAGCGTTTTGCCTGTCAGCTCCACGCCCATGAATTTGGATTTTTCCCATTTGCCGGCATGTGTTGATGCACTTGCCTCTGGGATTTGGCGGGCTACTGCGAACATCATCGCGATGGCATGTTCTGCCGTGGTGATCATGTTACCGAATGGCGTGTTCATCACGATGATACCGGCCTTGGATGCCGCATCTTTGTCAATGTTATCCGTACCAATGCCAGCGCGACCAATGACGCGCAGGTTAGGGGCGTTTTCAATGATCTTAGCAGTGGCTTTTGTGGCCGAACGAATCGCTAGGCCATCGTAATTACCGATGATCTTGAGCAGCTCGGCTTTATCTTTGCCAACGTCAGGTCTGAAATCCACATCAATGCCGCGGTCACGGAAAATCTGCACAGCTGCGTCGGAGAGTTTGTCGGAAATAAGTACTTTGGGGGCCATTTTTCTGGTCCTATCTTTTTAAATTCAGGTGTTCAGTTCAGCGGTGTAGGCCCATGTGAGCCATGGCAGCAGCGCTTCGATATCTGAGGTTTCAATCGTGGCGCCGCACCAGATGCGAAGCCCGGCAGGCGCATCACGATATGCGCCAATGTCATAGGCAACACCTGCATCCGACAACCGTTTGGCCACAGCTTTGGCAAAGGCCGCAGGGTCGGCAATATCGGGATTGGTGAATTTCAGGCAAACCGATGTATTTGACCGCGTCGCGCGATCCTCGGCAAGATTGGCAAGCCAATCGCTTGCTTGGCAGAAATTCCAAATCGCACGGGCATTCGCATCGCAACGATGAATGAGCGCATCCAAGCCACCAATGCTTTCGCCCCATTTCAGCGCGGCGATGTAGTCTTCGACAGCCAACATAGACGGGGTATTAATCGTCGCACCCTTAAAGATGCCGTCGATCAGTTTGCCGCCTTTTGTCAGGCGAAAAATCTTGGGCAGGGGCCAAGCTGGCGTATATGTTTCCAGCCGTTCCACCGCGCTAGGTGACAGAACGATCATACCATGTGCGGCCTCACCGCCCATGACTTTTTGCCAGCTAAATGTGGTCACATCCAGTTTGTCCCATGGCAGGTCCATCGCGAACGCAGCCGAGGTTGCATCGCACAATGTCAGGCCCTTGCGGTCATGAGGGATAATATCACCGCTCGCAACACGCACGCCGGACGTCGTACCGTTCCAAGTGAAACAAACGTCATTGTCATAGTCGAGCGCCGCCATATCAACGATTTGACCGTAGTCTGCGAGATGGGTCGAGGCCTCGATCTTGAGCTGTTTGACCACATCCGTGACCCAACCCGCGCCAAAGCTTTCCCATGCAACCATTTGCACAGGGCGTTCACCCAGCAGGTTCCACATCGCCATTTCAAACGCGCCGGTATCAGAGGCGGGTACGATGCCGATCTTATAATCATTGGGGATGCGCAAAAGGCTGCGCGTGCGATCAATCGCCTCTGCCAGCTTTGCTTTGCCCACATCAGCACGATGCGACCGGCCAAGCGGCGCGTCGGAGAGATCAGATAATGTCCAAGAGGGGTGTTTGGCGCATGGGCCAGAGGAAAAACGCGGGTTTTCCGGCCGCGTTGCCGGTTGTCTTTGTACCATCAGTGGTATCCTTACAGATAATCGCCCTTCGTTGGGGAAGGGTGTCCCACGGACGGAGCTATGGCGTTTGAAGGGCTTTCGCAAGTCGTAAAATGACGGTAAGCGCCATTTAGCCGCAATTTGCGACATTTCGCATTTGCAAGTTTGACGAACACGACATGAAAAGAGGCACGATGTTTACTGTAACGCTTTTGGTTGATCCCGTGAAACGGGGCCTTGATTTGGCTTTGGTTGGTAGCGTGGCCAACGCTTGGGGTGCGGGCGAGGTGGATTGGTTGGCCGTGGATGAAGCGGCGTCGTTTCCGATAGCTTCGCTTCCTGACAATGCCGATCAGGTTTGGCGCGATTTGCAAAACATGGGGGTAGACTGTGTCATGCAGGCGGGCGGGGCGCAAAGGGCCATGCTGCTGTTGGCGGACATGGACAGCACCATGATCCAGCAGGAATGCATTGATGAGCTTGCCGCGGCGGCCGGTGTCGGCGCGCAGGTTTCCGACATTACGGCAAGGGCGATGAACGGCGAATTGGACTTTGAGCAAGCGATCGACGAACGCGTCGGGCTGCTGGCGGGGCTGGATGAAAATATCATCGTGCAAGTGATGGAAGAACGGATCAGCTATATGCCCGGTGGGCGGGCGCTGGTGCAAACGATGAAAGCGAATGGCGCATATGCCGCACTCGTTTCCGGCGGCTTTACATCATTTACGGCCCGTGTCGCAGGCCACCTTGGTTTTGATGAAAACCGCGCGAATACGCTTGATATCCAAAATGGTAAACTGACCGGAAAAGTGATCCGCCCAATTTTGGGGCAGGATGCGAAGTTGCAGGCGTTGCGCGAATTGGTTGAACGTGACGGCATTGGCATGGACCAGACGATTGCCGTTGGTGACGGCATGAACGATTTGCTTATGCTGCAAGAGGCAGGGCTTGGCGTGGCGCTCCACGGTAAACCAGCACTGCAGGAGCGATGCAAAGCAAAGATCAATCACGGGGATCTGAGCGCGCTGTTGTATCTGCAAGGATATACGAAAGACGAATTTGTTTCGTAGTCGACTGTCTGTCGTCCAACGGCTGTTCGCGGACAATTCCCGCCCGAGATAATCTTGGGCGGAAATTGTTGTGTTCAGGGTGCTATTTTTAGTCTTCTGTCGGACCGCCTGCGGCCTTCCAATCGCCAATGCCGCCGACGTTGGTGACATTGGTGTAACCCATCTCTTTGAGCGTTTTACCAGCAAGTGCCGCTTGTCCGCCTGCGCCGCAAACCAAATGCAAAGCTGCGTCTTTCTGAAAGAACGGTTTGTGATGCGGCGTATCTACGCATGCTGCGAATTCAAGGAACCCACGCGGCACACGGTGTGCGCCCTTGATCGTGCCAGATTTCGCAATGTCAGCGGAATCGCGGACGTCGATAAATACATTTTCGGGCACGCCGTGGCGCTTTACGGCTTCTTCCGGGGTCAAGCGGACAACGTTTTCGTTGGCTTCTTGGAGGTAATGTTTTGCGGATTTCATAGTCTATTCCTTACTTTTGGGTGGCGTTTGAACAGTTACGCAACGAGGCGGTAACCGCCCGATTCAGTGACCAATAACCGTGCGTTTGATGGATCAGGTTCGATTTTCTGACGCAGGCGGTAGATGTGTGTTTCGAGCGTATGCGTCGTGACGCCCGCGTTGTAGCCCCAGACTTCGTGCAGCAATGTATCGCGGTCAACAACTCCTTCGGACGAACGGTAAAGGAATTTGAGAATATTGGTCTCCTTTTCCGTCAGGCGGACCTTTTTCTCATCCTCGGTAACCAGCATCTTTTGCGCAGGCATGAACGTATATGGCCCAAGCTGAAATACGGCGTCCTCTGACTGTTCATGCGTGCGCAGTTGGCTGCGGATACGGGCCAGTAGCACGGGGAACTTGAACGGTTTGGACACGTAGTCATTTGCGCCTGCATCAAGCCCGTAGATCGTATCTGCGTCGCTGTCTTGCGCGGTCAGCATTACAATCGGGCATTTGATCCCCTGTTTGCGCATCAGGCGGCACAGTTCCCGACCATCGGTATCAGGTAGGCCCACATCGAGGATCATCAGATCATACAGGCCCTCTTTGGCCTTGACCATCGCGCTGGCGCCATCATCCGCCTCGAACACATCGAAATCTTCGGTCATAATAAGCTGTTCACCTAACGCCTCGCGTAGGTCATCATCATCGTCAACGAGCAGTATTCTTTTGAGTTGTCCCATGACAGTCTCCTTTGTAACTGATTAAGAAATGTGGTTGAGACACGGTGCTGACAATGAAACAGAACACGAAATCACACGGACGTGTGATCAAAGTGCCAAATGTTTCACTTTTTGTCACGGGTGAATAGGATATGACACAGGCAATCCAGGAATGAAGATGAGTTTTGCACCCGATGTTACAGAGCGTTTGGCCCGCGCGAGGGCTGATTTGCGCATGGGCGTGCCAATTGTTGTGGATAATTGCGCTCTTGTTCTTCCGGTCGAAACGATGGGCGCTGATCGTTTCGCACAGGTTTTGGGGTTGGGCGATCAACCGGTTCTCGCAATTACCGCTTGGCGTGCGCAGACGTTAAAGGCACCAGCCTATGACGGCGACATTGCTCGCATTGCGTTGCCTGCTGATGCAACGCTCGATTGGGTGCAGGGCGTGGCCGATCCAGCGGATGACTTGCAAAAGCCAATGAAAGGTCCGTTTCGCGCCGTTCGCGATGATAACGCCGATGCCCACCGTGCTGCAATCGCGCTATGCAAGGCGGCCCGGCTCTTGCCTGCTGCCATTGTTGTGCCTGTCGACGCCGAGTTTGCAGCGAAGAATGATTTGACGGTTCTGAGCAGCGAAACCGCGATGGACACTACGAGCAATCAGTTAAGTTCGATCATTTCTGCACGCCTTCCCCTGTCCGTTTCCGAGGCTGGTCGCTTGCATATTTTCCGCCCCGACGATGGAGGCGAGGAACATTATGCCGTTGAAATCGGTCAACCGGACCGCAGTAAGCCCGTGCTATCGCGACTACATTCGGCGTGTTTTACAGGTGATCTGCTCGGTTCGCTCAAATGCGATTGCGGTCCTCAATTACGCGGGGCCTTGGCACAAATGGGGCAAGAGGGTGCGGGCGTGCTGCTCTATCTAAACCAAGAAGGGCGCGGCATCGGGCTGGCCAATAAAATGCGCGCCTATTCGCTCCAAGACCAAGGCTTTGATACCGTTGAGGCGAACCACCGGCTTGGGTTTGACGATGACGAACGGGATTTTCGGATCGGCGCCGAGATATTAAAGCGGATGGGCTTTGATCAAGTGCGGCTGATGACCAACAATCCAGCAAAGGTTGACCGGATGCAGGCCGCTGGCGTGCAAGTTGTTGAACGCGTGCCGCTCAAGGTTGGTGAAAACGCCCATAATGCGCATTATCTTGCAACCAAGGCCGGTAAATCGGGGCATTTGCTGTAGCCGCATGACCACGCGGTGCTTTGGACAAGGATGATAGGCCATGATGACACTTGCTGACGATATCGTGGTGACATCGACGCATGTCCGGTTTTTCGGGCGGCGGTTCCCGCGTACTATTGGGCGCAGTGGTTTCACCGGCAATAAACACGAGGGCGATATGGCGACGCCGCGTGGTGTGCATCGCATCGTCGGGATGCTGTACCGCGCCGACCGTATCGCACAGCCCGCCAGTTGGGCGCAGCCAATTGGCCATAGAGATTTATGGTCTGATGATGTGGATGATTCTGATTACAATATGCTGGTGCATAAACCCCATGGGTTTAGCCACGAGGCGTTGCGCAGATCCGATCCAATGTATGACTTGGTGTTGGTGACCGATTGGAATTGGCCCCATGCCGTTGCGGGTCGCGGCTCTGCGATCTTTATTCACCAATGGCGGGGCAAGGGGCGGCCGACGGCAGGATGCGTCGCGTTCCGGCGTGATCATTTGGCGTGGATTGCAAAGCGTTTACGCATAGGTAGCAGAGTTGTTATCGCATAACCGCTGGACCTTTGGCATGAATTTCGTGCAACTGAGAAGGAACACGTAATGAAACACCAAGGTACGTTTATGACACCCGAAGAAATTGAAAAACTGCCCTATCGTCCCTGTGTGGGCATTATGTTGGCCAACACGCGCGGCCATGTTTTTGTCGGCCAGCGAATGGACCGCGATACGGATGCATGGCAAATGCCGCAAGGTGGCGTTGATCCGGGTGAAAAAACCCGCGATGCCGCGATCCGTGAATTGTGGGAAGAAACCGGCGTCAGCGAAAATCTTGTGACGATCGACGCCGAAAGCAGCTGTTTGATCCCTTATGATTTGCCCCAAGACTTGGTGCCCAAAATATGGGGTGGTAAGTATCGCGGTCAGGAGCAAAAATGGTTCTTGATGCGGTTTCACGGTAGCGACGATCAGATTAATATCGCGACGAAACATCCTGAATTTTCCGCGTGGCGCTGGTTGCCGAAACAAGAGTTGGTCGCAAACATCGTGCCGTTCAAGCGCGCCGTATACGAACAGGTACTGGCTGAATTTAGCGCAAAACTATGAAGCATCTGGCCCTCTCAATCGGATTGATGGCCATTACGGGGCAGGCGGCAGCGCTAAGCTGTGCGCGCCCTGATCCGGTATCGACGTTTGAGAGGCTGGCCGCAGAGCCAGACGCGACATACGTGGTTTTGTTGGGCGAACTGGGGTTTGACGCATCATTGCTGCCGCAGGGTGTTGAAAATCGCGCGCGCGATCCTGATCCGATAACGGCCATATTTCAGGGTCATGGCTTGGGTTATGATGGTTTTACCGTTGTCCAAGACCGCACCATTACGCTGCAATCGACCTGCGCTGGGCCGTGGTGCGGATCAGCGGCACCGGACCGGACGCTGTTGATGTTTGCGCAGATTGAAGATGACAATTTGACGGTTGTGGCTGGCCCGTGTGGCGGCCGCATATTCGCACCGTCCGACACCGCAATCGATGCGATGCAAGCCTGCATTAATGGCAATTGCCCGACATCAACGCCGCGCTTTAAATAGCAATTGGCTATTTGCGGCTGCGCTTTACCTTCTTTGCGATCTTGGCCGCTTTTTTCTTGGCTGATCCCACTTTGCGGCGCGGCGGTTTGCCTCGTCCACGCGCTGGGCCGCGCGGCATCATGCGTTCATCCAGTTTGATCAATTCGGCCGTTAGACCGCCGCTTACGGGCGTTGCTTCGAGCAGTTTCACGACGACCCGCTGCCCCAGCCCGATGACGATCCCGCTGTTGGAGCCCATCAACGTCTGGCTTTCCGGATCGTGGTGGAAAAACTCGGACCCGAGCGTGCGGATAGGAACCAAGGCATCAGCGCCAGTTTCATCCAGTTTAACGAACACGCCAAATTTGGCGATCCCGCTGATCCGACCCGGCATTTCCGTGCCAACCCATTCCGATAGATAAGCCGCCAGATAGCGATCCGTCGTATCGCGTTCTGCCTGCATGGATCGGCGTTCGGTATCGGAAATCTGCTTGGCAGTGTCGGCCAGGTGATCCTTGTCGAACGGCGATAGCCCGTCATCGCCCCAGCGGTGCGCCTCGACCAATGCGCGGTGCACAACCAGATCAGCATAACGGCGGATGGGCGATGTGAAGTGCGCATAGGACCGCAGCGCAAGGCCAAAGTGGCCAAAGTTTTCGGGGTTGTAATAGGCCTGCGTCATCGACCGCAGTGTCGACAGATTGACCAATTCGGCATGATCTGTGCCAGCAGCCTGCGATAGCAACCGGTTAAGATGCGCAGTCTTAAGCACCTGACCTTTGGCAAGGTTCAACCCAGACGCATGTGCGACCTCTCGTAATGCATCCAGCTTTTCCGGGCTTGGTTCCTCATGCACGCGAAATAGCAGCGGCGTCTTTTTAGCGATCAAGGCCTCGGCGGCGGCGACATTGGCGAGCACCATGAATTCTTCGATCAAGCGGTGCGCATCTAGCCTGTCTTTGTAGTTAACGGATGATACCTTGCCGACCTCGTCCAGCACAATTTGCCGTTCAGGCAGGTCCAGCTCAAGCGGTTGGCGGTCATGTCGGGCGGTTTTTAAGGCAGAATAGGCGGCATAAAGCGGGCGCAAAACATCATCCAGCAGTGGTGCCGTCTTGTCGTTGGGCGAGCCATCAATGGCGTCTTGGACTTCTTCGTAATTCAGGGATGCGACTGATTTCATCAATCCGCGATGGAACTGATGTTCGATCATCTGGCCCGCGCTATCAATGCGCATCGCGACGGCGATACATGCGCGTTCAACGCCTTCGTGCAGCGAACACAAATCGCCGGATAAACGGTCCGGCAGCATCGGCACAACGCGATCAGGGAAATAGGTGGAATTGCCACGCTTGCGCGCCTCGCGGTCCAGCTCTGACCCGGGTGTGACGTAATGGGCCACATCTGCAATCGCGACCCAGATGGTAAAGTCGCCATTGTCGTGGGTTTCGACATAGCAAGCGTCATCGTGGTCACGCGCATCCCATGGATCAATCGTCAACAGCGGCACATCGCGCAGATCAGTGCGTTTGCCGAGGGGGGCGGGCGCTGCGGCATCGGCTTCTGCGACAACGGCATCAGGGAAGTGATCGGGGATACCGTGCTGATGGATCGCAATCAGCGAAACGGCACGGGGCGCAGTTGGGTCACCAAGACGCGCAACGATCCGCGCCTTTGGCATGCCGAGCCGCCCCTTTGGGCCTGCTTGCTCTGCCTCAACCAATTCACCATCACGCGCACCGCCAACGGCATCGGGGGCGACGGTCCATTGTTTGTCGGACCCTTTTTCAATTGGCAGGATGCGCCCGCCTTCTGATCCGGCACGGTAGATACCAACAACGCGTAGCGGGTTGGCGCCAATGCGGCGGATCATGCGGGCCGTATGGGTGTGATCCTCGGTTTGGTCCTTGTTCAACCGTGCCAAGATACGATCACCCGCACCCAGCGCCGGATCGCCAGCACGCGCCAGCATCATGATGCGTGGCTCCGCACCTTCGCCAGTCCATTCCATCGGGCGCGCAAACAAATCACCCTCATGGTCAGGCCCAATGATTTCCAACACCGAAACAGGTGGCAGCTCTTCGGCATCACGATAGGACGAGCGGCGCTTGGTCAGCTTGCCATCGTCCTCGAGCTCTTTGAGCACGCGCTTGAGATCAATGCGCTGCGCGCCTTTAATCCCGAAGGCCTTGGCGATATCGCGCTTGGCTGCTTTGGTTGGGTGATCGGAAATCCAAGCGAGGATTTCGGCTTTGGTGGGTATCTGTTTCATGCCCTCACCTAACACGTCTGCACGGCTTGGCAAATCAGCGTGATCTGCCTGCTTCGTCGCGGTGGTTTTGGGGTTCGGTCTGTGAAATTAAGCGAAATAATCGGCCAAAATGCGGGCGTAAATGGATTTAAGCTGGCCGATCTGTGCGACGCTTACGCGCTCATCGACTTGGTGCATTGTTTTTCCGACCAGCCCACATTCCACAACAGGGCAGTGGTTTTTGACAAACCTTGCGTCTGATGTGCCGCCTGATGTCGAAAGCTCTGGCATGCGCCCTGTTTCCGCCGCGACGGCATTGCTGATCAGGTCAGACAATTCGCCCGGTGGCGTGATGAAACTTTCGCCAGAAATTTTGATTTTCATTTCAATGCCAAGATCATGCGCTGCCGCAACCTTTGCCGCCTCGTCCCGTAGCCAAGCGCTAATGGATGCGCCGCTGTGGTGGTCGTTAAAACGGATATTCACCGCGGCAGTCATCTGCGCAGGGATCACGTTCGTCGCGGGGTTGCCAGTATCAATGGTCACGACGGCCAATGACGATGGATCGAAATGATCATTGCCATTGTCGAGCCTGTGGCTGGAAAGGGTATGGAGCAATTCAGCGCCCGCATGCAGTGGGTTCTTGGCGCGGTGCGGATAGGCTGAATGCCCTTGCACACCGGTCACTGTGATCCATGCAGTCAGAGAGCCGCGTCTGCCGATTTTGATCGCTTCGCCCATTTCATTGGGGCATGTCGGTTCCCCCACGAGACAGACGGACATTGCTTCGCCTTCGGCATCCATCCAATCGAGCAGAGCAGTGGTGCCATCAATGGCATCACCTTCTTCATCACCTGTGATCGTCAGAATGATCGCCCCGTCAGGTGGTGTGTTTTTCACCATGTCGATCGCGGCGGCTGCAAATGCGGCGACACCGGATTTCATATCCGTCGTGCCACGCCCATACATAAACCCGTCTTTGATTTCTGCCCCGAACGGCGGCATTGTCCAGGCGGCCTCATCCCCCAGCGGGACGACATCGGTGTGACCGTTGAACCCGAATGTCCGATTGGCGCCTTGGCGGCCCCAGCGCGCGAACAGGTTGCTGACATCGCCACGATCAACACGGGTGCATTCAAATCCTGCGGCGGTTAATTCGGCCTCAAGCAGCACCAATGCGCCGCCCTCATTGGGTGTGACAGAAGCGCAGCGCACAAGGGCTGCGGTCAGGGCGACGGGATCGGTGTTGTGGTTCATATTCAGTCCTTCTGTTTACGTATGGATATGCGGAGGGGCGTCGTTGAGCAAGGCAAGCAAACAGTCGTTTCCATTCACAGCGCGCTAAAACAGTGATTGCTGGTGGGAATGCGCATTTTAAGCTTTCAAAATTTGCAAAATTCCGTCATAGTGGAGGAATAATAAAAATGACCCGAGGCAGGGCAAACCCGATATAAGACGTGGAAACGAGCGGTTACCACTATATACAGTAGGCAGAAATAGAGCATTTTTGCACAGTATGGCGTTTGTCGTGCTTCAGGCTGATAAAGGCGTGAGGCTAGCGAATGAATTCGGCTATGGAGCTGACATACATAAAAATTGTGTCTGCAATGCGTCTGCACGACAGCTTTTTTGGCTGCGGTCCGGCCCTGTTTTGTTCGGAATTTTCCGATGATTTAGGTATCGTCGTATGAGGTGGATTGGTCTCAAAGATCACAGAAACCGGCGGTTTTGTGCGTCAGGGATTGATGCCGCATTTGGCGGGGAAACCAACCCGGATGTCGCATTGGCGCAGGGTTCGATACTTGTTGAATTTCAAACCGATCCTCAGGTGGGTGTACAAACTGTCTTTGAGTATGGCGCCAGCTTCCCTTGGTCCACTGGGTTCATCATCAACTGGCATGGCGCGGGAATTCTGACAATCGAGCATTGGGTTGGCCGCCAACGCCATGTTGAGGAAATTCAAACAGGCCTGACTGCCGCGAACGAAAACCTGTTGCTTACATATATCTGGGACGGACCTGCGAGAGAGGCCGTCATCGCGATTGATGGGCCGCTACGCCCCAACCCAATTGTGCGACATTTAAAAAACCCTATGCCACTTTGTTACCGTGATCTTCAGCGGATGATAGACGATGATTGCCACGCTCGCATTGGTGAGAAAACCGCCTTTATTGGCCTAGCACGTGGACATTGCCCAATCGGGCCTTTGCCAAGTTTGGCCGGCAATACGCCTATCCCTACCTCGGGCGGCATGCGTTCGGTTTCATCATTGCGCCAAGGTCAGCATGTCGTGACCAAATCGGGACAGCTTGCTCAAGTGCGCTGGGCGGGATCAATTACAATGCCGGCACGTGGTCGTTTTGCGCCAATGACAGTCCGCGCACCCTACTTCGGCCTCACGACCGACATTACCGTCGCATCATCCCAAAAATTGCGGCTTAAGGGGGCTGCAATTGACTATATGTTTGACACCGACTCGGTGTCAGCGCTTGCAGGGGATCTATTTGGCGGCCACGCGGTGCAAGTTGCGCGTTCTAGGTCGACCCAGACTTATTATCACTTTTTGCTGGATACTATTGAGCCCACAGAAATAGCAGGCCTGACGATGAGCGGGATCAATGCAAACGCATGCTTCGACCGTCCGGAACTGCTGCGTCATTCTGTTTTCGCAGATTTACCAAGAGAGCTGCTACCTCGGATGACCGCCCATCAAGTCCGCACTCTGATGCCGTTCGAGGCTGAATCCCTGCGGCGCCATCTCGCGGCTTAATCGCGTTCGTCACCTTCGAAAAACGGTGTCATTTGCGCGATGATCACGCTGTTTTCGTCGATCGCCCGCTGCATCAATTCGCGTTCGTCATCGGATATTTCGTGACCTTCATCCAAACGCTCTTGGAGAGTGCCGTAGCCAGACACGTCAAGCGGCGCGAGGTCGGCCTGTTTGAGGATGGCAACCGTTTCACGCACGGCTTCGGCCTCATCCACGCCAGAGGCATAGCACATTAATGCACCGCCGGTGGCCCCTTTTGGCAGCCCGTCATCGTCGCTGCGCCCGACTTCAACCAACAACGTGAAAACCTGTTGGCGGCTCGGCTTTTTGTCTTTTGCTTTTGACATTGTGAACTTTCGTTAATCGGGGTCATTGTGAACTTGTCAACAATCGCTGTTTCGATCATTGTCCGCTCGAAATAAATGGGGTCATTATGCGCTTATTATACAAAATTCTACTGCTGTGCAGTCTGTTTTTAGGCACGTTGCCAATCCGTGCAGTTGCGCAAACCGATTTGACGATTTCAACAGTTACACGCCCTCCGTTTTCCATGGTCGAAGACGGGGTTGATACGGGCTTTAGCATTGATCTGTTCAACGCGGTCGCCGCACAGCTAAACATGACAGTGACCTATGATCGCAAGGATGGTTTTGGCGAGATGCTGACAGCTGTTCAGGACGGGTCTGTAGATGGCGCAATTGCGAATATTTCCATCACGGCCGAGCGTGAGAAGGTGATGGATTTTACCCAACCCATTTTTGACAGTGGTGTGCAAGTCATGATGCCAGTCGATGGCAATGCGGCCAGCAGCGTGGTTGGTGCATTGTTCACTGCTGAGATTGGCTTGATGGTACTGGCTGCACTTGTGTTGTTGTTTGGCGGCGGCATGATGATGTGGTTGTTCGAGCGAAAACTGCAACCATACTTTGACCGCCCTGCCAAAGAGGCTGCGTTTCCGGCGTTCTGGTGGGCGCTTAATCTTGTGGTGAATGGCGGTTTTGAAGAACGGATGCCGCAAAGTCGGGCAGGCCGATCATTCGCTGTGATGCTTGTAATTTCGAGCTTGTTCATCGTGTCGATTTTTGTCGCGCAAATCACGGCTGCGCTGACGGTGAACGCGATCCAAAGCAATATTGACGGCATTTCTGATCTTGATGGAAAGCGCGTTGCAACAATCGATGGTTCAACATCGGCGCGCTACCTCGATGCGCGTGGGATTGGCTATTTTGGCGTAGAAGGGCTTGAGGAGCTGCTGGTCAAATTCGAAGCCGAGGAATTGGATGCTGTCGTGTTTGATGGCCCAATCCTTGCCTATTATGTGCGCACGCGTGGGGCAGGCAAGGCGCAACTGCTTGACCGCATTTACCGCCCTGAAAACTATGGGATGGCGTTTCCAAGCGGGAGCGAAACCCAAGAGGTCGTGGATCAAGCAATCCTGAGCTTGCGTGAAGATGGCACTTATGACCAGCTTTTGACCAAATGGTTTGGATCAGCTTACGCCAACCGCTAAACAATCACGTTAAAATAAAAAGCGCCCAGATGAGCAAAGTCATCTGGGCGCTATTTGTTTGTCCTAAGGCGCGGAATTAATCGCGGAGCAGCTCATTGATGCCTGTTTTGGAACGGGTCTTGGCGTCGACGCGTTTCACAATCACAGCACAATAGAGATTGATGTTGTTCTTGGTTGGCATTGAACCTGCGACCACCACCGAATATGGCGGCACTTCGCCGTAGAATACCTCGCCTGTTTCGCGATCAACGATCTTGGTCGACTGGCCGATGAACACGCCCATGCCCAAGACCGACCCTTCGCGCACGATGCAGCCTTCGACGACTTCGGATCGCGCACCGATGAAACAGTTGTCTTCGATGATTGTAGGACCAGCCTGCATCGGCTCTAACACACCACCGATACCAACACCGCCGGACAGGTGCACGTTTTTGCCGATCTGGGCGCAGCTGCCAACAGTCGCCCAACCGTCAACCATCGACCCTTCGTCGACATATGCGCCGAGGTTTACAAATGATGGCATCAACACAACGCCTTTGCCGATGAACGCTGAACGGCGCACAATGGAACCGGGCACAGCACGGAAACCAGCATCGCGCCACTGGTTGTCACCCCAGCCTGCGAATTTGGACGGGACCTTATCCCACCAAGATGTGTCACCGTTGCCGCCGGGAATTTGTTCCATATCGTTGAGGCGGAATGACAGCAGCACTGCCTTTTTCGCCCATTGATTGACGTGCCAATCGCCATTTTCACGACGTTCCGCGACACGCAGCTTGCCGCTGTCTAGTGCGTTCATGGTGTCGGTGATTGCTTCGCGCACCTCACCTTTGGTGTCGATGGTGATTGTATCGCGCGCATCCCATGCGGCTTCGATTGCGGTCTCTAGGGCGGCGTTGGACATGGATCACTCCGGTTTGGCTATGGTTTCACTGTTGTGTGCGCTATAGACCGGAAAACACCTGTCGCGCAATGTTAGGAAAGCCAGATGAAAGACGAAACACGCCGCCACCCGTTCCGCCATAGCGGTCAAGATCGTGCAGAAGCCGTGAATGTGCCTGATACCCCGCAAACGCGCGCACCCGAATATCGTCTGGCGTTCACCGACGAAGATTTCATGTGCCGCGATGCGTTGCGTCCTGTTCGCTTGCAATTAGAGCTGCTCAAGCCTGAAATGTTGATGGACGAAGCGGGCATTCAAAGCACGATCGTTCTGTTTGGTGGCGCGCGTATTCCAGAGCCTGCCAAAAAGGAAACGGCGCGAACCAAGACGCTTGCGAACCTGTCCAAATATTATGACGAGGCGCGCAAATTTGCCGAGATCATGACAGCCAAATCAATGAAAACCGGAGGCACCGAGAATGTCATCGTCACTGGCGGTGGTCCGGGCGTGATGGAGGCGGGAAACCGTGGTGCGATTGACGCAGGCGGGCGGTCAATTGGCCTGAATATCGTGTTACCGCATGAACAGGCGCCAAACGAATACGTCACCCCAGAGCTTTGCTTCAACTTTCACTACTTTGCGATCCGCAAGATGCATTTCCTGATGCGTGCCGCCGCGATCACGGTTTTCCCCGGCGGGTTTGGCACGTTGGATGAAACGTTCGAAGCGTTAACCCTGATCCAAACGGGTCGCATGGAACGCGTCCCGTTTCTGTTGTTCGGCGAAGAGTTTTGGCGCGGCATCATTAACTGGGAAACGCTGGCCGATGCGGGCACGATTTCTGAAGAAGACCTTGATCTGTTTGTCTTTGTTGAAACCGCAGAAGAGGCGGTTGCGGCCTTGGAAAACTGGCATGATCGCGAAAAACGCTAGGCTTTGCCTAACCGCCAATGCACAGGCGGGGCATTACTGCCCCGTCTCCGCTTCGATCTGTCGTTTGGATTTACGCTGGCGTTCGGTGTCTGATTTCAACTGACCGCAGGCGGCCATGATATCTTCGCCGCGAGGCTTGCGCACTGGGGACGCATAGCCTGCGTTGTGAACGATATCGGCGAACGCGCGGATGCGGTTGTTGGATGACCGCTTGTACGGTGCACCAGGCCATTCGTTGAACGGGATTAGGTTGATCTTGGCTGGAATGCCGTCGATCAACCGCATCAGGCGATGCGCGTCGGCGTCGGTGTCGTTGATGCCGTCGAGCATGACATATTCAAATGTGATCCGTTCGGAATTGCTGACCTTGGGATAGGCACGCAACGCATCCAGAAGATCAGCGATTGGCCAGCGCTTGTTAATCGGCACCAGCTTGTCACGCACCTCATCTGTCGTGGCATGGAATGAAATCGCAAGCTGACAGCCGATCTCTTCGGCGGTGCGCGCAATTTCTGGCACGACACCAGAGGTGGACAAGGTTATCCGGCGACGCGACAGTTGGATACCATTCGGATCCATCGCAATTTTCATCGCGTCGCGCACGTTTTCAAAATTATAAAGCGGTTCGCCCATGCCCATCAAAACGACGTTCGACAACAGGCGGGGGCCCTCCGGTTTCGTCCCCGGTTCAGGCCATTCGCCCAAATCGTCACGCGCAACCAGAACCTGCCCGATGATTTCGGCGGATGTTAGGTTGCGTACTAATTTCTGTGTGCCGGTGTGGCAGAATGAGCAGGTCAGCGTGCAACCGACCTGTGATGAAATGCACAAGGTGCCGCGATCTGTCTCGGGAATATAAACCACCTCGACCTCGTGCCCACCAGCGATACGCACCAGATACTTGCGTGTGCCGTCGTCAGATACTTGGCGGGTCACGACCTCGGGCACGGCGACGACGAAATGTTCGGCCAAAAGAGCGCGGTAATCCTTGGACAGGTTTGTCATGTCAGCAAAATCACGGGTGCCGAAGTGGTAAATCCATTGCCAGATTTGACCGACACGCATTTTGGCCTGTTTTTCAGGTGTGCCGATGCCGATCAGCGCCTCGGCCATTTTTTCACGAGACATACCGACAAGGTTGGGCAGACCATCCTCGGCCTTGCGCGGAATCGTCATGACGTCTTGGGTGATTGGGGCGTTGGGTTCCATGGTGGCACCTTATTGATCGATTAAGCGGCTCATATAGGCAAAAGGGGCGGCCCCTGCAAGGAACCGCCCCATTACCATTACATTCGCTAAACCGTTTAGCCGGAACAGCGCTTTGCTGCTTCTTCAACTGTGGCGGTAAAGCCCAGCAAGCTGAACGTATCTTGGGTCAATGTGCCGCGCCCCGAGCGGGCCGTTAGCACAGCGTCAGCGCCACGTTTCATCGCCGTTACGATTTTTGCGTCGTCTTCTGCAGTGGCAGGCCAAGCCCATTCACCCTCGGTAAAGAGCTGGAATTTCGTACCATTGATATTCATATCAGCCGTAGATCCGCTAGCAAAGGGATAGCCGCCTGTGAACGCAACCTGTCCCTGTACCTTTTCGCCCGGGCGGTAAAAAACGAACAGACGTATGTCACTGCGTTGCACAGAAACTGTTTTACCATCGCGGGTGTTGATGGTTTGCTTGGGCGCTGACACGCTCCAGCATTCTTTTGGGTTGTTTTCTACAAACACTGTCCAATCGGTATTCGCCGCGACAATGTTTTCAGACGTTTGCGCCATTGCTTGCCCTGCAAACGCGATTGTTGCGGCTGTTGCCACACCACATATAAATTTCAAAATCATACTACAGCCTCCAAGCTGTGTTTGCCTCTGGATACTCCGACCCCTTGATGCATCTTACGGCACCTTTTGTTGTGGCGGGAGTTGTTTGAACTCGATAACCATAACACTAGCAAAAAACTGCCCATTTGGGAAAGCCCCCAATTTGCAGCGCAGTTTCAAGGAGTGGAAAATGGCGCATCCTGAACGATTGGTCGAAATCTGGCGCGGAGATTTACTGGAATCCTACCATGCAGGTCATGCCGTGGTCTGCGATCAAAACGGCGATGTGATCCATGCTTGGGGTGACGCGGATGCGATGATCTATCCGCGCTCGTCGTGCAAAATGATCCAGGCGTTGCCGCTACTGGAAAGCGGGGCAGGGGCGCACCTAACGGGTGAACAACTCGCCCTGTCCTGCGCATCCCACCAAGGCGCTGCTATTCATACGGATCGTGTCAATGCATGGCTTGCTGATCTGGGGATGCAAGACAGCGATTTTCGCTGTGGCCCACAGATGCCCAATGATCAACCTGCGCAATACGGCCTGATCCGTGCGCATACCGAACCATGTCAGGTGCATAATAATTGCTCAGGTAAGCATGCTGGTTTCTTGACCCTTAACAAACACCTCGGCGGTGACGCTGATTATGAACTGATCGATCACCCTGTCCAACAAGCCTGTAAATCCGCGTTCGAAGAGGTGACGGGAGAAACAAGCCCCGGCTATGGCATTGATGGCTGTTCCGCGCCAAACCATGCTTGCACTGTTACGGGCCTTGCGCGCGCGATGTCGCAATTTGCGGCGGCGGATACGGGCGGTGATTTGCGACAACAATCCATGGTCAAACTGCGCGACGCCATGATGACCTATCCGGAGTTGGTTGCTGGTGAAACGCGTGCCTGCACCGATCTGATGCGTGCGATGGATCATAAGGTTGCAATTAAAACAGGTGCCGAGGCGGTATTCGTCGCGATCGTTCCTGCACTCAAAGTTGGTGTTGCCCTCAAGATCGTCGATGGCACGACCCGCGGGGCCGAGGCGGCGATTGCAGCGATATTGGTCAAGCTCGGCGTGCTTGATGCCAAACATCCCGCGGCCAAAGCGCGGATGAATCCCGATGTGAAAAACTGGCGCGGCACGGTTTGCGGAACGCTCCGCCCGTCTGCTGTCTTGATGTAAGGAAACGACATGGCTTTTACGCTTGCGACTTGGAATATCAACTCTGTGCGACTGCGCGAAGACATCGTGGCCCAACTGATGCGTGACGAGGCACCCGATGTGCTTTGCCTGCAAGAGTGCAAAAGCCCCGTCGATAAAATCCCGCTCGAGCAGTTCCAATCGCTGGGCTACACCCACATGGTTGCGCGCGGCCAAAAGGGGTATAACGGTGTCGCGATTTTCTCCAAAATTCCGATGGTTGAGGCGGGCGCAGAGGATTACGCGCAGCTGGGTCATGCGCGTCATATCGCGGGTAAGCTGGAAAATGGCGTGACGATCCAAAACTTCTATGTCCCTGCCGGCGGCGATGTTGCTGACCGCGAAGTGAACGAGAAATTCGGCCAGAAAATGGATTACTTGTCGCAAATGCGTGACGCGTTTCACGCAGATAAGCCGACCAAATCCATCCTTGTAGGTGATTTGAACATCGCCCCGCGCGAGGATGATGTTTGGGACCATAAAAAACTGCTCAAAGTTGTCAGCCATACACCTGTTGAGGTTGAGGCATTGGCGCAAGTGCAGGACGCAGGTGATTGGGTCGATGTGACCCGCGCGGATATCCCCGAGGGTAAGCTATATAGCTGGTGGTCCTACCGCGCCAAGGATTGGGACACCGCTGACAAGGGCCGCCGTCTTGATCATGTTTGGGCCACAAGTGACATCGCAGCATCCGGTCATTCCAGTCGCGTTGTGCGCCATGCGCGTGGCTGGGAGAAACCAAGCGACCACGCGCCTGTGTTTGCGACGTTTGATCTATAGGGTGTCGTGCCGCGCGATGTAGTCGGCCACTGCAATACCCAAGGCATCATGCGCTGTTTGATCGAAATGGATGCCGTCAATATTGCTGCTTGTGATGTGGTCACCGGCATTGATGAAATGCACACCGCGCTTGTTCGCTTTGGCGGCATAGAGCGGGGCTAGTGCGTGGGATGTGTCAATCTGATCCGCGAAATCGGCCTTGAATACGCCCGCCGCGATGACAGGTGGCGGGCAAATCAGCAGGATCTGAAACCCATCATGGCGTGCTTGTAATTCTTCCAGCAGCGCAATCTTGAGCAAGGCATCAACATGGGCCGCGATTTGAGCGGCGGTCTTGCCGTGATGCGCCTGAAGATCATTCGTGCCGAGCATGATTGTCATCCAGTCAATCGGCCCATGGCTCGCAATTGCGATGCGCAGACCGATCTGTCCGTTCATGTGTTCGCCCATCACTGGATCACCATGCCCAGCGGCCAAACGCCCGCCCAACCCTTCTTCGATGACATTGCAGTCGAGCGATTTGCGCAAAACAGTGGGCCAGCGGCGTGTCATGCGCGGATGATGATCGTGCGACTGCATCGGCGGGGTGCCGTGAGTATTGCTGTCGCCAAATGTCAAAATGGTACGTGTCATAGCCAAACCTAACTTGGGATCGTTGGGCTGGTAAAGCGTGTTTCCCCTTGGCATGACGCCCACGCGCGCACATATAGAGCGCAACACGAATTAAGGAGCCGCCCCATGCTGGAATTCAACGACACACCCGCGCCCGCCGCCGATGCTGATCTGATCAAAGAGGGCAGCGATGCCGGCTTTGCCGCTGATGTCATTGAGATGTCCAAGCAGACGCCCGTTATTGTTGATTTCTGGGCGCAATGGTGTGGCCCGTGCAAAACGCTCGGCCCTGCAATCGAGGCCGCAGTGACTGCGGCTGGTGGCCGTGTAAAGCTTGTGAAAATCGACGTTGATGCGCATCAGGCTTATGCGGGTCAAATGCAGGTGCAATCCATTCCCACCGTCTATGCGTTTGTAGACGGCAAGCCGGTTGACGGTTTTCAGGGTGCGTTGCCGCCGTCTGAGATTAAAACATTTGTCGAAAAGATTGCCGCCATGGGCCCAGAGCCTGACAATGGTCTTGAGGATGCCGTCGCCGCCGCCGAAGAAATGTTAGAGGCAGGCGATGCGGCTGATGCGGCAGAAACATTTGCGGCGATTTTATCCGAAGATGGCAATCACGCGGTTGCCTATGCTGGGCTAGTCCGTGCGCATTTGGCGTTGGATGATGTGGATCAGGCCGAGGCCGTTCTTAACGGTGCACCTGCCGAAATTTCTGGCGACAAAGCGCTTGAAGCGGCGCATGCGCAGATCGTTCTTGCACGCAAGGCGCAGTCAGCTGGCCCTGTTGATGATCTGTCTGCTCTGGTCGCGGCGAACCCCGATGACCATCAAGCACGGGTTGATTTGGCCGCAGCGCAACATGCCAGCGGTGACGTGGAAGGCGCGATCGACACGCTGCTTGCGCTGTTCAAAAAGGACCGCGAATGGAATGATGGCGCCGCGCGCACGGAACTGTTCACTATTTTTGACGCGCTGCCAGCCAATGACCCCGTTGTTCTCAATGGCCGCCGCAAATTATCGTCGCTGATATTTGCATAAGCAGGCATACGGCCTATCTTTAGTGCATGATGATTAAAACCGATCTTCCTGACACGATCCCTGTGTTTCCCTTGCCGGGCGCGCTATTGCTGCCCCGCGCGCGTTTGCCGCTGCATTTGTTTGAACCCAAGTATCTGCAAATGCTGGATGATGTGTTGAAAACGGAACACCGCCTGATTGGCATGATCCAGCCCTACGCGGGGCCCAATTCAACCGATCAGCTGCACCGTATCGGGTGCGCAGGGCGGGTCACCGCGTTTTCAGAAACCGAAGACGGGCGTTATATGATCACGTTATCAGGCGCGAGCAGGTTCCGTTTGCGCAACGAAGTTGACGGATTTACCCCCTACCGCCGTGCCAAGGTCGACTGGTCAGGGTTTGAGCGGGATCTTGGCGTTGAAGAAAAAGTGGGTGATTGGGACAGGGCGGTCTTCATGCGCGATTTGGGCCAGTATTTTGATGCCCAAGATATGTCCGCAGATTGGGATAGCCTGAAGGACGCGGATGACGAATTGCTTATCAATTCGCTTTCCATGCTCTGCCCGTTCGAGCCTGAGGATAAACAAGCCTTGCTAGAGGCGCCATCATTGACCACAAGATGTGAAACATTGGCGACGCTGCTCGCTTTTGCCCTTCGGGGTGGTTCCAATGATGAAAGAATGCAATGACCGACATCGCCTTTGACCCGAAAATGCTGGAAGCATTGATTTGTCCGCAATCGCATAACCGTTTGGAATATGATGCGGACAAGCAGGAACTCGTGTCAAAAAAGGCCAATCTTGCCTTTCCTATTCGTAACGGTATCCCCGTGATGCTGGTTGATGAGGCGCGGGTGCTCGATTAACTGCTCCGCTTAACGGTTTTTTAGACCAAGGCGGCAATGATTGGCATTCATGCAGTCAAACCCGAGCCTTGCCGATGATCCATCCCGCCGATGAACTTGCGCTTTTGCGTATTGATATTGACCGTCTCAAACAACGAGAGGCGTTCTTGCGAAAGGGGTTTCTTGGACAATCATTATCGTGCCATGGCGCAAACGCGACCGTTGAAATCACGTCATTTCGCCAACGCCGATTTCGGCACGATTTGTTGCCTTCGCTGATCCGTGACGATTCATTTTATTGGCAAGAGGACCAGATCAAACAGGTGACTGTGCGGCCACGCTAACGCATCAATTTGGGTAGTTCTCCGGTTAGGCCTGCGGCCTCTCGGATGAAATTACGGCGCACGCCGGGCATTGCATTGATCATACCCATCCCAATGTCGCGCATGCCGCGCAAAACAGGGTTATCATTTGAAAACAATCTGTTGAATGTATCGGTGGCCAACGCCAGCGTCGTGGCGTCGAACCGTCGCCATTCTTGGTAGCGTTCCAGCACTTGACGGTTGCCGATGTCTTCACCCCTTGCGCGTGCAGCCTGCAATACATCGGCAAGGGCGGCAACATCACGCAATCCTGCGTTCAACCCTTGGCCCGCAATCGGGTGCACCCCGTGTGCCGCATCGCCAAGCAGTGCAATGCGGTCGGTCACGAATTGATGGGCAAGCGATAGGCTCAGCGGATAGCTAAATCGCGCCCCTGCCAGCGAAATACTCCCAAGGAAGCTGCCGAACGCTGGGCGCAGTGCATTCAAGAATGCAGCGTCGTCCAATTCCTTTAACGCGGTTGCGTGGTCGGAGCTGGTGCTCCAGACGATTGCGCTGCGATTGCCCGTCAGCGGTAGAATGGCCAACGGGCCCGTCGGCATAAAGAATTGATGTGCAATGCCGCCATGGGGTTTGTCGTGGGCCACGGCACATACGATTGCTGTTTGATTATATGACCAGCCGACCCGCTTGATCTTGGCGCGTGTCGCGGTGCCGCTGCCACGGCCATCGGTGCCGGCAAGCAGTTGACCTGTCACATCACCGCCGCTGGCCAATTGAACGGTCACGCCAGATGCATCCACGTTTTGTGCGACGACACGATCACCGTCGATTTGTGTGATCAGATCTTTACCATCCAACGCATCCAATAATGCGCTGCGCAAATGTCGATCCTCGACCATATATCCCATCGGGCCTTCTTCGATTTCTGCATGGTCAAAATGCATCATCCATGGTGCTGGCCCTTCGCCAGCGCGGCCATCCGTGACTTTAATTTCAAGCATCGGTTGCGCGTGATCCGCCACCGCATCCCAGACACCAACGCCGCGCAACAATCGCTGTGACGTCAGCGCAAGCGCATAGGCGCGGCCATCGAAATCGGGCATGTCGCGGGTGGGGCGGGGGAGGGCGTCGATCACGGTGACACGCAGCCCCAAATCAGCAGCGGCCAGCGCCATGATAGGGCCGTTCAATCCGCCGCCAACGATGATCAGATCAGTATCCATACCCTGCAATATGGGCAGGTCGTGGGGATTGTCCATGCGCTGCGTCGCCGCTAGGGTCATCTTCGCAATATGAAGGGGACGACGATGCAACAATGGCTATGGATGAGCGCCGCTGATTTGGGGCGTGCAATTGGTGCGGGAGAGATCGATCCGGCCGAGCTGACCGATGCCTATTTAGCCGCGATTGATGCGCACCCGTTGCGCGACCGCATTTATAGCGTTGTTACCCATGATCGCGCACGCGCCGAGGCCGCGGCCGCCAGTGCGCGTGCGAAGGCCGGTAATCGGTTTGGCCCGCTCGATGGTGTTCCGATTTCTTGGAAAGACCTGTTCGACACTGCTGGCACGGCGACTGAGGCAGGCACCAAACTGCTTGCAGGACGTGTGCCGGATGAGGATGCCGAGGTGCTTAAGGCTGCGACAGCTGCGGGGCTTGTTTGTCTTGGCAAAACCCATCTGTCAGAGATCGCATTCAGCGGGTTGGGCTATAATCCGATGACGGCAACGCCGCCTTGCGTTAATGACGATGGCGCGGTTCCGGGCGGGTCGTCTTCTGGCGCTGCGGCGTCGGTAGCGTTTGGCTTGGCTGCCGCTGGAATAGGCTCTGACACAGGCGGATCGGTGCGCATTCCTTCTGCATGGAACGATCTGGTCGGGCTCAAAACCACGTTTGGCCGTTTGTCTGTGGCGGGGTCCGTGGCGCTATGTGCCGAATTTGATACCGTTGGCCCGCTGTGCCGCAGTGTTGAGGACGCGGGGTTGCTATTGGCTGCGATGGAAGGCGGTAAGGCTGCTGATCTGTCTGGTGCCACGCTCAAGGGGATGCGTTTTGCCATTCTTGATACCATTGCGATGGACGATCTGCGCGGCGCACCGCGGGCCGCATTTCAGTCGGCTGTTGAACGGATGCAGGCCGCGGGCGCCGCGATTGGACATGTCACAGTGCCGGACTTGCCCGCCGCGTATGAAATGGCTGGCAGGCTCTATACTGCTGACGCATACGCCCATTGGCGCGACCTGATCGAGGCGGCGCCTGATAAAATGTTCCACCAAATCCTAGAGCGGATCAGGCCGGGCAGGGATGTTCTGGCCGCTGATTATCTGGCTGATTGGATCAAACTGGGCAAAATTCGCGCGGCTTATTTGTCGGCCACCGCCGGATTTGATGCTGTGATTATGCCGTCATCCCCGATTATGCCGCCCAATTTGGAGCGGTTGAACACCGATCACGACTATTACATCACTGAAAATCTATTGGCGCTTCGCAACACGCGGGTTGGCAACTTGATGGGGTTGGCGTCGATCACCTTGCCAACGGGCGTGCCATCTTGTGGGATTATGTTTAACGGGGCGCCCGGTTCGGATGAAAACCTGCTTCGGATCGGCGCTGCTGCGGCCAAGGCATTGGCTTAAATGCCACAATTACCCCTGTGAGGCCATGAAATCCTGCCTGATGTTATGGACAGATGGGGCTTTGCCACGCTAACCTAGACAAAAGCGGGGCGATAATGATCCCGTAAGTTGAGGCAGTTATGGATTTTCCCGAGCGGTTTTCGAACCTCCCGGTTGCGACTTGGCCACGTTTGCGCGCCCTTTTGGATGTGCCGACACGCGCCAATGACGTGATCAATATGACGATTGGCGAGCCACGCCATGCGTTTCCTGCATTTGTGGGCGATGTTTTGGCGGCTAACCTGTCTTCGCTTGGCCAATACCCTGCCAACCCCGGCACCGATGATTTGTTGGCGGCGATTAGCGGTTATCTGCAGCGCCGCTATGCCATTGATGTGGCTGAGGACGATATTATCGCGCTCAATGGCACGCGCGAGGGGTTGTATAATGCGGCGATGGCGCTTTGCCCTGAAACCAAGAATGGTGTGACGCCGCTGATCCTGACGCCCAATCCGTTTTATCAAGTTTATGGCGTTGCAGCGCTGTCTGTCGGGGCCGAGGCGCTCTATGTGCCCGCAACACCAGCCACTGGAAATTTGCCCGATTTTGCAGGGTTGCCCGACGATGTGCTGGCCCGCACGGCGATTGCCTATGTCTGTTCACCTGCCAATCCGCAGGGTGCCATGGCAGACCGTGCCTATTGGGAAACGCTGATTGGCCTAGCTGAAAAGCATGATTTCATTATTTTCGCCGATGAATGTTATGCAGAAATTTACCGCGATGCGCCGCCAATTGGTGCATTGCAGGTCGCCCGCGATATGGGTGCTGACCCTGATCGTGTGTTGATTTTCCATTCACTGTCAAAACGCTCAAACATGCCGGGCCTTCGTTCTGGCTTTTGTGCTGGCGGCACGGAAAGCATAAAGCGTATTCGATCATTGCGTGCCTACGCTGGCGCGCCACTGCCGGGGCCATTGCAGGCCGTGGCAGCGAAGGCGTGGGCGGATGACGCGCATGTTGATGAAAACCGCGACATGTATCGCGAAAAATATGTCATTGCGGATCAGGTTTTCGCGGATGTCGCAGGCTATGACAGTCCCAAAGCCGGATTTTTCCTCTGGCTTCCTGTAGAGGATGGCGAGGCAGCAGCCGTTAAAGTTTGGCAAGAAACTGGCGTGCGGGTTTTGCCCGGCGCCTATCTGAGCCGTGACAATGAGGCCGGAAACCCCGGCCAAGGTTTTATTCGGGTGGCCATGGTCGCCCCAACACAAGAATTACAACGCGGTCTGACCCTGATCCGCGATTGTTTGTATAACTGAGGTATATCTTATGGCGGCTTTTCCAAACCAACGTCGTGATCCGTTGCTGGACACAAACACGCAAGCGATGATCGAAAAGCGCGGCAAAGAGCTGCTTGGCTTTGCGATGATTGCGGTGGGCTTGTTGGCAGCGGCGCTAATCTGGAGCTATTCGCCAAGTGACCCAAGCTGGATTTCGGCAACTGACGCGCCAGTGCAAAACTTGTTGGGCCGTTTTGGCGCATCTCTTGCTGCGCCGCTGATGATGATTGTGGGTCTTGGCACTTGGGTCGTGCCTGCCGCGTTGGTTGCATGGGGTGTTCGGTTTGCGGCGCATGTTGGCGAAGAGCGCGCATTCGGGCGGATCGTATTTGTGCCAATCGTATTAGCTATCGGCGCGGTTTACGCTTCGACGCTGGCCCCCACCACAGCTTGGCCCCCAAACTTTGGTTTGGGTGGCATGTTGGGCGATACAGTTTTGGCTGTCGTTTTGACCGTATTGCCGTTTTCGGCCGCTTTTGCGGTTAAGCTATTCTCATTCTTGATGGGTGTTGTTGTCGTGTCGTCGATGGCATTCGTGCTTGGCTTTAGCCGCAGTGAGTTGCGCGGTTTAGGTCGCTTTTTGATGTTCGGCATTATCATGTTGTATGATTTGATCTTGCGCATTTTGGGGAAAACGGCGTCCGTGTCCGCCCGTGCCGCGCAGGGTGGCATAGCCACCGTTCAAGCCCGCCGCGAGAAAGCGCATGAAATGCATGCAGCGGCGTATGCGTTTGACGATCCGGCTCAACACACAGCGCAGCCAGAGCTGAAGGCTCGGGCAGCTGCAGTCGTGCGGGCAAATCCTGCTATGCCAACGTTTGATGCCAGTTTGGCGAGTGGGGTAGAGCGGAAAATGCCACCAGTGCAGGCCCCAACAATTGATACTGGAACAGCGTTTGCGGCACCTGTTCAGGCGGCGCCCGTTGCCAAGGAAAGCGGCGGGTTTTTAGCTGGCCTGTTAAAACGTAGCGAGCCGATGCCCGAGCCAGAATTGGTTCAAGCGCCGACCGCTGACATGGACGCGCCCGCGATGAGCGATGATCGGGTAAAAAGCCGGATTGCGGCCGCTATCCGCAGCCGTGAAACCCACAAAGCAACCGAGGCCCCATCCATCACGGGTGTTCGCATTGAACCGTCGCTGACACATGGCCGTGGGCCGCAGCCCCTTGTGCTAAATGCGGACCCTGCGGCAACCCAGGCAGCCGAGATGATCACCAGCAATATCGCGCCTTCACCATTTGATACGGCTGGGGCTGCTGCCCCTGTTTATCGGCGTCATGAAGAACCGCTTGACCAAGCGTTCGAAGATGATTTGGCCGCCGCACTTACCGACGATCCTACCGATGACGCTGTGCTTGAGGCACCATCATCGCGCATTGCGATCCCTGTACCTGCGCCGAAAAAAGTCGTGCAGCATCCGGCAAAACGCGCGTTGCAACCGTCGAAAAAAGCCGTGGCCGAGGCGCAGCCAAAACTGCAATTCGAGGATAAATACGCCAACTACGAAACACCGCCGTTAAGCCTGTTGGCTAGCCCGTCCATCGTTGAGCGGCACAATTTGCCTGACGAGGCGCTCGAAGAAAACGCGCGGATGTTGGAAAACGTGCTTGATGACTATGGCGTCAAAGGTGAAATCGTCAGTGTTCGCCCGGGGCCAGTTGTGACGATGTATGAACTTGAGCCTGCGCCGGGCCTTAAGGCGTCTCGGGTGATCGGCCTGTCCGACGATATTGCGCGTTCCATGTCGGCGCTGTCAGCGCGTGTTTCAACTGTGCCGGGCCGCTCGGTAATTGGTATTGAGTTGCCAAATGAGCATCGTGAAATGGTCGTGCTTCGCGAAATGCTTGCCGCACGTGATTTTGGCGATAGCAACATGAAACTGCCGCTTGCCTTGGGCAAGGACATCGGCGGTGAGCCGATCATCGCGAACCTTGCCAAAATGCCCCATCTCTTGATCGCGGGGACGACGGGTTCTGGTAAGTCAGTGGCAATCAACACGATGATCCTGTCGCTGTTGTATAAGCTTTCTCCTGAAGAATGCCGATTGATCATGATCGATCCAAAGATGCTAGAACTTAGCGTCTATGACGGTATCCCACACCTTCTATCGCCTGTTGTTACCGACCCGAAAAAAGCAGTCGTCGCCCTGAAATGGGTCGTGGGTGAAATGGAAGAACGCTACCGCAAAATGTCCAAAATGGGCGTGCGCAACATCGATGGTTACAATGGCCGCGTCAAAGAAACCCTGTCAAAGGGCGAAGTGTTTAACCGCACCGTGCAAACTGGGTTCGATGACGAAACGGGCGAGCCGATTTTCGAGAGCGAAGAATTCACACCAGAAGTGCTGCCATATATCGTCGTCATCGTGGATGAGATGGCAGATCTGATGATGGTCGCTGGCAAAGAAATTGAAGCGTGCATTCAGCGCCTTGCGCAGATGGCGCGTGCATCCGGTATTCACCTGATTATGGCCACGCAGCGCCCGTCGGTGGATGTGATCACCGGCACGATCAAGGCGAACTTCCCGACGCGGATTTCGTTCCAAGTGACGTCGAAAATCGACAGCCGCACCATTCTTGGTGAAATGGGCGCCGAACAACTGCTTGGTATGGGCGACATGCTTTATATGGCTGGCGGTGGTAAGATCAGCCGTATCCATGGCCCGTTCTGTAGTGATGAAGAGGTTGAGGAAATCGTCAACCACCTCAAGAGCTTTGGTCCACCCGAATACATGTCTGGCGTCGTTGAAGGGCCGTCAGATGATGCAAGTTCGAATATTGATCAGGTGCTTGGCCTTGGCGATGGGTCTGACAGCGAAAACGCGCTTTATGACACTGCCGTCGCTATCGTGATCAAGGATCGCAAATGTTCGACGTCCTACATCCAACGCAAACTGGCGATTGGCTATAACAAGGCCGCCCGTCTTGTGGAACAAATGGAAGACGAAGGCGTCGTTTCTTCGGCTAACCATGTTGGCAAACGCGAGATTTTGGTGCCGGAACAGCATCATTAACGGCTTTTATGCTAGGCTTCGAAGATTATCAAAAGGACGATCAACATGGCACGACGCGGCGCAGGTGGCACATCGGGCGGTGAACTGAATTTCATCATCGGCATTATTATGATGATTGGCGGCGGTTACTTGCTGCTCAATTCCATCGTCGTTCGTCCACAGTTTGGTATGGGAATGCGAGCGTTTGGTATTGGGCGCATGCCCGTTACTTCAGGAATGATCCTGATCGTATTTATGTTCGGCGTCGGTCTTATATTCTATGACCGCGCGAAATGGGCAGGTTGGGTCCTTGCGGTTGGTTCTGTCATAGCTTTGGTTTTCGGCGTTCTGGCTAGCACGACATTGATGTTTGCCAACCTCAGTGTTTTTGATCTCCTTGTGATCCTGGTTTTGCTTGTTGGTGGGATTGGGTTGTTTTTGCGGTCGTTGGTTGCCCGTTAAGGCGACATAGGACTAGGCCCTACCTTATGTGACCTTTCCCTTGCTTCGATCTAGCAGTTTGCGAGGGGGCTTATGTGTTGGTACATGCAAAATCGCCAAAAAATTTGTCGTGATTGAATGCTTTTTTGTCAAGCAGAGCGAGACACGGCAATAGAATCAGCCTGCGTTTCGAGTTTTTTGGCTTTGCGTGAGATTCCTGAAATTAGCACTATCCAGACGCTTGGATTTCACTTTACCCATGTGTTTAGTGATCCGAGATCAATCAAACCATGGTAGTCTAAAATGACAATGAAAACTCACGCCCAAGCGGTCGTCATAGGTGGCGGACTTGTTGGATGCTCTATTCTTTACCACCTGACCAAATTGGGCTGGACGGATGTGATGCTGCTTGAACGTGATGAGCTGACATCAGGTTCCACTTGGCATGCTGCCGCCGGTATCCACGGACTGCATGACAGCACGAACATCAGCCGTATTCAGCATTACACGATGGGTCTATATAAAGAGCTAGAGCAAGAAACCGGCCAAGGCTGCGGCATTTTTCAACCCGGCTCGCTCTATCTTGCGCAGACCAAGGAACGTGAACAGCAGCTATTGTTGCAAGAGGCCAAGGCGCGGCATTTTGGGATGCATTTCGAGAAGCTGACCCGTGACGAGGCAGAGCGTTTGCACCCATTGGTCAACTTCGACGGCATCCGTACGATTATGTTTGAACAATACGGCGGCAATGTTGACCCCTCTGGCGTGACCCAAGCCTATGCAACAGGTGCACGCGCCGCTGGCGCTGAAATTCACCGGTTTACCCCTGTGACGGGCACCGAACAGCAGCCGGATGGATCATGGATCGTGCGCACGCCCAAGGGCGACATTCGCACGCAGTGGATCGTGAATGCGGCGGGCCTATGGGGGCGTGAGGTGGCGGCGATGGCGGGGTTGGAACTACCTTTGCAGCCGACTGAACACCAGTATTTCGTGACAGAAACCATTGACGAGGTCGCAGCCCATGGTCAGCGCCTGCCATCCGTGGCGGACCGCGACGGCGAATATTATCTGCGCCAAGAGGGTAACGGCCTGTTGGTCGGTGCCTATGAAAAGAACATGAAATTCTGGGCCGAGGATGGCACGCCGCTTGATTTCGCGCATGACCTGTTCCCTGATGATCTTGAGCGGATTGAGGAAAACATGCTGCGCGCAATCGAACGTGTTCCCGTGCTGGGCAACGCAGGCATCAAACGCGTGATCAACGGACCGATGATCTGGACGCCTGATAGTTCCGCCTTGTTCGGCCCCGTGCCGGAATTGCAAAACTACTTCTGCTGCACAGGCATCATCCCCGGGTTTTCGCAATCTGGTGGCCTTGGCCTCTTGGCGGCTGAATGGATGGTTGAGGGTGAGACCAAGCTCGATATGTTCGCATGGGATTTGGCCCGATACGGATCATGGGCTGGCAAGACCTTCACCCGCGAACGCGTCGCGGATCAGTATCAAAACCGCTTCAAAATCCACTTCCCCAATGAAGAACGCAGTGCAGGCCGCCCTGCCCGCGTGCGCCCGATTTACGAGACCCAGCAACAGATGGGCGCGGTATTCGGCCTCAACTGTGGTTGGGAACACCCGCTGTGGTACGCAGATCAGGCTGGGGCCGAGGAAACCCATGGCTTTGATCGTCAAAACTGGTTTGAGCCTGTCGGCCGCGAGGTGCAAATGCTGCGCGATCACGTGGGCCTGTTGGATATTTCCAACTACGCCAATTACCGGATCAAGGGTGCGGGGGCTGCTGATTGGCTCAACGCGCTATTTGCCAATAACATGCCGACAGAAATTGGCCGGTCCTGCCTGACACCGCTGATCGGCGTGCGTGGCGGGATTGCGGGTGATTTCACAGTGACCAAGATCGCTGATGATGAGTTTGTGGCGATCGGGTCCGGCATGGCGGAGCGGTTCCACAAGCGGTTCTTTGACATGGTGCCACTGCCCCAAGGCACGACGTTCACCAACGAAACGGATACAACATGCGGTTTCAACGTCGCAGGGCCAAATGCCCGCGATGTGATGCAAAGCCTGTCGAACGCTGATTTTGCGACCGATGCGTTCCGTTTTATGCGCTCCAAGATCATTACCGTTGCGGGTATCGAGTGCCTCGCGCTCCGCGTCAGCTTTACCGGTGATCTGGGCTGGGAATTGCACTGCGCCGAATCCGATCAAGCAGCACTTTATGCGTCACTGCTCGACGCAGTTGCGCAATTCGGCGGCGGACCTGTCGGATCACGCGCGCTTGGGTCGCTACGGATCGAAAAGGGCTATGGAAGCTGGGGCCGCGAATACAGCCACGAATATTGGCCACAAGAAGTAGCGCTCGAACGATTGATCAAGCTGGACAAAGATTTCTTGCACAAAGACGCCTACCTCGCAGTCAAGGATTTGGCAGCGCGCGAGCAGCTTTGCGTGCTAGAGCTTGATGTCACTGATAATGCAGATGCATCCGGCGGTGAGCCGATGTTCAACGCCGACGGCAAACCTGCTGGCCGTGTCACGTCTGGTGCATTCGGCTATTCTGTCGGTAAATCACTGGCCATGGCATTCGTGCGCACCGATGCAGCAAAGCCCGGTGATACGCTTGATGTGTTTGTTCTGGGTAAAGCGCATAAAGCGAAGATCTTGCACGAGGCACCTTTTGACCCCAAAGGGCTCCGGCTGCGGGCATAGTCTAGACCTGATGAAATGGTGGCCGCTCAGCGATGTATCCCGCCCGATCCGGCGCGGGCGTCATCATATGTTTGCGCCATGCTTCTTGTTCTGCATTGATCAAGGCCAATTCCCACACGCAACCAATAACGGGGCGGGTCACTGTATCCATCGGCGCGGCGTCATCATGTAGCTGCCTGAAAATGTGCTGGCACAACACGCTCCCTTGTACCCACCAATGCGCCGCAATCGTCGTTCCCAAATCACCAACATGGACAATGACAAAACCCAGCGTGTTACTGTCATCCATCTGCGCCACGCGCTTGGTCACGTCATCATCGATGAACCGTTTTGCGGTATTTATCGCGTCGGAACCAAGTGCCTGACCGTCAGCCGTTAGCCCATAAGCCTTGATCGTCAGGCTTTGAGATTCCCAATTTCCCAAATCGGAAACGCTGCGGGGGTGATATAGTACTTGGGGGCCGAACATATATTGCCTAACCTGATTTAACGAATCATCGTGAGGGTAAATTGCACCGCGATGTATTCAACGTCACCGAAATGACGTCGGGTCACAATTTCTGAAGGCGGACGACTGTAAAAATCGCCTCGTGCATACTTTTCTGCCTAAATTTTCCCGAATTTTTTAAAATTGACGCGCTTTTGTATCTTCCGTTGTTAAAATTGTATAAGAAAGTACTGTTAATCATGCGCAATCTATTCCGACGAACCGTTGGTAACAGCGGTTAAAATCTTTGGGAGGAAACTATGAACCTATTACGGACTACTGCACTCGGCCTAACGCTTAGCGTTGCTGGTGCTTCAATTGCGACTGCTCAGGATCTGACAATCGCGATCGTTAACAACGGTCACATGATCAACATGCAAACTGTTGCAGAAGCTTACACAGCTGAAACCGGCGTAAACCTGAACTGGGTTTCTCTGGAAGAAGGCGTTCTGCGCGAGCAGGTTACTTCTGATACAGCAACCGGTGGTGGACAGTACGACGTCATCAACATCGGCATGCAGGAAGCGCCAATTTGGGGCGCTGCAGGTTGGATCGAGCCAATGGATTTTGGTGCTGATTACGACGTTGACGACATCCTGCCTGCAATGCGCGCTGGTCTGTCACACGAAGGCACACTTTACGCGGCACCATTCTACGGTGAGTCCTCAATGGTTATGTACCGTAAGGACCTGACAGACGCTGCAGGCGTTACAATCAACGACAACGACAGCTGGGCTCGCGTTATGCAAGCTGCTGCTGCGATGCACGATCCAGACAACGGCGTATACGGTGCATGTCTCCGTGGTAAGCCAGGCTGGGGCGACAACATGGCGTTCGTAACAACTGTTGTGAACTCTTTCGGTGGCGCATGGTTTGACGCAGACGGCCGTCCACAGCTGGACTCAGCTATGTGGAACCAAGCTGTAAACTTCTACGTTGATCTGCTGGGTTCATACGGCCCTCCAGGCTCAGAAGGTAACTCCTTCAACGAGATCTTGGCTTTGTACAACGAAGGCAAGTGTGGCCTATGGATCGATGCGACAATCGCTGCTTCTTTCTTGGAAGTTGACGGTGTTGCATACGCTCAGTCACCAAACGCTGGTGTTTCTGCTGGTGCAAACTGGTTGTGGGCATGGGCAATGGCTGTTCCAACAGGTTCGCCAAACTCAGAAGCTGCACACGACTTCATCGAGTGGGCAACATCTAAGGCGTACGTTGAAGCTGTAGGCAATCATCCAGACTTCGGTTGGGGTTCTGTTCCAACTGGTCAGCGTGCATCTACATATGCAATCCCTGAGTTCCAGGCTGTAGCTGGTTTTGCTGCTGCTGAAATGGCTGCGATTGATTCAGCTGCTCCAGCTGCATCAGACATCAAGCCATACGTTGGTGTTCAGTTCGCTGCGATCCCTGAGTTCCCAGAAGTGGGTACAGCTGTTGCACAAGAAATCGCTGCTGCGCTTTCAGGTGCTAAGTCTGTAGAAGATGCTCTTGCAGCTGCTCAGTCTGCTGCAGACGCAATCATGCAGGAAGCGGGCTACTACTAAGCTCTCTAACCTTTGATTAGTTGGGCCCGGTGATATTCATCGGGCCCTTCACCCCCACAGTATTATTTTGATCCTCTAGCTTCGACGGGGTGTCTGTGTTTTCGCTGCTCGCTAAAGGACACCCGCAAACGACGTAAATCAAGCAACTCCCGCTTTTTAAGGTGATCTCGCGCTATGGCAAATCGAACGCTCCCCAAATTATTGCAAACACCAGCTGTTATCCTGCTTCTGATTTGGATGTTGGTCCCACTCAGCATGACGCTGTATTTCTCGTTCATCCGCTACGTGCTGAACAGCACACGCCGGCCTGAATGGACAAAGCCAGACATCGCCAATTGGCGTGGTTTTGGTAACTACGAGTACGTGCTGAATGCCAAGGACTTCTGGTTTGCGGTCAGCAACTCTGCGATCATCGTGGGCTTCATCCTGATCCTGACCGTCCTTCTGGGACTTGCCATCGCGGTCCTCGTAAACCGTGCCTTTCCGGGGCGGGGCATCGTGCGGGTTCTGCTGATCTCGCCATTCTTCGTGATGCCAGCCGTAAACGCGGTTTTGTGGATCAACATGCTGCTTGACCCTGTGCTTGGTTTGAACGGCATCGCAGTTGGTGGCCTCAACAACCTGATCGACGGTTTGCGAGATTTCCCGGTGCTTGGCAGCTTCTTTGCGCTTTGGCCTGAAATCGAGCCGCTCTCGTTCCGTGCAACGCAAACGTCCAAATATGCGGTCATCATGATGGTGACTTGGCAGTGGACACCTTTCGCGGTCCTCATCTTCATGACGTCACTTCAGTCCGAAGACGAAAGCCAGAAAGAGGCGGCGACCCTAGACGGTGCAAGCCCGTGGTCACAGTTCATCAATCTGACAGTGCCGCATTTGGCCCGTCCAATTGCCATCGTGATCATGATCCAATCGATCTTTCACCTGTCACTTTACGCAGAGATCGAGATTGTCAGCCGCGGTAACGGCAACAAGAACCTGCCGTATCTGATCGGTGAATTCGCCAACAACAACATCGGTGCCGCAAGTGCCACTGGTATCTTCGCAGTCATCCTCGCCAACATCATCGCGATCTTCTTGCTTCGCATGGTTGGCAAAAGCTTGATGGATTAAGGAAAAAGACAATGGCAACTATTTCGCAACGATCCACCTTCAGTAAAATCGCATGGCCCATCGCGGCTTGGACAATCGGACTGATCTTTTTCTTCCCGATCTTCTATCTGGTCCTGACCAGCTTCAAGACGGACCAAGACGCAGTGAACCCAGATCTCTTGTGGCGCTTTACCCCAACGTTGGAAAACTACGCCAACATGACGGAAAACTATGATTACTGGCGCTTCGCGATCAACTCGATCATCACATCTTCCTTCGCGACATTGCTTGCCTTGGTTGTCGGTGTGCCAGCGGCCTACGCGATGGCATTTGACCCAAGCCGCCACACTAAAGATATCCTGATGTGGATGCTGTCGACAAAGATGCTGCCTGCGGCGGCCGTGCTTTACCCGATGACATTCCTGACTAAGAACTTCCTCGGTATCTTTGATACGCACTTCTTGGTGATCGTGGTGCTATGCTTGATCAACTTGCCCATCGTGATCTGGATGCTGTTCACCTACTTCAAGGAGATCCCGAAAGAGATCATCGAGGCGGGTAAAATGGACGGCGTTTCCACATGGGGCGAGATCAAGGACATCCTGATCCCACTGGCGTGGGGTGGTATCGCGTCCACAGCCCTGCTGACGTTCATCTTCTGCTGGAACGAAGCATACTGGACCGTGCGCCTGACAACGATTGATGCGGCAACACTGTCCAAACTGATCGAAGGCAACCGCGCACCAGAAGGTCTGTTCTTTGGCCGCTTGTCCGCTGTATCGACAGCTGCGATTGCGCCAATCGTTATCCTTGGTTGGTTCTGTCAAAAGCAGCTGGTTGCTGGTCTGACATTCGGTGCCGTAAAATGATCAACAATGCCGCCCCCACTGATTTGACAGGCAAAATTGCCCTTGTCACCGGTGCATCGGGCGGCATTGGTATGGCAGCGGTCGAACATTTTTCAGCGCAAGGCGCGACAGTGTTCGCGACCGATATTGGCGACACATTCGATGGTGACGCACAGTATCAATCGCATAACCTGCTCGACGATAGCGGACTGTCCGACGCTTGCGATTGGATCACTGAAATTGAGCCTGACATCTTGTTCAATAATGCTGCCGTTTTTGACATGGGGTCCGTTCTCGATGCCGACCTGGATCAATATGACCGGCTGTTCGGTGTAAATGTCCGCGCCTTTTATGCCGTGATGCAGGCTACTGCCAAATCCATGGTCGCCTGCGCGACCAAAGGGTCGATCATCAATCTTGCATCGCAAGCTGGTCATCGCGGCGAAGCGCTTGTTGCGCATTATTGTGCAACCAAAGCCGCTGTCATCAGCTATACCCAATCCGCGGCACTCGCGCTTGCGCCACATGGCATACGCGTGAATGCAATCTCACCCGGTGTGATCGACACGCCAATGTGGAAGCACGTCGACGGGTTATTTGCCAAATTCGAAGGCAAGCAGATTGGTCAGAAAAAGCGCGAAGTAGGCGAAGCAGTGCCGCTCGGCTATATGGGTTCGCCCGCAGATGTCGCACGCGCAGCTGTATTTCTTGCCTCGGACCAGTCAGCCTACATGACAGCACAAACCATCTGCGTCGATGGTGGAAATGTGTTGAGGTAGGTCATGTCAATCATTCAGCCAGAAATCGAAATTGTTGACCGGAACCGCCACTCTATCCGTTTTCTTGAACACGGTTGGCCAACTGATCTGTGCCGTTGGCACAGCCATGAAGAATACGAGCTGCACCTGATAGTCGAAACGCGGGGCAAAGCATTCGTCGGCGACTATATTGGCGATTTCAAGCCCGGCGCGCTGTTTCTGACCGGCCCTAAGCTGCCGCATAACTGGATCACGGACGACGTTTGGAAAACACCCGTCGCAACCAGAGATATGCTCGTGCAATTCAGCCAAGCCAGCGTTGATAGCCTTGCAAATGCATTCCCTGAATTCAGCGAAGTGCGCCAGATGTTGATGACCGCGCAATCAGGGATCGAGTTTTCGAACTTTAGCCCTACATTCGCCCGTGGTCACATGGAATCAATTCGCGACAGCAAGGGGCCAGAGCGCATTCTTGCCTTTATCCGCTTCCTTGTGCGCCTAAACGAACACGCCGAACGCAAACTGTTGTCGGTCGTCAAGTTGAGCCAATCCGAGGGCGGCGGCAAGCAGGCCAAGGTTGGTCAGGTTATCGATCACATCGTGCAAAATTTTGGCGATGAAATCACAATCGAAGCAGCCGCGAATATGGCTGGCATGACCCAAGCGACATTCCGACGCAATTTTCAGGCCACGACAGGGCATCGCTTTGTCGAGTTTGTGAACCGTGTCCGGATCGGGCAGGCCTGCGGAATGCTTTATGCCACTGACGATCAGGTCACGACGATTTGCTATCAAGTCGGCTTTCAAAACCTTGCTAATTTCAACCGCCATTTCCTCAAGATGAAGGGGATGACTCCTTCCTCTTATCGTGAAATGGCCAAACGCGATCTGACACCAGCAAAGGAACACGCGTGATGAACAAGTTGAATGCCACTCGCATTGCGGCCTCCCAATATTCACAGTCGGATTGTGAAATTGGTGTGGTTCATCTTGGCTATGGTGCGTTCCACCGCGCGCATCAGGCTGTCTATATTGATAACTATATGGAACAGTCCGGTGACCTTCGTTGGGGCATTGCCGCCGTCAACTTGCGCGCTGCCGAAGCAGGCACATTCGCGGAACAGTCCGAGAATACGAACGGTTATATCCTCAAGTCTGTCGCCCCTTCAGGTGAGGTTGCGTTGTCTCGCGTGCGCAGCCACGTGGCATTTGCAGACTGGTCTGGCGATGCAGCTGGCGCAGAGGCGCTGCTTGCGCGGCCATCAGTAAAAATGGTGACAATCACTGTCACCGAGAGCGGATATTACACTGATCCAAACGGTTCTCTTGACCTCAAGGACCCGACAATCGCGGCCGAGGTTGCTGGCGAAGCCAAGACAAGCATTTACGCCTATCTCGCCGCCGCGCTGACAGGCCGCAAAAGCGCAATCGATGCGCCGATTACAGTCTCTTGCTGTGATAACATCCGCAGCAACGGCAAAATGCTAAAACGGAACTTCACGGCCTATCTGTCTGCGCTTGGCATGACTGATCTGCAGGCTTGGGTCGCTGAAAATGTCGCGTTCCCTTGCTCAATGGTTGACCGGATCACGCCGCGTGCGTCTGATGAATTGGCGCAAGAACTATCAGGTGTTGTTGGTGAACCCGTTACGCATCCGATCATGGCAGAGGCCTTTGCGCAATGGGTGCTCGAAGATAATTTTGCCGCCGAGATGCCCGATCTGGGCACAGCTGGCGTGACCATTACCAATAATGTGGATCCGTTCGAAGAAACCAAAATTCGCGTTCTAAACGGTGGCCATACCTGCTTGGCCTATCTTGCGGCTCTCAATGGCGTAAAGACCTTCGACCAGGCCATGACAGTCCCTGCATTGTTTGATCATTTCTGGGCCTTCGAGACCCAAGAGGTGCTCCCTGCGTTGACGCTGGATCTGCCATTCTCGAAAATGGAATACCTTGAAAGCATCAAGGCACGGTTCGAGAACCCCGCCATAGCGGACACAGTCGCCCGCATTTGCGCCGACGGCTTTGCCAAATTCTCGATTTTTATCCGCCCGACGCTGCAAGAATGTCTCGACCAGGGCATCATGCCCCACAACGGCATCGCGAGCATCGCAAGCTGGTATGTATTTTCCCTGCACGCGCAAGCGGGCCGGATAACTTTCGACTATGTCGAACCGAACTGGGACACGCTTAAAACGTTGCTCGGTTCTGAAGATTTCATCCAATCAAAACAACTGTGGGGCGACATCCCCGCGAACCACCCTGAATTTGCAGAAACACTGCGTGCTGCAATCACACAAATGGAGCAAACATGGCCAATCTAACCATCCGCAACCTGCGCAAATCTTATGGTGATGTGGACGTCATGCACGGCGTTGACCTCGATATTGAAGACGGCGAATTTGCTGTTTTCGTCGGCCCATCGGGCTGTGGTAAGTCCACATTGCTACGCATGATCGCCGGCCTCGAAGAAATCTCATCCGGCACCGTCGCAATTGACGGCGAAGTCGTGAATGAAACAGCCCCTGCCAAGCGTGGCGTAGCCATGGTTTTCCAAACCTATGCGCTGTATCCACACATGACGGTTTATAACAACATGGCATTTGGTCTAAAGCAGATCAAAACACCAAAAGACGAGATCGAACAGCGTGTTAAAACGGCTGCGGAAATCTTGCAGATCACGGATTACCTTGACCGTAGCCCGCGCAATCTTTCTGGTGGTCAGCGCCAGCGTGTTGCGATTGGCCGTGCGATTGTTCGTGACCCTAAGGTCTTCCTTTTCGACGAACCGCTCTCTAACCTTGATGCGGCATTGCGCGTTCAAACCCGCCTCGAGATTTCTCGTCTGCACGAGCGCCTCGGCTCTACCATGATCTATGTGACACACGATCAGGTTGAGGCGATGACTTTGGCCGACAAAATTGTCGTGCTGCGCGCTGGTATTATTGAACAGGTTGGCTCGCCTACCGAACTTTATGATCGTCCAAACAACATTTTCGTTGCCGGCTTTATTGGCAGCCCGAAAATGAACATGTTGACTGCTGCTGATTTGGCTGACAGTGTGTCCATTGGCGATAACGAAGTGATGGGCCTGCGCCCAGAGCACATGCTTCCTTGTGACGCGGCACAGTCCATGATCACCGGCACTGTTGAGCTGTTGGAAAACCTTGGCGAATATGTGTTGGCACACTTGATTACGAAATCTGGCACATCATTCGTAGCCAAGATCGAGCGTGTAGATACATTGCAAAACGGACAGGAAATGTCTTTCAACGTGTTGGATAAGAACGTCCACCGCTTTGACGGCACAACTGAACAACGGTCTCTAACTCGAAAGCGCCAACTATGATCCTCTGCTGCGGCGAAGCTCTTATCGATATGGTTCCAGGTACGTCAGTGGATGGCGATGCATGCTTCGCCCCCAAGGCTGGGGGCGCGGTATTCAACACGGCCATTGCATTGGGCCGTTTGGGTGCTGGTGTTGGCCTTTTCACAGGTGTGTCCGACGATCTGTTCGGGCGCATTCTTCAGGATGAACTTGCTGCAAGCATGGTGAAAACCCACCATCTTGTGACATGCGACGCACCAAGCTCCTTGGCCTTTGTTGAGTTGAACGAAGGCCAAGCCCGCTATACGTTTTACACCGACAATGCGGCCGATACATCGCTGACAAGCGCTGAGGTTCCGAGCGATCTCAACGATGTGAAAGCGATGTTTTTTGGTGGGATCAGCCTGTGCACTGACCCAACAGCGTCAACACTAAATGACCTGATGCGGGCCAAGGCAGATGACTGCCTGATGATGATAGACCCCAACATTCGCGCAGCGTTCATTTCCGATGAGACCAGCTATCGGGCCCGTCTGCATGACATGATTGGCCTGAGTGATATTCTCAAGATTTCTGACGAGGATCTGGCTTGGCTAGCGCCAAATGCGACAGACATCAGCGACCAGTTGAACACGTTATTGGGTGACAGCAATACGCTGGTATTCGTGACGAAAGGTTCCGAGGGTGCTGTTGCCTATCGTGGCGGACAACAAATCGCGCAAGCGTCGTCAGTCAAGGTAACCGTGGCCGACACGATCGGTGCTGGTGACACATTTAATGCAGGCGTACTGCATGTGCTGCAGCAACACGACGCGTTGAACAAGTCCTTTGCTGCCAACCCTGACCTGCCTGTTGTTCAAGCCGCTCTTGAGCTTGCTGTCCGCGCAGCGGGCGTCACGGTGTCACGCAAGGGTGCGAACCCACCTTGGGCGCATGAAATCTCTTAAGGTTTGTCATTAAGACCTTTCAGAATACTCTGTATCAACATTAAATTTCGATAACAAAAAACCCCCGCCAGATGCATCTGGCGGGGGTTCATCTTGTCTCGTTACGAGAGTGAAGGGCTGCTTAGAGCATACCTTCGCGCTGAAGTTTCTTACGTGCCAGCTTACGCTGACGACGGATAGCTTCTGCTTTCTCGCGTGCTTTACGCACGGACGGTTTTTCGAAATGTTGCTTAAGCTTCATTTCACGAAACACGCCTTCGCGCTGAAGTTTCTTTTTCAGAGCACGCAACGCCTGATCGACGTTGTTATCACGAACACTAACCTGCATGTGGTTTACACCACCTTTCTAGTCTAGATTTGCAAAATTGCAGGAAGTGGCCGGATAGCAAAGCTGGTCTAGTTTGTCTAGTGTGGTCGCAACACAGCCCAAGGATAGACAGATGCCAGATACATCCCAGCCCAATGACTTGCTTGATGCGATCCTGCCGCACGTTGCGTTTGACGGCTGGTCCGCGTTGGCGTTTGCCGCCGCCGCCGATGATCTGGGGCTTTCGAAAGTCGAGGCAGAGGCCCGTTGTCCCAACGGTGCGACCGACCTTGCCAAAGCTTATCACGCCCGTGGTGACGCACAGATGATCGCGGCTATGGAAGCCGCTGACCTGAGCGGCATGCGCTATAGTGAAAAGGTGGCCCATGCGATTTGGTTGCGGCTTGCGTCTGGTGACCGCGAGGTTGTGCGCAAGGGCGCGACGCTGTTTGCGCTCCCGCAGCATGCATCTGAGGGTGCCGCGCTGATCTGGGGGACTGCGGACGCGATTTGGAATGTGCTTGGTGACACGTCTGACGATGTGAATTGGTATACCAAACGCGCCACATTGTCGGCGGTTTATGGGGCTGTCGTGCTCTATTGGCTGGGCGATGATAGTGACGGGAATGTGGAAACGCAGGCATTTATTGCACGCCGGATCGACAATGTGATGGAGATTGAAAAGGTGAAGGCCAAAGCGAGAGAAAACAAGCTTTTCACAGCCCTGACCGGACCGCTGGCGCAAATGGCAAGTGGTATCCGCGCGCCGCAAGCCGCGGCTGATGATCTGCCCGGCAAATGGGATGACAAGGATTAGATGATGCAAGCGATTGAGATATCAAAGGCGGGCGGCCCAGAGGTGTTGACCCCAACCAACCGCCCGATGCCTGTCGCCGGATACGGCGAAGTCGTGATCAAAGTTGCCTACGCTGGGGTGAACAGGCCAGACGCCTTGCAACGTGCGGGCCTTTATAACCCGCCACCAAGCGCCAGCGATCTACCTGGCCTAGAAGCATCCGGCGCAGTCGTTAAAATAGGCGCGGGCGTTACTGGAGTTGCGATCGGGGATGAAGTTTGCGCCCTGTTACCCGGCGGGGGGTATGCTGAATATGTGGCAACCCCCGCGGCACATTGCTTGGCAATTCCACAAGGAATGGACCTACGCCAAGCCGCTTGCCTGCCAGAGACATATTTCACCGTTTGGTCCAATGTATTTATGCGCGGGGGGCTATGCGCGGGTGAACGGTTTTTGGTGCATGGTGGCAGCTCTGGCATTGGCACAACTGCGATACAACTCGCACGCCATTTTGGCGCTCGCGTTTTTGCCACCGCAGGTACCGACGACAAATGCGCGGCTTGCGTATCCCTTGGCGCGGAAGCCGCATTCAACTACAAAGACACAGATTTTGTCGATGAAATACGTAGCGTTGGGCGCGCCGATCTCATCCTCGACATGGTTGGCGGAAGCTATATGCAGCGCAATATCAAATCGCTCGCCAATGATGGCCGCCTCGTGCAAATCGCATTCCTGCAAGGGCCCAAGGCCGCGTTGAACATGGTCGAAGTGATGACCCGCCGCCTGACGATAACGGGTAGCACCTTGCGCCCGCAGTCTGATCTGGCGAAGGCACGGATTGCCGACGAACTGCGCACTAAGGTCTGGCCGTTGCTGGCAGCAGGCAAGGTTGGCACCGTGATTGACCAAGAGTTTGCATTAACAGATGCCGCCGCCGCCCATACACGCATGGAAAGCAGCGATCACATTGGTAAGATTGTTCTGCGCGTGAGCTAGGGTCTACGTGCGCGACTTTTCAAATGCGGCCCATGCAACAAGCAGCTTGTCCAAGTTGAAATCCGGCTGACGGGCAGGATCAATGATGATGCTTTCGGTTGACAGCAATGTCTCAATCGCGCCCTTAAGCCTGGGAATCACTTCGGGCGGAACAACCAGCCCGCCATGCCGATCCGCGTGGATCAAATCACCCTGTGCTACCTTCAATCCTCGGACGTTCACCGTTGTCCCCAATTCGCGGACATGCACAAATGCGTGGCTCGGCCCGATAGACCCCGCGACCACCGGAAAGCCATCGGGCAAGTCCCCTAGATCGCGCATGACGCCATTGGTCAACGCGCCCACCATGCCCAGACCCTTATGCACATTTGTGTGCACCTCGCCCCACCACGCAGATACGCAGTGCGGCTCGTCCACGTCCTCAACCACGGCCACGGCTGGGCGAGGGCCCTCCGCCATGTTCCGAAAGTAGTCGAGGCGTCGAGCACGGATGACATCCGGTTCTTCTGTTGGGGCTTCGCGACCTGCGATTTTCGCTGTGCGGGCAAAGCCCACCATTGCAGGTTCATCAGGTGCCGAGCAGAACATGGTGCCTTTGGTGTAGTTATCAAAACCGCGTTTGCCTTGGGCGACCTCGATTGCATTGCAAACGGTGGGGGTGTCCACCTTTTGCATCAGTTCCAATAGGCCCTCGGGCAAAGTCATGTCAGCCATTTTTGTAACGCCTCATTTGTCAGTTTCGGTTGCTCTAAAGTGGGCAGGTGCCCCGCCCCTTTGATCACAGTTAGGGTCGCATTGGGTATGAGTTCCGCCATCAGTTCATGACGGTGGATTGGGCAAAGCGCGTCATCCTCGCCGCATAAAACAAGTGAGGGTATCCGCACATTGCGCAGGGTCTCTTGCTGGTCAGGGCGCGATTGCAATGCGCGCGATTGCTGGATGAATGCCGCGGGGCCGAGCGTTTCAGCCATAGCCATACAGGTATCAAGTATCGCGCCGACATGCGGGCCGTCAGACAGGTAGTTAGGTTTCATTTCTTCGCGCATGACCCGCCGCAAGTGACCTGCTTGCGCGGCGGCAATCTGTGGTTCGCGCAGTGCCGCGACCTTGGGTGCTTCGGCTTTTGGGTTGGTGTCAAGAAGAGCAAGCCGCGTGATGCGATCCGGTGCTTGGCGGATTATTTCCATGGCAATGATACCGCCCATCGATAAACCGCCCAATGCAAATTTTGACGGTGAGTCGGCCAAGATACGGGCGGCGCATTCTTCGATGGTGTCGCCAGTAATCGCGGCCACGCCGACGAAACGCTGGTGTGAAAACGCGGCAAGCTGATGCTCGAACAATCGCGCATCACACATCATGCCAGGTATCAGTATGAGCGGTTCTGCATTCATGGGCTGAATGTGGCACGCCATGCATACGTATGCAATCAGATGCTTGGTGGCCTGCTTTTGTAGACGGGTAGCCGCCAACCCAAGGCAATGCTGCCTGCGCGAAGGGCAAGCGTTGTGCCCCCGCAAATCAACAATGCTGTCGGTATCGCAAGCCCGAACATCAACGCGACCAACGATGCACCCGCGCCCGCTAGGGCACATGTTACATATAGCTCGCCTTGCTTGAGCACGAGCGGCACCTCATTACAAACGACGTCGCGCATCAAGCCGCCAAAACAGCCAGTTGAAATGCCCATGATGATGACAATAGGCGCGCTCATCCCGAGCGCCAGCGCAACACCAACACCCGCAGGGACCGCAACGCTCAAGGCAAAGGCATCAAGCCAGATGATCCCGCGCATGCGGCTCTCAAGCCGATGTGCCGCGACGAAAACCAGCAATGCAGCGACTGCCGCCACGCCAATATAAGCGGGGTTCGCAATCCAAAAAATGACATCCCGTCCGACCAGTAGATCGCGGATTGTGCCGCCGCCAACGGCCGTCAGTGCCGCAATGAAAACGAACCCCACGATGTCGAGCTGCGCTCTGCTCGCCACCAATGCGCCGGTCAGCGCAAAAATGAAAACACTCGCGTAATCGAGGGCAGCTAAGAGTGTCACGGCTTGAATGGCTCCATACCTGCGCGGGCCAATTCATCCGCCCGTTCGTTTTCGGGATGTCCTGCGTGGCCCTTGACCCATTCCCAAGTCACGGTATGCCTCTGGGTTGCCGCATCAAGGCGCTTCCAGAGCTCTTCATTCTTGACCGGCTTTTTGGCAGCGGTTTTCCAGCCCTTGGCCTTCCAGCCAAATATCCACTTGGTAATCCCGTCTTTGACATAAGAACTATCGGTGACAATGGTAAGCGTGCTGGCCCGCTCCAGCGCTTCAAGAGAAGAGATCGCGGCCATCAATTCCATCTGGTTGTTGGTCGTTTGCGCGGCCCCACCGTTAAGCTCTCGTTCTTTGAGCACGGTGTCGCCGTCACGCGCGATCAGGATCGCGCCCCAGCCACCAGGCCCGGGGTTCCCCGAACACGCGCCATCGGTGTAGGCAAATAATTCAGCCATGTTTACGTGCCCTCACTGCAACAAATGGATCATTGGTACCGGCGCAGCCGATTTCGTGGCCTTCTTCGGTTGCCAAAATGTCAAATCCTGCGTTTTGCAGGAGACCGTGCAATTCCGGCACTGTCAGATAGGTATAAAGCCGATCGATATGATCCCGACGCTCACCAGTGCCGGTCTTGAGCGCGACATGCAAAACACCTGCCTTGTGCAAAGCAACAGCAAGTGCCGCTAATATGTGCGGCAGGTCCGCGCGTGGTGCATGCAAAAGCGAGAAATTTGCCCAAATGCCATCATATGCATCGACCATGTCAACCTGATCAAATGTCAAAAGCCGCGCGCCGATGTCATGGGTTTCGTTCGCCAGATCAATCATGCCTTGGCTGGCGTCAATGGGATCGGGCGCAAACCCTGCGGCTTTCATATGAGCCGAGGCACGGGCGGGCCCGCAGCCGAGGTCCAAAACGCTGCCGCCCTTGGGCAGCATGTCCATAAATGCAGTTAGGCGTGCGTCAGGTGCGCTGGTCTGCGTCAAATGCGCATAGCGTTCTGCGGCGGTATCGTAGAACGCAATCGTCTTGGCATCGGGCATTAAATCACCACCGTTAAAAGGGACAAAACAACGATAACCGTCAGGCCAACCCGAAGTGGCATCCACCATTGAGGGGTCAAATCTTGGCGGAACATCGCCCAATCAATCAAGATCAACCCTAAAAAACCGGCTATCAAGTTCATCGCGGCGGCTGTCGGGCCACCTCCCGTCATGAAAAATGCCCAAAGTGCGGGCAGAACCGACAAGACATAATTCCACGGGTTATCACTCTGGGTTGCAAACCCCCACAACACACCCGACATAAACGAGAGAATGATCGCTCCATAAAATAATTGCACGTATGGGCCGACAAATCGCGCACCTATCGTATCGACGCCCAAGATCGCCAACTCGGGAAATACAACCGTCACGCCACCCCAAATAAACGGGATCAAACCGGCCAACCCAAGGGTCAAAGGCGCAAAAGGAATTTTCATCGTCATCGTCCTCTGCATTTCTGCGTGGCTTTTCTACTTCACCGACCATGCTTTCTTTTGAGTAAAAATATGGTCCCCGAAGGGCCGACTTGTCCAGATCACTAACCTAGCCGGTTTCGCGCAACACGCGGGGCACTTTGAATTCGACATTCTCAACCGTGGTTTCAACCGTTTCAACTGTCACAGAAAAATGCGCGCTAAAGGCTTGGACAACTTCATCGATCAGCACTTCGGGCGCAGAGGCACCTGCAGTGACACCAACGGTCGCGATACCTGTCAGTGCGCGCCAGTCGATGTTTTCGGCGCGTTGAACAAGTTGTGCATATTCACAGCCTGCCCTGCGTGCAACTTCTACCAAGCGCTTAGAGTTGGAAGAATTCGGCGCACCAACAACCAAGAGCGCGTCACAATTGGGGGCAATTGCTTTGACGGCTTCTTGCCGGTTGGTTGTTGCATAGCAAATGTCTTCTTTGTGCGGCCCGACAATTTCAGGAAACCGGATATTGAGCGCCGCGACAATTTCCGCGGTGTCGTCAACGGACAGCGTTGTTTGCGTCACGTAGGCCAGCTTCAACGGGTCGCGCGGCATGACTTGAGCGACATCGTCAACGGTTTCCACCAATAGCACTTCGCCATCCGGTAGCTGGCCCATGGTGCCGACGGTTTCTGGGTGGCCCTTGTGGCCGATCATCACCATTTGCAAGCCATTGTCAGCGTGGCGCTGGGCCTCAATATGGACCTTGCTCACCAATGGACAAGTCGCATCAACGTAAACCATTTCACGGGCCTGTGCTGCAGCTGGTACTGATTTCGGCACGCCATGGGCTGAAAATATCACCGGACGATCAAGCGGGCATTCGTCCAGTTCTTCGACAAAAACAGCGCCCTTGTCTCGCAATCCATCGACGACAAATTTATTGTGCACAATTTCGTGGCGGACATAGACCGGCGCGCCCCATTTTTCGATGGCCATCTCTACTATTTTGATGGCGCGATCGACGCCTGCGCAAAACCCACGTGGTGCGGCGAGATAAAGTTTCAGGGCGGGCTTTGTCATAGCGAAGTCATCCTTGGTTTCGGTGGGAACCTACGCCTTGAGGCTGGAAACGAAAAGAGGGCGCAGAGCATTTCGCTCAGGCGCCCTCTTAGATTTGGATCACGAAATGGTTAGCTTTGTGTCGGCTCGAGTTCTTCACCTTCACGCGGTTCGCGTGTCGGGCGACCGATCACATCACGTAACTCGTCCAATTCAATGAAGTTGTCGCATTGGCGGCGCAATTCGTCAGCGATCATTGGTGGCTGGCTGCGGATCGTTGAAACAACGGATACGCGAACGCCTTTGCGCTGCAAGGCTTCGATCAAAGGTCGGAAATCGCCATCACCTGAAAAGATGACGATGTGATCCACATGGGGTGCCAGTTCCATTGCATCGACGGCTAATTCGATGTCCATGTTTCCCTTGACCTTGCGGCGTCCCATGCTGTCGGTAAATTCTTTCGCCGGTTTGGTAACCATCGTGAACCCGTTATAGTTCAACCAATCGACCAATGGGCGGATAGGAGAATATTCGTCATTTTCCAACAGTGCAGTGTAATAAAACGCCCGCAGCATTTTGCCACGGCGCATGAACTCGGTACGAAGCAACTTATAGTCGATGTCAAAACCTAACGCCTTACCTGCGGCGTAAAGATTCGAACCATCGATGAAGAGCGCCAATCGCTCATCACGATAAAACATTCGTTTGTCCTTCCGATTGTCCTTCGAATTGGTGATAGTAGAAAAAATTTCGAAGTTCGCTCTGTTTAGGGATACATTACCATGACGCAAGACCAACTTCCCAAAAGTATAGGTGCGTTAGCACTCGTAGCATTGGGAAGTAACGTAAGGTCACGCATTGGCACACCGTTAGAGACGGTCATCTGGGCACTGGATAAACTAAGAATAGCTTTCGGATCGATAAAAGTAAGCCAACTTTATACTACACCGGCGTTTCCGGCGGGAAATGGCCCAGATTTTGTGAATGCGGTGATTCGCTTTGAGACGTCGCTGGCGCCTCAAGATATTTTGACCACTTTACATGACATCGAGCATAGTGCCGACCGTGAACGAGAAACCCGATGGGGGCAAAGGACGCTTGATCTTGATCTTTTGGCCGTCAATGGCCGGATCTTACCAGATGAGAAAACCCTGAATGACTGGATTAATTTGGATCTGGTCGTTCAACAAAATCAAGCCCCCAGTGAAATCATACTGCCCCACCCGCGTATTCAAGACAGATCATTTGTTCTTGTGCCAATGGCAGATGTGGCGAAAGATTGGTGTCATCCGACCTTGGGTTTGACAGTGGCCGAGATGTTGAGCCAAAGGCCACAAGATGAGCGGGATTGCGTTGTCGCGATATAGGCTTATCCGCTTGTCATTTGCGCAAAAAGCGCCTAAGTGACAGCGTTCATACTAGATACCCAGATGATTGGAGCAAGCTAATGGCTCGCGTTACTGTTGAAGATTGCGTTGATAAGGTTCCTAACCGGTTTGAGCTTGTGATGCTCGCCGCCCATCGCGCACGTGAAATTTCTGCTGGGTCTGCGCTGACTGTTGCACGCGACAATGACAAAAACCCTGTTGTGTCATTGCGTGAAATCGCTGACGAAACTCAGGCTGCTGACGATCTGCGTGAGCGGATGATCGAAGCGAACCAAACTCAGATCGAGGTTGATGAGCCAGAAGAAGACAGCATGGCGATGCTTATGGGTGCTGAAGCAGATAAACCTGTTGAAGACGACATGTCAGAAGAGAAACTGCTGCGTGCATTGATGGATGCGCAAGGTCAGGGCTAATGTCACGGGTCATTGACCCATATAAATGAAGCGCGGGACCATATGACCACGACAGCCGACGATCTGATCGCACTGGTCCGCGCCTACAACCCCCGTACAAATGAAAAGATGCTGCGCGATGCATTCGCTTTTGGCGAAGCTATGCATGATGGCCAGTTTCGCCATTCGGGCGAACCCTATTTCACCCACCCTGTTGCAGTGGCGGGTATTCTCGCCCAGCAACAAATGGATGATGCCACCATCGTTACAGCCCTGTTGCATGATACGATCGAGGACACAAAGGCCACGTTTGCGCAGGTCGCCGATCTTTTTGGTCGTGAAATTGCAGAGCTTATTGATGGTGTGACCAAGCTCACGAATTTGCAGCTCACCAGTACAGAAACCAAGCAGGCAGAGAATTTCCGCAAACTGTTCATGGCGACAAGCCGTGATTTGCGCGTGACGTTGGTTAAACTTGCTGACCGTTTGCACAATATGCGCACGATCAAATCAATGCGCCCTGACAAACAAGTGCAAAAGGCCCGTGAAACGATGGATATTTATGCGCCGCTTGGTGGTCGTATGGGTATGCAGTGGATGCGCGAAGAGCTTGAGGATTTGGCCTTTAAGGTGCTCAACCCCGAGGCCAGAAACTCAATCATCCGCCGCTTTATCACGCTACAGCGCGAAACAGGCGATGTTGTGCAAAAGATTACTGCCGATATGCGGGTTGAGCTGGAAAAAGCCGATATTTCCGCAACTGTCGTGGGTCGCGCGAAAAAGCCCTATTCGATTTGGCGCAAAATGCAGGAAAAAGAGCTGAGCTTTAGCCGCCTCTCCGACATTTATGGGTTTCGTCTGATCACCGCGACAGAGGCGGATTGTTACCGCGCGTTGGGCACTATCCATCAGCGCTGGCACGCTGTGCCAGGTCGCTTTAAGGATTATATCAGCCAGCCCAAATCAAATGGTTATCGCTCAATTCATACCACTGTGTCAGGCCGTGATGGCAAGCGTGTCGAGGTGCAAATCCGCACACGGGAAATGCATGAAGTCGCCGAGACAGGCGTGGCGGCACATTGGTCATATCGCAACGGTGAACGCGTCGAAAACCGCTTTGCCGTTGATCCGGTGCAATGGATTGCCCAGCTCACCGAACGGTTCGACGACAGCCATGACCATGATGAATTTCTCGAAGCGGTTAAGCTTGAGATGTATCAAGACCAAGTGTTCTGCTTTACGCCAAAGGGTGATGTTATCAAGCTGCCACGCGGTGCAACGCCGATTGATTTTGCTTATGCCATTCATACCCGCATCGGGGCTGCATGTGTTGGGGCCAAGGTTGATGGCATGCGTGTGCCGCTGTGGTCGCGGCTAAAGAATGGGCAGTCGGTCGAGGTGATCACCGCAGATGGCCAAGAGCCACAGGCGACATGGATTGATATCGCCGTCACCGGACGCGCGAAAACGGCCATCCGGCGCGCCCTAAGAGAGATGGACCGAGAGCGGTTTGTGCGTCTTGGGCATGAGCTAGCAAGAGTTGCGTTTGAGAATATTGGCAAGAAGGCGACAGATAAGGCGCTTGCGACCGCGGCTAAGGCGCTCGCCTGTGATGATGCCGAAGATATGCTGGCGCAATTGGGCAGCGCTGAGATTTCCGCTGTGGATGTTGTGCGGGGGATTTACCCAAAGCTGGCAGAAAAACGCGGCGGTGAAATTGAAGCGGCCCGCGCCGTTATTGGTCTGACGGCTGACCAGACGCAGACGCGCGCCGCATGCTGCCAACCTGTGCCGGGTGAGCGGATTTTGGGCATCACGTTTCGGGGCAAAGGCGTGGTTGTCCATGCAATCGACTGCGATGCGCTGGCCGACTACGAAGATCAGCCCGAACGCTGGGTTGATCTGCGCTGGCAAGAGGGCACGCACAAGGCCGTCAATGCTGTGGCATTTGATTTGACCATTACCAATGACGCTGGTGTGCTTGGCCGCATCTGTACCTTGATTGGCGAACAGGCTGCCAATATCTCGGACCTGAGGTTTATTGATCGCAAGCCCGACTATTTCCGGCTTGTTATCGATGTTGACCTCAGTGATGTTGAACATTTGCACAGGGTCAAAACCGCATTGGAAGCCGATAGCAATGTGTCGTCCATCTCGCGTCATCGGGATCCTGGGTTGGCAGGCGCAAGCCATGCCACTGCTCAGGCTTAGGAGCGAAAATTGGTATTTAAGCGCAGAGATCGCCGCCCAGTGCTCCAGATTATGGGTAGATTGCTCTACCCTGCGGGTGGTTGGGCGAGAGCGTTTGAATATGTCAAACACAGGGTACGCAGACTACCTGACACGCCGGACCGGATTTCGCGCGGCATTTGGGCCGGTGTGTTCGCCAGCTTTACACCATTTTACGGGCTGCATTTTGTTGTTGCGGCGGTTGGTGCGCTTCTTATGCGCGGCAATATCCTCGCGTCATTGTCGGCGACATTCTTTGGGAACCCTTTAACTTATGTGCCAATTGCCGTTGCCGCGCTGTCGACGGGCCATTTTGTCATGGGTTCACGGCCTATGGATGCGATTGAACAGTCCATCGGTACAAGTTTCTACGGCGCGGCCGCCGACCTGTGGCATAACTTCAAGGCATTGTTCACAGCGCAGAAGGCGGATTGGGACCAGCTTGCAGTATTTTATGACCAAGTATTTTTGCCCTATCTGGTCGGTGGAATCATATCTGGCGCGATTACTGCGACTGTGTGTTATTTGATCGCTCGTCCAGTCATTGCGGCCTATCAAAATAGTCGACGCAAGAAGCTGCGTGCAAAGCTTGACCAACTCAAGAAAAAACAGCCCAATGGCAGTGACGGCGATCATTGATCGTACTAGCTTTTGCTTGAATAGTGAAAAGGCATTCAAATGGACAACTCACTTCGCCTTGGCGTGAACATTGATCATGTTGCCACCGTGCGTAATGCGCGTGGCGGGGATAACCCTGATCCCGTGCGCGCCGCGATTATGGCACAAGAGGCCGGCGCTGATGGGATCACTGCGCATTTGCGAGAGGACCGCCGCCATATCCGTGACGAAGACATTGATGGCCTGATGGCCGCGCTGACGGTTCCACTGAATTTTGAGATGGCGGCGACTGCGGAAATGCAAGCAATCGCATTGCGCCACAAACCTCATGCCGTGTGCCTTGTCCCAGAAAAGCGCGAGGAGCGCACGACCGAAGGCGGGCTTGACGTCGCAGCCAACGACAATGCGCTTGCGGCCTATATCGCGCCTTTGCGTGAAGCTGGCAGCCGCGTGTCTATGTTCATTGCCGCGGATCGTGCACAGGTTGATGCCTGTCACCGGATTGGCGCCCCCGTGATCGAAATTCATGCAGGCGCATATGCCGATGCATGGGCTGAAGGCCGCTGGGACGAACGTGATGCAGAACTGGCCAAAATCACCGAAATGTCGGCCTTTGCATTTGATCTTGGCCTCGAGGTTCACGTCGGTCACGGCCTTACCTATGACAGCGTCGGGCCAGTCGCAGCGCTTTCGCAGGTCAAAGAGCTAAACATTGGCCATTTCATCATGGGGGAAGCAATTTTCCGCGGCCTCGGTCCGGCGATTGCAGAAATGCGCCGCTGCATGGATGCGGCGCGCGGATGATAGGTGTCGATTTCAGCTTGATCCTGATTGCTTGGGCGGTGGCCGCTGGATCACCTGGCCCTGCGACGCTGGCTATTGCCGGGACATCAATGAACCGTGGCAGAGCCGCTGGGTTGGCAATTGCAACAGGTATTACCTGCGGGTCGGCTGTTTGGGGATTGGCCGCTACTTTGGGCCTGAGCGCAATTATGATCGCGAATGCGTGGATGTTTGAGGTGATGCGATACGTCGGCGCGGCGTATCTATTGTTTTTGGCGTTTAAGGCGATGCGCTCAGCCATTTCGGACAAACCACTTTTGCCATTGAAGGGGGAAGCGGCCCCAATCAAGCAACAGTTTGTCAAAGGAATGCTGATCCACTTGACCAATCCCAAGGCTGTCCTTGGCTGGGGTGCGGGATTTACGCTTGTTGCCCCTGTTGGTGGTGACTTTGCGGCATTGTTCGAAGCTTATTGTGCACTGCTTTTAGTGTCATGCTGTGTTTTTCTCGGGTACGCGGTTCTCTTTTCCACCGCAGGATTTGCACAGGCCTATACCCGCGCGCGTCGCTTATTTGAGGGCACGTTTGCGGTGTTGTTCGGCTTTGCAGGGTTCAAAATTTTGACGGCAAAACTCGCATGATCCGGCATATTGTCATGCTTCGCCTCATGCCCTTGCCAGTAATCAGCATGGCGCGCGGCGTAAATTCAACGGTGGTATGCGAATGATCATTGGCATCGGAACTGACTTGGCAAACATCGAGCGCATCCAAGGGACGTTGGACCGGTTCGGTGACCGATTTCGTAACCGTGTCTTTACCGACATCGAACAAGCCAAGGCTGAGCGCCGCCGCGATGTGGCTGGCACATACGCCAAACGCTGGGCTGCAAAAGAGGCATGTTCCAAGGCGCTAGGCACAGGATTAGCGATGGGCATTGCATGGAAGGACATGGCCGTCAGCAACATGCGATCAGGCCAACCGACGATGCAGGTGACAGGATGGGCCAAGGAACGGCTTGATCAACTGACACCAGAGGGCCACCGCGCTGTAATTCACGTAACATTGACCGATGATCACCCTTGGGCGCAGGCATTTGTGGTCATTGAGGCCGTGCCAATGGGCGCGACAGGTTGACAGGCTAGGGCGCACCCCTCATTTAACGGCAATCATTTCGAAAAGGGCTCAAAATGGAAGAAGAAGGCGGTTTCATCGCTGGCGTCAAAGAAACAGGCAAAACCATTTTCTTTGCATTGTTGATCGCGGGCGTATTTCGCACGGTGTTTTTCCAACCCTTTTGGATTCCGTCAGGATCAATGAAAGACACATTGTTGATTGGCGATTTTATGTTCGTCAACAAAATGGCCTATGGCTATTCATATGCATCTTGCCCAGCTATCCTCATCCCTCAGATTGGTGTTGATTTGGGTGCAGATGACTTTTGCGGCGTCTTTGAAGACAACAAAGGTCGCCTGTTCGGCTCAACCCCGCAGCTGGGCGATGTTGCTGTGTTCCGCCATCCGGTGACGGGCCGCGATTTTATAAAACGCGTTATTGGTTTGCCGCGTGATCGGGTGCAAATGCGGGACGGCCTATTGTTTATCAATGACGTTGCCGTCGAAATCGAGGACGGCGGGCAATTTGTCGAAGAGATGGAATACCAAGGGTCTCAGCGCAATTTACCACGTTGTGAAAACGGCGCGGTTGGCCAAGGGGCCGATTGTGTCAAGAGCCGCCAATATGAAACGCTGCCCAATGGCGTCCGGCATTCAATATTGAACATCGGTGATCAGCGGATGGACAATACTGGCGTATTTACGGTGCCTGACGGGCATTATTTCATGATGGGCGATAACCGCGATAATTCGACCGACAGCCGTGTTGCACAAACCGCGCGTGGCGTTGGGTTTGTTCCTCTCGAGGACTTTGTCGGACGCGCGGATCGCGTGCTGTTTTCATCCGCTGGTCGCTCGATGCTTGCATTTTGGACATGGCGCTCTGACCGGTTCTTTAAGGCTGTCGAATGAAGCTTTCGGGTGATCTTGTTTCGTTTTGTAAGCGGCTTGGCTATGAATTCGCAGACCCTGCGCTATTGCAAAGGTCGGTGACACATTCATCCATGACCAGCCCAAACCGCGACGACAACCAGCGGCTCGAGTTTTTGGGCGACCGCGTGCTTGGCCTTGTTATGGCCGAAGCGTTGTTGACCGCTGATAAAACAGCGCCAGAGGGGCTATTGGCACCACGATTTAACGCGCTTGTGCGTCGCGAAACCTGCGCAGAAGTCGCACGCCAGATTGATTTAGGGGCCGTGCTCAAGCTGGGCCGTTCCGAGATGAAATCAGGTGGACGTCGCAAAGAGGCCCTGCTCGCGGATGCGATGGAAGCAGTGATCGCCGCTGTCTTTAATGACGGTGGATTTGAAGCGGCAAAATCGCTGGTGCTCCGGCTTTGGGGTGACCGGATTACGAATGTGGCTGCCGATGCGCGTGATCCGAAGACATCTTTACAAGAATGGGCTCAGGCACGGGGTGAAACGCCTCCGGTTTATGATTTGGTTGAACGTAGCGGCCCTGACCATCAACCGGTATTCACAATTGAAGTCCGACTGGCATCTGGTGCCAGCGAACGCGCGACTGCAGGGTCAAAACGACACGCAGAACAGGCAGCTGCAAAAGCGCTGCTAGAGAAGGTAGATAAGACATGACCGACGCCACAAAAGCAGGCTTTGTCGCTCTCATTGGTGAACCAAATGCGGGTAAATCGACGTTGCTGAACCATATGGTCGGCGCGAAGGTGAGCATTGTTACCCATAAGGTACAAACAACCCGCGCGCGTATTCGCGGTGTCGCCCAAGAGGGCGGGTCGCAGTTGGTATTCGTGGATACCCCCGGCTTGTTTAAGCCACGTCGCCGCCTTGACCGCGCGATGGTCGCGGCCGCATGGGGCGGGGCCGCTGATGCGGATATCACCGTTCTTTTGATCGAGGCAAACCGCGGCCTGACTGAGGGTGTAAAAGCAATCATTGAACGGCTGCACGAACACGCGGGCAAAACGCCGGTCGCGCTAGCCATCAACAAAATTGACAAGGTGAAATCCGAACGGCTTCTTGCGCTGACAACCGAGATGAACGAAGCCTTCCCGTTCGTTGAAACATTCATGATTTCGGCTGAGCGAGGCCATGGATGCGACAAGCTGCGTGGTTGGTTGGCGCAAGAGGTGCCGGACGGCCCATGGCTTTACCCTGACGATGAAATTTCCGACTTGCCGATGCGGATGATTGCAGCCGAAATCACGCGCGAAAAACTGACCCTGCGTTTACATCAAGAACTGCCATATCAACTGACCGTTGAGAGCGAAAACTGGGAAGAGCGCAAAGACGGATCAGCCCGCATTGATCAAGTGATTTATGTGATGCGCGACGGCCACAAAGGCATTGTTCTAGGGAATAAGGGCGAGACGATCAAAGCGGTGAGCACGTCAGCGCGCAACGAGCTGGAAGAATTCCTAGGCCGCCGCGTTCACCTATTCTTGCAGGTGAAAGTGCGTCCGAACTGGCTCGAGGAAAAGGAACGCTATTCTGAAATGGGTCTGGAATTTAAAGACGGCAATTCATGAGACTAACCGCTGATATGTGGGTGAGCGCCTATTTGGCGCGCCTACGTATCGAAAACATCCCTGCATTTGTTGTCGCACGCGGCGATGCAACAGCTGGGGCGGTTTTGATCAAGCTCAATACATTGGATGGGCTTGCCGTATGCTACCAACGGTCATTTGATCTGCTGACAGGTGAACGCACTTGGGTGGTTTTGGCCGAAGGGTCGGATGCCGACGTCGATGCATCGGTCACAAAGCAGCGTTCGTTCGACAGCGATCTATGGGTGATTGAGGTCGAAGACAAAGCGGGCAGGCACCTCCTTGACCAAGAGGGCCTCGCCTAGAAGCCTCTCAAATGCGCCTTTTCAAAAATGGCTCTCTAGGCCAAGATATGTCCAATGTATCACCTGACCCGAATTCGCACCCTTAAACACCTCTCAGCACGAGCCTGCCCGTGATTAGTTGGGCAGATGAAGCCATCATTCTAGCGAGCCGTCCGTTTGGTGAATCCTCCGCTATTGTTGAGACATTTACACCCACTCATGGCCGCCATGCTGGTGTTGTGCGCGGCGGGGCAGGGCGCAAGATGACGCCTGTCCTACAACCCGGTGCCCAGGTCGGCGTGTCGTGGAAGGCCCGGCTGAATGAGCATCTTGGCAGTTTCACCATTGAACCGGTGCGGAGTCGCACAGCACAAGCGATGAGTGATCGATTGGCATTGGCGGGCCTGAACGCTGTTTGCGCACTGCTGACCCGTGTCCTGCCGGAGCGGGAACAGCATTTGCCGCTCTATGAACGAACCACGCAGCTCTTGGATTTGTTGGGGCAGTCAGATGTCTGGCCATTGGCGTATTTGCGCTGGGAACAAGATTTGTTGGTTGAATTAGGTTTTGGCATGGACCTGAGCGCCTGTGCTGTGCGGGGCACAAATGAAAACCTGATTTATGTGTCGCCCAAAACTGGCCGCGCGGTGAGCGAGCAGGCCGCTGGCGAATGGGCTGACCGCCTGTTGCCGCTGCCGCCTGTCTTGGCAGGCAAGGGAGACGCCGACGGCAAACAGATTGTTGAGGCGCTGGGCACAACCGGATTTTTCATCGAACATCGCTTGATCGCAAGTCTTGGTGACAGGCCGATGCCTGCGGCCCGTGGGCGCCTGTTGGATGCGATTGCGCGTCAGGGCGACTGAAACACCATTTGGTCACCGTCTGTGTTTGACAAAATGAGCGTACCGCCCAAAATTTCGACCAGCGACATGTCTGACAGCATGGCAAAGAAAAGCTGCTCTTCGGCCAAATTTTCACAGGCGATTTTGGTTGCGGCAATGGGGCCAAGGTTGAACCATGGGTAGGGCACCGTTTGCGTGGCGCTATAACGGTTGCAAGGGCCTGTGCCGCTGATTTGGCCAGCGGTTCCAATGTCCATTGTTGTATGATTCTTGACCGGCATTTCGTTGATGGCTGAAAGGCGAAAAACCGTTTCACCTTGCGCATAGGCGGTAAGGGTCTCGTCCAACGGCGCGCAGGCGGCAAGGCTGGCAAGGGCAAGCGTCTTCATAGAGATATTTTTCACCAACATTGGATGAATGACCTAGTCGAGCAAACGCCGCGCAATAACTTGTGCCTGAATTTCCGCTGCACCTTCGAAAATATTGAGAATGCGTGCGTCACACAGAATGCGGCTAACCTTGTACTCTAAGGCAAACCCGTTGCCGCCATGGATTTGCAGGGCGTTGTCGGCACAAGCCCAAGCGACGCGGGCACCAAGTAGTTTGGCCATCCCAGCCTCCAAATCACAGCGGCGGTCGTTGTCTTTTTCATGGGCGCTAAAATACGTCAATTGACGCGCGACCATGATCTCAACGGCCATCATGGCAAGCTTGCCCGACACGCGGGGAAATTCGATCAGCGATTTGCCAAATTGCTTGCGGTCTTGGGCGTATTGCATCCCAACATCGAGCGCTGATTGCGCAACCCCAATGGCACGAGCAGCGGTCTGAATGCGCGCGCTTTCAAAGGTTTGCATTAGCTGTTTGAAGCCCTTGCCGGTTTCGCCACCAAGCAGGTTTTCGCCCTTCACCCGAAAGCCATCAAACGCTAGTTCGTATTCTTTCATGCCACGATAGCCGAGCACTTCGATTTCGCCACCCGTCATCCCGTCGGTGGGGAAAGGGTTCTCATCAGTGCCGGGTGTTTTTTCAGCAAGGAACATAGACAGTCCGCGATAGTCGCTGGTGTCAGGGTCGGTCCGAGCGAGAAGGGTCATCACCTGCGTCCGTGTGGCATGGGTAATCCATGTTTTATTGCCAGTGACGTCCCAATCATCGCCATTTTTGACGGCGCGTGTTCTAAGTGATCCCAAATCAGAGCCGGTATTTGGTTCAGTGAAAACCGCCGTGGGCAACGTCTCGGCTGACGCAAGCTTGGGGAGCCACTTTTGTTTTTGCTCTTCAGTACCACCACAGATGATCAGTTCAGCGGCAATCTCGGAACGGGTGCCGAGCGATCCAACGCCGATATACCCGCGGGACAGCTCTTCGGAGACAACACACATCGAAGATTTTGACAGACCAAACCCGCCGTATTCTTCTGGAATTGTCAGGCCAAAGACACCCATTTCGGCCAATTCATCAATGATCTCCATCGGGATCAATTCGTCTTTGAGGTGCCAATCATGTGCAAATGGTTCAACCTTTTCCACGGCAAAGCGGCGGAATTGATCGCGGATCATTTCCAATTCTTCATCAAGGCCGGTGGCACCAACCGTCACATTGGCTGATTGTTCTTGCATCAACGTGACAAGTCGCGAACGCGCGGCTTGGGTGTTTCCGCTGTTCATAAGTGTTGCGATTTCTGCGGTCGCCATAAGCACGTGATCTTCATCGTTCAGGCCAAGATCACGCAATCGCACCATCTCGCCTTGGTTCATTTGGATGCCACCGGCGATTTGAGACAGATATTCCCCGAATGCGATTTGATGGATCAGCTGTTCTACTTCGCCAAACTTTCCATCAGCTTGCAAGCGCATCGCCCAGTTTTGCATCTGTTCCAAGGACTGCACGTAGGTTGCGAGCCATGCTAGCCCGTGCGCGGCGGTTTGGTGTTGCTCGATCAATTTGGCCGAAACGCGATCACCATCAATGACCATTTCCCGCACCGCAGACTTCGCACGAACCAGAAGGGCCTGCGTGGGTGCCAGTGCAGCTTGGCTTGCGGTTACGAGTTGTGGAATGATCGGGTTCATTGGCATGGTTCAATCCTATGTGTCACGAGCCATCACATGACTCTTCATTGTGCACTTGCAGAGATATTATGTTTGCAGGTGCAGCGCAATAATCATTCGCACAAGAACCTAACGGCGAGCAAAAGTGTCGCAGCGGAATTTGGGTGCGGGAAGTTCATCACGAGGTTAGAAGGAAATATGGACATCTTTTCAGTCGACATTACATCTCTTGGCCTTTGGTTTGCCTGTGCCGTCGCATTGTTTGCGGGGTTGGTCAAAGGGTCGATCGGGTTTGCGATGCCGACAATTTTAATTTCAGGCATGTCGCTTTATCTGGCGCCCGATATCGCACTGGCAGCGCTCATTCTACCGACGCTGGTCAGCAATGGGATGCAAGCCCTGCGGCAAGGTTTGGTCGCGGCGTGGGAATCGATCTGCGAATTCTGGGTGTTTCTGGTGATAGGTGGCGCGTGTTTGTTAGGCACCGCGCAGCTTGTCACGATGCTGGCACCTGACGTGCTTTATCTCTTTATCGGCACTGTGGTGACGTTGTTTGCAATTGTGCAACTGATTGGGTGGCAACCATCGTTTGAACGTAGCGGCTTTACTGATGGTGTTGTTGGCGCAATGGCGGGCGGTGTTGGGGGGCTGTCGGGGATTTGGGGCCCGCAGACTGTGACCTATTTGACGGCTGTTGGCATGCCCAAGATTTCGCAAGTTCGGGCACAGGGCGTGATTTTTGGCCTTGGTTCGGTTGCTCTTTTGGTGGCTCACGTCAGATCAGGCGTTGTGAACGCGCAAACACTACCGCTCTCGTTGTTGCTTGTCGTGCCTGCTGCAATTGGCACGCGGATAGGTTTCGTCATGCAAGATCGCATTGACCAAGCGACATTCAAGCGCGCCACATTGATTGTGCTTTGCATAGGTGGCCTTAACCTTATTCGAAGGGGCGTCATGGGGTAACGCCCCTCGCTAGGCCTATCCGATAGCTGCCGCTCTCACATCCTCATCGATGTAGGGGATGTACTTCTCAAAGTTATCGCTGAACATCTGTACCAGCTTAGCCGCCTGCGCATCATATGCGACCTGATCAGCCCATGTTTGGCGCGGATTCAACAGCGTGTCGTCGACGCCATCAACAGCAACCGGCACTTCAAAGCCAAAATTTGGATCCGTGCGGAAAGTGCTTTCGATCAATGTGCCGTCAAGCGCCGCAGACAAAAGCGCACGTGTCGCCTTGATCGGCATGCGTGATCCCGTTCCATATGCGCCACCGGTCCAACCAGTGTTGACCAACCAACATGTCGCGCCGTGTGCTGCAATTTTTTGACGGAGCAGGTCGCCGTATGCTTCTGGCCTGCGCGGCATAAATGGCGCACCAAAACAGGTGGAAAATGTAGGCTCAGGCTCGGTCACGCCACGCTCAGTTCCCGCCACTTTGGACGTAAAGCCGGATAGGAAGTGATACATGGCCTGCGCAGGTGTCAGACGGCTTATCGGAGGCAGGACGCCAAATGCGTCACAGGTGAGCATGATGATGTTTTTCGGATGGCCACCCAAGGCGCTATCTGACGCATTGCCGATGTAGTTCAGCGGATAAGCGCAGCGCATATTTGCAGTCAGGCTATCGTCGTTGAAGTCCAGCTCTTTGGTTTCCTGATCGTAAATCATGTTTTCGATCACGGTATGCGGCATTGAACATGTGGCATAAATTTCTGGTTCGGCCTTTGGGTCAAGGCCGATGGTTTTGGCGTAGCAGCCGCCTTCGAAGTTAAATGTTCCGCGATCGGACCAGCCATGTTCATCGTCGCCAATAAGAACGCGAGACGGGTCAGCAGAAAGTGTGGTCTTACCCGTGCCAGACAAGCCAAAGAACACAGCCGTATCGACGGGGTTATTTGGCGCGTGATTTGCAGAGCAGTGCATCGGCATGATGCCTTTTTCCGGCAACATGTAGTTGAGAAGGGTAAAGACTGATTTCTTGTTTTCGCCAGCGTATTCGGTGCCGCCTATCAGGATCAATTTCTTGTCAAAATTCAGAACGATCACTGTTTCCGAGCGGCATCCGTGTCTGGCGGGGTCCGCTTTGAACGATGGGCAGTTGATGATGGTGAAATCAGGTGTGAACGTCGCTAATTCGGATTCCTGCGGGCGACGCAGCAGATGCCGGATGAACAGGGAATGCCATGTCAGTTCAGTAATGACGCGGACGTCCAAACGATGCGCAGGATCGGCACCACCGAACAAATCTTGGACATCGTATTCGCGGCCTTTCATGTGATCCAACATATCAGCATGGAGCACATCAAAATGATCGGGTGACATCGGGGGGTTGTTTTCCCACCAGATTGTGTCCTCGACAGATGGCGTTCGTACGACGAATTTATCCTTGGGCGAGCGACCGGTATGCTTGCCGGTCGTGACTAGAAAAACCCCGCCTTTGCCGTTTTCGCCCTCACCTTTTGCAACGGCAGCATCCTGAAGTTCGGCCTCGGAGCGGTTATAATAAACCTGCGCTAGCCCTGTGATGCCCTGATTTTCAAGTTTCATCTGTGGGTTAACCGTGCCGTGGTCCATAACTTTGCTCCTGTCATGCTGGGCTAAATTGCCCTTTGTATGGTCGGCATAACACTATGTAATTAAGGCCCGATACCCCGCAATTGCGCCGTTAGCGCAACCATTTCAGTGTTAGCGCCACCAAAACGACCGACCAACGAAAGGTGAGGCATTTTAGTCATTACTCATCACTTATCGCAGTAAATCGGAGGGTCTCGTTAGGTTGATTCGCCATAGAGGGTTGATTCGATCGGCAAAAAGGCAGAAAACAAAAGAAAAACAGGCAGTAATAACAGCAGTAAAGGGAAAAATCCCATGTCACGAATTGCATTGGTCGACGACGATCGGAATATTTTGACGTCAGTCGCAATGACACTTGAGGCCGAAGGCTTTGAGGTTGAAACTTATAATGATGGTCAATCCGCTTTGGATGGGTTCACCAAACGCATGCCAGATATGGCGGTTCTTGATATCAAGATGCCGCGCATGGATGGCATGGATTTGTTGCAACGCTTGCGGCAGAAAACCCAGATGCCCGTCATCTTTCTGACGTCCAAGGACGATGAAATTGATGAGGTCTTGGGCCTGCGTATGGGTGCCGATGACTACGTCAAAAAGCCATTTTCGCAGCGCCTGCTTGTTGAGCGCATTCGCACATTGCTGCGCCGTCAGGATGCAATTTCTGGTGAAGTGGTCGCGGACACAGAAGAAACCAAAATTATGTCGCGCGGCGAATTGTCGATGGATCCGCTTCGCCATGCGGTAAAATGGAAAGGTAAAGATGTGTCATTGACTGTGACAGAATTTTTGCTTCTCCAAGCCCTCGCTCAGCGCCCCGGTTTTGTGAAGTCTCGCGATCAGCTTATGGACGTGGCCTATGACGATCAGGTCTACGTTGACGACCGCACTATTGATAGTCACATCAAACGTCTCCGCAAGAAGATGCGGAATACAGATGGTGAGTTTTCAGCGATTGAGACGCTCTATGGTATTGGCTACCGATACAACGAAGAATAGCGACTGATGACTATTGCCCCGAAAATTGATGTGCGCGATCTCGAATCTGTACGTTCGGCCGCCCGCACGCCGGAGATCGAACTTGGTGACGATTGGGTCAATCCCAAGCCGGTGGGGGAAAATAAGACAAGGAAACGACGGGCAGTATTGTCGCTGTTTCGGTCGGCAATCGCTAGAAAAATTGTCACTTTCAATCTATTTGCAATGATGCTGCTTATCGCAGGCGTCCTCTATATTGATGCCTCTCGCGATACGCTGGCATTTCAGCGTGCAATCGGCCTTTCACACGAGGCCGAGCTGGTTGCGGATGTGTTTGAGGCTCAATTACCAGTTTCCGCGCCGGTAAATTTGATTACTGGGGACGGTGTCGATGTAAGTGAGACCCTATCTGGAATTGATTTGTATGGCGGCGCAGTCGTGAGCGTGTACGACGCGCAGGGCAACTTTGTCGCAACAAACCGGAAACTAGGGCGCGAAGGCGCGATTTCTGGCTTGGACAACCTTGAGGGCAGCACACCGATTTCGAATGCGCTCGCGGGTTTCGGCGACTTTGTTACTCGGTTTACTGGCATTGGCGCAGCGGTTGAGCAAACCGCAGACGAAAGAGCGGCCATACAGACCGAAGCAATCAGAACATCGGGAGATGGCCGCAACCATATTCACACCCTGAGCAACGAGGGTAAAACCGTCCTCTTGGCGACGTCGCCCATAATGCGAGGCAGCCAAATCGTGGGCATTGCCGCCGTCGAAAGCCGAGCTGGCGAGTTGGATAATTTGTGATCCGCGACCGTGAGCGGGTGCTGCAGTTATTTGTCATCGGTATTGTGCTGAGCCTTGTTTTGAGCATGATCCTAGCGTCCACAATCGCAAATCCCTTGGTTGATTTGGCAAACGCGGCGGAACGTGGCCGTGACCGAAATGCACGGAAAATGTCCCCCTCTCGTATTCGGATACCCGATCTGACTGCTCGTCCGGATGAAATCGGGCATTTGTCAGGGGCGCTTCGCGGTATGGTCGCGGCGCTTTATGAGCGGATTGAAAGCAATGAACAATTTGCGGCTGATGTGGCGCATGAAATTAAGAACCCATTGGCTTCGCTTCGGTCAGCTGTTGGCACAATGCGCGTTGCAAAGCGTGATGATCAGCGCGAAACACTGCTTGAGGTGATTGAGCACGATGTCATCCGGTTGGACCGATTGGTCAGTGATATTTCGAATGCATCCCGCCTCGACACAGAGTTGGTCAAGGAAGAAGAAGAGGTCTTTGATCTCGTCAAAATGCTGGGCAACATCAATGAATTCCTAGGGCGTGACGCCGAATTGAAGGGGATCAATTATATTACTGATCTTCCGTCTGAACCTATCGATGTTCAGGGCCTAGAGGGACGACTTGCGCAGGTCTTCGTGAATTTGATCACGAATGCGATTTCGTTTTGCGAAGATGGCGATGCAATTCGTGTCTGGGTCCGCAGGCGCGAGGATCGCGTCCTTGTCGTGGTCGAGGATACAGGGCCAGGTATTCCCAACGGAGCACTTACCAAAGTATTCCAACGGTTTTATTCGGAACGCCCAGAAGGGCAGTTTGGCAATAATTCCGGCCTTGGTCTTGCGATTTCTAAACAAATTGTCGAAGCGCATGGCGGCGTGATCTGGGCTGAAAACATTCGCCCGACCGAGGCTGATATGACTTCCGAACCGCTCGGCGCACGATTTGTTGTCGGCTTGCCGATCTAAATGTCAGTGCCGTTGAACACGACGCACCCGTGCCACGGGACGTGTGTTGCATTGAACGGACGGGCGGCTTTGATCATCGGCAAAAGTGGCAGCGGAAAATCGACCCTTGGGCTGCAATTGCTGGCCTATGGAGCGGGTCTGATTGCGGATGACCGGACGGCTCTGGCCTGCATTGACGGTAGGATCATCGCCAGCGCACCTGACAATATTGCAGGTTTGATCGAGGCGCGTGGCATGGGGGTATTGAACGCCGCTGTTCATCCACCTGCGACAGTTGCCTGTGTGATTGATCTGGATTGCATTTCACAAGAACGGATCCCCGCGCCCAAGTCGATCACAATATCAGGCGTTGAAATTCCGATGTTTGCACGATCAGCCATGGGTGATTTCGCCGCATCCGTTATGCAATTCCTTCGGGCAGGGATGAGTGATAAGTAGGTTTTATGCCTGATCCGAAACACATCAAAAATGAGAATGTGCGACCCGATGTCGTACTGGTGACAGGGCCCTCTGGCGCGGGACGCACCACATCCATTCATGCGCTAGAAGACATCGGATATGAGGTCATCGACAACCTTCCTTTGTCTCTTTTGCCGCGCCTCATTGATGGCCCCGCACCCAATCCACCGCTTGCTATCGGGCTTGATGTTCGTAACAGGGATTTTGCGGTCGGTACATTGTTGGATGCCATTGACGAGCTTAAGTCGCATTCGAATAAAACCTCGCAGGTTCTCTACCTTGATGCATCAGAGGCCGAATTGCTTAGCCGTTATTCCCAAACCCGTCGTCGGCATCCATTGGCCGAGGGTGGGGCGCCTCTGAATGGGATTCAGATCGAAACGGCGATGCTGACACCGGTGCGGGAACGCGCGGATTTGCTGATCAACACCAACGACATGTCGCCCCATGACTTACGTGCCGAGATTGATCGTTGGTTTTCTAATGGCGGGGATGGTCGGTTTCTTGGTGTGACGGTGCATTCGTTTTCCTACAAACGTGGCTTGCCGCGCGGTGTTGATGTGATTTTTGATTGCCGCTTTTTGCGCAACCCGCATTGGGACGATGCACTGCGCGCCTTAGACGGGCGCGACGAGGCTGTTGCCGAATATGTTTTTGCCGATGAACGGTTCGAGCAGTTTTTTAAGAACGTCAAAGCGATAGCAGAACTTATGCTTCCTGCGAGCAAGGAGGAGGGGAAATCCCACCTTTCTATTGGCTTTGGGTGCACAGGTGGGCAACATCGATCCGTGGCAATTGCCGAACACCTCACTGCGGCCCTTGCGAAAGACGGCTGGCAGGTGAATAAACGACATCGGGAAATGGATCGGCGTGATGGCCAATAGTGCGATGTCGGATAGGGGACGCGACCTTTGATTGGAATTGTAATTGTTGCACATGGGGGGCTGGCTGCAGAATATCATGCGGCCGTCGAACATGTTGTCGGCCAGCAGGCTGGGATGATTTCAATCACCATCGGCGCAGAGGATGATCGCGCGATCAAACAGGATGAGATTTGTGATGCAGCTGATTCCGTTGATGATGGCACCGGCGTCGTCATCGTGACGGATATGTTCGGCGGTTCTCCTTCAAACCTTTCGCTGCGGGCATGCAGTCCGGAAAACAGGCGCATCCTTTACGGTGCGAATTTACCAATGCTGATTAAGCTGGCCAAATCGCGGCACATGGCTGTTCAGGACGCTGTCGATGCGTCGATTGAGGCCGCTCATAAATACATCAATAGCCACAGCGTAGGGCAACCATGACAACGTCAGTAATCCGCCAACATGAAATCTTGAACGTCAAAGGTCTGCATGCGCGCGCCTCTGCCAAGCTATCTGCTGTTGTCGAACAGTTTGATGCAAACGCAACTGTGCGCAAGGACGGAATGGATGCCAGCGGTGATAGTATCATGGGCCTCTTAATGTTGGCCGCATCTATCGGGACAACGATTGAGGTCGAAACAACCGGGCCGCAGTCAGAGGCACTGTCTGATGCGATTGAGGCGCTGATCGCTGATAAATTTGACGAAGGTATCTGACGCTACCGCGTAGGGACCGGAGTCTCACCACGGTAATCATAGAAACCGCGTTTTGTCTTACGGCCGAGCCAGCCTGCTTCTACGTATTTGGTCAACAGCGGGCAGGGGCGGTATTTGGTATCGGCCAGCCCATCGTGCAAAACGTTCATAATCGCCAAACAGGTATCCAACCCGATGAAATCTGCCAACTCGAGCGGACCCATTGGATGATTGGCCCCCAGCTTGAGCGACGTATCAATCGACCTGACGGACCCGACACCCTCATAAAGAGTGTAAACCGCCTCATTGATCATCGGCATAAGTATCCGGTTCACGATGAACGCAGGGAAATCCTCTGATGATGTGGATGTTTTGCCCAACTTGGCTACCACGCCCTCGCATGCGGCGAATGTCGCAGCATCCGTGGCGATCCCGCGGATCAGCTCGACAAGCTGCATGATAGGGACGGGGTTCATAAAGTGAAAACCCATAAACCGCTCTGGCCTATCCGTGCGCGACGCAAGCCTTGTGATGGAAATCGAAGATGTGTTCGAGGTTAGGATCGTATCAGCGCTTAGATGCGGTTGCAGGCCATCGAAAATAGCCTCCTTTACCTTCTCATTCTCGGTCGCCGCCTCAATCACCAGATCAGTTGGTCCAAGATCGGCAATCTTTTGCGTCGTGATAATTCGCCCCAGCGCCTCTTTCTGCTCCGCATCACTCACAGCACCTTTGGAAACTTGACGGTCCATATTGCGTGTGATGATGGAAACCGCTTTGTCCAAAGCATCGCCATTGATGTCGTTGAGCATCACTTCATATCCGGCAAGGGCGCAGACATGTGCGATGCCGTTGCCCATTTGCCCCGCGCCAATTACGCCGATCCGTTGGATTGTCATGACTTGCTCCTGCATGGTTGGCCCATCATAGTCTCCAACCCTTGGGTGCATCAAGGCAGGCAGTTACCTAAATATCTATTCAAACAGTCCCTTTAGCCTTTCAGAAATCTCTCCGTGCAAAATTGAGCAGTGGAATATGAAAGGTGAAGAAATGAAACATGATCTATTTAGCGAAAGCCTGAGATATTCGCCATGCAGCTACGGCAAATCTAAAGTGTTGTTCCGCGGCCCAAAGAGAAAGCTATCTGAACCTTATGTAGCGTTTATTGGCGGGACGGAAACATACGGCAAATTTATTATCAGGCCCTTTCCAAATTTAGTTGAGGACAGTCTCCGAGCAACGTGTGTCAATTTCGGTTGCATCAATGGCGGCGTCGATGCCTATGTAAATGACCCGGAACTGATGTCATTTTGTCGCGAAGCAAAAGCGACAGTGGTGCAAGTCATGGGCGCAAATTTCTTATCCAACCGCTTCTATTCGGTCCATCCAAGACGCAACGATAGATTTTTGGGAGCATCATCTGTTCTCAAGGCAATCTATAACGAAGTCGATTTTTCGAAGTTTTCGTTTACGCGCCATATGTTGAGCGAGCTGTATGAACTTTCGCCCGACCGATTCGATATCGTGGTTGCAGAGCTGAGAGAAGCTTGGGAGGCAAGAATGCGAAGTATGTTAACATATATCGGACCCAATAACGTGGTGCTCTGGTTCGCCAGGACGAATATGTCAGACAGACCTTGGCAGCTCCGAGACCAACCGCTTCAGTGCGATCCGCTGTTCATAACAAAGCAAATGATTGAGCGCCTAGGCCCACTGACAAAACGTGTGATCAGCGTTGTTCCGTCTGAATTTGCAACCAATCAGGGAACACAAGGAATGCATTTTACGTTTTCGCAATCGCATGCAGCTTCCGAAATGTTGAGCGTGGCTAGTCATCATGAAGTGTCGCAGGCTTTGGTCCCCGAACTAAGATCTTTTTTCTAAACAAAAAAGGCCCGCCGCTGTAGCGGCAGGCCCCTATATTCATATTTACGTCGATTAGAGCTTGCTTGTCAGCTCTGGCACCGCGTCAAACAAATCGGCAACCAGACCAAAATCAGCAACTTGGAAAATTGGTGCTTCTTCGTCTTTGTTGATCGCAACGATAATCTTAGAGTCTTTCATTCCAGCAAGGTGCTGGATTGCACCGGAAATACCGACAGCAACGTAAAGATCAGGTGCAACCACCTTACCTGTCTGACCAACCTGCCAGTCGTTTGGTGCGTAACCTGAATCAACCGCAGCACGTGATGCGCCAACAGCCGCGTTCAGCTTATCAGCCAGACCTTCGATCAGTTTGAAGTCATCCTCAGAGCCAACACCGCGACCACCAGAAACAACAACACCCGCAGATGTCAGTTCAGGGCGGTCAGATGCTGCAACTTTGTCCTCAACCCATGACGAAAGACCGCCATCAGCAGGCGCGCCAACCATTTCAACAGATGCAGACCCACCCATGCCAGCGGCATCAAAGCCAGCTGTACGGATTGTCATGACCTTGGTCGCATCGCCAGATTTCACAGTCTGGATCGCGTTACCTGCATAGATCGGGCGCTCGAATGTGTCGGCATCAACGATGGCCGTCACTTCGGAAATCACCTGAGCGTCGAGCAATGCTGCCACGCGTGGCATGATGTTTTTCGCGTCCGTTGTGCCCGGTGCCGCGATGTGGCTGTAGTCGCCAGCAAGCGAAACAATCAAATCAGCCGCAGGTTCAGCCATCTGGTGGCCCAAAACGTCGTCTTCGGCGCATAGCACTTTCGCAACGCCGTCGATTTTCGCAGCTTCATCTGCGGCGCCCTTGGAATTGGCACCAACACATAAAACAGTTACATCGCCCAGCGCGCCCGCAGCCGCAACAGCCTTGGCCGTCGCGTCCACTGACAATTCGCCAGCGTTTACATCAGCAATCAGAAGAACAGCCATTATACAGCCCCCGCTTCTTTGAGTTTTTCAACAAGTTCATCAACAGAACCAACAATGATACCAGCGGCGCGTGCCTCGGGTTCGGTGGTCGTGACAACCGTCAGACGTGGCGTGACATCAACGCCGTAATCGGCAGGTGTCTTTTCATCCATCGGCTTTTTCTTGGCCTTCATGATGTTTGGAAGCGACGCATAACGCGGCTCGTTCAAACGCAGGTCAACCGTCACGATTGTCGGCATTTTCACCTTGATCGTTTGCAGGCCGCCGTCAACTTCGCGGGTGACTGTGGCGCTATCGCCGTCCACGTCCAGTTCGGATGCGAATGTCGCCTGTGACCAACCGAGAAGTGCGGACAACATCTGGCCCGTGGCGTTCATGTCATTGTCGATGGCTTGCTTACCACAAAGCACAAGGCCCGGCTGCTCTTCGTCAACAATCGCCTTGAGAATTTTAGCAACGGCCAGTGGCTCAATGTCGTTGTGCACATCGTCAGCTGCAACCACGAGGATCGCGCGATCAGCGCCCATCGCCAGCGCAGTGCGCAGCGTTTCTTGGGATTGCTTCACACCGATGGATACCGCGATTACCTCGTCGGCTTTGCCTGCTTCGCGCAGGCGGATCGCCTCTTCGACAGCGATTTCGTCGAATGGGTTCATCGACATTTTTACGTTTGCAAGATCGACACCGGAACCGTCCGCTTTGACGCGCACTTTTACGTTATAATCGATCACGCGTTTGACGGGTACGAGGACCTTCATCGCGATTTTCTCCTGTTAGAATCTAAGCGTAATTAATCTCAAGACATTTGTTAGCCTGACCCGCGCATAGAAAACAGTGTAAAATCGACGCAGAGAGGGCTGCAGACGCCACGTAGTGTGGCCAAATGCATTAGATATGGCGCGATCCTGCGGGCAGGAAAATATTACCGGTTCGCGCCAGGCACCCACAGCACATCATCTTTGCCGTTATCGTTTGCAATGCGCGACGCTTGGAAAAACCAGTCTGACAAGCGGTTGAGGTATTTCACAGCCGCAGGATTGACCGATTCCGTTGAGGCCAATTCGACGGACAACCGTTCGGCCCTGCGCGAAACTGTTCGGCACAAATGAAGGTGAGCCGCGAGCGCCGAGCCACCCGGCAGGATAAAGCTGCGCAATGGTTCAACAGATCTTGTCATCGCGTCAATTTCGGTCTCAAGGCGCGCAACTTGTGTGTCGGCCATGCGGAGCGGCGGATATTCGGCATCCGCATCCATTTCCATGTCTGGGCGGCACAGGTCAGCACCCAGATCGAAGAGGTCATTTTGGATCATCGCCAGTTGATCATCAATCTCACCACTTGCGTGTAACCGAGCAAGGCCAACCGTGGCGTTGGTTTCATCAACTGTCCCGTAGGCGTTTACACGCATGGAATGTTTCGCAACGCGGCTGCCGTTACCCAGCGCAGTCTCACCGCTATCGCCTGTTTTCGTATAGATTTTGTTCAGCACAACCATTGGTCAGCCTCCTTTGCGCAGGTAAACATAAAGCAGAATAAGCGCGACAGCGACGGCTTGGGCACCGATGCGCCAGCGCATGATCCGATTGGCATGCTTGCGATTAAACTCGCCACCTTTGCCAAATGTGCCGACGCCAAACATCAAGATACCAAGCACAATCAAGCATGCTACGGCGACAAGTATAAAAAGCGGATCAGAAGCCATTTCGTGTTCCTTTGTTATTCACGCTTTGATGTAGCAGCCATTGAGCCGATGAAAAGGGGCTTAAACCCGTTTACAGATCGCGTCCAAGGCCCGCGTGGACAGTATCCGCTTGAGAAACCCCATCAAATAGGTCGGCGTCGTGACATAATAGCGCGGCTTTGGGCGCTTGGATGTTGCCGCATGGAGCAGCTTTTTTGTCACTGCGGACGCAGGCAATTCAAATGTATCCTTGCCATGATCCTCATATAGACGGGGGCGCAAAACGGCGTAAATTTCGTGCTGTGCCGAATTTTCCCAATCAATCCACTTTTCAAAATGTGGGATCGCGTTTTCACGAATTTTGCTGGTCACTGGGCCCGGTTCAATCAGGATCATCTTGATGCCTGTATCGGCCAGCTCGATCCGCATGACATCCGTAAGCCCTTCCATAGCGAATTTCGTGGCGACATAGGCACCACGGAATTTCATCCCGATCAGCCCCAGAACCGATGAGCAGTTGATAATCCTGCCATGGCCTTGCTTGCGCATGATCGGCACTGCCAATGTGGTTAGCTGATGCACGCCGAACAGGTTGGTTTGGAAAATCGCTTCTAAGCCCGCGCGTGGCAAATCCTCAACCGCGCCAGGGCTCATGAATGCACCATTGTTATAGAGCACATCTAACGTGCCACCCGTCGCCGCGATGACCTCGGCGAAACCGGCTTCGACGCTTGCTGCATCGGCGTGGTCGATCAAGGGGCTGTCAAAGCCCATCGCCTTGAGCCGATCACAGTCCACTTGCTTGCGGCAGCTAGCAAATACGCGCCAGCCTGCGTCGCGAAACCCGTGCGCGGCATCAAGTCCAAGACCAGAGGAAGCGCCGGTAATAAGTATTGTTTGTTTTTTCATTTGATCCGTTTGCCGTGCATTGTGATTGCTTGCAAGACCTAGCGTTCCGACAAGAATCCTTCACCCATCCAGCCGATAGCGCCGGTGGTTTCAACGCGCAGCATTGCCCAGCCATTTTCGTCCACTCTAAGGACTTCGACCTCGGCTCCCTGAACGAGGGTATCCAGCACGTTGTAATCGGTGCCCGGGCCTGCGCGCATGTTTACCCGACTGCCAGATACCAGCCGCATATCGGCTTCTACAACAGGCTCAACTTCGGCTTCGACGATGACTTCGACAATCTCTTCAACGACGGGATCGGGTTCTATGTCTTCAACGGTCACATCCAAAAGGGGCACTGGGATTAGTCTTGGCAACTCGGCCAGCGCCGTTTCTGCGATCTGTGGCGTGTCAGGTTCTTGCTCTTCGAGTGCCGTTTCAATGACCGGAGCTTGCTTGATGGCTCTGACCTCGGGCTCAAAATCACTGCCGCCTGACAGCTCATAAAACGACAGGCCCAATATCAAAAAGGATAGGGCAATAAACTTGTTCATGGCGGCCTCCCTCTTTGGTCCAGAATCGTTTCATCTTCGAAACCACTCTATAAGGAGAGGCGCGACGCTCAAGCAGGGGAAAACTTTCGCCAGTTCCCCATTATGACATCTTTACGACACAGGGGCGCAGGGCTACACAACATCTAATGACTGACGATATTTTTGATACCACCTCTGGTTCCATTGAAATGGTTGAACCGCTGCGCCGCGCGATTGGCGAGCGGTATTTAACCTATGCGTTGTCAACGATTATGAACCGCGCTTTGCCTGATGCGCGCGACGGGTTGAAACCCGTGCACCGCCGTATCCTATATGCGATGCGCGAGTTAAAACTGGCTAGCAATGGCGGTTTCCGTAAATCGGCTAAAATCTCTGGTGATGTGATGGGTAACTATCACCCCCACGGTGACGCCGCGATTTATGACGCGATGGCGCGTTTGGCCCAAGATTTCAACGTCCGCTATCCATTGGTCCACGGCCAAGGGAACTTTGGCAACATCGACGGCGATAACCCTGCTGCGTCACGATATACAGAGGCACGGATGACCGCCGCCGCCGAGGCATTGATGGAAGGGCTGACCGAAAACGCGGTTGATTATCGCCCGAACTATGATGGCACTCTCGAAGAGCCCGTCGTGTTCCCCGCCGCATTCCCGAACCTGTTGGCAAATGGGTCTACCGGTATCGCCGTTGGTATGGCCACGAATATCCCGCCGCACAACTTGCACGAATTGATCGACGCCTGCCTGCACATGATCAAGGCACCAAATGTGCGCGACGAAACCCTTCTTGAGTACATCCCGGGCCCCGATTTCCCGACCGGTGGCGTGATTGTAGAGCCGCGCGAAAATATTGCCGAGGCTTACCGCACTGGTCGTGGCTCTATCCGCCTACGTGCGAAGTGGGACGTCGAAGATCTTGGACGTGGTCAATGGCAGGTCGTGATCACCGAAATCCCGTATCAGGTGCAAAAATCCAAGCTGATCGAAAAACTGGCCGAGGTGATCCAAACCAAAAAAGTGCCTCTGCTCGCTGATGTGCGAGACGAGTCTGCCGAAGACATCCGCGTCGTCCTTGAGCCACGTGCGAAAACTGTCGATCCTGAAATGATGATGGGCATGCTGTTCCGCAATTCCGATCTGGAAACGCGGTTTAGCCTCAACATGAACGTGTTGATCGACGGGCTGACACCGAAGGTATGTAGCGTCAAAGAAGTGCTGCGCGCCTTCCTTGATCATCGCCGCGACGTTCTGATCCGCCGTAGCCAGCACCGGATGGACAAAATCGACCACCGCCTTGAGGTGCTCGAAGGCTTTATCATTGCCTTCCTGAACCTTGACCGTGTGATCGACATCATCCGCTACGATGACGAACCCAAACGCGCCTTGATGATCGAAGAATGGTCGCAGGATCACGCTCGCGCCACGTCCGAGACGGATTACATTTCTCCGATCAAACCCGGCGCTGATCCCGAAGTGTCATTGTCCGAGGTGCAGGCTGAGGCGATCCTCAATATGCGCCTGCGGTCCCTGCGCCGTTTGGAAGAGATCGAGCTGATCAAAGAACGCGACGCCTTGATGCTAGAGCGCGCTGATCTTGAGGATCTTCTCGAAAGCGACGATTTGCAGTGGACCCGCATTGCTGAACAACTGCGCGAGACCCGCAAGCAATTTGGCCGCAGCGCAAAAGGTGGCGAACGTCGCACCCAATTCGCCGAGGCCGCCGAAGTCATCGACGTGCCGCTCGAGGCAATGATTGAGAAAGAGCCGATCACTGTCGTTTGCTCTAAAATGGGCTGGATACGTGCGCTAAACGGCCACGCCGATCTAAACCGTGAGCTTAAGTTCAAGGACGGTGACGGCCCTGCTTTCATCTTCCATGCCCATACCACCGACCGCATTCTTGTATTTGGTGACAATGGCCGCTTCTATACACTCGCCGCCAGCAACCTGCCCGGTGGGCGCGGTATGGGTGAACCCCTGCGCCTGATGGTTGATTTGCCGAATGAGGCGCAAATCCTGTCGATGTTTGTGCATCAGGCAGGAATGCGCCTGCTTGTCGCCTCTGCCGAAGGGAACGGCTTTGTCGTGCCAGAGGATGACGTCATCGCCCAAACCCGCACAGGTAAACAAGTGCTTAACGTCAAGGATACCATTGCTAAAATTTGCCACCGCGTGAACGGGGACCACCTCGCGGTAGTGTCCGAAAATGCCAAGCTTTTGGTCTTTTCTCTCGATGACCTGCCCGAAATGGCGCGTGGCAAAGGCGTGCGTTTGCAGAAATATAAAAAAGCCACGAGCCGCCAAGGCATGCTGGAACTTGACGGTGGTTTGTCGGACGCCACAACATTCCCGATCGCAGACGGCCTTTCATGGCCCATGGGTGGCGGCAAAACACGGACCGAAACAGATATGTCCGAGTGGAAGGCCGCGCGCGGCTCTATGGGGAAACGTCCACCCTATGGTTTCCCCAAGAACAACAAGTTCACCTGATCCCCTGATTGAGTGTTGACCTTCCAGTTGGTGGAGGCCGTAACCCTGCTGGGAATGGTATCAAACTGGAATCGAAATGAATAAATTAGGCATTTTTGTTGCTGCTGTCGTGGTGGCGCTGGGTGGTTTTTGGATCACGCAGGATAACAGCGCTACTCCGTCAGATCAGCCAAATGCGGCTGTGGCAGCAGGGGCGTTGGCGTCGGTGATCGTGCCTGATCAACTGTCAGACAATGCAGCAATCGGGAAACGTGCCTTCGAGGCGAATTGCGCCGCCTGTCATGCCGTGAATGCGGCCGGCCAAGATGGCGTCGCACCGCCACTAATCCACAAGATTTATGAGCCAAGCCACCACGGCGACGAATCGTTTCAACGCGCCGTCGCCTTGGGGGTTCGTAGCCATCACTGGCCATTTGGTGACATGCCAGCCGTTGATGGTGTCGGGCGTGCAGACGTGACATATATTATTGCCTACATTCGTGAATTGCAGCGTGCGAATGGTATTCAATAGCGTAGATCGAGGGCCACGCGCGGCTTTGGGCTGAATTAGCCGCGTGCAATCCGTGAACGGTGCGATGGCGACGTCAGTATTCTCTTGATTTTCTCTCCAATCCCGAATACATCGCCCGCGATGTTGCAACAGGCCGATTTTGGCCTCTCAAAATTAAAGGCGCTAGCAAAATGGCTAAGGCAAAGTTTGAACGTAATAAACCCCACGTTAACATCGGCACAATTGGCCACGTTGACCACGGTAAGACGACCCTGACAGCGGCGATCACAAAGTATTTTGGTGATTTCCAGGCGTATGACCAGATTGACGGCGCGCCAGAAGAAAAAGCACGTGGTATCACGATTTCTACTGCTCACGTTGAGTATGAAACAGAAACACGCCACTACGCGCACGTTGACTGCCCAGGTCACGCTGACTACGTCAAGAACATGATCACTGGTGCGGCGCAGATGGACGGCGCGATCTTGGTTGTGAACGCAGCTGACGGCCCAATGCCACAGACACGCGAGCACATCCTGCTCGGCCGTCAGGTTGGCATCCCGTACATGGTTGTTTACATGAACAAAGTTGATCAGGTTGACGATGACGAGCTGCTCGAACTGGTTGAAATGGAAATCCGTGAACTGCTGTCCTCTTACGAGTACCCAGGCGACGACATTCCTGTGATCCCTGGTTCTGCGCTTGCAGCCATGGAAGGCCGTGACAACGCGATCGGCGAAGATTCTATCAAGAAGCTGATGGAAGCAGTGGACACATACATCCCGACACCTGCACGTGCGGTTGACCTGCCGTTCCTGATGCCAATCGAGGACGTATTCTCGATCTCTGGCCGTGGTACTGTTGTGACTGGTCGTATTGAGCGTGGTGTTCTGAACGTTGGTGAAGAGATTTCCATCGTTGGTATCCGTGACACACAGAAGACAACATGTACTGGTGTTGAAATGTTCCGCAAGCTGCTTGACCGCGGTGAAGCAGGCGACAACGTGGGCGCCCTGTTGCGCGGTATCGACCGTGAAGCAGTTGAGCGTGGTCAGGTTCTTTGTAAGCCAGGTTCTGTGAACCCACACACAAAGTTCGAAGCAGAAGCCTATATTCTGACCAAAGAAGAAGGCGGTCGTCACACACCGTTCTTTGCCAACTACCGTCCACAGTTCTACTTCCGTACAACTGACGTGACAGGCACAGTTGTTCTTCCTGAGGGCACAGAAATGGTCATGCCGGGCGACAACCTGAAGTTCAACGTTGAACTGATCGCCCCAATCGCCATGGAAGACGGCCTCCGCTTCGCGATCCGCGAAGGCGGCCGGACTGTTGGCGCTGGCGTTGTGTCCAAAATCGTCGAGTAATCGACGATCTTGGAACGGTGCGACGCGACAGGTGATTGCCCGCAATCACCGAGACTGTCCCACACCGTGCCAATCTAGGTGCTAGAATTATGAAGGCCGTCGCAGAAATGCGGCGGCCTTTTATTATTTCTCATACGAAGCTGGCGAAGCGACTGGCCCTCACACCCCGCCCGGAGTAAAGCAGCTCTACTGCGCCGGACGAGCGTCTGCCCGACCCGACAGGCTGGCGCTTTGGTAGGTCACGCGCAGAACGCACAGGCAATGTGCTTGGCCGCCATTAAGCACCATTGCACCATAGTTGCCGCGCCATCCCGCGGGCAGACGCGCGCCCAACGCTGAGGTGTGGTGCGGGGTGATCTGCATGCATGCTCGACCGCAAAAGCCCTTCACTAAAGCATTCAAAGCGTTGTCGTTGATCCTCTGATTGACCTATTGGACCGTTATCCGTTCGTGAGCAGCAGCGCGGGCATGACCTTTGAAAATCAACGGCCAGCAAGCTTGCTGTTCAAGGAAACGATAGTATCGGCCCGTTCAGTCACTTGGTCCAAAAAAGCAGCCATTGCGTCGCGGGTTTGGTCAATTTCTTCTGGTGTTGGCCTGCGTGTCATCGGATGCTCGAATGGTGCGAAAACGATTGCACCACGTGTGAATGGTAAGGGAACGCGCATGGTATCCCACGAACCAAGCTGTTTGTGCTTTGCGGTCGCAAAGGCATAGCCCCAAACGGGCATGGGCCCCCTGCGAGCCCATTCAAGAGGTGCGTCTTTCATCTGACGCGCAGGGCCAAGTGGCCCGTCACCTGTCAGACCGATGCTGACACCCTCTCTATACCGACGCAAAATCGCACGAGATGCTACGATGTTGCTGGTTGTGTCCGACATCTCCATCGGCAATAGCCCGCATTGGCGTTGCAATGCGCCCGATACGCGCCCGATAGGCGATGACGCATATAAAGTTGAAAGCTGACCATCTTTTAAAGGCCACTGCGGGGCTGCTAGTAGCGACCGTTCGTGCCACATGACATACATTACAGGACCGTTCTTGAGGGCCGCGCTTAGCTCGTCACTGCCCTCAATCTGCCATCGAGTGGTGCGCATGCAGAGGGAAATATAACCTCTGGCGAGGGCGGCCAGCACATTGGCAAGAAAGCGAGAATGTTCGAGGCGCTGGCGTAGCTGTGACATTATGAATCCAAAGTCGACTTTTTACATTATTTGTTCATTTCATGACTTAATAACAAGCCCTATGTTGAAACCCTCTTGAACCTTTTTTCACTTCGGGATACCCCGACACTCGGTCTTAGGGGTGTAGCTCAGTTGGTAGAGCGACGGTCTCCAAAACCGTAGGTCTGGAGTTCGAGCCTCCACGCCCCTGCCAAGACCAAATGCCATGCGAGGATTTACCAGCCTGATGACGCAGAACGGCCCGACAATGTCCAACACTGGCAGAAGCGTGGCGATCCACATTGGGGCGCATAAAACGGCGACAACCCATATGCAGATGTCGCTGGAGGCAAGCGAAGAACGCCTTACCGCCAAGGGAGTTCGATTTTTCGGCCCCAAAATCCTCCGCAAGGAAAACAATTCGCTTGTTGATTTGCTTAATCTAAAAGTCGAAAACCACACACCAAAACCGACCCGAGAACGAGCGGCTCAGCTAGAGCATATGTTCGCGGGTGGCCACCGGCTTGTTTTAAGCGACGAAAATTTCATTGGCACTTTGAACCATGGCGGTTTGACGATGCCGATGCCGCTTTATCCCCATACAGCACAACGTGTTCAGGCACTTGCAGCGGCCGTCGGTTGCGGTCCGATCGAGGTATTTGTGGGTATACGAAATCCTACAAACTTTTTGGTTTCCGGCTATAGTCAGGCACTCATGGGGGGCTCCAAGGTAAGCTTTGCAGATTATATCAAGGCCAACCCCGTAAATGGCGTATACTGGCCAGGGCTCATCGCGAGGGTCAGGGCCACGCCCGGAGTGGGTTCAATCACTGTCTGGCGATATGGTGATTACAAACCGCTATTCCATCAAATTATGGCACTTATGACAGGTAGCCCAGGCGGTGTTTTGCCTGCCAAAGGGCGGGCCCACCGCGGCCTATCTCACAAAGCTGTTTCGGAGGTTTTGGAATATGAAGGAGCGGACGATTTTCGCGACGTTGTAAAGCGGGCGCGTGAGACATATCCGGCGGGCGAAAAGTTCAAACCGTTTCGCCCGTTATCGGAGGAGGAGCACGTGGCTGCTCGTGCGGATTTTGATTCTCAGGTGGCTCAAATTCGGCGGTTGTCGGGTGTGCGTATTTTGCAGCCTTGAATTCCGCATTCGAACCCAATATGTCCGCGATGTTGTAAGAAAAGGAATGCCTGATGACGAATCCCGTCAAATTTGCGCAAGAGGTCCGTGCCGAAGTATCCAAGGTTATTTGGCCAACACGTCGTGAAGTCGTGCTGACAACGGTCATGGTGTTTATCATGGCTACAATCACTGCGATTTTCTTTTCGCTGGTTGATTGGGGATTCCGCTCTGGTCTTGAGGCTGTGCTGCGGTCATTTGGATCCTAATTGGCCTTAGGGTTTTCTGCCTTACCCACTTGAAAACATTGGGAATCGGCGGTAATAGCCACTGAAATCTGGGAAAGGCGTGCGGCGAATCGAGTTGCGCGCCGCTTTTTATTTTCGGGTTAGAACGGGTTAACCGTTTGAATTGATTGAAATTAAGCGACCCAAAGGGTCTGCGCTGCGAGGTGTCGAAGCAAATGGCGAAACGTTGGTATTCAGTAAGCGTTCTCTCAAACTTCGAGAAAAAGATCGCAGAGACCATTCGCCAGAAGGCGGAAGAGCAAGGTCTTGCGGACGCAATTGATGAAGTGCTGGTGCCTACCGAAGAAGTAATCGAGGTGCGCCGCAACAAGAAAGTGACCGCCGAGCGCCGCTTTATGCCCGGTTATGTTCTGATCCACATGGAAATGTCAGACGAGTCTTACCATCTGGTGAACTCGATCAACCGCGTTACAGGCTTCTTGGGCCCACAAGGCCGCCCGATGCCGATGCGTGACGCTGAAGTGACGGCGATCCTTGGTCGTGTTGAAGAGGGCGCAGAAGCGCCGCGCACACTGATCAACTACGAGATCGGCGAGAAAGTTAAAGTCAACGAAGGTCCGTTCGAGGATTTCGATGGCATGGTCGAAGAAGTCGACGAAGAAAACCAGCGCCTCAAGGTGACTGTTTCTATCTTTGGTCGTGCGACTCCGGTCGAATTGGAATTCACCCAAGTTACGAAGCAATCGTAACAACAGGTGCAGACGTGGGAGGGCGAAAGCCCGAACCACGGCAAACCCGCCCATTTGGGCATTTGTAGGATGGGCGCCGCCCATCGCTGAAACGAGAGGAAGCCATCATGGCTAAGAAAGTTGTTGGTCAACTGAAACTGCAGGTTCCTGCAGGTGCAGCAAACCCATCCCCACCCGTAGGCCCAGCATTGGGTCAACGCGGTATCAACATCATGGAATTCTGTAAGGCGTTCAACGCCAAGACACAGGAAATGGAAAACGGCGCGCCGTGCCCAACCGTGATTACATATTACGCTGACAAATCATTCTCGATGGAAATCAAGACGCCACCTGCGTCTTATTACATCAAGAAAGCAGCGAAACTGAAATCTGGTTCAAATGCACCAGGCAAAACAGTTGCTGGTTCGATCACAAGCAAGCAGGTGCGTGAAATCGCCGAAGCCAAGATGAAGGACCTCAACGCGACGTCCATCGAAGGCGCTATGCTGATCATCGCGGGCTCTGCTCGCTCCATGGGCATCGAGGTGAAGTAAGATGGCAAAATTTGGTAAGCGCACAACTGCGGCCCGCGAAGCATTCGCAGGCAAAATGAACGTAAACGTTGCTGAAGCTGCTGAGTTGGTAAAAGCCAACGCAACAGCCAAGTTCGACGAAACTGTTGAAATCGCAATGCACCTTGGTGTTGACCCGCGCCACGCAGACCAGATGGTCCGCGGCACGGTTGATCTGCCAAACGGCACAGGCAAAACTGTTCGTGTTGCTGTATTTGCACGCGGCGAAAAAGCCGACGAAGCAAAAGCAGCTGGCGCAGACATCGTCGGTGCAGAAGACCTGATGGAAACAGTTCAGGGCGGCACAATCGATTTTGATCGTTGCATCGCGACACCAGACATGATGGCCGTTGTTGGTCGCCTTGGTAAGGTTCTGGGCCCACGCAACCTGATGCCAAACCCACGTGTTGGCACAGTGACTATGGACGTCAAAGCAGCTGTGGAAGCTGCTAAGGGCGGTCAGGTTCAGTTCAAAGCTGAAAAAGCTGGCGTTGTGCACGCAGGCATCGGCAAAGCATCTTTCACTGCTAAGCAGCTTGAAGAAAACATGCTGGCATTTGTTGAAGCCGTTGGCAAAGCAAAGCCAACAGGCGCAAAAGGCACATACATGAAGAAGATTTCGGTCTCTTCAACAATGGGCCCTGGTGTTTCTGTCGCTATCGATAGCGCGACTGGCAACGCCTAATAGAATTCGGTGCCCTTCGGGGCGCCGTTTAGCTGGGTCAAAATATCGATCCAGTTCTGTCCGAGACGGAGGGTTCTCAGCATCTGCTGAGAATAATTCCTTCCTGAGATGGGAAACGAGAAAAGATTTCCGCAAGGTTTCGACCTTCGGGCGATTTGGCCTCGGGACCCTGAAATTGGACCCGAACGCCCCCAGAATATCGGGGGCAAAATTGAGCCGGGGAGAGATCCCCAAACTTGGAGTAACACTGTGGATAGAGCACAAAAAGAACAGCTGGTCGATGAACTCGGCCAAGTCTTTGAAAGCTCTGGCGTCGTCGTAGTAAGTCACTACGAAGGTATGACAGTTGCCGAAATGCAGGACCTGCGCGCGCAAATGCGTGAAGTAGGTGGGTCCGTGCGCGTTGCCAAGAACAAGCTCGCCAAGATCGCCCTAGAGGGTAAGCCATGCGCAAGCATCGCAGAATACCTCGACGGCATGACCGTGCTCGCCTATTCCGAGGACCCTGTCGCAGCTGCGAAGGTCGTCGATGCATATGCTAAGACTAACGACAAGCTCGTTATTCTTGGTGGTGCAATGGGTGATTCAGCACTGGACGTAGCTGGTGTGAAAGCCGTTGCCGCGATGCCATCACGCGAGGAGCTTATTGCTTCTATCGTTGGTTGTATCGGTGCACCTGCTTCGAACATCGCTGGGGCCATTGGCGCGCCTGCTTCTAACATCGCGAGCGTTCTCTCAACGATTGAAGAGAAAGCTGCATAAGCAACCTGAAATACTTTCGTGGCGGTGAATACCTCACGTTGGAACACAAAATTTAGAAATGGAAAAGCAAATGGCTGATCTGAAGAAAATGGCAGAAGAGATTGTTGGTCTGACACTTCTCGAAGCACAAGAACTGAAAACCATCCTCAAAGACGAGTATGGCATCGAACCAGCAGCCGGTGGCGCTGTTATGATGGCTGGCCCAGCGGCTGGCGGCGAAGCTGAAGCTGAAAAGACTGAGTTCGACGTCGTTCTCAAGAATGCTGGCGCATCTAAAATCAACGTCATCAAAGAAGTCCGCGGCATCACAGGTCTTGGCCTGAAAGAAGCAAAAGACCTCGTTGAAGCTGGTGGCAAGATCAAAGAAGGCGTTGCGAAAGCAGAAGCTGAAGAAGTCAAAGCTAAGCTGGAAGCAGCTGGCGCAGAGGTTGAGCTGGCCTAAGCCATCTCAGTTTCGGGCTAGAACGGCCCAAACAATTCGGCTGGGTGCGCAAAATGTGCGCCCAGCCAAACCTGTCTTAGAAGGGTGTTTTGCGAAACACCCGTCTTGGGTAGGTTTCAAATGTCGGGAGGCACCGGTGGGACGGTTGCCACGAATAGACATGAAACCCCCTGTCAAATGGGTGTTGCTCCGCGGCCCGGGCGGATCAACATTCGGATAGACAAATATAAGGTGACATTACACATGGCTCAGTCCTTCCTCGGTCAGAAACGCCTGCGTAAGTACTACGGAAAAATCCGTGAAGTTCTTGAAATGCCGAACCTCATTGAGGTTC